>NZ_JBWKTO010000001.1:904216-1356130 GCF_059420365.1 Chryseobacterium sp. GW821-FHT04C04 | reverse complement strand
CCAGCGCCGATGGTACTGCTAACGCGGGAGAGTAGGCCGCCGCCAGTTTTTATTTTATTTTTAAAAAGTCCTTTATCATACGATAAAGGACTTTTTTGTTGTTATATACTTATCTTATACTTATACCTACAGCAAACTCCTATAATCACTTAGAATTCTTCTCTTATCTTCCTATTCCTATTCCTATTCCTATTCCTAGCTGCTTCTGGTTTATGAGTAATATAGGGTGAGAATCCAGCCTCATCCCCAGCTTCCAGTCTTTACTATCATTATTGATCTATCTTCCACTTAGCTGTCACTCCGTAGGAGTCTATATAATCATTATTGTACTTCATTGTATTTTCTTATTTTCTTCAGTTAATAAGAATTAATTAAAATATAAGTTTGAGCTAAAGCCATATGGAAATGGAACTTTTGACCAGAACGGGCTAAAGTCCGCTTCTATTGAATATTGTAAATGTAGAATAATCAAAGCTGATCAATCGCAGCCTGAAACCCTAACCTCGAATCTCATAATTCATAACTTATCATTCATAATTTTCTTCCTTTTAGCCCTGATAGTAATGGTTACCCCGCAACAAGCGTGGGACCTTTCGTGAACTAACAGAGTTGTATCTCTCATAATAAAGCTTTGGCGTGAGGAGTATGAATGGATAGCGGGATAAAGCTCCTGAAATAGCACAAGGTGGTCAATAAAACTATTTCCTTATACAACCCTGTTTTACTCGAATAAATTCAATAAGTTTGCAATAGTTTTCCAAAAATAATTATATGTCAGGAAACATTCTGATCATTGATGATGAGATCAAACTCCTTAAGTTATTAGGAATGATCCTCTCCCAAGAAAATTTTAATGTAAAAGAAGCATCTACAGCACGTTCAGCCATGACAATGCTGGAGCAATATGAATTTGATGTTGTTTTAAGCGATGTCCGGCTGCCTGATGCTTTTGGAGTAGAACTTGTAAAGTCTATCAAAAGTAAATACCCTCAGTTGGAAATTATTTTGATGACGGCATTTGGTAATATTACGGATGCTGTTCAGGCCATGAAGAATGGGGCTTATGATTATCTTGTAAAAGGTGATGATAATGAGAAAATCATCCCATTGGTATATAAGGCTCTGGATAAGGTAAAAGACAATAAATCAAGGGTTACGCAGCAGGTTGTGACCAAAGGATTTGACCAGATAATTGGTAAATCACCTTTAATCCTGCAGGCTAAGAAGCTGGCTGAGAAAGTGGCTTTAACAGATGCTGCTGTACTTCTTACAGGAGAAACAGGTACAGGAAAAGAAGTTTTTGCCAGCGCTATTCATGAGGGAAGTGACAGAAAGAAAAATAGTTTTGTAGCAATCAACTGCTCAGCCTTCAGTAAAGAGATTCTTGAGAGTGAACTTTTTGGTCACAAGCAAGGCGCTTTTACCGGTGCTTTGAGAGATAAAAAAGGATTAATTGAAGAGGCAAATGGTGGTACTTTGTTCTTAGATGAAATTGGTGAGATGCCTATAGAACTTCAGGCAAAGCTTCTCAGAGTTCTGGAAACCAGAGAGTTTATCAAAATGGGTGAAACCAAAGTTTCAAAGTCTGATTTTAGATTGATTGCAGCCACCAACAGAGATCTTGAAGATGAAATAAAGCAAGGAAACTTCAGAGAAGATCTGTATTTCAGACTGAATGTATTTGAGATAAGCCTGCCGGCTTTACGAAATAGAAAGGAAGACCTGAAAGCACTTGCCAGGAACTTTATTGATATTTTTTCACATAAACTTCACTTATCCTCTGTTCAGGTTGATCCTAATTATTATAAAGAATTAGATAAGAATGATTGGAAAGGAAATATTCGTGAGCTGAGAAATGCTGTAGAACGGAGTTTAATTTTAATGGAGAACAATATCCTTGATGCTGACAGCCTTCCTCATTACTCTGAAAAAGCGGTCCCGGAAAGTGATTCTTTAAGTATCCGGTCATTGGAAAAAATACATATACAGAAAGTATTGCAATATACAAAAGGAAATAAAGCGGAAGCTGCGCGTTTACTTGAGATTGGTATTGCTACGCTATATCGTAAACTGGAAGAATACGGATTAAAATAAATCTTTTATCATTTTAATAAAGAGCCTATCATTTTGATAGGCTATTTTGTTTTTATATAGGTTGGTGATGTTGTTTAATGTGTTGTTATTTAGTTATTTACGTGTCTTTTTTCCAGAATGGACCTTCTTTTGGCATATAGTACCTGAATAAAATATTTAAAAATGACAATTTCAAGAAAAACGTTTAAAAAACGGGAGCATTCTACCTTTAGTCTGCTGGTTGTATCGTACGTATTATTGACTCTTTTAACCCTAATGATTAAGATATGATGCTCATAAGTTTAATCCTGCTTTTCGCAGTGCTATTTTGGCTTTTATATAAATCAGTTGAATTTTTTGATAGAATATAAATTATGTGGAGTTTATTTTTCCTCTCAATACTTGCCTTTGTGTATATCTGTTATGTTTTAATTAAACCTGAAAAATTTTAATTGGTCATGAATACAGAAATTTTAGGCATTATAGCAATGTTTGCTATCACATTAGTTATCGGAATATTTCTAGGAAAATATATAGCTAATGTTTATGGATACAAAAAAACTTTTCTGGATCCGGTTTTTGAACCGATTGAAAAGTTAATTTATAAATTATCCGGAATTAATCCTACCCGTCAGATGAATTGGAAACAGAATATGTATGCCATGCTGACGATTAACCTTGTCTGGTTCATTATTGGATTTCTTATTTTACTGAATCAGGCGTGGCTTCCTTTAAATCCTGATGGGAATCCTAATATGTCACCCGATCTGGCTTTTAATACGGCCATATCATTCCTGGTCAATTGTAATTTACAGCATTATTCGGGAGAAACGGGAGTAAGCTACCTGAGCCAGCTTTATCTGATGTTTTTACAGTTTGTAACGGCAGCAACAGGGATGGCGGCAATGGCGGTTCTTTTCAAAGCTTTTAAAGAAAAAACCAGTACTGAACTAGGGAATTTCTATGACTTTTTCACAAAATCAATGATCAGAATCCTGGTTCCGATAAGTGTTATTGTCGCTTTAATTCTTTCTATCAACGGAAGTCCGATGACTTTCGAAGGAAAAGATCATATCATCACACTGGAAGGGCAGAAGGCTGATGTTTCCAGAGGTCCGGTATCTGCCTTTGTTGCGATTAAACACTTAGGAACCAATGGTGGCGGATTTTTCGGAGCGAATTCAGCTCATCCGCTTGAAAATCCTAACTATATCACCAATATGACAGAGATGATCGCTCAAATGATCATTCCGTTTGCATTGGTATTTGCACTTGGATTTTATCTGAATAAAAGAAAACTTTCATGGGTAATTTTTACCGTAATGACGGTCGGATTTCTCGCCCTTACTGTTCCGAATGTTGTGAATGAAACCGGGGGAAATCCTCTGATTACACAAATAGGAGCAGATAGCAGTCTGGGAGCAATGGAGGGTAAAGAAATCCGTTTTGGAAGCGCTGCATCAGGCTACTGGAGTATCGCAACTACGGTTATTTCAACAGGATCTGTGAACTCTATGCATGATAGTACAATGCCTCTTTCGGGAATGAACGAGCTGCTTGCTATGATGATCAACTGTTTCTATGGAGGCTGCGGGGTTGGAGTTCTGAATTATTTCATCTTTATCATTCTCGCTGTATTTATCAGTGGTCTGATGGTAGGGAGAACCCCGGAATTTATGGGTAAAAAGATTGAAGCCAAAGAGATGAAAATCGCTATGATCGTGGCTTTGTTCCATCCTTTCCTGATTCTTGCAGGAACAGCTTTAACGGCTTATTTGCCAGAATTTGGAACAAAAACATTGAATAATCCTGGGTTCCATGGTTTCAGTGAAATGCTTTATGAATTTACTTCTTCTGCCGCGAATAACGGATCTGGATTTGAAGGACTGGGAGATAATACTCCATGGTGGAATATTTCAACAGGAATTGTCCTGTTGCTATCAAGATTCATCCCGATCATAGGACCGGTAGCGATTGCAGGACTCTTAGCCCAGAAGAAATATATCCCGGAAAGTTCAGGAACACTGAAAACAGATACGGCCACTTTCGGATTTATGACCCTGGCGGTGATCTTACTGATTGCAGCACTGTCTTTCTTCCCTGCATTGACGTTAGGACCTATTGCAGAGCAGATTCAGTATTTCTCAAAATAAATGTGAACATTAAAAATTAGAATCAATATTCAACCATTAAGGGAGCCGAAAAGTGGGAGGAAGCTAGTCTGACACTTACTGAAACGTTCACTTATATTATCCATATCTATCCTTATTATTTGGCAGACCTTGATGGTTATTATTGATTTACAATGATATAAATTCTTTCAAAAAAATGAAAAATCAGTCACAAACATTGTTTCAGAGAGATTTGGTAAACGAAGCGATAAAACAATCCTTCGTAAAACTGAATCCGAAAATTATGTTTAAAAATCCAGTAATGTTCCTGGTGGAAATCGGAACCGTTGTCATGTTTATCGTAAGCATGTTCAGTCTTACTGGTGATAAAACCCAGGGAAGCTTTTCCTATAACTTTTTAGTATTTATTATTTTATTTTTCACTGTTCTGTTTGCCAATTTTGCAGAAGCTATTGCAGAAGCAAGAGGAAAAGCACAGGCTGATACCCTCAGAAAAACAAGGGAAGAGACTCCAGCTAAATTAGTGCTTGATAATAAGCCGGGATTCCAGGTAGAAACAAGGCTGAAGATGTCTGCTGAAATGACATTAGGCGATATTTTCCTTTGTGAAGCCGGAGATCAGATTCCAATGGATGGTGAGATTATTGAAGGTCTGGCAACTATTGATGAGTCGGCAATTACAGGAGAAAGTGCACCGGTAATCCGTGAAGCAGGAGGAGACAAAAGTTCTGTAACAGGAGGTACAAAAGTACTTTCAGACAGAATTAAAGTAAAAGTAACCACAAAACCGGGAGAATCCTTCTTGGATAAAATGATCGCTCTTGTAGAAGGAGCATCAAGACAGAAAACACCTAACGAAATCGCATTAACTATACTTTTAGCAGGATTTACCCTTACATTTATTATTGTTACCCTCACTTTAAAGCCTTTTGCAGACTATGCGCAGACGCCGATTACTATTGCGGCATTTATATCTCTTTTCGTTTGTCTTATTCCGACAACAATCGGCGGTCTGCTTTCTGCAATCGGAATTGCGGGTATGGATAGAGCACTCAGAGCGAATGTGATTACCAAAAGTGGGAAAGCTGTAGAAACGGCAGGAGATATTGATGTTCTTTTGCTTGATAAAACAGGAACAATCACGATCGGAAACCGTAAAGCAACCCATTTTCATCCTTCCAATGGAATTCAGCTTAATGAATTCATTAAAGCTTCTGCTTTAAGTTCTGTAGCCGATGAAACACCGGAAGGAAAATCAATTATTGAGCTGAGTGCACTACAATCTGAAGATTTATTGGTTCCCAATCCTACTTATATCGATTTTACAGCGGAAACGAGAACTTCGGGAATCGATTTTGATGAGACAAGAATCCGTAAAGGAGCGTATGACACGATAAAAAAACTGACTGAAAAAGCCGGGAATATCTTCCCACAGGAAACCCAGGATGCGGTAACCAAAATAGCTGAAAACGGAGGAACTCCTTTGGTAGTCGCCGTAAATGAAAAGGTATGGGGAGTGATAGAACTTCAGGATATCATCAAAACCGGAATCCAGGAACGTTTCCAGAGACTTAGAAAAATGGGGGTGAAAACGGTAATGGTAACCGGAGACAATCCTTTAACAGCAAAATTCATTGCAGAGAAAGCAGGAGTAGATGACTTTATAGCCGAAGCTAAACCTGAAGATAAGATGAACTACATCAAAAAAGAACAGCAGGAAGGTAAGCTGGTAGCCATGATGGGAGACGGAACCAATGATGCTCCGGCACTGGCTCAGGCCGATGTAGGAGTAGCGATGAACAGCGGAACGCAGGCTGCAAAAGAAGCCGGCAACATGGTAGACCTTGATAACGACCCGACAAAACTGATCGAAATTGTGGAAATCGGAAAACAGCTGCTGATGACACGAGGAACCTTGACGACCTTTAGTATTGCCAACGACGTAGCGAAGTATTTTGCTATTATTCCTGCACTCTTCATCACTTTTATTCCTTCCCTACAGAAGCTGAATATTATGAATCTTCACAGTCCCGAAACAGCCATATTATCAGCGGTTATTTTCAATGCGATCATCATTCCGTTTCTGATTCCGCTGGCTTTGAAAGGAGTAGCCTATAAGCCGATTGGTGCAAGTGCATTACTGAGAAGAAATCTTTTAATCTACGGTCTGGGCGGGGTAATTGTTCCATTCATTGGGATCAAAATCATTGATTTGGTAATCAGTTTATTCTATTAAAATTAAAAAAATGAAAAATCATATTGTTTCAGCATTCAGATTAACTCTTGTAATGTTGATAGTTACAGGTATTTATCTGGCAGTTGTATATGCAGGTTCTAAAATACTTCCCAACAAAGGAAACGGAGAAATTGTTTACAATAAAGGGCAGAAGTTCTATGCTAATATCGGGCAGGAATTCAAAGCTGAGAACTATTTTCATGGCCGTCCTTCTTCAGTCAATTATAATGCAGCAGGAAGTGGGGGAAGTAATAAAGGCCCCAGCAACAAAGAATACCTGGAAACCGTACAGAAAAGGATTGATACTTTAAAAATGAATAATCCTGAAATGGGAAATACCAAAGTTCCTGTAGAGCTGGTTACAGCAAGCGGAAGCGGGCTGGATCCGGATATTTCTGAGGAAGGAGCATTGTATCAGGCAAAGAGAATTGCAAAAGTGAGAAACCTTTCAGAAGAGCAGATCAAAAACTTAATCAATAATCAAACTGAAAAGCCTTTCTTAGGACTTTTCGGACCTTCAAAACTGAATGTTTTAAAACTAAACATGGCTTTGGACCAGTTACATTAAAAGTATATTCATAGAATCAAAAATATTCTCTTTTTAAAAATTTTATTCAAATAAAAATCAAAAGAGAACTCTCAGTTAAAAAATGAATTCTGTTTAACATTTTAAATCACTTTCAGAGCAGAATTCATTTTTTCAATCATCAGGTGTTTTTAACGTGGAAATCTATTACCACACAATTATTCAGCACATTATTATCAATATTTATATAATGAAATCAAAAACTTTTCAAGCAGCATTTTTTCTTGGGCTTAGTACCTTAAGTTTTATCAATGCTCAGGAAATAAAAAAAGACTCAGTTATCGCTCAGCCTAAAGATTCCTTAATAGCAAAAACAGATTCTAAAATTCCCTTTGACGGCTATGATCTTACATGGATCAATGGGCAAAACCGCCAGACCGACTTTCCTTTAACCTTAAAAGATAAAAATGGAGAAACTATACTTACTGGAGTAACCTATGTGGATGCTTATTATAATTATGATTTTAACCGTCCAAAAGATAATACACATACCATTTCCTCCGCAATAGGACGTTCTAATGAAGTGACGATTAACATGGCCAGTATCGGATTGGAAACCAATTATAAAAATGTGATAGGCCGTTTATGGCTGCAATTTGGACAAATGGGTTCTATTGTTCAGGATCTTGACGGAACGCTGAATCATGGTAAAAATACAAGCGGAAGCAATTTAAAATACATTCGTGAGGCTGCAGCGGGATACCATTTTAATGTGATGCACGGTTTGAATGTGGAAGCGGGTATTTTCATGAGTTATATCGGTTTGGAAAGCTATGTTTTGGGAGAAAACTGGAACTATCAGAGGAGCTTGGTTTGTGATTTTACACCTTTCTATTTTCAGGGCGCAAGAATTCAGGCTTTTCCTTCTAAGAAATTCAAAACAGAGATCTGGGTGCTGAACGGGTGGCAGACGTATAATTCCTGGAATACAGGTCTTGGATTGGGAGTTTCCAACTATTACAGACCGAACGAAAATTTACAATTGGTTGCCAACTTTTACCTTAACGGGCAGGATACGAGAAACAATTCCGGAGTTCGAAGATTTCACCATGACCACAGTATTGTCGCCAGATATTATAAAAATAAAGACAGTGATGGGTTGTCACAGGCTGCCTTCAGTATCAATAACCATTATGGATTTCAGAGTGGAGGCGGTGTAAAAGCTAAAGACAACTACATGATCGGTACTTCTGTGGCCAACAGACTTTGGTTTCATCATAATAAAATTGCTTTAACGTTAAGAGCTGATGCTGTTTCCAATCCAGGAGCTTATTTGGCATTTACCCCTTCACCCGTAGCCAATAATGACTTTAATGACGCGATTGCTGCGGGAGACAAGCTTAAAATGTTTCAGGGAACCGCAACTGTTGATATTATGCCCAATCAATTTGTAACTTTCAGATTGGAATATGGATTCAGAAAAAGCAATATCCCATATTTTGCAGGCAGAGAAGGAACTACCAGTCCGGATGGATGGATTGATACCCCTGTAGAATCATGGAGACCCGATTTGAGAAAGTCTGACAGCAGGTTTACGCTGGCAGTGATGTTCAGACTATAATATATCATAAATGAAATAATGATTAAAAACTATATGAAAAAATATATTGTTGTTGGGATATTAGCAGGGATATTTTTTCCAAAAGCCCAAACTTCAGACTCCGTGAAGCATACCTCTAAAATAAAATTTTCTGCCTATGCAGAACTCTTTTATACGTATGATTTTAATGAGCCGTCTAACCATATTCGTCAAAATTTCCTGTATTCCTATAACAGACATAATGAAGTAAATCTTAACTTAGGTTTGGTAAAAGCTTCTTATGAAAGTGATGTGCTTCGTGCTAATTTTGCTTTAATGGCTGGAGTGTATGCACAGGATAATATGGCATCGGAACAAAATGCCTTACATTATGTCAATGAAGCCAATATTGGAATTAAAATTTCAAAAAACAAAAACCTATGGATTGATGCGGGAATCATGCCGTCCCATATTGGCTGGGAAAGTGCTATAGGAAAGGATAATATCAATCTGACAAGAAGTTTAGCAGCGGAAAATTCTCCCTATTTTGAAACAGGAGCCAAAATTTCTTACACCTCAGATAATGGGAAGTGGTTTTTAAGCGGATTGGTACTGAACGGATGGCAGCGAATTGCAAAGCCTGAAGGGAACCAGACTCTTTCTTTCGGACATCAGGTGACTTACAAGCCTAATGATAGAATTACCCTGAACAGCAGTTCATTTATCGGGAATGATAAACCTAAGGATGATAAAAGAATGCGCTATTTCCATGATCTGCATGGGATTTTTCAGGTGACAAAACAGTTTTCTACTGTATTAGGGTTTGACATTGGGGCAGAACAGAAATCAAAAGGAAGTGAGCAGTATAACATCTGGTATACCCCGAATATTCTTATGAAATATCAGTTGGATGACAAATGGGCTCTGGCCGGAAGACTGGAATATTATAATGACAAAAATGGAGTTGTTATCAACACCAAAACGGCGAATGGTTTTCAGACCTTTGGATATTCCTTAAACGTAGATTATGCTATTTTAAAGAATGTTGTATTTCGTACGGAAGCCAGAGGTTTTACCTCTAAAGATGCAGTATTTGTTCATCATAACGAGATGAAGCAAAGCAATTTTTTCATTACGACAAGTCTTGCAGCTTGGTTTTAGCAATCAATTCAGGCACAGAAAAAAGTGTTTAAAGTAAAATTAAAAAGAATAAAATCAATGTCATCAGCAAAAGATTTTTTAGAACTGATTCAAAAGTCCCGAAAAGGAAAATTCAAAATCTATATCGGGATGAGTGCTGGTGTAGGAAAAACTTTCCGGATGCTTCAGGAAGCACATTCCCTTTTGCGAAATGGCATTGATGTAAAGGTGGGCTATATCGAAACCCATGGTCGGGAAGAAACGGTAGCGCTTGTAGAAGGTCTTCCTGAAATTGAAAGGAAATCAGTTTTTTATAAAGGAAAAAATCTTGAAGAAATGGATCTTCAGGCCATTATCAATGAACATCCGGAAGTCGTTCTAGTGGATGAGCTGCCCCATACTAATGTAGAAGGTTCCAAAAATAAAAAAAGATGGCAGGATGTATTGGAGATTCTTGATAACGGAATCAACGTCATCAGTGCAATGAATATCCAGCACATCGAAAGCCTGAACGAAGAAGTGAAGAAAATTACCGGAGTAGAAGTGGCAGAGCGCGTTCCGGATAAGATCCTGGCTCTTGCTGATGAAGTGGTCAATATAGACCTTACTGCTGATGAATTGCTGACCCGCCTAAAAGAGGGTAAGATTTATAAAAAAGAAAAAGTTCAGACCGCACTCAGCAATTTCTTCCAAAGCGGACATATTCTACAGCTTCGTGAGCTGGCCTTAAAAGAAGTAGCCACTCATGTAGAAAGAAAGGTAGAAACAGAGATTAAAACCGAAAATTTTAAACCTATAAAATTCCTGGCCTGCATCAGCAGTAATGAGAAAATCGCCAAAACAATTATCCGGAAAACAGCAAGGTTAGCCAGCTATTATAACAGTCCATGGACTGTTATATACATTCAGAAGCCCTCCGAAAATCCTGAAAAAATAGCGCTGGATAAGCAGCGGTATTTAATTAATAATTTTAATTTAGCACAAGAATTAGGGGCAAAAGTAGTCCGGATCAAAGAAAGCAGTGTTCACAATGGAATTCTGGAATATGTGATTGCCCATAATATTACGACAGTCTGTATTGGAAAGCCACATGCCCATTTTTGGCAGCGGCTGTTGGGGTACAGCTGGATTTATACTCTCATGAACAGATTGAATGAGAGACAGATAGATATTATTATTTTATCTTAAAAAGTAATGAAACTTAAAACGAAACTTACCTTAGGTGTTGGCCTTTTATTTCTGCTGATCGTTCTGCTTTCAGTGATAGGTTCTGTATACATCAATAAATTAAAATCTGATACTGAAAAAATTCTCACAGCCAATTACAACAGTCTGGAGTTTTCCAAAAATATGCTTCTTGCTCTGGATAACATCAGTACAGACAGTACGGTTGCGGTCGCAGATTTTAAAAAAAATAATAAGCTTCAGGAAAAGAACCTTACAGAGTTTGGAGAAAAAGAAGCCACTCAGAATCTGAATCTGCATTTCAACAGCTATCTGAAAGCTCCTGATTCTAATAAGGAGAAGTTGATTCGTGAAGATCTGGCGAAGATTATGTCTTTAAACATGAAAGGGATAGAGCGGAAGAGTGACATTGCTATCATTACGGCAGAAAATGCCACATTCTGGATTGTAAGTTTAGGAACCGTATGCTTTCTGATTGCTTTTATCTTACTTTTCAATTTGCCTCAGGCTATTGCAGAACCTATCAGTCAGCTTACATTTGGTATAAAGCAGATTGCCGGTAAAAACTACAGTGAAAGAGTTCATTTCAAAGGAAGTGAGGAGTTCAATGATCTTGCAGAATCATTCAACACTATGGCAGAAAAGCTTCAGGAGTACGAAAGCAGTACACTTTCTAAGCAGTTGATGGATAAAAAACGGATCGAAACATTGGTCAACAATATGCATGATGCTGTGATTGGTTTGGATGAAAACCATTTTATCTACATGATCAATGATGAAGCCCTGAAAATTACCAACCTCCATAAAGAAGAAATTATTGGAAAAACAGCTCATGAAGTAGCCATCAATAACGATCTTATCCGTGAGCTGCTGAAAAATATAGATCATCCGGTAAAAGATCCTATCAAGATTGTTCGTGATAATAAGGAGAATTATTTTGAACAGGATATTATTCCCATCAATATCGTAAAGACGGGCGAAAAGGAAAAAAAATATATTGGAAAAGTAATTTTGTTAAGAAATATTACCCCTTTCAAAGAACTGGATTTTGCCAAAACCAATTTCATTGCGACGATCTCCCATGAACTGAAAACTCCAATTTCAGCTATCAAAATGGGCGTACAGCTTCTTGGAAACCAAAAATTCGGTGAATTGAATGAGCAGCAGCAGGAATTGTTGAAAAGCATCAATGAAGATGGACAGCGTTTATTGGATATCACGGGTGAACTGCTCAATCTTTCTCAGGTAGAATCCGGAAATATCAGACTGACCGTAGAGAAATGTTCCCCTAAGGAAATTGTACAGACTGCTATGAAAAATGTTGAAAAACTGGCAGAGCAGAAAAATATTTTGATCAGCACCCAATATCTTTTGGAAGATAATGATTCCGTGACTGCAGATTTTGATAAAACGGTTTGGGTGATGAACAATTTTTTGACCAATGCAGTGAAGCATTCTTTTCAGGATGAAAATATTCAGATTGTGGTAGAAAAACGGGACGCCTTTATTCAATTTAGTATTATTGATACCGGAAGCGGAATTGATGAAAAATACCACCGTCAGATCTTTGACCGTTATTTCCAGGTTCCCGGAGAACATCAGAACGGGACAGGATTGGGGTTGGCTATTTCAAAAAACTTTATTGAAAAACAACACGGAGAAATAGGAGTGAAGAGTTCTTTGAATAATGGAAGTACATTTTACTTCAGACTGCCGGTTTCATAGGGATTATTGTTATATCTTTGAATAAGAAAATATCTGATTTTCTTATTTAAAGATTTGTAATTCTATCCTTTTAAATTCATGGATCCTTTTTTCTATTTGCCACTGGTGGGTGTAGCATTTTTTATCATTTCAAGAATTTACTTTTATATCCAGAAAAATAAAATTATCGAAAAATACAGGCAGCCTGATGCGATGAAACTAAACAAGATTAATGGAACAATTGCTACAGTGACTAAAGGAGGACTTAGAGCTAGTAAAAGATTCCAATGGTGTAGTTTTGAAATTTTCATGAATCAGAATTCTATATTTTTGTTTCCTAAAGATTTTTACATTATTCCCGGTAAGTGCATTAATCTGAGATTTGGATCAGATCGAAGAAATACAAGAAAGCCGGAAGTTCTGAGAGAGTTTCATATACATGATAATTATGTTGAACTGATTCTTTATCCTGACTGGATGCCCAATACAAAACGTACCATTTCTTTGGAAGGATTAAACAAGGAAGAAATTTTACTGTTCCGGAAAGCTTTGATTAAAGAATAGTAATTTAAATATTAAGGTATTTAAATCTATTTTAATAAGAACTTTCTCAAACAAAACTTCAACTCCTATTATTTATATTTGTAATAAAAATAGAAATGAGAAAAACGTTAGGACTTTTATTATTTTCAGTTGTACTAAGTATTCAGATTTCTGCTCAGACCTTTACATTAGAACAGCTTAAGGGATTCAACAAACTTACCATGGATGAGTTTAAAAAAGAGATGAAACAGCTTCAGTTCAAATTTTATGACAGAACAGAAGGCTTAGGCTTTCTTTTAAACGAATATGATTCCCCCGATTACACCTCAAAAATTGGGAAGTTTGAATATGCTGAAGAAAAATCAGAAGACAGAATTGAATTTGAGTTTAAAACAAAGAAAGAATATGATCAGTACTTTAAACTGATTTTAACAGACGGATATAAACCAACAGAAAAAGGAAAAATTATCACCAAAGAGCCATATGTGGATTACTACAAGGATAAAGAACATATCAGGTTGATTTTGCCAAAGACAGGAGAAAGTTCTCCCTATACTATTATTGTTTTCAAGTAAATAGGATTGCACATATAACCTGAAGTAATATTATGCAAACACTGCAGATTTTATGATTTTGAGTAAATGGCTTTAAATAAAATTTCTAAATTTGAACTTAAATCACACAAGATGAATACGTCAGATTTAAAAATTAATTTGATCAACAGGATCACCCAATTAAAAGAAGTCAGAATTATTGAAGAAATTCAAAAAATTCTTGATTTTGAATTGGACCAGAATGAATATATTCTTACTAATGAGCAAAAAGAAAGAGTTGCTGAAGGAAAAAAAGAATATAAAAGTAAAGCATACCTTACTGAAGATGAAGCCAACCAGGATATAGAAAGATGGCTAAAAGAAAAATAATCTGGATTTTACAAGCCAACAAGGAAAGAAAAAATAAAAGTGAATAATTGCATTTACTTTGCTGAAATAAAAAGGCTGTGAAATCTATCACAGCCTTTTTATAACATTTTGTAAACTTACTCTTTAATAAACTTCTGTACAATTGCTTTTTCCTTCGTGAAAGCTTTCAAAATATAGTTTCCTTTAGAAAGTTCTGAAATATTTATTGAGTTTCCTTTTACATTTGTTGAATTGATAATTCTTCCTGCAGCATCATAGATTTCAGCTTTTACAATTTCATTTTTAGATTGAATATTTAGAATATCCCTTACAGGATTAGGATAAACAGAAATACTCTGGTTTTTCTTATCAATTTCTGCTGTTGCTAATACATTTTGAACGCTTGTTGTGTAAGTATTGGTAACAATCGGGTTGTTGTAATCAAAATAGATTTTGGCTGTATTGCTGAAGCTGTCCCCAAGATTTAAGGTAGACTTTGTTTTGATTTTAAACGATACATATCCATCATTATTCGTATTATTAAAAGGAAGCTGAATATTTTCAAAGATAAATTCAATAATATTCGGACTGCTGATTTTAGTAACAAAATTATGGCTTCCATTTAACGCAACAAGCGAAGAAATATTAAATTTATTTATGTCAATTTCATCCTTTACCACAATATTCTGTGCATTGGCTGTCCCTGTATTTTCAAATCGGATTAGATAATGTACATAGTCTCCCACCTGAGTTTGGGTGATAGAAGTTCCTTCCAGACAGGTTTTATCATTAGGATCAAAAGAGTTGACAACCGTTTGGTTTAAAGTAAAACTATTGTCAGCAGGTGTTTCATCAGTTGCACCATTGATCTGTGCAGTGTAATGCAGAATATCACCGCCATTGACTGGCGGAGTTTGTGTTGGAGTATTTAATTTCAGAGTTACGGTAATTTCTTTGGTTTCAAAAGGAAGAAGATTCGTGAAGTTCCAGTTCAACATTCCGGTAGATTGAGCGCTTGGAGATGTCGTTGCACTAAGATAGTTCATCAGGTTATTATTGAAATTAAAAACTATATTTCCCGACTGAGCTGCAGTACCTTTGTTTTTATAGATGATTTTATATTTTGATTCAAAGCCAGGTGAAGCTGCTGTCACAGGGATAATAGCTGTTTCTAAATCATTGTGAATCCCATTGGGAGTTATGCAGAAATTTTGAGTGAAAGGACTTATCTGTTGAGGGAAATTAGCCGTAAAACTTGCCGGAGAAATATTGAAATAGGTAGGGTTTTCCAGAACCGGAGTTACTGTATGACTACCTGTCTGTACCGGAATATTGTAATTTCCGGAATTATTGGCAATCATACTTCCCGTTATTCCGCCTCCTGCTATTGTGAATTTCTGAAAAGCTTTGTTGGGATCATTGGGATCGCATCCGTTATTGTTGATGTCAACTTTTGTATTCCCTTGAATAGTGTAGAATGTACCTCCCGGGGTGAATGAGCAATATGAATTGACCATAGTAGTGGGTAATAATGAAGTGATATTGGGAATTTCAAAATCATCTGCACAGATATAAACAAGATTGGGAGTCCCTGAAAATGTTGAAGTATTATTTTGTGTAAAGTTATTGACCCCATTTTTAATAAATAAATACTTAAGATTCGGATTCATATCACATCCGAAAATTTGAAGTTTTTCATTTTGGGAGAGATCAATACTTGTAAATTTATTGTAGGTACAATTTAGGGATTCAATTTTTGGAAAAGCACTGAAATCGAGTGACGTAAACTTATTACCGGGGATCCCTAAAAATTTCAGATTAGGGGTTTGGTTTAAAGGAAGTGTCTGAAGATTATTGGAGACCAGTGATAAGTTGGTCAGATTCGTGTTGTTATTTAAAAAGATATTAGAAAGCTGGCACTGGGTCATATTCACATCATATAAATTTGTCAGTCCTGATAGATCAATCGAAAGGACTTTAGTAAAGAAAATATCCAGATCATGCAACTGGCTGCAACCCTGAAGATTTACTGATGACAAAACATAGCATCTGCTGATATCCAGTTTATATAATACTGTATTATTACTAAGATCTATACTTTGTAACAGGGGAAAATTGTCAATATTAAAATGTACCAGATTCGTAAAGCTTTTTATCCCTTCTATTGAAATCACATTATTAGAAAAGGAGGTGTAATTTTGCAAAGTAGTGGTGTCAAAGTTTAATTTACTGATATTGGCGGCTTCAGATAACTGGATTTCTCCATCATGGTTGGTATCAATAATCGTACTGTTACCCATAATATTTGTAGCCAGATAAGGTATATTGGCTACCAGCAGGCTTTTAAAATTAGCATCAGGAATATTGACAATCTGTGACTGAAGTATAGAAAATAGAGTCAGCAAAATGGCTGAGTAGAGTTTTTTCATGGTTGAGTTGGTTACGTTTTAGTTTTTTAGTATTTGATTAAAAATCAAAAGCAAAAATAAACTTTTAAGTGAATACTTTATTATTTTTTATGTCTGAATTCAAAGCATTTATGTCAAAATGAAAATAAAAAAGACTGTGATAGATTTCACAGTCTTATATAAATGATTAAATCATTATTCTTTATTGCTTTTCAATCAGATCCAGAAACTGCTGTTCATCCAGAATTTCAATTGTTCCGATATCCTGTGCTTTTTTCAGTTTGCTTCCTGCCTTTTCACCTACTACAAGATAGTTGAGGTTTTTTGAAACTGCCGAAATATTTTTCCCGCCATGTTTTTCTACCATTTCTTCAGCAGATTCTCTGGTGAATAAGGACAATTTTCCGGTAAAAAGGAATGTTTTCTCTTCTAAAATATTAGACAAAACTTCATTCGTGCTTTCTCCTTTTTCAAGCTGTACTCCATAAGATTTTAAACGCTCGATCATCAATATATTTTCAGAATTCTGGAAGAAATCTACAATACTTACTGCAATTTTAGCTCCGATATCTTCTACCTGACAAAGTTCTTCTACAGTTGCACTCTTCAACTCTTCAATCGTTGGGAAGTTTTTGACCAGTTTCTTGGCAACCGTTTCTCCCACATGCTTGATTCCGATTCCGTACAGTACTTTCTCAAAAGGAATTTCTTTAGATTTTTCAATTCCGGTGATAATGTTCTGAGCAGATTTCTCAGCCATCCTTTCCAGTGGAAGCAGCTGTTCTTTTGTCAACACATAGAAGTCAGCAGGGTTTTCAACCAGTTTTTCCCGGTAAAGCTGTTCAATTGTTTCACTTCCAAGATTATCAATATTCAACGCTTTTCTGGAAACATAATGAATCATTCTTCCCACTACCTGTGGCGGGCAGTGAAGTTCGTTCGGGCAGAAATGAATCGCCTGGTCTTCAATCTTTACCAGTTCGGTACCACATTCAGGGCAATGCTTGATGTATTCTATTTCTTTGCTTTCTTCCGTTCTTTTATCAATGTTTACGCCTACAATTTTTGGAATAATTTCACCCCCTTTTTCTACATACACAAAGTCATTTTCATGAAGATCCAGTTTCTTGATGATATCTTCATTATGCAGAGATGCTCTTTTTACAATTGTTCCAGCCAGTAAAACAGGTTTAAGGTTGGCAACAGGAGTAATAGCACCTGTTCTTCCTACCTGATAAGACACACTTTGAAGTTCTGTCTCTACCTTTTCTGCTTTAAATTTATAAGCCATCGCCCAACGTGGAGATTTTGCCGTATAGCCAAGCTGTCTCTGCTGCTGTAATGAATTCACTTTTAAAACAATCCCGTCGATTTCAAAAGGAAGGTTATGACGCTCCGTATCCCAGAACGTTATAAATTCCTGTACCTCAGCCATTGTTTTACATAATTTTGCCTGCTGTGATGTTTTGAAGCCCCAGCCCTGAGCTTTTTGAAGTAATTCCCAATGGGTTTCTGCAGGTACTTCATCGGAGATAAATTGATACAGTACAGAAGAAAGTCCGCGTTTTCTTACCTCAGCACTGTCCTGCATTTTCAAACTTCCGCTGGCTGTATTTCTTGGATTCATGAAGGGATCAAGACCTTCTTCCTGACGCAGTACATTAAGTTTATCAAAGTTTTTTCTGGTCAGATAAATTTCTCCACGCATAAAAAACTGAGTTGGGAAATCCCCTTTTAAAGTCAAAGGAATATCTGAAATGGTACGTACATTCGGAGTGATTTCATCTCCCTGGAAACCGTCACCACGGGTAACAGCCTGTGATAGCTTTCCGTTTTCATAAAGAATAGAAATGGAAGCACCGTCATACTTCAGCTCAGCAACAAATTCTACCGGATCTTCAATTGTTTTGATGATTCTTTTTTCCCAGTCTTCCAGATCGTCAAAATCATAGGAATTATCCAGAGAATACATTCTGAATTTATGCTGAATCGTAGGAAAAACTTTGGTAACACCACCACCTACACGTACCGAAGGAGAGTTTTCATCATAAAATTCAGGATATTGGGCTTCCAGATTTTGTAATTCCTCCAGAAGCATATCGAATTCAAAATCCGAAATAGTGGGAGTGTCCAGTAGATAATAGTTTTCGTTATGCTGGTGAAGCTCTTTACGGAGCTGTTCTATCTTTTGTTGAATGTTTTCAGACATTGCTTTTCTATCTTTTGAGCAAAAATAACTAAAGTAATCGCATTTAAAAAATAATGGAATTAAATAGTACAGGAAAATTAAGAATCCGTAATATGCTTTAACAGACTGGTTTTGTATGGAATAGATCGCGTGTTTAAAGTAAATTAACATAATGTTCTGATTTAATTAAAAAAATGTTAAAACTTTCTTAAACAGCTCCCCTTTAAAGTCAAGATACCTTTGCACATCTAATTGAAAGAAACCTCAACATGATCTATCAATGTGAAAATCAAAGAGGTTTCCTGGTTATTATCAAAAAATTAATAATATACATCTTCGGAAGAAATGAAAAAAGTAAAGATTGTACTGGGATTATTGTTTTTAGGGCTGGGGACTATGGCTTATGCACAGACCACACAGGCTTCTATTGTAGGGAAAGTAACCGGACCGGGAAGTACGGCTCAGGAAAAAGTGAAAGTAACGATCGTGAATGAGTCTACAGGATTCAAAACGGAAACGGAAACGAACTCAAAAGGGGAGTATATTTTTAAAGAAATTCCTCTTGGAGGACCTTACACAGTTATTGTAAACGATGATAAAAGAGAAGGCTACAATGTTAACTTCGGGGATCAGGTGACTGTCAATATGGATCTGGGAGCTGAAAAGCATATCGAAGAAGTAAAGATTACCGGAAATCTTAAAAACAAGATCGGAAACCTTGGAGCGGCTACAGCAATTTCTGCTAAAAACATCAGTATGCTTCCGGTAAACGGACGAAATTTTGCCAATCTTGCCGAACTATCACCATTAAGTGGAAAAGGAGGAAACCTTTCCGGGCAGCTGGGATCTTCCACCAATTTTACCATTGACGGGATGACTGCCAAAAACCCTACTTCTGCAGGAGCTACCACCAGTCGAAGCGGCGCCCCTTTTTCTATTTCTATTGAAGCAGTACGTGAATTCAAAATTACCACCAACCAATATGATGTGACATTGGGAAGAAGTGGTGGTGGAACCGTAAGTGCTGTTACCAAATCCGGAACCAATAAATTTTCAGGGAGTGCCTGGGAATATTTAAGAACCAACTGGCTTTCCAGTCCGTATGACATCAGAGGAAACAAAAGAGATAATGATTTCTCTACCTCTCAGTTCGGATTTTCATTGGGAGGACCGATTATTAAAAATAAATTACACTTCTTCGTAGCATGGGATCATCAGCTGGATTCAAGACCGTTGGCTATTGCTGATATCAAATCTCCGGATGATGAGAAGAGATTCAGTACTACCACGCAAACCCTTAATCAGTTTCTGGATATTGCAAGATCAAAGTATGGGGTAGGGAACAGTCCACAATTCGGAACTTTTGATAAAGTAAGAAACTCGGATGCTGCATTCTTACGTTTAGACTGGCAGATCAACGAAAAAAACTTATTAACATTAAGAAATAACTTCACTTACGATCTAAATAAAAACGGTCTTGGTGACAATACAAATATCAATTTCTTTGAATCTTACGGGAACGATAAAAACCTTGACAACAGTTTATTGTTAACCTTAAGAACCAACCTGCAGTCTAATTTAACCAATGAATTAAAGGCTCAGTATCTTTATACTTTCCAGGACAGTTACCAGAACAATCAGTTAGGAAAACCTGTACCGAGAGCTATTGTTGAAGGAGTAGCTTCAAGTGCAGGATCTACTAATATTCAGATTGGAGGACACCGTTTCGGACAGGAAAGTTTTAGAAATAATGTAATCCAGATTGTAGATAACTTATACTATAATACCGATAAGGTAAAATATACTTTCGGAGCTGATCTGATGTATACAACAGCAAAATCTGTGTACGGAAGTGAAGTAAACGGAAGATTCCATTTCCAGGGAATGAGTAATTTTGATGCGATGACCCCTTACAGATTCTATAGAGAAGTTCCATTAATGGAAGATCCGTCTGTAAGATCAAATATCTGGAATATCGGAGTATATGGACAATTCCAGACAAAAATAGCAAAAGGTCTTGATTTAATGGCAGGTTTAAGATTAGACTACGGAGGCTATCCAAAAGCAGAGCTCAACCAGAAATTGTTTGATGAAATGGGAATCAGAACGGATAACAAAATCAAATCATTCGTGATTCAGCCAAGATTCCAGTTTGACTGGAACATCAATGAAGGAAATAAAGACTTCCTTAAGTTCGGGGCCGGAATTTTCTCTTCCGATATCAACAATTATATGATCATCAACAACCTTGTATTCGACGGAAAACATTTGGCTACTGTGGATGTGAATCCTACAGCTATTGGTCTTACTCCTGATTTTAATAGCTATAGAAATGATTATGGATCGGTTCCTTCACTTGCTCAATACCAGATTCCAACCATCAATTATACAGGGAAAGATGCAAAAATTCCAATTGTTTATAAAGCGAATATTTCTTACACCCATTTCTTCAATGAAAGGTTCAGAGCAGGAATTGCAGGATATATGGCTTTGGGTAGAAATAATTACTATTACTATGACAGAAACATGGTGGCCAATCCTTTCTTCACCTTAGCTAATGAAGGTGGAAGAGGAGTGTTCATCCCTACAAGTGCTATTACCAATAACGCGAATAACAGTGTAAGCTTTGACTGGAAAGCAGGAAGAATCAATAAAAATTTTGGTAGAGTACTGGAGCTGGTGAGTGATGGTAAAGTAAACCAGTTCTCATTCGTAATAGATACAAGTTACCGTTATTGGAAAGATGGGGAGATCACAGCAAGTTATACATGGTCTGACATCAAAGACAATACTTCCTACAACGGAAACGTAGCGAACTCTGCAACACTATCTACCATGATTCAGAGTGATCCGAGAGATTTAAGAATGACCTACTCGGATAATCAGTTCCGTAATAAAGTGGTGATCTACGGTAACTCACCTACCATTGCAGGATTTACATTGGGGATCAGATATTCAGGAATCGGAGGTACCCGTTTCTCTGCTACAACAGGAGGAAATATCAACGGAGATTTTGTAGATTCCAATGACCTTGCCTTTATCTTCCCGAATATCACCAAAGCCATTCTGGATGATCCACAGGTAGGACAGGCTCTGAAAGATTATATCAACGAATACAATGGCAAAATTGCAGAACGTAACGGAGGTAAAAACGGATTTTATGGCGTTTGGGATGTACGTGTAGCGAAGAAAATTAAATTTGACAAAGTAGGTGCTTTTGAACTTTCTGTAGATATTTTCAACGTAGCCAATCTTCTTAACAAAGAATGGGGGGTAAACAAGTCATACGGCAATACATCTTTGTACAAAGTGACTAAGTTTAATAAGGACACGATGCAGTATGAATACACCAAAAACGTAAGTGGCGGTGGTTTGGTTCCTCTTTCAGGAAATCCATATCAGATCCAGATTGGTGCGAAGTATAGCTTCTAACCTTACTTTTAAACCATTGAGGCATAAAAGATTTTAGGTTAAAACCTAGGGTAAGGTTTACATTATTCTTTTATGTCTCTGTGGTTTCAACATTTTATTAACTACCTTTATCAGAAAGTTTCAGGACTTTGTTTTTAAATATCTAAATTATATTATGAAAAATTTTATCTTAGGGTTAGCAGTTTTAAGTACAGTTATGATGAAAGCACAAACCCAGATCATTGCCCATAGAGGATATTTCCAGGCTCAGCCTCCTACAACGGAGAACTCACTTCAATCATTGGAAAATGCCCAGAAATTGAAAGTATATGGGTCTGAATTTGATGTAAGAATGACAAAAGATGGTGTATTGGTGATCAACCACGATGAGCATCATGGTAAAATGGAAATTTCAGAAGCTACCTTCAAAGAATTGGAAGCATTGAAATTATCCAACGGAGAAAAATTTCCGACGTTAAAAGATTATTTAAAACAAGGAAAAAAAGATAAAGCTCTGAAGCTGATCGTTGAAATCAAACCTGCCAAGACTCCGGAAATTGAAAATGAGATCACTCAAAAAACGATCAAAATGATCAAGGATATGAAACTGGAATCTCAAAGTGAGTTTATTTCTTTCAGTCTTAATATCTGCAAAGAGATCAAAAAGCTGGCGCCTGCCTTTAAAGTTCAGTATCTGAATGGTGAACTGTCTCCTGAGCAGATCAAAAAAGAAGGATTGGATGGTATGGATTATCACTACAGCGTTTTCCAGAAAAAACCTACCTGGATTGCTGAAGCAAAAACATTAGGATTAATTACTAATGCATGGACAGTAAATGACATTGCTGTATATGATGAATTGAAAAAACAGGGAATCGGGTTCGTAACAACCAACATTCCTGATCAGTTAAAGAATAAATAACGATTGAATATCCTTCACCAATAGTACAACTGAAGGACAAAATATTCCCATTCCTTGGAGGGGTGGCAAAAATTCAAAGAATTTTTGGCGGGGTGGGTTAAAAAGACATCCCAGTTAAACCAATAACAATCATAATTTACACAGTCTGCCTTATTTTAAAAGGGCAGACTGTTTCTTTTTAGACACTAAACACATCTTCTTAATAATAGCGAAAGAAAGAGTATAATTGAATTCTTGGTATATTGCTGAAAATCAACTGTTTGTACGTGTTGTGCAATATTATCTCAAGGAAAGACAATAAAGATACATAATTATAGTTATAGAATACTATTAAAAACACTTAATTGCTTAAGTGTTTATTAATTAGATATTTATCCAATGTTATTAAGGGTGGGTTAATATATCGTTTAATAAATTTTTAAGAAACGTTAAAATTGTGTTAAGGCGATCCTTGTTATGTCGTTCTAATTTTGCGCAAACAAAAAGGAAATGCGTAAAGAGACACAGAAACTGTTGGTTTTGTCACTGTTAGGATTGGTCAGCGTCAATCTGGCAGCTCAGCAGAAAGCTAAAAAAGACACGATTAAAGGACTTGATGAGGTGGTAGTTACTGCTTTGGGAATTAAGAGGCATGACAGAGCCCTGGGGTATGTTGCAGAAAAAGTAGAAGCCAAAACATTTGAAGAAACCCAGAACAACAACTGGGCACAGTCCATGGAAGGGAAAGTGGCAGGTCTTAAAGTTCAGACAGCCGGTGCAGGGCCGCTTGGGACTTCCAGAATTACCTTGAGAGGAGAAAAATCCATTATGATGGATCATAACTACGCCCTGATTGTAGTGGATGGTGTTCCATTAGGAAATTCTACCACAGGTTCCGGGACAGCAGCATACGGAGCCGGTTCCGGAGGAGATGTTCCGATTGATCTTGGAAATGGACTGAACAGCATCAATCCGGATGACATCGAATCTGTAACGGTATTGAAAGGAGCTTCTGCTGCCGCATTATACGGATCCCGAGCCGCTAATGGAGCCTTAATGATTACCACAAAATCCGGAAAAACAAAAAACGGGAAACTGAGAGTAACTTTTAATTCTTCTTCAAGCTTTGATAGCGTATTGAAATGGCCGGACTGGCAATATGAATACGGACAGGGAACGCTGGCAACCAATACAGCAGGAAACTTTTACTACTCTTATGGTCTTTCCGCAGATGGACCGAGCACCGGTGGTACAAGTAGTGCTTTCGGGCCTAAATTTGCCGGACAGTATTACTTCCAGTATGATCCTAATATACAGGGACAAAGTAAAGACAGGCAGTTGTGGAGACCTTACGAAAATAATATCAAAAGTTTCTGGAGAACAGGTTCTACCTATTCCAACAGCATTTCCGTAGAAAGTTCCAATGAGAAAACAAGCTTCAGATCTTCGCTTACGTATCTTAATAATGAGTGGATGATGCCAAACACAGGCTTTGACAGGTTCAATTTCGCCTTATCATTTGCCCATCAGCTGACTAAAAAATTAAAAATATCAACCAAATTTGCCTATAACACTACTACCAGTGACAATCTTCCTGCAACGGGATACAACAACCAGTCGATCTCCTATTTTATGATTTTTCAAAATCCGAATGTGGATTTGGAATGGTATAAACCCATCTGGAAACCCGGACAGGAGCAGGTAGATCAGATACATCCTTTCAGTTCCTATATCGACAACCCTTACATGATTGCTTACGAAATGCTGAATGGAGTCAGAAAGAAAACAATTACAGGAAATATCACCGCAGAGTATCAGTTTAATAAAAATTTCAGCTTAATGTTGAGGTCAGGACTTGAAATTCTGAACGAAAAAAGAACCACCAAAAGACCGTGGAGTTCTGCCAACTACCTGAAAGGTTTCTACAGAGAGCAGTTTATCAAAAATCAGGAATATAACAATGATGTTTTATTCTCCTATAAAGCAGATTGGAATAAATTCAGTATTTCCGCATCAGCAGGGGGAAGTATCCGTTATAATGAATATCTGATGACCGATTTCCAGGCCATCGGATTGAAAACTGCTGGTGAATACAGTCTTACCAATGCGCTTTCTATTCCGGTTAAATATCCTGCACCAAGAGATAAACATGTAGACAGCGTTTATGGATTGCTTACATTGGGATATGACAATAAAATATTTGTAGATGTTACCGGAAGAAATGACTGGAGTTCCACTCTTCCGAAACAGAACAGATCCTTCTTTTATCCTTCGGTGAGTACCAGTTTTATTCTTTCAGAGATTTTTAACCTGAAAAGTAATAATCTGAACCTATGGAAACTGAGAGCTTCATGGGCGAAAGTAGGGATAGACAGTGACCCTTATCTTCTAGATAACTATTATACCGCAAGTAATATTACCGGAAGCGTAGTGGCACCAAGCACCTTTAACAATCCTTCCCTTAAGCCAGAGAACAATACCAATATTGAAGCCGGTATGGATTTCAGCTTTTTCAAAAACAGATTGAATCTTAATCTTACGGCTTATCAAAACGTTAGTGAAAACCAGATTATCCCGGTGTCTCTGCCTTATGAAAGTGGCTATTCCAAAAGGGTAATCAATGCAGGGAAAATCCGAAACAGAGGACTTGAACTTTCAGCCGATATCTTTGCTGTAAAAGGTAAAAATTTCTCATGGAAAGTAGGTGGAAACTGGTCTGCCAACGAAAACAGAGTAATGACCTTACCTGAAGGATTTGACGGAATTGTTTCCAACGTAGGCGATGTGGTTTTCTATAAAATGGAAGTAGGAGGTTCACTGGGAGATATGTATGGATTTAAATTATTAAGAACTCCGGACGGAAAAGTAATCTACGGAGACAACGGACTTCCCGGAAGACCTGCAGACATCGAAAAAGTAGGAAATGCATTCCCGAAATGGAGAGCGGGTCTTCAGAATGATTTCAAGATTAAAAACTTTACAATAAGCTTCTCGTTTGACGGTCAGTATGGAGGGGTTGCTTATTCTCAGTCGCATCATAAAATGTCTGAGCAAGGTAAACTGAAATCTACCCTTCCGGGAAGAGATAATCCGGGCGGAATCATTGTAGGAGAAGGGGTCGTTCAGAATCCTGACGGATCTTACAGCCCCAATACAAAAGGAGTAACGGTATCTTCTTATTATGCAGATTATTACAGAAGAGCTAATGTGGAAACCAACAGCTTCAGCACCGATTTTATTAAGCTTAGGGATGCCAGAATTGCCTATTCTTTCCCGAAAGAAACCATACAGTCTTTAGGGCTGGATGATCTTACGCTTGCCATTTTCGGAAAGAATCTGTGGATGTGGACGAAGTTTCCAATGTTTGATCCTGAAGTAGCCACGCTGGATAATGCAACCATTACTCCGGGAGTGGAAATGGGTCAGCTGCCTACAGCAAGAACTGTTGGGTTTCAGTTAAATCTTAAATTCTAAAATCTTTAAAAATGAAAAAAATAATCATACCTCTTGCATTGGCTGTTTCTGTTGTCATGCTTCAGTCCTGCGACAGAACATTCGAGGAAATCAATACAGATACCAGCAAGATCAAAGATCCGTCGGTAGGAAGCCTTCTTGCACCTATCCAATATGAAATGGGAAGTTATGGATATAACAGAGCAGACGATTTCACTTTTGATATCATGCAGATCGCTTTAGATTTTCCGAGTGAAGGAAATACCTACAGCAGATATTATATGGATGAAAAAAGTGGTAACGGCTATTGGAATACTTCTTATAAATGGTTGAAACAGGTAAGTGACCTTAAAAAATATGCCACAAAAGAGCAAAATAATAATTATCTGGCCATATCAATGGTTTTAAATGCCTGGATTGCCTCTAATCTTACCGATGCATTCGGAGATGTACCTTTATCGGAAGCGGTGAAAATTGAAGAGAATATTCTAAGACCGAAATATGACAAACAGAAAGATATCTACATCCAGCTTTTAAATGACCTGAAAACAGCCAATTCACTATTTAATACAACACAGGCACTCACAGAAACGGATTTGTTTTATAATGCCAATACCAATAGCCAGACAGGGATTTTAGGATGGAAAAAATTCTGTAATTCATTGTCATTAAGATTGCTGACCAGAATTCTAAGCAGAAACGGAGAAGTAAATGTATATGAAAGAATTCAGGGGATTGTCAACAATCCGGCTCAATATCCTATTTTTCAAAGTAATACAGACAGTGCTGTATTACCGCTCTCCGGAGTATCTCCATACTTGCCGCCAATTGCCCGACCACAGGATTTTACGGCGTACAGATCAGCAGGCGAGTTCTTTGTGAATGCGATGAAAGATAATAATGATCCAAGGATGAGTATTTTTTTTACGAAAGCTAAAGCTACCACTGGAGAAGATCTTGGTTATAAAGGAGCTCCTTCAGGATATGCGTTGGGAACAGCTTTCAACTATCAGCCTTCTAACCTTAACCAAAATTTAGCAAAAGCACCTTTAAAGATCTTAATCATGACCTATTCTGAAGTTCAGTTTATCCTGGCAGAGTTGGTCAATAGAGGAATTGTTGCAGGAAATCAGCAAACCTATTACGAAACAGGAGTGAAATCTATTATTGAACAATGGGGAGCAACGGTTCCGGCCAATTATTTCAGCAATACAAAAGTAGCTTACGATGGTTCTCTGGAAAAACTTATGCTTCAGAAATATATTTCATTGTTTTTTGTAGACCATCAGCAATGGTATGAATTCAGGCGTACAAAACTTCCGGTACTTCCTAATAATGGAGGACTTCAGAACGGAGGGCAGATGCCTGTAAGATTTATGTATCCAACAACGACAAAAGTGATGAATACAGATAATTATAATGCAGCTGTACAATCCATGGGAGGAGACAATATCAATATAAAAATGTGGTGGAATAAATAATAACCTCAATTGAAAAATTTAAAAATAATTTAAAGATTTAAAAATGATGAGTATCAGTATAAAATTTTTAATGCCTTGTATGTTGGTTTCAGCAATGGCATTTTCACAAACTTCTGTTTCAGGATATGTTTACGAAGACAGCAACAAAAACCAAAAGAAAGAAAACCGCGAGAAAGGAATAGAAGGTGTATCTGTTTCCAATGGTGTTCAGGTGGTTCTTACCGATAAAAACGGAAGATACAGCCTGCCGGTTCAGGAAGATCAGACTATTTTTGTGATCAAACCTTCAGGTTATCAAACGGCTTTAAACGCAAACAATCTTCCACAATTCTACTATCATCATAAACCAAAAGGTTCTCCGGCAGATTTTAAATACAAAGGAGTAGCTGCTACAGGAGACCTTCCCAAAGAATTGAACTTCCCGCTTTACCCTCAAAAAGAAGACAAAAACTTTGATATCCTTGTTTTTGGTGATCCACAGCCTTACACAGAAAAAGAACTGGACTATTTCAAAAGAGGAATTGTAAACGAAGTGAGAAATACCAAGAAGAATGCAGTGTTGGGAATCAGCCTGGGAGATTTGGTAGGAGACAACCTGAGCCTTCAGAAACCTTACGCAGATGTGATGAAAGATGTGGGACTTCCCTGGTATAATGTAATGGGAAATCATGACATGAACTATGATGCAAAAGAAGACAGGCTTTCCGACGAAACATTTGAATCCAATTTTGGTCCTGCCAATTATTCCTTCAATTATGGGAACGTGCACTTCATCATTCTGGATGATATTCTTTATCCCGATCCGAGAGATGGCAAAGGATATTGGGGAGGATTCCGTGAAGACCAGCTTCAGTTCATCGAAAACGATCTGAAACTGGTAGATAAAAATAAACTGATTGTCATTTCTTTCCATATTCCATTAGAACATAAAAACGAAGACAACTTTAGAAATGCTGACCGTCAGAAATTATTTGATTTCTTACATCCTTTTCAGAATGTATTGCTTTTATCAGCACATACACACATTCAGCAGCAGATTTTTTACGGAAAAAAAGCAGGCTGGAACGGAATCAAAGAGTTACATGAATATAACGTAGGAACCACTTGTGGAGATTGGTATTCAGGAACACCTGATGATGCAGGACTTCCTACCTCAACCATGAGAGATGGAACCGCAAAAGGATATTCTTTCATCAGCTTTACAGACAATCAGTATAGAGTTAAATACAGAACAGCAGGAAAACCGGAAGACTATCAGATCAAATTATATGTTCCGAAAGTGATTCCATCCTCAAGAACTTCTGCAAAAGTATTGGCTAATTTCTTCATGGGAAGCAAAAAAGACAAAGTAGAATACAGAATAGACGGAGGGAAATGGGAAGAAATGGAATACGATGAAACCATAGATCCAAATTTTGCTCTTTCCGTTTTCAAATGGGACACCACAGAGAAAATTCTTCCGGGAAGAAGACCTTCCAATCCCGAAATGTCAAAGCATATCTGGGAAGCTGACTTTCCTAAAAAATTATCATTAGGAAGACACAAAGTTGAGGTGAAAGCTGTCGACATGTATGGCAATGAATTCTCGGCTTCAGAAGAATTTGAAGTTCAGAATGCCATTCAGATTCCTTAAGCATTTTATTTTTTTTACTATACCTTTTTTAGATTTTGAAACCGGTTCTCATGAGCCGGTTTTAATTTTTTGCTGAACCCTAGATTAACCACAAAAGTCACAAAAGTTTTTAATTTTTTTTTATAAAAATCTACATTTTCATCTTATGTAAACTTTTATGCAGGATGATTACAACTTTCAAATATTCTCAATATTAATCATCTTTTGTGACTTTTGTGGTTAATGAAATATAAGTTAAATCTGTGTTTTCACCACCTCATAAAAATGTTCTTTCGTAACTTTGTATCAAGAAAAGTATCATTACTATGAATATAAAGGGAAAAAATGCCATCGTAACAGGTGGTGGAAGAGGACTGGGGAAAGCGGTAGCATTAGCTTTAGCCAATGAAGGAGTAAACGTTGCCATTACAGGAAGAAACGAGGAAAATCTTAAAATGACGGTTGAAGAAATCAAAAAGCTGGGCGTAAACTCAGCCTATGCTGTTTTTTCTGTAGACAATGAAATTCAGGTAAAAGCTGGGATAGAATCTTTAGCAGAGCAATTGGGAGGAATTGATATTCTGATCAACAACGCAGGAATTGGAGACTTTGGATCCATTGAAGAAATGCCTTCTGAAACTTGGGAGCAGGTTATTAAAACCAATCTTTTCGGAGTGTATTACGCAGCCAAAGCAGCTCATCCATTTATGAAAGCTAAAGGTGAAGGAGATATCGTAAACGTAGCATCTACTGCAGGTCTGAAAGGTGGACCGAATATGTCTGCATATGCCGCTTCAAAAGCAGCAGTAGTATCTCTGTCTCAATCCATGATGGCAGAATGGAGAAAACAGAATATCCGTGTCATCACTTTAACTCCAAGTACCATTGCTTCTGATATGAGCATCCAGGGAGGACTTACAGACGGAAATCCTGATAAAGTATTACAGCCGGAAGACTTCGCAGAATGGGTAAGAGATATCCTGAAAATGAACAGAAGAGCATTAATTGCAAACGGTTCTATTTTCTCTACGAACCCATAATAAGGTTTAAAAATTTAAAGTTCAAGGTTCTGAGTTTAATGTTTTCGACAAAGAGTAGTTGATCTTCCTTGAATAATAAAAATCAATAGGAGCGGGCTTTAGCCCGCTTTATTTTTTATCATACTTCTGGGGCTTTAGCCAAAACCAACAATCAAAAAGTCAACATAATAAAAATAACCCGGGAATTTATTTTCAGGTCTTTTATAATAGGTTTTGGGTAAAGCCAATGGAATTAATCTTCATTTTTTAAACGGGCTAAAGCCCGCCTCTATTGAATATACTGTATGCAAACATCTGTGCAATCAATGTAATCTGTGGAATAAATAATCACAAAAAACTCCCCGGTTTCAGCCAAAAATCTCTTCATCATTTTTTTAACCGTAATAACATTAGTATTTTTGCAGCAAATTAGTCACATGCAAAATTATTTAGAATTCAATTTCAAGATTTCTCCATTGCAGCCTTGGAATGAGATATTAATGGCAGAGCTTATAGAAATAGGTTTTGACAGCTTTACAGAAGAGATTGACGGAATTTTAGGATATATCCAGACAGAATTGTTTCACGAAGATCAGTTGAAAGCACTTCCGATCTTTGAAAACGAAAATGTAAAAATCGAATATTCTTTCGAAGAAATGCCGAACATCAACTGGAATGAGGAATGGGAAAAGAATTTCTCTCCAATTAATATTGATGATAAAGTATTGATCAGAGCAGAGTTCCATGAGTCTGTACCGGGAATGCATGAAATTATTATTCAGCCTAAAATGTCTTTCGGAACAGGACATCACCCTACAACCCACCTGATGATCCAGCAGATGATGGATATTGACATCCATGGTAAAAAGGTATTGGACATGGGATGCGGAACTTCTGTGTTGGCCATTTATGCAAAACAGCAGGGAGCAGGAGATACAAAAGCCATTGATATTGATGAATGGTCAGTAGAAAACTCAAAAGAAAATGCGGTAAGAAATAATGTAGAACTGGATATTGAACTGGGAACTGCAGAAAACCTGGGAAAAGAAAATTTTGATATTATTTTAGCCAATATCAACAGGAATATTTTAATTTCAGATATTCCGACGTATGTTTCAGTATTGAATGAGGGAGGAAAATTATTGCTTTCAGGATTATGTTTCTTTGATGTGGCTGATATTCTTGAAGTATGTAAAGAAAGCGGACTTGAACTGAAAAAGCAATTACAGCGTGAAGAATGGGTAAGTCTTCTGCTTGAAAAATAATACACAAAATACAAATATGAAAACTTTATGGACTGCTTTATTGATACTGATGCTGCAGTTTTTTACAGCTCAGGAAAATGAAGTATATGCAGATGGAATCTTTGGTTTTGAAGAGAATAAGACTCAGAAAATTTTTACAGACTGGACCCGCGTGAGATCAGATCCCGGAGTGAATACTAAGATTATAGACTCATTGCAGACCAATCAGCAGGTGGTGATTCTTAAAAAAGAAGATACCGTCCTGAAGTTGGGAGAAAGAGCCGCCAATTGGTATAAGATCTCTTATCAGAAAGGAGAAAATACATGGGAAGGATATATCTGGGGCGGTAACCTTTGTGTAGGATACCGTAATAAAAATGGGTATGATTTCCTTTTTGGGCTTTCCAAAACGATTGACCGAAAGAATAAAGAATATAACGAGATCGAAAAGAAGAATATTGCCGGAATAAAAGTAATGGAGGGAAATACACTCATTGATGAGGTATATTTTGATACAGGAAAAGGAGAGGAGTTAAGTTCTGCCTCTTTCAATATAGAAAGTGGTCATAAACTGCAGAATGTTGAATGCACCCTGAAAGCGATGGTTTCCGGTGAAGCCTGTGGTATAGCAGCATATGATCAGTATGTTCTTTTTAAAGATAAAAAACTCATTGCGCTTCCACAGCTAATGAATGTAGGGGATGCCGGTGCTTTTTATCACAGTGAAGAATATGTTTTTCCTAATGATAAAGGAGGAATCTCCAACGCATTTATCCTTAAAGTAGAAGATATGGAGGTGGATGAAAAGGATAGGGAGAAGAAAAAACACGCTACCAAAACGTATCTTTGGAACGGAAATTCTTACAAACTGAAATAATGATATGTACTCAATACAAAAACCGTTGCCTTTGCAGCGGTTTTTTTGTGTAAAGATCTTTTACAATTGAAAAAAATCAAATAAATTTAGAGAATAAAAATTACACAAATGGATTTACTTGATGATCTTCTCCCCATCTTATTTTCGGTTTTTGTAGGAGGCATCATAGGAATTGAACGGGAATACCAGCTGAAGTCTGCAGGGCTGAGGACAATGATTCTGGTGACATTGGGATCGTGCTTATTTACCATGCTTTCCATGAGTTTGGGAGGCCCGGGAAGTCCGGATCGTATAGCGGCCAATATTATTACAGGAATAGGCTTTGTAGGAGCAGGCGTGATCTTTAAAGAAGAAAACAGAGTGTCCGGCCTTACGACAGCCGTTACAATATGGATATGTGCTTCCCTGGGAATGACAATAGGTGCGGGTTATTATGAGGAGGCTATTGTGGGCTCCATCGTTGTGTTTTTGCTGCTTATCATGTTCAAATATGTTCAGAATATCATCGAAAAGATCAGCATCCGTTACACGTATCAAATGACACTTCCTTACCAGGATGGAATAGCAGAAAAATATGAGCAGATTTTCAAAGAACACCATCTGAAATCCGTCAGAGGAAAACAAGTAAGAATGGGAGATCAATATACCATTATCTGGCGTGTACAGGGAGCTGCAAAAAAACATGAAATATGTACAAAGATTCTGCTTAATGATCCGTCTATTGAAGAATTCCGATTTTAATTACCTATTAAAATAAATCTCATTTATATCCATAAAAATCGGTGGAAATCTGTGCCATCTGCCGGGAAAAACAAAAAATAGGACTGGAACAAACCAATCCTACCCAAACATGATTAAGTGTATCATTGAGCCCTAAATGGCTACAAGGAATTAAAGCACAAAAAGATTTTTATTGATCCTTAATCAATGCTTCTTTTGATACTAATTAAAAACTAACTATGTAATCTTTCACTAAGTTTACCCTATAAAATTAGCATGTATTACTCCCTCTCAGAGCAAAAGTTAAACTGATGCAGTAAAATGAGTACGTGAAACGGTATTTTTATCCTATGAAACGGATGGAGTAGAATCTATTGGCTTTTTATTACTCTTTGTTTATTTTAGCCAATCATTTACCGTAATAATATCGGCCTGTCTTGGGAAAACTTTATTCATTAGCACATTATGGACCTCTTCATCCCCGTCTTTACAGCAGTTTTCAATCACAGTGAGTCTGTAATCTTTATCCGAAGCTTCTCTTAAAGTCGATAAAACCACTCCGCTGGTGGATACTCCGGTCAGTACCAGATGTTGAACATCCAATCCGCGTAAGACAACCTCAAGATCACTCCCGGTAAAAGCACTGAATCTTTTTTTGGTAATGATGATCTCTTTTTCTTCGGGACTAAGGTCAGGATGAATAGTTACCCATTCTTTCATATTGATATCTCCCATATGCTGCTTTAACCCTGAAAATACTTTATTGTTAGCGCTTATTTCAGGCATTCCCTGTCTGAACCCTACTACGATGTAAATAACCGGAATTTGGCGGTTTCTTGCGTTTTTGATAACCTCTTTGACATTAGATACCAACTCTTGTGTATCAGGTAAGTTGCTTAGTATTGATGACTGCATATCCATCACCAATAATGCTGTTTTCTTGTTTTCCATTTTTAATTATACTTTATTTATGAATTGTTCTTCTGATTCTTCTAAAAGTTGGTTGTTGACAGTTTTGGTCTTATTCTTTTTGAATAATAAACGTCTGAAGACAATGGCAATTAAAATACCTGCAATTCCTTCTATCAACAAAGTTTTTGGTGCTCCTATTTTCTCTGATACAAATCCGATAAGTACACACCCCAAAGGCAGCATCCCGAATATGGCAGTCAGCAAAATACTGATCGCTCTTGACCGCATTTCGGGAATCACTTCAGACTGCACAATAATGTTACAGGTGGTAAACTGTGCAACACCTCCCAAGCCTGTGAGCGCCGCAAAAAACATAGACCAGTAGAAATTGGTGGCGTATGAAAAACAGATCAGTCCAATACTCAGAATAGCTGTACTCAGGATAAGAATGTTCCTCATAGAGGCTCCTTTTTTCATCGAAGCCAGAAATACTGTCCCAAGAACAGCTCCAATTCCAATGAAACTAGATATATAACCGAATGTTTTAGCATCACCTTTAAAAATTTCTTTGGCATAAACAGGAATTAAAGTATCATAGGGCAAGATCAATAAACCTGTAATACTCAGCATAATGATAACCAGACTGATGGATGGTTCTTTTTTGAGATATTTAAAACCCTCAGCTAATTCTGTAAAAGTTCCCTTTTTCGTTAATTTTTTAGGAATAATCTTTATTTTCATCATGGAAATGGAAACCATTACTGCTGCAAAGCTGGCTGCATTAATCAGAAAACAGGTTCCTGCTCCGAATTTTTGTAAGATGATTCCGGAAAGGGCAGGGCCTGCTAATTTGGCGATGCTTGCCATGGCTGCACTCAGTGAAAGAGCGCTTGGAAGATCTTCATCATCAGTTACCACTTCATTGATCATCGCTTGCCGTGCCGGAATGTCATATGCATTGATAATGCCGAGAAAGACACTCAGCACAATGAAACTCCATATATTTTGATGCCCGGTCATTACCAGGAAAGCCAGCACAGATGCCTGAATTAATGATAAAATTTGAGTGATCTGTATAATTTTATAGCGGTTGTACCGGTCTGCGGCCACCCCTCCAAAGGCAGAAAATAAAAAGGAAGGGAACTGTTCCGCAAAAATGGTTAACCCCAGCATAAACGCAGACTCGGTCATGCTGTATACGACCCATACTACGGCTGTACGCTGCATCCATGTCCCAAACTGGGAGACAGAACGCCCGAAAAAATATAATGTATAATTTGTACTCCTAAAAGCCCGGAATGTACTTATGTTAGTTATTTTGTTCATATTTTAAAATAAACTATTTGACAAATAATGTAAAAATGTCAAAAATGAGACAAAAAATTTTTAACCAATATGTTTAATAACCATAGAGGTCAGTGTATTCACTGTATTGTTCAAATTTTCAAAATTGTTTTTTAAGCCCATTTCGCGCCTTATTCCCCTGATACTGCTCTGAAGGATGAAGACAATGGTTTCCTGTTCTTCAATGGTAATTTTTGGAATTTCACCATTGTTCATACTTGTTGAAAATAAAGTAAGCAGCAGATTCCTTTCAGCCTCCATCATTCGGTTGTGGGCATCAGTAATATGCTTTGATTTTTCCTCATTGTCCATTCCTGCTTCTATAGCCCTGAAAAATGAAGATCTTTCTTCTGAGGTCTTTACTTTGGCAAGACAAAACTCGTGGATTTTTCCTTCAAAAGTCTTTAATTTCTTCATATTGGCATCAATCTCAGAAATAACTTCTTTGATCAAATTCTCCAGAACCGCCTGAAAAACCTCCTCACGATTTTTATAGTAATAATAAATAGACGTTCTGCTTTTGCCAACAGCCTTCGAAATGTCATCCATTGTCACTTTCTTCAATCCATACTTCAGATAGAGTCCGGAAGCGGTCTCCAGGATTTGTTGCGAAAGCTGATCTTGTTCTGTATGAGATGACATTGTCTGAAATATGAGTACAAAAATAATATATTTTTGACATAAAAACAAATTTTGTCAAATTGTATAAATTAATAGTTTAAAAATGAATCATGAAATGATCTTAGTACAAAATTTATTTATTATTGCTGAGAATAGAAATATAGATGAAATAGTTTTAATCCCTGTTTTTTGAAAAGAACCCTTGATTGTTTTTTAGACTTAACTATGTTTTTATATTTATCCAATTTATCCAGACTTGCTCTTTATTTCTGTATTTTTCAAAATTTTGAAGTATAAATTTCTTATTATAATCTATTTTTTGAGTGTGATATAATTTTCCGTTTAGATAAACTTTAATTTTTTTGTTAAGATCGATCATTTCAGGAGAAAGATTGATCGAAAAAGATTGTATACAAGAGGTTTCAATATAGAAAATATTGTTTTCATATTTTGCTTTTATTTTTCCGGATTTCCTTGTGAGGTCAAAGGCATTTTTATTAACATTTTCGACAATCAAACTGTCGTTTTTATCATAACTCAGCCATTTTGTTATTTTAAAATTCAATTCTTTATGCCAAGGCGCTTTTACTTGTAGCGTATCAAGTTTTATATCCGATATCCAATCGATATTGCCATATTTCTCATCATCAAATTCCCAGGAAATTTCCTTAGGGAAGGGATTTCTTTTTCGGTTCATCAAATCTTTAAAAAGTATCTGAAATGCAGGTTCAGATTCTCCAAATTGAGGAAACCAATGAGGAAATCCATTGTATCGATAGTCTTTATAATCTGCTTTTATCCCTTTCATTAGTTTTGTAAGATCATCATTGGCATTGGGAGGATAATAGTAATCTTTATCTGTAGAGAAATTAATGAATGAGTGATTTTTGATATTCTCTACAAAAGTTCCTCCAGTGAAAACTTTAGGATAGGTATTAAATCCGTAAAAGCCAGCAAATGGTGTAGGCTGTTTCATTAAATAAGAGAAAGAACCTGTTGCTCCGTTGGAATGCCCGGAAATAAAAACCCTATTGTCATCAATATTAATAGTTTTCTTGATTTGTTTCAGCATTTGCGGTATCATAAAAAAACCGTTATCTGGGGTCATCCAATTGTATTTTTTGCCTCCTTTAGGAAATACTAATATTACATCATTTATATTTGCATATTTGGTGTAAAATCTGTTCCAGCCACCTAAATTTTCCTGAACCATCTGGTAATCTGACAGGACATTGTTACGAACAGCGCCGTGCAGAAAAAAGAGTAGGGGATATTTATTTTGTGGATTGTAATGTTGGGGTAAATGAATAAGATAAGAAGTTGTTGCAGAATCATTTATTTTAAATGTAATGGAGTAATTCAACTGCTTTTTCGGTAAATATGGATTGTAATTTTTTATTTTTTCATACAGCATTTTCCCATTTTGGATCTTATCAAGATCATAACTCTGTGTTTTGAAAAACTCATCTTCAATTTTCTTTAATTCTATGTAAAATTTTTCTTTATCTTTTATAGCATTTTGTTTTAAAACATTCCATCTTGGATCTTGAAGTAAATTTTTATATTCACTTTCTGCGGACTCTCCAATGACATAACTCCAGCCGGGAAAGCCATCCTTATCAGTCTGCATTTTCGCCAATGGAATAATATATTTAAAAGCTCTATCATAATCTTTCAACTCTGATGCGATCACAGAAGATTTGTAAAGTCCAGTTCCATCAATGCTGTCAGGATATATTTTAAAAGCCTCTTCATACATATCCAGTGCCTTTTTGTAACCTGCTTCATCTTTTGATTTCCACATTGTTTCCAATGCCTTTTGTGTCAATACTGAATAATTTTCTTGTCCGCTGGCGAGAAAGCTTATTGAAAGTAAACTAAATAATATAATATATCTCATAAAACCTGAAATTCGATGAGACAAAATTATAGATAATAATCGGCAGAAACTTGTAAAAATGGAACATTGCTAATTATGATTGCAATCTCCAGAATGTGCCTTGAGTGCCTATAACAGTTCCTTTATCGAAAAAACTTTTAGGGGAATTGTCGGTAAGATTTTTGTAGATTTTATTAAGGTGTGATTGATCATTGTAATTGAACTCATGCGCCAGTTCAGTAAAGTTTCTTTTGGGCTCTTCAAATAGTTTATTATTGACTGTTCTTCTAAAAAGTACTATTTCGTGGAACTTTTTAACGGAAATTCCCAATTGCGATTGAAAATTCCTGTTGAGGTGTTGTCTGCTTATTCCGATAGTATCAGAAAGGTTTGCAACGGAAAAACTTTCACAATTGTTAAAAATATATCGAATAGATGGATCCAAAATAGAATTCTCAAAATGTTTAAATCTTTTTTCTAAAAATCTGTCTAGTGAATTTGTTAATATATCAGGATTTATTGTTGAGAATATTTGGTTAAGCTCATTTTGTTTGAAGAAGTTAAAAGTTGTAATATAATCTGTAAAATTAAGATCTTTGAAAAACTGTTGAACTCCTAAAGGATGAAATACAATTACGATTCGATAGACTCTTCCTATTTGTTTTACATTGAGAAGTTTCTGGCGGATAGGTGTGAAGATTTGTAAAGTTTTTGCCCCTTTTTCAAAAATAATTTCACCATTTTCAGATCGGAGATGAGATTTATAAAGCGATATTGTATTGTTAAAATGAGGAAAACATTGAAATTCATTAATATTATTATTTGGTTTTACATCCAAATAATAATAATCCACATATTTTTTTATCAGTATATTCCTGGGTTTGAAGGTTTCAAATATTTCTTTCATTGTAAATACTATAAATCTCATTTATAAAAATAGATATTTTAACTTAAAATTTCACTTTTTGTAAGTTTAGAATTTCCAGGTAAGGTGTTTTTTTAATAAGTAATTGATTGTGTTACGTGAATATTAGGTTTTGTCCTAAAAGACATCTTTCTGGCCAAGGATTCGAATCTTTGCTGTCCCGATTAAAATCGGGATGCTCTATTTTGTATGATTTTTTAAATAAGGAGTAAAAACAAAAAAGACTCGCTATTTCTAGTGAGTCTTTAAGTGAGCGCGAAAGGATTCGAACCTTTGACCGTCTGCTTAGAAGGCAGATGCTCTATCCAGCTGAGCTACGCACCCATTAAGTAATTTTGAGAAAACTACTAAAACAGTCGGGGCGGCAGGATTCGAACCTGCGACCTCCTGGTCCCAAACCAGGCGCGATGACCGGACTACGCTACGCCCCGAAGGTGTCATCAGTAACGATATTTACTTCGTTTTTGCGGTTGCAAAGGTATAATATTTTTTCAAATAAAAAAATAAAATAAAGAATAATTTTTAATTAATTTTTCATGAATCCTTTTTGATTAACCATACTTGTTTAAAAACCATAGTCTTATATTTTTTTATTATCACTTGCTAAAATGGCTGACCCTTACCCAGAATTCAGCAAAAACAAAAATGACTCACTGTTTCCAGTAAGTCTTTTTTAAGTGAGCGCGAAAGGATTCGAACCTTTGCCGTCCCGATTACAAATCGGGATGCTGTATTTTTTTTGCTGTAAAAGCTTTCTGGTATTGTATGAAAACAAAAATGACTCACTGTTTCCAGTAAGTCTTTTTTAAGTGAGCGCGAAAGGATTCGAACCTTTGCCGTCCCGATTACAAATCGGGATGCTGTATTTTTTTTTGCTGTAAAGGCTTTCTGGTATTGTATGAAAACAAAAAAGACTTACTGTTTCCAATAAGTCTTTTTTAAGTGAGCGCGAAAGGATTCGAACCTTTGACCGTCTGCTTAGAAGGCAGATGCTCTATCCAGCTGAGCTACGCACCCATTAAGTAGTTTTGAGAAAACTACTAAAAACAGTCGGGGCGGCAGGATTCGAACCTGCGACCTCCTGGTCCCAAACCAGGCGCGATGACCGGACTACGCTACGCCCCGAAGGTGTCATCAATAACGTTTTTACTTCGTTTTTAGGGCTGCAAATTTGCAATTCTTTTTTTAATAAAAAAATAAAATGGAGGATAATTTTTTAATTAATTTTTTTGAAACCTTTTTCATTACCTTTAGCCTGTTAATAACCATTGATTTAGCCTACTTTTAAAATGATTAAAAAAAAATCGCTTTTTTTGTTCACATTAAACATTCTTATCCCAAAATATAAAAAAACAGCTTTGAAAACGGGAGTTCATTTTCTTCTGCTCAGTTGTTTTTTGATGATGATGTATTCTTGTTGCAGGGATGAAAAATTTATAATCCATAAAATTGCCAATATATCTCTTAGTTTACCCGAATCATTTGCCGTTAAGCAAGAACACGCCATAGATTCAAGGGTATATAGCATCAATACAGGAAACAAACGTATTGGCTATATTTATTATGGTGATTATAAACCCTTTGAAGAAGATAATTATATGGTTACGGTGGAACCTGAAATTTTTGAAAAGTTTAAGAATAACAGAGAAGTTAAAGCCTATTTATCTGATAATTCTGATAGAGATTACAAAAATGGAATTTATAACGTTAATTATTATTACTACGATACCATCAATAAGCACAGGGCTCAGATTATGCTGCCTAAGAAAATGAATAAAGGATCCATCGGGATTCATTTTGACAGTGTGAATGTTCACAAAAATAAAATGGCTATTATTGTTAGTGACATCAGCGAAGAGAATAAAGAGGTATTTTTAAAAGTCTTTACAACCATTAAAATCAATCCGTAAACATTAAAATTTATGAAATTAGGGTTATCATTTCTAAGTTCTATTATCACTCTTTTCGCAGTGTTTTGTTTTCTTGTTTCCTGTAATAAGGAATACTCAAGCTCCTACGGATACGATCATATTAAGGAGTATAAGTACAATAAAAAGTCTGGGGATTCTGATACATGGAAGAATAAACTTCATCAAAGTACATTATCTGACCAAGATAGTATTCTTTATCCGAAAATAGAAAAATTGAATTTTACCCTTATAGATTCTCTGAAACCGAGCCATAAAATTGATTCGATACTGTTTAAATCCAGATATGATGTGTATTTTCCAAGACCAAACTGTCCGGCAGGGAATAAGCATATCTTATTATTTTATCATGGATCTGTTTTAAAATATGTTGCGAAATTCAATAATTATTGTGATGAATGTTTTTTAATCAACTATACAACACACCAGAGTTCTTATATACAAATCGGCTATAAAGATTTTATGAAGCTGGTAAAATCTGATCAATAAATATTAAAAGTCGATTATAAATAAAATTTTTAAACTTAAGTAAGACATGATCATTACTAAACTACATATAATTGATTGGTATGATGATATTATAACGTCGGTTATTTCATTTGAAAATGAGGAGTATATATTTAATTGTATTCAGAAAAATAGCCATGGAGAGAAAACATATTATTGTGTGAAAATAGATGAAGAATCTTTTAAACACATTGGAAATATAATAGAGAAGAAGATTTTTACTAGAAGTGATTGGAATATTATAAATCTGATTTTTGAAAAGAACAATAAAAATGACAATGTTTTTTTATTGAAGACAGAATCATTATTCGTAGGTTCGGATATTATTTTAAAAAAAGCAGAGAGTTGGGATATCATAGATATAAAGTTTCCCTTTGATATTTCAAATTTATATACTACATAGGATTATTAACCAAAATAAGGATGAAGGATATATTTGAGTTTAAAATTACGATTCATGAAAATATACCGGATACTTTTGTAGTAGACAGTTTCATTGCTTTTATTGAAGATCGGTCGGTGTATTGGGGAGGTGGTTATTCTGACAATCAGATTAATGGAGGATTATATGCTGATGAGAGTGTAATAATTAATATCAATGATTTTGTGAAAGAATTTGTTGAATTTTTTTTACACCTGGAAATTACGATCCATAAAATTGAGATTAATATGGAAGACTTTTATTTTTATCGTTTTGATCATGATGCTTTTGTTGAAAATTATTCTTCTCTACCTGTCAATATTGGCTGTTGGGAGTTATAATTATTTCAGCAAAAACAGAAATACCCTCCAAAAAAAGCATTAATTTTTTATGAAGAAATATAAAGATATCCATCATTATTACCTTTTAAACTTTTTTAAACACAGTGAATTGAACTACGATAGCTTCTGGTTGTTTTATAATCATGAATATGGAATTCAAATGGGTGATCTTTTCCCTGGCCAAAAGGTTTATTCTTTTTTATGGGAATATGCAGATACAGATATTTTAATAAAAATAGATGAATGGAAAAGAGCTTTCAGAAGAAATAATATTGAGATCACAAAAGAATCTAAGCTGCATACTCAGAACTACTTATCAGCTGATAGAAAGGTATATCTGGATTGTCTGGAAATAGATCTTACAGCTGCTGATAAAAAATTTAAAGACCTGACAGCATATGATACCGGACAACATTTTGTTCAAATTGTGGCGGATAATCATATGTCTTTTACCGATATCGATTTAAGTTGTCTGGAATTAACAGATAGAGTTGATAAACTCAAAGCATTTGTCAGGATTTTAGATAAAGAAGGTATTCAGGCATTAATTTTAAATGGCTATCATCATCGTGGAGAATTACTTAAAGTCTGTATTGTGAAGAGTGGCAACACCTGCTTAAAAACAGCCGAAGCTTTGCCCTTAAATATTTTTGAAAATACTTATGTAGCCATGCCATTTAACTGGTGATAGTATTACAAATATAATCTGTTAGAAATAGTTTCTGTAAGGATATAAAATGGATTTTTTAAGATTAGAAATAATAAATAGAAGTTTAGTAATCATGTTGATTATTATTGCTACTGTGTTTTTATACAATCTTATGTTTTCTTCAAAAAGGCAGGGTGGTTTTTTAGGTGAAATGAGAGAAAAGGAAATAAAATCAATAGTTAGCAAAAAGTATATTAATTATGATAATCACAATATACCATTCTTGGTGTATGGCAATAAAGATAGTATATTGGTTTATAGAGATTGGTGGGATAAGGTTTCTGTTGGAGATTCAATACTAAAACCAAAAGGCTCTTTAGAGATCGTTATTAAAAACTCTGATAAAATTGATAAATTTGATTATGGAGATAAATTTGGTTTAGAGGGGCAATAATTTATCTTGTTTTAGCTGATGCCAATAAACCTGACAGCTTCACAAATTTTGTTATATACAAAATTGCAGACTTTGCCGGATAAGATCCTAAGAATAAGGTCGGTTATGGAATAAAAACAATTTAGTAAATAAAAATGGAGATATTTTTAAATAATAATAAAATAGATTATTTAGATCTTACTAGAGATAAGAAAATTGTCAATGATAAATTATTGCTGAAGGTTAAGCCTGAAGTTAAATCCATTATTTTAGAGGAATTAGAAAAACCTGAAATTAAGCTGAACGTAAAAATTTACAATAAAGCAGGTCTAAAAAGAATATTATATAAAACCCGATTTATCATAGACTATGTTTTAACTGAAGAGGAGTATAGTGAGCCAGATGGGATTATTCTTTATGGAACTATGATTAATAAAATGAGTATTACAGGAAGGGGATATGATCAATATCTTATGAGAATTTTTTATGATTGGTTTAATCATTCAGATTTTAACTGGCAGAAGTCTGAGAATAGAGAACTTAAAAGCTCTTATATCCTGGCTTGTTTTATTTGGAATCACGGTCTTTATAAAATGAGCAAAGAGAATACCATCATGAAAATGGATGGAAGTCTTGTTAAAGATGACAAAGATTTTTTCTGTTATTTAGGTGAATTGTTTTTTGGAAAAAAAGGTTTTATGGGAAATGGATTGGACTCACTTCATGATCATACTATAGATGTGAGTGTGAATAATGACATGAAAAAATTTCATCTGTATATCAATTCAGTACAAGCGATAGAAGATGCCTTGGGAGTTAGCTATTTTGCAACATCTTTAGAACTTTTAAAAAGAGCAGGTCTTAATATTTATATTGATCATTTAGTCTTTTAAGATTCTCCGCTCCGCAAAGTCTCCTGACTTTAAGATCAAAAAAAATAACTTAATATTATAAGTGACCTTGCATTTTGTGAGGTTTTGTACTTTAAGAATAGTCTTTATCATTTGTAATGTTATTTATTGCAGTGATAGGAGTACTCAGTTTTTCTTAAATTTACCGTTCGGGGAGACCATGCTGGAGCAGAAAACAGGAGTATATGATAACCCATATAAGTTCAATGCAAAAGAGCTTGACAGAGAAACAGGGCTGTATTATTACGGAGCAAGATATTATAACCCGAGAGCAAGTATTTGGTATGGAGTGGATCCATTAGCTATTTACAATCCGGTGATGGAGACTCAGTTTTATGGTGATGGGCAGCATAATGAAGGAGTATATTTCTGGGGAAATCTAAACCCATATATTTATACGTATCAAAATCCAATTAGATATATAGATCCAAATGGAAAACAGGTAGAATGGGATTTACTATATAATAAGTGGCCTAAAACACAAGATGATATGACCTGGAAAAATGGAGAAGTCTCTAATTTGGATATATTTTCTTATGTGTATGGTGAAAAATATGATAGAGATAATGAGGTATTAAGGCTAGTTGGTCAAAGACCAATTAATATGACTAATGCATGCGCAACACGAGGTTCTATAGCATATAATAAAATGGGGTATGGAAAGTATTTAACACCGGATTTTAAAGGATTGTCTGGTAAAATGAAAGATTTGAATATCACGTCAACAGCAGGGCAATTTAAAAAAGTATTAGACAAAATTTATAAAGGAAATGAAGACAAAATTATAAAAGTGGAAAATCCAACTTCTGAAGAACAAGTTCAGGAAGCTTTTGGTGGTAAAAAGGGCACTTTTGTTATGATTGCAAAGAAAGATGCAGGCTATACAGGACACGTAACAATATATAATGGAAAGATAGTTATAGGTGGAAACAGCCACATGTATCTAAAGGATGCTCAAACTGTTTACTTGTACGTTGCAGATCAAAATAATAAACAAAGTAAGTGATGAAAAAAAAATTCATTGTTGTAGTTTTTTTGCTATTTAATGTGATAATTTGGGGACAAACTCATGTCGGAAATACCAAATATGAAAAATTGCAAACATTTTTAAAAAAAGATAGTTTAGCATTTCAACAGTTTTTAATGGCTAAAAGGTGTTTTTGTAGAGAGAATTTTTTGACTCTTGATGAACGTAGATCTGAAAAAAAACTTGATAGTTCTTCCAAAGATTTATATGAATTATCTCGACTGTTAAAAAAAGGAGGGTATTTATTCTTCGTAGCAATTGATGTGCAAAAATTAGCCTCTTTTTTTAATAAGAAATTGATTCAGGAATATGCTTCAAGTGGAGGAAGCATCAGCGATGATGGTAATAGAATTGACAATAAAAATATACTATGCGAAACGATTTCTTCACAAACTAAATACAATTACAGTCAATACATTAGTCTCATTAATAATTTAGACAATTATATAATACCAATAAATAAAGGAACTTCCTTTCTTAAAGAGGATACATATTTGGATGAATTATACTACTATTATCCTGGTAAAAAAGAACGCTGGTATAATTTTAACGATGTTCATAAAGTATTGGATGTTGAATAATTCGGTCCGCAAAGTCTCCTTACTTTGAGGCAAAAAAAATCAAATAGTTCAATTTGACATAAAAAAACCTCGCATTTTGCGAGGTTTTTTTCATTAACAAGCCCCACGAATCCCTATCTTTGGCACATGAAACGATTAATGCTGCTGTACGTACTTTTCCCTGTATTGCTATTCTCACAGACAACCGGAAAAGTGATCAAAATTTCAGACGGAGATACCATTACTTTACTGCTTAAAGGCAATCAACAAAAAAAAATCAGACTGGCTGAAGTCGACTGTCCGGAAAGTGGACAAGCGTTTGGGAAAAATGCTAAACAGTTTACTTCTGCCCAGGTATTTGGGAAAACGGTAAGTTTTGTTGAAACCACTACAGACCGTTATGGAAGGTCTATTGCGAAAGTGTATTATGACAATGGAAAATACCTTTCCAAAGAGCTTATCAAAGCTGGATTGGGATGGTGGTATTTCTCTTACTCTAAAGATACTTCTTTGGGGAAGCTTCAGGAAAATGCACAGTATAGAAAAGCCGGTCTTTGGCAGGATGCTAATGCTGTAGCTCCCTGGGAATATAGAAAAATGAAGCGTGAACTTAGAAAACAAAAATACGAAGCATCCAAAAACGAAACAAAAGTAAAAGGAGCTGCGTAAATACTCGGATAAGGAAGCTTGAAAATGGGAGTTAATTGAAATCAATTCATTGATAGGTTTCCATCCTCCAGCTCCTATCTTCCATCCTTTTATCCCCCTTTCTTCCTTATAAAAAGATAAAAACTGGCAGCCATGAATATCAATATAGAGGCTATGTTAACATAATCCATTCTTTCAAAAGCAATATTTTCGTTCAGGAAATTCTCCATTGATCTGTACCCTCCGATATAAATCAAAAAATCAGCGGATTCTTTCTCATGAATAATCGTAGTAAAGAGCAGCATGAATACTCCAAATCCGATAGGATAAATAAAGTTTTTGAAAAGAAGACTTAACGTAAGCTGTACCATTGAGATCGCAGAAAGGGTAATGAAAAATTTCAGGAAAACATAAAACAGCACTTCCCTGAAGTCATAATTCTGAAATCCAAGCTGTGGAAAAGCAATGCCTAAAAGATATCCGCTTAAAAGTAAAGCGAGATAAGATAAAAGGGTAGAGAAAAAAACAGTAAGTTGTATAAATACTGCTTTTGAAAAAAAAATTTTCGTCTTGGAGACGGGAAGGGTAAAAAGAATTTTATAATTATTATTTCGGTATTCCACATCACAGCAGGCATGTACAAAAAGAGCAACCAAAATAGGAAATAGCAGATAAAAGAACATAAAAACAGTTCTTCCCAATGTCGATTTCCATGGATTGACGGTTCCTTCTGTGGTTTCAATTCCTGAGCGGATGACATCATACGAAATATAGAAAGCAACCGCAAAGATGATGAGAACAGGGATAAGTAATATTCCGAAAATCTCTTTGTTTTTGGAAAGTTTATATTGCTCAGATGAAAAAGCTTTTAAAAAAGTATTGGTATTAGTCATGTTTTTTAGAGATTAAATTAATGAAGATCTGCTCAAGATTGGTGCTTTGAGATTCTATATCATAGACCTCAATGTTGTTTTGAATCAGCTTCGAGAGGAGTCCATTGAATTCTTTGTCATCGTTGATCTTTACAGAGATTTTGTTCGGACTGTTTAGAGCTGCAGAAAAAGATTCCTGGAGAACAGATAAAGCTTTTTCGGTATCATTCACTTTCAGAACAACTTCTTTCTCAACCTGGCTTAGAAGTTCATTCTTTGTCCCCTGGAAAACCATTTCCCCACCTTCAATAATTCCGATATGGGTAGCCGTTTTTTCAAGTTCACTCAAAATATGACTCGAAAGAAAAATGGTTTTTCCCTCTTCGTTCAGATGCTGAAAAAGTTTTCTCATTTCAAAAATTCCCTGTGGATCAAGCCCGTTGAGAGGCTCATCCAGAATCAATAGTTTCGGATCATGAAAGATGGCCATGGCAATTCCCAAACGCTGCTTCATCCCCATGGACAGGGCGCTTGCCTTCTTTTTCTTTTCATTATGGAGATCTACAAGTTCCAGAACCTTATCGATTCTTTTATTTCCTTTGCCATAGATAATATCCAGATATTTCAGATTTTCAAAAACCGTCAGTTTGGTATAGAAACAAGGTGATTCAATCAAATTTCCTGTATTCGAAAGAATCTCTGTCCGGTTTTGTTTTAAACTTTTATTCTGAATAAAAATAGAGTCTCCCTTGGATTCCAAAAGGCCTAAAAGAAGTTTGATAGTCGTAGATTTTCCAGCTCCATTTCTCCCCAGATACCCGTAGATACTGCCTTCAGGAATATTGAGATTGATATTGTTCAGAATGGTTTTAGAACCTATCGTATAGTTGAGATCCTTAGTTGTAATGCTTTCCATTATTGCGTGGGTGTTAAAAAAGTATTGGTATCGATGTAAAATATTCCGTCAAAAAACTGGCTCCAGACTTTTTTCTGGTCTGTTCCCTGATTAATGGTGGATACAAATTCCTTTTTTAAGACAGAATTTTCCGGAATAGTTCTTAAGTTGATAAAAAAGTAAGGAGTTTTCATGGCATGAAATGTATTTTCAATCGCCAATTTTCCCGGTTTATCAATGAGATTTTTCGTAGTGTTCAATTTGGCATAAGATGAAAAATCAATCATGTAGGATGCCTTTCCATATTTACTTTTGATATAGGCTCCCAACGGCAGATAACCTTTGTTGTATCTGTTTGCAAAAGTGTGAATATTGGCGCTCCATACGATTATTTTTTTGCCCTGATAAACGGAATCGATTTGATGAATAAGATTTTTAGCCATCAAAGAATCTCTGAACTGCATGCTCTGCATAGATCCGGCTTTATATTTCCATTTTTTATCAAAGTTGTTCCTCATGTCGTACACGTACCGGGCATACATGTCATTCTCAGGATTTTTTTTCAGCTTTAAAGCCGCCTGTTCAAGCTGGCTGATCTCTGTAAGGAGTTCTTTTTTTTGGTTTCCTGTTAAGTTTCTCTTAACAAAACCATCGTACATAAGATAATTAAGCTTATCAATATATTGAGTCAGGATTGGAAAGCGTTTGAGGTCAATATCATTTTTATGTAAAAAACCTTTCAACAGTTTATCACGTCGCTCATTAAGAACATCTCCTGAAAACTGAATATCAAATCCACCCAGTTCTATTGGGTTTGCTGAGGTTTTCGTTTTTTGATAATAGCTGATCAGGGGTTGCGTTTCCTTATTGTTCCACCAGAATTCAAAAAGACCAAGCCCGCCAATAGAATCTACAGGAACTTTCATATTGTGGTTTTTCATTTCCTCATTCATGATCCAAGAGTCATATTGCCCGGCTTCATAGAGTACAACATGATATCCCAGATTCTCATGAAGATATTTTATCATCCTGCTTTTGGCTTGCATGGTAGCTCCGTCATCGTGAACATTTTCTCCGAGCATTACAATTCTGTTGTCCTTAAGTACAGAATCCAGAATCTTCAGGTCGCTGTCATCCGGGTATTCCATAGAAATACTGTTGATGGTATGCTTGTATTGCCGGACATCCTTCAGAAGTTCCTGTTTTTCTTTTTCGGGAATTTCTTTGAAAACAATGGTATTCAGAATTAAAATTGCAGCAACAGAAATTATAAAAATGTAAAATATCTTTTTCATCCATTCAAAATTACACAGTTATTGAATATCTATTTACTATTTTGTTTGGCTTTAAATATAATAGTAAATATTTGTTTTTTATGAAAACTATTTACTGTTAGGTCGAAAATAATGCCATAAATAAAACAGTGTCATTTCGTCACTTTTGTCCTGATGTTGGGATATATTCTGATCTTCTATTGCATGAAAAATAAAAGTTGTCTCAAAAAATAAGTCAGACAGATAGCTAACTCTTATAAAGGAAAGAATAGGGAAGTGTTATGTATGAAAATTTATAAAAAAACCTCACAGCAAAGTTGTGAGGTTTGTAAGCTTGATCGAATTCTCCAGTTCTTGGTTATAAGAACTTAATAGGAAATTGAAAAGTATTGTTTAAGGATTAGATTTCACAGCATCATACATCATCGAATCTTTTTGCTGATCGGTATAATCATATTTGTAATTATAAAATGAAGATTCCCAGTCTCCGTAACCTACATTGGGAATGATAATGAATTTTTTACCGAAATCATCTGCTGAATTTTTCACAGCAGCAGATCTTTCTGTTTCCGATTTTTTGTCAAATATAGCTGAGAAGTCGGCAAGATTATCTCCTAACAGTAAAACAATATTATAATTTTTAGCAATATCTTTTCTACGGTTTTCTTTACTGCTTTCTTTTGATCTCAGAATAAGATTGGTATCATTTTGAACAGGGAAATTGTATTTCTTTAAATTCTTCAGGGTTCCTTCACGTTCCTGCTCAATACGATTGGTTACATAAAAAACCTGAATCCCCTTGCTTGCAGCATACTGATAGAATTCCTGAGAACCTGTAAGGGGTTTGGCAATCCCTTTCGCCGTCCATTCCTCCCATGTTTTCTGATCGTAATTCTTTCCCATCTTTGAACGTTCAATGGCGTAATAAGAATTATCTAAAAAAGTCTCATCAATGTCTGAAACGATTGCTAAAGGTTTCTCTGATTTTTGAGCTAGAGCTTCATCCAGACGGAGTTTTGCAATATTGTATGCCTGAAGACATAGAGCTTCATATTCTGCCGCTCTTTGCTGATAAAATGCAGCATATATTTTTCCGTCACGACCAAGGTTTTGATAGGGCGTGCTCTGGGTGGAAGCTGTTGAAACTGGAGCTGTTGACGTACACGATAATATCGAGATAAAGAAACAGCTTGCGATAATGAGATTAAAATTTTTCATTGAATTTGAATAGGAAAAGCAAAATTATAACAATTTGATTTTTATTACAACTATTTGTAGAGGTAAAAAGGAGACCGGTCATAAGAATATGCCAGCCTCCTACAAAATCAAATATATCTTTTAAAATTTTGTCTTTCTACTTTAAATCTTTCTTTCCCCCATTTTGCCAAGACTTTCTGTAATACTTCTAAGCCATGGTTGAGTTCCAAATAATGATGTAATGAAAGTAAGAGAGCATTCAATTTCTCAACCGGAATTTTTTTGCGGTTCTTACTTTCAAAAAGATGCTGTGCTCCTCTTCTGGATAAGATGAAATCATTCAGATAGGGCTGATCGGGTTGAATAGGAAATATAGAAAGAATGCCTAACAGACTTAAATATTTAAACTTAATAAGCTTATTAAAACTGGTTTTAGCACCCATTGATCTATACAGCTCCTGAAATAGTTTAGTAGGAGTGATTTCTGCCTGATTGGATAGGAGGGTATGATGGTTTCCAAATTCCTGTATCCAAATAATATATTCCTGTATATCCCGGCATATGACAACTGCTTTGGAGTCGCTCAGCTCAGAATATTTGTGATGCTCTCCCAGTCCTGCATTATTTTTTATGGTAGGGATATTTTCCAAAAACCATTCCTGAAAAACCTCATAATGAGTACTTATATTTTCCCATTTCCACACCTCATTATTGCGAGTGTTGAAATACATCTTTCTCAACAGATTCCATTCATCATTGGGATGTTTTCCAATATAGGAGTATAAAAACAGCAGCCAGCATGCGTCCTCTGTTTCGCCGTTCTGAAAATACTGAACTGCTAATTGTAAAGGATCAAATGATGTACTTCCAGGATCTGAAAATTTTTGATCAATAGAATGTTGATTGATTGTTTCCGATACTTTTTTTATCTCATGGGCCTCAAAGGTCATTAACGACACAAAATATTTCAGCTCTTCTGCATTATTTCCTATACTGATCGGGTGTACATTCTGATGGAATGACCTTATTTTTTGTTCCAGTTGTAATCCAGATTCACCCCATAATACCTTCTCATTCTTTTCCATAATATTTTTCACCCAATTTTATTTTCTCTCTTCCATTTTCTAGTCTCCATTTGTTGGTATCCCGTAAAGAATAAGCGCAGCCACAATATTCCTGCATGTAGAATTCTTCTTCTTCTTTACTTATTTCCAGCATTCGTTTTGAGCCGCCTTTTATACGTCCAGTATGTAATTCCTTCATAATGGCTGGCTGCTTGTATACCGGAATTGTTGATTTGTTCCATATTTTTCCATCGGGAAATTCCCAATGAACTGGAAATAATGTCAAATCCGTTTTCGTAGGCATATAATGCAGTACGCTCAAAGCGCATATCAAAACACATGGTGCATCGGATTCCCCTCTCAGGTTCCCATTCCATCCCTTTGGCTCTGGTAAACCAATTGTCAACATCATAATCAGCGTCAACAAAAGGAATGGTATGCTTTTCTGCAAAACGGATATTTTCTTCTTTCCTTAATTCATATTCTTTCTTTGGATGAATATTGGGATTATGGAAAAAAATAGTAAAGTCAATATCCGAAGCGATTATTGCTTCCATGACCTCTCCAGAACAAGGAGCACAGCAGGAATGCAGAAGAAGCTTTTTACCACCTTCCGGCAACACTAATTTCTCTCTTTCAAAATTCATTTTTTATTATTCTCCTTTAAAATCCGGACTTCTTTTTTCTATAAATGCCCCAATACCTTCGTTGTGGTCTTGTGTATCAAATAATTCTCCGAATAAAACGGCCTCCTGTTGTAAGCCTTCTGTAATATGTAATTCGTTACCTGTATTCAATGATTGTTTTGCTTTTGCTACCGCTACAGGACCTCTTGAGGCAATCGTTACCGCTAGTTTGTTAGCTTCATTTAATAGCTCTTCAGGGGTAATAACACGGTTTACAAATCCAAATTCTCTACAAGCTTCTGCTGAATAGAATTCACCGGAAAATACCATTTCCCTTGCTTTGTACAATCCGATGGCTCTTGGCAGACGCTGGGTCCCCCCAAAACAAGGTAATAGGCTAAGGGTTACTTCCGGTAATCCGAACTTTGCTTTTTCACTTGCCAGAATAATATCACAAGACAGAGCCAGTTCACAGCCGCCACCCAAGGCAAAACCATTTACGGCTGCTATAACAGCGAACGGTAGTTCTTCAATGGAATTGAAAGCGGTTTGAGCCATAATCGAGAACTCTGTTGCTTCTTTTGGGGTCATGCCCTGCATTGCTTTGATATCAGCTCCTGCAACAAAAGCCTTTTCGCCTGATCCGGTAATGATCAAAACACGAATATCTTTGTTCAATTTGATTTGATCGGCAAATGATTTCAGTTCTTTTAAAACCGTTTCATTCAAAGAATTCAAAGCTTGTGGACGGTTAATGGTTAATGTACCGATATGTCCTTCCTGCTGATATAGTAATGTTTCAAAATTCATGATTATTGATGTTTGTTTAAGAGTTGAATAATGCTTGAAAAATCGATTGTACCATTTCCGGCTTCACTCCATATTCTATAGAGGTTTAAAGCAGCATTTCCCAATGGAGTAGAGGTTCTGGTTTCCAGTCCTGCTTCTGCAGCCAATCCTAAATCCTTTGTCATTAAGTCTACTGCAAAACCTCCCGAATATTCTCTTGAAGCGGGAGCGTTTTCCATTACTCCGGGATAGGGATTGTAGACTTCCAGCGACCAGTTTCTGCCTGAGCTCTTCTGCATTATTTCACTTAATATTTTAGGGTCTAAACCATGACGGACTCCCAAGTTGATTGCTTCAGAGGTTCCAATCATATGTACAGCTAATAACATATTGTTACAGATTTTGGCAACCTGTCCCGCTCCTGAATCTCCTGCATGGAAAATATTCTGTCCCATACATTTTAATATCGGTCTTGCTTTTTCATAGTCTTTGGTCTTACCTCCTACAATAAAAGTCAAGGTTCCTGCCTGAGCTCCTGCGGTACCTCCGGAAACGGGTGCATCAATCATTTTACAGCCTTTTGAAACTGCCAGCTGAGCAACAGAGCGGGCGGTAACAGCATCAATCGTACTGCTGTCAATCAATAAGGTATCAGGCTTCAGCTGGCTGATGAATTCTTCAGAATAGAGTTCAGCAACGTGTTTGCCTGATGGAAGCATGGAGATCACCACATCTGCGTCTTTAGATGCTGATAAAGCTGAATCGGAGATGTGTCCGCCTGCAGAAACCAATGTTTCTAAAGCAGTGCTGGAAAGGTCAAATCCAATAACGTTGTGACCGTTTTTTACCAGGTTTGCGGCCATTGGCCCACCCATATTTCCTAATCCTATAAATGCTATGTTCGCCATATTTATTCTTTTTTTCCTAAATTTTTTAATGGATGTTCTTCGTGAGACCAAAGCGGAGTAAAATAACGGTCTACCCATTCTCTGGTAACATCATTTAATGTAGCCGGATGCCATTGTGGAGATAGGTCTTTATCTACCAATAAAGCTCTTACGCCTTCTGCAAAATCAGGATGTATGCAGCATTGACAGGACAGGTTCAGCTCGGATTGAAATACTTCTTCCAAACTTGCATTTTCACCTTGCTTCAATTGTCTGAAGATGATATTAGCAGAACTTGGAGAGCCTGCTTCAAAACTTTTAAATCCATGATTGATCCAATCATCTTTGTCAGGATAACTGACAAGTACTTCTCTGAATTCTTCTAAAGAATTAACATTTTCAAATTGTTTAATGAAGGAATGGTGTATCTGTGCCTGTGATTCCGGAATATCTGTTCCTTTAGAAATTTTTTCCAGGATAGCAGAAACGGTTTGATGATTATTTCCATTCCATTGAGCTTTTTCAAGAGCACCAAGGATGATTTCTTTTGCAGAAGACGAAATATAATAATCTGCCAATCCCAGAAACTTACAGTCTGCACCGTCTAATCTTGCTCCCGTTAATCCTAAATAAATTCCATAGGCTGAGGGCATTTTATTTAAAAACCAGGTTCCTCCTACATCCGGATATAAACCAATGGTGATTTCCGGCATTGCCAGTTTGCTTCTTTCTGTAACAATCCGGTGTGATGCTCCGACCATAATTCCGATTCCGCCACCCATGACAATTCCGTGCCCCCAAACAATGATCGGCTTCGGATACGTATGAATCATATAATCTACCTGATATTCCTTTGAAAAGAAATCAAAACATTGCTGAGGTACCTTTGTCCCATCAATGCTTTGTTGTTCAATAATAGTATCGTGCAGCTTTCTTACATCTCCTCCGGCGCAGAGGGCTTTTTCACCTGCTCCCTGGATGAATAAGCAGACTACTTCATCGGATGTTTTCCAGTCTTCCAAAACGGTTTTCAATTCTTCAATCATTTCTAATGAAAGAGAATTGAGTGTTTTTTCGGAATTCAGGGTGATAATTCCGACTTTATTTTTTATTTCTGTTAGTATTACGCTCATTTTTAATTTTTTGAATTAACGGATTTGTGTTTCCCCTTCCTCTAAAATCTTTCTTGAAATCACCAGTTTCATAATTTCATTGGTTCCCTCTACCACCTGATGAATTCTGGCGTCACGCATAAGGCGTTCTACCGGAAAATCCTGGGTACATCCGTATCCGCCCAATATTTGCAATGCTTCATTACAGATATTAAAGCACATATCGGTGGCCAGACGTTTTGCCATGGCACAGTAAGTCGTGGCATTGGGATCTTTGGAATCTAATTTGAAAGCAGCTAAATGTACCATTTGCCGGGCGGCAACCAATTCTGTTGCCATATCAGCGATCTTAAATTGCATCGACTGAAATTGCGCCAGTGATTTTCCGAACTGCAGTCTTTCGTGCATATATTTTCGGGCCTGATTGATGGCTCCCTGTGCGGCTCCTACAGAACATGTTCCGATGTTGATACGTCCGCCGTCCAGGCCTTTCAACGCTATTTTAAATCCTTGCCCCAATTCACCTAAAAGGTTTTTTTCATCTACTTTCACATGATCAAAGAAAACAAATCGGGTGGGCTGAGTGTTCCATCCCAGTTTCTTCTCTTTCTCACCGAAACTGATCCCTTCAGTATCAGCAGGTACAATAAAAGCACTAATCCCTTTGGACCCGGAATCTCCTGTACGGGCCATGACAATGAGTATATCACTTTCGCCTGCCCCGGAAATAAATGCTTTAGTCCCGTTAATAATATATTGGTTATCTGCTTTTACGGCGGTTGTTTTTAAGGCTGCCGCATCTGAACCTGAACCCGGTTCTGTAAGGCAATAGGATCCTAATAATTTTCCTGAAGCCAATCCCGGGCAAAGTTGCTTTTTGATCTCATCATTCCCAAATTCATCAATCATCCATGAGACCATATTGTGTATCGTAATGTAGGCAGTCGTAGAAGGACAGGCCGCTGCCAGTTCTTCAAATATAATGGTGGCATCTAATCGTGATAATCCCAAACCTTCTGCATCTTCACTGGTGTAAACGCCACAAAAACCTAATGCTCCGGCTTTGGCAATTGCTTCTCTTGGGAATATCTTTTGAGCATCCCATTCCGAAGCATAAGGTGCCAGTTCTTTTTCAGCAAATTTTCTTGCTGCGTCCTGAAACGCCAGTTGATCTTCATTTAGGTTAAATTCCATGGAAAATTATTTTAAACTGATCGTCATATTCAAATCACCTGCAGGAATATCTTCTTCAAACCAACGGGCTGTAATGGTTTTGGTTTCCGTATAAAAACGAACACCTTGCTTGCCGTAAGAATGCAGATCACCAAAGAAAGATTTTCTCCATCCTGTAAAAGAGAAAAATGGTAATGGAACAGGAATCGGAAGATTTACACCAATTTGTCCCACTTCAATCTCGTGCTGAAATTTTCTTGCTGCCGCTCCTGAATTGGTGAAAATGGAAGTTCCGTTTCCGTAAGGGTTTGCATTGATTATTTTAATGGCTTCATCTAATGTTTCCGCCTTTAACAGTAATAAAGCAGGTCCGAAAATCTCTTCTTTATAAATGTCCATATCTGTTGATACATTATTGAACAAAGTTGCACCTACAAAATATCCGTTTTCATAGCCTTCTACTTTATAATCACTGCCATCCAGTAATACTTCAGCACCCTGATCATACGCACTTTGGATCAATCTTAAAACTTTATCTTTTGACTGTTTATTAATCAGTGGGCCAAATGCCGCAGTTTCATCAGACCAGACTCCCGGTTTAATGGTGCTTAGAGCTTTTTTGATATCGTCTACCCAATTTTGAGCTTCACCCACCAAAACAGCGACACTGATTGCCATACAACGCTGGCCGGCCGCTCCGCAGGAAGCTCCTACCAAGTTGTTAATAACTTGTTCTTTATTGGCATCCGGCATGACTACCATGTGGTTTTTTGCCCCGCCAAAAGCCTGAACTCTTTTCAGGTTATCTGTCCCTGTACGATAAACATGTTCTGCAACAGGAACGGAACCTACAAACGAAATAGCTTTGATTTCCGGGTGGTTCAGAATATGATTTACCTGATCTTTTGACCCGTGAACAATATTCAATACACCTTTAGGAAAACCTGCCTGTAAAAATAATTCTGCCATTTTCATTGAGGTCATAGGGGTTTGCTCGGAAGGTTTCAGGATAAAGGTATTTCCACATGCGATGGCCATAGGGAACATCCATAAAGGGATCATTGCCGGAAAGTTGAAAGGGGTAATTCCTGCACAAACACCCAGTGGCTGGATATAGCTGTAGGTATCAACACCTCTTGCAACATTTTCTACCGTTTCTCCCATCATGAGCGTCGGAATATTGCAGGCATGTTCTACGACTTCAATTCCGCGCCATACATCTCCCATTGCATCAGGAAAAGTTTTTCCATTTTCTTTGGAAAGGATTTCGGCAATTTCTTTTTGATTTTCCTTTAAAAGCTGCTGGTATTTTAGAAAGAATCTTGCTCTTTCCGGAGTAGCAATCTCTTTCCATATTTTGAAGGCTTCTTTAGCTGCTTCTATGGCTTGGTCTATTTCAGACAATTCAGTCAGAGGGACTTCTGCAAGAATTTCTTGTGTAGCAGGGTTTTCTACGGGAAGATAGTTTGTAGCTTTACTTTCTATAAAATCCCCGTTGATTAATATTTTTACTTTTTGTGACATGTTTTTTAGATTGAGAGTGAAAAGCTGAGAGTGAGTTTTCATTTTCACTCTCAACTTTTTTATTATTAAATTACCAGTAAATCAACAAACTCGTTGACATCGAGATTTACCAGAGTGTCATATTCTAATGAGTTTTCTAATACAATTCTCTGTTGTTTTTCCGGGAAAATCCTGGCAAGATTTACTTTATATTTCTTGATCAATTCCGGAATACCTTCATCTCTTCTGCGTTTGTGACCAATTGGATATTCTACAACGATTTCGTCCAAAATAGTTCCGTCATTGAGTTCTAGAGTTAAAGCATTGGCAATGGAACGTTTTTCAGGATCATGATAATCCGTAGTGAATTGTACGTCTTCTACACATTCAATTTTATCACGAAGAATATCGATTCTTGGATCTGATGCTATGTTATCTTCATAATCTGCTGCGGTCAATCTTCCGAAAATCAAAGGAACTGCCAGCATGTACTGAATAGCGTGGTCACGGTCAGCAGGATTGTTTAATGGTCCTTTTTTATCAATGATGCGAATGCATGCTTCGTGGGTACGGACTGTTATTTTTTTGATGTCTTCAGATGATTTTCCTGATTCTTTTAATTTGTGATGTAAAGTCATTGCAGCTTCTACAGCCGTTTGGGAATGGAATTCTGCAGGGAAGGAAATTTTAAACAGGACATTTTCCATTACATAAGAACCATAATCTCTCTGGAATTTGAATTCATTTCCTTTGAAAGACACATCATAGAAACCCCATGTTTTGGCAGTCAGTACAGATGGGTAGCCCATTTCGCCTGTTTTAGCAATTAATGCCAAACGTACAGCTCTTGATGTGGCATCTCCTGCCGCCCATGATTTACGACTTCCTGTATTGGGAGCATGACGATATGTTCTTAAAGATTGTCCGTCAACAAATGCTAATGAAACGGCATTAATCAACTCATCACGGGTCAAACCTATTAATTTTCCGACAACGGCAGTAGATGCTAGTTTTACCAATAATACGTGGTCTAACCCTACTTTGTTGAATGAATTTTCTAATGCTATAACTCCCTGAATCTCATGAGCCATAATCATAGCCTCCAAAACCTGCTTCATTTTTAAAGGAGATTTTCCTTCTGCAATATTGGTTCTTGAAAGCCAGTCGGCTGTTGCTAAAATTCCTCCCAGGTTATCGGAAGGGTGTCCCCATTCTGCAGCTAGCCAGGTATCATTGAAATCCAGCCAACGGATAATGGCACCGATGTTGAAAGCTGCCTGTACAGGATCTAACTGAAATTGTGTACCCGGAACTTTAGCACCATTCGGAACTACTGTTCCTTTTACAATAGGTCCTAAAAGCTTAGTACATGCTGGATAAGTCAACGCTTCCAATCCGCATCCGATGGTATCTAATAAACAATAATGAGCTGTTTTCCAGGCTAATTCATTTTTAATTTCATAGTGTAATACATAGTCTGCAATATCTACTAATACCTGATCTGGTTGTGGTCTTTCGTTTGAAATGTGTGATGACATCTTTATTTTTTAATTTTAATGATTAATTGGATTTTTTATTTTCTGTTTTCAATGGAGACAAAGTCTTTATTTTCAGGACCTGTATAATTGGCGCTTGGACGGATAATTTTTCCATCCTGTCTCTGTTCAATAATGTGGGCGCTCCATCCTGTAACTCTTGAAATAACGAATAACGGAGTGAACATCAGGGTAGGAACTCCCATCAGATGATAAGATACTGCGGAGAACCAATCCAGATTAGGGAACATTTTCTTTTCTTCCCACATGACACTTTCCAGTCTTTCAGCGATGTTATACAACAGCATATCTCCGGCTTCTTCAGAAAGTTCTTGGGCTACTTTTTTTATGACTACATTTCTTGGATCTGATATCGTGTAAACAGGATGTCCAAATCCAATAATGACTTCTTTGCTGGCAATACGTTTTCTAATATCTTCTTCAGCTTCATCAGGAGAATGATAACGGCTCTGTATTTCAAAAGCTACTTCATTGGCTCCTCCATGTTTTGGACCTCTTAAGGCACCGATAGCACCAGTGATACAGGAATAGAAATCTGAAGATGTACCGGCAATAACACGGGCCGTGAAAGTAGAAGCATTAAATTCATGTTCCGCATACAGGTTAAGGGATATTTCCATTGCTTTTATCCATGAATCGGGAGCTTTTTTACCATGCAACAAATGAAGGAAATGTCCACCGATAGTATCGTCATCGGTCTCAACATCAATCTCTTTACCATTGTGGGTATAGTGATACCAATATAAAAGTCCTGAACTGAATGATGCTAATAATTTATCTGCAATATCTCTTGCTCCCGCGACATTATGGTCATCTTTTTCAGGCTGAATACTCCCAACTGCCGAAACCATTGAGCGCATAACATCCATTGGGTGTGCCGCTGCCGGAATACTTTTTAAGATATTTCTTACAGAATGAGGAAGACCTCTCAAAGATTTTAATTTAGCTTTATAGTTTTTCAACTGTGCTTCTGTAGGTAATTGACCATAAATAAGAAGGTAAGCCACCTCTTCAAATTGTGTTTTTTCTGCAAGATCCAAAATATCGTAACCTCTGTAATGGAGGTCATTTCCGCTTTTCCCGACACTGCAAAGAGCGGTATTGCCTGCTGTAACCCCGGAAAGTGCTACACTTTTTTTAGGTTTAAATGTTGGTTCGCTATTCGTTGACATGAGTATTTTGTTTAAAAAGATTATCTAATTTTTGTTCATAATCGTGGTAGCCGATACTTTGATAAAGTTCTTCTCTTGTTTGCATGGTATCCAATACATTGGCTTGTGTTCCGTCTTTGCGGATATGATTGTATACATTTTGTGCCGCTTTATTAGCAGCCCGGAAGGCGGAAAGAGGGTAGAGGATGAGCCCGACTCCTGCGTTTTTTAGTTCTTCTGCCGTGTACATTTTAATCATCCCAAACTCCGTAATATTCGCAAGCACAGGAATTCCGGTAGCATCAACAAATTTTTGATAAAAACTTAAGTCGGGTACTGCTTCAGCAAAAATGAAATCTGCACCTGCTTCCTTATAAGCCACGGCTCTTTCTAAAGTTTTTTCCAGCCCTTCATTGGCAAAAGCATCTGTTCTTGCTCCGATAACAAAGCTTTCATCGGTACGGGCATCTGCAGCAGCCTTAAGGCGGTCTGCCATTTCTTCTTTGCTTACGATTTCTTTTCCAGGCCTATGTCCACAACGTTTTGCACCCACCTGATCTTCGATGTGTACCGCCGCCGCTCCGGCTTTGATCAATGATTTAATAGTTCTGGCGACATTAAATGCGGAAGGCCCAAAACCAGTGTCGATATCCACCATAAGCGGTAAATCACAAATATTGGTAATACGCTGAACATCTATGAGCACATCATCCAGAGTGGTAATACCTAAATCAGGAATTCCTAAAGACCCTGCTGCAACACCTCCTCCTGAAAGATAAATGGCATTAAAACCAGCCTGCTGTGCCAATAATGCATGGTTTGCGTTAATGGCTCCAACAATCTGAAGGGGATTTTCTTTTTCCATTGCCTCCCGGAATTTCATGCCGGGAGATTTCCAATTTTCATTTTTGATCATTATAATATTTTATTGTTGAGTTGAAATTTGTTTTCGAATGAGCAGAAGAGCTGTAAATGCTTATCTTTTTAGTAAAAAAGAAAGGGTAGAAAAGGATTTTAGTAATCTTAAAATCATATTGATATTGATGATTTTGCAAAGTTCTTGCCGTACAGGTCTGTACAATAGAGCTGTTGTTACTGCATGAATAATGAAGATTGTTTCGGTACACCTTATAACTTTTTACATTGATTAAACCTTATAAAAAGTTCTCAGTAAACTTCGCGGTGCTTTATTAGAAAAGAAAAATTACGGAAAGGGGGATACGAATTTGAGCCATGGAATAATGAGAACAACCTAATGCTCACTCGTAATCCATCTCAAAAAGTAATACAGATTGACAAAACAGTTTTATCACACTATATCCATAACGTATCATACCTGACTGTAAACTTCAAATCGCGAAAGCATCGTCAATGCGAAATAGGCAGGTCTCCTGACTTGTAACGGTTTTTATCATCCTTCCCATATAAAAAATATACAGTGGATATCAATTAATAAAAACTTTATGTGTTACTTACAGTTGCGCGACAGTTCGTGATTTGCACACGATTCCCTTTTAATGCACACCTAAGTGTAACCAATTTCGGTTGATAAAGAAGGTTTTAAGAACTCCTTGGTGGTAAATATAGGTATTTTATAATAACGAAAAAGATATTTTATGTAATCAATAATTGTTTTGATTTAATGTATTGAAAACGTTATGATTATAAAATTTATTTATAAGATAAATGGATTAATTGCTTTGTTAAATTGATAGAATAAGTGACCAGAAAACCAGAGATAGTTAATAGAATTGTTGTTTTTTTTCCAATTTATAAATTAGAAAAAATATAAGGAATAGAAATATTCAGGACATATATAAAAACAAAAAAACTTACAGGAATTGTTGATTTTTTTGAAGGATTCGAACTCTTGACTGTCCCGATTACAAATCGGGATGCTGTATTTTTTTTGCTGTAAAAGCTTTCTGGTATTGTATGAAAAAAAAAAAGACTCACTAAAAATAGTAAGTCTTTAAGTGAGCGCGAAAGGATTCGAACCTTTGACCGTCCCGATTACAAATCGGGATGCTCTATCTCTGCTATATTTATAAGTTTTTGAATTTTAGATTTACTTTTCCATGCTTTGATTTGTCTTTCTCTTTTATATGCGATTGATTTGGATTCGAAAGTTTCAAAATATACAATAGTCCAATCTTTAGCTTTTGAAGTAAAGCCCTTATGATCTGATAGGTGTTTTCTTAATCTTTCTTGTAAAGATTCTGAAGAATGTCCGATATAGAACTTATCTAAGATTCTGGAATGGAGGATATAACAAAAGTGCATAGAACTAAAATACACTTTTAAAGTGTAAAATTCAGATATAATACAAACAAAAAAGACTCACTAAAAATAGTAAGTCTTTAAGTGAGCGCGAAAGGATTCGAACCTTTGACCGTCTGCTTAGAAGGCAGATGCTCTATCCAGCTGAGCTACGCACCCATTGAGTAGTTTTGAGAAAACTACTAAAACAGTCGGGGCGGCAGGATTCGAACCTGCGACCTCCTGGTCCCAAACCAGGCGCGATGACCGGACTACGCTACGCCCCGAATATATAAGTGAGCGGAGGGTAAGGGATTCGAACCCTTGCGACACTTTCGCGTCGACAGTTTAGCAAACTGCTCCATTAACCACTCTGGCAACCCTCCTTTTTGTTTATTTTTTAATGATCGTTGTTCCGTTATTGCGAGTGCAAATATAGAACAGATTTCTTTATTTACCAAATAAAATTCAAGAAAAATTTGTGTATTTTTGAAGTAATAAATCATCCAAAAACCAAACTGATGCGTAAAACATTATATATCATCGGATTAAGCACTTTTGTTTTTTCATGTACTTCTCAACAAAATGTAAAAAAAAATACTTACAAACCGAAAACCCCGATAACACAGGCGAAACCGACTGTTCAGACAACAGCTCCGGTGGCTCCCAAACCAAAAGTTGTCTCTGATCATGGAGTAGATTTTTTTACTACTAATATAGCAGACCCAACAAAAAATGATAATACGGCAAGTTATGGTTCTATTGTATCTGCAAAACCAGCCGGATATAAAGTTGTGAAGACTTATTTTCCTGCAGTTGCCCAGAACTTCAGACAGCGTTATTTAATATTACATTATACAGCACTTCTGGATGATAAGTCGATTACTGTTCTTACCCAGCAGCCGGTGAGTGCCCATTATCTGGTAAATAATACCGGTGATAACGAGATTTATCAACTGGTAGACGAAAACAAACGCGCATACCATGCGGGAGTAAGCGCTTGGAGAAATGACAAAAATCTTAATGATACCTCTATCGGGATTGAAATTGTAAATATGGGCTACACCACAGATGCTACTGGTAAAAGAACCTTTGCTCCTTTCAGTGATGAGCAGGTGAAAAAAGTAGCAGCATTGGTTAAAGATATTGTGACAAGATATCAGATTCAGGCAACCAATGTACTGGCTCATTCAGATATTGCTCCTACAAGAAAACAGGATCCGGGACCTATGTTCCCATGGAAAAAGCTGTATGACGAGTATCAGGTCGGAATGTGGTATGATGAGGCAGCCAAGCAGACTTATCTTGAGCCGGCACAAGCTGATATTACTGCCAGATATAATGATTCCAGCTTTATCTTTCTTATCCAGACTGGATTGCAGAAATTCGGATATGGGTTGGATCTTAGCGGAAAATGGGATGATGCTACTAAGAAAACCATTGAAGCATTTCAGTACCATTTCCGTCCACAGAATTATGACGGAATCATGGATGCCGAAACATGGGCAATATTGCAAGCTTTGAATCAAAAATATCCAGTAAAATAATTCAAATTAAAGCGCATCGGTTAGATGCGTTTTTGCTATCTTTAAACGATCAAAAACAGTAAAATATCTGTAATGGAAAATTTCAGAAAAGAAAGTGATCTATTAGGCGAACTGAATGTGCCTTTAGATGCTTATTATGGGGTTCAGACACAAAGAGCTATCGACAATTTTAAAATTTCAGGACAACTTTTGTCTTCATATCCGGACTTCATAAAAGGGTTGGCTTTTGTAAAGAAAGCAGCAGCAAAAACCAATTATGAACTAGGGCTTTTAGACGAAAACCTTTATTTCAAAATAGCAGAAGCGTGTGATGAAATTGTAGAAGGGAAATATCATGACCAGTTTCCGGTAGATATGATCCAAGGTGGGGCAGGAACTTCCATCAACATGAATGCGAATGAAGTGATTGCAAACATCGTGTTGGAAAAATTAGGTAAAAATAAAGGAGAATACGAATTCTGTTCACCGAATGACCATATCAACCTTTCCCAATCAACCAACGATGCTTATCCTACGGCTATCAAAATGGGATTGCTGCAGATGAACATCGGTTTGGTAGAAAAGCTTGAGAAGATTATCGCTGCTTTCCGTGCAAAAGGAGAGGAGTTTCATGATGTTATCAAAATGGGACGTACACAGCTTCAGGATGCGGTACCCATGACATTGGGACAGGAATTTGAAGCCTATGCAGCTACTTTAGAAGAAGATATTTCTAAGCTGAATAACAATGCAGACCTTTTCGTAGAAGTCAATATGGGAGCAACAGCGATCGGAACAGGATTAAATGCTCCGGTAGGATATGCTGTTCTTTGTGCTAAAAATTTAGCTCAGATTACAGGATTCCCGATTGTTTCAGCTCCGAACTTAGTGGAAGCTACGCCAGATACGGGGTCTTATGTAATTTATTCTTCAGCAACGAAACGTCTTGCCGTGAAATTATCAAAAATCTGTAATGATTTAAGATTGCTTTCATCAGGTCCAAGAGCGGGTCTTTTTGAAATCAACCTTCCGCCAATGCAGCCGGGATCTTCTATTATGCCGGGTAAAGTAAATCCGGTGATTCCTGAAGTGGTAAACCAGGTTTGTTTCAAAGTATTCGGGAATGATCTTACGGTGACTTTTGCAGCAGAAGCAGGACAATTACAGCTTAACGTAATGGAGCCGGTACTTTCTCATGCAATCATGGAAAATATCAATTTCCTTTGCAATGCTTTGGATACTCTTCGTGAGAAATGTGTGGTAGGTATTACAGCCAATAAAGAAATTTGCCTTAATATGGTAAAACACAGCATTGGTATTGTGACCGCATTGAATCCTTATATCGGATACAAACAGTCTACACAAATTGCTAAAGAAGCATTGGAAACAGGAAAAAGTGTATACAACCTTGTTCTTGAAAAAGGAATTCTTTCCCAGGAAAAACTGGACGAAATCCTTGATCCGAAAAATATGCTGAAACCGCATAATAAATAAATTTTATAAACGATGAATGATCAATGATAATTGATTCCTAAAATCTTCTTATCATTGATCATTGATCATTAATCATTGATCATTCGTGAGGTTTTTAATCATAATTCCTGCCCATAACGAAGAAGACAACCTTCCCTTTACTCTCGATTCTTTACAACAGCAAAGCAGCAAAGATTTTAGAGTAGTGGTAGTGAATGACGGCTCTACAGACAAAACGTCTGAAGTTATCAGGAAATATACAGAAGCTGATTCCCGTTTTGAAACCGTTACCCTTCAAAAATCTGAACATCAGCCAGGATCTAAAGTCATTCACGCTTTTAAAAGTGGACTAAAGACTCAATCTATGGATGAATTTGATATCATCTGTAAATTTGATGCCGATATCATTCTTCCGGAAAACTATCTGACAGCAATAGAAAATGCCTTTGCAGATAATCCCAGATACGGATTGGTAGGAGGGCTTTTGTATATAGAAAAAGACGGAAACTGGGTCTATGAAGGGAATTCCAACAAGCATCATGTAAGAGGTCCTATGAAAGCTTATCGGAAAAAATGTTTCATTCAGATTGGAGGCTTAAGAGAGACACTGGGTTGGGATAATATAGATTCTATACTATTGGAAAACTTAGGCTGGAAAGAAGTTGTTCTTTCGGAGCTTCAGGTGAAACTGATTAAAGTAAAAGGAACTGATTACACCATTCGCCCCGCTGATTATTACGGAAGGTATTTTTATTTCTTAGGACTGAACAGATTTCTGGCTTATATTGCCTCTTCAAAAGAAGCGATGAAAAGTAAATCTGCTTCATTTTTCTTCGATATCATTAGATCTTATGAAAGCTGCAGATCAAAGAAATTAGAACTGAAAATTACGAAAGAAGAACAAAAAGCTGTTAACGATCAACGTTGGAGAATGTTGAAGAAGAAATGGCTGAAGATGTAGAAGGTGATTTTTTATACGTTGTAAATGTTAATTAATAGAAACGGGTTTTAACCCGTTTAATAAAAAATAAAGATTCCACTGGCTTTAGCCAAAACTTAAGATATAATTCCCGCAAACCCGTGAAAAAAATAGCATACATAGAAATAGATACCCATGCAGAAATTGCTCAGGCTTTCATGGATGTTATGAAGGGATCTCAGGATTTTGAGGTAGACTATTATTTTTCAAAAAAAATCAAAGACCAGATCAGTCATAGCAATAAAGCTACATTCTTATCAGACAGCTCTATGATTTTGGATCAGTTAAAGGGGAAAGGGTATGATTTGGTGGTAATAGGTACTGTACATCGTTATTTTAATACCTTTTTAGCGGTAACAAAAAAGTACAATACAGCAATTATTACGCATAATCTCAATTTTACAAAAGCTTCAAAGCTGGATCTGATGAAAAGTATCTTCAAAGGAGATGTTATTTTCAGGTTAAAATTGTGGCTGAAAGAAGGATTATTCTACAAAACAAAAGTGTATCAGACCTCCAGATCTCTTTTCGTGCTGGATGAGGCACTGGTCTCGGAGAGACATCGGTTTTTACCTCTGTTTTATACAAGAGATTTTGATAAAACTAAAAACGAGGATCTGGTGATTGTCATTCCCGGAGGTGTTTCTCAGAATAGAAGAGATTATACTTATATTTTTGAAACCATTCAGAATCTGAATACAGATAAACGTTGTCAGTTTGTGTTCCTGGGAAAAGCTAACGGACATGAGCTAAAACGACTTGAACAGTTATCTGAAAAGCTGTCTGAAAATATTGAGATTGCATATTTTTCCGAAAGAGTTTCTTCTGAAGACTTTGAACAATGGATGAAGAAAGCGGATATTCTATGGTGTCCTATTCAGCAGGAAACAGAATTTTTCAGCATGAAAGAAACGTATGGACTCACTAAAATGACAGGGAACCTTGGTGATGCCATAGCATACGGGAAATTGGCTGTTTTTCCTAAGAATTACCCGTCAAAGCTTGATTTTATTATTCCTGAAAAAGGAAATATTCTTGATCAATTAGAGACACTTTCAGAGGCTCCATTTGACTTTTATAAAACGTATAACAAGAAAGAAGTTCAGAAAAAACTGGAACAGTTTTTAAATGGCTTAATATAACTATTGAAGTCCTGATTTCTATGGAGGAGTAGCATTCTCTGCTTTTTTACTTCAATCTATTTAATCTTAAAGACACTTTTGATAAATCTCAAATTCAGATAGTCTTCAACCGGGAAAATCTTGGTGAAGTAATTTCCGATGTAGATCAGTATCAAAACAACGGCTGGTTTGTAGATAAGATTAAGCAGATTACTGTTGAAGTTGGGAAGCACAATAGCCACTGTAATCGCTAAAGTACAGATGATGGAAACAAAAATCATTTCAATACTCAAAGGCGAAACCTTAAATACAATATAATTGAAAACAATTTTCACTACATTGTAAATGGTAAGAGAAATAGCTGTAGATAAAGCAATCCCAATCAGTTTCAAATCTGTATTTTTAATGAAATAATAATTCAGTCCAATAGTCAGTCCGGCCAGTAAAAGCATGACCAGGATATTGAATCTGTAATATTTTGAAAGAGAGATAATATTTCCGTTAAATCCGGTTGCCAGGTCTATTAATACGGCAGAACCCCAAATCCAGACTACGGGTTCATATTCTCTGAGCATGGTTCCGTTCTTTGGCATAAATTGCGTCAGGTAAGGGAATCCGACCATGATGCAGGAGAATAAAACGGCTCCAAGAAAATACAGTGTTAAAGATGTTTTTTTATGAAATCTGTCCAATTCTATCATATCCCCATCTGCAAGAGTTTTGTTGATGATGGGTGCAGAAATATTAAACAATCCAAGCTGTGGAATAGAGATCAATGAAATCAGGGCGTATAAAACTGAGTAGATTCCTACTTCTTCCATACCCATAAATTCTCCGATCATAAAACTGTTGATCGCCAGATAATTTCCAAAAGTTCCCAGAAATCCGAAGAAACTGTAATTGAAAAACTCTTTCCAGAAATTATTTTTCTTAAAATAATCCGTACTGAAATCCAGCTGAATCTTTTCAAGTTTGTTCGTGTAATAAATATAGCCCAAAAGCATCAACAAGAATATTCCAAAGAAGAAAGCAAATGCAATGTTCTGTGATGTCACAGCAGTCATCTTCTGTGATAAAGCAAAGAAAAAGAGACAGAAAGCTCCCAGATTAGCTATTTTCGGAAATAGATTGTCGAAAATATTGGAAACTACAATTCTTTTATAATTGGAGGTGTATTTATTGAAAATGGTACAAAATGAAAGAATTAAAATCAACGGAAGAATCATTTCCTTGATTTTCCATGCTTCCGAATGCCTGAATTTCGGATAAAAATAGGGGAGTATAAAAAATACAACCGTGAAAATAAGAAAGTTAATAAAAACAGTTAGCAGCGATAATGACAGCATATTTTGTTTTTTACCGTCTTTTTCCACCGTGTGAAAAAATTTCACATTGGAATAGGAAATTCCCAGTACTACAAAAGGAACCAGCATCTCAGCAGTCGGAAGAATGTAGCGCAGCTTTCCATAAAATTCAAAATCATTCGGAAATATGAATATTGCGGAAACGGTGCCCAGCAAAAAACCAATATAACCGATAATGGAATATTTGAAGCCTTGTCTCGCTACTATACTCATAAGTCGTTTTAAATGTTTTTAGGTATAAAAATAATATTGTTGATGTACTGAGTTTTATTTTTTTCGTCGTTTGTATTTTGTGTTATAATATCTTCGGTAAGATTCTCCAGCGTAAAACTGTTTCTGTTCAGATATCTGGCTTCATATCCCCAGTTCATCACTTCAGATATTTCGTTCCATATAGGTGTTTGGTGGTGTCTTTGTTCCATCTCGACCATTAAAGTAGGCTTGAACTGTCTGATGGTTTCTTTTGCTCCAAGAAGTGTTTTTATTTCGTTGCCTTCAACGTCTATTTTAATGAAATCAAGCCTGTTGAAATGTTCCAGTGCAGCCCATTCATCCAGTTTGATCACTTTCACTTTTTCTGTATAACTTTTTTCTTCTCCTTTTTCCTTGTAAGAAGTGTTTAAAGTTCCGCGGGAAGCAATCGTTTTTCCGTTAATAATGGGTACTTTGAATTCTGCAATTCTGTTTTCGTCAGAAAGAGCCAGAGGAAAGATACGCATTGCCGGGAAAAGCCTTTTCAATCGTCGGTAAAGCTTTTTATTGGGTTCAAAACCATAAATATGCTCATGATCCAGCGTGTTTTCCAGCTGGTATAGGAAAGTTCCTACATTCGCACCAATGTCCAATATCACAGCATTTTTAGGAAGGTATTCTTTGATCCATACCAGTTCCGGTTCTACATTACGTTCCGAAAAATTATTTTTACTAAGATTATTTAAACTTTTAAAATATCTTTTTTTGTAGAAATTCGGACTTATGTATTGTAGTTTTTCAGCGAGTTTTTGGTATAAAGACATCGTAAGCTTTTTGGCGAACAGCAAAGATAGGGAAAAATGTAAAACTTTTCTTAAAAAATGTTAATTATAATAATCTGATTTTCAGGAGTTATGCTTTGTGTCTGTTTTTGTAATCAACTAAAATCTAATGTATTTAAATTTGTCACGGAGACATCTCAGTACTTTAAACACAGCAAATACTTACAATAATCGTAAAAATATTTGTGCCTTTGATCTGAAAGACTCAGCATGACTATTTTCAGTGGCTCTCTGATGAGATTACAGATCAAAGAAAGGGTGTATTCAGGAAATCATTGAAAGGTTTCATCAGTTTGAAAATTTTTGTCATGTTTTTCACAGCATTTGTATCGAGTACTTCTTCGTCTTTCAAAGAATAAACTACAATAAAATTCTTAAGTTTCAGATATTCACCCATAGGATCTTCCTTTTCAAAGCCTTGAGGAACTTTCTTCAGCTTGTCATCCTGGTCTAGTTCAGGAAAATGTTTTTTGAAATCTTTGTTGTTGAGGATTTTAAGAAAATCGTCACCGTACAATGAAATTTCCTTACGTACTTCTTTTAAAACAGAAGATTCAGGCATATAGATTCCCCCTGCTAAAAAGGATTTTCCAGGTTCCATGTGGAGATAATACCCTCCTTTCTGATTTCCTTTTCCCATTCCAAGAGAAGCCCCGAAGTTAGTCTTATAAGGAGATTTGTCTTTTGAAAACCGGGTATCTCTGTAAATTCTGAATAAGGCCTTTTTGCTGTCAATCTTAGCAAGTTCTTCATCAAAACCGGACATCTCTTTAATCAGCTCATCCAGAAACGAAACAACATTTTGATGGGACTCTGTGTACAGGTTTTTATTTTCATTAAACCATTCGCGGTTATTATTTTTATTTAATTTTTTTAAAAAATAAAATGTTTTCGAAGAAACGCTTGCAGACATATGATGTAGGTGTTTTTTATTGTTGTTTTATGGGTTGCTAAGTGGGGCTGGAACGATTTCTTAATCCCGAAACCACGAAACCCAAATCTCGCACTCACCATCCAAATTTACAAAAACTATTCATATCTCAATGCTTCGATAGGATCAAGTTTTGATGCTTTCAACGCAGGATAATATCCGAAAAATACTCCAGTAACAGCACAGACAATGAATGAAATAATAATCGAAGATTCTGTAATAAAAGTAGGCCAGGAGAGGAAGAAAGTAACCAATTCTGAAGACAGGATTCCTAACAGTACCCCAAGAATTCCGCCGGTGATACTGATGAGCACCGCTTCAATAAGAAACTGATACAGAATATCCTTTCCTCTTGCGCCAATAGACATTCTCAGCCCGATTTCTTTCGTTCGTTCCGTAACGGACACATACATGATATTCATAATTCCAATTCCTCCTACAATCAGGGAAATTCCGGCAATAGCTGATAAAAGAACAGTCAGAAGCTGGCTGGTTGAACTCATGGTAGAGATAAGTTCCGCTTGAGTTCTTACACTAAAGTCGTCATTGCTTCCGTCAACAGGCAGTTTGTGTTGTTTTCTTAAAATCTCCGAAACCTGATCGGTAGCCTGTTGTGAAGTGTTTTCATTCGTAGAAGCTGCATACATGGTCTGAACATAAGTAATTCCTAAAAATCTTCTCTGAACGGTATTGAATGGAGCAATGATCACATCATCCTGATCCTGCCCAAATGCATTAGACCCCTTTGAAGCCAGAATTCCAATGATTTTCATAGGAACTTTATTGAACCTGATGATACTCCCTACGGCATCTTCTCCGTTAGGAAATAAATTATTGTAAACCGTTTGTCCCAAGAGACAGACTTTGTTGGAAGAAGTAACATCCTTTTTGGTAAAAAGATTGCCCTCGGCAATGCTCCAGTCTCTGATGCTGAAATATTCTTCATTCACGCCCTGCAATTGAGTAGGCCAGTTGTTGGGCCCGTTGATAGACTGCCCGTTGGTTTGTACGGCGGGAGATACATAAGAAACATCAGGCGCTCCTTTTGAAATGGCATCTGCATCCTGAGGCTTAAGGGTCTGTAGTCCCGAAGCACCGATTCGGGCACCTCCGGAAACATTTACATTGCTGGATGGCCGGATGGTAATCATATTCGATCCCATGGATGAAAGCTGATCGCTGATGCTTTTTTTTGAGCCCTCTCCAATCGCAGTCATTGCAATCACTGAAGCCACCCCGATAATGATGCCAAGCATGGTTAAAAATGCACGAAGCTTATTTCTTAAAAGAGCTTTCCAGGCAATTCTGAAGAGGTTTGAAATGTTCATTGCAGTAGTTTTTTTAGTTTACATGATCAGTAATCATCATTTACCGGAAGGTTTTCCAGGGCTTCTTTGGCAGACTTTATATAATCATTTTTTATATCCTTAATGACTTTTCCATCCTGCAGAGTCACTGTTCTGCTGCTGAAAGTAGCAATATCAGGTTCATGGGTTACAAAAACAATGGTGCGTCCCTGATGGTGGAGATCCTGCATGAGAGTCATGATTTCATAAGAGGTTCTGGTATCCAGATTTCCTGTGGCTTCATCTGCAAGAATCATTACAGGTTCATTTACCAAGGCTCTGGCAATAGCGACTCTTTGCTGTTGCCCTCCGGACATCTGATTCGGAAGATGATCAATCCTGCTCTCCAGTTTTACCGCTGTTAAAGCCTGTATAGCTCTTCTGTGGCGTTCTTCTGTAGATATTTTTGAGTTATAGAGAAGCGGAAGTTCTACATTTTCTTTTGCAGTCGTTCTGGGAAGAAGATTGTAAGCCTGAAAGACAAACCCTATTTTTTGATTTCTGAGAACAGCCAGCTCATCACGATCCAAATTTTTGATATTAATACCATCCAGAATATAGTCTCCCCCTGAGGGTTTATCCAAACAGCCAATAATATTGAGCAGGGTAGATTTTCCGGAACCGCTGCTTCCCATAATGGTCACGAATTCACCTCTTTCTACCGTAAATGTCACTCCTTTCAGTGCGTGAACAATTTCTTCACCCATTCTGAATTCCCTTTTCAGATCCATGATCTCCAGAATTTTTTCTGCCATGACTTTTGTTTTAGGTTTGCTAGTAGTTGATTGACGGGTTGTATAAAAAGAATATAAAATTTATAATTTTTTTATCTCGGTCCGCCACCGCCGCCGCTGTTTTTGTTGTTTCCGCCACCTCTTCTTTGAGGCATGAATGGACTTTTAGCCTGTCCGCCGGAAGATTTTTTTGACAAAACTTTATAGCCGGTAATGATATTGTCATTTTTATCCAATCCCGAAACAACCTGTATTTCGGTATCATTATCCATTCCGGTTTTTATTTTTTTACGGGAAATAGTGCTGTCCTTTGCAATGATCCAAACCGCCGCTTCATTTTTCTTTTCGGCACCTTTGTCTTGTTTTTTCCATTGTCCTTTTTCATGTTTTTTACCATCGGCAAATGGAGAATTTATTTTGTATTTTTTGATGATCAGACTGTCTGGTCTAAAGCTGGTTGCAGCCACAGGAATTTTCATGACATTGTCTAAAACCTGGGTGTAGATTGTGATATTTGCCGTCATTCCCGGTTTCAGCTTTAAGCTGGAATTATCAGCATTGATGATGGTGGTATAATTGACCACATTCGAGGAAACAGTAGGATGGAGACGTACTTCAGAAACCTGGCCGTCAAATGTTTCATCCGGAAAAGCATCCACCGTAAATGTTGCTTTCTGACCAACTTTTACGTTTCCGATATCGGCTTCATCTACTGAGGCACGTACCCGCATCTTGGTGAGATCCTTAGCAATACTGAACAGGGTAGGCGTACTGAAGCTGGATGCAACCGTTTGGCCTTCACTTACATTCCTGTTGAGTACGGTTCCGTCTATCGGAGAATAGATATAGGTAAGAGAAAGGTTTTTATTGGCCGTAGAAAGCTGAGCCGTTACAGTGCCCACCTGTGCTTTTGCAATATTGTATTGATTAGTAGCATTGTCAAAATCTGCTTTGCTGATAGCCCCGACTTTGTAAAGCTGAGATTGTCTGTTGATATTGATTTCATTGTAAGCAAGATTACTCTTTGCATTCTGTAAATTAGCCTGGTACTGTTCTGACTGAAATTTAAGAAGATCCGGATCTAAAGTTGCCAGTAATTCTCCTTTTTTCACGGTAGAATTGAAATCCACATAAATATTTTTGATGATTCCCGATACCTGAGTACCTACAGCAACCGTATCTACAGGCTGTATCGTTCCGGTAGCGGTAATGGAATTTGAGATTTCTCCCATTTCAGGTTTTACTGTTTCCAGCTGGATTTTTATTTCTTTTTCTCTGATGAAGAAAAACCAGACTGCACCTATTGCAATGATGCCGCCCACAACCCAGTACAACCATTTTTTATTCTTTGTTTTCATAGCTTACTTTAGATTTATAGGGTTACCTGCGTAAAATTCGTAGATCTGTTTATTGAGAACTGCAGTGTATTTGGCCTGCAGATAATTCTGAATGGATTGTATATAAAGTAATCTCTGCTGCTGAAGCTGTACGTAGTCAATACTTCCGAGTTTCATTTGGGCATTGACGATGTCATAACTTTGTTTGCTGATATCCATCTGTTTGGAGGCAGAATCATATTGTGACAGCGCATTCTGAAGGTTGATGTAAGATTGTTCTATCTGTTGATTGAGAACTGTTTTGGTATTCTGTAAATCAAGATTGGCCTGTTCAATGGCAATTTTTGATTTCTCAATCTGTGTTTTATAGATTCTGTTGTTGTAAATCGGGATTCCAAGGCTTAAACCGATGGGCATATAAAAGTTATTTCCCAATTGGTTAAAATAATTTCCGTTTCCATTAGAGTAATTGGTTGAGATGTTTCCTACCAGATTCAATGTGGGCTGAATGGAAGCTTTAGCCATTTTCAGATTCGTATTGGAATTTTCTACATTCAGTTCACCGTATTTTACTTCGGGACGTTGGTTTTGTGCTAAGTTTTGGACGTCTTGTAATGATTTTAACTGGTCATCTACAATGATGCTGTCGGGTTTTACAATCTGGAAATCATAATTAGAGGGAAGCTGCAGGATTTGTTTTAAATTGACCGTATTGGTTCTTAAATTATTTTGAGCAGACGTTAGATTGTACTGATCCTGGGCAACTTGTGACTGGATTTGAAGATAATTTAATTTTGAAAGGCTTCCGGCTTTATAGAGCTGATCTCCTTGTTTTAATTGAGTTTGTGTCGTTTTCAGAACATTTTCAAGAGAAATAATGTTTTCCTGATTCATTAGAATATTTAGGTAAGCCTGAGTGATATTCAGGGTAATGTTGTTCTCTGACTCCTGTACGGACAGATCAGCCATCTGTACCAGCAGGTTTTTTGATACCTCATTATTTTTAATGTAGCTTGCATGATAAAGGGTCATGGAAGAATTGGCCCCTATATTTTGAGATTGAACCCCGGTCATATGAAGACCATCACTTCCATTGAGGGCAAACAATCCTTGTGAAACGGTTCCGCTGAGGTTGGGATATTTTGCTTCTTTTGCCTGAAGGAGATCCTGCTGGGCAGAGTTTTTTGAAAGCCTTAGAGAATTGATAGGAATATTATTTTCCTTTGCATATTCAATACAATTTTCCAGCGTCCAGGAGGATGGATAATTGGGTTTTTGGGCAAATATTTCAAGGACTATACATGAGAATATCAAAAAGAAAAATTTGCTTTTCATGGCTTTATTTTTGAAAATTCATAAATAACAAAGAAAAAATCAATCCAATTTAATAAAAAAAAACAATGTTTAACAAGTTTTTAACTTTAAGCTTCTTTTTTTGGATTTAATTTTCCAAAAATTAAAAATATATTAAAAGATTCTGAATTTAAGTTTACATATTTCAAACTTTATTCAAAAACAAGTCAAATATTTATTGTATCTTTGCAAAAATTTTAAAATAGTTAATGAATTTATTTACGGAAACCAATTTAAGTCCTGATATCCTTAAGGCAATTGGCGAACTGGGCTACGAAAGCCCAACAGAAATCCAAAAACAGACTATCCCTTTTATTCTTTCAGATATTCGCGACTTGATCGCACTTGCGCAGACAGGGACAGGCAAAACAGCAGCGTTTTCGCTTCCGATTTTGGATATGATTGACGATACGAGTCGCAAAATCCAATTATTGGTGCTTTGTCCGACACGGGAATTATGTCTTCAGATTTCGAAGGACATAAAGAATTACTCTAAGTACATGAAAGACATCAAAACTACTGCGGTTTATGGTGGAAGTAGTATTGTAGATCAGATGAGATCTTTGAAGGATAAGCCACAGATTATTGTGGGAACTCCTGGTAGAGTAATAGATCTTATCAACAGAAAAGCGTTAGACTTTTCTGCGATTCATTGGTTAGTATTAGACGAAGCTGATGAAATGCTTTCAATGGGATTCAAAGACGAATTGGAAACCATTCTAAGAGAAACACCGGAAACTAAACAAACTTTCTTATTCTCTGCAACGATGAATAAAGAAGTGGAAAGAATTTCCAAAAATTACCTTACAAAACCACACCGTATTTCAGTAGGTTCTATCAACGAAGTGAAGAAGAACATTACTCACGAATACTATGTAGTAGGGTACCGCCAGAAAAAAGAGGCGTTGAAGAGATTGATCGATGCCAATCCTAATCAGTATTCTATTATCTTCTGTAGAACGAGAATGGAAACTCAGGAGGTAGCAGATTTCTTGATGCAGAACGGTTATGCCGCTGATGCTCTTCATGGTGACCTTTCTCAGGCACAGAGAGATACAGTAATGAAGAAGTTCAGATTGAAAAACATTGATATTCTTGTAGCGACAGACGTTGCAGCAAGAGGATTGGATGTAAACTCTCTGACTCACGTTATTCACTTCTCTTTACCTGATGATCCTGAAGTATTTGTTCACAGAAGTGGTAGAACAGGTAGAGCAGGAAAAGACGGTATTTCTATGTCTTTAATCAAGCCTGAAGAAAGCAGAAAATTGAAGCAGATTAAATCTGCAACAAAAATTGAAATTCACGAAAAATTCATTCCTACAGGTGAAGATATTATCAAAGCTCAGGTAGGAGGTGTATTCGAAAAATTATTGACGGAGCACGAAGATCTTTTCGAATTTGATGATAGCTTGATCCCGGATTTGAGCAATTTTACAAAAGAAGAATTGGTGCACAAGTTGCTTCAATTCCAATTGAAAGACCTTGCTTTATACTACAAAGACAAGCACGATCTTACTGAGCAGAAATTGAGCAGCAGAGACGACGATTACTCAAGAAGAGAACGTGGACGCGATAGAGATAGCAGAGACCGAGACAGAGGTCGTGATAGAGACCGAGGAGACCGCGGAAGAGACAGAGATCGTAGCAGCAAGCCAAGAAGAAAAGATGAAAACATGGTAAGATTCTTTTTCAATCTTGGAAAGAAAGATCATTTGAAGAAGCTTGACGTTTTAGATATTATCAATAAAGCAACTGATGATGGAAAAAGCAAAAGAAGAGCAGAAATTGGTGATATCGAAATCTTAGAGAAATTCTCTTTCTTCGAAGTTGAAAAGTCTTTTAAAGACAATGTTTTGAGCAATATTCAATCCATGAAGTTCAAAGGAAAAGATATGAGAGCTGAAGTAGCAAACTAATCTTTTTTATACCATATAAAACCGGCATTAATGCCGGTTTTTTCATTTGATAATCAGTAGGTAAGCGAATGTTAACAAAACTTAATGTTATATAGTTTCACGTGCGATCCTTTTTTAGGAAATTTGCACTCGAATTATAAATACTAAAAAATGGGAATTGGTAATATTTTCCACGCTTTTCAACCCAAAGATAAAATCTTCTTTGTACTTTTCGAAAAAGTAACTGAAAATCTAGTTGCAATGTCAGAAGACTTCAACGCAGGAATCAAGGATTTCGATCTTAATGACGACTCAATGTTGAAGAAAATGAGCGACTTCGAACACAAGAATGATGAACTTACTCACGAAATTTTCGTAGAATTAGGGAAAAACTTCATTACACCTTTTGACCGTGAGGATATCCACACATTGGCAACAGGATTGGATGATATCGCTGATTATATCTACGCTTCCACAAAATATATTTTCCTGTACAAATCACCTGAGCTGAAGGCTTATTCAGACTTCTCTTTATTGATCCACAAAGCATGTCTTGAAATTCAGAATGCAATGAAAAACCTTAAAGGGTTCAAAAACATGGAGCAGGTGAAAGAAGCTTGTATTAAGGTGAACTCTATTGAGAATATTGCTGACGATTTGCTTTCCAATTCAATGGTAGAATTATTTGAAACCAATGATGCCATCAACATCATTAAAGTTTCATCTGTATTAAACTATCTTGAAATTGTAACTGACAAAGCAGAAGATGTTGCCAATACAATTGAGAACATCATGATTAAATACGCCTAATACATAGCAAAAAATGGAATTTCCGATTTTACTTATAGTTATTATTGCGCTGGCTCTGATCTTCGATTATATCAATGGTTTCCATGATGCAGCCAACTCAATTGCAACTATAGTTTCTACAAAAGTTTTAACTCCATTCCAGGCTGTACTTTGGGCGGCGCTTTGGAATTTTGCAGCATTCTTTATTGCTGCTTATATTATTGGAGAATTCAAAATTGGTAATACAATTGCCAAAACAGTTAATGAGAATTTTATCACTCTTGAGGTTATATTTTCAGGTCTTATAGCTGCTATTGCCTGGAACCTTTTGACATGGTGGTTCGGGATCCCTTCATCATCATCACATACGCTGATTGGAGGTTTCTTAGGGGCTGCTCTTATGCATGCTTTCATGATGGATTATAATGCAGTAGCTGCAGCACAGCCGGAGCTTGGGATGTGGGAGACTATTAAAGAAGCTTTCAGCCAGGTAACTCATCAGGGGGTGGTAAAGTTTGATAAAGTTATTCCTATCTTCCTGTTCATTTTCATGGCACCGATCATAGGGATGATTATCTCCATCATTATTACATTAATTATTGTACACCTTTATAAAAAATCAAATCCACACAAAGCAGACAAATCTTTCAAAAGATTGCAGTTGGTTTCATCAGCACTGTTTAGTTTAGGACATGGTTTGAATGATGCTCAGAAAGTAATGGGAATCATTGGAGCAGCGGTAATTTATTATCACGTTAATATGCTTCAGGATGCACAGTATTTGAATATTCCTTCCGCAGGACGTTTTGATTATTTTGCTCAACACTATATTTGGGTTCCTCTAGTTTCATTTATTGCCATTGCTTTAGGGACAATGAGCGGTGGATGGAAGATCATCAAAACAATGGGTACCAAGATTACGAAAGTAACCTCATTAGAAGGTGTAAGTGCAGAAACGGCAGGGGCTATTACCCTATTCATTACAGACCACTTTGGTATTCCTGTATCTACTACCCATACCATCACGGGTTCTATCATCGGGGTAGGATTAACGAAGAGAATTTCAGCAGTAAGATGGGGGATTACCGTAAGCCTTCTTTGGGCTTGGGTATTAACAATTCCAATCTCTGCAATAGTAGCAGCTGTTACCTATCTTGTGGTAACATTCCTTTTTTAAAAAACAAATCATATAATTATATAAACTTTGTCCATTTGGGCAAAGTTTTTTATTTTATAAAGCCTTGAAAAGTCGTATTTTTGTTCAAATTATAAGATTTTATGGAATTTTTAGACAGATACCAGCAGATTGTTGCAGATGCCATCACTAAATATACTTTTAAAGATAAGCCTTCGGAGTTGTATGACCCGATGAACTATATTATTTCCCATGGCGGGAAACGTCTTCGTCCTATTATGGTGCTGATGGCTTGTGAGATGTTCGGTGGAGATCTTAAGCAGGCAATCAAGCCAGCATTGGCTATTGAGTTTTTCCATAATTTTACGCTGATCCATGATGATATTATGGATGAAGCTCCTTTAAGAAGAAATAAGCCTACCATCCATACTTTACATGGTCTGAATGTGGGAATTCTTTCCGGAGACGGACTGATGCTTAAAGCTTATAAATTTTTTGAAGATCTTGAACCTGAAATCTTCAAAGCATGTATCAGAATTTTTACCCACACAGGACTTCTATTATGTGAAGGGCAGCAGTATGATATCAATTTTGAGACTCAGGAAGACGTTACTTTCGACGATTATATCAGAATGATTACTTATAAAACAGGAGTTCTGAGTGCTTCTTCATTTGAGATTGGAGCTTTGATTGCAAAAGCTGATTTTAAAGATGCCAAAGCCATTTTCAACTTTGGAAAGCACATCGGAATTGCATTCCAGATCATGGATGATTATCTTGATGTATTTGGTGATCAGGCACAGTTTGGAAAAAAACATGCCGGAGATATATACGAAAACAAAAAAACCGTTCTGTATCTGCTGGCAAGAGAACATGCTACCGATGAAGAAAGGAAAGAACTGGATTACTGGTATTCTAAAAAAACTGAAAACGTTGATAAGGTCTACGGAGTAGAAAAGATTTTCAGAAGAACAAAAGTAGATGATAAAGCTTTACGTTTGATTGAAAAACACAATGAAATCGGACAAAGCTATCTTCAGAAAATAGATGTTCCGGAAGAAAAGAAAAAACCTTTTATCGAACTGGCAAATTATTTGTTGAGAAGAGAAAGTTAATATAGGTAGCAGAGGGTAGGTGGCAGGCAGCAATTTACCTGCGACCTATTCTCTGCAATCTAATCCCTATACAATGAAATTCAGAACAGAAGTTGATATTCCGGCATCAGAAAAGAAGATTGAGATTGAAGATAAAATATTTTCAATAGGTTCATGTTTTGCCTCTGAAATGACTGATTTATTGCAAGACGGACAACTTCAGACCCTCAATAATCCTTTTGGGACGATTTTTAATCCTTTTTCCATCAATAACGCAGTAAATCGATTACATGACTCTGCGTTTTATGCAGAAGAGGAGCTGATCATCTACAATGAAGAATACATTTCTCTGGATCATCACACCAGTTTTGATACCCGGTATATTCATCAGACCTTAGATAAAATTAATGGAGATATTGAAGCTGGAAATGCTTTTCTTCAGGAAGCAGACTGGATTATTATTACGTACGGTTCTTCATTTATCTATGAGTTTCTACCCAAGAATAAACTCGTTGCCAACTGCCACAAAATTCCGCAGAAATTCTTTGAAAAAAGACTGCTTTCCCATCAGGAATTGACAAGCTCAATATATCAGACGATTCTGGATCTTAAAGATATTTGTAAAGAAGGAGTACAGATCCTTTTTACCGTTTCACCTGTAAGGCATACGAAAGATGGAATGGTTGAAAATCAGTTAAGCAAATCCAAACTGATCACCGCTATTCATGAATCTATTTCTATGTTTGAAGACTGTCATTATCTGCCTGTCTATGAGATATTAATGGATGATCTCCGGGATTATCGTTTTTATAAAGAAGACATGATTCATCCCAGTACCCAGGCGGTTAATTATATTTTTGAAAAATTTGGAAATGCCTACTTTTCAGTAGATACCCAGAATTTTATCAAAGAAAACTTCAAGATCATGAAGGCTCTGGAGCATAAAACCAGTGATAAAAAAGATCCAAAGTTTATCGAATTCAGAGAAAAGCTTGACCAGAGGATTGAAAACCAGCGCAAGAAAGTAAAACATAAAATATTTTAAATGCTTGATTTTACCAGAATCGACTATCTGAAAGACGGAAATGAAAGGCAGAAAAAAGCTTATTATATTCTTACAAAACATCGTTTTTTTGAGAAATTGAAGGATTATTCTCCAATTTTAGCAGGAACTGTTCCTATTGAAATTGATATTGAAGGAAGTGATCTGGATATTATTTGTGAGGTGGATTTAAGATTTGAAGAAGACTTTCTGGATGATTTAATGTTTAACCGGTTTATTCCTTACGATGTTGAAACGAAAGTTGAATATCCGATCATAAATGGCGAAAAATGCATTACATTAAACTTTATGCTGGGAGATTTTCCCATTGAAATTTTCGGACAAAATAAGCCTACAACACAGCAAAACGCATATCTTCATATGGTTGCTGAGTACAAAATATTACAGGAAAAAGGAGAAGAATTTAAACAAAAAATAATAGAGCTTAAGAAACAAGGAGTAAAGACAGAACCTGCTTTCGGAATATTGCTGGGACTTGAAAATCCTTATGAAGATCTATTGAAATTTTAAATAAAATGATTGATACACATACACATCTATACGCAGAAGAATTTGATGAAGACAGAAAAGAAGCTATTCAGAGAGCTTTAGATAAAGGAATTACAGAATTCTATCTTCCTGCCATCGACTCTGAATCTCATGAGAAAATGTTGCAGCTGGAAACAGATTATCCGGGACAGATTTTTTCCATGATGGGATTACATCCTTGTTATGTAAAACCGGAATCATGGGAAAAAGAACTTGAGATCGTTAAAAATTATCTTGATCAGAGACATTTTCCTGCGATAGGAGAGATCGGAATCGATCTGTATTGGGATAAAACAACATTGGATATTCAGGCGAAAGCTTTTGAACAGCAGATTGACTGGGCGATAGAAAAAGATCTTCCAATCGTGATTCATACAAGAGAAAGCTTTGATGAGACCTTCGAGGTTTTAGAAAGAAAAAAGCATCCAAAACTGAGAGGAATCTTCCATTGTTTTTCAGGAAATCTGGAACAGGCACAACACGCTATCGACCTTAATTTCATTTTAGGAATCGGTGGAGTAGTGACCTTTAAAAACGGGAAAATAGATCAGTTCCTGAATGAAATTCCGTTGGATAAAATTGTTCTGGAAACAGACTCGCCTTACCTCGCTCCGGTTCCTCATAGAGGGAAAAGAAACGAAAGCTCTTATCTTGATCTCGTAGCCGGAAAACTGGTAGATATTTATGGAAAAGACTTTTCTGAGATAGACCGTATCACAACGGACAATGCAAAGAATCTTTTTAAATAATAAAAGTTTTAAACTTTAAGATAAATAAAAATCCCTTTTCAGTTTTTGAAAAGGGATTTTTATTTATTTTTTTCTTGTGAAATTCTTATTCTTAGGCTTTTTTAACCCCGTTGAAGATGTTGAAGAAGATGGCTTCTTACGGTTGTTATTGGGCCTGGAATTACTGCTATTGGATGTTCTTGGTCTATCTCCACCCTGAGCAGGTTTGTTGTTGGAGTCTCTTTTCTGCGCAACCAGATTATCCGTGTGGAAAGGGTGTTCTTTGATGACAGAAATTTTCTTTCCGATCAGTTTTTCCGTATTCTTTAGATTCAAAAGATCAAGTCCGTCTACAAAAGATATAGAATTACCTTCAGCTCCGGCTCTTCCTGTTCTTCCGATTCTGTGTACATACGTTTCGGAAACATCAGAAAGCTCAAAATTGATCACGAACTTCAATTCATCAATATCAATTCCTCGTGCGGCAATATCCGTGGCGACAAGAATTCTTGTTTTTCCGGATTTAAAGTTGTTCAAAGCATTTTGTCTCGCATTCTGTGATTTATTACCGTGAATGGCTTCAGCCGAAATATTGTCTTTCTGAAGTTTTCTGGCAATTTTATCAGCACCGTGTTTCGTTCTTGAAAATACAAGTACCGAGTCTGAAATATCATTTTCAAGAATGTGGGTCAATAAATCCAGCTTATTTTCTTTTTCAACAAAATAAACCGACTGTTTGATTGTATCTGCGGTAGAAGAAACAGGAGTAACCTCTACTTTTACTGGATTATTAAGGATAGAATTTGCCAGCTTCTGAATTTCTACCGGCATCGTTGCTGAGAAAAATAAAGTCTGTCTTCTTTGTGGTAAAAGTTTGATGATTCTTTTTACATCGTGTACAAATCCCATATCAAGCATTCTGTCTGCTTCATCAAGAACAAAGATTTCAATATTTTTCAAACTGATGATTCCCTGAGCAATAAAGTCAAGAAGTCTTCCTGGTGTTGCTACCAGAATATCAATTCCTTTTCTTAGAGCAGCTTCCTGATTTCCCTGCTTTACTCCTCCAAAGATAACGAGTTGTTTTAATGGAAGATATTTACCGTAAGCATTAATGTTTTCCTCAATCTGAATCGCCAATTCTCTGGTAGGCGTAAGGATTAATGCTTTTATATGTTTATTGGGAATTTTATTTTTGGATAAATTCTGTAGAATAGGAATAGAAAAAGCAGCCGTCTTTCCTGTTCCCGTTTGTGCACAGCCTAGAAAGTCTCTGCCTTCTAAGATATCGGGAATAGATCTTTCCTGGATAGGAGTAGGAGTCGTGTATCCCTGCTCCTGGATTGCTTTTGCAATAGGTTCTATTAAGTTTAAGTCTGTAAAATTCAAATGAATTATTTTAAAATTTTAAATAAAAATTCCTTCAGTCTGAAAGAATTACATTTTGCAAAGGTAGTTTAAATATTTTTAAATAATTCATTCCTGCTTTTTAGACTTATGTACCCTTGAAAAATAGAAATGACTACCCAGATATGAGCAGTCATTTGTCTTGTTATTAGGAAATAGAAACTATTTAAATTTATAGCCTACACCAGCCTGTAGAAAGCCTACTTTTACAGGAACACCGTTTCCTTTATTGATTTCTATAAAATTAAAATTATATCTTGCGTCCACAAAGAACTTATCATTGATCTTGTATTCTGCACCCAGAAATGGAAAAAGATTTAATGTTTTTATTCCATCATAATTTCTTTTCTCAGTCCCGGTAATAGCATTGCTGGCTTCTGCTTTTGTTGAAATGTTAAATCCAAAGTTCATCCCTGCAGAAGCAGAAAGATTAGGAATAATATAATACTTTGCAGAAATAGGAACCTGAATCTGATTAAGACGATACTCGAATGTCATATTTCCTGCATTCACAACTTCATTTCCTACTATGGCTACTGCAGGATATACAATTTTACCTCCTAACTGAGTATAAAGAATTTCAGCCTGTAATCCAAATTTAGGCGATAAAGGTTGCTCAGCCACAATACCTGCATAGAAATACGATTTTGAATCCAGTTTTTCATCAAAAAACTTCATGCTGGATAAAGAATATCCTCCTTTCACTCCAAAGCTTACAGAGGATTCCGTTCTTGTTGATTGTTGAGTTTGTGCATTCATAAAAGCTGTAGCAGCAAGTAATAAGACGAAAAAAAAATTTTTTTTCATGTTTTTTGAATTAATTGATTATTGTTTTTAAAAAATAATTCCTCCAAAATGAAGGAATTATCGCATAAAAATAATTTAAATATTTTAAATAGAACTATTGGATCTTAGTCCATTGTTGATTTTTTCTTAAGTCTTCAAAAAAATGATAGACTTCAGACAGCTTTTCACTACCACGTTTTCCATAATCTTCTACATTTTTTTGTGTACCATCTGCAAAACTAATTCTTAAATAAGAAGTTGAAAGATCTGTGATATTTCTTTTTCCATATTTATCATCTAAACTTTTTACGTTTAACCCATCCAGTAAACTGATCAGTTTATTATAGTCTTTTTCTTTGATAGTACCTTTAAAAGTTCCTTCACGAGGTTGGGAAAACGCATCTTTTGAAGGTTTGTCATTGAAGTTGAAATGTTCTGCTTCAAAAACAGCTGTTCTATCAGGGTTGATTGTTATTTTAAAAACAGGACAGAATCCAAAGCAGGGGGTGGCTTGATATTCAATTTTAGTATATTTTGAATTTACTTTTTGAGAAGTTGTACAAGATGTTAAAAATACAAATGCACAAATGGCTAGCAAATATTTCATAGTTTTTTTCAATTTGAAAGGGTGTCCCAATAATTGTTCCAAAAGATAAAATCTTCTTTTGTTTTTATGTTAAATATAAAAGGACAAATCTGTTTAAATTTTTATTTGAATCATTAAGATTAGATGGAGATGTTAAGGGCATTAAGAATAAGCTTCGCTTTAAGCTTAAAAATCAGAATGATTCATCTTAACTATACTTTATTTCTTAAATCTTTCTTAATGGTTTAAAATATTGGATGGTAAAAAAATACGGTTAGTTTTATAAAGAAAAACAGCCTCAGGTTCTCCCAAGGCTGTTTTTTATGATGCAATTATATTTTTTGTGAAGTATAACTGATGAATCAATGTATTTTTCTATCCGTGCAATTGTTTCCAGATAGCATCCTTAAGCTCCATAAGCCCTTCTCCGGTAACACCTGAGAAGAATAATGGCTGTTTATTTTCCGGGAATTCTGCTGCGATTTCCTTTTTAAGCTCATCATCCAAAAGATCAGATTTTGAAACGGAAACAATGAAATCCTTATCCAACAATTCAGGATTGTACTCCTTCAGCTCATTTTCCAGAATTTTAAATTCGTTGAAATGATCTTCAGAATCAGAAGGAATCAAAAATAACAGGATAGAGTTTCTTTCAATATGTCTAAGGAATCTGTGCCCTAAACCTTTTCCTTCCGCAGCCCCTTCAATGATCCCGGGAATATCAGCCATTACAAAAGATTTGTAATTTCTGTAATCCACGATTCCAAGGTTAGGAGTCAGGGTGGTAAAGGCGTAATTAGCAATTTTTGGTTTTGCTGCAGAGACAGAAGCTAAAAGTGTAGATTTTCCTGCATTGGGAAACCCAACAAGTCCTACATCCGCCAAAATTTTAAGCTCGAAAACAACATAGCCTTCTTCGCCATCCATTCCGGGTTGAGCATATCTTGGAGTCTGATTGGTAGAGGATTTGAAATGTTCGTTTCCTTTTCCTCCTTTTCCCCCTTGCATCAAAATAATTTCCTGCTTGTCCTCAAGGATTTCTCCGATAATTTCACCTTCTTCATTTTTAGCGATACTCCCAATAGGAACATCGATATAAATATCAGAACCGTCAGCTCCGGTCAGCTGGTTTTTTGCTCCGTTTTCACCACGTTCAGCTTTTATGTGACGGGTATATCGAAGTGGAAGTAAAGTCCATTCCTGAGCATTTCCTCTCATGATGACGTGTCCGCCACGACCACCGTCACCTCCGTCAGGACCTCCTTTAGGAATATACTTTTCACGGCGAAGGTGGGCAGAACCAGCACCTCCGTGTCCGCTTTTACAATGGATTTTTACGTAATCTACAAAGTTAGACATATAGTTTGTGTTGCGAGCTGCAAGCTGGGGGATACAATTTGAATCCCGTAACCCGAATCTCGATTATTTAATTTTCTCTACTTCAGCGAAAAGCTTTTGGGAAATCTCATTAATTTCCCCTACGCCATTTACTTCTACATATTTCCCCTGCTGCTTATAAAGCTCGGCTACTTCCGCTGTTTTAGTATAATATTCTTTTATTCTGTTTTCGATGATCTCTACATTGCTGTCGTCTGATCTTCCGCTGGTTTCACCTCTTTTCAGAAGTCTTTCAACCAAAATTGTATCCTCTACTACCAATGAAAGACAGATATCGATCTTATCATTCAGTACTTCTTTAACGATATTTTCCAAAGCTTCCGTCTGAGCAGTAGTTCTTGGATATCCATCAAAAATAAAACCGTTGGTATCGGTAGGCTTTTTGATCTCATCGATCAGCATATCTGTTGTTACCTGATCCGGAACCAATTCTCCCTTATCGATGTATGACTTAGCCAGTTTTCCAAGTTCAGTGTCATTTTTCATATTGTATCTGAAAAGATCACCTGTTGAAACCTGTTTTAAATTGAATTTCTCGATTAGATTTTGAGCTTGTGTTCCTTTTCCACTTCCTGGAGGGCCGAACAGAACAATGTTTATCATAATTTTGATACGCTTGGACAATTGGCATTTTGCTTCCGGCTCATGGCTTTTGGCGGTTGCTTTTTGCTTTCAGCTTTTTTAAGTTATTATTAAATTTATTTCTTTATATAATTTAAGCTAAAAGCTATCAGCTAATAGCCAACAGCACTTAATGGTTGATTTGTCCGTCTTCCAACTGATATAAATTGGGAAGGTTTCTTCCTAATTCATCATAATCAAGTCCGTATCCAAGTACAAATTTATTAGGTATTTCTTTCCCGATATAATCCAGTTTGAAATCTTTCTTGTAAATCTCAGGTTTCAATAGGAAACTTGCCAGTTTTACAGATTTAGGACGTTGTGTCTCTTTAAAATATTTGAAAAGACTCTCCACTGTGTTTCCTGTATCTACAATATCTTCTACAAGAATGATGTGACGGTCTCTTACATCCTTAGTAAGTTCCATTTTCTGGTAAACGATCCCTGTAGATTCAGTTCCTACATAAGAACTCATTTGAATAAAGGCAATTTCGCATTCCCCTGGGTAATATTTTAAAAGATCCGAGAAGAACATAACAACCCCATTTAAAACTCCAATGAAAACAGGAACTTCATCCTTGTAATCTTCATAAATTCTTAACGCTGTCTCTTTTACAATTTCCTGAATTTCGGTATCCGTTAAATAAGGAACGAAATTTTTGTCGTGAACTCTAATGCTATCCATAAAATTTTTAGTAGGAGGCAAAGTTACGGATTTTTGAATTTTGAATAAAATCTTTTTGTGTTTAATCCTTGATTTGTGCTATCTTTGTTCTTTCAAAACCCAAAAATACAGACATGTAGGATATAATTTCTTTCAGATTGGATCAAACGATAACCCTGGTGTTATTGGTGTTTAACTGTTATTAAGAAAGAAATCATGATTTTACTGCAAAATATATCCTTTGGGTTTCCGGGAGGAAATCTTCTATTGAATCATATCAATTTAACAATACAATCTCACACCAAATCAGCTTTGGTGGGAAGCAACGGCATGGGAAAATCTACCTTGCTGAAAATTATTGCGAACGAAATACAGCCTCTAAGCGGAGATACGAACATTAGTGGTGATATTTTTTATGTTCCTCAAATGTTTGGAAACTGTAATCATCTTACCGTCGCCGAATGTTTGAAAATAGATCAAAAGTTGTACGCGCTCCAAAAAATTACTAATGGAGAGGTAGATGAAATTTATTTTGAAATGCTCAATGACGATTGGGACATTGAAGAACGATGTCAGCAGGCATTGGAGCATTGGGGACTTGACAATGTTGAATTAACCCAGAAACTGGAAGGCTTGAGTGGCGGCCAGAAGACCAAGGTTTTTCTGGCGGGAATTCAGATCTGCCAGCCAGATATCATCATATTGGATGAACCGACCAATCATCTGGATCTTGAAGGAAGAAAGTTATTATACGATCTTATTGATAAAACAGATGCCACCGTTGTTATCGTAAGCCATGACAGAACTTTGCTCAATCTTGTTGATGCCATATTTGAGTTAAGCAATCAGGGAATTGCAGCTTATGGTGGAAACTATGATTTCTATGCAGAACAAAAGGAAGTGGAGATGGAAGCCTTACATAATGATATCCATGCAAAAGAACGGGCATTGAAAAAAGCAAAAGAGAAAGAAAGAGAGACTCTGGAACGCAAGCAGAAACTGGATGCAAAAGGAAAGCAAAAGCAAGAAAAATCCGGAGTAGCGAGAATTATGATGAATACGCTGCGGAACAATGCTGAAAAAAATACATCAAAACTGAAAAGCGTTCATGCAGAGAGAATCAGTGGGATCTCCGGAGATTTGAGAGATCTGCGCTCTACAGTAAAGAATTCTGACCGGATGAAAGTGAATTTTAATGATTCCAGTCTGCATTCAGGAAAGATTCTGATTGCGGCTGAGAATATTAATTTCAGTTATGGAAAAGAAGAACTTTGGAAAGAAAATCTCGATCTTGAGATCCGAAGCGGAGACAGAATCTTAATCAAAGGTTCAAACGGTTCAGGAAAGACCACTCTGATAAAGCTGCTGCTGGGAAATACTGAGCCTTCCGAAGGAAAAATAACCAGAGCAGCATTCAACAGTATGTATATTGATCAGGAATATTCTCTGATTGATAATGACTCAACCCTCTATGATTTTGCCCAGACTTTTAATGATAATGGATGGCAGGAGTCTGAAGTGAAAACGTTATTGTCCAGATTTTTGTTTGGGAAAGATACCTGGGACAAGAAATGTGGTGCACTGAGTGGAGGAGAACGTTTGCGGCTGCTTCTCTGTGGGCTTTCAATCAGCAACAAAGCCCCCGATATGATTATTCTTGATGAACCAACGAATAATTTAGATCTTCAAAACGTAGAAATTCTCACCCATTCCATCAAAGATTATCATGGAACATTGCTAGTCATTTCTCACGATGAAGTTTTTCTGGAAGAGATTGGGATTGATCGGGAATTGATACTGGGCTAAGTGGTTGTTTGTATAATGTATAATGTATAATGTATAATGTATAATGTATAATGTGGGAAATATTCAATAGAGGCGGGCTTTAGCCCGTCTTCAATATCAATAAAAATCCATTGGCTTTAGCCAAAATCTATTATTAAAAAACCCTGGAAATCAATTTCCAGGGTTTTATTTTCTATGAATTTAAAAGATTATTTCTTCGTTTTCTTAATCACATCAAGATAAATCTTTTTGATACTGTTTTTCTCTTCCTTCTCACTAATATTTTCAAGAGCAGGAAGTAGCGTTGTATTATGATTTGTTTTCAATTTTACAATTTCTCCCAATGCAAATGCAGCACTCCAGCGTACCACAGTTCCCTCATGTTCCGTATTGCCAAGAAGGTTGGTGATGGCCTGATCCAGATTTTCAGGGAACAAATGAGCCGTGTTGCCTATCACTTTGGCACTTTCCCATTGTATTCTGGGTGCTTTTTCAGTAAGGGTTTTAGTGACAAAAGAAAATACGGTTTCATCTGCAAGATTGGGATTTTGTTTGGTGGCATATTCCAATGCTTCTATGCAGGTTGCTTTTACAGGGTCTTTTGATTTTTCGGAAAAAGCGATAAGCTCATCCGTCGGTAGAGAAGTATCAATAATCCATTTGCTGATGATGTCAACCTTCTCTTTTGTTTTTACAGTCTTGTCTTTGATAAGTTCTTCTAAGGTCATTGTGATTGATTTTTGATTTTTTCAGTGTCCTAAAATAACAATTCCTTTTGAAAACACTAGTCATTGCAAGCAAAAGCAGGAAGCTTTCGAGCATGGTTCATAAAGCAATCCCTATTTCACCTGTTAATTTCCCTGTTTTATTTTATCAAGAATAATATCCATTTTTTGATGGAGTTCATAATCGCCTGAGATTTCAATCAAAGGTGTATTTATAGAAGAAAGCCATTCAAGATGAGCTTTTAAAGTTCTGTTAGCAATGCCGGTATTGTGGTCATAATCGTTAGCCCAATCCATAAACTCCTGGAATTTTTTGGATCTTTTCGGATCATTGATAATTTCCTCTCCATATCTTTCATGTTCTCTTTTTCTCAGTCTTTCCATTCTTACTTTAGGAGGAAGGTAGAGGAATATAATCAGATCGAATGCAGGAAATACATTTTTACCCCAATGAATGATTGAACCGCCGAAAATCCAGCTTTCAGCAGTATGAAGCGTATCCGAAACAATGGCATTCCTTATTTCTGGATGTTGCCTTTCTGTAAAAGGAATTTGGGTTTTAAGCCAGAAAAAATCATCACTGTCTAAGTATTCAAGATTGAGTTTCTCAGACAATGCTTTTCCTAAAGTAGTCACCCCGGAACCCGACGCCCCGAAAATATGTATTCTCATGGTTTTGTTAATTTATGAATCTGTATGACCTGTGGGAGCCCTTACTATTTTAACATCCAATTATAAATTTCCTTCAGTACCTCTTCCCGTATTTCCTCATTCAGAATCTCATGACGCATTTCCGGATAGATCTTTACCTCTACATTTTGAAAGCCGTCAGCTTTTAAATTATCCACTGTATGCATCACCCCTTTTCCAAAATCACCGATTGGATCATTCTGCCCGCTTACAAAAAGGAAGGGAAAAGATTGAGAAATAGAAGCAGCCCAATTTTTTGCCGTAGCCCTTTTATAAATCGTGAATAAAGTATAAAAAGCGTTATGAGTGAAAGGAATTCCACAAAGCTCATCCTGCTCAAAAGCTTTTCTGTTTTTAGGATTTACACTGAGCCAGCTGGTATCACTGAAATCTTTATCTTTTTTAAAATGCTTGTTATTGACGCTCGTAAAAACAGAATTCAAGAAAGTACGATGATGAGGAGCAATGGCATTGGTTAATGATAAATACACTCTTAACAAATCTATTCCCGGTAAGGGGCCACCGGTTCCTGTAATGATGGCTCCTGCAAACTTCCTGCTTGCCTTTTGAAGAAGGCAACGGGTAATAAAAGATCCCATAGAATGCCCCAAAATAAAATGGGGAACTTCCGGATACTGCTCTGCAAGATGATCTGCCATCATTGCTGCATCTGCCACAAGTCTTTCGTCCGGTTTTTCAAGCTGGAAGAAACCAATATCTTTTTTCTCTTTGACAGATTTTCCATGTCCCAGGTGGTCATACGTCAATACAGCAATCCCATGAGCTGCAAAATATGCTGCAATTTCTGCATATCTTCCGCTGTGCTCCTGCATGCCGTGAACCATTAATAAGGTAGCTTTTGGTGTTTCGGGCGAAAACAGAGTGTAGAAAAGCTGGGAGTCGCTGTTTGTTTTTGATGGGAGGTATGCTGATGTTTGGGGTATTGGCATAAGAGTTTGTTTAGATGCTAATCAAAGATAGGGAATAAAAAAAGGTTTTTGAATTAACAGAAACTATTCCTCTTTTTTAATTGATATTGCCCATAATCTTTTATCCAGATTATATTTCTTTTCTACACTTAAATTTGTTATGGTCCAACCAAAATTAGTCTGGCTTTTATCAATGAGTTGTAATGTGTAAATTTTATCTTTTTCAAAAAAGTGATCTCCATAAAACTCAGGACATTTTACTATAATAGGAATTTTTTTATCTGGGTAGTTATTTATATTTGAATTAATAATTTCAAACTCTATCATAGTAGCATAAGCAATATATCCACAACCAGGAGGAAGAGAAATATCACTTACTATTTTTCCGGTTAGTTTATATTTTCGGCTTTCAATTCTGTTGGGTGAAAAACTCAAAGAAGTTCCCAGAATAAGTATAAAAATAAATAGATAAATGTTTTTCATTGGAATAAGGGATATTATATTAAAACTTACTCAGAAAGTGTAAAGTCACAATATGGATGATTGTTAATCAATTCAATAAGAACATCAGGAAGATGATTGTAAAAATGATTACCCAGATTTAGTGGCAATTTTTTGAATTTCTTTTGAAGTTGTTCCTTATTGTAGTAATAATAGGAATATTCTTTATTTTCATTAGTAAGGGAGTATTGAATTTTATTTTTCAGCAGTATTGAAATAACTCCATCCTCATCTTCTTCATGAATCTTATTGATAATTAGGTTGTAACTTATGTCTCGCACATAATAATCATTCCAAATATCATAATCTTTATAGAATATTCTTATTAATCTTTCCTTATTAAGTTTATTGATTAAGTCGATATGTGCTGTTTTATCTCCCCATACACTTCCGTAATCGATGATTCTACAGTCTTTTTTTATAATAAACATGGGGCCTTGTCCAATCAGCATATAGCGGTCATCTCTTGTTTCCAGAAATTTTTTAGATTGATAAAAGAACAGAAACAGATCGTCAAGATCTTCTACATATTCTTCTATAATATCTACATCATTCCCAATGGTTTTTAATAAATGGTCTCTGGCTATTTTAATGAAGTCTTCGGTAGAATTGGGCTGCATTTTAGTTTTTTATAAATACAATAATACAGAATAAATCTTATTGATACTTTGTTTTTAGCATTTTACGCCTCATGATTTTCACCCCAACCCAAAAATAAAATCCCCCTCAAATTTGCCCACCCAATTTTTTAAAAGTAATTTTGCACGAATCTAAAAACAAAAGTAAAATATGTCAACTTATGTAGTTGTAGGTCTTCAGTACGGAGATGAAGGCAAAGGAAAAATCACGGATGTTTTATCGGCTAAATCGGACTATGTAGTACGTTTCCAGGGTGGAGACAACGCTGGTCACACGGTGTATGTGGGTGAAGAAAAATTCGTTTTGCACCTTCTTCCTTCAGGAGTTCTTCAATGCAAAGGGAAATGTATCATTGCGAACGGAGTAGTGGTAAACCCTAAGTCTTTTATTAGAGAAGTTGGTCAGATCGAGAGCAAAGGCTTGAGAACAGATCACATCTTTATCAGCAGAAGAGCGCATGTTATCATGCCTTACCACATCCTTTTGGATACTTACCGTGAAGAGGAACACGGAGGAACTCAGATTGGAACTACCAAAAAAGGAATCGGACCTTGTTATGAAGATAAAATTGCAAGAATCGGGATCAGAATGGTAGACCTTTTAAATCCTGAAATTTTAAGAGATAAAATTGAGAAAAACTTAAAAGTTAAGAATTCTCTTTTTGAAAAATATTACGGAAAACCAACGTTAGACGTTGAAGAAATCTACAACGAATATTTAGCAATCGGAAAACAGCTTCAGGACAGAATCGTTGATACTGAATTAGAGCTGAACGAAGCGATCAGAGACGGTAAAAACGTATTATTCGAAGGAGCACAAGCGTTGATGTTGGATATTGACTTCGGTACTTATCCATACGTAACTTCATCTTCTCCGTCTACAGGAGGAGTTTGTACAGGAGCTGGTGTTCCGCCAACTTCACTTCAGAACTTAATTGGGGTAGCAAAAGCATATTGTACAAGAGTAGGAAACGGACCTTTCCCATCTGAATTAGATAACGAACTGGGTGAAAAAATCAGACAGATCGGTGGTGAATTCGGAGCGACTACAGGGAGACCAAGAAGAACAGGTTGGTTAGACCTTGTTTCTTTAAAGCATGCTTGTATGATCAACGGGATCAACAATCTTGTGATTACTAAGCTTGACGTTCTTACAGGAATTGAAAACCTTAAAATCGTTACGCATTACAAAACTGAAGATGGAAAAATAATTGATTATTTCACTTCATCTACAGAAAAATTATACAACTACGAGTCCATCTACCAGGAGTTACCAGGTTGGGAAGAAGATATTACAAAAGCAAGAAGCTATGATGAACTTCCTGACAATGCTCAGAAGTACATTGAGTTTATTGAGAAATATTTAGGAATCAATGTATACTTAGTTTCTGTAGGTCCTGAAAGAAGTCAGAACATCATCAGAAAAGAATTATTCTAATTTTCTTAGATTATAAATAATAGAGAGATCATCATTTGATGGTCTCTTTTTTTGTCTAAATTTTTATCGGCTTATAACCCCTTGTCAAGGTTTAAAACCTTGACAAGGGGTGAGTAAAGAGCACAATCTAAAAAGATTTTTAGCAGAACATTCCAGTTTTGAATTTTTGCATACTTTTAAAATCTTTATATATTGAAATCCTTATATTTAATATTAATTTTAATCCAATGGAAGAAAATAAAATACCCCAGCGTTTTCTAGACAATATCGTGATCAGTTTATATTTTACCATTGCATATGCTGTTTTGATTATTGCTTACTTAGGCCTGCCATTAAATGTAAGTTCAGATTTTCTACTGATTCTGTTTATTATCTGCAGCTTGATTTTTAGTATAGGAGCCATGTATTTTGCTGCTAAAAGTTATTCAAAAACAAAGATCAGTTCTATCATTTTGATTGTTATTAATGCTGTGGGAGTATTAATACCGCTTACGCTTCTTCTTTTACTTATATAATGTTCAGTACTTTGTTACCGCTCAATTGTTTAAGTGTCTCTATTCCTATTTATTTTTATAAAAAATACTACGGTTTTCTTGTATAGATTTTCTGTTTGAAAATGTTAAAGTTTAAACATTATCATAAAATTTTCTAATATTATGTTGTTTTGATAAAATTTTGGCAGATGTTTTGTTATTGAAACAATGCTTATCGATAAGAACTAATCAAACTAATAATCAAAATTTTTAACAGTTTAAATAGTAGTAGTGATGAAACAACATAATCAAAACCAGGAATTTCGTTTTAACGAGGTTCTCTTTGAGCACCGCAATAAAGAATATGGTGCCTATGCGTTAAGAACCGAATCAGATAGAATATTAACCAAAGCCCTTTTTATAGGCGCAAGTTTAATGGCCGCAGTATCCATTACACCTTTTGTGATTTCTGCATTCAAAACAACAGACACCATAACAGATGGAGGCTATGTACTTCCTCCACCAGTATTAATTCCCGAAGATCCGGTTGCGCCACCTGTGAAAATTACTCCGGTAAAGCCTGAAGTCGCTTCAAATGCGAAAACATTTGACAGCACAGTGCCTACACCATCGAGTACAGCTCAGGATAACGTGAAAAAAGATCCCATTCCTGATGATGCTGTCGCAGGTTTTGCAAACAACTTTAAAGGAGAAACGGTAATACCTAATACACCAAATGTTCCCAATGTATCAGTAGGGACAGGGCCTGTAATCAATACGCCTCCACCAGTAATTTCTGAGCCCGTAGATAAAAATAAAATTGCAGAATCTGGAGAACTTGGGGTAGAAGCTAATTTTACAGGAGGAATAGACTCCTTCAGAAATAAAGTAATGAACAACTTCGATGGTTCAGGATTTGAATCAGAAGATGTTGTAAAAACGACAGTTACCTTTATTGTAGAAATGGACGGAACAATTTCAGGGGTAAAAGCTAATGGAACCAACGCCGATTTTAATAGTGAGGCCATGAGAACAATCAAAAACATCTCAAGCAAAGGAAAATGGATTCCTGCCAAAAACAAAAAAGGAGAATTCGTAAGAAGTTATTTCAAATTTCCAATCTCAATGAAGTTTGATAATTAATACGGAAAGACAAATTTAAAATAGTTATCCACAAAGAATTTTTTTTGTGGATAATTTTTTTTATTGTTAAATTGCTTATTAACAATATTTTAACTCAATTTTGATTTTCTCCACTCACCGAGAGCAAAGAAAAAAGTGTATTTTTGAAACTTAAAGTTCTAATAATGGCAAAAATCATAGGTATTGCTAATCAAAAAGGAGGTGTTGGTAAAACGACCACAGCCGTAAATTTGGCAGCAGCATTAGGAGTATTGGAGAAAAAAATATTGATCATTGATGCTGATCCTCAGGCGAATGCTACATCCGGTCTGGGGGTGGAAGATGTTCAGTATTCTACATATAATCTACTGGAGCACAGTGCGGATACAAGAGTTTGTATCAAAAGAACTGCCACTCCGAACCTTGATATTATTCCGTCACACATCGATTTGGTCGCTGCGGAAATTGAGTTGGTAGATAAGGAGGACCGTGAATATATGCTGAAAAAAGCACTCGCCAGCGTAAGAGACGATTATGACTATATCATCATCGATTGTGCGCCGAGCTTAGGTCTTATTACTGTAAATGCTCTTACTGCAGCAGATTCTGTAATCATTCCGATCCAGTGTGAGTACTTTGCATTAGAAGGACTTGGGAAACTTTTGAACACCGTGAAAAATGTTCAGAAGATCCACAATAAAGATCTGGGAATAGAAGGCCTTCTTTTAACGATGTATGACAGCCGTTTAAGACTATCAAACCAGGTCGTGGAAGAAGTGAACCTGCATTTCCCGGAAATGGTTTTTGAAACCATTATCAGCAGAAACGTAAGGTTGAGTGAAGCACCAAGTTTTGGAGAAAGTATCCTGAATTATGATGCCGAAAGCAAAGGAGCTGTTCAGTATATTCAGTTAGCTGAAGAAGTTCTTTTGAGAAATGAAAACTTAATAAAGAACTAAATTAATAATAAATGGGCAATAAGTGAATGCTAGCCATCGCTTATCAAACATCATTTATCAATTATATCTATGAAGGACAAAAAAAGAGCTATGGGACGCGGCTTGGGCGCCATTTTAAGTGCAGAATCTAAAGCAACTGTCAATTCAGCTACTGATGAAGGAGCAGATAAGTTTGTAGGAAATATTGTAGAAGTTGCGCTTGAAGATATCTATCCGAACCCGACGCAGCCGAGAACTTATTTTGATGAAAAAGCATTAAACGAACTCGCGCAGTCGATCAAAAACCTGGGCGTAATCCAGCCGATTACCCTGAGAAAAGACGGAGAAAGATTTGAAATCATTTCCGGGGAAAGACGTTACAGAGCAACTAAAATTGCCGGGTTTACGACTATTCCCGCTTATATCCGTTTAGTAAATGATCAGGAGCTTCTTGAGATGGCTCTTGTTGAGAATATCCAGAGGGAAGATCTTGATGCCATCGAAATTGCTTTGACTTATCATAGACTTTTGGAAGAGATCGGTCTTACTCAGGAAAACCTGAGCCAGAGAGTAGGAAAGGACAGAAGTACCATCACCAACTCCATCAGATTGTTAAGACTAAACCCGGATATTCAGAATGCCATCAGAAGTGGTGAGATTTCTGCAGGACACGGTAGAGCTATTATCAGTCTTGAAAGTGAAGAAGATCAGCAGGTTTTATTTGGTCTTATCATCAAAGAAAAATTAAATGTTCGTCAGTCAGAGCAGGCAGCTGCCGCATTGAAGAACCCAAAGTCTCCCGCGGCAAAAAAAGCCAATGTGGAACTTTCCAATAACTATAAAAAAGCTCAGAAGACCATCGCAGATATCCTGGATATTAAAGTGGAGATCAAAACTTCTGGAAATGGTAAAAAAGGTAAAATTGTTCTGGACTTCAAAAACGAAGAAGAGCTGGAATATATTTTATCCCATATTAAATAAATGAAGAAAATATTTTTCACATTTTTCTTGTGTATTGCTGTGCTGGCTTACTCACAAGTAAAACCTATTGATACCGTTCGGATGCAGACTCTTCCGAAAGAAGAACCTCGTGTGGTAAAGCCAGGCAAAACAGAAGCAAAGATCATTGAAGATCTTGAAAAAGCAAATGGCCCGACAGTAAAAACGATAAAACTGAATCCTACCAGAGCAGGATTATATTCTGCTGTTTTTCCAGGATTGGGACAGTTTTATAATAAAAAATACTGGAAGATTCCCATTGTTTGGGGAGCAGTAGGAGCGGGAGTTGGTATTGCAGTCTGGAATGACAATCAATATCGAAAATACCGCGAATATTATATAGCAAAACTGAACGGGACACCGAATGAATTTGTAGACAGTCACCCGTTTTTAGATAAAAGAGCTTTGGGGAATGCTCAGGACAGGGCCAAAAGACAAAGAGATTATGCGATTGCTATTACAGGATTGATCTATATCCTGAATATTGTAGATGCAGTAGTAGATGCACATCTTTATGAAAGCCGTCATGACCCGGATCTGGTTTTTAAACCATCAGTTATTCAGGATCAATATGGGTACAGCGCTCCAAAAACAGGCTTCAGTTTAAGTTACAGATTTTAAAATACAATATACCTGTAGAAAGATCTTAGGATTGAATGCAGTAGTAAAAAAATAAAAAGATCATATGAAAATAGCATTAGTTGGTTATGGTAAAATGGGTAAGATCATTGATGAGATCGCTCAGAAGAGAGGTCATGAAGTAGTTGCCCGTCTGAAGGAAACCCCAACTGCTGAAAATCTTAATAATCCGGATGTTGTGATTGAATTCTCATTACCGGAAGTGGCATTTGAAAACATAAAAGCTTGTCTTGAAAATAAAATTCCGGTGATCTGCGGAACGACAGGCTGGCTGGATCAAAAAGCTGAAATAGAAAAACTGGCTGTAGAAAATGGTACAGCTTTCCTATATGGTTCCAACTTTAGTTTAGGAGTGAATTTATTTTTTGCTTTAAACGAAAAATTGGCTGGTCTGATGAAAAATGTAGATGAATACTCTTGCCAGTTGGAAGAAATTCACCACATCCATAAAAAAGATGCTCCAAGTGGAACAGCTATCTCCATTGCAGAAGGAATCATCCAAAACAACCCAAAATTTGATGCCTGGAAGCTGGAAGAAACAGAAGGCAAGCAGCTGGGGATTTTTGCGGTACGTGAAGATGAAGTACCGGGAACTCACAGCGTGTATTATAGAAGCGAAGTAGACGAAATCGAAATCAAGCATACCGCTTTCAACAGAAACGGATTTGCACTGGGGGCTGTAGTAGCCGCAGAATGGATTAAAGATAAAAAAGGAAACTTCGCAATGAAAGACGTTTTGGGACTTTAATTTGTAACAAATTCTGTAAATTGCAGACAAATAAACAGAAAATGATGAATAGTGAATTGTAAATAGCGGATGGCTGTTATCATTTATTACTCATCATTTTATCATTTATATCATAAGAATAGGCACAAAAATTTATGAATTATTTTTTAACTTATACAGTATATGTCCTCATATTATCCGTATTAATGGGGGTTTCATCTTGGAAACTGTTCAAGAAAATGGGCTATAACCCTTTATTTGCTTTTATCCCTTTCTATAACTATTTCATCATTCTGAAAGAAACAAAACATCCGAAATGGTGGGCAATCCTATCTTATCTTCCGATTGTAGGGCCAATCATGATGTCTGTTTTCCACCTTTACTTAGTGAAAAAGTTTGGAAAGACGCTTTTCAAAGATCAGATTCTTACCGTGATTCTGCCATTTATCTATATGGCGGTGATCAACTATTCTAAAGATGTAGAGTTAGAAGATGAAAATGCAAACGACCTGTTTCTTACAGACGAAGAGAAAAATGACAAAAAGAAAGATACATTCGTGGGTTCTATTACCTTTGCGGTAGTATTTGCAACGATCATTCACGTTTTTGTAACACAGCCTTTCGGGATTCCTACTGGATCTATGGAAAGAACATTATTGGTGGGAGACTTCCTTTTTGTAAACAAATGGAGCTATGGATACAGACTTCCGATGCGTCCGGTAGCAATACCTTTCCTTCAGGGGACAATTATGGATACGGGACAAAAAGGAAACCCTAAAGATGATCCGAAATCTTATGTGGATGGAGTGAAACTTCCTTATACAAGAATCTTACAATTCGATAAGCCACAGAAAAATGATGTGGTAGTTTTCAACTATCCCCGAGATTCTGTGCATACAGCAATTGACAGAAAAGATCCTTATGTAAAAAGATGTGTAGCTACAGCAGGTGATACTTTTGAAATGAGAGCCGGAAGACTTTTCGTTAACGGAAAACCGGAAACTGTTTTAGGAGATCAGGAAGTACAGCACAGATATATTGTAACAACAGGAAGTCAGCTGGATATTCCTTCGTTATACAATACCTACGGATTTTTACCGGTTCAGGAATTACAGACTGAAAAAGGATACCTTTATGCTTTTCAGGGGCTAACAGACAAAACGGCTAAAGAAATTAAAGGAATGTCTCAGGTTCTGGATATGAAAGAAGAGGTATCTCCAAAAGGAGAAGCCGCAGTATATTACAGAGACGAAGCCAAAACTAAAATTGATACGACACAATCTATCTTCCCAATCAACAAGCCTTGGAATCAGGACTGGTATGGTCCGGTAAGAATTCCTAAAAAAGGAGATGTGGTAACAGTTAATCAGGAAACACTGCCTATGTATCAGTGGATCATTTCTGAATACGAGCACAACAGCTTAGAGAAAAAGAACGGAAAGATCTTGATCAACGGAAAAGAAACCAGCCAATATACTATTCAACAGGATTATTATATGATGATAGGAGACAACAGAGATGCGTCTTTAGATGCAAGATTCTTTGGTTTCGTTCCTGAAGAAAATATTGTAGGAAAACCTATGTTTACATGGATGAGCCTTCAGGGTGCTTTCTCAGATAGCAGTTCTACTTATCAGGCGCCATTTAAAATTCGTTGGGACAGAATGTTCAAAGCAACCAATACAGGGGAAGCTAATAAAACCTCTTACTGGTGGGTTGCAGCGATGATCCTGATCTTGTTCTTCGGATGGGAGTATTTCGTAAAACTATTCGGAAAGAAAAAAACTGAAGACAGCTAATAAAAAAATTAAACTTAAAATAGAATGAAGTATTTGAAAAAATACTTCATTTTTGTATTATGAATATGAAGAATGTATTATTGCCGGCATTTTATATGCCCCCGATTTCATGGTTTTCAGTGTTTGTGAACCCTGAGAATAATATTGTATTTGAACAGTTTGAAAGCTTTCCAAAACAGACCTATAGAAGCAGAACCAATATATATGGGGCTAACGGAAAATTATCATTAATCATTCCCATCGCTCATAACGGAAAAAGAGAATTTAAAGACATTGAAATCTCTTACCGTGAAGACTGGAGAGCCCTCCATTGGAAATCAATCAAAACAGCCTATCAAAGTTCTCCCTATTTCGAGTATTATGAAGATAAGCTCAGAAAAATATTTGACCTTAAAGAAAAGTTTCTTCTTGATTTTAACCTTAAAGGGATAGAAGTTATCCAACAGATACTAAAAACAGAAAAGGCACAGTCTTTGAATGAAGAGTATATCAAAAACCCTGAAGAAATCAATTTCAGAGAAAAGTTTTCGGCAAAGGTTCCTTCAGAATTTCAAATGGAAGAATATTACCAGACGTTTTCGGATAAATTCGGGTTTTTGGAAGACTTGTCGATTCTTGACCTTATTTGTAATAAAGGCCCGGAATCACTCATATATTTGAAAAATATAAAACAATCATATTAGCATACAATCGCTATTGAAGAAATTTTCAGCATACAACAGATGAAGATGGTGATTGACATATTGCTTTAAAAAATTAAATATCAACATATGAAAAAGGTATTATTAGCTGCAGTTTTTTTAGCAGGTTTTAGTTTCTCTTTTGCACAGGAATCTAAAGCTAAGAGTATTGACCCTAGTGAAGATAAAGATCTGATGACATGGTATCATAAAGATTTTGCGACTTCAAAAGTATATGGTGTAAATACGGCAAATGCTTATAAATATTTAGAATCTAAAGGACTGAAGCTTAAAACCGTGGTCGTTGGAGTTTTAGACAGTGGAGTACAGGTAGACCACCCCGGATTGGTAAAAAACCTATGGTCAAACCCTAACGAAATTCCAGGCAACGGTAAAGATGACGACGGAAACGGATATATCGATGATGTACACGGATGGAACTTCATAGGAGGCAAAAATGGTGATATTGATATCGATAATATGGAGGTGACAAGAGTCGTTGCAAAATATAAGCCCATTTTCGAAGGAGATGATTCTGCAAAGAACAAAGCCAACCAGGCTAAGATGAAGGAGGAGTTTGATATGTATATGAAGGCCAAAGATATGTTCAATAAAAAAAGTATCGAGGCAAAACAAAATTTTCAGACCTATTCTATGCTGAACGAGCTGATTCCTAATATGGTAAAATTATTAGCAGGTAAGCCTGTAACAGGTGAAACTATTTCAGCAATTAAAGCGCCTACAGATCAGAAAGATGCTATTGCATTGGATTTCTTAGGTCAGATTTCCCAAAGTCCGGAATTCAAAGGAAAATCATCTGCTGAGTTTGAGAAAAAGATGAAAGAGGAGATGAAGGAGGCAATAGATCATTTTGCTCCGGCAGCAAAACAATATGACCTTTCATATGATCCGAGAAAAGAAATAGTAGGGGATAACTACGATGATTATTCTGAAAAAATCTACGGGAACAACCATTATGAAGGGGCAGATGCAGAACACGGAACTCACGTAGCAGGTATTATTGCAGGACTTCCACAAGGAAAAGAAGTTCAGTACGGGGTTGCTTCCAAAGTGGCTAAAATCATGTCTGTAAGAACAGTTCCGAATGGAGATGAAAGAGATAAAGACGTTGCCAATGCAATAAGATATGCAGTAGATAATGGTGCGAAAGTTTTAAATATGAGTTTCGGAAAACCTGTTTCTCCTGGTAAGAATGTAGTTTGGGATGCTTTTAAATATGCCGAAGATAAAGGCGTTCTTTTAGTAAAAGCTGCAGGTAACGAAAATGAAGATGTAGCAGAGCATTTGGCATATCCTACCAACTTTAAAAATGTTACGGATGAAAAACCATTTGTAAGCAACGTTCTTGTGGTAGGAGCAAGCACCAATAAAAATAGTGCTTTGAGAGCCGATTTCTCTAACTTCAATAAAAAAATGGTCAATGTTTTCGCTCCGGGAGAAGAAATCTATTCTACAGTTCCGAAAAACGAATATAAATATCTTCAGGGAACTTCTATGGCATCACCAGTGGTAGCCGGAGGAGCCGCTGTTTTGTTAGCATATATGCCAGATCTGAAACCCTATCAGATCATTGAAGCTCTTGTGAAAAGCAGCAATCCGAGTACAGCAAACGGATTTGCAGATGAATCTCAGGCAGGTGGAGTTATCGACCTGAAAAAAGCGGCAGAATATGCTTATACCAATTTCTACAAAGGAAAGGCGACAGGCACTGCTAAGCCTTCGAAATCCGTAAAAAAGGCTGTTAAAAAATAATTTATCTCCCTGTGTTTAAGGAGAAGTCATAAAAAGTCCGAATTTTTTTCGGACTTTTTATTTTTTATTTTAAATTTTGGCACGGTTTTTTGTAACTTTATAATAACAAAATAATAAACAACAAAATGAAAAAGTTACTACTTGCAGGGATGTTGGGAACATCACTTTTTGCAGTGTCGTGTTCCTCTGTTAACAAAGCAGCTACATCTCAAAATCAAAGAGCTGATTTCCTTAAAATGAAAGGAGATTGGCAGATTGTGAGCATAGATTACGAAAAAGGGTATAAAATCAAACCTTTTGACGAAGGTGCAGATGCGCAGTGCTTCGTAGGAAGCCACTGGAGATTGATTCCTAACAACTGGACAGGAGCGTATACTTTGAACGGAGGCGGAGATTGCCCGACAATTACACAGCCCATCAAGTTTGAAATAAAAGACGGTAACACGTTTATGTTTAAAAAAATTGCCGGAGGTACGAAAGCAAAACAAAATACTGTAGGATATAGCCTTACCCTGATCAATCAGACAACAGATCAGTTTTCACTTCAGCAAGATGTTCCTTTTGAAGGAGGTAATGTAAAAGTAGTTTACAACTTCCAGAGAGCAGGAATGAAATAATATATCAACATAAAAGATCAAAAAAAATGAAATTTACAAAAACATACGTAGGAGCCCTTTTCTTGTCATCAGCATTATTACTGACAAGTTGTGAGGCGGTTCAGAATTCAAATCACCAACAAAGAGGTACAGCTGTAGGAGTTGCTTCAGGAGCTGTTCTTGGAGGGATCTTAGGAAACAATGTAGGAAGAGGAGGAAACGGAGCTATTGGTGCTGTATTAGGAGGTATTATCGGTGGTGTTGCAGGTAACGTTATCGGTAACAAAATGGATAAGCAGGCTAGAGATATTAAAGAAACTTTACCAGGAGCACAGGTAGAAAGAGTAGGTGATGGTATTAAAGTGACTATGAATGAAAGTATTGTAAACTTTGCTTTCGACTCTTCAAACCTTACTTCTGTTGCTCAGACTAACCTGGACAAATTAGCTACAGTATTGGTAAACAATGCAGATACCAACATCAATATCTATGGGTATACAGACAGTGTAGGTAAAGATGCTTACAATATGGCGCTTTCTCAAAGAAGAGCAGATGCTGTAAAAGCTTATTTAGTAGGAAAAGGAATTGCATCTAGCAGAATGTTTTCAAAAGGAGAAGGTAAAAATATGCCGGTTGCTAGCAATGATACTGATGAAGGAAGAGCTAAAAACAGAAGAGTTGAGTTTGCCATTACTGCAAATGAAAAAATGATTAATGAAGCCAAACAAGGGCAATAGTTAATTTAATATATAAATATTTTCGTAAAAGACCGCCCCGGCGGTTTTTTTTGTATTTTTATGCTATAAATTTTGAATTGATTATTTTTGTACTTGAAATAACATAAATGAAGAAATATTTAAAGCTGCTTCGTGTGGAGCAATGGGTGAAAAACCTTTTTGTATTTGTCCCTCTATTCTTTTCGGGTAATATTACCAACATAGATCTGCTTCTCAAGAGCATTTTCGCATTTGTTATCTTTTCGCTTGCGGCAAGTGTTGTGTATATTCTGAATGATTATAATGATATAGAAGCAGACAGAAAACATCCTGAAAAAAGAAGAAGACCGTTGGCGAGTGGAGCTATTTCAAAATCAAAAGCTATAGGAATTCTTTTGGGGCTTGTCATTGCAGATATTGCTCTTGTATTTTTTACAAAGATCTATTTCCATGAACTGCTTTGGAAGTTTGCGATCATCATAGGATTTTATGTGGTGATGAATTTGGCCTATACTTTCAGGCTCAAGCATGTCCCAATCATTGATATTTTCATTATTGCCATAGGATTTGTACTGCGTGTACTGGCTGGAGGGTATATTACCGGAATCAGTATTTCACAATGGGCAATTCTGTTAACATTCGTATTGGCATTAGTACTGGCTATCGGGAAAAGAAGAGGAGAGCTTATCAATGCACAGGTTTCAGGAAAAACAAGACGGGCACTGGATGGCTATAACGTTCAGTTTGCAGATATTGCATTATCCATTTCTATTACGCTGGCTATTGTGTGTTATCTGATGTTTACTCTGTCACCGGAAGTTCAGGAAAGATTCCATGAGAGAGTTTTTTATACGGTAATTTTCGTAGTCTTTGCGTTGTTGAGATATCTTCAGCAGACATTGGTTTACAACAGAACGGAATCTCCTACAAAAATTGTGTACAGAGACCGATACATACAGGTTACCCTATTACTTTGGGTAGCTGCATTTTTAATTCAAATTTATTTTAAGAAATGAAGCCTAATTTCACACAGAAAGTTACAAACTGGGGAAATTTCCCGGTAGTGGAGAAAGAAATGAGATCTGAGGACAGTTTCAAAAAAATAAAGGAATTTGTACTCAATCACAACGAAATTATTGCAAGAGGGAACGGAAGATGCTATGGAGATGCTTCGTTGGGAGAATCTATATTTTCAACGAAAAAATTAAATAAATTCATCAATTTTGACCGTTTAAACGGAGTGATAGAATGTGAATCCGGGGTGCTGCTTTCAGATGTTCTGGAAATAGCAGTTCCACAGGGATACTTTCTGTATGTTACTCCAGGGACAAAATTTATATCAGTAGGAGGTGCTATCGCTTCTGATGTTCATGGAAAAAATCATCATGCGGAAGGTTGTTTTTCAGAATATGTGATTGAATTTAAGCTCATGACTGAGAAAGGGGAAATTATTACCTGCTCCAGAGAAGAAAATGTGGAGAAATTCTGGGCTACCATCGGTGGAATGGGACTTACAGGAATTATTCTTACAGCAAAATTTAAGCTTAAAAATATAGAATCCGCTTATATCCGTCAGGAAAGCATTAAAGCGGAAAATCTGGATGAAATTTTTAAACTGTTTGAAGAAAGTGAAAGCTGGACCTATACGGTTGCCTGGATCGATTGTCTTCAGAAAGGAAAAGATATCGGAAGAAGTATTCTGATGAGAGGAGAGCATGCTTTTCAACATGAGCTTCCCCAGAATTTTGCGAAAACTCCTTTACGGTTGAAGAAAAAATTACAGCCTACAGTTCCTTTTTATTTTCCGGGATTTGTATTGAATGCATTTACGGTGAAAATTTTCAACTGGCTTTACTATAAAAAACAATCTAAAAAAGAAGTGAAAAACTTCATTGATTACGAAACATTTTTCTATCCTCTGGATGCCATTAATAACTGGAATAAGATCTATGGAAAATCCGGTTTTATACAATATCAGATGGTAATTCCTAAAGAAGCAGGAAAAGAAGGGATGAAAAGAATCCTTGAAACGATCGCCAATAGTGGAAACGGATCGTTCTTAGCTGTTTTAAAACTCTTTGGAAAGGACAACCCTCAGGCGTATAATTCATTCCCTGTAGAAGGGTATACCCTGGCCCTGGATTTTAAGGTCAATTCAAAACTAAAAAAACTGGTAGATCAGCTTGATAGCATTGTTCAGGAATTCGGAGGGAGAATTTACCTTACCAAAGACAGCATGAGCAGATCATCATTGACCAATTATCTGAAAAATATTCAAAATCCTAAATTTGTGTCTTTACAGCACAAAAGAATCATAAACAACAATTCATAATGATAGTTCTGGGAAGTACATCTGAAGTGGCACAGGCTTTTGTGGAAAAAGCACTTCGGGAAGGAGAAAAATTTGAAAAGATCTATCTTTTTACCTCAAATAAAGAAACTACAGAACGGTTTGCAAGGCATATTGATGTCAAGTTTCTGCAGCAGGCGGAAGTCATCGAACTGGACCTGACAAAAGAAATAGATTACAATAGATTTGATAATATCAATTCAAATGTATTATTTTGTGCCGTAGGATATTTGGGCGAAGGAACAGAAGAAGGGTTGTATGATAACAGAAATACAGAACGTATCATAGATATCAATTACTCAAAGTTGGTTCCGGTGATGAATTATTTTGCCCATAAATTTGAAAACAGAAGATCCGGAACGATTATCGGGCTTTCTTCAGTGGCAGGAGATAGGGGAAGACAGAGTAATTTCATCTACGGAAGTGCAAAAGCTGCTTTTACAGCTTATTTGAGTGGTTTGAGAAACTATCTTTTTGATAAAAAAGTACATGTTCTTACGATAAAACCAGGATTTATGGCGACCAAGATGACGGAAGGTCTGCCTTTAAATCCAAAATTGACAGCAACGCCGAAACAAGCGGCGGCCTGTATTTATAAAGCCTTCAAAAAGAAGAAAAATGTGGCATATGTTTTGCCGGTTTGGAGTATTATTATGATGATTATCAGGAATATCCCTGAGTTTATATTCAAGAAATTAAAGCTTTAAGAAAAATGAAAAAATTGTATTGTTTTGATTTTGACGGAACCCTGACGTATAAAGATACCATGTTTATGTATCTTAAATTCTACGATTCTACAAAATACCGGATACAATTTTTAAGACACGTACCGCTCTTTATTCTGTTGAAGCTGAAACTCGCTGAAACAGAAAAAGTGAAAAAAAGCTTTATCGGTTCTATTTTGAAAGGACAGACTCAGGAAAAGATAGAATTGAAGTCTAAACAATTTTTTGAACAGCATTATCCTAAAATTGTGAGGGAAAATGCACTAGACTTTATAAAAAATATCGATAGGAATAATATACAGAGTTTATTGGTGACCGCTTCATTAGATATCTGGGTAAAACCTTTTGCCGAAGAACTGAAAATGGAGCTTGTTTCTACGCGGGCAGAGTTTAAGAACGGAGTTTTCACAGGAAATTTTGTAGGAAAAAACTGCAACGGGAAAGAAAAACTGGTACGAATTAAAGAAGAAATCAACGACTCTAAGTACGATAAAATTATTGCTTTTGGGGATACTTCAGGAGATCGTCCAATGTTGAAGTGGGCAAATGAGGGACATTACCAATTTTTTCATTAATTTTGGGAGATAAAATTGTAGAAAATGAAAAGCTTGTTAATTGCATCTGCACTCACTTTTATGAGTTGTGCAAGCACATCATCTCAGAAATCCCCTGATATGCAAGAAAATACAGAACTTATTGTTTCCCAGTCACAGGGAGGTACAGAACAGGCAGGCTTTAGAATCATTAAAGAAGAAAAAGATTTTCGCAATACAATCAAAGGAAGTTTTGGCGTTATAGGGACAGGAGATGATGGATCTTATGTCAAGTACCCGCAATTTCCTAAAGATAAAAAGGTTGTTCTCTACAATTTAGGTGGTTTCAGATCAGGAAGTCACAGTATCTCAGAAATTAAAGGGATCTCTGTGAAAAATAACATTCTGTATGTAGAAGTTCCGGCGGGAGAACCTTCCGGTGGAATGGAAATTCAGGTGCTTTCCAACCCATGGTTTATTTTCACTGTTCCTGCAGACTACCAATTTACCTCCGTAGAATTAAAATATTCAAAATAATAATGGATAAAATATATTTAGATAATGCCGCAACCACACCGCTTGCAGAAGAAGTTATAGATGCAATGGTTGGCACTATGAAGATGAACTTCGGAAACCCGTCTTCAACGCACAGCTTTGGCCAGGAAGCAAAAATCCTTATTGAAAATGTGAGAAGACAGGTTGCAGACTATCTTCATGTAAGTCCTGCAGAAATCATTTTCACTTCCTGTGGAACAGAATCCAACAATATGATTATCAAATCCTCGGTAGAACACCTTGGTGTAGAAAGAATCATAAGCTCTCCTCTGGAACATAAATGTGTTTCTGAAAGTATTCTGGATATGAAAAGCAGAAAAGGAGTAGAAGTAAACTACATCCGTCCCAATGAAAAAGGAGATATTGACCTGAATACATTAGAAGAGCTGTTAAAAGCTTCAGATAAAAAAACATTGGTAAGCTTAATGCATGCCAATAATGAAATCGGAAATATTGTTGATATTAAAAAAATTGCAGCAATATGCAAAGCAAATAATGCTCTTTACCATTCCGATACGGTGAAGACAATGGCCCATATGGAATTTGATTTTTCAGATATCCTTGTAGATTTTGCTTCTTGCAGTGCTCATAAATTCCATGGTCCAAAAGGAGTAGGCTTTGCTTTTATTAGAAAAGCTACTGGTTTGAAAGGAATTATTACGGGTGGACCTCAGGAAAGAAGCCTGAGAGCCGGAACTGAAAATGTTGCCGGTATCGTAGGGTTAGGTAAGGCTTTAGAGCTTTGCATCAACAATATGGAGGCTTATGCTGGTCATATCAGAGACATTAAAGAATACGCTATTGAAAAATTATCTGCAGAGGTTCCCAATATTAAATTCAATGGAAGAAGTGGAGAAATGGAGAATAGTGTTGACAGTGTTTTAAGTGCATTGCTTCCCTACAAAAATCCTTTAATCGGACTTCAGCTGGATATGAAAGGAATTGCAATTTCTCAAGGAAGCGCATGCTCTTCCGGTGCATCTAAACCTTCAATGGTCATGATGATGGTGCTTTCTGAAGATGAAATGGATCACTGTACTCCATTACGTATTTCTTTCAGCCATATGACTACAAAGGCAGAAATTGACGCATTGGCGAAGGCTCTAAAGGAAATTTCAAGCGATTACACTATAGAAAAAACTAATGTTGAGCATAGATAGTCTTATGCTCTAAAAATCGTAATTTTGAATATCCAATAGAGGATAAAAAAGAAAAATAATATTAATTAAAATAAAAGAAACAAAATGGCTTTAGAAATTACAGACAGCTCATTTCAGGATATGGTTTTAAAATCAGATAAACCAGTATTAGTAGACTTCTGGGCAGTATGGTGTGGACCTTGCAGAACTTTAGGACCAATCATCGAAGAGGTAGCATCAGATTTTGAAGGGAAAGCAGTAGTTGGGAAAGTGGATGTAGACAACAACCAGGAAATCTCTATGCAGTATGGGATCAGAAATATTCCTACAGTTCTTATTTTTAAGAATGGAGAAGTAGTAGACAAATTAGTAGGTGTGGCTCCAAAAGAGGTAATCGCTGAAAAATTAAGCGCTCACTTATAAAAAATAAAGTTTGATAATGAATGCCTTCCATGATTGGGAGGCATTTTTTTTGAAAATAATTTGCAGGTAACGAAAAAAGGTGTAATTTTGCAACCACGAAAAAGAAAGGAAGTTCTTTACAAATTAGATCCGGTAGTTCAGTTGGTTAGAATGCCGCCCTGTCACGGCGGAGGTCGCGGGTTCGAGTCCCGTCCGGATCGCAAAAGTTTTCAATTTACTTTTTAAAAAAATTAGATCCGGTAGTTCAGCTGGTTAGAATGCCGCCCTGTCACGGCGGAGGTCGCGGGTTCGAGTCCCGTCCGGATCGCAGAAGTTTTATCAATTTCTTTTAAAAAAATTGATCCGGTAGTTCAGCTGGTTAGAATGCCGCCCTGTCACGGCGGAGGTCGCGGGTTCGAGTCCCGTCCGGATCGCAACTATTAAATCAAAATAGTGAAAATGCTTTAAAACATCTGTTTTAAAGCATTTTTTGTTTTGTATCGGTTCAGAGAGTTAAAAAAAGCACAATCTGAAAGTGGACTGTTGAAACAGGTTAAAAAAGGTCACTGGAAATTCAGACAAAACCTGTTCAGGAGCAAGTTCAGAAACTGAATATCTTGTAATAAGGTTTTGCTAAGGTTAATTTTAAATCTTAAAAGCCACACAAAATGAACAAGACATTTAGTTTACTTTTCTATGTAAAGAAAGCTAAGGTTAATTCTGTAGGAGAGGCTCCTATTTACTTGCGAATTACCATTGATGGTAATCTTCGATTTGACCGATTCCAGAAGGAGGAAAATACAATATCAAATGATGGGAAAAGATCCTGAAAAAATCATACTCCAAAAGTTTACTCCATCTAATCAAAAGACCAGCTTCAATGCTGCATTTCTTTCACTTCTTCTTCACTGTATTTTAGAAATCCTATGATCTTATCCATAGAAACTCCCGTTTCCATAACTCGTTGTTCTATCAATCTGCCAATGTTAATTTCTTTAAAGTCAAAGTTTATTATGTTTAAAAATCCCCCCTCGTTTTTCTCATCATATATTTTTAAGTAAAGTGGGAATAATAATTCTGTGAGGGGGAAGGATATTGAATAATTAATATGAAGAAGAATGTTATATTTTAATAAATATTATGATACCTAATTGTTTAAAACCTCTAATAAAATAATTGTCACTATATATTAATTATTAAAGACTCCTCGTTTTGTTTGGGAATAATTCTTTCTTATCATTATATTTTATATAAGAAATCGAGGAGTCTACATTTAATTTCTAATTATCTTTAATATAAACATCTCCTTTAGCCTGAATTCCCCAAATCCCAAAATTATCAGTGCCTGCAACCACCGCTCCTGCACCTTCCTCTTCTCTTACTACCTGTACCCTAAATGTATATGTTCCAGGTGCAAGATTATTTATTGTATATAATACTGGAAAATTAAATCGAATAGTTGTTGCAACATCGCCCCCAGCCCAAGAACTCATCATTACCGAATTATATACTGCAGAGGATGCTCCTGTTTGAAGAATTTGGAAACGTAATGAACCTGTTTTATTTACACCAGTTAGAACATGGCCCCAACCTGTAAAGTTTAATGCTACTTTAGATAGTGCTGCACCAGGAGGAACGACAACAGTGACAGCACTATTATTGATTGTTGTATAAGTCGTCCCTACCGGTATAGCTTGAAAAGTATTTATTATACCATTTAGATCACTATTAACCAAGGACCAATTATTATTAATAACACTTGTAAGATCTATATCCCAACCGTTTATACCACTGGCAGTTATAATTACAAAAGTTCCGGGATTTATAGCAAATGTACTAACTGGGCCGCCGCCACCAAGACGCAACGTTTCACCTGTGGCAGCGGTTAAGGTCAGTAGATTAGCTACACTGTTATTTTTTATGTAATACTTTCTTCCTCTGAAATCTGCAGTGGTGTTATCCGTAGATGACTTAGTAGGTAAATTTAAAACTGAGTTCGATGTTCCAGAAAATGAGACGTGATAGTCGGTAGCATTAAGGGTTTCTGTTGCTGTTATTTCTCGAAAGTTACCTTCAATAGAACCTTTTACATCTAATGTACTAGAGGGTGCTGTTGTTTTAATTCCAACTTGCGAGAATAAGAAGAGTGAGCTTGTCACTGCTAATAAGGTAAAAATATTTTTTTTCATTGTGTTTCATTTTTTAATTTAATGTGCTTTTATTTATCGAACTTGTCTAAAGTTTCCTGATATATACTGCTTGTTTTTCAGAAGAAATACATCACCTTGTTTAAAATCGCATCTCCCTCCTGCCGCATTAAGGTAGTCTTTCCATCTATGATAAATACCAACTGATCATCTGTTATGTATTCTTCTGCTGGCTCATCTGCCTTAGCTGTGAGGTAAAAAAAAGGATAAAATGCTGTTTCCCCATATGCATTGGGAGTTATGAAGCTAATATCTTGGTATTACGGGAATTTTAGGTTTTCTATAAGGCTCAAATTAATTCTATTATTTATTTCTAAAAACAAATAAAATCATATATTTTAATCATTATAATTCAACAAATAGAGAAATATTTATTATATTCGTATACTAAATCATAAAAACTTTAATATGAACAAAAAGAACCAACAGTCTGCTTTCCTTCCTTCTTAAAACCTTTACTAAAGAATGATTATGGGGATATGTTTTAATTTTCGATACATCAATATGAACTTTTCAATTATTTTTTGAATGCCCTAAATCCAAAAAAGAGTTACCCTCTTTTTTATTATATCTTTTTCTAACACAACTTGTTTGAAAGCATGATACCACTTTTTAGAAAATATCACTCTTTCTTTTACTTTAGACAAGTTCATCAAATATATCTTAAATAACAATGATTTATAAATGGATTATTATACTTTTTTGTTTATAAGATCTTGATAAAAGATGACAGACTTTAGATTCACCTGATCATTACAGTACTGAATATTTTTGCAGCCTATCATCTGTTCAACATAAAAAAATGGCCGGAAGAAATTCCGGCCATCATTGTTATTAAACAGCGTTTTTATAATTACTTTTTAATAATTTTTACAATAGTTTCAGAGTTGTTAATTCTTACCAGATAAGCTCCGGTCAACAATGAAGCAACATCTGTCTGCTTATTGATAAATTTACCTTCTTTCATCAACTGTCCGGACATATTATAAATTTGATAATAGTAGTCCTTATCGTCTTTTGCTTCAATATATAAGATATCTTTTACAGGATTAGGATATAAAACAAGCTTATCATCTTTTACCTTTTCTTCGATAGCCACTTTACTGAAAGCAGTTCTGGCTTGAATTCCTGTATTGGGTGTTACAGGAATCCCTGGAAGCGGACCTCTGGGAGTACCATTATCTTCTTGTTTTACACATCTGCAGCTTAGAGATGCAAAAGGATCTATGTCGGTATTTTTTACATTATTTCTACTATAAATATCAAAATACATATAAGTAGATCTTCCTGTCATTTCACCATTTAGATTTGCATACCATACTCCTCCTGATGCACCAACAGCGGTACTTAGGGCAGCGGCATACATTACACTTCTGCTTCCTCTGCTAACGGCTTTTGGATAATTTCCGATGTTATACAAACTGTTCGTAAATGAATAACCTACTGTTTTCCCCCAAAAACTTGGTGCAGTTACACTGTAGATAGGGGCTCCATAATAACCTGCTTCTGTTCCGTCAATAGTTCTAAGGGCTTCAGGATTACTTTTAAGACTCCATGGAGAGGTCTTTGTTGTTCCTTTACCAAGAACCTCCGGGATTCTCCATCCATTAGGACAAGGGTCAAATACTGATTTTTTACCACCGATTCCCCATCTTTCGTCATATAAACTATGGTATTGAGTATCAAATAACCAGTCTGAAGCAAGAGTATAATGAGGGGTATTATCACCGCGATACGGATATGCAGTAACGGGCATCATTAGCTTTAATGGATTGGCAACGGAATATCCAAGAATTTTTTCTATTCTTACATCTATTTTATCAGTTGCAGTAATGCTGCTTTTATAGGTATTATAATTCACGATATTACTTGAATTATAATTCGCTTCTGTAAAGGTTGAATAAGTTACAACCCCGTTATTATTGGTTCCTAAGAATACATTGTATTTAGTACCGTTTATATTATTGAATATAGGCAGAGGGTCTTTTCTTCCCCATTGGTAATGTAATCCCTGCGAACTGTTGAGCTGACTTACCTGTGCCGGTACAGTTGGGTTATATGGACTTGGCATTGCCTCGGCAGCTCCTAAGTTCCTATCCATGATAGTTGTTTTCATGATAGTTCCATATGGAGTATAGTTGACATAATTATCAGTAGTGACAGGAGTGTCATTTACGTGAGTAAAAGAATTGACAGAATTATTGGTTACCCAAATATGCCAGCTCCAATATACAGGATTACTGATGGAACCATTATGCAAGGTAACTACAGCATTTCCGGATTGATTGGCATTCACCTTCACGTTGATATTAGCATCTTTAGAAGCTGTATTATCTAGGGTTAATTGTGTGACCAAAGCAGGGTTATCTGTCCAAAGTATATTCGCTTTTAAATCATTAAAGCTTGTCGTATTCAAAATTTGGGTATTCCCTAAATAATTACTTTGTACAGAAAAAGCTTTACTTACGGGTACTGAAATTACCTGATCAGCAGTAGATTTTGTAACCATATATGTATTAGGGTTATCTAATCCTGTTGTATAGGTTTCGGTTTCAGTAAAGAAAGTCGTTTCAAAATTATAGTTATTTTTTATAAACAACGGATCTTTGATACATCTGCAGGCATGTGCGTTATTGGTTGAATAGTCATCAGAAGGTCTATAACTATACAAACCATAGACATTAGGATAATTAGCAGCATCAGGTCGATAGTTATTCGCGATCTGGTCAGCAGCCGGAATTAATCGTAATGCACTTGCTATTGTTGAATAATCACCCAAAGTAGTCATTGTAGATGTCCACAGATAAGTTTCAAGCTGGTCAGTAAAAGTTGCTTTAGTGTGATATCTTCCATCTGTAGCAGCTCCTCTTCCTATCCATCCTGTTCCTGGAAATATCCCGATATTGTTACCACCAACATTGGTCATATCAAAACCAGACTGAGGGTATACTTTTATACCGGCAAGATAAGTTTTTAAATTAGATAACCCCGGCGGAATATTGGATTGAACCCCGTTCAAAGCCGACAATGGACTGTTTACCTTAGCTCCGAAAGGTGTAAAATCCATTCTTACATTCTTTGTTGATGAGGCCACCAATACTGAAGGTAACCTCCATCCATTCGGACAAGGGTCGTAAGAAGATTTATTTCTATACGGCTGCGGAACAGAAATATCTGTTGCCTGTACTCCCTGAGAGTTATCTGACCATAAGTTAACTTTACTCAACTCATTGGTTTGTAATCCCGGTACCTGCCCAAACCAGTTGTAATAGTAAGGAATATTGCTAATCGTTCCATAGGTGGATGGGGTAGTAGTACCGTCATCGTTGACGTACATCAGACTTAAAGGGTTTTTAACCGATGCTCTGATGTTATCCGTTATATTAGCAGCTGATTTATTAACAAACAGCCTCAGCTCATTGAAATTTTTATAGTCATTAAAAGGACTGTTGGCAAATCTCAATCTCGGTATTGCATCATCATATATAATCTTTCCTAAGCTGCCGGTTACCTGATAAAAACTGGCATCAGTATAAGTTAATGATGGAAACGGATCTTTTCTTCCCCATTGGTATAAAAGTCCTCCGTTTTTGTGCCAGCCATTTCCATTAAGAGTACTTCCGATGGCACCAAGGTTTCTATCCATCCAGCCCCATTCAGAGTTAGGAATAGTTTCTACAGTTCCATCACTCAATTGTCTCTTTACATCATCATAGCTTTTGTAGGTAGAGCCATTTGTTGGGTCATCTGTTACCCAAACATGCCATGACCAGAAAACTTCTCCATTTACTTTATAGGCAATTACGGCATTTCCTTTTTTAACCTTGTTTACAGGAACTTTTATTTTTGCATTTTCGCCCGAACCTATAATATCCAAAGTATAACTTTCTTTAGATTTTATCAATCCCATGTTATCTTCCCACAATACATCAGCTGTTATGGTTCCGGAAGGCACGTCGATCCCTTTTATATAATTCCCGTTGTGCCACATTTCATAGGCTTTTTTTACAGGAATATAAAGGCCGTCTACATTGTTGCCATCATTATCCTTACCTGTGAAAATATAACTGTTAGGAGCTTTGGTCCAGTCTGCTATTGTATTATCAGGCAGTGCTCCGGGATTAATTACAAAACAGGTGCTTGAACAATCTGGTGAATCAAATGCTGTTGAATTTCCAAAAATACCTACGTATTTTATGAATTTTTTGATTTCAGCTTCTACTTCCTGAAGTGGTCTCATCGGTCCGTTCCAGTCAGCACGTACTTTTCTGTTTCTGATGGCTCCAATACCATATAAAGAAGCTTTAGGAGTATTGCTCAGAAAGAAATTTTCAGATCCGGGACCTCTCTGTTTATCATATAAAGGAGGGTAGCCGAAATCATTCACTGTATTATAATTGCTTAATGCATTCACAGTGATATACTGTCCGGTAGATTTATATACCCTGAAACCTGTTATTTTGCTTACAACAATAACGACGGGCTCTTGATCCGAAATAATTTCCGTCAGTTTCTCGTTGATGTAATTGTAAAGGTTGTAATACCTGTTAACTAAAGCATTAGGGTTTGTAAAATCCAAATATCCTCTGCCCCAGGGTTCTCCGCCCTCCTCAGGAGGTAAAAACCAATTACTGAAGTTAATAAAGAAGCCCGAACTGGAAAACTTACCTGCAAATACATAAACAGGATCATGATAAGAAAACTCAAAAGGGCTTGTGTCACTGCCCTGGTAGATAAATTTCTGTGAGCTGGCAATCGTACCGAGATTATTAGGATTCTCAATGTTGATGACAGGTGCATTGGGATTCGTGTTATCTAACGTACCGTTTGCATTGACTGATAAAACAATATTATCCAGTTTCTTCGTCAAGTGGTGTGATTTTACCCTGTCTTTTACGCCGGAAACACTTCCGTTAGGATTAAACAATACGGTACCATTCTTTTTCGGAGTGAATAAGATTGTATATTCATTTTCATCCAGTTCACAGGCACTTGCTGAATAATCTCCCAACTTATAATGACTTACCGCTTTATTCCATGTTATACCGGTGAAATTATTGGTTTCAGAGCTTAGCTCAACTTTTAGATTATAGGTACCGCTGCTTGCAGAGGCTGGCAATTCAAAAGTGGCATTGAGATTTTCATTATACACATTGGTGGCATATAATGTTTTGCACCATGCACTGATCCATTCTCCCAGAGCATTCTGATATTTTACTGAAATCAAAACATCACTGGTGGTAACAGGTTTGCTGAACTGACCACTCATGACAACCGCTCCTTTTTGATTAACATTTTGTGAAATTACAATCAGAGGGTCCAGATCAAAAGTATAAGTCGTTACAGGAATGTAACTCCCCAAAATAATGGGGGCATTGCGAAAATGCCAATCCGTATCGCCTCGTGGAGAAGCATAAACGGATGCCGCTGAGCATAATACAGCCCAGATTGATAAGAAAGTTTTTTTTCTCATACGCATGTTTTTTTAGGTTATTATTCGATTCTATTTAATGAATAGCTTGTATTCACATTTTACAGTTGAAGTGTCCCAATCATAGAAAAGGGAAGAAATACAATAAGGTATACTTTTGTGGAATAGCAACTATTTGTAAATCAAAACATTACTTCTCGTGGGGGATCTCCAGAGCTGGACATCCATTACGACTGTTCATTTTTTCGTTGATGAAATTGAAGTTACAATATGAAAATTTGGATCATCATTGTAAGCTATCATTAGAATGTAACTTCCCAATTAAGTATGTCTATTGTAAGGATACCAGTTCGTGTTGTTCTATGAAGAACGATTGGCTGATGTAATAGAAAATAGTACAGCCCAGATTGGGGATAAAGGTCTTTTTTTTCATGTTTGTGTTTTTAGGTATTAGTTTTTATAAAAAAAATTGATAATCAACTTTTACAATTATACCAACTTACAATCAGGACAATTATGAAGAAATATCATAAAATAAATATTATATTAATAAGAATTTTCTATTGATTTTTTTACGCTTTTTGCAATGTTTCTTATCAAATATGGGTGTAAAGTTGTATTAATTGGTTAATAACCATTATGTTTGCAAATATACGATATTAAAAAAAACACACAATGAGTCAAAAAAATATGACTAACCCAAACTCGATAGAGAGTGAGGAGATATGTCCTGCAAAAAAACTTTTGAAAGTACTTTCAGGTAAGCTAAGGCCAGAAATATTTAGTCTGGCAGCTAAATCAACTTTACGTTTTAGTATGCTGTTACGGGAAATAGAAGGTGCCAATAAACAATCATTATCCATTGCACTGAAAGAATTGGAGGAAATGGATTTACTGGAAAGGGTTGTCATCAAACAGAAACCTTTACACATAGAATATTATCTTACCCCAAAAGGAAAATCATTGATTCCTATTTTCCAGCAATTGGAGGGGCTGGTATAAAAAAATTAAGGGATTTTCTCATAAAATAGAGATCGTAAAATAAAAAAACCGGTTCTCAACAGAACCGGCCTACTATTTATTTGCATGAAGAGTTTAAAGGATTATTAAGATAATCTTTCTGCTGAGGCGGCTGTACAAAGTAAGGCGTTCCATAGGTGTTTCCTGGGCGGAAAAAATCTGTGGAAATAACCTGTGCACCACTGCTGAATGCTGCTTTTGCTCTTGTGAAATCATTGGTTTTAGCCTCATAAGTTTCAATATCTGATCTTGTTCTGACCATAAAGCCTTGTTTCACAAGATCCTGTATCTCTTTCTGCCTTACGATGGCATTATCCCGCAATATAAATCCAGCGAAAGAATCATCGGGTTCACTGTTCAGGAACATTACTCTTTCTTTTAATGAACCCTCTATCAGATAAGGATTGTTCTTAGAAGACAACGTTCCGGCACTGCCGGGAAGCAGCATAAAAATAAATTTCCCTTTGCTGTCATTCAGTTTGGGCCAGTTATTATGTATTACAGCTTCTTTCAGTGTTTTGTAATTCCTCTGAACTTCTTTTGGAGTGATAATTTTATCTTTTCCAAGGTATTTTACAATCTCTCCGTCCAGCTCATCATATGCTTTTTTATCAAAAGGCAATACTTTCGTACTGTTTTCAAGAATCGGGAAACCTGAATCTTTTGCTTCGATCATCATAAAAACCGGAGTATGTCCGGGATGTTGATCAGACCATGTTTTAAGAGCTGTAAGCGCATCTTTTAAAGTCGGATAATGAGTTCTGAAATCGATATCTGCCATATGCAGCACTTTGAAACCTGGCTGATCCAGTCCTTTCGTATTAAAAGGTGCAAGATCAGTTACTCCCTTTGCTTTTAGTACCTCGTAGGTTGCAGGGTGGGTGAACCTGCCGCCTTCCGGATCATAATAAACATCTATTTCCAGTCCTCGGAGATTGGCATTGAGCTGTTCTGTAAAGTCAGGATGATTGTAATTCAGGCCTTCCTTCAGATCCATTCCGTATGGATGGTATTCTTTGAATTTGGCTTTTTGGTCTTCAGACATCATGCTGTTGTATTTCTGCATCATTCCGTTGATGATCGGGGTCACCAGATCCAGCACTTTGGGATCTACCGGCTGTGCATATGAATTATGAGTTCCTACAATCTGCAGTTGATTGATCCTTACATTCTGGCATTTATCCTGTGCCTGTACCAGTGCTGCCATACAAAATGCAGCTCCATATATATACTTTTTCATATGAATAAAAACGTTTGATTAAAAATTGAAGTTGAACCCCAGCTGTCCGCGTATTCCTGAGTAAGAAATATTTTCTACACGGTCTTTTGTTCCCATATAATAGCGGTTGGGCTCATTAAGAATATTGTTAAGCTCTATAAACAGACGGACCTTCTTTGTAATGCTGTAGGAAGTAGAAAGATCCATTGTAAAGTTTTTATCAAAATACTGATAATGATCTGCCCCTGCTGCGGCTCTGATTTCGCTTACATACTTTCCTTTATAATTCCCGGCAAGGCGTACCATCAATTTGCTGGTTTCATAAAAAAGGATGGTATTAAAAATATGCTTTGCCTGATTGGGAATTGTGGTCGTCATTGTTCCTGTCTGTTTGCCATTTTCGTACACCGGCATATCCATTTTAGAGGAGATATAGGTATAGTTTCCTTCGAAACCTATGTTTTTCAAAAATCCCGGAAGATTTTCAAAACGTTTGGAGATTCCGAATTCAAAACCAAAGAGCTTAGCGCCTTCCAGATTTTTTGGGGCTGTAAAAGTATAGGTTCTTCCTGCCAGATCAACCACTGATTGATCTTTGTAAATAAGATTCGTAATATCTTTATAGAACACGCCGGCTGTTATCAGATCCAGTTTTCCGAAGTAGTTCTCAAACATCAGGTCAAAATTGTTTGAAAATGTAGGATCCAGTTTGGTATTTCCCTGAGTAATGGTATTGGTAATATCATTCACAATGGTTCCGGGGTTAAGGTCGTTGAAATCCGGTCTCGCAAAAGAGCGGGTATAAGCAAGTCTCAGGATACGGTCACTGCTAATATTCCATTTCATATTGAACATGGGAAGCACTACATTGTAGGTTTTTGTATCCTTAATATCTTCCGTTTTATTGTCTTTATCAGAGACTACTTTTTTGCCCCAGAAAGTAACGTCATTATATTCATTTCTGAAACCTCCCAATACCTGAAGCTGCTCTGAAATTTTCCATGTTCCCATCAGGTAAGTGGCCCATACGTTTTCAGTACCTCTATAGGAACTTGTAATATTAGAATTGCTGTCTTTACTGCTTACCTGCATCAGCCCTAAACTGTTTTGTGTACCGGGATTGTACATCTGGTCGATCTGTGCATTGGTAATCTGATCGATGATCACAGCATTATAAGGATTGCCCAAAGGATTCATGAAACCTCCTTTGTATGGGAAACTTTCACGCTCAAGCTGGCTTAAATAGGTTATTGGAGATCCCGGAATTCCCAATGATGATTTAGGCATCCAAACCAATATGGAGCTGTCAACTATTTTATTCTTGTTGTTATATTTTGTTCCGAATTTAATCTCAAAATTATCCGCTGCTTTATATTTGATATCAATCTGTCCTCTAAGATCCGTTTCACTGTTATGATTCTGGCTTAGGATAATCTGATTCAATTTGAGTTTATCTGCCGCTATTGCCTGTTGATTATACGGAAGCGTATATCTTCCGGTATCACCTATACCGTCCGGAGCATCCATTGCCATATATTTTCTTCCGTCAGCAGATAAATTTCCATAGGTCATAGGCTGTATGAAATTAATGATAGGATAACCCCTTTGATCCTTTTCAAGATTATCCGGCGAATTGAACTTAAACTCAGAACGCGCTTTGGATAAAGACCAATCTACCTGCATACGCTGTCCTACCTGATGATTACCACCCAGCTGCATAGAATAGAGATCTGTAAGATAATCTGCATGACGGGCCTGCAGCATGACATTTTTACTATCAAAATTAAAATAGGTTTCCCTTACCGACTGACTGTCTTTATATTGGCTGTATAGCGCTTTTGCATATAGCTTATTCCTGCTGTCTATCTCATAATCCAACCCCAAATTGAATCCCAGCGTTCTCCGGTTCGCCAGATAATCACGAAGCTGAAGTTGATTGATCGAATAAGAGGCTGTTTTATCTTTCAGTCCATAGTTGTAAATATTCCTCATCTGATCAATAGCGGTAGAGCGCTCCCAGATCACTGCTGAGGTAATGAATTTCAGCTTATCAGTAATTTTATTTCCGTAGACAATGGAAGTATTGTAGCTAGGAGATTTTGACATGTTGACGTATCCTGTAGCCATACTTACAGCCAAAGTCTCCTTATTGGGGGAGGTTTTCGTGATAAAATCAACATTTCCTCCAATGGCATCACCATCAAGATCCGGAGTCAGGGCTTTGGACAAACGGACATTTTGAATAAGTTCTGAAGGAAAGATATCCATCTGGACTCCGCGGTTGGCATTATCACCGCTGGCACTCGGCATTCTGTTGCCATTCAGGGTAGAAGAGGTCCATTGTATAGGGGTTCCTCTTACGGCTACAAAACGTCCTTCACCCATATCCCTTTCAATAGATACACCCTGCATACGCTGTACAGCATCGGCAGCATTACGGTCCGGCAGTTTTCCTATGGCATCTGCAGAAAGTACCTCAGTGATTGTATTGGAGTTTTTCTTCATGGTAATCGCCCTGGCCTGTGATGCTTTATACATACTGGTAACGACTACCTCCTGAAGGCTGTTTTCTTTAAACTTAGCTCCAAATTTAATTAATCCAAGATCTACCTCCTTTTTATCCGTAATCGTAAAAGGAATATAAACATTATCATATCCTTTGTATTCTACAACAAGCTTATAACTTCCGTCATAAACATTATTAAGAACAAAAGAACCGTCAGTATCAGAAGTGACCTTCTGTCCGCTGTTTTCAATATAAACCAGGGCATTGGGAAGGTTTCCCTGACTGTCCACTACAGTTCCGTGTAGGGTGGTTTGAGCAAAGGCCAGAGACCCAAGAAGAAAAAATGCTGCTTTTGTTAAAAAAAGTCTTTCTCGTGACATCCTTATAAAGTTTGGTGCAAAGATGTCAGCTCCTTCAAAAGTTTTGGTTCATTTAAATTTTATACAACTGTATCTGTTGAGTTTGAAGCGAACTGTATTGTAAGTCAGTAAGTTGCTAATATTAAATAATTGTAACTAATGAACAAGCTGAGAGGGAAGGCAGTCGAATTCCTTCTTAAAATATTTATAAAAAGTAGATTTGGATTTAAAACCGCATTGAAACGCAAGATCCGTTACACTGGCGGAAGGATCTTCCGATAAAATCTGCTTAAAGTGCTGTATCCGGCTTCTGTTGGTATATTCGTGGAAATTGGAATGAAGATGTTTGTTAAAAGTGATGCTTAAATCCGCTTTGCTTATTTTCAGATGACCGGAGAGCTGATCCAATGTAAATTCCTCATCCAGATAGACATTGCTTTTCTGATAGAAAGAGGTGATGGCATTTTGTACAGCATCAAAATCTATTTTTGAAAGATCTTTATACTGATAGGTTTCTTTTGGAATAGAAAAAAGAGCTGGAGTTTGCTGTTGCTGCAGTTTATGCTGGTACGTTAAAATATAAACGTACAAAATCCACCCGAATTGGAAAAGAAACAGTAGGCTGTAGATCTTCTGATAGATTAAAGTATCCCAACCCAATTGGTAAACTGTCCAGAAAACTATAACCCCCATCAATACATAACAAACCAGATAACGAAAATTACCGGCTGCTGGATGGGTAATGTTTTTGTGGTATTTGGTCAGTAAGTAAATACATAAAACCAAGCATGCAATCCAATAATAACTGTAATAAACGAAGTAGGATTTATAAGTTCTGATCGCCAAATCTGCCCAGGAAAGATCGAGCATCTTTGCAGAAAGAGCAATGGCATGATGAATAACAACCAACGTTAGCGGAGCAATCAGGTATTTGAGTTTGTCTCTCCACCTGGCATGAATTAAATACGTTGTAATATACAAGAAAATAAGTCCTTTAAAAACGCGAAGGCTTCCCGGAATTTCATACAGAACAGATTCGTAACCGAATTTTTGAATGATGAAATATTCATACCCCATATCCAGTGTGACCACTCCGATATACAATAGTAACATATTCAGTACAGATTCCCTGTTTTTGATAAGAGAAATGAGTAAAGTAAGGGTGATAAGTGCCTGTAGTACAACTACCATAATGATGTATAACATGATAACTGATATTTTGCCAAAATTATAGATAATATGGGCATAGCATCTTTAACAAATTATTAAATATCAGTTCTGAAAAATAGAGGGTAATTAATATGTAAATTTTAATAATTTTTTTTCGGTTTTGTATATTGAACGGATATTCCTATTTTAGCTAGTAAGCACCAATCGAATGTCCAAAAGAAAATTTATTGTCTTCTCAATACTTAAGACCTGGCTGATTTCTACAATAATCTCCATAGTGCTTTTGATTTTATTTTTTAATGCAACCAAAGAAGTAAGAGACGAACCAAGGAATTGTGATATGAGCGGTCTTGCCTATGTTTTTATAGTTTTCTGGATATTATTTCTGAGCATACTCTCTTTAAGCAGTCTGCTTTCTCTTTTAAAGCCATTCTATGGGAAAATTAAAACCATATTGTGTTGGTTTTTGCTGCCTGCGATAGCTTCTATTTTTTCCTTTTTTTCCATTACAGATGGAAAGGTAGATGGTGAAGAAACGGTGGTTTTCCTGATTATGAATCTGCCATGGCTGGCTTTTTGGATATTTTACTATTACAGACTGAATACTCGTTTCAATATAACTTCCCACTGATATGACTTTCATGAAAAAACAATTTCAAAACTGGACGCTCTTCTTTATTGCAGGAATCATTGCTATCATTGCAGGATTGATTATTTCCATTATTCTCATCACTGGAAACTCTGCAGCCGATGGATTATTCGGAATGTACTTACTGTTCAGCTTAGTTCCGGTGTTGCTGGTGATGATCATAGATAGAATTCTGGTATGGAAGTTCGGGAATAAAAATGTCAATAAAGTTCAGTTTTCAATACTGCTCTTAATCGTGTTTTTATGGATTGTAAGATTTGTATTGAACCTGTTTATGTAAATTGGTCGTTATGAAAAACCTGTTTTTATTTTGTATCATAATGGTTTCTGCAATGATCTCCGCACAGCCGTTTACCCTGAAATCGGTAGGAGAAGCGAAAGAGTTTACGCTTACCCTTTATTACGGATCAGAAGGGAAGGGAGCTTTCGTGCAATATTCAGGGAAGAAAGACATCATTCCTTTGCAGATAAAAAGCTTTAAAGTTGATAAAGACGGGAGAAGTGACGGACAGCCGGATATCTATTATTATATCTGGAATGAAGTGATTGGTGGAAAGGTAAACGGAGTATACAGGTTTGAAATAATGAATCATACTGCTTCGAATATTAGCTATATAAGAGGAAAAGATAATAGAAAGTTTAAGCTTGAAATGGTTGAAGATGAGAAATATGATGGAAGTGACAAATATCTGCTTCACGGTGCTGTGCTTGCCTTTAATCATTTTTATAACAATCATTTCACCATTGATTATCCTGATGGTAAAAAAACAGCTATAGAGCTCCCTTCTCCGGATACCCCATCATTTGCCAGACAGAGTATTGTAGCAGATTACAACTTTGACGGGTATGAAGATATTGCATTTTCTGTTCCTGATGAAGGAATGGGCGTTTACAGAATATTTGATATTTATCTGTATAATCCTGGGAACAAACGCTTTGAAAAGCTTAAAGAACCAGATTATTCCCGTTCAAGCTGTTCCTGTCTCTGTGATGTGGCTGTAGAAAAAGATAAAAAGCTTTTAAAAACAGGATGCAGAGGGGGAGCAAGGTGGCACCAGGATATCTACCGCTTTGGTAAAAAAGGAGTTTTAGAATGGGTGGCTACGAAAGAACAGACGGAAGAATAATTTTACCTGTAAAAGTCATGAAACCTCCTTGTAGCTGTAATATTTATAAAATCAATCAGATACAATTTTATAAAGCATCCGTTTTTTTACGGTATTTTTAAAAATGGCTTTTATGATTCAATTTTAGGTCTGATATTTGTACTGGGTAGCCAAACTAGACGGCCAATTTATTTATGAAAAACATATCTGTGAAAAAGTCCTTTATCTATGCATGTTTATGCGCTGTTTTCCTTGTTTCCTGTAAAAAAGAAATAGAGAAAATAAGCGATACTTTTAAAGATACAGTTTCTGCTTCGGAAACACCGGAGGCAGAAAAAGATTCTATAAAGAAAGATTCTGTTCCTGTAGTGAAGAAAGAATCTATTCCACCTGCCATGCAGGAGAATGGCTTTTATAATGCATTTGTTCTTCCAAAAGATAAAAAGATGCGGGATTCTGTGTATGCAGAATTCAGCAAAAAATTCAGTGTAGGAGAGCGTACTGCTATTTTAGCTTTAAACAGACTCGATTCTAAAAGTAAATGGAATTCCGATACATTGGTAGTTCCTGCGAAAATAGATACAACATTAATGGCTTATTCACCATTTCCAATGCAATTGGATGTTCTAAGCGGGGTGAAAAAGTTTGTTATCTTCTCATATCCTATACAGGCTTTTGCGGTATATTCCAATGGAAGTCTTGTCAAATGGGGACCTACAAGTATGGGAAAAAAAGCGGCTCAGACAACAAGAGGACTTACTTTTGCGAACTGGAAAAAGCAATTGGCAATTTCTACGGTGAGCAGTGAATGGAAACTTCCTTATAATTTTAATATTCACAATATTGGAGGAATCGGATGGCATGAATATACCCTTCCGGGATATCCTGCGTCACACTCATGTCTGCGATTATTAAGGAAAGATGCCCAATGGTTGTATTCCTACGCAGATACCTGGATTCTGAATCCGGGGGGAGCAACTACCAAAGCCAAAGGTACGGCAGTAATGGTATTCGGGGATTATAATTGGGGTGGAAGAAAACCATGGCGAAAACTTTTGGATGATCCGAATGCCAACAATATATCCGTTGAAGAACTTACGAAACTTCTGGAACCGGATGTTCCTAAAATGCTGAAAGAACAAAGCAACAGAGAAAAAGTAGCGGATTCTATCAAAGCAGCAAAAGCGATGGCGACACCGATTCAGAATGAAAAGCCTGTAGAATCACAGTCTAATTAATTTTCTTTTCAAACTGCAGAGTAGATTCTTCAGCAAACCTTCTCAGCTTAATCATTTCATCTTTACCCTTATGCTGCCCGAATCTTGCAGCAATATAAGTAAGAAGAATAAAAAATAACATCACAAAAGAAGCGCTCAGTGCCCAAGGGTATTCAGCGCTTTTTATTTGCTTTTCTACGTAATACATGGTGAAAAAGGTCATCCAGAGAATAGAAAAGGAAAAATAAAGGAACATAAAGAAGGTCCACACTGCAGAACTGGGACCAAATACTCCACGTATTGCCGTATGCTCATCTTCCATTTCTATCCGTAAAGCAAGACGAGGCTTCCAGTAATTGTCGTATTCCGTTTTCACCCAGATTGTTGCAACTTCCTTATTGATATTGCCGGAAAATTCATTTTTATGATCTTCCATATATTTTTTCAAACTTTCAGCATACTCTTCTTTTGTAAGATGAGTAAACATTTTAAATCTGGGTCTTGTTCTTATTCTGTCTAAGGTGCTTTCTTCAGTATTCATATTGTTATTCTTGATAAGGAATCGGGTCTTCCAGTGCGAAACTCAACGTCAGTTTTTGATTTTTTCTTTGAATAACCATGTTGATATTTCGGCCTTCATTAGATTTCATCAATTCTACAATTTTTTCCAGGGTCATATTTGAAGTTTGCTCACCATTGATGCTGAGAACTCTGTCATCCTTTTGCAGGCCTGCTACATCTGCAGGAGAATCCTTTCTTACTCCGGCAATGGAAAATATAGGTTTTAAACTGAATTTATACTGGAAAGAGTCTTTATAAACCTCCGTGGCTACCATGTTAGATTTTTGGGTCTCAATTTTTAACTTGTCTTCCTGCCATTCCAGCCCGTCCTGTTTGAAGTCCAGTCCGCTCATATTAAAATGAAAAGGATCGTCAAAATATCTGTTTTTTCTCAAATACAGCTTTTTGTTAGGGTAATCAAAAACTACAGTAAATCTCCTCATAATTTCACTTCCCACAGAACCTTTTCTGCTTTCCACCAATTTGACATGCTGAATAGAAAATTCATCCGGCATAGCGGTAAGGGGCTTTTCAAACTTAAAGCTTCCAAGATAAAAATTATGAATCCGGCTTCTTTTGCCATAGATATCTCCATTGAAACCACGCCCAAGAAAATCATCAATATTGGGTCTGTTGTAAACAAAATCCTTAATAAGAGTAGGGAAGAGCCATATAGCATCACTGTTGCCAAGGTCTATCAGCAGTTTTGAGTCTTTCTTTTCATTCGTCATTTCTACACCCGCATACAGATAAGGTTTATCTTTTTCAATAGTCACTGGAAATTCTTCAAAACGTCTGATTTTCTTTTTGATAAGATCAGAGTTTTCATAGACCGTTATTTTTTTTGAGGCATAATCAATGTAAATAGGATGGTCTTTGAAAAAATGATAACCGATTACTCCATTTACAGGAATTCCTACGTGAGGCGAAATATTAAATTCTTCATCAATAATGATATAGAGAGACATGGAAGTATTGACAATTTCAGTTCCTATTTTTCCCAAATTGCGGTCAGATTTTAAGCCATCGATACTTAAGCTTCCTCCAAGACCGGAAAATTTAACTTTTTCAACATTGCTTAGTTTGAGTTCCTTATTTTCCAGACTGAAAAGAATGGTCTCTGATACTCCCGTATCAAGCAGAAAGGTAAGTTCTGCACCATTGACATTAATAGGAATAAAGATAAGGTTGTTGATCAACTGAAAAGGAATAACCGCTTTTTTAGTATTAATCAACTCAAAAGAATTCTGGGCATTTATAAAAATGCTTAGAAATAATCCCAGTAAAAGCAATTTAAATTTCATTTACTGAATTTACTGAATTTATCTGTATAATAACAAAAAAACATTCCAAAAGCTGGAATGTTTGTACAAACTACAATGAAGTAGTGTTATTTGTTGAATTTATTTTAATTGGGATTCTGCTTATTTGGAGAAAAATTCCATCAGATCCATATAATTCTTTTGATTGACACCATGTCCGCTCATATATTCTCTGAAAGTAAAATAGCAGCTAAGGTCATAAAGAAGGTCTGCCGCTTTTCTTCCCCATTCAAGTGGGATTACAGCATCATCAGTACCATGAGAAATGAAGAAACGAAGTCCTTCAAGTTTCTTTTTATCTTTTACAATACCATCCAGAATTTTATCTTCAGGATAACTGCTTAAACAGGCAACATAATTGAAAAGTTCAGGATGCTTCAAAGCCAAAGCATAACACAATATTCCTCCCTGGCTGAAGCCGCACAGATGAGCCTTACTTTCCGTCAGTCCATAATGGTTGATGATCTTTAATATACTTTCCAGTGCTGCATGTAAAGATTCCTTCGCCTGAGGGACATCAATAAAGTTTTCTGGATTGTTGAAATTAATATCATACCAGGAGTATCCTTCAAACTGAGTATCATGCGGAGCTCTGAAACTTACAATGATCCAGTCATTAGGAAGAGTTTCTCTGAAACTAAAAAGATCCTGCTCATTACTGCCATAGCCATGAAGCATAAAAAGAATAGGCGTGCTGGGTGTAATCGTTTCCGGTTCTCTTACTAGATAATCTAAATTCATACAGCAAATATACTTAAATTACCTTCAGAATTTTAACTTTTATTATTCATACAACGAACTTGATCAGTATAATGCCGTATGTTTAATGATTGATTCTTTGAAGTGTATTTTTGAATTTTGTGAGTACTTTTCCTTTTTATTAATTTGATATTATTTAGAATTTTTTGTTGGAAAATTTTCATAAAAGTTATTTTTATATTAATAAAAAACTTATATTTGAAACATTAAAAAATCTATTTGGAGAAATGAAGCAATTTTACAATTCAAAAAGTTTACTTAGACTTTCTTTTTTATTCGTTTTATTATTTTCTGTAATTACTGTTGTGAATTCTTGTAAAAAAGATGACGACGAGGAATTTAAGGATCATGTGGTTCAATTCGAAGTGAAGACAACTGCCGGAGGAAATATTATAAGTGTTGTAACACAGGTTGGTACAGCGCAAAATACTATATACAATACTCCGCAATCACCTGTAACTTCGCCTTGGACAAGTGGAGAATTCTTTGTGAATTCCAGTCAGGCACAGCTGAATCTTGATGCCAACGCGTCAATGCCGGATGATAACTCCGAATTGACTATCAATCTTTACATAGATGGAGAAGTGGCAAGAACAGTGAAGAAAAAAGGTAAAGGAGTATTGGTTGCTTCTATCGATTACAGTTTCTTAGAACCATAAAAATATTAAAATATTTATATACAAAAGACCGCTCTCAGAGCGGTCTTTTTATTTTTCAATCAAATGTTGCTGTACTGCAAGATTGATAAGTTCTGTTGAATTCTTTGCCTGAAATTTCTGAAGCAGATTCTTACGGTGGGTATCTACAGTAAGCGGACTTAAGAACAGCTCTTCGGCAATCACATTACTTGTTTTTCCCTGTGCTACCATCTGCAGGATTTGTTTTTCCCTTTTGGTAAGCCGGGGAATGGGCAGGTCATGTGGAGAAAGGCGGCTGATGATCTGTTTGGTTTCATTGCAGAAAACAATATCTCCGGAAAGGGCTCCTTTGATGCATATGACAAGTTCATCAATAGAAGTATTCTTGAGAAGATAACCATTCGCCCCGTTTTGTATAGACTGCATGATGATGCTCCGTTCAGAACGGTTGCTGAACATAATCACTGAAGTACAGGGGGATATTTTTTTTATTTCTCTGCAAAGTTCTGTTCCGTTGGCATCAGGTAGACTAATATCCAGAAGAGTAATATCCACCGTATTTGACGAGATAAAGCTAAGCATTTCCGAACCTGAAGTAAAGCTTCCGGCTACGTTGAAAAAAGGCTGGCTGTTCAGCATCATTCTAAGACCTTCGATGACAATAGGGTGATCATCTACGATGATAATATTTATTGTTTCATTCTCCATGGATGTTGAGTTCTATATTAATGACTGTCCCCTGATGATCGGAATGTATTTCCATTTTCCCTTTCAGGTAATTGACTCTGTTTTTCAGATTGCTGAGTCCCATACTTTTGGTAGTGTTTTCTATATTTTTATCAAAACCTTTTCCGTTATCTTCAATGGTGATCAGGAAATTGTCACCGGATTGAGAGCATTGAAGCAAGATGCTGCTGGCTTCGGCATGTTTTACTGCATTGGCCAGTAATTCCTGTACAATTCTGTAAATATTAAGCTGAATATTTAAAGGCAGTGCTTTGTCAATATCAATAGCCTGAAAATCAATTTCGAGATTTTTCCTGATGTAAAATTCACACAAATCATGTAAAGCAGTTTCCAACCCAAAATTGAGCAATGATTCAGGCATTAAATTTCTGGCTACATGCCGGAGCTCACTCACAGAGTTGTCCAGCTGGCCTAATATTTTATAAAATTCCTGATCCTTTTCTGGATGCAGATGATGGGAAGACCATGTAGAAAAATTGATTTTAACTCCGGCAAGCATTCCGCCGAGGCCATCATGAAGATCTCTTGCAATACGTTCTCTTTCTCTTTCTTCACCATCAAGTATGGCTTTGGTAAGGGATAATTCTTCTTTTTGTTTAATGTCTTCTATTTTCTGTTCGTTTATTTTTTTATTTTTTCTGAAAATGATAAAAAGAAAGCCTAAAAGGCTTAATGCTAATAATAAAACAAGACCCATTCCCCATAAGTAAGAGTTCTTCTTGTTTACCTCCAGGTCTTTTTGATTTTTTTCAGCATTTAAAGTCGCTATTTTTCTTTCTTTTTCAGCGGTATTGAACTTAGATTCGAGTTTGTTGATTTCAAGCTTTACATTCTCTGTATTCAGGCTGTCGTTGAGTTTAGAATATTTCTGCTCCCATAGGAGTGCTTCTTTGGTATTTCCTGTTTCTTCATTGAGTAAAGAAAGCTGCTTATAAAAAGTCTTCCTGTTGTTAAGATCAATGGCCAATGATTTTTCGGTTAAAACATCTTCCAAAGTAGTCTTAGCTTCCTTATATTTTTTAAGTTTCTTTAAAATATCATATTTGTTGAAATAAAACATTTGAGCCAGAAGATTCTGATTGAATTTCTTTGCGTAAAAAATTCCTTTTTCTATAATCGGGAGTGCTTCTGCATTTTTTTGCCGGGTAATATAGAAAAGTGTTTTACTGTAATAATAGAAAGCATTGGATGAAGATTCCGGATAAGGACGGATGAGTTTTTCTGCTTTATGTAAAAACTTTTCAGCTTCATCTCCATTGGCCTGATAGCAGAAATTGTTGGCAGAATTGAGGTAGGTGAAAAATAATTCAGCGGACTCCGGATATTGTTTTTCAAGGATTTTCAATGCTTTATTATTGTAATCTTCTGCCTTTTTAAACTGGGCATTATAAGTAAGGATTACGGCAAGCTGAGTGTATAAGAAACCTAAATTTCTGCTGTTTTCATATTTTTTAACCAGCGGAATACTTTTTTCAAGGATAATCTTGACCAAAGGAATGTAGCCTTCTTTATCCTTTTGGGTAACTCCATAGCTGTACCAGGCTAGTGCCTGGAAAAAATAAGATTCTTCATTTTTGAATTTAGATAAAGATTTGATAGCCTGCTGATAAGAAACTGCAGCTTTCTTTTTGTTCCTGTCCAGATTATATTGCCCTTCGTAATAATAATATTTTGCTGAAATAAAAGGATTGCTTTGAGCCAGTATCTTCCCATTTCCAAGATATTTTTTACTCAAAATAGAATCACTGTTTCTATAATAATTTGATAAAAGAAAAAAGGCGGTTGCTTTTGACGTATCGGGAAGGCCGCTTTTTGTAATATGTTGCAAGCTGTCTATATAAGATCTCTCATTAAGCGGAATGATTTGCTGGGATTGCAGCTTAAAAAATAAGAATAGGCTTAATAGGGCAAGTAATCTCTTCATTATGGGTCAATTCTGTAAAATATTTCTTTAAATGCTCAATTTAATTAAAAATTTTATGATAAAAAATACCTGAATTTAGGTAGAAAAAATTACTGATTTTTCAGGATTGATAGACATGGATGATGCTCATAGCTTTGCAAACATCAAACCAGGAATCATAGAATATTCAATATAGTAATTAAAATTTAAACAAAAAGATTATGAAAAAAATGAGAATGAATCAGCTGTTAAGAGGTGCATTGGTTGCAGTAGTGGCCGCAATGTTTATTGGATTTACAGCTTCATGCAGTAACGATGATGATGACAACAATGTGAATGGAGCAGGGAAAAGTCATAAAGTAGTTTTTAAAGCGATTGCTTCTTCGGGAAGTAATATTGATGTGGCGGTGTACGGAATTGACGGTAACCCTACCACAGCATCAAGTCTTAGTGGAACAACCTGGAGCAGCCCTGAAGTAACGTCAGAGCCAGGAGCATACAATGCCAATGTTGCTGTAAATGCAATTGGATCCAATGCTTCCTCTACTTTGAAGGTTCAGATCTGGGTAGACGGAGAATTGAAAAAAGAGGGAACTTCCAGCGGGCAGTATTTATCAGCTTCTGCAAGCTATACATTTTAATATCAAATTTTAGGACAAAAAACAGGCGCTGAGATTCATTTCATCTCAGCGCCTGTTTTTATATGGTGTTTAAGATTATCCTACCTTAACAATAAAGTAGCTTTTCTTACCTTTTTGCAGCAATAGGAATTTACCGTCGATAAGATCCGTTTCATTAGCTGTAAAAGTATCATTTACTTTTTGCTTATTGACAGAGATTGCGTTCCCTTTGATCTCTCTTTGTGCTTCGCTCTTAGATTTTAAGAATCCTGATTTTTCAGAAAGAAGATCCACAATATTCACTCCTAAAACATCCGCTTTTGCAATTTCTTTCTGAGGAACCCCGTCAAAAACCTCAAGGAATATTTCCTCATCAAGACTTACCAGATCTTCAGCAGTAGAACGTCCGAAAAGAATTTCAGAAGCCTTCAGTGCCTTTTCATATTCTTCTCTTCCATGAACCCAAACTGTTACCTCTTCAGCAAGTTTCTTTTGTAGTTTCCTTTCGTGTGCAGCAGTTTTATGTTCTTCGATCAAAGCTTCAATTTCTTCTTTTCCTAAGAAAGTGTAAAACTTGATGAATCTTTCAGCATCATCATCAGTAGCATTCAGCCAGAACTGGTAGAATTTGTAAGGAGATGTTTTCTTTTTATCAAGCCAATAGTTTTCGCCGCTTTCAGACTTCCCGAATTTGGAACCGTCCGCTTTTGTAATCAAAGGAACCGTTAATGCAAAGGCTTCCCCCTGAGCTTTTCTACGGATCAATTCTGTTCCTGTAGTGATATTTCCCCACTGGTCAGAACCTCCCATCTGTAGCTTTACATTATTATTTTGGTATAAGTGAAGGAAATCATATCCCTGAATTAACTGGTAGGTGAACTCTGTAAAACTCATTCCGTCAATACCTGCGTCTCCGGAAAGTCTTTTCTTTACTGAATCTTTAGCCATCATATAATTGACGGTGATATTCTTCCCGACATTTTTAGCAAAATCAAGGAAAGAAATGTTCTTCATCCAATCATAGTTGTTGACCAACTCAGCTTTGTTAGGCTCATTTCCATCAAAATTTAAGAATTTTGAAAGCTGATTCTTTAAACAGTCAACATAGTGTAAAAGAGTTTCTTCATCCAGAAGATTTCTTTCAGCCGATTTCCCGGATGGATCTCCGATCATTCCTGTAGCACCTCCTACTAAAGCAATCGGTTTGTGGCCGTGCTGCTGGAAGTGCGCTAAAATCTTAATCTGGATAAGACTTCCGATATGTAAAGAATCGGCAGTAGGATCAAAACCAATATATGCAGTAGTTACCTCTTTATTCAGTTGTTCATCGGTTCCTGGCATCATATCGGCAAACAGACCACGCCATTTAAGTTCTTCTATAAAGGAATTCATTGATTTTTAACTTTAAAATTTTAAGTTGCAAAGATAGTAAATTCAGAAAGATTAAGGGTAAAAAAGCGAAAGGACGATAGGGCAGGAATGTAAAATAAGAATATCATAAAAACTTTCCAGCCGGTCACTTTGAAAATACGATGGCTGAACCTTTTTATCCCTTTGTTTTTCACCCCAAATAATCTATATTTGTTATTAATGAACGACGAACAGCTATTCCTGCTCATACAGAAGGCCAAGGATAAAGACCAGAAGGCCCAGACTAAACTCATTAATGTTTTTTGGGTGGATGTTTTCTCTTTTGTGATGAAAAAGGTGAGAGATGAAAATGATGCCGATGAAATCACGGTGAATGTCTTTTCAAAAGTATTGTCAAAACTGGATATGTTCGATCCTCATTTTCAGTTTAAAACCTGGGTGCTCACTATTGCCCAAAATACGGTAATCGATTTCTGGAGAAAGAAGAACCGCGACAATGAAGATGCCGTTGAAAACTTAGATGAGGTTAAAAATCAATACGCAAAATCTCCTGAGGAACTTCTGATTTCTCAAGAAGAACAAAAAAAAATCATCAAAACCATAGAATCCCTGGATGCCAATTACCAGGACATCATCAAATTGAGATTTTTTGAAGAAAAGAGCATCAAAGAAATTGCTGAAGAGCTGGGAATCTCCGTTGCCAATACCAAAGTACGGGTAATGCGTGCCAAAAAAGTCTTAGCCGAACTCTTGAAGAATAATGAGTTTGATGATAATTAAGCGTCAGATAAATCAATGGTATTCAATAGAAATGGGCTTTAGCCCATTTACTGAAAATTCAAATTTACAATTGGCTTCAGCCAAAACTTAAATTTAGAAGACATTGATTAGAAATAAACTTCTTCCTTTGTTTTCGGAAGTATGATTTTTCGTTGCTTCTCCTGATTCCTGTTTTGAAGATTGATCTTTAATCCTTTCTGAATATAAGTTTCCTTTAATGATTTTCCATACTCAGCTGTATTTTCTACTTCTTTTGTATAGTTCAGTTGTCCTGTAGAAAGATTGAAATCTGTATCTTTCCAGTAATCTCCAGGTCTTCCCGAAGAGGAAGAGGTTCCTATTAACTCAAAATGTCCGTTCTGAAATCTATACTTATCTGTAACATCCCATTTCCAGCTGCTTCCTCCGGCCTGGATAATGGTTAGAATCCCTTTTTCAATTCCAGAGCTTTGATAAGGATCACCCATCATACCTCCCGCATTGCTTTCCATAACAGCGTTTCTTGATTTTTCCAGGATAGTCCATTTTCCGTTCACTTTTTTCAAAATTTGAATTTCACGGATTTTTCCCAGTTCGCCCTCATCTTTTGTCGTATATATCATTACTTTTTCAGGAATTTTATCCCCATCAAGATCTCCATCTACCGTTTCGAGGAGAGTAGAACCTGCTGGCTGAAATTGTTTTTGAGCCAGGCAGAATATTCCGGATACAGCAAATAAAAGGCAGAATGTTTTTCTCATAAAGATATTTTGAAGACCTAAATATACAAATGAAATTCTGAATTATTAGTTTCATCAATATTTCCGGTTGATGGTTTCCATTAAAAAATCCTTAACTTTGAACTTCAATTTTAGAAATGGAAAATTTAGTTCAAGACACTACCGTTCAAAAACCAAAATGGATCCGCGTAAAACTTCCTACCGGAAAGAATTACAGAGAGCTTAGAACTTTGGTTGATAAATATAAATTAAATACCATTTGCCAAAGCGGAAGCTGCCCGAACATGGGAGAATGCTGGGGTGAAGGTACAGCCACTTTCATGATTTTAGGAAATATCTGTACGAGAAGCTGTGGATTCTGTGGCGTAAAAACAGGAAAACCGCTGGATGTAAACTGGGATGAACCTGAAAAAGTAGCAAGATCAATCAAATTAATGAAGATCAAACATGCCGTTCTTACTTCTGTAGACCGTGATGATCTGAAAGATATGGGATCTATTCTTTGGGGGGAAACAGTAAATGCGGTAAGAAGAATTTCTCCGGGAACGACCATGGAAACTCTAATTCCGGATTTCCAGGGACTTACAAAACATCTAGACAGATTAGTAGACGTAGCCCCGGAAGTGATCTCTCATAATATGGAAACGGTAAAACGTTTGACAAGAGAAGTGAGAATCCAGGCTAAATATGAAAGAAGTCTTGAAGTTTTGAGATATCTGAAAGAAGCAGGACAGAGAAGAACAAAAACTGGAGTAATGCTGGGATTGGGTGAAACCAAAGATGAGGTTTTCCAAACCATTGAAGATATTAGAAATGCTAACGTAGATGTTATTACGATGGGACAATACTTACAGCCGACTAAAAAACATCTTCCTGTAAAAAAATTCATCACGCCGGAAGAGTTTGATGAGTTTGGAGATTTTGCAAGAAGTTTAGGTTTCAGACACGTTGAAAGTTCGCCTCTTGTAAGAAGTTCTTACCACGCAGAAAAACATATTCATTAAAATACAGACCGTTCAGAAATGAACGGTTTTTTGTTTTTTAGGGAGTAGGTTGCAGGGATTAGGTGTTAGGAATGAAGACCTCCGGTTGTCATGAATGCCGGCCATCATTCTCCTCTTTTGGAGGGGTGGCAAAAATTCAAAGAATTTTTTGACGGGGTAGTTTAGAATATTATGAGATACATTACGCATCAATAAAAGAGGACTTCAGTCCGCTTATTATAGAATTAAATAAGCGCTGCATTATTTTATACACACTACAAATTCATCCTATTTATTACAAGCCGTTTCCTTAGTAATTACCCCAATTCGTCCATTAACTTCAATAGGTCTGAAATGTTTTTTCTTGAATTCGGAAGGAGTTTCTCCTGTATGCTGTTTGAATAATTTATTAAAATAAGAAAGGCTCTCAAAACCCACCTGAAAGCAAACCTCTGTCACAGAATAATCTTTCAACAGAAATATTTTGGCCTGATTGATCCTGTAATTATTTACAAAATCGGTGAAGGTCATATTGGTCTGCTTTTTAAAATAACGGCAGAAAGCAGGAGTACTCAGACTCACAACTTTTGCCACTTCATTTACATTAGGCTTTTGGTCATAGTTTTGGTGAATATAGTCGTAGATGGTTCCCATCCTGATTTTATCATTCAAAAACCATTTAATCCGGGTATCTTCTTTATTGAGTTCTTTTACTTCAGTTGAATCGGCAAGGATCTGTAGAATATCAATCAGCCCCATTAAAGATTCAAAGGAGTTTTTGTCTTTAATCAGCTGTAGTTTTTCAACCACTGTGTTTTTGGTTTCCCCTGAAAATGACAATCCAAGATAGGAACGTTCCAAAAGAGCTTTAATATTCTCAAATTCCGGAACAGGAAGAATAATATCCTGAAGGAAACTTTCGCGCATCTGCAGCACCAGCTGTTTACATTCGGTCTGAATACCGTAATCAAAATTAAGATGAGGTACATTAGACCCAATCAATAAAAGATCACTGTCTGTAAAGCCGGAAATATTTTTCCCAACGTGCCGGATTCCATTCACTGCTTCTACATAGACCAGCTCGATTTCCGGATGATAATGCCAGAAAAAACAGTTTTTCAGAGAAGGAGCAAATAGCTTGAATGATTTACCCTTTTCAAATTCAATAATTTCTTTCTGGATTTTCATCTTGTTCTGATTTGATGGTTTCTGGATATAAAATTAAATAAAAAGGTTAATATGGAGCAAATTTTTATCATTCAAAGAGGTGTGAAATTCAAACTTTCTTTCGATTTTTGCACTTTCAAAATAAAGGTGCTCAAGTGTTTTTAATTTGAAAGAAATTCATTCAGAAAAAAGATTTAGATACAATGAAGATTGATAAAAGAATAATACCACTAGCCATCGGTGGTTTGGGAATAGGAACTACGGAATTTACCGTAATGGGGCTGCTGCCGGATATTGCAAAAACGTTACAGATCACGATCCCGCAGGCAGGACATTTAATTTCTGCTTATGCGATGGGAGTAGTTATCGGAGCACCTATCCTTATTGGGTACTCTGTAAAATTTCCTCCGAAAAAAGTTCTGATGGCTTTTATGATCCTTTTTACCCTATTTAATGGCCTTTCTGCTATTGCTCCAGGATACAACAGTATGCTGGCGATAAGATTCCTGTCCGGGCTTCCTCACGGAGCCTTTTTTGGAGTAGGAACGGTAGTAGCCTCAAGAATGGCCGGGAAAGGAAAAGAAGCATTTTATATATCCATGATGTTTACCGGGCTTACGGTCGCTAACCTTGCTATGGTTCCTCTGGTCACTTATATTGGACATACTTTCCATTGGAGGTTTTACTTTGCTATCGTAGCGGTCATCGGTCTCTTCGCTATTTTATTTTTAAAACTGTGGCTTCCTGCAATGGAATCCAACCAAAATACGCACTTCATGGAAGAATTGAAGTTCCTTAAAAATAAACAGTCGTGGCTGGTACTTGCCATTACGGCGATCGGGTTTGGAGGACTTTTCACATGGTTGAGCTATATTACCCCTTTAATGACGGTGGTTGCCGGAATCAAAAGCAGCCAGATGGCATATGTTATGGTTCTTGCCGGAGCCGGAATGGTAGTCGGTAACCTGGTCGGAGGTATTGTTTCAGACAAATTGGGACCTGAAAAAACCTGTGCTTTGCTGATCTTCCTGATGATGATTTCTTTGGGAGGAGTTTTCTTCCTGGCCGAACATCAGAATATTGCACTTATACTGACATTTATGTGTGGAGCTTTATCCATGTCGATTGCATCACCCATCAATATTATGATGATGAAAGCCGCTCCAAAAAGTGAAATGATGGCAGCTGCTTTTATGCAGGCAGGTTTTAATATTGCCAACGCTATGGGAGCCTTCCTGGGAGGAATTCCTTTAGAATACGGGTATTCGTTCAAATATCCATCATTGGTAGGAGTAGGGATGACCTTTATAGGAGTGATTGTAAGTGTAAGGTATATCTATCTGTATGGCTCGGGAGCTCAGAAAGAACAAGAAGTTGCTGCAGAATGTGTGTCATGTGACAAATAAGAATACAATTGATCGTATTTAAAATAAAAAAAGAGCCTGTTTTTCGCTGAAAACAGGCTCTTTTGTATCAAATAAATTTTATGCCTCTACTTCATCTCCGTTTTTGCACCAATAGAGGGCATTGTATAAGTTTTCTTTCGGGAAAGATTTAAATTCTCCCGGCATCAGAACACTGAAAATACTGGTAAAATTACGTATACCTTCTTTATCCGTAACAATGGCTGACCGATTCCAATTGGTAAGGTTTTTCAATCCTAACAGCAAATCTTCAAGCCATGCACCCATGGTAAAATTATCCAGATCGGTATCCAAATACAATAAATAATTCAGCTCACCAAACTGTTCTACCTTCTCTTTTACACGCGGAATTACCAGTTTTTCAAAATCCTCTTTCGTTACTTCTCCCGTTGCATTGAATGCCGCAACATTCTCCGGGGCTTCTGGAATAATTGTTATCATAATGAATATTTTTTGGTGGTTTGATTTTAAAAACTAACAATAACTACACCATAATTTGATGGGAAATTGTTAAAAAAGGTATAAATATTGTTGTTTTTAGTGTAAAATATTAATATGAATCTCAAATCGAATGAACCTTTTTGGCTTTTAAAAAACGGATTAATGAAATCCTATCCGTCTCTAAAATCAAACAAAGAATGTGAAGTTCTTATTATAGGAGGCGGGATCACAGGGAGTCTTATTGTCCATCAGATGATAGACGACGGCTATGATACGATTCTTATTGATAAACGGGAACTTTGCAATGGAAGCACCTCTGCTACAACTTCAATGCTGCAATATGAAATAGATGTTCCTCTCTATGAACTGATAGGCAAAATAGGTGAAAAGGGTGCTGTTTTAAGTTATAAAGCGTGCAGTGATGCGATTGACTTGATAGAAAAGCTTTCAAAACTGATCAAATCGGATGCAGGTTTCAAACGAAAGAAATCCTTGTATTTTGCTTCAAAAAAGAAAGATGTTGATTGGCTGAAGAAAGAATATAAAGCGAGAAAAGAAAACGGATTTGAGGTGCAATGGCTGGAATCAGAAAAGATTTTAGAACAATTTGAATTTGAGAATACATATGGCGGTATTTTGTCAAAACAAGGGGCTAGTATTGATGCATTTCAGTTTGCTCATGAGCTTTTTATGCATAATGTAAGAAAAGGATTGAAGATCTTTGATAAGACCGAGATGGTAAAAGTGGAGGAGCATAAAGGATTTAACCTGGTGACAGTAGACAGCGGATTTCAGATCAAAGCAAAAAAGATCATGTACTGTATCGGCTATGAAAGTAAAAACCTGCTGAAAGAACACTTCGTTAACCTGAAAAGCACCTATGCTGTTGTTTCTGAAATAGACAAAAACAAGTTTAAAAATATCAGAAGTACATTGGTCTGGAATACCGATGATCCGTATCTCTACATGCGGACTACCGATGACGGAAGGATGCTTATCGGAGGAGGAGACGAAGACTTTTATAACGCTGAAAAACGGGACGCTCTTCTCAATAAAAAAGAAAAAGAGATCCTTAAAAATCTAAAGAAAATAAAACCTGATTATCCCTTTTATACCGATTTTGTCTGGGCTGGAACTTTTGGAGAAACCAAAGACGGACTCCCTTATATTGGTACCCATGAAAAATTCAAAAATTCCTATTTTGTATTAGGTTTTGGAGGAAATGGGATTACTTTTTCAGCAACAGGGATGGAGATGGTTTCTCTGTTTATGAAGAATAAAAAACATCCGTTGTCAAGGTATTTTAAATTTGGGAGATAATATTGGGATTTTTAACCACAAAAGTCACAAAAGTTTTTAGAGGCTTTGTTTATTTCAAGTCTAAAACTTTACGGATATAAAGTACACATAAGTCTAAAAATCTATGATTTTTAATCCACAATAAAGGGTATTTAGATTTCTTCGGAATGACAAATTGTATGGGTAGTCTTGTATTCAATCGAAGGTACTCAATTCCCCTCCTCCGGAGGGGTGGCAAAAATTCAAAGAATTTTTGACGGGGTGGTTTTACCCATTATCCAGCATAAAAAAAGCGGGCCTCAACCCGCTTTAAAACTACAAACTATACCCATTCTTTTTAGCCAGTTCAAGAATAGAACTTTCAATGGCTTTTCCCAAATCATCAGAATCATCATTTCCGCGTTTCTTCATTTCTCCGTCAATATAAGTCTGACGCTTTTTGGAAAGCTCCTCAATTTCTTTCTGAATTTTATCACGGGCTGCAGATTTTACAGCAATTGTTTTTTGAATTTCTTCCTTGCTTTTTCCTTTCAGCTCGGCAGGAAGTTCACTTTCTTTTACATGGGCAATAAATCCTGCATCCTTTTCAGCTTTATCCACCAGATCCCAGTGATCATTTTTGTAAGCATTCTTTTTAGATTTGGCAACGGCTCTTTCCACCAGGTTGGATGCTGACTGTGATGCTGCATTTTTATCCTGTGTAATCTGCTTAAGCCTGTAATCCGAACCATGACTTCCATAATACATGTAAGTGTCATTCAGTTTTGCATTGCATTCGGAAATTTTGATATCATAAGGCGTTTCAATATAGAGTACTTTTCTGTCACTGTCGATATTGAAATATTTTCCACCTCCTAATGATGCTCCATTTTGCCACGAAGTCTGAATGCCTTCCTCCCGGCTTCCGCAGAAAATGGTGTTGGTATAGATATTTTTCCCTTTTGCTTTTGAAACAACATCCTTATAATTTATTTTTCCCTGATCAAATGCTTCATTCCCTGCAATATAAATCAGTTTCATGCTTTTATCATTGCTGTCCCAGTTCAGGTTGGCGGAAGCATCACGAATAACAGCTCCGCAATATTCACTGCCGCCATTAGTTTTTAAGGCGAATAGTTTTTCGGAAATAAGATCAAGATCCTGAGTAAGAGGAGCAACCTGGCGGATGTAATTTTCATCACGGATTCCGTCGTTTCCATATTCATACAGGGCAATTTCAATCTGGGGAGCCTTTCCGTTATATTTTAGAGTGGTCAAAGTATTCACAATATTCCAGAGTCTGGATTTTGCCTGATCAATCAGTCCGTCCATACTATTGGAAGTATCCAGTAAAAGAGCGACCTGAATTTTATTGTCCTTTAAGGTTGAGCTGGCCGGAATCATTGTTACTTTTTGTCCCGGTAAATGACTGTCAACATTACTTTTTACAGAGCGGTTGTCCGGAATAGTACCGGAGCTTAAAAAAGCTGTACCCGCTGCAAGTGCTAAGATTTTTAAAGTTGTCATATTGTTGTTTTTTTATTGGTTATCTGCTGTAATACTGAATCTGCATCTCTTTCGGATACTTCACTTCATAGGAGAATGTAATCTTCTCTGAACTTCCTGAACCGATGTTCTTGTTCCAAAGGATGCTGCCGGTTTTATCATCAAGGCTTCCATCACCAAGGTTCAGCGTTTTTACCAGGATCTTAGAATTTTCGCTGATCGGAAGCTGATCAAGAACTTCCAGCTCAATACTTTCTTTTGTATTATTTCTGATGCTGATCTGATAAGACTCTGTTTCCCATTTGTTGGAATTCATTGCCTTTTGAGACGTTTTATCTTCAAGCTTGATTCTTTTTACCGTAATTCTTTCATCTACACCAAGAGAAATCGGGAATTCGTCTTTCACATAATTGCTGGTAATATTGGTTTTTCCGATATAATTATCTTCAAAATAAATATTGGCTTCCCCATTGATGAGGTTGAGGTTCTGCCAGTTCTTTACAAAAGCCATCAGGAATACCTGATTATTAAGTTTCGGAACCGTGTGGTATTTGTAAGTGGCATCAATCTGCTTTTTATCCAGGATTACATACTGTTCTTTTTCCTGGCTTACAATGGTCTGGTTATAATTCAGCTCATAGATCACGTTCATTTGGCTGTCAGAAACTGAAGCTATCGGAATTTGGCTTGGTTTTGCGGCTACATCTTCTCTCATCTGATACGCATTAGCCGCTGAAGTTTCCTTTTTAAGCTTATAGGCTGCTATTTCCATCTGGGAATTGTACGGCGTATATTCAGCTACATACAGCGGAGATAGAATAGGTCTGTCCTGATTGTATGACGGTCTGTAAGTAGAGACGAACAACTTTACATTTTTCCAGTCCTGTCCGGTTTTCTGATAAATTTTACCCTTATAAACCATTTCAAGAGGTTTTTTTACAGACTGAGCCCGCAAGTCGTAGGAAGGAACCCATCCGGCATCAGAAACGATGTAGCTTACCCCAAGATTCAGATTCGTTTCACTGTCTGCAAGGATTTCCAGTAAAAGCTCTCTGCGGTTGGTATTTTTATGAGTTTGCTCTTCAGCAGACTGGCTGTTGAGCTTTGCAATACTTTCATCCAGAACCGTTTTCTGCTCGTCAAGGAGAAATACCTGATTATCGATCTCCAGCATTCGTTTTCTGTAAAACTCAGTAAGCTTAATAAGCTGTTCCTGTGGAGTAGATTTATCATTGGTAGATACTTTCAAATTATCATTAATGATCCGTTGTTCTCCTGTCAGGTTTTTGATCTGAATATTCAGAAGGCTTACTTGCCTTTGAAGTTTTTTGGTCTCTGTTTTAAGTTTCTTTTCATTGTCTGACAATTCATCATTTTTCAAAAAATTATTTTGAGGAGTAATGGAAAGAAGTGTTGTATTTTTTTCAAGGTTGATTTTGTACGTATTCTCATCCAGATTATTGGGGAGATTGACGATTCTTATTGTATTTCTACCTTTCTGAAGGCTTACATTGGTAGTCCCAAAAACCTTAGCTCCCTGAAGAAATACGGTGGCCTGTTTTACTTCAATTTCTTTTTTAATTTCCTGTGCTTTAATAAAGGAAACGGAAAATGTAATTACTATTAAAAGATAACGTTTCATCGTTTATTATTTTAAATTTCTAAAGTAAAATTATCCCTATTTAAGGCTGAAAATCGGGAAACTTGGTGAAGTGGAGGTTTGACTTGGTGAGTGTGTCACAGGTAAAAAAATAAAAAACAGCTCCCAAAGGAACTGTCTTTTTAAATCTGTTATTTTTAAAGGATTTCGTATCGTGTTTTGATGCTGTATTTCAGCTTGATGTTTTCAATATTATCAAAAGAATAATCTACCGGGGCATCAGCCATTTCCAATTGTACACTGTTCATTCTGCCTTTATAAGCGGCCGGCATGATCATATCGCTGGTGTAGTCTTCTATTTCTACAATTTCAAGGACACTTCCTGTCTTTTTACCCATACTTTCCAGTAAATAATCTGCTTTTTCTTTAGCGGCTTTCAAAGCGTTGATTTTCACTGCTTTTCTGAAATCTGCAATTTTAGTACTTTTTACCTCTGCAATGTTCAGGCTGGTTACCCATTTTTGGTTCAAATCTTCAAAAATTTTACTAAGACTTGATTTTGTACTGGCCTTAAACTGATAGTTCTTTGAAAATTTAGCCGTTTTAGAATAGATATTCTGGTACATCGACTTGAACTTGATATCCTCGTTCTTTACTCCGGCATTCTTTAGCGTTTCAAATAACTTCTTCTCATTATCTGCCAGATCATTTTTGTTATCTGCTTTTATTCCGACACTGAAGATAATTTCATCCGGTTCTACTTCCATTTCGGCAACGCCTGTTACTTCAATTGCGTTCTTCTTTACTTCCTGAGCATTTACAAAGCTTCCAAGAGTTAAAATTCCGATTAATAAAAAATGTTTCAATTTCATAATTTCCTGTTTTTGATTTTAAATTCTGATGTAAAATTACGCACATCAGATACTGGAAATTGGGAGACTTGGTGAAATGGAGCTTTCACTTGGTGAGCCAGTGGAAAAAGAAAAATTGTTCCGAAAAATGTTATTTTGAACCATTAAGATCCTTTAAGCTATTAAGATTATGAAGAGAGGCTTCTTTTATACATAAACAGAATCAAGAGGCTTAATTTTACTTCATCTCTTCAATTTCTTAACGCTTTGTTTTCTCTTTATTTTTCTTCAGATCATATTTTACACTAAGGTTCATGATATACTGTATGCCCACTTCAGGATCCGCATTATTGATCACTTTATCAAAGCCGGTATAATCTGTACCGTCATAATAAAAAGTCCTAGATTTCCTTTCTTCCTTTTTGACATACCTGCTGTCATATCCATAGGTAACATTAGCACTTTCAAAAGCCACATAATTCTGATATTGGTTTTTAGGAAAAGCATACGTAAAACCTGAAGTAGCAACAGGGTTTCCAATAATTTCCTTTTTAAATAGGCTAAAGTAATTTTCCTTCTTTTTATCAAAAACAGCATAAGCTTCCTTGAGAAGGTTTTCCTGGATTTTATCAATATCATTGTTCATATAATCTACTTTAATAACATCATAAATCTGGAAATCTGAAGCCTCGGAGATCAGTTTTTCAATCATAGCGTGTTTGTTTACCGTAATAATGATATTTTTTTTGGTTTCAAAACCATCCATTTTCTGAGTAGCAACCTGTGCCTCTTTATTGATATTATAATCATAGATTTTAGTTTGTGATATAAAATCCACAAAAATATCATCACTTTTGATTCCCATTGATGATATCCTTTTTATAAAACCATTAATCCTCTTGTTGATATTTTCAATGGCAATTTTGGGAGTGGGAGCCTCTTCATTCAAGCCCAGCGTAAGCTTGTAACGGTCTGCAGTTTTGTTCATCAATACTTTTACATTCACAATCAACGTAGAATCGGTGGTGAAATAACTGTTGGTATTGTTATATTCAAGTATTTTCTGAGGAGGGGAATAGTCGTAATTATTTTTGTCTTTGTAGATTTGATTTCCTCCGACCTGTGCTTTTGAAAAGGGTAAGAATGAAACAATGATGAAGAATAAAAAGGTAAATGTTAGTTTTTTCATGATTTTTAAATTTGAATTATGACGCAAACTTAATCTTAGGGTCACATTATCAATGGGTAAACTTGGTGGAAGGGGAATTTCACTTGGTGAATAGTTTTTGAGCAGACTATATATATGTATATCTTTGTTTTATGAAAATGCTTAAACTCTTTACAATCTTTTTATTGGTGCTCCTGGGAAATATAATACGTTCCCAAACCACGAATAATAGCAGTGCTGCTGTGGAAGAAGTTCAGGTAGAAACAAAGAAACTGAAAAAAGCAATTGATACTAAGAATGAACCCGCCCAGGCCGATTCTTATTATAGTATTGGCGAAACATTTTTTAATGGCGGAAATTTTCCCAAAAGTGAAGAATATTACACAAAAGCCAAAAATCTGTATGAAAAACTGAATGACAAGCCTAATATTGAAAAAGCCACCCGAAGATTGGCTCAGTCACAGGAAAAACAGAACAAAATAACACCCGCCATCAGTAACTACAGCAGAGTAGCACAAATGGGGTACAGCGAAAAAAGTAAAGCGGTCAATTCTAATGACGTTACGAGACTTTCTTCTCCGACACCAGAACTTAGGGCTGAAGCGATTCAGAATAATATCAATCTGAGTAAAAAAGAAAATGAACAAGGCGATCTTGCCGAAAGCTACAGTCAATTGGCTGATGTCAATTTAAAGCAGAAAGATGTTTCCAGTGCCGAAGAAAACCTGAATACAGCCTATAAAATTTCTAAAAAAGAAGCTCCTCAACAGGCATTGGCAATCAATCAAAAGCTGGCTGATCTTTACGTTGAGAACAAAAATTATGATAAAGCTATTGAAGCTAAAAAAAAGGTTCTGAAAGAAGATTTTGTAAAAGACAATTCACAGGAAAAAGTCAATCAGATTCAGGAACTGGCGGATATTTATATAAAAAAAAATGATCCGAAAGAAGCGGTGGATCTTTTGAAAAATGCCTACGGAATTGCTTTAGATAAAGGACATACGCTGGAAGCTCAGAGAAGTGTAAAAAAACTGGACAGTCTTTATGCAATTTCAGGAAATATTGATGCTTCGGTTCAGCTGTACAGAGATTTCCTGGGAAAACTCCCAAATCTCGTTTCTAAAGACAGAAGTCTGATCGATAATAAAATTCTGGAAGATACCGAACAGCGAATTTCGCAGCTGGAAAAAGAAAAAGAACTGAAAGATGAGCTTATCAGAAAAAAGAATGTCTTTAATTATAGCCTGATCGGAGCTCTCATTCTGCTGACCGGATTGATTATTTTTATTTTCAGAACACTGAAGAAAGTTCAGACGAAAAATAAGAAGATTGCTCTTCAGTCGCTGCGCAGGGAGATGAATCCGCATTTTATTTTTAACAGTTTGAATAGTGTCAATCACTTTATCGCAACCAATAACGAACTGGAAGCCAATCAGTATCTGACGAAATTCTCCAAGCTGATGCGTGGGGTGATGGAAAATTCCACAGAGGATTTTATTCCTTTCCAGCAGGAGCTTGATCTTCTTCAAAACTATCTGGCTCTGGAAAAGACCCGTTTTGCAGATAAATTCGATTATGAAATTGAAGTGGATGAAGATCTCAATATGCAGAATCTGCAGATTCCGGGAATGCTGATACAGCCGTTTTTGGAAAATGCAATCTGGCACGGACTCCGCTACAGAACAGAAAAAGGGCTTTTAAAATTAAGCTTTGAAAAGAATGGAGCTGATCTGAACATTCTCATCGAAGACAACGGAATAGGAATCGAAGAAAGTAAAAAGCAGAAAACCCAGCACCAAAAAACAAGAGAGGGGAGAGGAATGAAAAATACTTTGGAAAGAATTCAGCTGCTCAACGATTTGTACAAAAAAGATATTACCTGCTCTGTAAAAGATAAAGAAAATACCAACGGGGTTTTGGTTACGATAAAAATTAAAATGCATTAACCTTAGCTCAGGTTAATGCATTTCATTTATAAATTGGTAATTAAATTCATTTATTTAATATACTTTTTCTTCAAAGCTGAAAAGTTGGTTTTAATCTCCTCCAGTTCATAATAAGCCGGAATGACTTCAGCTCCTGAGCGGTTGATAAAACCATAAGTTCCCGTTATATTTTTTACCAGCGCCAGATCTTCTGCATATTCACCAAACGGATTAATCTTTGAATACACCGGCTGCACAATAACTTTCCCGCTTTTATCCGAAATTCCATAGGTTCTGGAATTGGTTTTTGTCAATCTCCAGTTTTTATTGATCTTGCTGATATCCTCTCTTTCTGACATTTTTATTTGTGAAAAAGAAAGACTGAAAATAGTCATACAGAGTAGGATAAGAAATTTTGATTTCATGTTGTTTTTGTTGGGCTTAAATGATTATAGTTTTTAGTAAAGCCTAAATTAATAAAAAAATAGCACTTATTGAATCATGCATTAATTTTATCAAAGTCCTGTAAACACCGAAAAATTCACTTTTTTAATACCTCTTATCTTCTATCTGCTACCTGCCGTCTGAAAAACCCTGTAACCATTTTGAAACAGAAATTGTCTTAAAGATAAAAACGTAACCCAAAATGACTACTACCAGTAAAACAGCCAGACTCGCGGGATTTTTTTATCTCATTGTTATAGTAACCGGATTTTTCAGTTTAATGTACGTTCCGTCAAAACTGATTGTCTGGGAAAACCCTGCCTTGACCTTTCAAAATATCTCTTCTTCAGTACAATTGTTCAGACTAAGTATAGCCAGCAGTATCATCTGTTATATCGCTTTTACTTTACTCCCTTTGGCTTTGTATCAACTGTTGAAAGAGGTGAATGGAAATTATGCAAAACTAATGGTCATCCTAGCTCTTATCAGTATTCCTATTTCCTTTATCAATCTGCAAAGTAAATTTTCTGTCCTTACCATTATTGAAGGAACAGATTATCTAAAAGTTTTTGATGTAAAACAGCTGCAGGCTCAAATGATGATGTTGCTGAGCAATTATAACAAAGGAATCTTAATCGCTCAGGTTTTTTGGGGTTTATGGCTTTTTCCCTTTGGTTATCTTGTGTACAGATCCGGATTTTTGCCCAAGATTTTAGGTGTTTTTTTAATGCTCGGTTGTTTGGGATATGTGATCAACGTTTTGGGAAGAACTGTGGTTCCTCATTTTTCGGAGTATTCAATATCAAAATATATCACATTACCTGCTACGATAGGAGAGATAGGAACCTGTTTGTGGCTGCTGCTGGTTGGGGTAAGAAATAAAAAAGTAAATCAACATTAAAAATAGAAACGATGAACAATTCTACAAAATTTGAAGATATACAGGTTAATGTCAAAATCATACTTGCCGGTCTTTGGGCTTCGGTTACTTTATGCTATCTGTACGGGGATTATTTTGAGTTGTATACTCCCGGAAAGGTACAGGGGCTTGTGGAAGGAACTCATTTATTAGATTCCCCTCCGAAATTATTTCTTGCTTCAGTCGTTTTGGCGATTCCAGCTGTAATGGTATTTCTTTCTCTGATCCTAAAACCTGCAGTCAACAGGATTCTTAACATCACCTTTGGATCATTTTTTACTCTGGTCATGTTGTTTATTGGGATTACTTCCTTCTCGGACTGGTATTTGTTTTATACCTTTCTAGCCATAGTAGAATGCATTATTACAATATTGATTGTCAAATATGCCTGGAGCTGGAAAAAGTATAGTCTTTAGAGAAACGTGGATTTGCTAAGATTGTAGGGTTGGCTAAATATTCCTAATTTGCACCTGAAATCTATTACCTACCACCTAATATCTAACCTGAATGAAAATAAAAGCTGTCATTGTAGATGATGAACTCATAGCAAGGGAAGTTTTACGAAGCTATCTTACCAAATACTGCCCGCAGGTGGAGATTCTTGGTGAAGCTGAAAACATTAAAGATGCCGTTCCGTTAATTGCCGAAATGCAGCCTCAATTGGTTTTTCTGGATGTAGAAATGCCTTTTGGAAATGCTTTTGACGTTCTGGAAGCAACCAAAGAATTTTCCTATGAAACTATTTTCATTACTGCATTTTCACAATACTCTTTACAGGCTTTAAATAAATCAGCAAGTTATTATATTTTAAAACCTATTGATATTCAGGAATTAATTCTGGCAGTCAACAAAGTAGCAGAAAGTCTTGAGAAAAAAGATGAGCTCAACCGGAATAAAATTCTTCTTGAAAACCTGAAATTAAAACCCGAGAAACAGCAGCTCATTCTTCCTACTTTACAGGGATTTGATGTAGTAAAGACCGAAGATATTGTAAGACTTCAGGCTGATGGAAACTTCACTCAGGTGTATCTTACCGATGGTTCAAAGAAAATGGTTTGCCGTTTTCTAAAACACTTTGATGATCTTTTGGAAAACCCTTTTGTAAGAGTTCACCGCTCCCATATTATCAATACAGGTTTTGTAAAATCCTATCATAAAAGCGGAACGGTAATGTTGTCTGACAACACAGAAATTGAGGTTTCAGGAAGCTTTAAAGATAATTTCCTGAAGGTTTTTTCATAGAATTTATTGTTCCTTAACAGCTTAAAGGCATTATTTTTGACGTTTTCACTCTAATCACACAAATATTCCAGTCATGAAAACCATTCATAAAATTATCCTTCCCGTTTCGTTGGGAGCATTAGGTCTTATCATTTTCAATTCATATTCTGTGAGAATTCCCAGAGGGGCATCAGCTGTAAAGAATTTTGATCGTAAAAAATATCTTGGCAGATGGTATGAGATAGCACGTTTCGATTACAGGTTCGAAAAGAATATGGATAATGTCACTGCAGAATATTCAGAAAATCCTGATGGAACCATTCAGGTTAAAAATAAAGGCTACGATTATAGTAAAAAAGTATGGAATGAATCTATCGGTGAAGCAAAATTTGTTAAAGATCCTACAGAAGCCCGCCTGAAAGTTTCATTTTTTAAACCGATCTGGGCTGGTTATAATGTCATTGATATTGATGAAGACTATCAATATGCTTTGGTGGCAGGAAGCAGCTTAAAATATCTTTGGATTTTGTCCAGAACCACTACCATTCCTGAAAGTATCCGTCAGCGTTTCATTCAGAAAGCAAAAAAAATAGGTTATAATACCAATGAACTGATCTGGGTAAAGCATAATCAATAAAAAGGTTAAAGGGCAAAATCACAGAAAAGCTAATATAGGCTTCTATGATTTTGCCCTTTCGCTCTTTAGTTTTTAATATACTCTTTCCATTCCTCAAAACGATGATCAATCACCTGTTTCATCAGATCATAGTTTTCATAGGTATCTTCTATGTGATAGAAAGTTTCATACTGATAGTCGTTTTCCTCTGCTTTAGCATCAAAAATATTAACGTAGTCATCAGCAAATGAACTGGATCTGTTTCCGAAATCTGTATCGTCTGCATAATAATCCTTTGCAAAAAGATTTCCAAGCTCATTCAGGTCATATTCAGAGAATTTTCCGTCACATGAATCCATAATGAATTCTGCACCAGTGATTTCTCTTCTTTTTAATTTTTCAATTTCTTCTTCGTTATCTTCTTTCAGTTCATCAGAAATCATATTGTTGTGAATGCACCAGTTCAGGAACATTCCTGTATGGGTTGCTCCGTTTTTCTGAGGAAGTCCTTCGGGAAAATCACCACCATAATGCCATGAAGCATCATCATATTTAGACATAATTCGTATTGTAGTTTTAGATAATTTCGTCAAAAATAGAAAAAATCAATTTATATTGCCGCTGCCACAGAAATTTCCGTCATTTGCAGAGAATTTTTTTCAACAAAAAAACATATGGAAAAAGCTGTTCTGATTACTATCGGGGATGAAATCCTTTCCGGAAACACGGTAGATACCAATTCTAATTTTATTGCTGCTGAACTTAAAAATATAGGAATCAAAGTGACTCAGATTCTTACGATCTCAGACGAAATTGAAACGATTAAAAATACGCTGAGTACAGCTTTTGAAGGTGGAGACTTAGTCATTACAACAGGAGGATTGGGGCCCACCAGGGATGATAAAACCAAAAAAGCCCTGGCAGAGTTTTTCAATGATGAAATTGCCCTGGATGAAGTCACTTTCAATCATCTTAAAGGTTATATGGAAAGAAGAGGACGAGCCGATATTCTGGAAAGAAATAAAGAACAGGCCTTTGTTCCTACCAAATCCATTGTTTTTCAGAATCATTACGGAACGGCACCATGTATGATGATGGAGCTTGACGGAAAACTGTGTTATAGTCTTCCAGGCGTTCCTTACGAGGTAAAACCCCTTATCAAAGATCAGATTATTCCTTATTTACAGCAAAGATTCAAACTTCATTATATTCATACCAGAATTGTTTCTGTAGTAGGAATTCCTGAGAGTATTCTTGCAGACACCATTGAAGACTGGGAACTGGCACTTCCGGAGAATATTGCTTTGTCTTATCTTCCTGTGGGAACCCGTGTAAAGCTTCGTCTGACGGCTTCCGGTGATCATGAAGAAGAGCTGAAAAAGATAACAGAAGAGGAAATCCAGAAATTGCTTCCTCTGGTAGAAGGCCATGTGATCGCCGTATCTGAAGATAAAATCGAAAATATTCTGGCAGAAATGCTTACCGAAAGAAAATTAACGATTTCTACTGCAGAAAGCTGCACCGGAGGAGAGCTGGCAAAAATGATCACTTCAGTTTCCGGCAGTTCAAAATATTTCCTTGGCGGAATAGTGCCCTATGCTACCGAGAGAAAGATTAAAATTTTAAATGTTTCCAGAGAAACCGTAGATCAGTTTACCGTAGTAAGCGAGCAGGTGGCTCAGGAAATGGCAAAAGGGTGTCAGGAATTGTTTGAAACACATATTTCCCTTTCTACGACTGGTGTTGCCGGTCCCGGAAAAGGAGAAGATGGTCAAGATATTGGAACAGTTTATTACACCATAAGAATTAATGACGAGGAGACAACCTCCAAATTATATATGCCACATCTGGAAAGAGTAGATTTTATGAATTTTGTTTCCCAAAAGGTGATTCAGGATTTGGTAAGCCTTCTTGTCGACAGGTAAATATAATTCATACTTTTTAATTTTTTTTTAATTAATTTCAGTATAGTTTTTCACACTTTTTGAGCGCTCTTCAATAAATTTCAAAAATCGTGGAAAATTCCAAACAGATTTTTCAGACCAACAGCAAGAAACGTTGGAAAAGCGTACAATGGGGAAGCCGTGTTTTTATCTTTATAGGAATACTGCTTCTGCTTGCTTTAGGTCTGATGATGACCCTGGACAGAAGTCCTAAAATTCCTTTTAAAGAAGATTATAAAGCTGTCATTACAGCCAACAAACCTTATCTTCAGGAGAATAAAATTTCCAAAGAATATAAAGGATTCAGAAGCTTTATTTCTGAAAAAACAATCCATACCAGCCTCGATAAAATTGAGAAAGCAAGAGCCGAAAGATATAAAAATCAGAACCGAAACTGGGCTCAGTTTCCGGGAGGAATCCGGTCTGCATTTTATGTGGCGTGGGATCCTCAGTCGCTGATGTCTCTGAAAAGAAATATCAGACACGTCAATCTGGTTTTCCCTGAATGGTTTTTCCTTGATCCTAAAACGGGAGACCTGAAAACCAATGTAGACCCTGAAGGATATAAAGTGATCAAAAGAACAGGAGTTGCTGCCATGCCAATGCTGAGTAACAACTTCGACAGAGAATTCCGTTCCGAAGGACTGGTCAAAGTGCTTAATGATCCGCAGAAAAGAACCCATCTGATTCAAAAGATCACTCAACAATGTAAAAAATACCATTTCAAAGGAATTAATATCGACTTTGAAGATATGAACCTGGATTCTGACACCAATCTGATTGCTTTTATGAAAGAACTTTCAGAGACGTTCAAGCAGAATCAGTTGTTGGTAACAATGGATATTATGACGGATAATGATGATTATAATATTAAGAATCTAGATCCATATGTAGACTATTTTATGCTGATGGCTTATGACGAATATTCTGCAGGAAGTGATGCCGGTCCGGTTTCTTCACAAAAATGGATAGAAGCTCAGACAGGTAAAATCTTAAAACAAACCTCTCCTCAAAAAATCATTCTTGGGTTAGGTGCTTATGGTTACGATTGGAGTTCTAATAAAGATGACAATACTTCGGTTACCTACATGCAGGCGATTACAAAAGCGAGTGCAAGTAAAGCTGTAATTGACTTTAATGACAATACCTTTAATTTAAATTATTCCTACACCGATTCTAAAAATTTCACCCACACAGTATTTTTCAATGATGCCGCCTCTATTTTTAATACGATGCGTTTCTCATCAGAATATCCATTGGCTGGAACTGCACTCTGGAGACTGGGAAGTGAAGACAGCAGAGTCTGGAATTTCTATGATAAAGACCTTACGGGGGCAGGTCTTTCCAAATTGAATTTGAAAACCCTGGAAAATGTAAAAGGCCAGACCATGGTGGATTATATCGGAGACGGAGAAGTACTGGATGTTCTGAATACTCCCCATGATGGAAAAATTGCACTGGAAATTGATCCAAAAGAGAAAATTATCACAGATGAAAATTACATCACCTATCCAAGTTCTTACGAAGTAAAAAAATATGGAAGTGCTCCTCAGAAAGAACTCGTCCTCACTTTTGATGACGGCCCGGATGAAACCTACACTCCACAGGTACTGGATATTTTATCCAAATATCACGTTCCGGCAGCATTCTTTTTGGTAGGATTAAATGCAGAAAAGAACCTTCCGCTTGTTAAAAGAATCTACCGGGAAGGACACGAGATCGGGAATCATACTTTTACCCATGAGAATGTGGCAAAAGTGAGCCCGGAAAGAGCTTTACTTGAAATGAAACTGACAAGACTGCTGATCGAATGTATCACAGGCCACAGCACCATTCTGTTCAGAGCACCCTATAATGCAGACTCTGAGCCTACCACATCAGAAGAGATCATTCCGGTAGCACTGGCAAGACAGCAAAACTATCTGGATATCGGGGAAAATATAGACCCTGAAGACTGGCAGCCGGGAATAAAAGCAGATGAGATCGTAAAACGAGTGATGGCAGGAATCAAACAGCAGAGAGGAAATATCATTCTCCTTCATGATGCAGGTGGAGATACCAGAGAAGAAACGGTGAAAGCTTTAAAAATCCTTATTCCGACTCTTCAGAAACAAGGATATCATTTTACAAACCTCACGAATATTCTGCACAAAAGCAGAAGCGAACTGATGCCTGAAGTTCCCAAAACAAAGTCTTATTACATCATGCAGCTTAACCTTGTGCTAGCTACAGCGATCTATGGAATAAGTCATTTTCTGGTTGCTTTATTTACCATTTTCATCGTATTAGGGTTGATCAGACTATTACTGATGGCATACTGGGCTTTTAAAGAAAGACAAAAAGAGAAAAAACTAGGAGAATTTCCTGTGCTGGAATCTTATCCGAAAGTTTCCATTATTGTGCCTGCTTATAATGAAGAAGTGAATATCGTTTCGTCTTTACAGAATTTACTGAAACAGACCTATCCGAATTTCAACATTATTATGGTAGATGACGGAAGTAAAGATTCTACATATGAAAAAGCATTGGAAGCCTTCCCGAATCATCCGAAACTGAAAATTTTCACCAAAAGAAATGGGGGAAAGGCAACTGCCTTAAACTTTGGAATCTCTGAAACGGATGCTGAATATGTAGTATGCATTGATGCAGATACCAAACTTGAACAGGATGCTGTAAAATATCTGATTGCAAGATTTTTAAATGCAGATCCGGAAGAGAAAATTGCCGCTGTAGCAGGAAATGTGAAAGTTGGAAACAGAGTCAATTGGCTCACCAAATGGCAGGCTATAGAATATACGACAAGTCAGAATTTTGACAGACTGGCCTATGCCCATATTAATGCCATTACAGTGATCCCAGGAGCTATTGGAGCGTTTAAAAAATCTGTTATTATTGAGGCTGGAGGCTATTCATCAGATACTTTAGCAGAAGATTGTGATATTACTGTGAAAATTTTAAAAGCAGGATATACGGTGGCTAATGAAAACAGAGCGGTTGCAGTTACTGAAGCTCCGGAAACGACGAACCAGTTTTTGAAACAGCGTTTCCGATGGACCTATGGAATCATGCAGATGTTCTGGAAACAGAAACAGACTTTCCTTAACCCCAAATATAAAGGATTGGGACTTTGGGCAATGCCGAATATTTTATTATTCCAATACATCATACCATTTTTCTCACCGCTGGCAGATGTGATTATGTTTTTGGGAATTCTATCCGGAAACGGAGACAAAATATTCTCCTATTATCTGATTTTCCTCTTGGTGGATGCTTCATTAGCTTTAATCGCATTCATGATGCAGCGGGAGAAATTAATCAATCTGTTGTATATTATTCCTCAGAGATTCGGGTATAGATGGCTGATGTATATTGTATTATTTAAAAGTTTAAGAAAGGCATTGAAAGGCGAAATGCAGTCCTGGGGGTTTCTGAAAAGAACTGGAAATGTAAAAGAGATAGCCACTTCTTAAGACGTTGGGAAGCTGGCGAGGAGGAAGCTGGAAGTTATGAAAATCATAGAATAACTTCCAGCCTTATTCTTCCATCTTTTATAAATTCTTATCATGCTATGACGTTATTTGTTTAAATTTGTTTTCTTAAAACGTAACAAATACAAAATAAATCATACATATTCTAAAAATTGTTATCATAATGAAAAAAATAACGCTTTCTTTGTTTTTAATAGCAGGGATCTGTACTCAAACTACCATGAGCGCACAAGCTAAAACTGCTAAAGTAGCAGTGAACAACACAGACAAAGGTTTAGACCTTAGCTTGATGGACACTTCGGTGCGTCCTCAGGATGATTTCTACAACTATGTGAGTGGAACTTGGATGAAAACAGCCAAAATTCCATCGGATAAACCAACTTGGGGAAGCTTCAACAAACTAGCTGACGATACGGATAACAATTCCATGACGATCCTGAACTCTCTTTTGAAAGATAAATTTGCTGACGGAAGCGAGGGGAAAAAGATCCAGGATCTGTATGCTACTTATATGAACATGCAGAAGAGAAATGCTGACGGGATAAAACCTATTCAGGAAAATCTGAATAAAATTGATGCTATAAAAAGCCTGACTGATCTTCAAAACTACCTTACTTCGGTAACAAAAGAAGGTGAAAACGTTTTTTACGGATGGGGAGTGGATGCAGACCTTAAAGACTCTAAAATGAATGCCGTTTACTTAGGAAACGCTTCTTTAGGTTTAGGAAGAGATTACTATCAGAAAGTAAACGAAAAAAATACAGAAGCTATTGCTGAATATCAGAAATATGTAGCTTCAATGCTAAAAGAATTAGGATACAAAAATGCTGATGAAGCAGCAAAAGGTATCGTTAATTATGAAAAAAGCATCGCAAATACTTACCTTACCAACGAACAGAGCCGTGATAATACACTTCAGTACAATCCTAAGACGATGGCTGAGCTTTCTGCTCTGGTAAAAAATGTTGATCTTCCAGGTTACCTTAAAAAAGTAGGGGTAAATTCTGACAAAGTAATTATCAGTGAATTAGGATTCTATAAAAACTTCGATAAATTAGTAAATGCAGAGAATCTTCCTGTTATCAAAGATTATCTGAAATTTCATATGATCCACGGAAGTGCTTCTTACTTAAGTGAGAACTTAGGAAATATGAAGTTTGCTTTCTATGGTAAATACCTTAGAGGACAACAGGAACAAAGAGCACTTAACAAGAGAGGTTATGAACTGATCAACGGTTCTTTGGGTGAAGCTTTTGGAAAATTGTATGTTGAGAAATACTTCCCTGCACAAGCAAAAGCTCAGATGGTAGAATTGATTGACTATTTAAAGAAAAGTTTCGCAGTTCATATCAACAACTTAGCTTGGATGTCTGCAACGACTAAAGAAAAAGCAATGCAGAAATTGAACAAATTCACTGTAAAAGTTGCTTATCCAGACAAATGGAAAGACTATTCAAAATTAAATATTGTTTCTGAGGCTAAAGGAGGAAACCTGTATCAGAACCTTCAGAACATTGGTGAATGGCAGTACAATAAAGACCTAGCTAAAATTGGTAAGGCAGTTGATAAAACAGAATGGGGAATGACTCCACAGACTGTAAATGCTTACTATAACCCGGTAAACAACGAGATTGTATTCCCTGCTGCTATCCTTCAGCCGCCATTCTTCAATCCTAACGCTGATGCTGCGGTAAACTTCGGAGGTATCGGCGCCGTTATCGGTCACGAAATGAGCCATGGATTTGATGATTCAGGGGCACAATTCGATGCTGATGGTAACCTGGTAGACTGGTGGACTCCGGCAGATAAAGCTAATTTCGAAAAAGCGACAAAAGCTCTTGCTTCTCAGTATGACAAATATGAGCCGGTAAAAGGAACTTTTGTAAACGGTACTTTCACAAACGGTGAAAACATCGCCGACTTAGGAGGTGTAAACATCGCTTATGATGCCCTTCAGATGTATTTAAAAGACAAAGGAAATCCAGGGAAAATCAGTGGATTCTCTCAGGATCAGAGATTCTTCTTAAGCTGGGCTACAGTTTGGAGAACATTGTCAAGTGAGAAATATATGGTGAACCAAGTGAAAACAGATCCGCACTCTCCTGGATATTTCAGAAGTTTCGGTCCGTTGATCAACGTTGATGCCTTCTATAAAGCATTTGATGTGAAAAAAGGAGACAAACTATACAAAACTCCAGAAGAAAGAATTAAAATCTGGTAAAAATAACAACCGCTCAGCAATGGGCGGTTTTGTTTTTTTTAGGTAGCAGGTAATAGGTAGCAGGTAATAGGTAATAGTTGGCAGGTAAAAGGTTATAGGGATTACGGAGTCGAAAGAGTTATATTTGTCGTAACGGCTTCCATGATCCCCATCTTCGGGAGGGGTGGCAAAAATTCAAAGAATTTTTGAAGGGGTGGTTTTTGGTCAACAGATCAGCCTCAACCTTCTCCATCATTTCCAAAAGAACACCCCAAAACTTAAAATCTTAAACTCAAAACTTTAAATTTTTAACCTTAAATCATCAATTTCCCACTTCATATACCAATTATCATTCATTACATATCATTAAAGTTTGTATATTTGATACGTTTGTGTAAAATCAAAAATTATCTTTAATGAAAAAGCTAAATATTGGAATACTTGCCCTTTCGGGTATTGTATTTCTCAATTCGTGTGGTGCAGCAAAGACTGCAGGGACAGAGAATAAAACAGAAGCTACGGCTAAAGTTACTGAACCGATAAAAGAAGAAGCAAAAGAAGAAGGGATCAATTTATCATATATGGATACAAGTGTCCGCCCGCAGGATGACTTTTTTAGCTATGTGAATGGAAATTGGGTGAAAACTACTCAGATCCCTTCCGATAAAGCAAATTGGGGATCTTTCAATGCTTTGAGAGAAAATGTGGATGATGCTTCATTAGATATATTGAATAAAATCCTTACGGAAACCTATCCAGCTGGATCAGAAGGACAGAAAATCCAGAATCTTTACGCTTCTTTTATGGATACCAATAAAAGAAATGCAGAAGGTTTGGCTCCTATCAAAGCTGATCTTGCCAAAGTAGATGCTATTAAAAGTCTTGGTGACCTTCAAAAATACCTTTTGGAAGCGACAAGATTAGGCGACAACTCTTTCTATGGATGGAGAGTGGGTGCCGATATGAAGAATTCCAATATGAATGCGGTATATCTTGGCGGCCCGGATCTTGGTTTGGGAAGAGACTATTACCAAAAAGTAAATGAAGCCAATACTAAAACATTGGCAGAATATCAAACATATGTTGGGAAGCTATTCGGAGTGTTAGGATATAAAAATAATACTCAGGCTGCACAGAATGTGGTAGACTTTGAAAAACAGCTTGCCAATTACTTATTAACTCTTGAGCAGAACAGAGATGCTAATTTAAGATACAATCCTAAAAATGTATCTGAATTATCAGGCCTTGTTAAAAATGTAGATCTTGCCAAATATCTTAAGGATGCAGGAGTCAATACAGACAGAGTGATTATTGGTGAACTGAAGTATTATCAGAATATGGATCAGTTCGTAACACAGAAAAACCTTCCTTTACTGAAAGATTATCTGAAGTACCATATCATCAATGGAAACGCGAGCAATTTAGATGAAAACTTAGAGCAGATCAGATTTGATTTCTATGCTAAATACTTGCAGGGACAAAAAGAGCAGCGTCCAATGGATAAAAGAGGTCTTACCCTTGTAAATGGTGTTTTAGGAGAAGCTTTTGGTAAACTGTATGTTGACAAATATTTTACTCCTGAAGCTAAAAAGCAGATGGAAACTTATATTGACTACCTTTTAAAATCATTCAAAACCCATATCGCGAATATAGACTGGATGTCTCCTGAAACCAAAGTGAAAGCTCAGGAAAAACTATCCAAGTTTACAGTGAAAATTGCTTATCCCGATAAGTGGAAAGACTATACTCAATTGAAAGTAGAATCTCCAAAACAAGGAGCAACATTATATTCTAATCTTCAGAATGTATCTGCTTGGCAATATCAGAGAAGTTTAGACAAAGTAGGAAAGCCTGTTGATAAGACAGAATGGGGAATGTCTCCACAAACTGTAAATGCTTACTACAGCGGATCAAACAACGAGATTGTATTCCCTGCGGCTATTCTTCAGCCACCTTTCTATAACCCTAAAGCTGATGCAGCGGTGAACTTCGGAGGTATTGGTGCCGTTATCGGTCACGAGATTTCTCACGGATTTGACGACAGTGGTTCCCGTTTCGATGGTGATGGCAACCTGAACAATTGGTGGACGGATGCAGACCGTAAAAACTTTGATGCAAAAGTAGGTCAGCTAGCTGCTCAGTACAGTGCTTATGAACCTGTAAAAGGAAGCTTTGTAAACGGTAAATTTACAAGTGGAGAAAATATTGGTGACTTAGGTGGAGTAGCTGTTGCTTATGATGCTCTTCAGATGTATTTAAAAGATAAAGGAAATCCGGGCAAAATCAGTGGATTTACTCAGGATCAGAGATTCTTTATGAGCTGGGCAACCGTTTGGAGAACAAAAGCTACCGATCAGTATATGATCAATCAGGTGAAAACAGATCCGCATTCTCCGGGAATGTTCAGAGCTTTTGGACCACTGGTCAATCAGGATTCATTCATCAAAGCATTTGATATCAAACAAGGAGATAAATTGTATAAAGCTCCTGAGGACAGAATAAAAATCTGGTAATTTTACCATAAAAATTGTTAGAAAAGAAAGAATCCGTCTCACGTTAAGTTGAGGCGGATTCTCTTTTTTAATATTCTTTCTTATAATTCCGGAGAACAAACTTGATTCCAGTTTCTATAATATCTCCCATAGATTTACAATACTTGAAATTGACATCGTAGGTAAGTTTTTGTAAAGCAGTCTTTAATTCTATGACATTGGCTTCCGGCGCGATATTGTCTTTTTTCATAATAGAAATAAGTTCATCGAATCTGTTTTGGCTGCTGGTCACTCTTTTTACAATTTGTGAGCGTACTTCTTTGCGATATTGTTCTATAGAACTAGGCTTTAGTTTTTCCAGTACCATATTCACCATTTGACTGTTTTCTTTGAAATACTGTGGAAGATACACTTTCAGATTTCCCTCATACGTTTGTTGGTCAAAATCAATGGGACGAATTCTGTAAATAACCTGGTCGAAATCGTGTATAGGAATCACAACATAATTATAAGAACGCATGTCACCAAGAAGCCCAATGAGGCACCGCTCATTGAATTTCACAAATTCCTTGGAAATCTGTGCCTTTTCCAATTCATTACAATTGAATAGATGTTTCTGAATAAAAACATCTCCGGGAATTCCTAAAATATGCTCCTCAATCAGCGTATTTTTATACACCAGAAAGTTAATTCGATTGGGAGAAAGCAGGTCTTCAAGTTCCAGCCCGAATATCCGGGAAGCATCCGCCTGTTTAATATAAAAATAAGTATAATTATCATTCAGTATATTTCTCACCCGAATCCGAAAAGGTTTAGAATTTCCGAAGGTGCAAAAGTCAATTGTATCTACTTTCAGATAAGGTAGAGTAGCAATATCCCCATCAGAATGAAGAAGGGTATAAATCTTATTTAAATTAGCTTCTATTTCTTTAAATTCATATTCAGAATATAATACTCCAAGCCACAAAGTATCTTTGCCCTCTTTATCCAGAATATTCACACTGTCGCTAAATCTGAGAAGGTCTTCATACAGAAACTTAATCTTGGTCGTTCTGTTATATTTTTCCAAATATTGCTGTAATGCTTCTGAAACTGGAAATATGGGTTTTCTAAACGCTATTTTTACATCTTTCATGACACGGTTCACTTTCTTTAAATATAAAAAATATTTTTTTGTAATGTCTGAGGAATTCCTATTTTAATATCCATTTGATACTTTTGGATAAGAGTAAAGCGGACAAAAATTTTATTTATTTTTTTTCTTGAATTTTTTTATTTATTTTTTCATAGCTTAGTGATATCGTAATATCGTGATTTTATGTTGAATAAATGTAAATAGAAAGAGGTAATTCAAGAAAAATCTTAGTAAAATTTTGTATGTTACAGTTTTTTTTTAAATTTAAACACTGGATTGGTAATTTATTTGATTCATCTGTAAATTACTCAAAGACAGATCCAAACCAAATTAATAAATCTCAAAATAACAATAATATGGCAATGTTTAATTATGGTGTTGGCGGAAACGAAGTAAAAGTAGACGCTAATGAAGCTATTCAGGAAATTCAGGAAAATAAATCACTGATAGTAAGCCAGCTTACAACAGACGAGTCTTATACTCCTGAAATCGTAACAGGATTAAAAACAGTGGAAGACGTTTTCAAACATTTCCAGCCTTCAATATCGGTACAACACGAAACGGAAGACGGTGGAATGGTAGAAGAAGAATTCCGATTTCAAAACCTTGGAGACTTTACCCCTAAAAGCCTTACTCAGAAGTCAGATTATCTGCAGCAGCTGAGCATAGAGCAGGAGCAGTACAATAAAATAGTACGTCAGCTGAAAACAAACAAAATTCTACGCAATATGCTGGAGAACGATCAGACAAGAGCGGCGTTCATAGAAGTATTGAAAGAAGTGGGACAAGAACTTGAAAAATAACTAAAGACTTACATTAAATCATGGATAGCAAATTACAGGCACAAGAAAGCCAGCAGCAGGGGCAGCAGCAACATGCAGGACAGCCGAAAGGCAACCCGCTTGCAGAACTCAATAAAATGGGAGGATTTGGCTTTGTTGAATCCGTCGTAGACGGTATTGCCAATATGAACCCAACAAGAAAGGCAAGAAAAGAAATCTTCCTGAATGACAGCAATAAAGCGGACGAAAGAAAAGAACTTCTTCAGAAGATCAATCTTTGGGTAAGCCTTTTAGAAGGTAGTGAATCAGCAGATAAAATGGCTGAAACGTGCAAAACCAAAGCACAACAAGCCGATCAGAACTTAAAAACAAACCTAAAAAGTACACTGGATGCCGTTCGTATGTTGGAAACCAACTACAGAACAGTCGCTCAATTCTATAAAAATACAGAATTGGATAAAGTGGATAACGTAAGCATCGTAAATGCAAGCCTTGAACAGGTTTCCGACCTGGATAACCCTTTGTTCATCGATGCAATCTCAGAAGAATTCAAAAATTACTACGACCGTCTTGACCTTAGAGATAACTACTCAATCCTTGCAATACCAGGATATTTAGGCTCCAATAAAGTCATCGAAAAATGGGCAAAAATCTGTAACGAAAACAAAGTAATGATGGTTACAGACTTCGCCAACCTTGATAAGCCGGATGATGTGGTAGACTTATTCCACTCTGCAAACCTTACAGGAGGAGAACTTCACAGAAGTAACGTTATTATGACGTGTAACTGGCTGGTGGGACGTGGTAAAGCAGAAGAAGTAGGAGAAGAAGATAATGTAGAACTTCCACCTTCCACTTCATTAGCAGGAAAAATTCACAAAACCCTGATGTCTCAGGTGGCAGCAGGTAAAAAACATGGTAATATCAACGAAGTAGATGCTGTAAAATTCGAATTGAAGAAAAGTGAAATTTCTCAGTTGGAAAAAATGGGTCTGGTACCAATGGTTAACGAGTATGGAAAAATTATGGCCTTCTCTGCGAAGACATTATTTACAGGAGACAATATCGGTCTTCAGACGTATTCCGTAGTTCGTGTATTCGACTATGTAACCAAAGTATTACTGGACTTCCTGAACAGAAGAGCTTTCGAAAACTGGAATGCTAAAAACGAAGACGATTTGAGAAGACAGATCGTAACGTTCCTTGACAATATCAAAGGACCGGACAAGTTGATCGAAAAATTCAAAATTGTTCGTTTCGAGCAGGATAGAGTAAACAAAGACAGAGTATGGCTGGATATCCGTATGACCCCTTATTTCCCTACAAAAAGTTTCGTTATTAAATTGGACGGACACAAAGGAGATGATGGTAATGAATGGGATGCAGAATATACTCAGGAATAAAATAAACTTACCTTAAATAACAAAAACCGATGCAATTTTACATCGGTTTTTTTTCAACCAACACCTAATTTAATATGAATAAAAAACTTATCATTGGTTTACCAGCCATAGTGATGACACTTTTGATAAGCTGTGAAAAAAAATACCAGAGTCCGGGACATTATGAAAATGATCTTTTTGCAGACGAACGTCAGGAGGGAAAGGCATACATCATGAATGAATCTGAATGCTTTGATGGCAGTGAACTGGTTATTGCAAGTTCAACTGTAAAACTGGCAGACAGCTCCAAAGGCCGCGGGAAATCATTCTTTCTTTATAAAGTAAAATCAGGAAAAGTATTAAAAACGGTAAGAGATTCTACGGTAGATACTCCATTCATGTTTTTATCTCCTTATAAATTGAAGATAAAAAATACTGATTCTATATATGTTTACCTGAAAAAACTGGAAGGATACCGTTTTATAGCTAAAGACAGAAACCTAAAATATCAATGGTTAAAGGCTGCTCCCGTATATTCTGTGAAAGCTGGCAAATAAATTTTATCTTTGCAAAATATAAGATAGCTCGTCAATTTTCAGTATATGCTCAGCATGACATTGCTGATCCTGATTGTTTTCAAAATAATACAAAGGGTATTCATTTTGTCTAAAGGGAAAGTTGAAGGATCTCATAAAAAAGCAAAACAAAAAATTTTTGGAGAAGGATAGCAGAAATTCAGACTTTTTACATGTCGGTAACAAAATTCTGGAATGGTATGGGAACAATGCAAGAGACCTGCCTTTCAGACAGACAAAAGATCCGTATAAGATCTGGATCTGTGAAATTGTGTTTCAGCAGACAAGGATCAATCAGGGATTGAACCATTATAATAATTTCATTAAAAGATTTCCGGATGTAAAAACATTGGCAGAAGCTGAAGAAAATGAAGTTTTGCTATACTGGAAAGGATTAGGGTACTATTCCAGGGCCATTAATATTCATAAAGCTGCCCAGCAGATCATGAATGACTATCATGGAGTATTTCCAGATCAGTATGAAGAAATTCTAAAATTAAAAGGAGTGGGGAAATATACCGCTGCAGCTGTTTCAAGTATCTGTTTCGGGGGAAGAATGCCTGCTGTTGACGGAAATTTCTACCGTGTCTTGAGCCGTATTTTTGCCGATGATTTTGATATTTCGAATTCAAAAGCATTTACCTACTTTTCTGAGCTGGCAGTTTTGGTGATGCCTGAAAATGTCGGAGATTTTAATCAGGCGATGATGGATATAGGCTCAGAGATTTGCAAGCCTAAAAACCCACTTTGTGGAGAATGCCCTGTCAATGAAGACTGTCTGGCATTTTCTATACAGAAAATTTCAGATTACCCAGTAAAAACGAAAAAAGTAAAAGCAGAAGACCTTGCGCTAACCTATTATTTTGTTCACAGCAATGGACAATTTCTGATCCGCCAGAGAAAAGAAGACTTCATCTGGAAAAAATTATTTGAATTTCCTGATGCCATTTCTTCGAATATGGAAACATTTATTACAGGTTCAAAAACGGTCAATCATAAGCTGACTCACAAGAATTTAAGCATTGAAATAGTTAATGTTGAGGTTACTTCTGAGAAGATATGGAATGATTTTATCGCTGAGAATCAATACCTGATTACCGATGTTGAGGGTTCTCATGAAAAATCGTTTCCGAAGCCTTTGGAAAATTACATTCAAAACTCTCTGAAAGACTGAAATTTGTCTTCCGAAATCTGAAATCTAATTTGTACTTTTGCAAAATGATTAAAAAAGTCATTTTTATTTTTGTATCACTGCTTTTAATTTCATGCGGAAAAGACACTACTCCGAAACCTTATGGAGAACTGCGTCTTGAGTATCCGGCACCGAAATATCAAAAGTTTGAAAACGATTGTGCCTATACCTTTGAATATTCGGAGTTTGCTTCCATTGCACCCGCAAAAAAACCTTGCTGGTTCTATCTGAACTATCCTAAAATGAAGGCTAAGCTTTTCGTTACCTATTATCCGATACAGAATGACTTTGCAGACCATATCAAGGAAGCTGAAAAAATGGTATATGAGCATACCATCAAAGCAAGTTCCATAGACACAAAATCCTTCGAATACCCTGAAAAGAAAGTATACGGGAACTTCTATGAACTGAAAGGGCAGAGTGCTTCCAATCTTCAGTTTTACATTACAGACAGTACGAAACACTTCGTTACTGCTTATTTATACTTTAATACGAGGCCGAAACCGGACTCTCTTGCTCCTGCAGTGAACTATATCAAAAATGATATGAAACACCTGCTGGACTCTTTTGAATGGAAAAAATAATTACTTTTAATATACATTGAAAAATATATGAAACTTTTAGTTGTAGGAAGTGTTGCATTTGATGCAATTGAAACACCATTTGGTAAAACGGACAAAATTTTAGGAGGTGCAGCCACTTATATCGGAATCACTTCATCAATTTTAGGCGTTAAATCCGGAATTGTTTCTGTAGTAGGAGGAGACTTTCCACAAGAACATCTTGATATGTTCACAGACAGAGATGTAAACATCGAAGGAATTGAAATCGTAAAAGAAGGAAAAACATTCTTCTGGTCTGGAAAATACCACAATGATCTGAACACAAGAGATACTTTGGTTACAGAAGTAAACGTGTTGGAGAATTTTGATCCAAAAATCCCGGATTCAATGCAGGATGCCGAAATTTTGTTACTTGGAAACCTACACCCTGGAGTTCAGTTATCAGTACTTGAAAAAATGAACAACCGTCCTAAGCTTGTGATCCTTGACACCATGAACTTCTGGATGGATTCTGCATGGGATATCTTAATGGATATGATTGCGAAAACAGACGTAATTACCATCAATGATGAAGAGGCAAGACAGCTTTCAGGAGAATATTCTTTAGTAAAAGCTGCTAAAAAGATCCACACAATGGGACCTGATTACGTAATCATCAAAAAAGGAGAGCACGGAGCGTTACTTTTCCATGATAATAAAGTATTTGCTATTCCGGCACTTCCGCTGGAAGATGTTTTCGACCCGACTGGAGCTGGAGATACATTTGCCGGAGGTTTTGCAGCCTATCTTGCTAAAAAAGAGAAAATTGATTTCGATACTATGAAGTCTGCTCTTATCGTAGGATCTGCAATGGCTTCATTCACGGTAGAGAAATTCGGAACAGAAAGAATAGAAGAAGTAAGCGAGGCGGATATGTTCAGCAGATTGAGACAATTCAAAGAATTGACGACATTTGATATCGAACTGCAGTAAATAAGTCTTTTTAAGAAATATTTATAATAAAAAATTGAGTGAAATTCGTTAAGAATTCTAAATTTGCAACTTGTTAAAATAGTAAAATGACAAATAAACTAAAAATCACTTTTCTTCTTGGGGTTTTCATCATGATATTCTCTTCAAACATGATGCATGCCCAGCTAAAACAAGGAGATTTGGTGGATGGTATTGCCGCTGTTATCGGGGATGAGATTGTTTTGGAATCTGATGTGAATGAGCAGATGAATTATGGGAAACAGCAGGGAGCTTCAAACACAGACAAATGTGAATTCCTGGAAAACCTTATCAGCAATAAGCTTCTTGTATATGAAGCAAAAAAAGATACCTTAATTGAAAACCGTTCTGCAGCAATCAAAGAACAGGCTAACGCAAAATACCGTCAGTTGCTTTCTCAATTTCCGGATGAAAAAACATTGCTTGCCGCTTATAAGTTCAGAAATGGTTATGAAATGAAGAATGCTATCGAAAAGATAGACACAGACCAGTATTATGGACAGGCAAAATACCAGAGAGTTACTGATAAAGCTGACGTAACACCCAATGAGGTAACTGACTTCTACAATATGTATAAAACACAGTTGCCACAGATAAAAGATGAAGTTACTTTGGCCCAGATTATGATCTATCCTACATTAACGGAAGCTCATAAGCAGGACCTTATCAACAGGTTGAAAAAAATCAAACAGGATATTGCTGGAGGTGAAACTTTTGAAAGCCAGGCGAGAATCTATTCTGAAGATGAAGGATCAGCGGCTAATGGAGGTTTGTATAAAAATATTAACAAAGGGCAGATGGTTAAGCCATTCGAAGCTGCAGCGTTAAACCTTCAGGAAAATGAAATTTCAGATCCTATTGAATCTGAATTCGGATTCCATATTATCCAGTTGTTGAAAAGATCTGGTAAAGTATATGACGCAAGACATATCTTACTAAAAGCAACACCTACTGATGATGAGATCAAAACAGCAAAAGCAAAATTAGACAGTATCAGAGGTCTTATTGAGAATGGTAAAATTACATTTAAAGATGCTGCTTTTAAATTTTCAGATGATAAAAGAACAAAATTCAATGCAGGGGTTATTCCTGGTGCTGATGGTTCTGATAAAATTGAAAGAGAAAGTATTCCGGGAACAATCAGCTACGAATTAGCAGGTTTGAACAAAGGAGATATTACCACTGCTTTTGAAGATGAAGAAAACAAGAGAAAGCAGATCAAGATCATCAAAATTGATGATGTAATTCCTTCTCACCAGATTACTCTGGAAACAGACTTCAGCAGAATCAAGCAGATGGCGCTGAATAAAAAGAAAAATGAAATGGTTGAAAAGTTTGTTAACTCTAAGTTACCGACAACTTTTATTTCAATTGACGGACGTTACGACAACTGTAACTTTAAGTCGAACTGGAAGAAACAATCCATGAAAAAATAATAAAAAAGCCTTCAGAACTTCTGAAGGCTTTTTTTATACATTTAGATTTCCAAAAAATAAGGTATCGGCTAAAACTTATTATTTTCTTCTCTATACCTGAAGGAAGTATTTAATATATTTACAAAAACTAAGAGTATGGACTCTACTTTTTACCTTAGAAAATTTCATTCGGCAGCAGCCGAAATTCCTGAGAAGATACTTAGCAATAACGGATTGAAACTGTCTGTAGAGATCGTTTTGGAATCTGTTGCACTTAAGGTTTACCATCCGGAATGGTCTGGAAATCCTCAGTCGCCTTTAGATGCTGAGGGACGGATTTTCTTTTCGGTTTGGATCAACGATAAGACCATCAGTGAAAGAAAAATATATTACAATATCCATGCTCTGAAGCTAAGAACGTTAAAAAGCTATAGAATAGCCAGCAGAAATTTTGCCCAGGATTTTAGGAGAGAATTTGTAAAATACCAGAAAGAATGGCCTAATGTGAGGGTAAATTATGGTCCTCTAACATTAATGGAAGGCTGGGTAGAGATAAAAGAAGATAATATAGAAAAAGATATACAGGAACTTGCTCAACGGTTTTTGAAAATAAGCCCTATTATTGACAACGTTTTGAAGCAATATAAGAAATAATAATATTAGGTTTTTCTATATATTTTTAGTCAATAGAAGGTTCTGATAATCGTTGTTTTTAGTATTTTTACATATGAGCAATTTTATAGATTTCAACACTGCAAAAAAGCTTCGTGATATGGAAGCTGCACAAAATAGAATTTCACATCTTTTTAATATTAAATATCCAATTATCCAGGCAGGTATGATCTGGCATTCAGGATGGAGATTGGCTTCTGCGGTTTCCAACTGTGGTGGTTTAGGGATAATCGGGGCGGGAAGTATGTACCCTGACATCCTAAGAGAAAACATTCAAAAATGCAAACTGGCTACAGATAAACCTTTTGGAGTTAATGTACCGATGCTGTATCCTAATCTTGAAGAAATCATTCAAATCATTTTGGAAGAAGGTGTAAAGATTGTATTTACCTCTGCAGGTAACCCAAAAACCTATACAGAAACCCTTAAGAAAGAAGGAATAACTGTTGCTCACGTGGTTTCTTCTACCAAATTTGCTGTAAAATGCGAAGATGCAGGAGTAGATGCTATCGTAGCGGAAGGTTTCGAAGCAGGAGGACACAACGGAAGAGATGAAACAACTACTTTCTGCCTTATTCCGAATGTAAAGAAACATATTTCTAAGCCGTTAATTGCTGCAGGGGGAATTGCTTTAGGCTCACAGATAAAAGCGGCTATGATTCTTGGTGCAGACGGTGTACAAATCGGGTCCCGTTTTGCTGCCACTACAGAAGCAAGTGCCCATGAAAACTGGAAAAAGAAAATCACAGAATTGCAGGAGGGAGACACCCATCTTACCCTGAAAGAATTGGCACCTGTAAGGATGGTTAAAAATAAATTCTTCAATGAACTTGAAGATATTTACCAAAACGGAAGAAATAAAGAAGCTTTGAACACTTCACTAGGAAGAGCCAGAGCAAAACGCGGAATGTTTGAAGGAGATATGGAAGATGGGGAACTGGAAATAGGTCAGGTTTCTGCCCTGATTGATGAAGTTCTTCCAGTGGAAGCTGTTTTCAATCAACTTTTAAAGGAATTTGAAGAAACAAAAATGCCTACTTTTTAAATATAATTGTATTCAATGGAGGGAAGAATAATTGATGTAAAGGGTAAAAAATTATATATTGAACACCATAATCCGTTTAAAGGCAGACCTACCATTGTTTTTCTGCATGATTCACTTGGTTCAGTACAGCTTTGGAGAGACTTTCCAGTCAAATTATCTGAGGCTGCGGAATGCAATATTCTTGCCTATGACCGTTTAGGTTATGGAAGATCATATCCAATGTCTACTTATGAAAGACCGGTAAATTATATGGAACTGGAAGCACATTTGCTGAATGATCTATTGATGGAAATTGAACCTGAAATTGAGGATGTTATTTTATTCGGACATAGTGATGGAGGAACGATAGCTTTGATTATGGCAGCGGTTTATCCGGAATGGGTTAGGGCCGTTATCTGTGAAGCGGGTCATATTTTTGTGGAAGATGTAACTTTAAAAGGTGTTTATGACGCATGGGAAGCCTACAAAACCACCAATCTTGCTGAACGTTTACAAAAGTACCATGGTGATAAAGTAGAAATGCTTTTCAGAGCATGGACAGAAACCTGGACGCGGGACGATTACAGAACCTGGAATATTGAATATCTGCTGAAAGACATCACAGCTCCATTACTATTTATTCAGGGAGAAGCTGATGAATACGGTACACTGGATCAGGTTGAAAAAACAATTTCGCAGGTGAGTGGAAGTACTGAAAAATATATCATTCCCGGCATAGGACATACCCCGCATAAAGAAATCCCGGAACTCGTATTGGAAAAAACAACAGCGTTTATCAATAAAAATTTTTAATTCGGAATTACGCACAATATATTAAATAAGGCACCTTGGCAACGGGGTGTCTTATTGATGTAAAAAGGGTAATGAAAAAGATTGAAATGATATCCTCGTTAATTACAGCAACCGAAGTTCAGCCGCAATATTTTCCTTTGCCTGAGCCTCATATTTATCCTTAAAATAGTCTGTTTTAAAGATGCTTTCGAGTTCCAGAAAATGTTTGAGTACTTTTTTTCGTCCCGGTTTATAAAGGAAATCAGGATAAATAGAATATTCTTTCCTTATATTCTGGGTGTATTCTAAATAGGTTTTAAAATCTTTACCCAATACAGAAAGGTCAGCATCTAAAAGATAATTGGTGTCCTCATGATCAGACTTCTGGTGCAGTTTTGTGGCAAGAATCTGCTCAGAAATCAATGAAATTTTGTCTTTATTGACATGAAATTCAGCAAGTCTTTTCTCCGCCTTAACAGCACTTTTTTCCTCATTAGACTTGGAAGTGGCATCATAGATAATGTCATGGTAAAATACTGAAAAAGAAATAGCCGTAAAATCTGAGATATTTACCTTCACCACTTCAAGCTCTCGAAATATATTTGCAAGATGAAGCAAGTCATGATAATGTCTGCCTTTTTCAGAATATTTGGTTTCAATCTCATCCCATAGATTACGGATTAGCTGATAATCTTCTGTAAATGGAGAGCAAAGCTGCTCAAATTGATTTTTCAGATGCATAGAAATAATGGTATAAAAAAAGGAACTTTTAAAAAGTTCCCTGATTTGCTTCCAGAACAGCCTTCAGATCAGCCCAGCCGCCGCCGTTATAACCGTCCTTTAATCCTTGAGTATTAAGGTACTCCAATGCTTTTCCGCTTCTGTTTCCACTTCTGCAGAATAAGATTACCGGTTTTTCAATAGAAAGAATTTCGTCTTGTCTATCTTCCACCTCACCTAAAGGAATATTCTTAGCACCATCTATATTACCGTCCATTTCAAGCTCCATTGGCTCACGAACGTCAATTAATTCATAGTTTCCGGATTGTATTACTTCTATTAAAGACATAATTGTTTGTTTTAAACATTAAATTAGAAACGAAATTACGCAATTTTTTTTTGAAAAAAATCCTAATGAAAACATAATTTTTCAGAAAAGAAACCAGTTGTGGTATGAACTTCCTCCAAAATCAGAAGATTGATAAAATAATCTTAATTTTGCAGTGTGAAATCTATGAATGCAGGCGCTGAAAAATATTCTCAACTGATAAAATCCAAGGCAAAAAGTTTTGGATTCCAGAGTTGTGGCATTTCCAAAGCAGATTTTCTCGAGGAAGATGCTCCCCATCTTGAAAAATGGCTGAAGAATAATTATAACGGCGAAATGAAGTACATGGAAAATCATTTCGACAAAAGGCTTGATCCCAGACTTTTGGTGGAGGGCTCCAAGTCTGTTATTTCACTTTCTTATAATTACTTTCCCGAAGAAAAAATTTCAACATTAGAGAATTATAAGATCTCAAAATATGCCTATGCAGAAGACTACCATGAAGTAATCAAAGAGATACTCCGTGAGATGGTAGCCGAGCTGCAGGAAGAAATAGGAGAATTTGGATTCCGCGTTTTTGTAGACTCTGCACCGATTATGGAAAGAAGCTGGGCCAGGAAAGCTGGGCTAGGGTGGGTAGGAAAAAATGCCAACCTGATTACCAGACAAAATGGATCTTTTTATTTTCTTGCCGAAATTATCTGTGATCTTGAGCTTATACCGGATCATGCAACTACAGATCATTGCGGAACATGCAGGAAATGTATTGATGCCTGTCCTACAAATGCCATCGTTTCTGAAAAAATTATTGATGGGAGCCGTTGTATTTCTTATGCAACCATAGAACTGAAAGAAGAGATTCCGGATTATTTTAAAGATAAAATGGAAGACTGGATGTTCGGCTGTGATATCTGCCAGGATGTATGTCCCTGGAATCGTTTCTCAGCACCCAATAAACAAAGCCGTTTCAAACCTAATGAAACTTTGAAAAACTTCAAAAAAGGAGAATGGAAAGAACTTACTCAGGAAATTTTCTCTGAAATCTTCAGAAAGTCTCCCGTAAAACGTACCAAATTTACAGGGCTGAAGAGAAATATTGAGTTTCTGCAAAGGTCTTCTGATTGATTTTTCCCTGAACTTTCGGTGACAATTCCTCCTTTGGAATTTTTTGAAGTTCCAAACCAGAGCTGATAATCGACCGTTCCTTAAATTTTCTATTTTAAGGAAGTAAAGATTTACGACAGTAAATTTCTTGAAAAACTTTTCCTATAAAGAAAAATTGATTCTCAGGAGATCAGAATCTCACCGAAAATCAACGTTTTTTTTGTACTCTTTTAGGAGCTGTTTTTACTCTTACTTTAAATCTTTTTTGGGATTTGATATTTTTACGCATATTTGTGAATATTTCGTAACTAAATATAGCCTTTTTTTCGATTAAAACAAATACTTTTACTGAAAATTATAGATTAAATTTTATTAAAACATGACTGTGAAAACGATAGTATTGTATCTCCTGAAAGTGGTAGGAATTATTTTAGGAATTGTGGTTATTTATGTAATTCTTGGGCTATTGATTCCCTATATTCCGGTTTCGGCTAAAGATGATGGAGAGAAGAAAGAAATTCCAATCTATATTTATACCAATGGAGTGCATACCGACATCGTAATGCCTGTGAAAAACGATTTGCAGGACTGGAGCCTGAAAATTCCTTTTGCCAATATAAAATCCAAAAAGACAGATTATCAATATATCGGAATAGGATGGGGGGACAAAGGTTTTTATCTTGATACTCCGACCTGGGCTGACCTGAAATTTTCAACAGCCGTGAAAGCTGCATTCTGGCTAAGCGATTCTGCCATGCATTGTACTTATTATAATACGATGAAAGAAGGTGATGACTGTAAAATGATCATGATCAGCAGAAGCCAGTATCAGAATTTGGTGAAATTTGTAGAAGATAAATTTGACAGAGATCAAAACGGAAACTTTATGTTGATCCCTACAAACGCTGTATACAGCGATAATGACGCTTTTTACGATGCTAAAGGCACTTACAGCTTTCTTTACACTTGCAATACCTGGTCAAATAATGCTTTAAAAGCTGCCGGACAAAAAGCCGCACTTTGGACTCCTACAGATTTCGGAATTTTTCAGCACTATAAATAAGAATGAAGAAAATAGGTCTTTTATTTGTCGTTTTTTGGATGTGTTCCTGCTCTAGGGAGAAAAAAGATAATATAAGAAGCATTGCTGAACCCACTATCGTTGCAGAAAAGAAACCTGAGGTTGAGCTTTCCAAGCTGAAAATAAAAGCGGAAGAAGCCTTGGAATTCTGTACTTCAAAAAATCTTAACCGTGACTTTTGTATTCTGATAGATATGAGCCTTCATTCCGGAATTAAGCGCTTTTTTGTCTGGGATTTTAAAAATAATAAGATATCAAAAGAATATCTTGTAGGGCATGGTTGTGGCTCCAATTCCTGGAGTAAAGATAATTCTAAAGCAAATCCGGGATTCAGTAACGAAGATGGAAGCCACCTTTCATCTCTGGGAAAATATAAACTCGAAGGAAGAGGCTACAGTGATTGGGGAATCAATATAAAATACCTGATGCACGGTCTTGAAGAAACCAACAGCAATGCGTTAAAAAGATTTATTGTCTTTCATTCATGGAACATGATGAGTGATACCGAAGTATTTCCCAAAGGTTCACCCGAAGGTTGGGGATGTCCTACCGTTTCCAATAATGCAATGAAAGAAATTGATCCGATGATTCAGAAATCCGGAAAACCTGTGCTGATGTGGATCTATAATTAAATCTTTGTCATACATTTGTTTCATAATCATTATAGAAATTGATTTCATCCTATGAAACATACGCTTTTCCGTGAACAGCAGCTCAACTGTGATATAGAAACCGCCTGGAAATTCTTTTCTTCAGCCAATAACCTTTCAGAAATTACCCCGAAAGACATGGGTTTTATCGTATTGACAGAAATGGAAGATGATGAAATTTATGAAGGAATGATCATCGATTATTACGTTTCTCCGTTATTCGGAATTAAAATGAAATGGCAGACTGAGATCATCCACGTTGACTTTCAGAAAAGTTTCATCGATTTCCAGAAAAAAGGTCCGTACAAATTATGGAATCACCATCATGAATTTATTCCCAACGAAGAAGGTGTTCTGATGAGAGATACCATAGACTATGAACTTCCAATGGGATTTTTAGGCGAAATTGCACATCGTGTTTTCATCAGAAAAAAACTGGAACATATTTTCGATTACCGTTTCAGGGTCCTGAGTAAATTGTTTTAATTACGGGCTTTAGCCGTTTAAAAACGATAACAAAAATTCCATTGGCTTTAGCCAAAACATAAACTTATCTAATTGCATTCTACTTTTGTCACTTTCGTGGTTGAAAATATCTATGATTCATCCATTGTTTAAGTTTTTTTAACAGTTCAATGACCTGAATTCCCAGTAAAAATCGCTATTTTTGCAGGATTATCGTTTTTTACTGAAAAACTAATGTGTTCTGATTGACATGGCAGGTCTGAGGTCATTTTTCTTATTTTATATTATACTGGTTTTTACCCTTTTCAATTCGAACTGGGCAGAAAAATCGCTGCATAATATTCCTCATATTCCTCCTGTAAATAACATTCATGTTCTTGATGTTTACGAAGAAGCAGACATGAATACGCATGCGTTGCCTTCTGTTTCCAAAATTGTAAAACAGGTAGTCAGAAAAAACGACCATTCAACCTCGGATTTTTCAGGGATTTTAAAAGTGATCCCGAAAATTACCCTTCCGAAGATTGCTGTATCCACTATTTGCGGAGTTAAGTCTTTTCTCCATCTCCTCCAGTTGTACTAAGTTTAAGTTTCTGAAAACCAAATCATTTTAACGGAAATCTTATAACTTAAACATTTATAAATGTATTTTAAAAACGTAATAATTTGCATGCTTGCAACATTATTCGCTGTGTCATGCAGTAAAGACAAGGAAAAAAACAGCCCAAAAGAAAAAGAAGTTCCCGTACTGGAAATCAAAGAAAAGGACACATTGGTGAGCAACCAGTTTGTCACCGATATCCAGGCTAAAAAGAATGTTGAAATGCGATCCAGGATCGGAGGCATTATACAGCATATTTATGTGAACGAGGGACAATTTGTACATCAGGGGCAGGCTTTATTTAAAATCAATGATGCCGAGCTGCAGATGGAACTTTTGAAGGCAAATGCGGCATTAAAGCAGACCGAAGCAGATGTACGTATTGCAGAAGTAGAACTGAAGCAGATTCAGAGTCTTCATGCTAAAAAATTTGTAGCCAACAACGAACTGGAACTGGTAAAGGCCAAGCTGTCTTCCGCGAAAGCAAAACATGCCTTTGCTGATGCAGAAAAACAAACCGTCCTCCAGAAAATAAGCTTTACGAGAATTACAGCACCTTTTGATGGGGTAATTGATGTAATTCCTCTTAAGGACGGAAGTTTGGTGGAAAATGGAATCCTATTGACCACACTGTCTCAATTGAATGAAGTCTATGCCTACTTCTCGATTCCTGAAAACTTATATTTTGAGCTTTTGGCTGATGATAAGATTGGAAGTCACCAAAAGATTGAACTTACGCTGCCTAACGGAGTCAATTATCAGTTTAACGGAGCTTTAAAAACGGCAGAAGGAGAAATCGACAGGGCGACAGGTTCTATTCGCTATAAAGTGCTTTTCCCGAATCCGGACCGCCTGATCAAGCACGGTACTTCCGGGAAGCTTATTATTTCCGAACATCAGGCTAATGCGATTCTTATTCCACAAAAATCGACTTTCTCTATTCAGGATAAGACCTATGCTTTTATAGTGGATAAGCAGAATAAAGTGAAAATGACCAACATTAAGATCGGAGCCACACTGAGAGATTCTTATATCGTGGAAAGTGGTCTTAAAAAAGGAGATTTAATCATTTATGAAGGAACTCAGTCTTTAAAGGATGGTGATATTATCAAAATCAAAAAGAAGTATTAACCTTTCATAATCTTTAAATCAATTTACTATGGTAGAAATGTTTATAAGACGAAAGGTTCTTTCGTTGGTTATTTCCATATTATTTGTTCTGCTGGGAATTATGGCGCTGCTGAAGATGCCAATTACCCAGTTTCCCGATATCGTACCACCGTCAGTAACCGTTACGGCAAAATATACCGGTGCTAATGCTGAAGTGTCTGCCAATGCGGTAGCCCTTCCTCTGGAACGTGCCATCAATGGGGTACCAGGGATGACGTATATGTCTACAGTAACATCGAATGACGGTCTTACCCTTATTCAGGTTTTCTTTGAAGTAGGAGTAGATCCTGATGTAGCAGCGGTAAACGTTCAGAACAGAGTGACAACAATCCTTGATGAGCTTCCCGAAGAGGTAATCAGGGCCGGAGTTACCACTGAAAAAGAGGTAAACAGTATGCTGATGTACCTCAACATCACGAGTACAGATCCGAGCCAGGATGAACAGTTCATCTATAACTTTACAGATATTAATGTTCTTCAGGAGTTAAAACGTATTGATGGAGTAGGACGTGCTGAGATCATGGGCCAGAAAGAGTACTCGATGAGAGTATGGCTGGATCCGCAGAAAATGGCGGCTTACAATATTTCGGCAGATGAAGTGATTACTTCGCTGCAAAAACAGAATATTTCGGCAGCACCCGGAAAAGTAGGAGAAACATCCGGAAAAACATCCAGCCAGCTTCAATATGTGATCAAATATAAAGGAAAGTTTTTTGAGCCTAAGCAATACGAGGAAATTCCCATCAGATCTGATGTTGACGGGACGATCTTAAAACTGAAGGATATTGCTAAAGTAGAATTTGGAGCAATGAACTACGGAATGGTTTCCAAAACAGACGGAAGACCTTCTGCATCTATCATGATGAAACAGCGTCCGGGTTCCAATGCTTCCGAAGTAATTGAAAGTGTAAAAGCAAAAATGGATGAATTGAAAGTCACTTCCTTCCCTCCCGGAATGGAGTACAATATGGCGTATGATGTCTCCCGATTCCTGGATGCTTCCATCAGTGCAGTACTCATGACCCTTATTGAAGCCTTTATTCTGGTAGGAATCGTAGTGTTTATCTTCCTTCAGGACTGGCGTTCCACATTGATTCCAGTACTGGCAGTTCCGGTAGCATTGGTAGGAACCTTTGCTTTTATGAATATGCTGGATTTCTCAGTAAACCTTCTGACTCTTTTTGCCCTGGTTCTCGCCATCGGAATTGTAGTCGATAATGCGATTGTCGTCGTTGAAGCCGTCCATGTTAAAATGGAAGAAGGTATGAATGCAATGGATGCGACCATCAGTGCCACTAAAGAAATTGCAGGAGCGGTAGTGGCTATTACCATCGTAATGTCTGCCGTATTTATTCCTGTAGCATTTCTTGATGGTCCGGTGGGAGTATTCTACCGTCAGTTTTCATTAACGCTGGCCATCAGTATAGTGATTTCAGGGGTGAATGCATTGACGCTTACTCCGGCGCTTTGTGCAATTATTTTAAAACCTCATAATCATCAGAAGAAGAAAACAATCATCGACAGGGCTTTCCAGAGTTTCAATACAGGATTTGAAAGACTGACTAATGGTTACGTAGGCATTTTATCAAAATTTGCGACAAGAACTACAGTTACTTTTGGGCTGTTGTTTTTATTTGTCGGACTAACTTTTGTGACCAGTAAATTCCTGCCAACAGGGTTTATTCCAATGGAAGACCAGGGAATGGTGTATGTAAGTGTAACCACTCCACAGGGGGCAACGGTAGAAAGAACAGAAAAAGTACTGGATGAAGTCACAGGTATTGCGAAGAAAATGAAAGGAGTAGAAAACGTGACTACTCTTGCCGGCTACAGCATTGTAACGGAAATCGCAGGCTCATCTTATGGAATGGCAATGATCAACCTTAAAGACTGGAAAGAAAGAGATATTTCAGTGAACGATCTGATTGCAGACCTTTCAGAAAAAACAAAAAGTATTGCAGATGCCCAGATTGAGATCTTTGCACCACCAACGGTTCCCGGATTTGGGAATACCAGTGGTTTTGAACTGCGTTTGCTGGACAGAACCGGAGGAACCATCGAGAATACAGATAAAATTACCAAGAATTTTGTTAAAAAACTGAATGAGGCTCCTGAACTGCAGAACAGTTTTACCAGTTTTGATGCTACTTTCCCGCAGTATATGATCAATCTAGATTACGATATGGCAGCGAAGAAAGGAGTATCGGTAGACAATGCAATGTCTACATTACAGACCATGCTGGGATCGTATTACACCACCAATTTTATTCGTTTCAGTCAGATGTATAAAGTGATGGTACAGGCAAGCCCTGAGCACAGAGACACCCCTGAAAGTATTCTGAATTTATATTTAAAGAATGACAAAGGGGAAATGGTTCCGTTTTCCACATTCATCACCATTGAAAAAGTGTACGGACCTGAAGTACTGACGAGGTACAATATGTATATGTCTGCCATGATCAATGGAGAGCCTGCTGACGGTTACAGTTCCGGAGATGCTATTGCAGCTGTAGAACGTATAGCCAAAGAGACACTTCCGAGAGGATTCGATATTGAATGGTCGGGGATGACCAGGGAAGAGATTTTATCAGGAAACCAGACTGTTTATATCTTTCTGATCTGTCTTCTATTCGTATATCTTTTATTAGCAGCACAATATGAGAGTTTCCTCCTTCCGATGCCTGTATTATTAAGCCTTCCGATGGGAATCTTCGGTTCTTATATCGCACTGGTGCTCGCTGGGTTGGATAATAATATTTATGCACAGGTGGCACTGGTCATGTTGATTGGTCTTCTCGCCAAAAATGCTATTCTGATCGTAGAATTTGCGGTGGCAAGAAACAAACAGGGATTTGATATCATTTCGTCAGCTATTGAAGGAGCAAGACAACGTCTTCGACCAATTCTGATGACCTCTTTCGCATTCGTAGCAGGACTTATCCCGTTGTGTATCGCGTCAGGAGCTGGTGCAATTGGTAACCGTTCTATTGGTACAGCGGCGGCAGGAGGAATGCTGATTGGGACTATCTTCGGATTAGTTGTGATTCCGGGACTGTATATATTCTTTGCAAAACTTGAAAATAAGAAGAAAAATGAAAAGATTAAATCATAGATATATAGTGTATGGGATTGTGTCGCTGAGCCTTGTTTCATGTGCTGTTCCCCAAGTAACAGCATTGAAGAAAGCTCAGGAATTCCCTGATGAAATGATCAAAACGGATAAAAATAAATCTCCGGATGAATTCCAGCAGATCAATCTGAAGGCCTATTTTACAGATCCACACCTGCTTGAACTTTTTGATAAAGTGGTTCAGGCTAATCCGGATTTCCAGATTGCCCAGCAGAGAGTGGAGATTGCTAACAGTTTCCTTCAAAGATCAAAGATGGATCTGCTGCCTTCCCTTGAAGTAGGAGTAGAAGCTTCAGGTAACCGATACGGAAAATATACGATGGAAGGTGTTGGGAATTATGATACCAATCTTTCACCTAATATTACAGAAAACCAGAAAATCAACAGAGATTTTACCCCAAATTACTGGCTGGGAGCAAGAAGCAGCTGGGAAATTGACACCTGGGGCAAACTGAAAAATAAAAAGATTGCTGCCCAGAAGAAATATCTGGCTTCCACGGAAGGATTGAGACTATTGCAGGTAGAGCTTTTCACGGATATTGCAAACCTATATTATCAGTTGGTAGCCTTAGATAATCGTCTAGCTATTTATCAGAAGAATTATAAGCTTCAGCAAAGAGCTTTTGAGATCGTTCTGGCACAACGTGAAGTTGGAAAAGCTACGGAATTGGCGGTACAGCAGTTCAAGGCTCAGAACAACAATTGGCTTGCAGAGATTGAGCACATAAGAGTGGAGATCGTTACGGTAGAACAGGCGATCACTACACTCACAGGAAGCTATGGCGGAGATGTGAAACGTGGGAAAATACTGATGCCTACCAATATGGAAGTTCTAAATAAAACCATTAATGTAGAAAATGTGATACACTCCAGACCGGATGTAGCCGCAAATTATTATGTGTTGGAAGCTTCTCAGGCTGATGCAAAGGCTGCAAGAGCTGCTTTTTATCCCAAGATCGATCTTGGTGCCGGCTTTGGAATGAATTCTTTTTCTATAGAAACATTCTTTAAACCAAGTTCACTGGCAGGGCAGTTGTTGGGAGGATTAATGGTTCCTGTTTTCAATAAAGGACAGCTGAAATATGAATTTAAAGTAGCAAGCACGGAGCAGGAGATTGCTTTTTTAAACTATCAGAAAAGTATTACAACTGCTTTTAATGAACTTCAGTCTATTTTGAAGCAGACGAAGATCTATGAACGTGTTTTGAAACTGAAATCAGAAGAAGTAGGTTTTCTTGACCGTGGGATAGAGGTTTCCAATGATCTGTATCTGACGGGATATGCCAATTATTTTGAACTGATCAACTCTCAAAAGAGCAAACTTACTGCTGAACTGGATCTATTACAGTTCCAGCACCAGAATACCAGAAATAACGTCCTGCTGTTTAAAGCACTGGGAGGGAAACTGGATTAATTTTTTACTTTTTTTTACGATGAAAGAAGCTGTCTTTTTAGATGGCTTCTTTTATTTTACCTCTTACATTGTAATCAGGTTCTGCATATTTTTGGAATGCTAATGTATATCAACAAAAAAGAGACTGCCTTTAGGACAATCTCTTTCTATGTTTCTTAAAATAAATCTGCTTTACAGGCAGAATCATTTAGATGTAAATATTATTTAACAATCTGGATTTCAACAGCTGAAAATCCTTTAGGAGACTTCTCTTTTTCGAAAGATACTTTGTTTCCTTTTTTTACCGGTTCCACACAGTTGTTGTTGTGGAAGAAGATATTTTCTTTGCTATTGTCTTCAGTGATGAAGCCATACCCTTTTTCACTAAGGAAAGTAACAATTCCAGTTTTTCTTGGATCTTCCTCAATAATAGGAGCTGCTCCCAATTGAATATCATCAAGGTTTACTTCCTGTCTTTGTTCAGGTGGAGTAGAAGTTAATCTTCCGAATTCATCTACATACATGAAGACATCCTCTGCTCCTTTGTTGTTGTTCGTCTTACGATCTTCGCGTCTTAGCGCCTTTTCTTTTTGCTTTTGAATTTTTTTCTTGAAATTTTCCTTTTTAGAAAAAGAATCTGCCATAAATTATTTTTAGTATTTAGTTTCTATAAATTAATTGGTTCAATCTGGTCCGTTGTAGACCTTATAAAGCCTGCCGATGTTTCCTGTTTTGGAGTTTTCCAATCATACAGAGCTTACAATTCCGACAAGTATTTGTTCTTAATAGAAAAATAAAAGTTAAAAATATGACTGCTCAGAAAGCAAAGACTGAATAAAAATATTCAGGTCGTTACAGAAAACAAAGTGATGACTTAGTTAATAATGTACAAATATACAACAATAAAATGAATAATCCGGTTTTAAATGATTGATTATCAGAAAAGGTTTTGTAGTACGTTTTACGCTCTGAGCCTAAGAGCCTGAAAAAAAATTGAGTCAGTCTATAAAAAAATCCCCAGAAAGCTGAGGATTATAAAAAAAATATATTATAAAAATGAAGTGGTGTATAATACGGATGGGTACGCATCAAATGTTATGCCTAAAATGGGTGCGGGTTTGGGAATTATATCCCTGTGTTTAATAAAAAAGGAATGTTTCAAGCCGTATCTGTTTGGTAAATAGCCCACTATTAAAAAAATACTGTTTACTTAAAAATATAAATGTTTTTTGTTTCAATTTATATATATGAATTAAAAATAATGACCCTATTTATTTTTGATTGTAATGGAATTTCCGAAAATTTCACCATGTTGAGATGACTTTTATTATCCATCTTTGTCTCATAAACATTTAAAAATAAGAAGAATGTCAACACAAAATGTAAAAGGAAAAGTAGTTTTGATTGCCGGAGGAGGTAAAAACCTTGGAGGATTATTAAGCAGAGATTTTGCCGCAAAAGGAGCAAAACTGGTGATCCATTATAACAGTGAAAGTTCTAAGGCAGAAAGTGAAAAAACACTTGCTGAGGTACAGGCATTAGGTGCAGAAGCATTTTTGTTCCAGGGAGACCTTACCAAGGTAGATCATATCACTAAGTTCTTTGATGAAACAATTTCCCGTTTTGGAGGCGTGGATATTGCCATCAATACAGTAGGAATGGTACTGAAAAAGCCATTTGCAGAGACCACAGAAGAAGAATATGACACGATGTTCAATGTCAATTCAAAATCTGCCTACTTCTTTTTGCAGGAAGCCGGTAAAAAACTGAACGATCAAGGGAAAATCTGTACGATTGTTACTTCATTGCTGGCGGCTTATACCGGCTTATATTCCACCTATGCAGGAGCCAAAGCTCCGGTAGAACATTTTACAAGAGCTGCTTCCAAAGAATTTGGAGCAAGAGGAATTTCTGTGACTGCAGTAGCGCCGGGTCCAATGGATACCCCTTTCTTCTACGGACAGGAAAGTGATGATGCCGTGGCTTATCATAAATCAGCATCAGCATTAGGAGGGCTTACAGATATCAAAGATATTGCTCCGCTCATAGAGTTTCTGGTAACAGACGGATGGTGGATCACAGGGCAGACGATCTTTGCCAATGGAGGATATACAACCAGATAATATATTGAAAGATATAGTAAAAAAAACTCACTGAAAATAGCTTTCAGTGAGTTTTTTATTTTTGAAGGGATAAGAAAATTAAGTGGTTTTAACCTTTCCTTTTTCCAATATACTTTTGATAATAAAGAATAATCCAAGAAGCACAAATGGAATGCTGAGAAGCTGTCCCATATTCAGGCTCATTCCGTGTTCGAATTCTACCTGGTCTACTTTGATGAATTCAATCAGGATTCTCATGATGAAGATTAATAAAATACTAATACCGAAATAAAATCCTCTTCCGATTTTGAAAATATTTTTCTTATAAATAAAGTAAATAATGAAGAAGATAACAGCATAAGAAATGGCTTCATAGAGCTGTGCAGGATGTCTCGGCAGATCATCCACCTGACGAAATACAAACGCCCATGGAACATCTGTAGGAGTTCCTATGATTTCAGAATTCATAAGGTTCGCCAGCCTGATAAAAGTACCAGCCAAAGGAAGTACAATGGCTATCGCATCCAATACCGTCATGAACGGGATAGAAAATTTTCTTGCATACAAAAGAAGCATAATAACCAATCCGATGCCACCACCGTGGCTGGCAAGACCTGCAAACCCGGTAAAATGATAGATTCCGTCTGCTCCTTTCTGGATGGGCAAAAATACCTCAATAGGATGCTGGGAGTAATAATCAAAATCATAAAAAAGACAATGTCCCAATCTGGCTCCCACCAGAATTCCTATAAGGGCATAGGAGAATAAAGCTTCGTGCGCCTGTGAACTAAGCCCTTCTTTTTTATAAATTCTTTTTAAAATATTTAATGATAAAACAAGTCCGGCAAGGAAAAGCAAGCCGTAATATTTTATAGGAAGTCCTAAAATATTGACGATTTCGGGATTAACGTCCCAGTTGATATATAATACATTCATTGCTGCAAAGATAAGAAAATAGGATTTTCTGAACAGGATGGTACCGTTTTGAGAATTTATTAATTGAATTTTAATAGGTTATGAATATTTCTTTCACGATACCCAAAATTTAAAATCCTCTAAGTAGAAGCCCTATAAACCAATTCTGCATCCATCAGAATAGATTGGCTTGGGGCTATGCTGTTTTTTATTTTTTCCAATGCCAGTTTTGCAGCTTCTTCACCCATTTTTTCCAACGGCTGCTGTACGCTGGTCAGCTGAGGATATACCATAGATGATAACTCCGTGCCCGAAAAGCTTGCTATAGCTACTTCCTCAGGTATTCTTACTTTTTGTTCAAGAAGAAAATTCATTGCTCCCATGGCTAAGGTATCACTAAAAGCAAAAATACTGTCAAACTCTATATTCTTATTTAATAGCTGCTTAACTGCTTTTTTTCCATGTTCGAACGTCATTCCATCCGTCTGAATAATCAGGTTTTCATCAAAAATATTGTATTTCATGAGAATGCGTTTATAACCGTTTACTCTTTCTACAGCATTTCGGATCGTGGAAGGTCCCATAATATGGACAATTCTTTTTCTTCCTGTCTTGATTAAGTATTCCACCATTAATGAAGCTTTAATAGAATCATCAATAATTACCTTCGATACATCCAGAGATTTGTGAGGAATTCTGTCAAAGAATATTAAAGGAGTTCCCTGATCCATAATGTTTTGATAGATATCATTATTGTGGGTTTCATGACAGAGATTAATAATAATGGCATCCACATTAAATTCCTCCAGAAGCTGAAGGTTTTTCCTTTCTATAAGAGGATCTTCATCAGATTGGGTGATAATAATACGATATCCCAGCGGATAAAGAATATTCTGAATTCCTTTAAGAATACTCGAGGAAAAAGGAGTAATCATTTCCGGTACCACAAACCCTATTGTCCGCGATTGCCCGGATTGTAAATTCAAAGCTGTAAGGTTCGGTTTATAGCCCAATTTTTCCGCTGCATCCAACACCCTTTTTCTTGTTTCTTCATTCACATTTTTATCATGAAGCAGCGCTCTGGAGATGGTAGAGGTGGATAATGACAAAAATTTGGACAGATCTTTAATCGTAATACGTCTCATCAGCCTTGTTTTTTGGCTAAAAATAATAAAAAAATAGACAATTGGGAACGTTCCCTGATTTTTGGGAACGTTCCCAATTTGAATTTTGTAAAAAAAGTATCCTGTTAATCATTTGTTAATATAGTTTTAACGAATTAGTTAATATGATAACAATTTTATGTTTATGAGTATGATTTATTACAATTATGATGTATCAAAAATCCGCACAGGAATTTTACATATCGGCGTAGGAAACTTTCACAGAGCTCACCAGCAGTTTTATACCAATATGCTGCTCAATGAAGAAGGTCAGGGAGATTGGGGGATTTGTGGAGTATGTCTGCTGCCGTCAGATGAAAAAATCGTAAAGAATTTAAGAGCTCAGAATCTTCAGTATTCTCTTACTGTTTGCGGAAGAAATGGAAAAGATGAGGTTTATAAAATAGGTTCTTTAAAGGAGCTGATCTGGGGAATAGAAGACCCGGAGGCTGTGATCGCAAAAATAGCAGATCCTTCTATTAAAATTATCACATTGACAATTACAGAGGGAGGATATAATCTTGATAAAGAAACCGGAGAATTTATATTGGATGATGAAAAAATCCAGCATGATCTGAAGAATCCTTTCCACCCTGAAACTGTTTTTGGTTTTGTTGCAGAAGGATTGCGCAAAAGAAAAACACAAAGTGGAGGTGCATTGACTCTACTTTCATGTGATAATCTTCAGCATAACGGAAATACAGCAAAAAGAGCTTTTATGTCATTTATAGAAGCGCAGGATACAGAACTGGCAGCGTGGGTAAAGGAAAATGTAACCTTCCCGAATAGTATGGTAGATCGTATTACACCGGCCACAACTTCTGAAGATATTGAAAGATTAAATAAACGGAATGGTACAGATGACCGCTCTCCTGTATATTGTGAAGACTTTACACAGTGGGTCATAGAAGATAACTTTATCGCGGGTCGGCCGTCATGGGAAAGAGTGGGCGTAGAATTTACGAATGATGTAACTGCATTTGAAAATATGAAACTAAGCCTGCTGAATGCTTCCCATACGCTGTTATCTTATCCGGCATTCTTAATGGGCTACCGTAAAGTAGATCAGGCGATGGAAGATAAAAATCTTGTCAAGTTCATCAGGGATTTTATGGATACAGACATTACACCTTTTGTTCCTGCCCCAGAAAATACAGATCTGGAAAAATATAAACGAACATTGATCGAAAGATTTGCCAATCACAGTGTAAGTGATCAGGTAAGCCGTTTATGTTTTGATGGAATTTCAAAATTCCCGGTATATATTATTCCTAATCTTGATAAAATGATAAAAGGAGCGAAAGACCTTACCAGACCAGCGTTTCTTATCGCTTTCTACAGACATTATCTTAAATATAAAACAGATGATCAGGGAAATACTTTTGAAATAGCAGAACCCTGGATTACGGAGACTGACAAGAAGCTTATTGCCAGTGAAAATCCACAGGACTTCCTGGAATTGTCAGCTTTTAAAGGAGCTCAGTTAAAAACCTCTGAGCAGTTCATAAAATTATACAACAGTTTTGTAGAAGACATAAAAAACTCAGGAACCGCCTCGGTTTTACAATCAATCATAAAATAACTATGTCATGCAGATCAATCCAGGTATAACCTCTTCAGACAATAAGACAAACAATCCTATACTGCCGTTTGCAATCATTACGTTTATCTATTTTATTGTAGGTTTTCTGACTACAGTGAATGAACAGCTGCAGGCACCTCTGAAATTTACTTTTCTGAGCCATGCAGGTAGTCTTAAAAACACATTTACTACTTTGATTTCCTTTTTCTTCTTTTTAGGATATCTTCTGAATGGGACACTGGGAAGCAGATGGGTAAATGCTTTTGGATATAAGAATACAATTTTGCGCGGGCTTTTCTTTATGATTTCAGGCCTTTTCATGTATCTGTGCTCATCATGGGTTGGGGATCATTATCCCGATCTGAAATTCAGTATAAAAGATGCCGTTATTCCTTTTGGATTTATCGTTTTTGTTATTGGTTCTTATTTAATGGGGACCTCAGCAGCCATCATTCAGGTGGTTGTAAATCCTTATGCAGCTTCATACGAACTGAAAGGGACACAGCCGGTACAGCGTCTGAATATTCTGACAGCGATCAATTCTATCGGAACCACTTCAGCACCCTTTTTTGTTACTGTAGTCATGTTCAGCGGAATTTCCATTGAAAACATAGAAATCAGACAGTTGCTGCTCCCGCTTTCTGTACTCATCATCTGTATACTTACCGTGATGATCATTACTAAAAGGCTCAACCTTCCTGATCTTGTACATACACGGGTCGTAGGAGAGGAAAAACTCGACAGAAGTGTCTGGTCATTCAGGCATTTTGTATTGGGAGTGGTGGCTATCTTTTTTTATGTAGGAACCGAAGTTGCCATAGGCGCTAATATTAATCTGTATGCTTTTGAACTGGTAGATTCCGGTCATCCTATTACATTTTTCGGAAAAACAGATATCATTGTCGGAGGAATGGATCTGGGAATTCATGCCTTATTATCGACCCTGTATTGGGGAGGTTTTCTTGTAGGAAGAGCAGTATCCAGTTTCTTCAGTAATATTTCTGCAAGAAATCAATTGGTAACTACAACAATATTGGCCGCAGTGCTTGCTATAACGTCTATGGTTACTCAAAATCTATGGTTTCTTGTCGCCATCGGTCTCCTGCATTCATCCATGTGGAGCTGTATTTACACGCTTTCCATCAAAGGATTGAACAAGTATACTTCAAAAGCATCCGGTATTTTTATTTCTGCCGTATTTGGTGGAGCGGTATTTACCCTTATTCAGGGAGGTTTGGCTGATATTTTAGGCTCTTGGAGATGGACGTGGTGGCTTACGGTGATTTGTGAACTGCTCATGCTTACTTACGCCCTGTTTGGATCACGTATAAGAGAAAAAGACCTTATTTACTAATCATATATTTTCTTTTAATCAATGTAACTATCCTGTAGACTATTGCCGGATACAGGATACTTACTGCCTTAAAAAACACTTGAATCATGCTAAAAAACTACTTATTGCTTTTTTCTTCCGTTATAGGAAGTTGTTTAGGGGCGCAGGAACTGCATTCTGCATTACAGCTTCGAAACAGCCATTTGTGGCGTGGAATTGAAGTCTCTGCAGGATTTATTTATACCGGAGACATACATCTTGATTATAAGAATTTTTATGCCGGATTCTGGGCAGGTGGCAATTTTGATGGCTCCTATAAAGAATTCAATAACTATATAGGATACAAAAACAAGCATCTTACACTGGAATTATGGGATATTTATAACTTTTCACCCGGTGCGGCTTATAACAATAAGGAATTTTTTAACTATTCAGCGAAAGAAACCGGGCGTTTTTGGGATCTAAGATCTTATTATACCATAAGCGATACATTTCCTCTGGTACTCAGCTGGAATACGGTTGTTTTCGGAAGAGACAGAAACAGCGAAAACACAGGTAATAAATATTCGTCATTTGTTTCGGGAGAATATCCAGTGTACACAAAGAATGATCTTGAAGTAAGAGGAAGAATAGGTTATGCTTTTACTTTAGACAGCCATGGTGAAAAGAATAATTTCTTTGCTAAAGAATCAGGATTCAATGAAATAAGCCTTATCATTTCAAAAAGCTTTACCATTGAAGGCTATAAAATTCCCATCGGGATTTGGGGAATGTGGAATCCAGTCAATAATAATGCATTTCTTCAGTTCTCTGTGCAGGCTTATTCATTCTGAAGCAAGGAAATTCAAAATACTAAACCTTTAAAAAACTCAATACATTTAATTACTTTTATATAATGGAACATAAAAAAAATAAAGCAGTCTGTTTCGGTGAAGTGCTCTGGGATATTTTTCCGGGAGAGCAGCGAAGAATGGGAGGTGCCCCTTTTAATGTGGCTTATCACCTTTCCAAAATGGGGGTAGAGGTCAATATGATAAGCAGTGTTGGTGATGATCAGATCGGGAATGACCTTTTGGATAAAATGAAAAACTGGAATATTCCTGCAGATTATGTTCAGGTCAATACGAAGTATCCAACCAGTACGGTAATTGCAACAGTAGATGAAAATAACGATGCTCACTATGATATTGTGGAGGGGGTAGCATGGGATTTTATTGAAACAACCGTGAAAAACCAGGAGATCCTCAAAATAACAGATGCTTTCGTATTCGGAACATTGGCAGCCCGAAACGAAAAATCCAGAAACACATTATTTCAATTGCTTGAAATCAGCGATTATAATGTTTTTGATATCAACCTCAGAGAACCTTATTATGAGGTCGGAATGATAAAAGATTTACTCCACAAAACACATCTTGCCAAATTCAACAAAGCAGAAATGCGTATGATGCTGGATTTTTTAGGAAAAGATTATACCACCGAAGAAGACAGCATAAAATATCTGCAGGATAAGTTTGATCTTAAGGAAATTATGGTCTCAAAAGGAAGTAAAGGTGCCTTATACGCTCAGGGCGATGATTTTTATCTGTATCCCACCATACCAGTTACAGTAAAAGATACGGTGGGGAGCGGAGATTCATTCTTAGCAGGATTTCTTTCCAAAAAATTAGAAAAAGGAAGTACGGTTCATGATATGATGACTCAGGCAGTTTCTCTCGGAGCATTTATTACCTCACAGGAAGGAGCATGCCCTGAATATTCATTAGAAGATTTTATCAGATTCAAAAACGAATATCCAGTATCGGCTATACGCTAAAGCGGTAAAAACACCATTAATTTAAAATGATTCTTGATGAAACATTTGGTAACTTTAACCTATTACCAAAACAAAAGTTATGCATCATCAGGTGGAGAAACATTATGTCAACAGGATAGGCTGGCTTCGGGCGGCTGTACTGGGTGCCAATGACGGGCTATTGTCTACCACAAGTATTGTTATCGGGGTTGCTGCCGCAGCTTCGGAACGTCACATCATTATTCTTGCCGCACTGGCAGGGATGATTGCCGGAGCGATGTCTATGGCAGCGGGTGAATATGTTTCTGTAAGCTCACAGGAAGACACAGAGAAGGCAGATCTGCTTCGTGAAAAATATGAGCTTGAACAAATGCCGGAAATAGAGCTTAAGGAGCTTGCCAAGGTGTATGAGAATCGTGGTTGTACCAAAGAAACTGCTATGCAGGTGGCCATTGAACTTACAGAACATGATGCATTGGGAGCACATGCCCGCGATGAATTAGGAATTAATGAAATCACACAGGCAAAACCTTTACAGGCAGCAATGGCTTCGTTCGGTTCATTTGCAGTGGGAGCATTATTGCCGTTTACTGTTTCTCTTTTAGCTCCTATAAAACAGATGGTATACTTTCAATATGGATTTTCGATCATATTTTTAATGCTTTTAGGAGCTGTTTCTGCCAAAGCAGGAGGTTCCGGTATTAAAATAGCGGTGTTAAGAATTTGTTTCTGGGGAACCGTTGCCATGGGAATAACAGCTCTTGTTGGACGTGTTTTTGGAGTGAATTTAGCCTGAAAATTACAACAGTATTCTTCTGAATAAAAACATCCCATTGTTTGAAAAACAGGTGGTTTTCTCTCTATTTTAATAGTTTGTTTTTTTGCTTTGTTAATGGTAATGGTTTGATTTACAGTCTGTATTTTACCTAACGAGTGTTAGTCGTAAAAGTACTACACTTTTTCAGATTTATGCTGAAATTTTATTTTGTTATGATCAATACTTCTAAATTTGGTGATATAACAAACATCAAATTATAAATATTTAACGATTAAAATTTACCATCATGGCAGAAAGAAATTCAAGAGGAATCTTAAAATTCAACAACGGCGAAGGACAAAAGCTGTTAAAATTGAACTACAGCGTATCGAGAGCTACAGACGTATCAGGACGTGTAGCATCAGATCCTTCCAATGCTCTTATCAAGATTACAGTAGAAGCTACTGAAAAATCTGACATCCTTGAAAGTTTATTGAACGGAAAATACAAACCTACAGTAGGAGAGGTAACTTTCAATAAATCTCACGAAGAAGGTACTTTAACGACATTGAAATGGACAAACGGGTATGTAATTCAGCATGAAGTAGATTTCGATGCTGTAGATGAAAACAGTATGTACATCAGTTTTGTGATAAGTGCAGAACAGATCGAGCTTGGAAATTCATCTTATGACGGAGCTTGGCCTGGATCTCAGGGATAAAATCTTTTAACATTCACCCCTATAAAAGCAGAATGGTACATCCCTTATAAGGATCGCTATTCTGTTTTTTCGTCAGTGATTGTTTCCTATAATAAGGAATGATGATTACACTAAGATTAAAAAATAAAGCTGATCATGTGAATTTTATATTGTGAAAAATTGATAACTTTATAGGAAAGCCATTTATTTTTAGATTTTTTTCAAAATAAAACGATCACCAAACACTCTCATAATATGAATAAAAACATTTCGAATTCCGAGAAGATTTCGGAGAATCATATTCCTGGAATCAACCGTGTGGTGAAACTGGATATTGTGATTGAAGGCAAGATGATAAAGCACTTCAAGCATTTCCGTTTACAGCAAAGCGTAAAAAAACACCATAATTTTGAACTTACATTAGCCCATGATACTCTGGACGGCGTACAAAATCATGACCTGGAAGAGGCTCAGCAGTTTTTAGGAAAGCGATTAACTGTTGTTTTTAAATATAAAAACGTAGAAGGAAGTCCGGAAAGAACCTTTGTAGGAGTCATTACAAAAGTAGGATTCAGCCAGGAAAATCATCATCTTGGTAATATCGTACTGAAAGGGTACAGTCCTACTATTTTATTGGATGCCGCACTGCATACTCAAAGTTTTGGGGGTGATAAGCCTGTGAATATGGGGATCATTGCTGAGGAAGTTATCAAGCAGGGAATAGAAAGCAGTAAGTTTGATGTAAAGGTGAATGCAAAAGCATCTTCCCAGATTCTCTACAGCGCCCAGTATAATGAGACCCACTACAATTATCTCTGCAGAATGGCAGAAGCCTATGGCGAGCAGTTTTACTATGACGGTGAAATACTGCACTTCGGGAATATGCCCCCTCAGAACAAATCCCTTGAATTAATATACGGAAGCAATGTTTCTGATGTGAGCGTAGAACTGAAAGCAGTACACATCAAGCCCCATTTTTATGGATATAACAGCAGCTCCAATACGAAACTGATTTCCGGAGAAACCCCTATAAAACATGTTGGCAATCTTGCCCAAACTGCTTATAAAAATAATGAAGGAATATTCAAAACACCTTCATTACAGGTAGCTCCTATGAAAGCAGCAACCGATATGGATGTAGTCATTTCCCAAACAAGTACTGCCGGCAGCAAGGCTGTAGAGGTTTTTACGGTTTCCGGAGGAACTACTATTCCGTTTTTATATCCAGGATGTGTCGCTGATATCAATATGCGGAGAACCGATACCAATAAAACCGCTTACTTCACCAAGCTGATGATGACGGAAGTAATCCATGAAGTGGATACGCTGGGACGTTACACAGGAAGATTTGAGGCTATTGCTTCAGACACGGGATATATTCCAACCCCCGATTTTACCATGCCCATTGCACAACCGCAGGTCGCCACAGTAATATCTAATACAGATCCGCTGGGACAAGGCAGGGTTACTGTAAGATTCGACTGGCAGCTGCATGATACAACCAATTTTATCAGAATGATGTCCCCTGATGCGGGAGGTACAGATCAAATTACTCAGAACAGAGGATATGTAGCAATACCAGAGGTGGGAGATCAGGTGATGGTAGGTTTTGTCCACCACCATCCGGACCGCCCTTTCGTAATGGGAGGAATGTTTCATGGTGGGACTGCTTTAGGAGGCGGGGTAGATAACCATTTGAAATCAATACAAACCAGAAGCGGAATTCGAATTTTAATGAATGATACCGAAGGAAGTGTAAACATTATAGATCCAAGCGGGAACAATTATTTTATGGATGGAAAAGGAAATATTACCGTTACTGCTCCTAAGAATATGACTTTTAATGTAGGAGAAGACCTGGCGATCAATGTAGGAAAGGATATGAAAACAAGCGTAGGAAACGATAATGCCATTAATATTATCAATGATCATAAGTTTTCCTCAAAAAACTATAAGCAGACGGTCAATGAAAATAAAACGATCAATGTGACAGGTGATCTTAAAGAAACCACTTCAACAACAACTCATAAAGCGAAAAACGGAGATATTTTACTGCAGAGTTCAGGGGTCGCCAAAATGCTGGGTAAAATAGATGCTAAAGTGAACAAAGGATAAAGATGCTGAAAAAATCGCTGATTCCCCTTTTTTCACCTTTATTAGGGGTGTAGGAGTAATGACCCGTAATTTTTTTAAGGTTGTAAGATATTAATAATGAATAAAATAATAAAATACCTGTTAAGCTTTTTATTTTTCACCCAGATCTCGTGTCAGGAAAAGAAAGAACATCAAAAAACTAAAACTATGACAAAATACGAATGGACTGAAGGAACTTCTGCCCCCTTAGGATATCCTATGGAAGTATACAAAGGAGGAATAGAGTGTGAAGGTGGAGAATGGGTAGGATTAAGTTTTGGGATAGTATCTGGAAATCATGGCTGGGGATCCATTAATAATGGTATGAGCAATGGTTTCAAAAGCCTGCCAAAGCGGTTAGATTTTATCTGGATGTCTTATATGGAAAATCAGTTTTACCAGATAGATACCGATATCGATACCGAGATGGTAAGAAAATATTTTAGCAAAGGGTTTGAAGTAAAAGGAGCAAGCGGAAAAGGACAACATTTAAACTACGATGTTATTGCTGTAGGGATGGCACCCGGAGGAGTGGTCGTTGTTTGGGTGGCTGGAATTGGGTGGCAAAAAGAAATAGGGAGGTATCAGGGTAAAAAAGTAACCATTCCGGAATCAGAAATTGCTAAGCTCGACAGCCATGAAAACCGATTTTGGCGCAAAGATTATTTGGAAATGGTACATACACGAGAACAGATTATTCCAAAAAAAATACAGGAAGAAAACAAAGGAAAGCCTATACCATTGGGTTTATGGGATGTTTATAGAACAAGGTTTAGTTGGAAAGCCGTTTTTGAACTCCCGGAAAATGCAAAATTAAACCCGCTAAGAGATGTTGGGATTACTATGATAAATGGTGAAAAAGAACAATTTGATGCGGCAAAAAATCCTTTATCAGACTATGATGTTAGAGCAATTCCTGGTTCAATCTCAATGTCAGTATTAGATAAAGATAATAATAGATACGGAGCAGCATGTAACTTGGATGAAAAATCCAGCTTTGACGCTTTTAACAGTGTTTTTGGAGATAATCCCAAAAGTACCAAAGCAGAATTAGTCATAAAAGTGAATGAGGCGTTTAGCTTTTTTACGGTAAAGCTAAAAGGGGAAAATGGGAAAGAAGCTTTTATTAAGACAGATACATTAGAAATATTTAAGTCGAAAAAGAAAAATTAAGAGAAGTCTCAAATTTAGGATTATGGGAAAAACATTTGTGTACAATACTGGAAATTATGCACCTCCTATTGATGAACTGCATTTGGAGGTAGGTGTTTTCTTTGACGGAACTTTGAATAATCTTAAAAATACTGAGCTCCGTCAAAAATATAAGGATGGCAAAAACAAAATTGAAAGCACGGATTCTGAAGAGGAAATTTTACGAAAAGAAAAAGCGATAGAAGATACGACTGAAAAACAGGAAGATGAGTATGATGATTTAGATGATAAAAAAAAACCAGATGCCGGGTCCGAATATGAGCAGTATCTTAAAGGGATTCATAGGAGCCGTTTAGATAAAATGGGGGTTGATAATAGTTTTAGCAACGATTTTACCAATGTTGCCAGATTGTATAAGTGTTGTGAACAAACTAATTATGCTATTTATATAGAAGGTATTGGGACGCTGGATAACCGCAGAGATGTTGATGACGGCTTCCAATATGGATCGGGTATAACAGGGGTAAGAGGAAAAGTAAGAAAAGGATGTGAAAAACTGGCGGATAGAATTAAAGTGATCATCAGAGATAGTTTAAATGCGGATAAACAATTTACAAAAATATATATAGATACTTTCGGATTCAGTCGTGGAGCAGCCGCCGCAAGGAATTTTGCTTACGAAATCAATGGTAAAAAAAGAACAGTAGATGTTGAGATAAAAAAATCGCGAAAGATAGTAGGATATACTCAGATGGATTCTCCCGAAGGACCCATTACGATTCCAGAATATGGAGATATGTGGATAGATAAGGATAAAATAGAGGTAGATCCTAATTATCTTGTGGATGGAAAGCTTCCTAAATTTGGTTTTCTGGGATATTATCTTTTAAGTAAAGATGTAGTGACCCAAGAAGAATTGGAAGAGCTAGAATTGTATGTCCGTTTTATTGGGGCGTATGATACCGTATCTTCTTATGAAGAATATGGTGATATGGGAGGATTGAGACGTGTGGGATGGGAAGGAATGAAGCATTCTACGTTAGGATCTAGTTACAATTTTGGAGATGATGTCGAACAGTTACAGTTGCTGAATCCTGGACCTTATTCCAGAGCAGTTCATTTTACAGCAGGCAATGAACATCGGGAAAATTTCTCATTAACCAGTTTTCCGGGCAGTATTGAAAAAGAATTTCCGGGAGTACATTGTGATATTGGCGGAGCTTATGAAAACGGAAAAGAAACAGTAGATGAAATAGAAACGTCTAATCATAAACCCGTGTGGTTCTTAAACAAGCGCAGACAGCAATTGATTGATGAACATTGGTATAATGAGGACCAAATTGAAATTAACAATAGTTTCCTCAATGTTATTACGATGGGAAGTGTATACCGTAAAATCACAGGAATCCGTTTCCTGAGAAAAGAATACAGTTATATTCCGCTCCATTTCATGGAAGAACAAGGTAAAGACCAGTATGACCATCAGATGATTGCAAAAACAGAAATAAGCTATTCTATAGAGCACGACCCATATCTGCCTTCAGCAAAAGATCTTTTGCATCATTATGTCTTTGAAGATGGCAAAAAATGGAATTTTAAAACAGATGAGGTCGTTGAAAAAGAAAAACAGGAAAGAGCAAGAGAAAGATTAGAAAATCCAGAACCTGTACAAGCGCCCATACCTGATGAAGTGATTGATAAAGATGGTAATAAAATTAAAACAAAAACACTGCAGGAGGTTGTGGTTACTGCCTATCATCCTCAGACCTTATTGAGAATTATGCGTAACAAATATCTTCATTGGTCGGCAAACAGAGACTGGATGGGAATGGATCCCAATAGTAATTATGAAAGAATAGTATATCCCCTGAAATAATGTTTACGCTGCTTGAAAATCTTCATCAGAAAATATATAGGCTTGAAACCATTGTAAAGGAGCAAAGAAACCCGGTTTATGCTATTACAAAAAGCTATGCCCGGCAGATTGAAGTGTATTATCTTGGAAAAACTAAAGAAGATCATCAATTTCAGATTCTGGTGGTTGAGTTCGATTTTTCGGATCAGGATACTGCCATGGGGAAATTTATAAAAAAAATCAGTTACCTGTTTGATGAACTGGAATGCTGGGTTGATAACGAAGGGAATATTACCGCAGTAGATAATCTGCTTTTCTTACGGTTAAGATGGGGCAACATTCAGTCTGAATTATCAAAAACGCATAAAGGGGAAGCTATAGATAATTATTTCAATCAGATTAGCAGCCTATTAGAAAATGAAGCAAAACTGATTGATTTTCTGACAGGGTATAATATGTTCGGTTTGCTCTTCAACGGTTTGCTGGAGTCATTCGATACCAAAAGAAAAAGAATATCTCCGGACGGATTTACAGAGATCATGACTCCTGAAAAGGATGGAGAGAAAATGATTTTAAAAGTTTCTGCGCAAAACCTGGAACAGACAGAAATCGATGATTTCAAAGGAATATTTATCTGCAAAGGAAACCAATATGAAGAAGGTTTTATAGAAATAAAGAAACAGAATTTTCATTTAAAACATTCATTATTATGGATAGGTTAAATAACGAAGGAGAAGGAAATGCTCCGGAAACTCAAACTCAAAATACGGCACAGGATACTGATAAAATGAAAGCTGATAATAAGCAGAAGATGGAGGAGAAGCGTGCTGAAAATGAGGAGAAAGATAAAGCAGAAGATGGGTTAAAAGTTGTCATAGATACTGCAACTCTGGAATGTACATTATGTACTGTTCCCCAGGGAATTATGAAAGTGAATTATGATACTCCAACGATACAGGAAAAGAAAACCGCAACAGTAAAAGAAAGGGGACCGAAAAGTTTAATTTTCACAGGAAACTGTAAAAAGAGTCCACAAATGGCAGCACCATGTGCTTCTGTTATGAATGTAAGAGACTGGCAGGATGTAGGTACCTATCTTTCTCAGGAACAATTTATATTGTTACAGAAAAGTACCATTCCATGTACTTATGGAGGTGTAGATATTAAAATTATCGATAGCGGACAAATTCATCAGCCGGAAACCGTTGATGCCGCCGGAGCTCCCATCCCTGAATCAAAAGAAAAGATAAATGGCTATTTTTATAATTATAATGGAAGTTTTGAAGGAAATGTAAAAGGGCAGAAAAAAGGAAATGAAAATGATGTATATGCCTGCGAAGGAAAAGGGGCGGAAGAAGATATTTACAAAAGTCCTAAAAAGCTAAATATTGTACATAGTGATTTTCAGAAAGTGTGTAATATTATTAAACATGAAGGTCTTTCATCAGAAAAAGAAGAATATTTATATATAGCACATACAAATTATAATGAAGCAAAGAGAGTTGGAAAAACAATGTTCCAGTTATTAAACTCCAGTTATTCCAGTGTGGATGCTAAGGATAAGGTTGAGATGAAAACTTCAGAAAAAGATACCATTTCTTTATATTCCAGAGCGGGGGCAATTGATGCTCTCTTAAGAGACGTGGATGAGGTTAAAAATGATCCTACCGATAATGCAACACAATGGGATGGCGAAGATTTTCTTGCTTGGGGTATTGATACTGACTTAAAACCTGACAGTACCACAAAATACGGTCATAATAAGTTTGATGAGTATGATTATATAAAAATAAGTAAAAGCCTGTATGATTCGTTTGAAAGTAAAATAACTGGAAGAAGAGGATCAACTTTAGCTTATAACTCAGTTCATGAAGAAGGTTGTGATAAAGGGACACATACACACAAAACGGTAAAAGGGAAAAATAAAGCAATTTATTCTCTCCCAAATGATGATTTTGCAAAAAAAGACTATTGGACAACAGGTGATTTTTATTATAAAAATGGAACAAAGAGATCCTTTGGTCTGGAAGCAACCCGAGTTGCCGGATATACTATATTTTGGAAAAAAGTAAAAGTTTAATTAATGAGAAAATTAGCATATATATTATTCATTTTGGCAGTGTTTCATACAAATGCCTGTGCACAAGCGCCTAAATCATATATTATCACTCATATTGTTAATAAAACGATTGATAAGGGAGAATATGTCGATGATAAAAGAATTGATAAAAAAGATAAGATAAGTACAAATAACCTTATTTATATATTCAGTCCAAAAAAAGACAGTATTGCTTTTTACAGATTTACCGACTCGCAGGTATCAGAAAAGAAAGTTCCGGATGTATATACTTTAAAGAAAAACGAAAATACTCTTTTGTTAACCTTTAAAAGCGAGAGTTATACAAATAAACTTAAAATTGCTTTTAATGAAAAAGATAAAACAATTTTAGTGGGAGACAAAGATGTATTTTATTTAAATGGTCCTTATTTTAGCTATTTGCAGAAAAACGTTAAAGAGTATTTAAACATTCCAGATCTTATTGATTTTTTGGAAGACTTCTTGCCGGGATATAATCTTGGTGATTTAAAATATATCTCTTCATATGAAAAGTATAAACATAAAGACTTTAAAATATTAGAAGGCTATATGGAGTCCTATAGAACCCAGGCAAGTGATTATCTGGACAAATGGAATCTGAAATTTTTATATGATGATAAAGGAATGCCAAAATATGTTGTAAAAGAATCTATGGAAGGAGATCAGGAACTGGAGAAAAAAATGATACCATCCGATAAAGGATTTTTGAAATATACTCAACATACCAATATTGAAAGCAGGCTTATCACCGACAGTGAAATTTTTATAGATCCAAACAAAAATGTATATGATGAAAAAGTGACTTCAGTTCAGGTAGGATTAGGAAAAGAAACCCGATATGAAATTAAACATATTTCTTATAAAAAAATTCCTACTAACGTGTTTAAGCTAACTTCTAAGAATGTTTCCAAAGTCATTTCATCAAAGTAAGAAATTTCTTTGTTTAGTTATAAAAAAGAGTAAAAGAAAATGATAAAATCGATCTTCTTATTATCCTTATTGCTTCCATACTTTTTATATTCTCAAAGTATTTCCGGGAATTATTTTTCTGTGAGTTCTAAATGTAAAATTTCCTTGAAAATTGACACAATGAATCATTTTGTTTTTGACATTAACAAAGGTAAAAGAATACGAGGAACCGTAAGATTAGCTAAAGAAAGTAAGGTGACATATTTAAATTTTAAGAATGGTATTGGTGGAATGTTTTCTAATGATACAATCTTTATTCAAAATTCTGGTAATTCTATGAATCCGTACTTACATTTTAAAGAATGTAATGAAAATTTCATTCATTTAGTAAAGAAAAGATTACCATACAATTAAACTCAAAAAGACTATAAAGCCTTTTAATACTATTTTCTTTTAAAATTCAAACTAAATATGAAAATATTCTTTTAAAAGTGTATTTTACATCACAAATTCAAGTAAATGAAGAATATTTTTATAGTGTTTTTTGTGATGGCTATTCATTCGACGATTTACGGCCAAAAAGATAACTATACCTATTTTATGAAGACCTGGAATTTCATAAAATATTATCACCCTGATGTTGCTGGCGGCAAAAAAGATGCTGACAGTCTGTTTTTGGAAACTGTCGGGAAAGTGAATGAAAAAACAAATGAAAATTCAATCATCACTCTTTTGTCAGGAAATCTAAATAATAAGTTTTCCAGCACTCCAGTTACTGATCATCCAAAAGATATATTGTCTGTCAATCAAAACTTTAAATGGTATCAGAAAAATAAAAACATCAGCCCGGAAAATAGAACATTATTGAATGATATCTACCATCATAGATTCATTACTGAGGTCGAAAAGAAAGATAAAATAGCTGATTCTAAAACAAACGAATTCAAAAAAGATGAAAATCTCCCATTAGCATACCGCTTGCTGGCATTAGCAAAACTACAAGGGACTATTGACTATTTGTATCCCCACAAGTATCTGATGGATAAAAATGCTGAAACCTATTTCTCGAATTGGGTAGATCAGACTATCCGTTGTACTTCAAGAAAAGACTTTGAGATCATTCTGGCAAAAGTAGTTTCTACAATGGAAGACACCCATTCTTTCAGATTTTATGATCAGCTGAATTATAAAAATGCAATTTTCCACCGGTTATATTTTCCACCTTTCGATTATGTGCTGATGAATGATCATGTATTGGTTACCCATCTTCTATTACCTGAAATCTGTTCCAAAGCCAATATCCATGTGGGAGATAGAATAACGAAGGTCAATGGTAAAAGCATCCGTGAGATTATTAAAGAAAAGAGAGAGCTATTTTCCACTTCCAACCCTGAAACGTTTTTGTATCTGATTTCGGATTTTCAGAAAAATCTGATCTGGCCTGATGATCTGGCTCGTAAAAATTTAGAGATACAGTCAAAGGATAATAATACCCATCTTGCAGACACAGAGTTTGTTAATTTTTCAGATAAACAACAGCGAGCTATTGTGACGGAATATATCCAGAACAAAGCCCGTTTGAAGCAGCAGTATACAATAGAGCATAAAGATATTGCCTACTTTAAAATCCATGATGTTTTTGCTTTCACCAATAATATTCCTGATGATAAGCTGGATGAGCATATGGATTCTATTTTCAAAGAAGCATCATCGAAAAAGGTTATGGTCTTTGATATGAGAGGATATCCGGACTGGGGCGGCTTTGTATTTCATTATGTCTACAAGTATTTCTCCCCTGTGGAAAACCATTTTGGAAAATATTATAAACCCAATCCAAAAAATATTGGAACTTATATTCCCATCAGTTATGAAGAATTTGGAACTTACTATCCTGATCTTAAAAATAAAACCATTCATCCTTATAAAGGTAAAGTTTTTATGATTGTCAACCCAGAAACCCTTAGCATGAGTGAGTGGAATACAATGAATCTTCAGAATATTTTTCCTCAGGCCCAAACTATTGGTCAAAGAACAGCAGGAGCAGATGGGGATATCAGAACGATAAAACTCCCCGGAGGCTATGATCTTGAATTTACAGGCAATGGTATTTTCTATTACGACGGTTCTCAAACCCAAAAAATAGGAGTAAGAATCAATGAATATATAAAGTATTCTGATGATGACATTCTTCAGAAGAGGGACCTTGAACTTGAGAGGGTTTTGAAAGGACTTGACTAAAGATATGAGGAAGGTGAAGACTAAAAGATATTTCTTTTTACACAGATTATTTACATGAAAAAGTAAGAACACTTACAAAGCGCAGGTGTTCTTACTTTTTTATTTGTGTTGATAGAATTTTGCCTGATAAGAGGTAAATGGAAACTTTTTTACCTGTTTTTATTTTGTTTGAATGATTAATCAATACGAACTACAGTAATTGTAAAAGGAGCTAGAATAGTCGTTGGATTCGGTGTTGACCCGAAAGATAGGGCTTGAAATGAAAGAATCTGGCCTGCGTTCATTTTTACTAAAGTAGAATTAATACAGGTAACGAATGATGAAGCTCCGTTGGCTTCAGGTAAAGTAACTTTAGTATTGGTAAACGACTGCTGAACTCCGTCCAAACTGATCTGGGCATATCCTAAATAACCATCTCCATCATCTTCTGATGCTGCTCTTTGAGGATAATTAATGCTAAAATCAACCTTATACAATCCTGTAGAAGACGGTATGAAACTATTTCCCATCATTTCACTAAGATTGTCAAAATTTTTAGCGGAAGGGACCGTATTGGTAAAAGTATTGTTTGATGTAATCGATACTGTTCCGGTACCTCTTGCAGCACTGATGGTCGTTGAGTTTTGTAATTGTACAACGCCGGTACCGCTTATTGTTAAACTGCCTGTAGTTCCTGAAGCTGGCTGCAGCCCTTCAAGTCTTATAGGGTTTATAGCATTGATATGAAGTTTATTGGTTGCAGCGGAAGTCCCGATTCCAATATTTCCTGATATGGGATTGATTCTCATTCTTTCGACTAAACCTCCGCCAACAGAGTTTCCAATATAGAAATGCTCTTCTGAACCATTGGTAAGTGTTGCCCCTGTACGGACAGATCCTACTGCCCAATTGGCTCCTCCGGAAGAAGGCCCGTTATTGGTAAAACCTAGTAACGAATAATTTCCCGTAGCCAAAGGAGAAGTGTTTCTTAAAGCTACAATTCCGTATTGGTTTGTTCCGGCTGTAGCATCAATCAGATTATATCGGTTTAAACTTGGAAGAGTAGAAACTACATGAAATTTTGTCTGAGGGGCAGCAGTTCCTATTCCTATTCTGTCATTAGCCCCATCCACTGAAAACGTAGACCCGCCAACTGAAAAACCGTTAGTAGTTGTCGTAGTGAATGCCAGAGAATGGGCATCTTGTGTCACCACTCTGTTTCCTGAAAGACTCCCGTCTATATTATAAAGGTTCATTGAAAAGGGAACCCATTGGAATCCAGTAAAATAGTAATATCCAATATTATGAATACTGCCAACCTCTGCTACACTTGGGGGTGGGGGTACACCGATAGGATCAGTGATGTCTGTGATATAAACGAAGGCTCCTGTTTGTGCAATTCCGTAAGTTCCCGGATCTTTATCTGCTAACTGTTGTTTAGAAATTCTAGGAGGTAGAATACCATCTTTCATGCTTGTACTTGTAGATCCGGTAACATCTAAAGTTGCCTGTGGATTGGGTGTATTGATCCCTACCTGTGCATGTGCCATCACTACTATGCATAATAATGCGATCAGAGAATAAAATTGTTTGATTTTCATGTTGCTGGTTATTTAGTTTTTAATTTCTTGTCATTGTTTTTAATTGATTGTGTTTTTAGAAAATGTATTTCAGTAAGTGTCTGTAAATCAAGGGTACAAATTTATTCTAATTTTGAAATTTATGCGATACGTAGAAATACTGCATTTTTATACAATAATATCTACAGAAGTAAAAAGGGGAAAAGAGTAGGATAACAGACGTTTTGAGTTTTTCGTTTATAATGGCTAGCTGCCAAATTTGTGAAAACAGAGTTTTGAATGTCATTATTTTATCTAACCTTTTGTAAAAGTATAGCTAATTCTATTCTATAAATCATTTGGGTTTGATGGCAAGTTATTTAATAATGATAAAATAATAAGAGGAAATATAAGATTGTTGTTGAATGATTTTGAAAAAAAGTAAGCATATAAAATAATTATAATTAGACTCAATTTTTGAAGAACACGAAGTTTATTTTGAATTCCTTTGCGATGAACATCTTCGTAAATAGGCAGGTTATAAATACAATATCAAAAAACGATCTGTAATTTTCAAAAAATATTGACGTAAGCAGATTTTTTAGATAAATGCAATTCATATATTTGGATGTTATCTGCTACTAGATTTAAACAAACGGAAAAAAATAAGAATATGGCTTGGATTCCAATTTATTTAGAAAAAAAAGATATAAAAATCTTAAATGAATTTTTAAATTTAGAAAAAGATATTGCATTCTTAGTATCGACTGGAAAAAATGAATGGATTGCAAAATCTCAATGGGATATTTTGAATGATATTGAAAAAGATCAATTTTTAGGAGAGGAATGCATTCCTAAAACATGTCAATATTCTTTATGGCATATTCCTAGCGGAAAACTACCGATTGAAAATGAAAATCAATTTATTGAAAATCCATGGAATGGTTGGATAGAAAACTCACCAAGTCAAAGAAGAACTCCATATTTTGGCACAAGTTGTACTAAAATTTTTCGCTTAACAATACAAATTGATGATAAGGAAACTCCGATTTCAGGTATTGAATGGATAAGAAATCATTATAAAATTATTGGAACTGAAGCCGAGAAATCCACAGATAAGTTCTGGAATAAATTGAGAAGGTTTATTAAGAAAAATTCAAATCAAATTCCACGTTGCAATCATATTGAAGGGAAACCTGAAATTTTTGCGTTTATAAATGCTTACAAAGAAATATCAAATGGAAAAAATTGTGCGCTAAATCCATAGATTATCTTGCCATGCGTAAATTTGAAAGTTATCTTCAATATCACAAAATCCTTATTCCAAATGAGAATTCCACTATTTTTATTGATGTCATTTTTAATATTTTCTTGCAAAGAAAAACCAGAATTAAAAATGGATATTAAAACTGTGAATATAAATTTAAATCGAAATAATAATCAATATTTAAAAGAATACCATCCTGAAAAAATTGGTCAAGAAGTCGAAATTCAATTTATAAAAAATAAAAATAATAATAAATTATATGGAATTATGAGTTGCTCATTCAATAGCAACTTCATACTTGACAACGATGATTTTTCGTTTGAAACTTTTAAATGTGATTCTAACTTTCCCGTATATATAAAGTTTGAAAAAAATACTTCTGAAAAATATAAATTACTGGTGACAAAAAACCATAATTCAAAAAGTAATTATTTCAAAATTGGATATAAAAAAATTTTTTTTCCAAATAAATATTATTCTTTTAAATCTTACTGGGAAAAAGTCGAAAACAAAAAATATGAAATTCTATGGAGCGAACCAATAAAATTTGAAATTAAATAATAAAATATACTGCAGATAACAGTATATTGACAAAATGCGAAGTTAATTACAAAATTGAATTATTTGAAACATTGGTATGCCTCTAATTTCACACTGTTTTATTTAATTTTAGCAATCTTAAAAAGCATCGACTTCATTTGTTCGAAAATTGAACCATCACCCATTTTTATCCCACACTTAGACAATACCTCTTCCGTTTGATATGGATAAAAACTAAGTCTCAAAAAACGATTTATAAATTAGATAAAAAAATCAGCCGCCCGTTTAGCTACCCTAAAAATAAACCTCTGAAAATCAAATGATTTCAGAGGTTTTTTGTACCCATAACCGGAAGAAATATCGAAACGTTTAGTATTTTTGTTCTTATGAGTTCTGCAAACCAGATTGTAAAAGTTCAAAACAGTTTGATTTGTGAAAATTTTTTCCAATTTTCGAAATGAAAAAGTTAATTGTGAATAGTATTATTTGATCTGACAAATTCAATAATAAATACTCTATATACAGCATTTATTACTTTATAAAGGAGTGTAAATTATGGACATTATTGCAGTTTTTTCATTAAAAGAATTAGGATCTCCGGTATTGACCTGACATTTTATAGTATCTCCCTGCTGTAATTTTAATGACAAAACTTGGTTAACCGTGTATTGATTGCCAGATAAAACCAGCCCTCCTGAGCTTTGTGTATAACCAGTAGTTACAATAGCGAAACTCGCACTGGAACCAGTAAAGTTAGATAAAAGAATACTTGCTGAAATCTGATAAACCCCGGGAGTTTGTACTGTAAAAGTATTTGTAGATGAATTCCATGTGCCCAGACTAGGTGAAGGGCTGATGTCCACAGTATCAAAAATAACAGTATTTATTACTTGTCCACCTAGGAATGGAGTAGGATTAGGGGTGTTAAGTTTCACACTTAATACTGTTTGAGGGATTTTTAGATTGGCTGTTAATACATTAGGATTAATTTGTGATACATTACCGTTAGTATCAGAAATCAGAAGATTTGAATTGTTTATTGCAGTAGCTTGAGGCAATACCCTGATTCTTGTCTCTCCATTTACATCTAACGTTTTCGTTGGTGTATTTGTATTAATCCCAACTTGTGAATGAAACATATTAACAAATAATAGTGTTAATAGTAAAATAAAATTTCTATTCATGATATGTAAAATTTTGAATTAGCAAAATTGAATACAAAAATCAATTGATTTTTGTATGTTGAGCCTTCTTTTAAATGATGGCTGTTCGTTTAAAGTTTTATTATAGTTGTGCTTGTAGATTTTCCTTTCACCTCTAATGTAGCGTAATGCATTTGGGTGTTGAGTCCTATTTGTGGATATAAAGCGTATGAAAATAATACAAAGAGTAATAAATATTTTCCTTGGAAATAATCTTATCTTTAAATTAAACAGATATATCCGTATCCTTAATAGTCAATACCTAATGGTTATTTGACTTGATCTTATATGGGAAGAAATTTTCATTTTTTTATTTTAAAGTTTACGTATAGGCTTGCATATAGAAACAAGAAGATTTAAAATGTTATTAATTACAAAATGTTTTGAATTTAAAAATTCAGCTAAGAGTTTTTGGTTATTAATTGTGCAAGATTACTTTTTTTATTAAAAAATTGCAAAATTTCAAAGTACTCAATTACTACTCTATGATTCGTAATTAAAAATAAAAAATTGATTTTCAAATCATTACGATATATGTGTTCCAATTGTTCCACAGTGTCTCTATTTATTGGTAAAAATGAAAGTTTTCAATTCATCAGTTGTTTATATATCGGTATGTAGTAAAGAACATCTTTTTTCGTTTCTCTCAAAATCAATCTGACGACGATGTAAATTTGGTTGAGGTAATGATTTTATAAATTGAGAAGCGTTGTAAAAAGAATTAATACACTCAGATTAAAATGTACCTTCTTTAAAGAAGCAGAAATTATCATAGTACATGAGTTAGTAATATTGTTATACTAAAACTACCGATTATGGTGTCATGTAGATTATGGATAGGACGAGATTTGAACCTGTAAAACTATATGGATGAATATCAATAGCTGAAATACAGACAGAAATTATACAATATGCTGAAAAGATTTTTAAATATAATTATTTCTTCACTCTCTTTCTGCGTAATCTGGCAAGGGTTTCGGGTGTAATTCCGATGTATGAAGCAATCATATGCTGAGGAATTCTGTTGACAATATGCGGATATTTTTCAAGAAAGTTTTCATATTTTTCTTCCGCGGTAAAACTCAAATTGGCAAGGATCCTACTTTGGGAGACAATCAGACTTCTCTGGATAATATGGCTAACCAGCTGGCTTAATTGAGGAATTTCCAAACAAATATCATCAAAATCAGTCTTCTCTATCAGAATTAATTCTGTAGCTTCTATTGCATCAATATTAAACCGTGAAGTGGTTCCGTTTATCATACTGTCTCGATCTCCTGCCCAGTAGTTTTCAGAGGCAAAATTGATAATATGCTGAGAGCCATTTTCTGCTACAGAAAAAGTTTTCAATAATCCACTACATACAAAGGCATTGTATCGGCAAACGTCCCCTTCCTGCAATAAAAATTGCTTTTTTACTAATTTTTTGGGACTGCATACAGATTCTATCAGGTGAATTTCCTTATTTGAAAGAATAATTTTATCGGTAAGGTATTTGACAAAGATTTCGAACATCGTAATGATAGTTTAAGTTCTTAGATATAATTCACAAATTAAATACAAAGAAATAGAACTTTTTGGTTCTATCATATTTTCCATCCATCAATTAACCTGTTATATGGAAAAAATCCATTAACAGATATCTGCTAATGGATCGTTCAAATGTATTTACTTTTAAAATTGATGAATAAGTTTCTGATTTTTTTAAGCAACCTAAATTTTTGGAACAAAGGTATCTCTTAGGACATTCATATAGTTTTCATCACTTCCTCCATTCCTGATATCAATGAGTGGCTGTAAATCTGAACCGATAACGTAACGCAGTGTATTACTTTCATCAGTAGCTGCCTTAAAAATTGTTTCTGCTACATCAGTAGCCGTAGAACCTCCACTACTATAGATACCCTGAAATACCTCATCCATCTGTTTCAGATAACTTGCATAATCAGTTAATGTTTGATCTTCTGCAAAATTTGCTTTCGTGGTTTGTTCAAAATTAGTTGCAATATTTCCGGGTTCAATGATTCTTACGTTGATATTCTGGGAAGCCAATTCAAATGAAAGAGATTCAAAGAACCCTTCCAAAGCAAATTTAGATGCAGCATAAACCGATACAAGGGGAACCGTTACACGCCCCACTCCTGAGGTAATGCTGATAATATTTCCACTTTTTTGTGCACGAAAATAAGGCAGTAAAGCTCTTGTAATTTCCATAGTTCCAAAAAGATTTACTGAAAACTGCCGATGAATCTGTTCTGAAGTAGTAGCTTCAAAAAGCCCATGCTGTCCATAACCTGCATTGTTCATGAGAACATCAATTTTACCGAAATGAGAAACAGCGGTTTCTACAATTCCGTTGAACGTTTCCGGGTGTTCCACATCAAGTTTCAAAACAAGCATTTTGTCATTGTCTTTTAGAACGTCTTGTTTTTCAGGATTACGCATGGTAGCCACAACATTCCATCCCTGTGCTGCAAAATATTGGGCTGTTGCCTGGCCTATTCCGGATGATGCTCCGGTGATAAAAATTGTTTTATTCATTTAATTAAGTTTTTATATTTTTTTAAATGAGTTGAATCAGGAAAAAAGATTTTTCATAAATTTCATATATTCTTCTTCTGATCCGGATGTCCGCATCTCAATAATGGGCTGGATATCTTTTCCGGAAATATAACGAAGCTTTTTAGTCCCGTCAGTTACTGCATTGTATATTGTAGCCGCAATATCAAGAGGCTCGGAACTGGTGATGGAAGCGTTTTTTCGTAGAGTTTCCATTTTGGAGTTCAAATGCTGAATATATTGAGTATATTCATCTGGTACAGAAGTATCAGCTGTACTTTCTTCCAATGTATGATGGAAATTCGAGGAAGTATTCCCTGGCTCAATAATCTTTACTACAATATTCTGTGATGCCAGTTCATACGAAAGGGACTCAGAAAAGCCTTCCAAAGCAAATTTGCTGGCATTGTACAATGACATCAAAGGTACTGAGAACCGCCCGCTGCCTGAAGTAATATTGACAATCATACCTTCCCCCTGATTTCGGAAAGTAGGCAATATAGATTTCGTAACATTCATCGTTCCAAAAACATTTACTTCAAATTGATTTCTGATCTGCTCATCAGATAAAGATTCAAAAATTCCATATTGGGCATATCCCGCATTGTTGAGCAGCACATCAATGATACCAAATTTTTCAACAGCAATACGGATTGCACTTTCTATACTTTCTATCTGTGTAATGTCTAACGGAGCAATTAAAATATTATGTATCGGCTTTAAATCTTCAGCGTCAGTAACCTTCCGCATGGTAGCAATAACATTCCAGCCTTTCTCAGAAAAAAGCAAAGCTGCCGCCTTACCAATACCACTGGAAGCTCCCGTGATTAAAATAGTCTTTGCCATGCTGTAGGAGATTATGAATTAAATAATTGACGCATGTGTCTGGTAAAAGTCAAATCATCCATGGACGTCCGGTCTTGGATCCAGCTTTCTGCATCCTTTCCTACGACATACCGGAACTGGTCGGAATTGTCTGTAGCTGCCTTGAAAATCTCATCAGCCACCTGTTCAGCAGTTGACATATCTTCACCCATTTTTCCCAGCTTGGCCAATGCAGCTTCACTGAATTCATTGTAACTTGTTAATTCGGGATTTACTGCAAAAAAATTGGCTGAGGTTTCATGGAAAGGTGTGGAGACCCCTCCAGGTTCTACCAGTTTCAGGCTTATATTCTGTGAAGCCAACTCATAAGATAACGCTTCAGAGAAACCTTCCAGTGCAAATTTTGAAGACACATACATTGAAATCAATGGAATGCCGATTCTTCCCCCTGCAGAACTTACGTTGATAATGCTTCCCTCTTGCTGTGCTCTGAAATGTGGAAGAACAGCACGAATTACATTCATAGTTCCAAAAACATTGACACGGAATTGCTTTTCAATTTGTTCAGTTTGTAAAGCTTCAAATAATCCATACTGACCAAAAGCAGCGTTATTTACTACTAAATCAATTTTTCCGAAACGATTTACAGCTTCCTGGATACTATTTTCAATGGATGATACATTCTCCAGATCCAAATACGTTACCAATACATTTTCCAGTTGGTCCAATTCTTTTTCAGCTTCAGGAGTACGCATTGTTGCGGCTACATTCCATCCATTTTGGGCAAAAAGAAGGGCTGTGGCTCTCCCTATTCCTGTGGAAGAGCCCGTAATTAAAACGGTCTTGTTCATATGTGATATTTTAAATTAAAGTTGAGATGGATTTATTCCAAAGTGGTTCTTGAAAGCATATGAAAAATGTGGAAGGGTTTCAAAGCCAACCTCCAGATAGACATCTTTAACTTTCATTTTTTTATTTTCAATTAAATAATAAGCTTCCTCCAATCGTTTCTGCTGCATCCATTTATGAGGAGGCATTTGAAAGAGCTTCTCAAAATCACGTTTAAAAGTTGCCAGGCTCCGTCCTGTTAAAAAAGCAAGCTGCGATAAAGGCACATTGAAACGGAAATGGGTATTCATAAAAGCTTCGAGATTGATTTTCCCCGGCATCCCGAAATGAAATAATATGTTTTTAAACTCTTTCTTATTTCGTAACAGTAAATGAATCATTTCCTTCTTTTTAATGGTGGCTAATTCAGCACTGATTTTATTACCAAACCAGGCTTCAAGTCCTTTAAAATAAGCCTGAATCAGCTCATCCTGTTGTAATGTAAACAGGTTTTCTTTCGGGTTTCCTTCAGAAAATATTTGATGCTGTTCAGAAAATGATTTTAAAAGAGCTTCATCCAGAATAATGGAAATCGCTTCAAAACTCTCTTCCTGATATGGATATTTTACAAATCGGACCAAAGCATTTTTCCTGTACAGTACCACGTCGCCCTTCCTGTATAAATGTTTGGTCGTTCCGTCATAGGCCTCCATTTCACCTGAGACAATGAATGAAATACCATGTTCAGTGATGAATTGTTCACCAGCCTTGCTACTTTTTGTATAGCAATGGCACTGAATACCATGTAAATCTTCTGCCTGTTTCATTGTTGTTTATCTTTTCCACCAATAGGTTGGTTTTGTATATAGATTATTGAGATTTACAACCTCACCAATTAAAGGGGTTATAATAGGCTGCTCCTGTTGTAAAGCTCTTTTGCTTATACGCTCCAAAGGTTCATACCAGGAATGATTGGCCAATACAAATTTAGATGAATGTACTGGAAGCAATACTTTTGCATTCAAATCCCGGGCTGCCTGAATAACTTCTTCGGGCATCATGTGAATATATTTCCAACTCAGATCATATTGCCCGTTTTCCAAAACTGCAAGATCAAAAGGACCAAACTGGTCTCCGATTTCTTTGAAATGCACATCATAACCGCTGTCACCACCTAAATACAGTTTTTTGGACGGAGTCTGCAGGACATAGGAAGCCCAAAGTGTATTTGCGGACCAAATGCTTCGGCCGGAAAAATGACGTGCTGGCGTTACTACTGCCGAAAACCCTTCTCCCAGATCCACTGTTTCCCACCAGTCTTTTTCAATAATCTGTTCCGGCTGATATTCCCAATGTTCCAAATGGGAACCTACTCCTAAGCCAACAATTACTTTTCCTACTTTGTCTTTCAGCTTTATTAATGTCGTATAATCCATATGATCGTAATGATCATGTGAAATAAAAAGGTAATCTATATCAGGCAGATCTTCAGCAGTGGTAACATCGGAGCCTTTGAAAGCTTTGCCACTGCCAGGAATAGGCGATGAACTTCCGCTTAATATAGGATCGACCAAAATATTTTTACCATCCACTTTAAGAAAATAAGAGGAATGCCCCAGCCAGACTAAAGATGTCTGGTCATTTGAAAGCTGTTTCCAGTCAATCATTTTTGATGGAATAACCTCCTTAGGCCTGATTTCTTTCGACTTATCAAAGAAATAATCATACAATGCCACATGCAGACTTTGTGTGATCTGAGGGGTATGATTTCTATTATGAAATTTACCCTCTTTAAACTGTGGTGATTGCTTTATACTTTCCAGTCTTTTGCCCGACGGCCGTTTTCCAAATAGCGGATGCATCATAATGAATATTGCTAATATCATGAAAACAGCAAACACAGTTATAACCCTTTTCAAAGCTTTAGAAACTTTTGTCGCTTTCATCTCTTTTTTCAGTACAAAATTAATACGGAAATAAGTTATAAGGTTTCCTTAAAAGTTCAAATTTAGTTTCCTGTAGAGCTCAAATTTAGAATAACTTATTTAAAATATTGATTATAAAATAGAAGAACCTTCTTTTCTTAACCTACTGATATTTTATTGCAAAAAAGCACTCGAAATAGTATTTTGAATAATAATAAATGAAAATTTTTACACTACCATTTTATCTGTATATGTATTCAATTTCAGAGAAATTATTAGATATCTGTTACATCATACTTGGGTAATAATGTTTTAGCAAGAGAAAAATAAAATAAATAAATTCTTTCCATTTGCCCAACGGTTGAAAATAAATTTTCTACAATCCATCACAAAAAATGAAAACAAAAATCACTCACTCAATCCTGTCTTTTAATAAAGACCTAAGCAATACTTTCGATATTTAGTGATTATTAGTATGCTTTTCTCATCCATAATGTAAAATCTTCGGATGAATTTAGCCCTAATTTTTTCCTAAGATTATATCTGTTGTTTTCAATAGTTCTGATCGACTTAAAAGTATATGTTGCAATTTCTTTACTTGTAAAACCTAAATAAATATAGGAGCAAAAGATAATTTCAGAAGTTTTCAGGCTGGGATTAATTTCTTGCATCTTTTTTACAAAATCAGGGTGTACTTCCTGAAAACGTCCCCAAAAGTTAGAATCATTATTTACAACCATATCACTTAATTCAGCAAAAGAATTATTAACTTTTTGTTGCAAATTTTCAATTTCAATTATCTTTTCATTTATTTCTGATTCTTTAATAGTGAGTTTAAGCATTTGTTCTTTTATAATTCTCTTTTTCTTCTTTCTTATTATCTGATATTTTACAATTACAATTATCAATAACAGAGAAAAAACCAAAGATATAATCAAGGTAATGATATAGCTTTCGATTTGCTTATCATCATCTTTTATCTGTTTTTTAGCTAACTCTCTGTTTAATTCTTTCTGAAAAGTTTTATTATACTCCTTAAGATCAAGCCGACGCCTGTCTTCTGCTTTTTTCAAATAATAAATTTCATTTTTACTATCTCCAAGCATTTTATATACCACAGCTGCCTTAGAATCAACATTTGCGGAAAACTGGTTAAATTTTTTTTTATTGTCTATAGCCTTCAAATAAAATTCAATGGCAGTATGAAAATCTTTTTTCTGGAAATAATAATCACCATAAATTTCATAGAACAGAGCCATATAATCTATTTTGTCTTTTAAAGCTTGATCATATGCTTTTCGAATAAAAGGGTAGGCCTCAGTAGTTTTTTTTTGTTCTAAAAGAAGCCAGCTTTTATAGAAATAAATAAATGCTTTATTTTGGTAAATTCGTTTTGACGAAGCGTATTGTTTTAAAGGAATCTTCTCAATAGTGGCGATGGATTGATTCGCGTACTTATTAGCCAGTTTATAATTTTTTACTTCCGTATAATAATCACTAATATTTATATACAAATAAGCAAGTATTAATTTTGACTCTAAATCATTATGTGATTTTACTAAAGGTAGTGCCTTATTATAATTTTGAAGCGATTCTTCTAATAACGTCATCCGGGAATAATATCCAGCCTGCAGGGCTAAAAACCGTGCTTGCAATAAACGGTCATTATTAACTATATCAGATTGAAAAGCAAGATCAATATATTTTGAACTTTTTTCAAAATTTCTAAAAAAAACCTGAGATCGTGCAATGTAGTAGTAGGCTTCTATTTTTCTGCGAGAATCATGTGTTTTTTCAGCTTTGTCAAGTGCTTTTTCAGTAAACCATAAGGACTTATCAAAATTCTTGTTGACATAATTGTCAGATAAAGTAAGTAAACGATCAATCTCAACTGATACAGTTCCATCTTGGGAAAAACAATTAAAACCTAATATAAATAATATTGGGAAGAATATTTTTTTAATCATCATCATCATCGCAAAATTAATAATAATTATAATTAATTAAACTAGAAATCTAATTTTCACTATCTAAAATTAACATATAAAATAATAATTAAAATATTATATTTTATTAAAATTGTTGCTAATCGCAATCTTTGTAAACTTCTAATTCTTCAGTATGAAGTACATCATTTAATTGTTGTTCAACGCTAAGAATACCTGCTTTTGGATTATCTTTTTTCCATTCCCATGAAAAATTCCCCTTGGATTTAATCTTTCCGAATGGATAACATTACTTCAGTTACTCAAAAATAAAAGTTCAAAACGAATCTGTTATTCTTCACCAAATGGGGCCGTTTCAGCAGGAATGCGGGTGATGCTATTCTCAGAAAGCACAATGTAGAACCTCAGGCTATCGGACAGCCGTTGGAACTGTCAATTCCTGAAAAATTTGAATTTTACGGAGATATTGGTCGAACCACCAGGATTATTATTCTATTATCATTTATCTTGCAGATAAACAGTAATTTAGAAGTATAAAAAAAACCGGAGAAAAAGTGAATTATCACTTTCCTCCGGTCTTGTACCCAGGACCGGGATCGAACCGGTACTCCTAAGAACTGGTGTTTGAGACCAGCGCGTCTACCAATTCCGCCACCTGGGCTTGATGTTGAGTTCAAACATGTTGTTTGTTTCAAATTGGTGTGCAAATATATAAACTTTTTTCAATGTTCAAAAGCTTTTTGAAGAATTTTTTTTAAAAATTAAGTTCCAAACCATCGTAGGCAAGGTGCATTCCGGGAGGAAGCTCCTTATCTTCAACATCATGCAGTCCCAAATGGTGGCTGATATGAGTAAGGAATAATTGCTTAGGTTTTAGTTCCTCAAACAGCCTGATCACATCCGGAAGGATAAAATGGGCAGGGTGAGGATCAAATTTCCTGATGCAGTTTAAGATCAGAACATCCAGATTCTTCAGTTTTTCCTTTTCCGTTTCTGAAATAAAGCCGGCATCTGTGATGTAAGCAAGGTTTTTAAACTTATATCCGAAAACGGTAATTTTATAGTGAATCACCTCCACAGGAGTGATTTCTGTATCCAGAACGTGAAACGGTTTGTTTTCAATCTCATGAAGCTCAAAAGCGGGTGCTCCGGGATATCTTACATCAGCAAAAGCGTAAGGAAATCTGTTTTTTATTTCATGAGCAACTCTTGAATAGCAGTAGAGTGGAACATCTTTTCCACTTTTAAAAATCAGTGGACGCATATCATCCAAGCCGATTACATGGTCATTATGCTCATGAGTAATCAACGCAATATCTACGTTATGTTCGTGGTTGGTAAGCATTTGCTGTCTGAAATCCGGACCACAGTCGATCAGTATTTTTTTATTTTCTTCCGTAGTGATCATCACGGAAGAGCGCAAACGTTTGTCTTTTGGATTTTCGGAAGTACACACTTCACATGTACAGCCTATAACGGGTACACCTTGAGAAGTACCAGTTCCTAAAAATTTCAACTTCATTTTCTTTTGAGGTTGGTTTAATTTTGGTAAATTTACGAAAAATTTCACGTCCTAATGTATCAGAAACTAACTCCTAAACAAAAAGCATTAACAATTAATCTAGATCCTGCTATTTATGGTACTTTCGCAGAAATTGGAGCAGGGCAGGAGACTGTTCGCCACTTTTTTAGAGCAGGGGGAGCTTCCGGTACGATTGCAAAGGCAATGTCTGCCTATGACAAGGATTTTAGTGATGCCATCTACGGAAAAGAAGTAAAAAATAGGTACGTTACCCAAAACAGGCTTCGCAAAATGCTTCGATATGAAGTCGCTTTGATTGAAGAGAGAATTTCCAGAGATAATAATCCCGACAGAAAATTCTTTTCTTACGCCAATACGGTAACCACCATCAATTTTGACAAAACTGTAAAAGGCCACGGCTGGGTAGGAATCCGTTTTCAGACCAAAGAAAATGAAGATTACAATGAGATCGTAATCCACGTAAAATTCAAAGAAAATGATGCTACCCTTCAACAGGAAACTTTAGGAAACCTTGGGGTAAACCTTATTTTCGGGGCTTTCAATTACTTTGACAATCCAAGAACTTTAGTAGAATCTCTATACGACGATATTGCAAAAGACAACCTTGAAATTGATATGATAGACTTCAGCGGACCTGCTTTTGCCTACGTTGATAACAGACTGATGTCCCTTCAATTGGTAAAAAATGGAATGACCGATGCGGTGATCTTCAATTCAGAGGGGAATAATATGCTTCCGGCAGATGTTTTGTACAAGAAAAATATTTTCGCGGTAAGAGGAAGCTTTAGACCGGTAACGAAAGTAAACATTGATATGCTTAAAAACGGTATGGATATGTTTTTCAAAGATGCAATCTGTACCCATGAAGAAACAGAAGTCCTTATTGAAATAACGATTTCCAATCTGAGAGCAGACGGGGACATTGATGAAAGGGATTTCCTGGATAGAGTAGATATTTTGGGTAAATTGGGATACACGGTTATTATTTCAAATTTCTCCGAATATTACAGACTGATCGATTATTTCGCTTCTTACACAAGTGGGGATATTGGAGTCGCAATGGGGGTAAATAACCTATTGATGGTATTTGACGAGAAATACTATAAAAATATGTCAGGAGGAATTCTTGAAGCATTCGGTAAGTTTTTCAGAAACGGAATGAGAGTGTATCTGTATCCTTATAAAGATCCTGAAACGCACCAGTTACTGGATTCTTCAAATCTGAAAGTAGAAGAAAACCTGAAAGAATTATACAAATATTTCAAGCACAACAACCGTATTGTAGATATTACGAACTATAATCCGGAGTTCCTGGAAATTTATTCCAGAGAAATACTGAGAAAAATAGCATGTTGTGTGAAAGGCTGGGAAAGCCAGGTTCCGGAAGGAGTTGCAGAAATGATCAAAGAGCGCGGAATGTTTGGATATAAAGAAGAACTTTCGTTAAAACAATTCTCTTAAAAAATATATACAATGTCAGAATTAAAGAAAAGACTTTCCTCAATTCTTGAAAGTCCTAAGCATAATACAGAAGAAAAACTTGAAAAAGTATGCCACCTGTTGGACCAGGAGATTTCTTACTTCAACTGGACAGGTTTCTATTTCAAAAACGGAGATAAAGAGGAACTGATCTTAGGTCCTTATGTAGGAGCTCCTACCGATCACACTATTATTCCTTACGGAAAAGGAATTTGCGGTCAGGTTGCGGTTTCCAATGAAACGTTCGTAGTGCCTGATGTGCATGAAGAAAGCAACTATTTAAGCTGTTCAATCGATACAAAAGCAGAAATAGTGGTTCCTATTTTTAAAGACGGAATAAATATCGGTCAAATTGATATCGATTCTCATACCGTTGACCCATTCACCAGTGAAGATCGTGAATTGCTGGAATGGCTTTGTAAGGAAGTTTCCAAGATTTTGTAATTGAATTTCAATACGATATAATATAGACTCCGGCTTTTATAGTCGGAGTTTTTTTAGCGTATTGAAATAGAATGTAGAGCCAAAGATTTCCAACCTTGCCCTTCATAGATTATGAATGATAAGTGGTAATGACAAACATAATTAAAGGCTCGTCTCCCGTGTTTTCAATAGAATGATAGCCTATTGAACTGATGGCTGTAATATCTCCTTTCTGAAGAATTTTCTTTCGTACTGGCCCTTCAGTTCCGGTTCTTTCACGATATTCTCCGGTTCCATGCATGACCACGTACAGTTCCTGCTCATTTCTTTGATTGTGCGTGTGAAACCCGGATTCATCACCCTTATTCAATAAAACCATATAAGCCGCCAAACGGTTATTAGCCAAATCTTTCTGATCAAACATCTGTACCATATATACGGTTCCGTTTCCACCATACATATTTTCACGTCTATCTACTTGTGTTATGGTCCGTTCATTCTTTTCAAAGGCCATTACATAAAGATGAATATATTTTGAGACTTCTTGTATAACGTGATCAAACTCTGCGCCTTCAGATAGTATAACCGTATCAGCCATGTGTATTAAATATTTAATGGATCAGTAGTACAGTCAATGTACCAGAAATTTTACAATAACAAAATTAACGATTTTTGTGACAGAGGCGCTATATAATGGCAGCATTTACCATTCCATGAAATGTAAACTATTTTTATTTGTAATTTGAAAACCGGAAATTTTCAAAAACGTAAATGTAGTTTTCAAGCATTCAGTCGTTTCAAAAAAACTTTTGCGCTAAAAAATCAGAGCTGCATACGGTGTACTTCTGCCAGCAATTCTTTAAAGTAGTTTTCACATTTCGCAATATGCGTTCCATACCAGGAAAATGCCTCACCATCTACGATTATAATGTTTTTGTCAGGATAGAAAGCCTGCAGTTCTTCAATATGTTTTTCTTTAAATGGGAAGGGCTCGGAAGAAAGCATAATGACATCAGCATCAGCCAGATCTTCAGTGGTAATTTGAGGATAACGGGTTTTATCCTTAAAAATATTTTCGAAACCAATTTCTGACAAAATTTTATGAATAAAGGTATCTGAGCCAATTGTCATATAAGGATTCTTCCAGATAAGATAGGCAACTTTAATAGGACTGTCCAGTTTTGCCTGATTCAGGATATCATAAATTTTGAGATTGAAAAGTTGTGCTCTGTCTTCCTTTCCGAGAAGTTTTCCGAGATTTTTAAGCAGGTAATAATTGTCTTCAATTGTTTCCACATGGGTTACCATTACCTTGAAATCATCCATTAAAGCTTCCACCTGATCTTTTACATTTTCTTCCTTATTGGCAAGAATAAGATCTGGCTGCAGCGCTTTGATTTTCTCGATATTGATGTTTTTGGTCCCACCGATTACAGGTACATTTTGTATTTTATCCTGAGGATGAATACAGAATTTTGTTCTCCCGATGACTTCATTTTCAGTAAGCCCAAGGTCAAATAATGCCTCAGTAATAGAGGGTACAAGTGAAACGATTTTCATATTGGCATGTTAGATGATGCCTAAAATTACAAAAGTTTTCCCGTTAAGAAAAGTCCGGCTACAGAAAAGTAAATGATAAGTCCCGTAACGTCTACAAGAGTGGCTACAAAAGGAGCAGATGAAGTAGCAGGGTCTAGTTTTAATTTCTTTAAGATAAATGGAACCATTGACCCTGAGAGAGTTCCCCAGAGTACGATCAATACTAAAGAAACGGCTACACTTAGTCCTACATAAACCCAGTGGGCACCATAACTGAAGAAGCCTGCTTCATGCCAGACCATGATTCTTAAGAAACCGATAATTCCCAAAATTCCTCCTAAAAACAATCCGGTGAAGATTTCTTTTTTCATGACATACCACCAGTCTTTTAAACCGATTTCTTGAAGTGCCATTGCTCTAATAATAAGCGTTGCGGCCTGTGAACCAGAGTTTCCGCCACTGGAAATAATTAACGGAACAAATAGGGCCAGCACCACTGCTTTTTGGATTTCGTCTTCGAAATATCCCATGGCCGATGCGGTGAGCATTTCGGAAAAGAATAATATAATCAGCCACATTCCTCTCTTCTTTACCATTTCGATGAGAGAAGTCTGGGTATACGGTAAATCTAAGGCTTCAAGCCCCCCGAATTTCTGAATATCTTCAGTGTTTTGCTGTTCAATCTGGTCAAGGATATCATCAATCGTTACAATCCCTACAAGAACTCCCGATTCTGTAATAATAGGAAGCGCTGAACGGTCATATTTTTCAAAATAAGTAACGGCATCTTCTTTGGAAGTCATCGTGGTGATCGCCACAAAATGGTTGTCCATAAGATCGGACACTAAAGTATCTTCTTCGGCCAACAGTAAACTTCCTACAGCTAAATCATCAATCAGACGGTTTCTTTCATCCACCACATACAGATAGTTCATGGTTTCCACTCTTTTTCCTACCTTTTTGATTTGCTGAAGACATCTTTTTACCGTCCATTCCTTACGGATCTGGATATAATAAGGCGTCATCAGACGGGCAATAGAATCAGAGTTGTAGCCAAGAAGCTTTAAAGCAATTCTTCTTTCCTGCGGATTAAGATGATTGATGGAATACTTGATAAGCTCATCGGGAAAATCCTCAAAAAGAGCAGTCCTGTCATCCGGAGTCATAGCATTCAGAATTTCAGAAACTTCATCGCTTCCGATACTTCTGATGGTATCTTCCTGAAAATCAGGATCAAGGTGTGAAAAAACTTCTGCTTTGTACTCTTTCGGAACCTTCAGGAACGCGAGCAGCCTCTCGTCAGCATGAAGTTCGCTGAGAGTTTCGGCAATATCGGCAGGGTTAAAGATAAGTTCGTCTCTAGAATTCAAAACGTGAAATTTTTGGATATGCAAAAATAATTCAAATTTTTAAGACTAAGCCATAAACTGGCAAATTTAAGGATTAATTAAAGTTTAGTCCTTCAGTATAAGGCCAAAAAAACACCCACCGAAGCGGATGTTCAAAAAATTAAATTTTAAAATTCCAATATACTTTTAAATGGGTTCACATTCTGAAGTAGGAATGAATACACAGACGTTATTGGTACAGCATAGATATGGACCGCAATCTGCATTGCTACCACATTTCTTTATTCCGCCCCCATTAATTCCTTTTTGTTCCTGTCTGTTTAGCTTTTTAAGATTTGAATTTCTCATAATCATCAATATATTTAAGATTAAGGCTCTATCATACAATCATGATCCAGGCATTCTCCATTACAGCAATATCCAACGGAGCAAGGTCTTGTTATGCTGCATCTGAACGGTCCGATACCGCCATTAATTTTTTTGGCAGCTTCTCTGCTGAGTTTCTTTAAGTTTTTCATATAGTTTAGATTTAATGTTGTACTAAAATAATAAATATTTCTATATTATTCATTTGTTAATGAAATATTTTACCATAAACTGAATTTTTATTTAATTTTTTAAATAAAAAACACCTACAAGGGCAGGTGTCTGTAATGATCATATATTATTCCAGAGGACATGGATTCAGAACACAAATGTTGTGACAACATGATCCGCCCGGACATTGGTAATGTTCTGTACATTTTTTGAAAGGCCCGCTGCCTTTGATTTCTTTTTGTGCTTGTCTACTGATTTTTTTTAGATTTTTCATGTGATTTTATTTTATAGTTGAGTGTTAAGTTTATTCAAGACAGATAAATGGTGAGCAAATCCCGTTACAGCACCATCCTACAGTACATGGATTGATATCACTGCATCTTTCAACAGATCCGCCGTTAATCTGCTTTGCTTTTTCTCTACTGAGCTTCTTTAGATTTTTCATATGATTTAAGTTTTAATGGTACACTAAAATAGTAAAAAATATTTAATAAATCCTTATTTGGTGAAAATATTTAATTGTTAGTCAGTTGTTTATAGTGTTTTTTAATATAAAAAGCACCTGTTTGTAAATAAAACAAGTGCTCAAATATTTAACATGAAAATTATTGTAACTCAGCACATGGGTCATTTATACATACTCTATGACAATATGATCCGCCCGGATATTCTAAAGAATTGGTATTTTTGAAAACGGATGATATTTATTACAATGTCTTTCCGCTCAGTCTCCTTAAATTTGAATTCTCCTAACGAGCTAGATCGAGCTAGATTTAATATGAAACTAAGCTAATGAAAGCCTTTACATTATCGATTAAAGGGTATATATTCTACAGGAAGTAGTCTATGAATGAATGATGAGCTGATATGCCTATTAATATGCATAGCAAATTCACGCTTGCGGAGCAAAATTGACCATTGATAATCAAAGGTCCTATATTCCAGCTTTAAACTTAAAGCTCAGCCTCCGTGGGTTTCAGTTTTCTCAGTTTTTTAATGATCCCTTTTATAGCGCCTTCAGTTCCTATTTTAACAGAATTTACTGTAGAACCCAGTAAACGCATATTTTTTCTATAGGTATCATGGTCTGTTTCAGTCACAAGATTTCCGTCAGCACCAAAAAGTTTCATGCTGACCACTACCTGATTGGAGAAAACATATTTTCCAAAACCTACTTTGAAATATCTTACTTTGGAAACAATAGCAAAATCTGCGTCATTATTGAGGCAGTAATCTACAATAGTCTGTTTGTCTATGCTGTCAAAGGGAACCTGAACTTCTGCCCGGAGTATTTTATTTCTTCTGCTGCTGAAATTATCAGAAATAACATCAAAGAATGCCGTGTTGGTAGGATCTTTTATCTCATCAACATCAGGCTCTACCTCGGGATTAAAGTAGAGAACTTTTTTTATTTTATCATCAGCAGATTTCTGAGCTTTTACCGAAGTAACGCCGATCAATAAAAAAGTAGCAATTGCTGTAAAGAATATAATTTTTTTCATTTGTAATTCGAATGCAAAATTACTGCCTTTTCGTTGGATTGCATATAATTTATTAAGAAATTTTTAACATTTTTTTCTATCAATTTTGATTTATGAAATCAATAATGTTTGCAGAATCAAAAAATAGTCGTAATTTTGCACCCGTTACATAATAATCATTAAACAATATTGGAATGTACTTAACAACAGACAAAAAGCAGGAAATTTTCGCAAAGCACGGAAAATCTGCACAAGACACAGGGAGTGCTGAAGGACAAATCGCTCTTTTCACTTTCAGAATCAACCACTTATCTCAGCACTTAAAGGCTAACCGTCATGATTTCAACACAGAGAGATCTCTAGTGAAATTGGTAGGTAAGAGAAAAAGTTTACTAGATTACCTTAAAAACAAGGATATCGCAAGATATAGAGCAATTATTGCTGAACTAGGTTTAAGAAAATAATCTATAAAGATTTTCAAAATAAAAAGCAACTTCGAAAGAGGTTGCTTTTTTTGTTTCTAAACATCAGTTACTGTACTATTCTTATCCCTAGCAAAATTTTTTTCACTCTTTTATTTATACGCAATAAGACTGCGTACATCGTTCTTTATTTTGCAGTATCAAAATGGGAATCATAATCCCATCCAAAAGTAATAAGATGAAAATACGTTTTAAAAACAAAGAGCAGGCTGCCCTTTCACATTTTTTTAAAGATGAGCATAAAGTAATTATTAAAGAGGCAACGCTTCAGGGATATTACAGCTATACCCTTTTTAATGAAAACCTGAATGAGATATTAGTGAATGATAATCAAGTGGTAGTTACTGATCATGATATGTCTGATATGATACAAAGAAATGATCTTGGTTATGGAAAAGAATTTTATATTAATCGGTTTTTAATAGAGTTGTTACCATTACAACCAGGAGAATTCATAAGTACACGGTCTCTTTGGGTAGCAGGCAAGCTTTTAAGGTTTTTTGAAAAATATAATTATGAAATTCCGGATTCTTATAGAGATAGAGTCTTGAACGAAACTTATAAAATGAATCTTATCGAAGGCTTCCTGATGGCCATAAATCCTTATATGGAAAGAAAGTTTATTGGTGGGAATTATTTTGAAAGCTTTGAGTTTTATAAAGGAAAAGCCATCTCTGAAATTCAGCTTAAGATAAATGATAGTCTTAATGAGCTTGCAATTGTGGATTATAAAAGCCTTTTGAAAAATTTTATTATGAAGTCTTTACATGATACCTATGATAACGAAGAAAACTCTAAAACGTTTTCAAATACCCTTTTTATTTTAATAGACTCTTTGTTCGTTTATGAAATCACCCGGATTTTTTCTTATAAGACTTTCTATGATGATTGTTTTGTTATAGAATATCAGAATGAATATTACTATTTGAATCAGTTCTGGTGGGGATAATAAGTTATTCCTTGTTTCTCCCGATTTTCCCAAGGTGCGTATTCTGAAAGCTGTCCGGATATTTCAATCCATAGCCCAGAATTCTGTCAAAAGCTGAATGAGAAAATAATATCGCTCCAATCATTTGTAAATAGGGTAGAGATAAGGCTGTTCCGGCAAGATAAACGATAATAGCCAATCCAAAATGATGGAAGACATTATAGGAAACAGCTCCGACTTTATTATTAACCGTATATCCCAACATGGAAATATCGGGAGCCAGAAAAAGTCCTGCAAACCACCACCATGAATATTCTGTTTGGGCAAAAGCATATATTCCTAACAATAGAAATGCTGCGTATTCAAGCTTTAATTGTATTTTCATTGTAATTGTGCTGGTCTATCCTTATTTTAATAGGAAGTTACGTTATAAGATCGAAAAAAAGCGGAATATTTTTGAGATATTCCGCTTTGTATATGTTAATCTAATAGAGTTTAATGTCCTGATTTGGCTTCTGTACTTTCTACATGACCGAGATATTTGGTACAATAAGCACCAAAGATCAAAATAACCAGATAACAGAATACAGGAATGATAAATGAATGCTGTACTCCAAACTGGTCTGCAAGATATCCCTGGAAAATAGGAACGATAGCCCCTCCTAAAATCGCCATTACCACTAAGGAAGATCCTTGGCTGGTATATTTCCCCAGTCCTGAAATCGCTAATGTATAAATATTCGAGAACATAATGGAGTTGAAAATCCCGATTCCCAGAATACTGTACATAGCCAGTTCGCCTTGATTTACCATAGCAGAAATCAATAATACGACATTGACAGCTGCAAAGATTGACAGGGTTCTCGCCGGAGCCGATTTACCAACGAAAAAGGCAATGAAATTAAGAATGATGAATACAAGGAAAAAGCTGATCTGGGCAAAGGTAAGATTCACAATACTGAAGATCACAAGGAAAACAGCGCCCGCTGCCCCCAGCATATAAAGAGCCTTTTTACCCTGGCTTAAAGATTGGTTTAAAGAGATAGCTCCAAGAAAACGGCCGATCATGGCCCCACCCCAGTAAAGAGAAAGATAATTCTTACTGATGATTTCATTAAAGCCCATAATCTGGGGCTGTTCAAGGAAACTGATGATAAAACTTCCCACAGCAACTTCTCCACCCACATAGCAGAACATCGCAAATACTCCAAATTTAAGATGGCTGAACTCAAGAGCTCCCCAGCCTTTTACCACTTCCTCTTCATCCATCTGGAATGACGGAAGCTTCACTCTGGAAATCAATAAAGCGACCAATAAAAGAATACCCGCAAAAATTAAGTAAGGAATTCTTGTTGCTACCGCACTGAATGATCCGTCCGGAGAAGAGAAAAATTCAAAAATAAGATGGCCTCCCAACACTGGAGCAATGGTTGTTCCGAATGCATTGAACGCCTGGGTCATATTCAGTCGGCTGGATGCGGATTCTTCACTTCCCAATAATGAAACATAAGCATTGGCTGTAATCTGCAGTACTGTAAAGCCAAGTCCTAAAATAAACAAAGCCCCCAAAAACAAAGGATAATAAGAAAAAGTAGCTGCCGGGTAAAATAGAACACAGCCAAAAGCGGCAAGGAAAATTCCGAACAGGATTCCTTTTTTATACCCTAATTTATTGATGGGATCTCCTTTTGTAATGGAGATCAGAAAATAAATCAGAGATCCGATAAAGTAAGCTCCGAAAAAACAGAACTGTACGAGCATGGACTCGAAAAAGGTAAGATTGAAAAGTTGCTTCAGATAGGGGATAAGGATGTCATTCATACAGGTGATGAATCCCCACATAAAAAACAGCAGGGTGATGGTAATCAACGGAACCGTATAATTCCTGCTTTGCGGTTGTACTTCTTTATTAGTCATAAACATTTATTTATCTGTATAAGGATAGGCCCTTAACTTTTTTTCCTACAGCATTGTAATTGGTGAAGTAGGGCAAATATAGGAATCTACCTATATTTTTGCAATAATTTTAATCGTTTTTATAATGAAATGGATATCTTTTCTCTCATCAGATTGTTATTTTCACTTTTTGAGACAATAATACAAAAACAACAGGATTTTTCAATGCATTATCTTTAAAAAAACACTTTTTTATTTTCACGAATAATGAATAAGTTGAGAGTACTGATACACATTTTTGAATCTTTCATCAATTGATAGCCAATTTTTTGTATTTTCAGAGCCTATTAATGCAATTGAAAAATTTAATATATCATTATTATATAGTACCTTTGCACACGAAATTTAAAGAGTTTAAATATTAATTCATACTCAATACGGAGTATCAAGAAGACAAATTTATGAGTATACCTCAAGCGTTTACAGAGCTGATTACTCTTGCTGATGGCAGAGAAATCACTATTGAAACAGGGAAGTTAGCCAAACAGGCTGATGGATCTGTGGTAGTAAAAATGGGTGGAACAATGCTTTTAGCAACTGTTGTAGCCAATAAAGAAGCAAATCCTGGTGTAGATTTTTTACCATTAACAGTAGATTATAGAGAAAAATTCTATGCAGGTGGAAGAATTCCTGGAAACTTCTTCCGTAGAGAAGCAAGACCTTCAGATCAGGAAATTTTAACAATGAGATTGGTAGACAGAGTATTGCGTCCACTTTTCCCTGAAGATTTCCACGCTGAAGTACAGGTAATGATTTCTTTAATTTCTTATGACGGAGAAACGATTCCTGATGATTTAGCAGGTTTAGCAGCTTCTGCAGCTATTGCAATTACTGATATTCCTTTCAATGGACCAATGTCTGAGGTAAGAGTAGTAAGATTTGACGGACAACTTTCTGTCAATCCTAGCTATGAAGAATTGAAAAATTCTGAATTGGATATTATGGTTGGAGCTACTAAAGATTCAATCGTAATGGTAGAAGGAGAGATGAAGGAGATTTCTGAGCAGGAAATGTTAGAAGCGATCATCTTCGGTCATGCTGAAATTAAAAAGCAGATTGAAGCTCAGGAGAGATTAGCAGAAAAAGTAGGTAAGGCTTTCCCAAAAAGAGAGTATTCTCACGAAAACCACGACGAAGAAATTCGTGCAAAAGTTTGGAAAGAGACTTACGATAAAGTATATGAAGTAGCAAGAACTCCTTCTGGTAAAGAAGAAAGAGGAGAAAAATTCAAAGCACTTCGTGAAGAATTTTTAGCTCAATATGCTGAAGATGCAGAAGAATTGGAAAGAGTAACTCCTTTCGTAAAAGTATATTATCATGATGTAGAGAAAGAAGCGATGCGTCAGATGATCCTTGAAGACAATATCCGTCTTGACGGTCGTGATCCTCAGACGATCCGTCCGATCTGGTCAGAAATTGACTACCTTCCGGGAGCTCACGGTTCTGCAGTGTTTACAAGAGGTGAAACTCAGTCTTTAACAGCAGTAACTTTAGGTTCTGTGAAAGATGCGAACATGGTAGACAGCGTTATTTCTCAGCACGACGAAAAATTCTTCTTACATTATAATTTCCCTCCTTTCTCAACAGGTGAAGCAAGACCTTTAAGAGGTACTTCAAGAAGAGAAGTAGGACACGGGAACCTTGCTCAAAGAGCATTACAGGCAGTTATTCCTGAAGAAAATCCATATACCATCAGAATTGTTTCTGATATCCTGGAATCAAACGGTTCGTCTTCAATGGCAACAGTTTGTGCAGGAACATTAGCATTAATGGATGCTGGGGTAAAGATTACAAAACCTGTTTCCGGGATTGCAATGGGATTGATCACGGATACAAAATCTGGTAAATTCACGGTACTTTCTGACATCTTAGGAGATGAAGATCACCTGGGAGATATGGACTTCAAAGTAACAGGTACTGCAGACGGTATCACTGCTTGTCAGATGGATATCAAAATTCAGGGTCTTTCTATGGATATCATGGAAAAGGCTTTGATGCAGGCTAGAGACGGAAGATTACACATCTTAAATAAAATCACTGAAACTATTGCTGAGCCAAGAGCAGATGTGAAACCTCACGCTCCTAAAATGGTAGTAATGGAGATCTCTAAAGACTTCATTGGCGCTGTAATCGGACCTGGAGGAAAAATCATTCAGCAGATGCAGAAAGATACTGATACAGTGATTGCTATTGAAGAAGTAGGAGAGATCGGACGTATCGAGATTGCAGGAAAAGACAGAGAGAAAATCAATGCTGCTGTTGCAAAAATTAACGAAATTACTTTCGTACCGGTTGTAGGCGAAGTTTACAGCGGAAAAGTTGTGAAAGTAATGGATTTCGGTGCTTTTGTTGCTATTGCTAAAGGTACAGAAGGACTTCTTCACATTTCTGAAATTGAGTGGGCTCGTCTTGACAAAGTTCCATATGCAGAAGGTGATGAAGTAGAAGTGAAGTTCATGGGTTACGATGACCGTAAGAAAATGAAACTTTCTCGTAAAGTTCTTTTACCAAGACCAGCAAGACCAGAAGGACAAAATAGACCAGAAGGACAAGGAAGACCAGAAGGTCAAAGAAGACCGGAAGGACAAGGAAGACCTGAGGGACAGAGAAGACCAGAAGGACAAAGAAGACCTGAAGGAGAAAAACCACAAGGAGAAAACCAAGTGGAAAACGAAACGCCTTCTAACGAAGCTTAATAAGATTCATTCTTAGATATAAAAAATCCCTCAGTTTTGAGGGATTTTTGCTTTTATGTCATTGCGAAATGTGTAACATTGAGGCAATCTCATCATTTTTATTTAAATTTTCAAAAGTGAGATTGCTTCGCCTTTGGCTCGCAATGACTGTTGTTACTAGCTTCCGATTCTCTGCTTAAGATCCTCAGCACCTCCCGTTTTTCTAGGCTGCCCATTTTTAGAAGAACCAAAATTATAAGTATAGGAGATGGTGGCGACACGCGAATCTCTTTTTACCGCAAAGTTTTCTATATAATCATTATAAACAGTCTGTCCTTTGATGTTGCTGGTAAAGAAAATATCTGTGAAAGAGAGCTTCAGTACACTGTTGTTCTTAAATTTCTTCTGTGCACCAATGTTTAAATACCAGTTAGGGCTCACATTCAGATAGGCATAGACTTCTCTGGCTTTATAATTTCCGGTAAGTTCAGCGGAGAAACCATTTCCTAGTTTAAAGGAATTAATACTGTTGATGCTAAAGGTAAAATTCCCCTGGTTATTGATCTGGGTTCCGGAAACATTTCCAGTGTATGAACCATAGTAGAAATTGGCACTGTTGTTCATCTCCCACCATGGGGTCACCTTTACCGGAGCGATCAGGTTTAACCCAAAATAAGAAGCCGAACTTAGGTTTTCAATCGTCTGTACCGTTACAATCTGTCCGTTTTCTATAACAGGTTTTAAGATGTCTGTAATGTTGTCAGAAGTCTTGCTGTAGCTTAACGTGGCGAAATATTTATTGCTAAGACTGTACGTCAGTTCATAATTCATCGTGATCTGCGGATTCAGGTCCGGGTTTCCGGCCTTCAGCGTGGTAGGATCAAGATAGAACTTAAAAGGATTCAGCTGATTGTAGCTTGGTCTTGTAATCCTTCTGCTGAAATTGACTTCCAGGTTACTTTTATCTGTAAGATCATAGGAAAAAACAGCACTTGGAAATAGCTGGGTATAATTTCTTTTGTTGATCTGGTTGGTTGTAATCTGAGTGCCTTTGACGTTCGTGTTTTCAAGTCTCAATCCTGCATTAGCTTTAAATTTCTCCCATTTTTTAGAGACATTTCCGTAGACTGCATTGATGTTTTCTTCGTAAATGAAATGATTGGTTTTAGACAAATCGGGAATGGAAACTCCTGAGCTTGCATTGAAGAATTTCAGATCATTGTCCGTCTTTACAAAACTCGTTTTAACGCCGCTTTCCAGCTTCCAGTCGTTCTTTAAGTTTTTCGTCAGATCAGACTTTAAAGAATAAATATTCAATTTTCCGTCCATATCCCCTTTGATAATATCAAGATTGTTCATACCACTGGCTATTTCATGAGTACTGGTATCAAAACTTTGTAAAGAAGAATTCGTGTAATTGATATAGTCAAAATCGGTTGAGATTTCAGAACCTAGAGAATCTATCGTGTATTTATGATTAAGATTAAATGAAAGATTGGTCCAGTGGTCATTTGATCTGTTGACGGTTGTGAAAGAGCTTTCAGGAAGGTGATTGCTGCCCAGGGTCACGTTAGAATTATCTCCGTTGATATTGAACTTGTTTGAAACCAGTCCTACAGAAAATCCAAGTACATTTTTATCATTCAGATAATAATCCATTCCTGCTTTGGCAAGATGACTGTTGAATTTGAATTTCAAATAATTATCCTGTACATATGCTTTTTTGAAATTGTTAGCTTCATAGAAATTTCTGTCCAGTACCAGACCGTTGTAAGCTTCCCTGTAAGCAAAGCTGTAATTTCCAAAAATATTGATTTTCTTATTCCTGTGGTTAATGCTGAAACTATTGTTGTTTTTCACGTATTTACCCGTACCCAGAGAGGTTGAAATGCTTCCGTTGGTTCCTTTTCTTTGTTCCTTTTTTAGTTTGATATTGATAATTGCAGATCCCGATGCGTCATATCTGGAAGAAGGATTCGTTATGAATTCTATCTTTTCAATGGTAGAGGATGGTATTCCTTTAAGATAATTGGCAAGATCAGATCCGGTCATAGGCGTATTTTTACCATCAATCTGAACCAGGAGATTTCCCTTTCCACGGAGGCTGATATTATCGTTGTTGTCTATATTGACTCCCGGAGCTTTCTCCAGTACTTCAAACGCAGAATTTCCAGTGCTGGCAATACTGTTTTCAACATTCATAATCATTTTTCCGTCCTGTCTTTCAATGAGAGGCTTGGTTTTGGTGATCGTTACCCCTTCAATAGATTTTACATTCAGGTCAATTGAAGACAGAACAGTGTTTTTTGCCAACACAATGTTTTCAGAATGATAGACTTCAGAACCGTTTTTATTGATCTTTAATTGATACGTTCCTTCTTTTACATCATTGAAATTGAACTGACCATTGTTATCAGCAATCTCTGTTTTGATTAATTTCTGATGGGTATCGAAGAGATTGATTTCCATCTGCTCTGCTTTGCCGGAATTGATGTTTCCAGACAATGAAAAACTTTGCGAGGTCTGTGCAGAAAGCATACTGCTGAAAGAAATCAACAGCCAGACAAAAATAAATGTAAATATTCTGATCATTGTATTTTATTTTTTAGAATTAAGACAGTTTTCTGAAATTTTCAGTAAAGCAGAATACATGACTTCCATTTCTTCATTGCTGATTCCCTTCAAAGCTGTGTTGCGGTTCTTCTCCACAATATTCTGAACCTCTTTGATTACCTTTACTCCGGAGTTTGTTACTTCCAGATTGGTTTTCCGGCGGTCTTCAGAATGAACATGTCTTGTGATGTATTCGGATTTTACCATTAAATCAATAATTCTGGTGACAGAAGCATTGTCCTTGAAAACAAGATCACCAATTTCATTCTGGGTAATGCCCGGGTTTTCCAGAATCGCCTTGATGATAAGCCACTGATCGATCGTAATCGTAAAACCATGGGCTTTCAGCTGACGCTGAGCATAGTTTCTATAGGCTCTGATCGCTTTGTCTATATTGTAGAATATAATTGAATTTAACTTTTCCATATTTTCAGACTTAAAATGATGTATCAATTATTGATATGTCAATTAATTAGTAAATCATCATTTTATTTTGTTACAATTCCTGAAAAATATTTTAAAAAAAAAATAAAACTGTTGATTTCTTACTTTGATTTTGCCCTTACAGAAGAGTTTTTTTGGTCATCACTAACAGTTATATTGTCTATGGTTTTGAACAATCTGTCAATCTCTTTTCTGGCTGAAATATCAGGAGCAGCTTTGTAAAACTCATTCATCAGATCTAATGAAGTCGGTTTTTTTGGATATTGATTATTGTTGAGAAAGCTTTTTAATGCTGTATTGAGTCTGCTTTCGCCTATCACATGACTCAATTGTACCATGGCCATTGCTCCTTTTGAATAAGAAATATGAGGGGCATCCCCAGTGGCTTTATAGATCGGAACATTTTCGGATAAACCTTTTTCATTGTCGTAAATCTGCTGATGCACTTTGATTCTTTCCATCATTTTTTCTCTGCCGTGCATCTGTTTGTAAAGCATCATTTCCGTATACATCGCCAGCGTTTCGGTAAGCATTACAGAACCTTCTCTGTCATCAGGGTTGATCTGGCTGTTTCCCCACCAAAGGTGTGAAAGCTCATGTCCTGCCAATTCATTGATGACATCCTGTTTCTTATCCGCCTGGATATTGGCATGGAAAATCATATCTTCAGGCATAAAGATGGCAGAAGGATAGGCAGTGGCAGCAAAACCTTTGGTAAAAGAAGAGATCTCTGCAAAATTGATCGTTTTAAAAGGATAGTGTCCGAAATTCTGCCGACAATAATCTAGAGTAAGTTGGGCATTTTCAAGAAGATGATTAACATTTTCATCATGTTTTTGATGATAAAAGATATTGATGGTAATTCCTTTATAATTAGCACTTTTTATCTCATATTCTGCGGATGAAACGGCAAACCGGAAAGGGATCTGATCTGCTTTATATTCAAAATAATGACGGCCGGATTCTGACCATTTTTTCATAAGATCTCCCGTTCCTATCGCTGTCTGGCCCTTTTCAGTGGAAATAATCATACTCAGATTGATAAAATCCTTTTTTAAAACTTCAGGAGCTTCCGGCTTCTTCAGTGCTGTGAGTTTTCCAAGCTTGAATTGGCTTCGCTGTTTTTCATCCTGAATTTCATAATCCTTTTGGTAGCCGATCGTAGGATAATACCTGCTGATTCTCATAAAAGATCCGTCTGCGATAATGGCGTTAAAGGATTGATGACCATTGACTGCGAACCATTGATAAGACAATGTGAAATTCAGGAAAGCCGTTTTACCAGGCAGGAGAGGCTGTTTTAATGAAACTTCCGTGACGTTTTGATGAATTTTTGTCGTTTCATTACCTGATGTCATTACTGCAGATTCCAGTTTTAAATCATCATTAAAATTGATTAAAATTTTGTTGATGGATTGGTTGGTTTGATTTTTAAGGATGTATTTTCCAACAATCTGGTAAGCGTTTTCAGAAGGATAAAGTTTAATTTCCGTGGTAACGTCAGAAATATCGGGCTGCGGAAGAGCTTCATATTTTCGGTAGTTCTTTTCATATTCTACAGAGCTTACAATAGCCTGCTCTTTATCTTTAGGAACATACCCTTTCATAAACAATATTCCGGCAAAGATTCCTGAAATCAATAGGATTATACTGAAGCAAGATGCAATGACTGGGACTTTTTTAATTTTTATAATACTGTTGAATACCCACAAAATACTGATGATACCCGCTCCGAAGAGAAGTCTTTGGGCAAAAGCTTTTTCATAGATTCCATAGCCGTTAAAATCACTGTAAGTTCCTTTAAAATCAGAAAATATTCTGAAAAGAGGGTAGGAGATCAATTTCCCGGAAACGGGACCTGATAATACAAATACCGCAAGTATGGAAATCCCGAGCGCAATGAATTTATGAGGAATTCTGTCATTAATCAAAAGGATCAATCCTGAAAACAGGATCAAAGGGAAAGTATTGAAAAGGAAAACACCGAGATAGGCATTCCAGTCAATATGAAAATACTGATAAGCCGCCTGAAAAATAATGCCCTGAATAATTACAATTCCGGTAAAGAAAAACATCAGAAAACTGATTGAAATAAAATGCCCGGTTAACCGGTTTTTTGAGAAAAAAGTGCTGTTTTCAATCAGGAAAAATCCGGAAGATTGGCTTCTCCAATAGACATCGTTCAGAAAATAAGCTGAAATAAGCAATCCAAGAAGGTGAAAGTTTTCTGAGATCGTTGCAGCCATAAGCCCTGAACCTGCATACTTTTGCGGAAGGCGGATTCCCTTTTCAATTTCGGCATACATTTCCATTCCGACACAAAATAACAAAAGGATGGATACAGCAGGAACAGCAATGCTCTTGAACAGGTAGGTAAGATCAGTTTTTGTAAAAGAGAGTACGGACCGGAAAGAGTTCAACTGATTAAAACTTGGGGTAACTGTGGAGTATTCTGAGGCATTTGTTTCAGATAGTGTATGAACGTTTGACAATGTTTTTACTTTCTTCCCGGAGGTATTGGAAAAAGAAAATAATCTGAGTGAAAGGAAAAGAATTCCCACCGATATAAAGAAAAATAGAAGCCTGTTGAACAACAGATATCCTGTAAAAGGAACCATCTGAATGTTTTTCTGATGCGAACTAAGATCACGGGCCTGCATAAAATAAGCAGATAGACCAAAAGGATCAATGAACGCTGAAAACTGCTGTATTTCCAATGACTGAGGCAGGCTTCCGGCCATAAAAGGGGAGTTGGAAAACAGCAAAATAATCATATAGAGCACATATAGAAGCAGCCCGCCCACTACAACCAGTAGTTTTCTTTTGACAATAACAGCAATGAGAAACAGAAAACTGCAGACAAACAAGCTGTTGGTAAAACCGAAAAGTAATAATGGGTAGAGGTAATGGATGATATGAAAATCTTCCTGCATTTCACTTCCGGTACGCATCATCTGACCTATGAGAAATCCAGTCATTAAGAAAGAGAAACTTACAAATGTCTGAAGAAAGTAAGCGATGAATTTCCCTTTCAGATAGGTTGATTTTGAAAATAGAAATGAAAACAGAATGCTGTCAAATTTTGAATCCTGATCTTTAAACAACAGTTGTAAGGCATACACAGTGGCAAAAAAAATCACGGCAAGACTCAGCATTCCGGTCATAAAACCAATGGTGTAGGGGGAGTTTAAATAAATTCCTTCTCCTACCGAAAGATTAAACTGATTCCCGCAAAAAATACCGATCCCTACCAAGAGTAAGGCCACAAGATAGGTGAGCCAGTGCTGGGTGCTGCGTCTGGCTTCGAATAAAAACAGAGTGTTCATGATTAAGGTTTTTGGGTGAGTGTATGGAAGTAAACGTGTTCCAGTAAAGGGGGTACGGAACTAAAGTCCTTGGGAGATTCTTCAGAAAATATGGTAATGTGAAGTTCTCTTTCGAGAAGTTGTCTGCTGATGATCTCATAGCTGGAATGATAGCTTTCCAGTTCGTTTTTGTCAATAGGTTTTGACCAGATTCTGTTTTCCAGTTCTGCGATCAGTGTTCCGGGATTTCCTTTTCTGAGAATCTGCCCATGATTCATCACTGCCATTTCCGAACAGAGATTTCGGACATCTTCAACGAGATGCGTGGACAGGATGACGATAACATCCTGGCTGATATCGTTGAGCAGTGTATTGAAACGGTTGCGTTCCTCAGGATCCAATCCTGCGGTAGGCTCATCCACAATGATAATTTTCGGATCTCCCAATAATGCCTGGGCAACCCCAAAACGCTGTTTCATCCCTCCTGAAAATGTATGAACTTCTTTTTTAGCAAAATCAGAAAGGTTGACTTTTTCCAGCAGACCCATAATTTGATTTTTCCGCTTGCTTTTATCGGTAATGCCTTTCAATACAGCAATATGTTCCAATAGATCATAGGCTGATACTTTCGGATATACTCCAAAATCCTGAGGGAGAAATCCCAGATTCTGCTTGATATAATCAGGGTTTTTAATAATATCCACTTCATTGAAAAGCAGTGTTCCTGACGTGGGTTTCTGAAGTCCTACAATGGTTTTCATTAGAGAAGATTTTCCGGCTCCGTTGGGTCCAAGCAGTCCAAACATACCGTTTTTGATTTCGAGAGAAATGTCTTTAATAGCCAGGAAACCATTTTTGTAGGTGAGGCTAAGGTTGTTGATGGATAATGTATTCATAGTGTTGGGTTTAGGGAATAGAAGGACAGGCGGCCTTTCGGCAGATGATGATTTAGAAATTAGAAATTAGAGGTTAGAAGTTAGTGGCTGGAAGCTAGAGGTTAGAAGTGAAATTTTACACTCCCACTCTCAAACACTCTTACTCTCAAACCCACACCCGCGGCTACTCTTTAAATTCAAGAATATCTCCCGGCTGGCATTCCAGGATTTTACAGATGGCTTCCAGCGTATCAAAGCGGACTCCTTTGGCTTTTCCGGTTTTAAGGATAGAGAGGTTGACGGGCGTGATACCTAGTTTTTCGGCCAATTCTTTACTCTGCATTTTTCGTTTGGCAAGCATCACATCTAGGTTGACTATAATTGGCATTTTAAATAAATAGGTCTTGTTCGTTTTGCAAATGTAGTCCTTGCTTAAAGATATTCGCAAGAAACAAACAGAAAATTCCAAGCATAAAGTGAATAAACACCAGTCCCCATATCATACTTTCTACTTCCACAAAGAAACTCGCGATAATTACTAATGGAAGCGGGATGAAAATATTATACAGGTAAAATCTCTTAAGCTGAATGATATTCTCCTGAGTAAACAGTTTCTGCTGGAAAAATACTTTGAAAACCCTGGCAGACAACCAGAAAAAGATTCCATAAGTAATAAGCACCAACATAAAAGAAAAGATCATATAGGGATAATTGTTTTCGATATTCAGAAACGGCTGTTCTGTAAACGGATAATTGATGTGAAGGAACTGTCCTTCTTTATATGGCGTAACTGAAAATCCGGTGATCAAACAGAGCAGAGAATACACAAAAGTAATCAGATATCCGGCCGAAAGTAAGGAGCAGATATAAAATAAAATCCTTGAAATAATTTTGGTCTGGTTCATGGCATGAATAATAATTGATATTGCAAATGTATAATTAATTATCGTAAAACAATAATTAATTTAAATAAAATTTTATTTTTCAAAATAAGAATCTATCAATAAACCGAAACAAATAGTGTGATAATCACCGTTTTTATTTAATTTTAAATAACATAAAAATTGAAATCATGGCTTACAGTACTGAACTTACCGACCGGGTACGTGAACGGCTTTCCATTGAAAATAATATAGAGGTTGAAGAAAAGAAAATGTTCAGCGGATTGTCTTTTTTGGTGAACGGAAAGATGTGTATCAACATCAGCCATGATAATCTGATGTGCCGTTATAATCCTGAACTTGAAGATGAGGTTTCGGAGAAAAAAGGATTTCTGCCGATGATCATGAAAGGGAAGCAGCTGACAGGATATTGTTATGTAGAACCAATTGGTTTCCAAAAGACAAATGATTTTGAATACTGGGTCAAAATCTGCCTTGATTATAATCCGATGGCAAAGGTGTCGAAGAAGTGAGTTGTGGGGTTTGAGTGAGAGTGTTTGAGAGTAAGAGTGTTTTAGAGTGGGAGGGTTTGAGAGTCGGAGAGTGGAAGTGCTGGAATTGATCAATACTGCCACTCATAACTCATCATTTATAATTCATCATGATGTCCGTAAAGCTTTTCCCTTATCTCAATCAGGATTTTTATTGTTTTTTCTAAATCCGGAGCGTCAGGAAGATTTGACTTGGAATAATGATTTTCTATAGACTGTATCAGATTTTCTGCCTTTTGCATTACGTTTTCATAAGACTGGTTTCCCGCTTTGATATCTAAGAGTTCGTCGCGGTTTTCTACGCGGATCGTCAGGGAATTGGTTTTAAAAATCTGTTCACAGGACTGCAGCAGCCGAATGGTATGCATCATATTTTTGCTGTCGTAATTTTGTCCGTGGGTATGATTGACATTATAACGGTCTTCATTGCGCTCAGCCACCCATTTCCAGTATTCTCTGTAATCTTTACAGTAAATAGAGTAGGCATCCAGATTGCAAAACAAATAAGCAGCCGGTTTTTCATCTTTGGGAACAGAGGATACGGAAACCTGATTCGCTTCTTCATTTTGAATAATACCTTTATATCCCAACGTCTCCGATTCATCATAAAATAAAGCATACATTCCCTTGGTATGATCAATACCTACCAATCCGCATTTTTCCTGTAAAAGACCATTTCCCCCTCCAGTGGAAGGGAATTCATCCAGCCATTTTTTCAACGGTACAGAACCCTGCCCATCAAGAATAAAACAGAAATCCAGGATCGATTTTCTTTCTTTATCGATAGGATTTACAATCTTTTTGTTCAGACCTTTTGCCTTTTTAATCTGCGATACAGCATAACCTGCAAAAGTATCTTTGCATAATTTTGACAGGAAATCTTCAGTTTTCAGCAGATCCATCAGGGGATGTTTGTACAGGATACTGTCTTCCGGACTTGCCAGAATTTCCAGAATATTAGGGTTGTTTTTCTGCAGCAGTTCTACAAACCTCCCGATTTCATAATACGTAATATCATTCGTTTCATTGGAAATCTGCGGAATATAATTTAGTCCAAAGAAATCTTCCTTCGGCAGATAATACACTCCACGGATATCCGTATCAGAATTCTCCGTTGCCAGCCCAAAAGCCCGGCTTCCGGAGATGGCTTCGAAGAGGAGGAGGTTTTTATTTTTTAGGTCTTGGATGGTCATAATTTTTCAAGTTTTGTAAATATTTTTTCGTGATATTGTTACCTTAGAAGTAAGTTTCCAAAAGATTTTATGGGCTTTTCAAAAAAATTAAAATTTGTCAAAAATCTCTTTTAAAAATGTTCTATAACTCTCACGTGTTGCTAATTCGTTTTCGACAAACAATTCATTTCTTAAATAAACAACAGATTCTTTAATAAAAGGATTGAAGCCTTGCTTTTTTATCTCCTTATTTAAAACTCCGACACCACGTTTTTGCCATGACGGAAGATTGTTATAATTGATTCCGTACTGAAAAAGCAATTCGTTTTTATCAGATTGTGACATTTTTTCAATGGTTTCTGTGGTTTGTTTGGCATTAAAACCATTTTTTCTTAATGTCCAGTAACAATAAGCAGAAAGCGAATTTCTGTGAGAATCTTCCTGTCTCCAGCAAAAATAATCCAGAAGCATTTCCCGATTGGGAATGGCAATGGTTCTACAGTCGAAAACACAGATTTCCTGAAACTGCAGACTGAAAAAGGCACTTGCTTCCCCTGCTAAAACAGAGTTTATCTTTCTTATTTTTCTATTGAACGTATTGTCATCTTTATGAATCAATAGAGAAATTTCATCGCTTTGAGTATAACCGTATATTACTTTAAAACCAATGCTAAAGAGGTATTTTGTAGTATCAATCATTACCTGACTGAACTTTTGATCAAATGGCTTTTCAAGTGAAAGTTTTTCTTTGGTGAGTTTTGTGAATCCTCTTCCATCTAATCTTACAATCATAAAATTTTCCGGCAGAATGTACTGTTCCAAAAGACTTTCATTTCTTCGCATTAAAGCTTCAATTTCTTCAAATTTCATAATCGTTGACTTCAAATTTTTGATCCACAATTTTCACATTGAATATTTTGTCAAAACCTTCTTCGAATAAAGGTATTTCCAGTTCTTTATATTTTGCTTTTATTCCAATTTCGTTAATGGAATCTTTTCTGTTTCTATTTCGTTCCATACAATCCTGAACATTGCTGTCAAAATAATACCCGATAACTTCATATTTATTTTGTTGAGCGAATTCAATGTATTTTTTTCGGCTTTCTTTAGTTACATTCGTATTATCAATTACCATCTTTGATTGTGTTTCGAAACAATACTGGAGTAACTTTCCTTCTTTATTTCGTGTATTCAGTAAATCCATGCTGATTCTGATATGCGAATTGAAAAAAAGCTCCTTGTAAAAGGAACTTTTTCCACTTGCAGGAATCCCAATGAGAATATTCATTTCCATAATCTTAATTTTTAATGCAACTGTTCACAATTACCTCCAGTGCTTTCTCTGCATCGCATGCATACAAACCTGAACACCATGCGGGATTAGCTTCAATTAAAGCCCAGCCTTTCCCTTTTATAATTCCAAAATCCAGCACAATACCAGTGGGAAGAGTAGAAGAATACTTTTGAATAAAGGATTCAAAGAATTGAAATAGATCTTTCTTTTCTCTTTCTGAAAGTTCATCAGTATCGAAAACATCATTTCGCCAATAAGAAGAATACGTTTTAATTTCATTATTTAAAACAAAACATCTCACTTCAAGCTCCCATTCCACAACTTCAGAGGTGAAAACCATGCTTTCCGGATCCAGTGTTTCAAAGCCTTTGATATCTGTAACTTTATCGAAAACTCCTGCTTTAAAACTTTTAAAATCCGAACATTTGATGAAAATATTTTCTTCATGTACGAAATCTTTCAGCCTTCCGTAAACAATTTTCCGTTTTGTAAACTCTTCTGAAACATTTGAAAGCCAGTCATCATCGGGTTTTGTTAATGTTAAATTACATTGTTCAGCAACAATTTCCGCATAAATATCCTCACCATACACTCCAATTACATCCTGACGAAATTCTTCGGGAACATTCCATTTGGCGTTGAAACGACTCAGTACATACGGCGAACTGAGGGATGCTTTTTTCAGATTGTTACTGTCTTCTGTATACATAGGAGACAGAGCAATTATATTTTTCATAATAAGGTCACTTTTTTTGATTCAAAATATTTAACTAGGTGGCTACGCTCATCTTCTGAAACACTATCCAAAATAATGTTGTACCCTTCTGTATATAATCTGGCATGCACAAGATTGGAACTGTTTTTCCACATCATATGATACTTGTCAGAACATTCAGAAATGAAGTCATAATCAGAAAGAGCTTCTGAAAGCGAGTTAAAGTCATCAATGCCATATCCAATGCAGGGAAGTTGTCTGTATTCCTGATAACTTGCAAAAAAGGCTTGTTGCTCTATAAAGGTTTCAAAAGATTCATAAAAAAATAGATAAGGACCGGGAATGTTATCCTTTAATGCAACCGTTCCACTTTCCGAAAGGTAGAGTCCATCGCACAGAGGAAACAGAACCTGTCCTTCATAACGAAAAGTCTCAATCTGTTGAAGTTCTTTTATTTGCTCAGGCTTGAAAATATAGAAGATAATGTCCTGTATGATATATCCGGAATAGCTTTCTTGAAACCTTAGAATTTCAGAAAAATCTTTGATGGGATATAAGCTTAAATGCTTTTCAATATCTTCTCTTTCAATATAAAATTCTTTTTTTCTTTCCTTACTGTTTAAAAAAGTCAGTGCTCTTTCAGATAATTGTTTCATAAATTATTATAAATGTAATATCTCCCTAAAAACCCTTTCCATCTCAGCTTTATCGGCCTTTCCTCCTGATAAACTCTTCGATTTTTCCTCATTTTCAGCGACTGTTTTCTCAAGAAAATCAAACAGTTCCCAATCGTTCGGATGGTAGTAAGATTCTCCTTTGGTCGCTTTTAAGGCAACAAGATCTTCTATTTTCCGTCTGGTTGTATCATCTGTTAAAACAAGCAGATCACTGAACAATACAGGCGGAAACGTTCCTTTTTCTATGATCCATTTTCCGGTAAGGGTAGTTCGGAGGCAATAAAAATAACTTTTTAATTTTACTTCATCACTTCTGCACGCTTCCAGATATTTCTTGCTCATGCTCAAATAATGATAAGAAACTGCGACCGGAGAAAAGCAGGCATCAGCCAAAGGTCTGAAGAGTTCTGCAAACTTTTCGTCCGCTTTATAAACGATAGGAGAATAGAACCAGCTCAGCAAAGCAGCATTTGACTTCAGCAAAAGGTGAAAAGTCTTTCGCAGATCCCAACCGGAGCCGTCCAGATCATCTTCTGTCATAAATTCTATGGTTTCATCCTTATCCCAGGGAGAAAGATACCAGTCCTTTTCATGACGGTATATAAAACGTATATCATAATCACTGTCAGGAGACGCAAAACCCCAGGCTCTGCTTCCTGATTCTACGGCAAGAAGGACTTCTACGCCCCGGCTTGCCTCAACTTCTTTTATTTTTTCAAGTATTTTTGGTGTCATTGTTTTTCATTTATATTGCAAAGTAAAAGATGATGTGCGCAATGTACTCGCGTAGTTATTTTGAGTTACAGAAATTTTTAAAAGAATGAGAAGATAAATGAATGCTGCAGACCAAAGTCTTTCTTTGACCTTTGAAAATTGTGTGGTAAAAAAATAAATTTTGTGAACGTTAAGAAAATTCTTCTGTTTGAGTGCGACAAAAATATTGATACAAAAAAACAATAATGAATTCGCACGAGTTTAGAATTTTTAGAGAACACATTTTATTTTTAGCTCAATTTTCCAGGTCTTGACCTTTTGTTTCTTTTGTGTCAAGACAAAAGAAAGATACTCATTGAATTTTACTAATATTGCACTTTTCCATTTAACATAACTATAAAAATCCATGTTATCATCAGAACTACAGCATAAAATTGATTTCAAAACAAAACCATTAGGCGCATTAGGACAATTGGAAAATCTTGTTCACAAAATTGGAATGGTTCAGAAGACCACTTCGCCCCAGTTATTGAATCCTCATATGGTGGTTTTCGCTGCCGATCACGGGATTGCTACAGCAGGGGTAAGTGCCTATCCACAGGAAGTAACCTATCAGATGGTCATGAATTTTCTTGGAGGAGGGGCTGCAATCAATGTTTTTTGCAGACAGCATGGTATTAAGATTAACATTGTAGATGCAGGAGTCAATTTTGATTTTCCGGAAGGGTTGAATCTGGTAAATAAAAAAGTCAGAAAATCCAGCCGTAATATTCTGGAAGAACCCGCTATGACTCCCGAAGAATATCAGCAGGCGCTTAAAAACGGTAAGGCTGTGGTTACTGATATTGTGGGAAAAGGGTGTAATATCATTGGTTTCGGTGAAATGGGAATCGGGAATACTTCAGCTTCTTCTTTAATGATGAGCAAACTCTTTGATATTCCGATTACAAACTGTATCGGACGAGGAACCGGACTGAATGACCATCAGCTGCAGAATAAGGTGAATATCTTAACAGAAGCCATAGAAAAATATCCGGCTGCAATGACTGAGGATGAAATTGCCCAAACTTTTGGCGGATTAGAAATTGCCCAAATGATTGGAGCAATAGAAGAAGCTTATCATCATAACATGCTGATCATGGTGGATGGATTTATTGCCACGGTAGCGGTAGCGACAGTCTGGAAAAAGAACCCTGAGATTCTGAACAACTGTATCTTCTGTCATGTAAGCAATGAAAATGCCCACCCTCAACTGTTGGGGCTGATGAGAGAGAAAGCTGTTTTAAATCTCAATCTTCGTCTTGGTGAAGGAACAGGCTGTGCATTGGCATACCCGATTATTCAAAGTGCGGTTAATTTCCTGAATGAAATGTCAAGCTTTGAAGATGCTCATATTTCTAATAAATCATCTTAGCTTTAGAAAATAATAAAGGGGCAGTGAAGCCCCTTTTATGGTATAGAAATGAAAACGATTAGTAAGTTTTAGCAATATCCTTGCCTGTAAACATCATACGCACAGGTTTGTGCTGAATAGCATCTTCATTGAAGTTATACAATTTAAATATCAGATCAGTAGGAATATATCGGTATAAACCATCATCAACCAAATATATTTTACCGTCGTTGGTGTTTTGTACCAATTGATTGGCTGAAGTGATATCTGGTCCTCTTTCTCCGGTATAGTCATTGATATTATTAACCTTTAAAATCTTCCAGTCTTTAGGTTTTCCTGTTCTTGGATTCGGTTTAAAATCGAATAATCCATTCACAACAGACCAGGATTCAATACGTCTTAAAGTACTTTCAAAAACAATGTATACGGCTCCTGTACTGTTATCCTGGAAAAATTCTCCGTCACGGATTCTGAAAGCTTTAGGCTCCGATTCTTTTAAGTAGAAAGAAATACCTTCGTAAACAAATCCGTCTTTTCCGTCTCCCAATTCATTTTTATCTCTCGTATAAAAGTGCGTTTTTTTATCAGCATTAAAATACCTGTAAATCGGAAAGCTTCCCGGCTCATCACCATTGTAGCTGGTGCCAAGATCTCTTTTCTCCCAATAACTTTGTCCGGCAAATTCATTAGGATTGGTTGTTAATACCAAATCATTACTGCCTGTATGAAACCAGCTTGAAATAACAGCCCCCGGCCCGTCTGCAGATCCCAGTAATCTATCCTGAAAATAATAGCTTAGTCCCGGATAAGATTTAGGAAGTTCGGATGCTAAGGGAGAGTTATTGTACAGGTATTTTTTGGTAAGAGTACTATAAAAACCGTAAATAGGTTTTGTTAAGTAAAAAGATTGGGACCAGATTCCTGCGGGAGGCGGAGTAGGGGTATCCGGATTATCTCTGAAGCCTCCTTTTGCTAATAGGTTAGGAGAAGATCCGTTAAGAGTTTGCGACTCATTTAAAGCTTCCAGTTCATCACCGGGAGCCGAACAGCTTACTATGGATAGAAGACACCATCCAACGAAATACGCTTTTTTCATTTGTTTTTTTTCATGGTTATTATGGTGCAAAACTAAAAATACTCAGGAAATAAAAGGGATCAATTTCGAATGATAAGATTCATGTTTTTCATTTTTTTAATTGATCTCTTTACCATTATTAAAAGCTTTCCTAATTTTACGGGAATTGGTTAATCCAATTTTATATTTAAAAAGAACATATGAAAGTACTCAAGAATGAACTGATCTACTTTGCCACAGCTCTGATGTTCTTCACCAGAATTCCGGTTCCGTTTACCGTTCCTTATTCTAGTGAGATCATGAATAAATCTCAAAAATACTTTGCCTGGGTCGGGCTCTTGGTAGGATTGATCAACGCCGTGATTCTTTATCTTTCTACATTGTTTTTTAATCTTGAAATAGGAATTGTGTTAATGATGATTTCCAGTGTTTTATTGACCGGAGCATTTCATGAAGATGGTTTTACAGATATGTGCGACAGTTTCGGAGGGGGATATGGGAAAGAGAAAATTCTGACCATCATGAAAGACAGCCGGGTAGGAGCTTATGGAACTATTGGAATTATCCTGCTTTTTGCGTTAAAATTTTACAGTATTCAGGCGTTGGGAATGGCTCATCCAGTGGGAGTTTTAGGGATTGTTATTTTAGGTCATACAGTAAGCCGTTTTATTTCAGGAACAATGATCTATACTCACCAATATGTTACCGATATTGACGTCAGCAAATCGAAACCTTTGGCCAATAAACCTTTGGACGGAATGGGTTTGCTGGTAGGATTCATCAGTATTTTACTTGCTTTTGCCCTGATTCCGGACTGGCGGTTGATTTTCGCTTTTGTGCTGGCGTATGTAGGGAAAATCTATATGGGCTGGTATTTTAAAAAGCATATCGGAGGCTATACTGGAGATTGCCTGGGGTCTGTTCAGCAGGTTTGTGAAGTTTTGTTTTACTTAGGAACAATAATCGTATGGAAATTCATCTGATTCGTCATACCGTTGTAGAAAACCCTGAAAACCTTTGTTATGGATTTGCTGAAATGCCACTACGGAAGGAGTATCTTGAAGATTTTAAAAACGTGAATATAGACTTTGATTATGACGCGGTTATTTCAAGTCCTTCTGAACGCTGCCATTTTTTAGCGGATTATTGTATGTTTCATTATCAAACAGATGAAAGACTTCGCGAAATGAATTTCGGGAACTGGGAACTGCAAAAATGGACTGATATTCCGGAAAAAGAAATCAATCCGTGGTACAAAGATTTTATCAATGTAAAAGCTTCGGGAGGTGAAAATCTTCTTGAAATGCAGGTCCGTGTCCTTAGTTTTTGGAATGAACTCATTCAGAAAAAAGATATCAATAAAGTGCTGGTCATCACCCATGCCGGAGTCATTCGTCTGATCCTTCAGACTGTGCTTCAGTTTCCGTTGGAGAATATGTTTACGATTCAGATTGATTATGGAAAGAAAGTCGTCATTGATCTAAATGAAGAAATTTTTTCTGTTAAAAAGTTGAATGTATAATACTGACCAACATCCCAACTGAAGATGTGAAAATTTCCCTCCCTCGGAGGGGTGGCGAAAATTCAAAGAATTTTTGACGGGGTGGTCAAAGTTGTCTCCCACAAAAAAACGCCACCCGATACAATCAGATGACGTCATGGAATTTATTTAAAAATCCTGATAAAACTATCTTTTTCCAGGCTTTCCAGTGAGAAATCAAAATCAGCTTCCGCTTTTTCTGTAGTAATCTCTGCTCCAAGTTCTTTTACAAGTTCATTGAAAGACATCGCTTCGTACCATTGCTGGTACAAGGCACTGGTTGCCATGATGGATACTTCATTATTTCCTGAAACATGAGAATGTCCTGCTCCGAAATTCAATAGTACGAAACATTGCTTTCCGTCCTTTGGTAACAACATTCCCAGAATCATTTGTTTCTGAACCGAGTTACATCTGGCTTCAGTAAAGAGATGATTAGGATTCATCATATAGTCGTAGGAAATGTTATCTCCTTTTCCGATGACGATTTTATATCCACAATTCGCATCTCCACTGAAAACGTTGTTCATGACAAGTGTTGGCGTACTCAGCCCTTTATTGGCATAAAGATATTCAACAGCACCGTTGGGAGCGGAAGTCATATCTCCGGAATACATCAATTGTCCTTCACCATGATTATAAGCGGCATTCCAACCTATTTTTCCGGCAATATTCAATCCTGAAAGGTCAAGGTCATTGGCCCCCCATTGATCTTCCCAATAGATACCAACGGCAAGTCTATCTCCATAAAAACGGGTTCCGGTAGGAATATTTCCCACAAACATTTTTTCAGATGTCGGCAATGCAAATTCTACATTCTCCGGGAAATAGAATTTCTTTCCGGAAAGGTTTTCGTACTTCAGTTTCAAAAAGTCCAAAATGAAATCATAGTTGAATTGATTCACGTAAGTTTCCTTACCTTTTTTAGTCCATGATTTTCCGTTTCTGACTCTGTAAACAAAGGTATCCTGACCATACATTCTTGAATGACATGCTGACAATGCTTTAAATAATGCAAACGGTGTCGCATTTTCCAGCCAATGCCAATCGCTGTTTTCCAGCAATGTATTGGTAGCATCATTCAATGGATTTGAAATTAATGGCTTATGGTGTACTTTAGACAGCTTGGATATTTTATTGACCGCTTTTGGAGCTCTGTTTTTATAAGCAAGGAATAAAGGTTTGAATCTGTTAAAAATTTCTGCCAGTTTTTCCAGTCCAAAGCTTTCGAACAGATAGGTTGGGTTGAATTTACTTTGCTTGATTACATTAATCAAATCATCATTTTTGATGAGAAGCGTTGTATTCGTTGTTTTATAAATAACATAACGGAAAAACTCAACAGGATTTTCAGGATAGATGTCATATAAGTCGGCTATTTTTATGATCGCTTCTTTATTTCTGATGTTTTCTTTTCCTGTAAAATCATAATCCAGTTCTGTATGTAAAATAGAAAGCAGATCATCAATCGTTTCTTCTTTCAAAGCAATTCCGGATCTTAAAAGAGAAAGGCATTTTTCCTGCATTTCTTCTACAGTATAGGCTTTGACTACTTTAAAGATCAGTTTCATGTTGGGAACATTCAAAACTTCTTCAGGAATATAAATTTCGTTCTGAAAATTACTTCCGTACGTTGAAATATAATGTTCGATCTGTTCAAAAAACAATTCTATTCTGGAAGTGTTTTTTATTTTCTCCCAGGATTTATGAAAGGTTTTGTTCAAATCATTTCCATTTAGTTTTTCCTTTGCATAATAAGAGATAATCTCTTTTTTTGCCCAAACTGCATCAGGCTCAATGATAAAACCATTATCAGAAATAAATGGCTTTTCATCAGATTTTCTAGCCAGTACAGCATTGAATAATTGTAGTGTTTTCATTGTTTTTTAGTTTAAAAAATAAGTGAGGAGTAGATTCATTAAAAGTGAAGGGTATAGGAACTCCTTTTACCTATAGTTTATAAAAAGCGGGGAGTAATTTATCCAAAAAATATAGGAACTCCCTTTGCCTTATCATTGGTGAAAAGGCGGAAAGTAATTCTGAATTATAGGAACTTTCTTTGCCTTTAATTTTTTTATCTTATGAAAATGACGAATACATGAATATAAGCATTTTCGTTATTTTGAGGAGCAGACAGGATTCGAACCTGTGACACACAATGGGGATTCATAGGAACTTTATTTGCCTGCAGCGAAAAGTAATTTTGTTGCTCTACCATCTGAGCTACTGCTCCTGCCGTTATGAAAAAAGTTTTCATGAACCCTACAGGCTTTTAGACCTGTAAGGCTTGGTTATTAGTTTTTTTTTGATGCTCTTATAGTGTTCTATGGCTATAAGATTTCGTTATTATTTTTCATAAACCTTATAGGTTTTTAAAACCTATAAGGTTTAAGTATTAAAGAAATTTTACATATTAAATTAAAAATTATGCTTTTCTGAATTTCTTCTTTTTCTTCCATGGGGCATTCTTCTGCACGTCTCCGGCCATGATACACCCATAAGGCATTACTTCATCCAGAACTTCACAAAGTCCGTACTCCTCAATCTGTGCTCTTACGTTCTTCGCACTTTTATAAGCGCTCGGAAGTTCAGAAATATCAACCTCATTGGAGTAGAAACGGATATCCAATCCTTCTGTTTCTTCATTGAAGATGTCTTCAGTCGTTTTATGAGCCAAAGATCTTTTATGCTGGCTTCTGCTGAAATTTCTTCCTGCTCCATGCGGTGCAAAACCTAAGTTTCTTTCATTCGTTTTTCCCTGAACGATCAATACCGGTTCTGCCATATTCAACGGAATCAATCTTGGTCCCGTGATATCAGGCATGAATTTATCATCCAGCGGAGTGGCTCCTTTTGCATGATAGAACAGATCTCCATCTTTGAAAACGAAGTTATGCTCATTCCAATATCTGTCTTCCTTTTCCATTTCCAGTTTATTCAAAACTGCATCATGAAGGGAAGTATGGTTTTCTTTTGTCCATTGTCTGATCAGCTGTAGCGCTTCCCAATAGGATTGTCCTTCTTCAGTATCATAAGGAATCCAGGCATTTTCTCTCAATGTTTCAGGGGAGATTTCCTGTCTGAAACGGTTGGCAACCTTCATTCCTTTATCATATAAAGCAGCTCCCGGTGCTCTGGACCCGTGATGTGTGACCATCATGGTATTTCCTGTATTTTTGGAGATTCCCACGAAAATGAAGTGGTTTCCGTCTCCCTGAGTTCCCATATGAGAACGGGCAATGCTGATCAGTTTTTCATCATTTAAGAATTCATTTTCTCTGAAAGCATCCATCAATTCCTGAGACATTGGCATCTGTTCTCCTCTTGGTCTTCCTCCATATCCAAAATGTGTTATAGAATGAGCTGCATCCAGAACCTCTTTAGGATTGGCTTTTCCAAAATCCGTCAGCATGACAGAACAGCAGATATCAGCGCTATGGAATCCTGGGTGAATGGCATTTTTGGCAACCACCACACCCCCTACAGGGATTTGACCTTCAGGACCTGTAGGGCAGGCATCAGGCATTAAAGCTCCGTCAATCAGCGTAGGGGTTTTCATCAGGACTTTCATGGTTCTGATTACTTTTTCTACATTATCACTTTCACTTTCGTGTTCTGCACGGATGTTGATCATAAAATCTTTAGCTGTTTCATGGAGCGGAATAATATCTGGCTGCTTGAACTGTACCAGATATTCCGCGATCTGATGTTCATCCAGATTATTCTCATTGATATAGCTAATAGCATCTTTAAACCATTTTGCTGGTCTATATCCTAATTCGATTAAATGATTACCATTAAATTCCATTTTATTTCATTTTGATATTGCAAAGTAAATACGTTATTGCGCAACTATTTTGCGCAGATAAAGAAATTTTAATTATTTTTACAAAAAGTTTAATTAAAAAGGCGAAAAGGCAGATCTGCAAATTGGCCAAACCAATATATAATCTAAAAAAAAACAAGGCTCATGGTATTATTAGAACAACTAAAACATTTCCCGGAAACGATACAGTTTAATGATGTTATTGCTCACATTGATGAAAATTATGAATTTACTCCTACTGCTTTTCAGAATGGAGATACTACGAACCAGGCGGGACAGAATAATGGTTCGTGCAAAGTTTTCAGCTTCGCCAGTATTCAGGATCTGACGAAAGAAGAAACACTTTGTCTTTTTGGAGAATTCTATAGAGAAGATGTGTTGAAAAATCCGGAGGGAACTGATCACCAGAATATCCGAAACTTTATAAAATTTGGCTGGGAGGGCATTACTTTTGACGAAAATGCACTGAAAGAGAAATAGTTTTTTAGAAAAGATCAAAAGGCGAATAAGCGAACTGCTTAATAAAAACACCCAATCATTAAACACTAAGGTATGTCATCCAATAAAAACGCTCTGATCAGATATAAAACATTAGATAAATGTCTTAAAAACAAATATAGAAAATATACGCTGGAAGATCTCATTGATGAATGTTCGGAAGCATTATTTGAATTCGAGGGAAAAGAATCTTATGTAAGTAAGCGGACGGTTCAGCTTGATTTGCAAAATATGCGGAGTGAGAAATTCGGGTATGAAGCTCCTATTGAAGTGTATGAAAGAAAATATTACCGCTATAGTGATGCTGACTACAGTATTCATAATATTTCTGTGAATGAAAGCGACCTGAAGGCGATGAACAATGCGGTCCAGATTTTAAAACAATTCAAAGACTTTTCTATGTTTAAGGAAATGAACGGGGTCATTCAGAAGCTGGAAGACTCTATTCACGCAACAAGTCAGAAGTCTATCATTCATCTCGATAAAAATGAACAGCTGAAAGGACTGGAGCATATTGATATCCTGTATGAAAGCATCTTGAATAAAAAAGGGTTGAAGATTCTCTATAAAAGTTTTACGGCAAGGGAATCCAACGTTTTTACTGTTCACCCGCAGTTGTTGAAAGAATTCAACAACCGTTGGTTTTTGATCTGTCTTTATAAGCAGAAAATGTATAATCTGGCGTTGGACAGGATGGAAAGCATTGAAGTAGATGAAAAACTTCAATATATTGACAAGGATCTTGATGGTGATGACTATTTTAAAGATATTGTGGGGGTTACGGTTTCAGAGTCAATGGATCCGAGGAATGTCATCTTTTGGGTAGATTCAGGCAATGCACCCTATGTGAAAACCAAGCCGCTGCATAAAAGCCAGGAGATTATAAGAGAAGATCATGATGGAACTCTGTTTAAAATATGTGTTCAGATCAATTTTGAATTAGAAAGATTATTGCTTGGGTTTGGTGACAGTTTGATTGTTCATAAACCTCGGAAATTAAGAGTGAAAATGGAAGAAAAATTTAAAATAGGAAGTAAAAATTATCAGAATCTGATTGTTCCTGATGAGAATTAAGGTTGTTTAAGATGCTTATTGATAGAAGGTTGTGTAAAATAATTTGTTCTTTCGTTTTATCTTGGCTTGGAAATTGCATTTATATAGCAACAATACCACACTATGAAATCAAGAATATTTAAAGCATTAATAGCAATCTTAGCCCCTATAGCAATAGAATATATTGTTAAAAAAATATCTGAGAAACTTGATAAAAAAGAAGATCAGAAAGATAAAGAACCAAAGCAGATTACGGCTTAAACGTAATAGTAGTTAAAATTTAAAATTATTGAAAAAGAGACTGTCATGAGTATGCACAGTCTCTTTTTTTGTTGAAACCACCCCGTCAAAAATTCTCTGAATTTTCTCCACCTCCAAGGGAGGGGAATTCTTGCGTCTCTAGTTGGGGCTATTGGTCAGAATTGTAATCTTTATTATCACTTGAAAATCAAAGATTTTCAAAAGCTCAAGTGTACTTCTTAAGCATTTAGCAGTGTCTTAAAACAACTTAAGTGTTCAATAAACTTTGACTGATTTACGGGTTTTTCTACACAAAATCATAAATTCCATCTTTCCAGCCTAATACTTTGGAAGAATCCGCTTTAAGCCAGTTTTTCAGGATCGTAGCATACACCTTTCTGAAATCTTCCTTGTAAATAAGATCTCCTTCATTGAGATTTTGCAAATCCGGGAGCGCGTTCAAAAGGCCTTTCTTTTTAAGATTTCCGCCGATAAAGAACATTTGGTTGGCCGTTCCGTGATCCGTTCCATTGCTGGCATTCTGGGCAACACGGCGTCCGAATTCTGAAAATGTCATCAGCAGGATATTTTTAAACAGTCCATTACTTTTCATATCGGCTACAAATGATTTTACCGCTTCATTGATATCATCAAATAACTTTTTCTGCCTTTCATTTTGATTGACATGGGTATCAAAACTTCCTATCGAAAGATAATAGACTTGGGTATTGATATCTGATTTTATTAAAGAAGCTACCGTTTTAAAGTCTTTTCCTAACTGAGAATTAGGATAGGTCTGTTCCGTTTTTTTGGCTTTGCTTTTTTCAAAAATATAATCGGCATTATTGATCGTGGAACCTAAAGTCTGATAAAGATAAGACACCGTTTCATCATCGTGGTGATGGTCATAGAGAGACTTAAAATATTTTTCCTGACTGGTCTGATAAAGTCTTTTAGGATCTTTAAAGGCGAAAGCTTTATTGTGATCTCCTTTTAAGGCTAAACTCAGCATATCATCCACTTCTAATGCCTGGGTAGGATGGTCACATCGGTAGCATTCTTCATCCAGAAAACGGCCAAGCCAGCCTGTTTCCAAAAACTGATCACTTCTACTTGCCGACTGCCAGATATCCATGCTGCGGAAATGCGACTTGTCCGGATTGGGATACCCTACATTATTCATCACAGAAAGTTCCCCATTATCAAAAAGCTCTTTAAAATAAGAGAGAGAAGGATTGATCCCGGCTTCATCAGTCAATGCCATTGAATCCTGAATGGCCAGCGTTTTCCTTTCCCTGAAATAAATGTCATTTTTGATTGGAACAATGGTATTCAACCCATCATTTCCTCCCGTAAACTGAAGCACTACCAGAATATTCTGATTAGGATTCAGGGCCTCATCAAAGGTCATCGCTTTTAAGAAATTAGGCATCAGCATAGAAGCGGTAGCCAGTGAACTTATTTTTAGGAATTCTCTTCTTTTGATTAACATAATTTTGTTTTTAGGGTAAAGGTGGTTGATAGGTGATAGGTGATAGGTGATAGGTGATAGGTGATAGGTTGCGGGTTGCAGGACTTGTCTATATACTACTGTTTGTTTTTATAAAAATTTTATAGCAGCAAATAATAAATAAATAGATAAATAGTTGCAAAGCTATACAGCGACCGCTATTACCTGTTGTCTGCAACCTAAATCCTGCAACCTACATTAACTGGTATTCCGGAGTAGACATCAGATTAATGACATTCATTTTTATACTCTTATCAGAAAAATTCTTTACAGAGTTCATATCGAGGCTCTGGATATTTTGAAGAAGATAATCTTCACAGTTTTTATTGGCGAAAAGCTTTTCAATACGGCCCCAGTCGATCGTGATATTGGGATTTTTAAAGCTTTTGTTTAAAGCTGTTTCCCGGGATTTCATTCCCATATCTATGTCATCATCCTGTCGCGGGCTGTATTCCAAAGGCCGGAGACCGGACCAGATCTGTGGCACCTGAAGTCTCAGCATAAGAGTTGAGCTGTCGATCCACGATTTTCCGTTGGGCCATCCTGAAACATTAGGAGGATAAAGAAGCATCTGTCCCAATAATTTCTGATAAACGATGAGGTTTTCAGGATTTTGAATCTGCATAGGAAGTATCCGCATGATACCTGCCATTAGCTCTACAGGAGATTTTATCCGGTTACCTATATTTTTTTGATCATAAAACCATGTGCTCGAAAATATTTCAGTCATCAGCTTTTTTATGTCATATCCGGAATTGTAAAAGTTCACACTGAGCTTATTAACGATATCCTGATCGATCTTTTCGTTGACAAAGAACTTATATATCTTGGTAGTAATAAACTGTGCCGTTGTTTTTTGTTCCAAAATAATATGTAAAACATCATTCCCATCGAAGTTGCCTGTTTTTCCTAGAAAAGTTTTAGAACCTTCATCATGGAAGTTTTTTCTTTCTTTAAAATTTCCCTCTTTATCATAGCTCCATCCTGTAAAGGCTCTGGCGCCCTCTCTCACATCTTTTTCAGTATAGTTGCCCCTTCCCATGGTAAAAAGTTCCATGACTTCGCGGGCGAAATTCTCATTAGGATGATCTTTTTTATTCTGTTGATTATTCAGAAAATTAAGCATGGCTGGCGACTGGCTTACCTCAAAAAGCAGATCTTTGAAATTTCCCAGCGCATTTTTCCGGATAGTATTTAAAAGCTGTTTGTTGAACTTTGGATTTACCACTCTTGAGGCAAAATGCCCATGCCAGAAAAACGCCATCTTTTCCCTCATCTGTTCCTTGCTGTTAACGATTTTATCCAGAAAGTTGAGGTTAAGTTCATTATTTTGCTCTCTGTTGATTCGCTGCATTTCTTTTTTCTTTTCTGCAGGAGCCGTACTGTTCATATAGTCTGCAGCAGAATCCGGATCAGGAGTGCTATAAGTAATCTCATTAAAGTTATCCTCTTTAAATAACTCATTCATCAACGTTTTAATGGTCTTATTCTTCAAATCATCAATTTGATTAACTCCAAGACCGAAACCTGCCCGCCAAAGAAGATGTTTATTTTTTAATAATGAATCAGCCATGAGAATTTATTTTTTTGATGTATTTACAAGAGAAAGGTTAAAAGTAATAACGGGTTAAGAATTGTTAATATTGTAGAGAGGGCTGGAGGCTGGAAGTTATTATGTTCTGGTAAACAGAATTAAGTTGTATAATAGTATATTACTTCAAGCTTCCATCTCCTGCTTCCTTTCTTCTTTAATTCCACTTTTTGATATCATTTTTTGATAAATTTTGTTAAACAAACATTTAAATTTTGTTAAAAATAAGATATTGATATTCATTGTTTTATGAGTTGTTTGAGTGTTAAAGTCAATGAATTAGCCTTGCTTGGCACGATTTTTACATCCTCTTGTTTAGTAAAATTTAAAAATTAGAGTTATGAAAATGTTTAAACAAGCAATATTGCTGGCTGGAGTTTTAACAGCAGGTATAGCAAGCGCCCAAAGTTCTCAAATGAATAATATGATTAAAGTAGGTGCAAATGTTGGTTTAGCAGTTCCCTCAGATAATCTTTCTGCTGCAGTAGGAGTAGATGTTGCTTACCAGAACCTGATTACACCAGGATTTGGATTAGGTATCGCAACAGGATATAGTCACTATTTCGGAAAAGAGAACAACGGGTATAAAAACAATGATGTAGGAGTAGTTCCTGTAGCAGCTTTAATCAGAATTTATCCAAAACAAACAGGTTTCTATTTCGGAACAGATTTAGGATATGGTTTCCTGGTTGGAGATAAAACAGTGGCATCAAACACCAATGTTGAAAGAGCAAACGGAGGTTTCTACATCAAGCCGGAGATCGGATACCACAACAGAGACTGGAATTTCTTCGTACAATACCAAAAGGTTTTTGTAGGAACAAAAGGAGATTTGCCAGGTCAGGACTATAATGTGGGGAATATCGGAGTAGGATTCGGTTACAATATTCCATTAGGAAAGTAGTTAGATTTAATATATAAACAATTATTAACCAAAACCTTTTCACGAAAGTGGAAAGGTTTTTTTGTTCTGTGCAGGATTTACAAAAACAATTATTATATTTGGTAAAATTAGAGGTTATGATTCTGAATCCAAAATTTCCACTTTATTTACCAGGAGTAGAGAACAGTAATAATGATAATGTTTCTATCATTGGAGCAAGTCTTCGTGAAGATATAACGATCTTAGGATATTTTGTTTCCGGAAACGGAGGTCTTGAGATACAAGTACAAAATACCTATGCAACTAAAGAATATGCTGCTTTTTCAGATATTTTAAAGAAGTTTATCCAGGATAATCAACTGCAAAATGTAAAACGTCTGGGAATGGCTGTGCCAGGTCCTGTACTTTACGGGAAAAGTAATCCTGTAAGGTTGGGATGGAATTTAGATGTTGAAGAGTATGCCCGTGATTTCGGGTTTGAAAAAGTAGACATGCTGAACGACCTTGAAGCTTCTGCTTACGGAATGGCTCTTCTTGAAGATAACGATCTTGAAGCGATCTATACCAGCGGACATCTTGAAAGAGGAAACGTAGCAGTGCTTGCTCCCGGAAACGGACTGGGTGAGGCTGGATATTTCTTTGACGGAAAATACCTGAGACCTTTCGCAACTGAAGGAGGTCACTCAGAATTTTCACCAAGAACCAATGTAGAAGTTGAGTTTTACCAGTTCTTAAATAATATCTATGGTATTGTAAGCTGGGAAAATGTACTTTCCAAGTCAGGATTATTCAATATTTATAGATTCTTAAGAGATGTAAAGAGACATCCTGAACCAGAATGGCTGAGCGAGCGTCTTGCACAAGGGAATTTCGTAGAAGAACTATATAAAGCCGCCGTAGAGGAGAATGTCCTTATTTGCAAAATTGCTTTAGATACCTTCCTTGAGTTTTTGGCAAGAGAGGCAAACAACTTAACATTAAAGCTTAAAGCTACCGGAGGATTACTGATTGCCGGAGATATTCCACAGACGATAAGAGAATATATTGATAAGGCTAAATTCTATGAGAAATTCAAGATCAGTGATAAAATGGAGGAGATGCTTAGAAGTACTCCCATTTATCTGGTCAAGCAAAATCATACAGCATTAAATGGTATAGCGCTTTATACTGCTTACTATCAAGAATAAACAGAACTCCGAAGAAATTCGGAGTTTTTTTATGAGATGATATTATTCATGAAAATAATAAAATTTATTGATATACATCAATGAAATCTATTGAATAAGATACCTACATTTGTATTATCAAATAAGTAAATAACTCTATTCAATGAAAAAAATATTTTTATTAGCAGTTTTAGCTGGTGGTCTAGCTTTCGGACAGTCAAAAAAAGTAGTAGCGTCTGATGTACACTGGTGGGGATACAAAGTAGCAAAATCTGAGGCTAGCTCTCACGACGGTACTGTAAAAGTAAAGTCTGGAGATATGGTGATGAAAGGAAACCAATTAGTAGGCGGTAGCTTCGTTTTGGATATGACTTCTATCAGCTCTACTGACCTTACAGGAGAATATCAGCAAAAACTAAACGGGCACCTTAAGAACGGTGACTTCTTTGAAGTTGAAAAATTCCCTACAGCAAGTTTCAAAATTACAGGAGTAAAGAAAAACAACGATAAAGTATACAACTCTCTTGTAACAGGAAACCTTACTGTAAAAGGAAAAACAAATCCGGTATCTTTCCCTGCTAAGATTTCTTACAGCAAAGGAGTAGTAAGTTTAGTATCAAACAAATTCTCTTTCGACAGACAAAAATTTGATGTAGCATACAAGTCTACAATGCAGGATGTTTTTGTGAAAGATGATATTGAAATGCTTGTAAAAGTAACTGCTCAATAAATTAATCAAAAAAAGATTGTTAAAAGTGTAGAAGTTCTACACTTTTTTTTATTTTTGTTGAATTGTAAATAAAAAAGAATGAAAAGATTACTATTGTTTGCTATGGTGTGTGCAGGCATATCATTTGTTTCTGCCCAGAAGAAATTTGATAAAGTTTCAAAAGTGACTTCATCAGAGATCAGATGGTGGGGGTATAAGGTGGTAAAAACCGAAGCATCTTCCCACTCAGGAACAGTAAAGCTGAAAAGCGGAAAATTCAACTTTGATCATACTGTTCTGGTAGACGGAGAGTTTGTGATAGATATGAGAAGTCTGATGGCTGGAGATGTTTCCGATGAGGATCAGATCAAGCTTACTAATGATCTGAAAAGCACAAACTTCTTTGAAGTAAAAAAATTCCCTATTGCCAAATTCCATTTGACTAAAATTATTCCTTTAGCAAACAGTGAATACAATTCTACAGTCTATGGTGACCTTACCCTTAAAGGAGTAAGAAAGACGATTTCTTTCCCTGCGAATGTATACGTTACCCAGTTTACAACATCTATTGAATCTGCGAAGTTTTCTCTAAACAGAAGAGACTTTAAAGTGTTCTATCAGTCTTCATTGAAAGATTATTTCATTAAGAATGAAATGGATATTCAGTTCAAAGTTACCACAGAAATGCTGGATAATGAGAATAGAGTTCCGAAGAAGAAAAAATAAGATTGAAAATACTACCAATATAGAAAAGAGCAGTTCTCATGAGCTGCTCTTTTTTTATGATTGTATTTGATAAGATTTGTGGCAGTCATTCCCATTTTCCTGTATTTTTTATAAATTAGTAGTATGAAAATTTATATCGTAAGCGGTCTGGGAGCAGACTTTAAAGTTCTTGAAAGAATAACGTTTCCCAAACATTGTGAATTGATTTTTATAGATTGGCTTATTCCGGAAAAAAATGAGCCTTTTGTTGCCTATGTCAAAAGAATGGCAGAGAAAGTAGACGACTCAGAGCCGTTCTGCTTGCTGGGATACTCTTTTGGAGGAATTATCGTGCAGGAGATCAATCAGCTGAAACCTGCAGAGAAAGTAGTGATTCTGGGGAGTATAAAATCTGACAAAGAAAAATCCAGATTCATAAAAACAGGTGAGGTAACCAAAATTCCAAGAATATTGCCTGTAGGCTTATTCAATGATAAAGCCGCGAATGTATATGCTGTTATCCGAAAGCTTTTTGATCCTAAAAATCCAAAGCTTATGCAGTATTTTAAAGTAAAAGATCCTTATTATCTGAAATGGTCTGTAGAAAAAGTCTCCGAATGGAAGTTTGAAGAAAATCCCAATGTAATTCAGATCTTAGGAGATAAAGATATTGTTTTCCCAATCCGCTATTCCAATCCGGATTATGTCGTTAAAGGAGGAACCCATCTTTTTCCTGCGACCAAATCTAAAGAAGTTACTAAAATATTAAATGAAGTATTTTGTGAAAAACAATAATATTGTTTTATAAATAGTTTTTTAAAGGGGTGTTATTGAAAAAAAATGTGTTTTCATAAAATTTATATTTAAATTTGATAGGGTTAAATATAAATTTATGAAAATAGGATTAAAATGGATCGTTTCATTCTCTGTGATTACACTTGTTGCATTCGGAGGTTTATTCTGGAGTCCGGCAGCAGATATTCCTGATACACGCGAGTTTTTAAGCGAAGATAAAATTGTGGGGGCAGATGTTGCCTGGATTCTGGCCGCTGCGGGACTTGTCCTGTTGATGACGCCGGGGCTATCCTTTTTTTATGGAGGGATGGTAGGCCGGAAAAATGTGATTTCTACGATGTTGCAAAGCTTTATTGCTTTAGGAGTAATTTCTCTTGTCTGGGTAGTCGTAGGATTTTCTTTATCTTTTGGAGAACCTCTGGGAATTACAATTGATGGACAGCATTACGGAATTATTGGAAACCCATTAAGTTACCCCTTCTTTAGCGGAGTAGGAAATCTGCCGCATAAAATGATGGCGCCTACTATTCCCTTTATCCTTTTTGCCCTTTTTCAGATGAAATTTGCAGTTATTACTCCGGCTATTATTACCGGATCTTTTGCAGAGAGGGTTCGTTTTATTTCTTATCTTTTATTCATTGTTCTTTTCAGCATTTGTATTTATACACCGCTTTGTCATATGGTATGGCATCCTGATGGCCTTTTAAACAAATATTTTGAAGTAAAAGATTTTGCAGGCGGTACGGTCGTACACATGAGTGCTGGTTTTGCAGCACTTGCAGGGGCATTGGTGGTCGGAAACAGGAAAAATCCACATCATGAGCCTTCCAATATTCCTTATGTTCTTTTGGGAACTGGAATGTTATGGTTTGGGTGGTTCGGATTCAATGCAGGGTCGGCATTGAGTGCTTCTGCTTCTGCAGCTACAGCTTTCGGAACGACTACCATTGCCTCTGCTTCAGCGATGCTGACTTGGATTTTTTTTGATAGGATCAATGGAAGAAGTGTATCTGCATTGGGAGCTTGTATTGGTGCTGTTGTAGGACTGGTAGCTATTACTCCCGGATGCGGCTTTGTAAGTATTCAGGAAAGCCTTTTTATAGGATTTATCACTGCGATAGTTTCAAATGTGATGGTCAACTGGAAAGCTTTAAAGAAAATCGATGATACTTTAGATGTTTTTGCCTGTCATGGAGTAGGAGGGATTATGGGAATGATTCTTACCGCCATTTTTGCCCATGGTGAAAAAGCCAGTTTGCTTCACGGAGGTTTTGATGTTTTTCTTCATCACATGGCTGCATTAATTTTGGTTTCTGCTTTCACCTTTTTGGGTTCACTGCTTTTGTATAAAATTACAGACTCTATGATTACATTACGTGTTTCTGAAGAGTCTGAAAATAAAGGGCTTGATCTTTCACAGCATGAGGAAAGTTTAAGCTGAGAAAGAAACAGGAGGCTGTCTCAAGAATGTCATTCTGAATACAGACTGAAGGTCTGCGAACGTAGTTAAGGAAATGTAATGAAGAATCTCATGCGTCTGGTTAATAATAAGATTCTTCCTTCGTCAGAAATCAAACATTCGACGTAGTCAATGACAAATGCCAAATAATCGGGCTTTTAAGACAGCCTACTGAGTAATATATTAAATCAAAAATGATTTATTGAATCGAATGAATCGCTTCAAAGATTGTATTTTTTGAATCTTCAAAGATATCACCTCCAAATTCTTCATTATCTAAGGAATGAATGGTGACATCATTCACCCCCATGATCCCGAAAATATGTTTCAGATAAGTTGTTTGAAAATTGACATGGCCATTCTTTTCATTTTCTCCGTATCCGGTATCACCCCTTGTTGAAAGAATAAAGAGTTTTTTATTTTCAAGGAGACCCACGTAATCACCATCCGGAACTCCTGATCTGAATTTCCAGGTTTCATTGATCCGCATTACCTGGTCAACATAAGCTTTTAATCCGGAAGGAATAGACCAGTTGTACATGGGAGTTCCGATCACATATACGTCATGTTCCTTAAGTTCTTGTATCAGTTGGTTACTGAGCTGTAAAGGCTTCTGGTTTTCTTCAGTCTTATCTGTAGGTTTTTTGAACGCTCCTGCGATCCAGGACTCATCAATGTTGGGGATGTTGTCTGTTCCAGCTTCTCTGTAGGTAAAGATGTCGAGAGGATATTTGGTCTTCCAGTTTTCAACGAAAAGCTGGGTTAGTTTTCTGCTGTAAGATCTTTCACTTCTTACACTGGCATTAATAATCAATATTTTCATTTGCTAAGAATTTATAACAGCAAAATTCCTGATTATTTGTTCCTGAAAAATTGATCTAGTTCAAGAGGATTTATTTTTTTTACGGATTCTGCTGATAAATTCTGCGGAGACTCCGAGGTAGGAAGCAATCAGATACTGAGGAACTCTGGATGAAATGTCGGGATAAGTTTCCAGAAAATCATAGTACTTTTGTTCCGCTTTCAGCATATGATTGAATACAACTCTTTTTTCAAGAGTTCCAAGATAACCTTCCAGAATAATTCTGAAGTATTTTTCCAGGGATGGAATTTCCTTCAGCATTTTTTGAAAAGACTGATGGCTGATCTGTAAGAGCTTTGTTTTTTCTACGGCCTGTATATTATAAATGGAAGGTTTTTGTTTTGAAAAACTGGCAATATCTGTTGCCCACCAATGGTCAATGGCTAAAAAGAGGATCTCTTCATTTCCATTTTCTTGATTAATGCAAAACGCTTTTAAAACTCCCGAAATAATATAGCTGTCATAGCGGCATATTTCTCCGTTTCTCAATAGATATTCCCCTTTTTCCAATGTTCTTTCTGTCCAGAAATTTTTACAGGCAGCTATTTCTTCCGGACTTAATTGGGCATGTTGCAGAATACTTTTAATTAATGTTTCCATGTAAAAAAATGATTAAAAAGAACAATGTAGTGATAGATCTGATTGAAACTCATACAATCGCTCATCTGCAAAAATACTTATTTTATAGGCTGTCAAACCAAATAAATCTAAGGTTTTGCTATGCTTTTATTAGGATTTATCATGTATCTTTGTTATTGAGGAAAATGACGAATCATTTATGGAATCAATATCGGTTTTTGAAATTATTAAAGTAGGAATAGGCCCGTCCAGTTCGCACACGATGGGACCTTGGAATGCAGCAGCAGCATTTATCAGGATTATAAAAAGAGAAAGATCAATCGAAGAAGTTAAAGAGGTTTTTCTTGAATTTTTTGGCTCACTCGCAAAAACGGGGATCGGGCATGGAACTGATATTGCAGGAATGCTCGGTTTGAACGGGGAAGATTTTAAGACAATCAATACTTCAAAAATTGACGAGAAAATAGACTACATCAAAAATACTCAAACCCTTAATCTGGGAGGGGAGAAAATCATTCCATTTGTCTACGGACATCACTTGATTTTAAATATGAAAAAGAGCCTTGATTTTCATCCGAACGGAATGATCTTCAGAGCTGTTTTCGAAGACGGAACAGAGCTTGTGCAGGATTTTTATTCTGTAGGAGGTGGTTTCATCGCCAGCCAGGAAAAAAACTCTATCCAAAAGCAGTGTGTACGTACATTGTATCCTTGTCATAAAGCTTCGGATATTGCGAAATACTGCGAGAAGTTAGGATTTGATAAAATTTCAGACTTAATTTTCATGAATGAAGAAAGCTGGAGAACTCAGGAGGAAACGAGAGGGGAAGCGCTTTACATCTGGCAGCAGATCAAAGAATGCATCTACAAAGGTGTCAATAAAGAAGGAATTCTTCCGGGTGGACTGAATGTTACCCGAAGAGCTGCGGGAATCAACAGAAAATTGTTAGGAGACAAAATTTATAAAAATAAAGATGAATGGTTCCAGCAGGTAGTTGATGCCGAAGAAAACTTCACGAACATCAACAAATGGATTGCCTGTTTCGCATTGGCCGTGAATGAAGAGAATGCAAGTTTCGGAAGAATTATTACCGCACCTACCAATGGGGCGAGTGGAGTAATTCCGGCCGTATTGATGTATTCTCAGGCGTTTACACCATTTACCAATGAAGATGATATTGTAAGATTCTTGCTTGTTGCAGGAGAAATTGGGACATTATTCAAGAAAAATGCAACCATTTCTGCAGCAATGGGAGGCTGTCAGGCTGAGATCGGAGTTTCTTCCGCCATGGCTGCGGCCGGGCTTACAGAAATTCTGGGGGGAAGCGTAGGACAGGTATTGATGGCGGCAGAAATTGCAATGGAACATCACCTTGGATTGACATGTGACCCGATTAAAGGACTGGTGCAGATTCCATGTATTGAAAGAAATACAATGGGAGCGATGAAAGCAATTACAGCTGCCAATATTGCATTGGAAAGTGATCCTGCTAAGGCAAAAGTAACATTAGATGAGGTGATCCAGACGATGTGGGAAACCGCTCAGGCGATGAGTGACCGTTTCAAAGAAACTTCTGAAGGCGGACTGGCTATTGCGGTAAATGTTCCGGAATGTTAACAAAGAAATTTATTTAAAAAATATAAAATCCTTAGATCATAGGTCTAAGGATTTTTTTTATGAATGATGTGATCTGAATATTACTTTTTATTAAACAGATATTTCTTATCTCGTTGTATAAGTTCAAACTGTCCTTTTTCAGGAATGAAAGTGATTTTCAAACCAGCTTGGTCAAACTTAAACTGATTTTTATCTACATATTCTAAGGCGAATTCCGGCTGCCCTGTTCCCTGAGCAAACAGGGTTTCGTTTTTGATAAATATTTTTAATCCTAAAGGAATATCTTTAGAAGTATAGTCTCCCGGATATTTTTCCAACTCGGAAACAGGAGCTTTAATTTTATTAAAGGCAGGATATGAATAATCCCTGTCATATATAAAATTCAGAATCGCAACAAACATACTGTTGTGTGGGAAGTTTTCACCATTGATGCTCATCGCAAAAGAAAGCTGATCAGTTGGTTCATAAGATACCGTTGAATGGGTTCCTGCAGTATCTCCACCATGCCCGTATGCCTCAATATTATAAAAAGGCATCTTCATAATTCCGGAGCCGAAAGTTTTTTCATTCTTATCTGAAATCATCGTTGTCAATGTTTCTTTTTTTATGAACTGCCCATTAAATAATGCATTGGCGAAGATGTTAAGATCTTCCGTCGTAGAAACAATATCTCCTAATCCGATGCAGTTATGAAAGTTGAAATCCTTCACTTCAGTCCAGTTTCCTGCTTCTTGGTGATAAGATTTAAAAACATTTTCCGGATTATCAATGACCGAAAAGGTATGGTTCATTTTTGCTTTTTCCAGGATGTTTTCTTTTAAGATCTCATTATAAGGCTTGTTATATAGCTTCTCCAAAATTCTGCTTAATAAAAAATATGCTGAATTGGAGTATCGTGTTTTTTTCCCAGGCTGGAAAAGGACCCCTTCTTTTTTTATAGCATTAATAATCGCTTTATCACCTACAGGTTTTTCGAAAAGCCAGTTATTATGAATGGATTTTCCTACATAATCTCCCAGTCCGCTGGTGTGATTGAGCATATTTTTTAGGGTAATATTTTTGGAATTGGGAATATCAGGATAGAATTTTTCCAGTTTATCAGTTAAAGATAATTTTCCTTTTTCTATAAGCTGATAGAGCATGATAGCAGTGATGAGTTTGCTCACAGATCCTATCTGGTATTGGGTATTTTTATCATACGTAATATTTTTCAGCTGCTGCTGGCCAAAATTTCTATGATAGATTTCTGAACCATTTCTGAAGATGGAGACACTGCCTATTCCCTGATTGTTCTGAACCATATAATCCAGAAAATCATCTATTTTCTTTGTGTTGATGGCCTTTCCATTGAGGTAGGGAACATCCTGACTTTTCTGAACATCCCTGAACAGATTTAAAGGGATCGTTTTTCCATTTTGGACAAAGGTTCCTTCAAAATGGTCTGTTTTATAAACTCCTTTATAACTGGCATTTATTTCTTGTATCTCAAAATTCAGTTCATTGTTGCTGAACTGAGTCTTATCAACGATAAAATCCCGGGCACTCTGTTTCGGACTGTTAAGAAAAGAACTATATCCTTCTTTTTCTTTTTTAACTTTGAAAATGATAGGGAGTTTCATGTTTTGGATATCCAATTCACCGTTCCATATGCCTTCAATTTGGGCGTGACAAAGATGTGCCAGAAAGACCAGCACGAGTAATAATTTGATTTTCATGGTATTTTAAATAAAATTAGACATTATAATCTGGCAGGCTAAAGTCGTAACAAGCGATACTACAGCAAAAAGAACAATATGCTGCCATTTTTTGATATTGGTAGCGGTTTTAAAGCCATTATAATAAATGACAATGCTGTAAATTAAAACAAGAATACTGAACATAGCCAGAGCCATCATAATGCTGATATCAAATATAGGGGTTGATTCAGTAGGATGTCTGGTGTAGCTTATCATTGTTTTTTGCGCGTTCTCTATAAAAGGAATCTTGTTCAGAGGCTGCAAAACAGCTAGAACAAGCTGTGAAAGTAAAACGGTATTGACAATATCAATAAGCCTTGTTCTATTATTTAATATTTTACCCAATATAAAAAGAATAATAATTGCAGAAGCAAAACTTGCCGTGGTTATAATGGCTGTAGTTTGAAGAGAAATGTTTTCTACATTATTGATTTTATATATACTGGTATAAGTAGTTTCCGTCCAATACCCAATTGTAATAGAAATTACTATTGTGAAGACTCCTACCAACAGGAGTAATTTTTCGTCAAATTTTTCAAACGGATTGAAAATGGTTTTCCAGTTCATAAGATTGAGTTTTACAAATTGGTTTTCAGTTGATCGATCTTAGTAATGAGGTCATCCATTTTATTTCTCATGGTAGGATAGGATAGGGCTGCCTGTTTAGCCATTTCTTTGATACTTCCGCTCGACAGGAAAAAATTGAGAACAAAATCCTGTTCTTCGCGGTTCAGTTTAAGGAGCACCGGAAGTTCATAATCACCGCTTACTTCTGTTTTGCAGTTAGGGCATTTCATCTGGCTTACGTTAAGCGTATTGTCGCAGCTTGGACAGACTATGGGGAGTTTCATGGATTATATTTTTTACGAAAGTAATACTTTTTTTAATAAAGTTAAAATATTTTTTAATTTTATTAAAATTTAATTGATTAAAGTGAATAAAAGTAAGTGCTGGAAGCTGGAAGGAGTGTGAATGAAAATAGTAGGATATAAAAACATAAAATCCTTAGACATGATTGCCTAAGGATTCTTAATAAAAATAAAAGTAAAAGCTGTCGGGCTTTTAGTGTCGTATATAGGTTGTTACCTTAAAATTCCCCTGATTCTGTTGGCATTGGTAATCAGTTCTTCAAGATATTCATAGTTTTCTTTTTCCAGTGCAGATTTGAATTTTCTGAGCTGGGTGATATGTTCATTCAGAACATCCAGAACATTTTCTTTGTTCTGCTTAAAAATGGGAACCCACATTTCAGGATGTGACTTGGCAAGACGAACCGTACTTGAAAAACCGGAACTGGCAAGCTGAAAAATGGTTTCTTCTTCACGTTCTTTTTCCAACACGGTATTGGCAAGAGCGTATGAGGTAATATGGGAAATATGAGAAATGTAAGCCGTATGGATATCATGATCTTCAGCATTCATGTAGATCATATGCATGTCAAGAGCATCCACTACTTTTTCAACGATGTTCAGCGCGTCTTCTGCAGACTCTTCCTTATTGCATATAACGCCTGCTTTCCCTGCAAAACTCTCTGCAATGGCTGATTTCGGACCACTGTTTTCTGTTCCCCACATCGGGTGGAAGGCTACAAATCTTGATCGTTTCGGGTGGTTTCTTACGGCTTTTACAATTCCAGCTTTTGTAGAACCTGCATCCATTACTGTTTGATGGTCAGACACAAGATCCAAAACACCTGGAAGTAATTTTCTGGCTGCATCTACAGGAATAGCAAGGATAATCAGATCCGAATTTTTGATTCCCTGCTCCAGATCTGCTCCAGCATCAATGATCTTGAGGTCTAAGGCATCATTGATATGCTGTGTATTGTTATCGATTCCGTAAATGAAGCTGGCGATATTTCTCTCCCTTAATTTCAAGGCCATCGAACCTCCGATTAATCCTACTCCAATAATACTTATTTTCATCTTTTTAAATTTTTTTAAATAAAAAAACCTCGTCCTAGGACGAGGTTTTAAATTATATTCATAAGAATCCCTATCCCAGATCTGAGTTAAAAATTCTATAATAATATGTTCCGTTGTTAAAATTCACTTAGCAAAGGTAAAAATATTTTTTAAACGAAACGAAATTTCTTATCTAAATTATATATAGATACCATTAATCGGCGCTGTGGATGTTACTTACTAAATGTATTGCATTAACTATTGAGTATTCGCTTTGATAATAGTAAGCCTTTCCTCTACTTCATTGATCCTTTTGATCCAGTAGTTGATTCCCTCCTGATTGGTTACGGTTTCTTTAAAAGCATTGCGGTTGACCGTCAACAAATAACTACCACTTTTTTGATAATCCTGTTCGCGTTCTTTTTTATTTTCAGGCTCTATACGGTATCTCCAGAATACAAGAGAATGCATATATTCTGCGCGGATTTTTTCAAGATAACAAATAATAGCTTTTCGGTCTTGCGGTATATATCCCGGTCCGGAGCAGCCACAGGAATGAAAAGTGATTCCGACTGTGTACAGATTCCGGATGTGAGCCCATTGTTTATCGTCATTTTTTGAAGGCGATTTGAAATCGAGCCCCATATTGGCCATCAGATTGCCGCATTCAGGGCATTTGGCTTCTACGGAGACCTGAGCATCCCGGTCCACATCTTTTAAATGACGTCGTTTGAAAGTTTTCTGGCAGTTAAAACAGGCATAATGTCCTTTGTAAACCATCATGGAATATCGGCACATACTAAAATCTTATTCTTTGGTTATAAGTTATTTTTATTTGTTTTTTTCCTCTTCATTAAAGTTGATTCCCATAAGGCTGCTGGCACTTCTTGGATCGTAGACCGACCATACATTTCCCCAGGGAAATTTGAAGGTGCAGCTTGGGTAAGGGTTTTTCTTTTTTTGGGTTGGAGACATTTCCAGAATCTGAGAAAGAAAAGTAGTATTCCGGTAGAAAACCTTCATTTCTTTTTCCTCTGTCCATTCATTCCAGTCTTTTGCATCACCATTTTCCCATGTGTTCATATGAATGATGTCCAGCTGATCTTCGAAAAAGCACAGACTGAAAGATACCTGGTATCCTTGTACTTCTATGCTCTTAAAATAATACCAAAAATACCCGGTTTTTGCATCCCACATATGATGATACTTTTCTTTATGAAAATCAGTTTGCTTCAGCTGATCAAATTTCATTCCTTTATAAAGCCGGGTAGTAAAGACTTCCAGTTCTATAACTCCATTTTCACTGTTAATCAGCATGTCCCAAAAAATTGAAGCTATAAATATACCCGTTTTTTCTTTACAGACAACGAATAATATTTACAGCTTCTGGTAGAAATAGAAATATCGGTGTGTTATTGTGCTAGGGATTTGATATAATCAATGTTGATGGGATATCAGAAAGCCAGAGACTTTTTGTATCGATCAGGTTTTTCCAGCTTTTGCTGCTGATAAGCATCAGATCCTGAGAGGTCAGAAACTCTTTCTCAATCTTTTTCTCATTGTACAAGGTAATATGATTAGGAGCTACCTGTTCTATACTTCTGATCAGTTCTTTCACCTCAATATTGTTTCGGATCTGTCCTGCAGCATCCAGAATAATAACCTGGGAATTGTTGTTATTGATAAGTCTTTTGGCATATTCCAGAAGATAGAAATCACTTAGATTAAAGATGGGTACAAATATTTTGTCTGCCGTTTTAAATTCTTTATCAACAAGAATTCCGACAGGAATGGTCGCTTTTTCTAAAACCTGAAGGGTAAGATCATCGTAAGGAGAGTTGTTGAAAATATTTCCTTTTCCTTTTACGGTGTTCAATAATTTTTCAGGATTAATGATTTTGGTTGTAAATCCTAATAATCTTCCCAATAAACTTCCTTCGTACATTGATTTTCCCAGCATGATAAGAAGAAGGTCATAATTCCCCTTATTGGTAATATTGGTGAGGTCACTTTCAACATCTGTAGAAGCCTTGAAAAGTGTTGTCACTTCAAGCTGAAGCTCGTGGGAGGTTTCAATGACATTTTTAAACTGTTCTCTTTCAAAGTTTTCTATATCGAAGGCGTGAAGCTCGTCAACAGGAGCAATATTCATTGCTGTTACACTTTTGTTCCCGTTCATTTTATGGGTGAAATTATCTGCAAGTTTCAATAGCTTACTTCCGGATTTTGCGGTTTCAAAAGATAAAAGAACCCTGTATTTTGTATCATCATCTTCCTGTTCATCTTCTTCAATCATCGATTTTTTTCCTTTGAAAAGATAATTGATAAAATCCAGACACGGCCCCGTCATAAATGTTGTAAATAAAGCCATGATAACAAGCATTGCGAAAAGTTCCGGACCTAATACTCCTAAATCATAACCGATATTAAGTACGATAAGTTCTGTAAGGCCTCTGGTATTCATTAAAGCACCTATTGTGAGGCTGTCTTTCCAGCTTATTTTCAAAAACCTTGCGGTGAGCGCACTTCCTACAAATTTTCCTGTAACGGCTGTCAAAATGATCAATCCTCCAATTTTCCAAAGGTGAGGATCATTCAATAATCCGATCTGGGTTCTTAGCCCTGTAAATACGAAGAAAAGCGGCAATAGTAAAACCAGGGCAACATCTTCTATTTTTTCTATGAAAAGATTCCTGAATTTAACGTTTTCCGGCATAATTGCTCCGGCCATAAATGCTCCGAAAAGAGCATGGATACCGATTACTTCTGTTGCATAAGAAGAGATGATAAGGATTAAGAAAAATACAGCAACCAGTGATTTGCTGATAAATCCTTTTCCTTTTTGTGATTCGGCAATTCTGTTCAGGAATGGTCTTACCGCTTTTATCATAATGAAAACATACAGAATAGCCATTAAGATAACGAATACTGATCCTGAAAAAGATCCAGCTTTTACCACGGCAATTACAGCTGCCAGAATACACCATGCGGTAATATCATCAGCGGCGGCACAGGTAATAACAACTGTTCCTATTTTTGTTTTGTGAAGGTTTCTTTCCTGAACAATTCTTGCGAGAACCGGAAAGGCTGTAATACTCATTGCAATCGCTATGAATAAGGCAAATGAACTGAACTGAATGCCTTCCGGGGCAAATTCTTTATAAATGAAATAAGAAAGTCCTACTCCTAATGCAAAAGGAAAAATAATACTTGCGTGACTGATCACTACGGCATCGTGTGCCTTTTTTCTCAGAACGCTCAGGTCAAGTTCCATTCCGACAATGTACATGAAGAGAATCAGACCGATCTGGCTTAAAAACTGTAGATTGGGAAGAGATTCTTTCGGAAAGATAAAGGCAGAAAGTTCAGGGAAATATAATCCGAAAAGTGAGGGTCCCAAAACAATACCGGCGATCATTTCACCTATTACAGAGGGTTGTTTCAGTTTTGTACAAATCCATCCGAAAAGTTTTGCGACAAGGATGATGGTTACAATCTGGGTAAGAAGAAGTGCCAAAGGGTGATGAAGGTTTGCCAGAAAAGAATCTGCAAAATTCTCCCACATCGTAGCTCCCGTAGCTTTGCTAGGAGTGATATTTTCTCCGATTTCCAGTGTTTTGCCCTGGATAAAGAACCAATACATGATGCAAGAAAAGAATGCAATGGTACTGATGTAAAAGATAATATTTTTGTATTTCCCCAAATTCATGATTCCAATATTTTATGCAAAGTTGATAAGAATATATTAAGATTAAAATACTATTGTTTTTAAATGTAATGAATGTTCTAAAAAATGTAATCAAATCTATTTAAATGAATAGCCAAGTCCAATTCCTACTTTCCAGCTGCCATTCTGATCAGCCGTTTTAGCATTGTAATAGGCCGGAATCTGAAAAGCTATCTTTTTATAAACCATGGTGAGGCCTGCTCCCAATGTGGGCATAATAGGGCTGTTTTTGGTTCCGGGCGAGTGGTCTTCTTTAATTCTCAATGAAGGAAGCATTCCCAGTATAAATTTAACATTTTTATGAGTAAGACTCACATTAGGACCTGTAAAGTTGATAAAGGCACCATGATCTACATATCCGGCCACTGCTATCCCGTCAAAAAATGACACCTTAACTTTTGAAGAGGTTTCCTGAGAAAAACACAGACCGGATATGAGAAATCCTGCAGCATAGAAAAAGTTTTTCATTATAAAATCAATTAATTCTCTACAAAATTAAATAGATTGAATACTGAAAAAGGGGAGTTGTAATGAAGCGTGGATATTCTGTAACGAAACCCTAAAGATTTGAAGAAGGTCTATTTTCCGAATAGCTCCATCAGAGAGTTTTTATAGGCATCTCCAATCTGAAGTTTCAAAAAATTATGATCCTCCGTAGGAATAGTGGTGATAATCTCGTTGGTTGAAAATACCTTAATGGAAGACAGAGCAATGATCTCTTTCTTGTTGACCTGTGCAAAATCTTTGGCTGGAAGCATTTCCAGAAGGTTTTTAAAATTCAGGTTTTTTAAAACAATAGTCGTTCCATCAATCAATATGATATCTTTATCCCTGCTGTCTATCTCAGAGGTTTTGATATAAGAAATCTGTTCTGTGAATATGACCGTTTTTCCGATATTGGTATTCCATTCGATAAAAGCTTTTTTAGGAGTGTCTTCCACCAGTTCTTTAGCTTTTTCAAAGGCTTGAATCAATCTTTCTTTTTTAATGGGTTTTCTTACGTAATCTACCACATTCAGGTCGAAAGCTTCGGCGGCATATTCTTTATAAGCCGTTGTAAAGATTATTTTTTTTGAGCCTGAAATAATCTCAGCTACCTGAAGTCCTGTCATTCCGGGCATTTCAATATCCAGAATACACAGATTACAGTCGATGTTATCTATTTCGTTCAGAAAAATTTTAGGATCATTAAATGCCTTTACGACCTCTACATTGTCAATCTGCTCGCATAGAAGTTTTAAATAACTGATGGCCAGTAATTCATCATCCAGAATAACGCATTTTATCATAGAATTCTCCTAAATTGATTTTTAATTCCGCTGTAAAGACTCCGTTTTTCGAACTTCTTTCCAGCTGGTAATAAGTGCTGTAGATCATTTTAAGTCTTTGATCAAAAGACTGGCTTCCAAAACCGCTTTTTTCCTTTTCCAGAATATTTTTTAAAGAAGCCTTATTGCTTACTTTCATGGTGAAAATACCATCTTCAAGCTCCATATAAATGGAAATGAAAGAATCCAGGGCAAGGAAATCTGTATGTTTGAAGGCATTTTCAATAAGGTCCACAGAGATCAGCGGAGCAAATACCTTTTCTTCATATAGAGAATCGGACTTGTTGATCCTGGATTTGATTCTGAAATCGAAAAGGGGATTGATTTTAATTTTATTAATCTCAATAAGGCTTAAAGCAAAATTAAGTTCTTCTTTAGGGCTGACATACTTATTGTTGCTTTCATATAAAATATAATCCAGCACATTGGCCAGTTTATCCAAAGACATATACGTCTGATAGGCATGAGACTGAACCGAATTGAGAATGTTTTTAAACAAATGCGGATTCAGCTTTGTACCGATATGTTCCAAACGGACTTCATTCAGACGCTGCTCGATAAGTTTGTTGGTTTCTGATAATTTGGTATTTTTCTGACTCAGCTTCTGATTCTGGCTGAAGAGATAAATACTTACCGTAAGAAACAGGAAAATGGCAAAAACTCCGACGAATATCAGATAATCATGAATCATGTAGTAATTGCCGCCCATAGAATCGTGGTTATTAAAAACTATTTAAGTTTCTTAAGACCGTTTACCGTTACCTCTTCTTCACATTTTTCAAAAGAGATCTCGTAAGATGGATTTTTTTCAGGATAGGTCAAAATATAGTTTGGACACGGTTTTTTCTGCGCCTGGCTGCGGTCAAAATCTACTTTTCCGTTAGTAATGATACTATCTTTTACAAATTTCTCATCAATCTTGTAGGTAGTCATTGCGCTTTTAACCCCTTCAGAATATTTGAATTCCTTCGATAGCGTTTCAGCAATAACACGGCTGTTGGGTAAATAACCGCTGCAGCTTGCTCCTTTTTTGTTTAAAATAAAAAATACGAGTAAAAGCCCAGGAACGAAGCCTATTGCATAAAATTTCAGTTTCTTCATTAGAAAATTAAAAGATTGATATCGTGGTACGTAAGTCCGAAACGGTCGCAGATGATCTTTTTGGTATGTCTTCCTTTGTACATATATAAGCTCTGCTTCATTTCGTTTTTGCGGATCAGCATGTTTTCAAAGCCGCCCTCTTCGTCATAATTTAAAATATAGGAAAGGAAGAAATTCGAGATGGCCTTGGTGGTAGTTCTCGGCATTCTTGAGGTAAGGTTCGGAAGTCCGCAGTGGATGACACCGTGCTTGATGATATAAGGATCTTCCATAGTGGTGAGTTCTGAAGTTTCAATAACTTTACCATTATCTATAGTGATATCGATGATCACGCTGCCTTTTTTCATTTTCATGACCATATCTTCAGTAACGATAGGGGTCATATTCAATCTTGGGAGTGCTCCTATGACAACATCAGCACGTCTTAAACTTTTGCTGAGTTCTTTAGGATCAATAATGGAAGTCGGAACACGGCTGTCAACAATCGTATGAAGTCTTCTCAGCTTCGATAATGAGTTGTCGAAAACCTTTACACTGGCTCCCAGACCTATGGCTGCTTTCGTAGCGAATTCACCTACAATCCCAGCTCCAAGAATCACTACTTCAGCAGGTCTTACACCTGTGATCCCTCCGAGCATTAAGCCGTTGGATAAGGCTAATAATTCCGAAGCATATAAAATAGAAACAGTGCCTGCAATTTCTCCTACTAATCTTACCAAAGCCAGCTGCTTGTATTCATCAACGATGAATTCGAAAGCAATGGCATTTATTTTTTTCTCAGCAAGCTTTAAGAAATAATCCTTGTCTCTGAGGTTGATCTGAAGTGCTGAAACCAGATAAGTATTCGGTTTCATATACTCTATTTCGTCTTCCGTAGGAGGGTTGACCTTAAGGATAAGATCCTGCCCGAAAGCTTCTTTAGGATCAGTGGTGATCTTCGCTCCAGATTCAGAGTATTGTAAATCTGTAAAAAAAGAACCTTGTCCGGCCCCAGATTCAATAATGATCTCATGGCCGTGCTCTACCAACACCTGTACGGCGTCAGGAGTAATGCAGGTTCTCCTTTCGTTGAGACAGGTTTCTTTAGGAATTCCAATACTGAATTGTTTTCCTTTTTTTATCACCTCCAATTTTTCCTCTTTCGGCATCAATTCTTCTTCTGTGAAAGGAGTAAAAATATTTGTACTCATCCTTAAATTAAATTATGTCTTACAGATTGTTATTTACACTCAATTAATGAGCAAAGATACATAATATTTAATCGAATGAAACTTCTCTGTTTTCACCCGTATTCACAATACTCATTGTGTGGTAGTTGAGCCCGTAAAGTTCCTCTTCATAGACTTCCGGCCACTCGATGATACAAAGAAAAGAGTTGTCCAGGTATTCTTCAATTCCGATATCATAGACTTCTTCAATGTTTTTTAAGCGGTAAAGATCAAAGTGGTACACTTTTCCTTTTTCTGTATTGTATTCATTGACAATAGAGTAAGTAGGAGAGTTGACTTCATCTTTGCTGCCCATATTTTTAAGCAAAAATTGGGTGAACGTCGTTTTTCCGGCTCCCAGGTTTCCCTTTAATAAAAAAATATTATGTTTTAATTGAGGAATGATGCTGTCAACAACTTCCTGCCAGTCTTCAATTGTATTTATAGTGAACTGCATATACTAATTTGTTTTGCAAAAATAATGAATTTAAAGAGCGAAAATTGAGAATAAAGAGAAAAGAATAAAGACCATAAAGATAGGTGAGTAGGATTGAAGCTACAATTGATTTTTGAGAGCAAACCCGAAACTCACATCTTACTCTTATACTCTCACTCTCAAACTCTTTCAATTTCTACATAAAAATACTTAATTTTACAGCATGATTTCTAAGCAGACCATTGATAAAATATTCTCCACGATCCGCGTTGAAGAGATTGTGGGCGAATATGTGCAGTTGAAAAGAGCAGGGTCTAACTTTAAAGGACTGAGTCCTTTTCATGAAGAAAAGTCTCCCAGTTTTGTCGTTTCACCAAGCAAACAGATCTGGAAAGATTTTTCAACAGGAAAAGGGGGTACAGCAATCTCTTTCCTTATGGAGATTGAAAATTTCACTTATCCTGAAGCGCTTCGCCATGCTGCCAAAAAGTACGGTATTGAAGTAGAAGAAGATCTGCGTGAAATTTCTGAGGAAGCAAAAAATGCCCAGACAGAAAAAGATATTTTATATAAGATCCACGAAGTAGCGAATACCTATTTCCAGGAGATCTTGTGGGATGATAAGGAAGGCAGAAGCATAGGGCTTTCTTATTTTAAAGAGAGAGAACTTAAGGATGATATTATCAATAAATTCCAGCTGGGATATTCTCCTGAAAAAAAGAATGCTTTTACGGCGTATGCCCTGGAAAAAGGATATACGAAAGAAATTCTTGAGAAATCAGGACTTTCTATTTTCCCGGAAAACACGCCGGGAGGAGTAGACCGTTTCAGGGATAGAGTGATCTTCCCGATTCACAGTTTTTCAGGGAGGGTTTTAGGTTTTGGAGCCAGGATTCTTAAGAGTAATGTCAAAACAGCAAAATACCTCAATTCGCCGGAAACGGAGATTTATCATAAATCCAATGTTCTTTATGGATTAAACCAGAGCAAGCAGTCCATTTCAAGGAAGAATGTCTGTCTTTTGGTGGAAGGATATATGGACGTGATCTCTCTTCACATGTCCGGAATTGAAAATGTAGTGGCCAGTTCGGGAACTTCTTTAACTACCGAGCAGATCAAACTGATCAAAAGGCTTACGGAAAATGTAACCATTCTTTTTGATGGTGATAATGCAGGTATTAAAGCCAGTTTCCGAAGTATAGATATGCTTTTGACTGAAGGAATGAATATCCGTGTATTGCTTTTCCCTGATGGAGATGACCCGGATTCTTTCGCCAGAAAACATCCTCAGGAATACGTTGAAAAGTATATCGAAAATGAAGCGATGGATTTCATCGACTTTAAAGCGGAAATCCTGTTGAGAGATGTTGGAAATGATCCTATTAAAAAGGCTGAAGCAATAAGAGATATCGTGAAATCGGTTTCTTTTGTACAGAATGCACTGAAAAGGGAAGTCTATCTTAAGGAAGTATCCAATAAGTTCGGACTTTCTGAGCAGAGTCTTTTCAATGAGCTAGGGGTTCAGAAGCAGATCACGCAGAATCAGACTCATCATGTGCAGCAGCAACCGAAGGAAAATGTTGCTCCTAAGATGGAGATTGTTCCTTTGGATAAGGAAAAAGAAGATCCTTTTTTGTTCGATGTATTGTTTATGGAGAATAAACTTGTAGAACACATGCTGGCATTTGGAGATATTGTTCTGAAACGTAAAAATGAACAGGGTGAAGAATATCAGATTACAGTCATTGAGGAGATTCTTCATCATTTTGAAGAAGAGCAGTATGCATTTTTAGTCAAAGGAAATGAAATCATTATCACTCAGGTAAGAGAAGGAATTCAAAAAGACGAGCTCAGAAGTGGAAACTTTTTTGTATCTTTTATGGATGAAGAGATTACCACAAAGGTTGTAGATGCTTTGATTCCGTTGGATGATCTTGAAAATTGGGCTTCCAGAAACATCTATCCACCCAATTACGGAGATAAAGTGGCGGATCAGATCCAGGGAGATGTTTTATTGCACAAATACAGATATATTGATTATTTAATCACAGAAACGGCAAAAGAACTGGATCAGTACAGCAATACAGATGAAGGAAAATATTATGAACTGATAAAAAAGATTACCTTACTGAAACAGGCTTCCATCAGATTGAGCAATATTATCGAATATTCACCTATCAAAGGGATTTATGTAGATCGTAAGAGATAGTTTGAAGTCAGTTTTTTTTGATATTCTGTGACAAAAAGTCCTATAAAATTTTAGGAATAAATATTGTAATTTAAACTTCAGGAATATTTAAAAATAATACATAATAAAAATATGGACATTAAAAAAGAATTCAGAGATTTCTCTGTAAAGCACTTAGGAAATAACGGTTTGGTTACCGATCAGTATATGGGAATGTATGGCCCAACGAATCTTACTCCGTACATCATGGAAGAAAGAAGATTAAACGTTGCTCAGATGGACGTTTTCTCCCGTTTGATGATGGACAGAATTATCTTCCTGGGAACAGGTATTGATGATCAGGTAGCAAACATCGTTACGGCACAGCTTTTATTCTTAGAAAGTGCAGACCCATCAAAAGATATTCAGATCTATATCAACTCTCCTGGTGGTAGCGTATATGCCGGTTTAGGTATTTATGATACGATGCAGATCATCAAGCCGGATGTAGCGACAATCTGTACAGGTATGGCTGCTTCTATGGGAGCTGTATTATTGGTTGCCGGAGAAAAAGGAAAACGTTCTGCGCTTAAGCACTCAAGAGTAATGATCCACCAGCCTTCAGGAGGTGCTCAGGGAGTAGCTTCAGATATGGAGATCAACTTGAGAGAAATGCTGAAATTAAAGCAGGAGCTTTATGAAATCATCGGTCACCACTCAGGACAAACGTATGAGTGGGTAGAGAAATCTTCTGACAGAGATTACTGGATGACTTCTGAAGAAGCTAAAGGTTACGGAATGGTAGATGAGGTTCTACAAAGATCTACAGAGAAAAAATAATTGATTATAAAATCATAAGAAACCGCACCCATCTGGTGCGGTTTTTTGTTTACCACAAAAGTTTTTTCCCGGAAAATTAAAACGCTTACAAATACTGGAGACGTAAAATTCCCCTCTTCAGGAGGAGTGAAAATTCAAATAATTTTTGACGGGGTGGTTTTACGTGTAGTTCTGGACATATCCTTATAAAAAAAGCGCCTTTCAAGGCGCTTTCTCTATTTCTTAACCATTTTATGGATCGTAGTACTTTCAGCAGTTTTAATTTCAACAAAATAAACCCCTGAAGTTAAAGACTGGATCGTAATCTTTGCTTCCTGAGAAGTCATTACCTTCTGTCCTGTGGCAGAATACATATTCACTTCCTTCAGTTTCTCAGCAGTTTCAATCTGAATAAAATCACTTGCAGGATTAGGATAAATACTGAATTTTTTCTTATTCACATCGGACGTTCCCAGTGTTGCATTAGATGCTTCAGTCGGGGTAAATGGTCTTCTCTGTCCAAAACTCAATCCCAACCAGTCGTTGTTGCTCAACTGAATCTGAGAAAGGTTAGTTTTGGTTTGCCAGCTCGACAAGTCTTTTCCTTTATACAACTTCCAGCTATCTGATCCGGAAGCGTTCCCGGTGAATGAATTCAATGATAAATTGGAAATCTGATTATTGACGGATGTAACATTAAAATAGGAAGTCTGTGACTGGATCAGTTGTAAAGCCTGTTCAGCCGTTATACTTCCATTATATTTTATTCCAAAGACAAAAGAATTGGCACTTCCGTTGGCATTATCAGTTCCAAAATCGATTACGATAAGACTTGTATTGCTTCCTGTTCCAATCCAGTTGGTAACCTGAGATGGAGTATACCATGTAGAGCTGTAAGCTGCAACGGGAGTAGAGGGAGGAGTATCGTAATGATCAAGACCATATGCCACTCCATACCATTTTCCGTCAACCAATGGAGTATACCCTACACCATTGTTCCACGTCATGTTTGATGCGCTGGGCCCAGACCATGTTATCCAGCTATCATCAGTAGTGGAGGTGTGATGATTATAATTCAGAATAGAAAGATATCCTGTAGGAATGTCAACCTGCATTTTGGATTCTGCGGCCACAATTGCATTGATAAGATCTTCCATCACTAAATCATTGCTATCAAAACGATATCCCCACGCATAAGAATTGGGAGTATTATCGTCATTAAAATCAGCAATGAAATAGGCCTTTTTAGAACCGGTTCCTACCCAAAATTTGATGTCGTTTTCTGTGAATTGGGCCGACAATAACTGCATACAAAGCAGTAAGAAAAAAAGATAGATTTTTCTCATGATATAATTAAATTAAAGTTTTATTCCCGAAACTTATCTTCAGAGTAAAAATAATTCCTTCTCTGAAGCCCGTATCTTAAGGCAGGTCTCCTGGCTCACATCTTACAGCTTCCTTCCCGGATTTTCAGACCCAGTGGATATTGTTGTGCTATAAGTTTAAACAGTTTACAGTTGCGGGTACAGCCCAAGATTTGAATATTATTCTCACTTGATTCCCTATTAATGAACATTGTTCAGCCTTAAAAAACGCTGCAAATATATCATATAAATAGGTGAGTCCGTTTTGTGAATTATTTTTTTTTAGAGATTCTTAAAAAGCTGATTTTCATATTAATTAATGATTGGGTTGAATGATTAATGTTTTATTTTAAAATTCAATGTTTTTCTGTTTATATTCAATTCATTTTGAGGTTCCATTGTTAAAACACAATTATCATTATATTCAAGATGAGTTTACAATCAATTTATACTTTCGCAGCCATAAAAGTGAATATGAAAAAATTACTATTGTCTGTTGTAGTGCTGGCAGTATTGGCTTCATGTAAAAGTGATGATGATACCACAATGATTAACCAGGATATTAATTATTCCAAACTCCCTCAGGAGTTTCCATTTACCAAATTGGCTACGATAAACGGAGTAGATGTTATCAATGGCGGATTTGGCTCCGGAGCTGCGGCTCACCCTACGAGAAAAGGCGAATTTTATGTCATTACAGACAGGGGACCCAACACGGACTTCCAGAATGGAAAAAAATTCTTAACCCCTAACTTTACTCCTACCATTATGCATTTTAAAATCAATGCTGATGGAAATGTAGAGGTGATCAAATATATTAAGCTTAAAAATCCATCGGGACAGCCTATTACAGGCTTACCAAACCCTGTAGGAATGGGGAGTACAGGAGAAATAGCCTATGATGCATCCGGAAATGTTCTGGGTACGGATACATATGGCCTGGACAGTGAAAGTATTGTTGCTGCGGCTGACGGTACATTTTGGGTTTCTGATGAATATGGTCCGCATATCGTGCATTACAGCGCAGATGGAGTAGAAATGGAAAGAATAAGCCCGATAGGTGTAAATACAGGAACAAGAAAATTACCTGCTGTTTTAGCCAAAAGAAGGGCTAACAGAGGAATGGAAGGACTTGCTATGACCCCGGACGGAAGAACATTGGTTGGAACAATACAGTCGATGATGTATGTGCCCAGCAAAGCATTGGCAACCAATACTAGCTTAACAAGAATTGTCACATTTGATATTATTACAGGGCAGACCAAGCAGTTTTTATACAAACAGGATGGAGGCGCTTCTGACTCGGTTTGTGATATTACGGCATTAAGTAATAATGAATTCTTAGTGATTGAAAGAGATGGAAATTTCGGATCTCAGGGAGGGCTTAAAAAGGTATACAGAATCAACCTGAGCAATGCCAGTGATGTAAACGGAGCTGATATTAATGCTGTAGACGGGATGAAAGTGAACGGAAAAGCTTTAGAACAGTGCTCATGGGATGAGATAACCAATGCAGGGATAAAGACTGTCACCAAAACATTGGCAGTGGATCTGGTTGCAAAATTAGGTTATGAACATGATAAATTTGAGGGAATTGTTTATTTAGGAAACAATAAACTGGCTGTTTTCAATGATGATGATTTTGGAGTAGTAGATGACGGGAACGGAAATCCTAAAGCAAAAATTCTGCCTAAAACAGGAAAGGTAGATAAAGGAACAATGTATGTAGTCGATTATCAATAGTTAAATGTTATCTGAAGATATAATAGTTGTTTGAGTTAAAATATTGATTATCAGTTGTAATTTTGATAATTTTGTATTGATAATAATTAATCTCCTTATTACTTTAAGATAATATCTAAAAAAATAGCAATTAGCAATATTTATATCGGAAAACGGAATATTCAAAAAGCTTGCTGTTATATATTAAGGGCTGTCCAAACTTTTTGGACAGCCTCTTGCTTTTGAGATTAAGGAGTGTCTTTATCTTTTTGATGATACTCGAACTCGCCGAACAGGCGGTTCTTCATACGCAAGAAGATGTTCTTCTCACACGTGTTGTTTTCATTAAGGAATTAAAAAGTAAGCATCCTGTTTCCTTTGATACAGAAAGAGAACTTTTGAAATCAGTTTTTATAAGAGCACTCTTCTGTAAGAATGATTCAACAGACGAGTATTATCTCAAATTGAAAGAAGAATTGCCAAATTTCATGCGTGTTCTTGAAACTTTGAAAGAAGAAGATAATGCGCATTTATCGAGACTTCTTCAAAATATAGAATCGCACTGCATTATTGATTATGTGACTAAAAAGATTGCGAAAGAGTACCCTGAAAATGGCACTTTTTACGATTCACGATTCTATTGCTGCAACAGTTGATTTTGAAGCGGTTTTAGGTGAGCTTATGGTACAATACGTTGAAGACTTTACAGCCTTTAAGCCGAAAGTCACTAAGGAAAGTTGGGATTTTGACAGATACCAAAACAACTAAGGATACTCTCAAATGGGTACATTAGTAATGCCAAAAGAAACTTGCTGAGCAAATACCATAAAATCAAGAGAAAGTATCTACAACTATACTTAAATGAGTTCGTTTACAAACTTAATCGAAGGTATTTGGGAGAAAAGCTATTCGATAGGCTCGTGATTGCAAATATTACTGTTGTATAAACGGATAATCAGTAAAAAAACAATAAATGACAATATATTTTATAAACCCCTCAAAAAAAATGTTACACGGGAAAACCTCAATGCTCTCATTTTGAATCATTTAAATTTTACATTTCAATGATTATTGTTAACATTTTTGCAAACCGCCACACTGCATAGCGATATTGTGTAATTTTGAAAAAAAATATTATGCTTTTAAGATTTTTTATTATTATATGTTTTGTTTTTTCGTCGTTCTTTATAAAAGGGCAGATAAATGAGATAAACAATATAAAAATCAAATATGTAAACTGGCTGACCGGAGAGGGAGCAGATTACACTAAAACAGAAGTAAGTAGCAGATACAATAGATACATTGGATCTAATCTTACAAATGCTAAAGCATTTGCTGATAATCTGGATTTAAATAACCCCGGTCCGGTATGGGATATTATCAGTAATAATAATGACAGAAATGATCTCAGAAAAACCGTAGAAAATAATCTTATTAACCTGGTATTTCCTTACTGTATCAAGGGACCGATAGTCAATGGTAATCCGTCGAATCCTAACTATCATCATCCAGAACTTCTTTCAAAGATTATTAAAGTTTTTGATTATTTACAAATAAAGGGTATCAGTTCTTCCAGTAATTTTACCATGGACGTTGATGTACCTGAACAAATTGTAGAAATGGGAGGTTCTACAGCTTTGAGAATGGCAGCTTATTCAACTTCGGTGTTAATGATGAAAGATGAACTTGCAAACGCTGGTAAGTTTGCCCATCATCTTGCCACCGTGGGGAAAATCACTGAATTTCTCGATCCTGATTACGGTGTGCTTACTTTTACTTATCCAGGCAGTAATACTGACATGATGAGATCCCTATCCCAGCAAAGATTTTGTTATATTCTGGCAGAAGAAGACAACAACGAGAAAATAGCGGATATGATTTTTTTTAAAGACTACCTTAATAATGCATTAAAAATAAGCTATGGATGGGCAGACAAAATCAAGCCGGATCTGATGACTTTTCACCACAGAGGTGTATATTCCAACACGTATGGAGAAAATGCTGTTAATGTGATTTCAAGCTTAAATCTGATGCTCAAAAATACACCTTACGAACTTTCATATCAGGCACGGGATTTATTAAAAAAAACGACATTAACCTGGACAAAATTCAGTAACAGGTTTGAAATTCCCCGTGGATTGACCGGGAGATTTCCATACAATACACAGGTAGTTGATAAAATAATGTACGCTATGGCATTGCAGTATGCTGCTGATCCAGTTGAAAACCTGATCTTGGGTAAAGAGTTCAGGCGACTTTGGAATACGGCTACTGCAAGTGAACGTTCTGCTCTTTACAGCAGTGCCTCTACAAGTATCAATATGCTTAGTGCTATGGGCGCCTCACAAAATATGGTGCAAACACTAACAGAGAACCCTGTGGGAAATACTGAATTAACAGGTTCCTTTGGATTTCCCTATGCAGGATTAAGTACCCATAAGTACAATGGTGCTATGGTAAGTGTAAAAGGTACCAGTAAACATATCTGGCACTATGAAAACTCGGGTACTGCAGGAGGTACAGGTGAAAACAGATTTGGAAGATACGAATCTGCCGGGGCAATGGAAATTCTTGTAGGCTCTCCATCTACCAGAGCAGCCAGTGGTTTGGGAGTAGATGGCTGGGATTGGGCACATCTTCCTGGAACAACAGTAGCTTATCTTACTCCTGATCAAATGAATGATAACCAGCAACGCTTGTTCAGTGGAAAAGTATTTCTGGCTCATGCTACTTTAGATCAGGTTTATGGCGTATTTGGAATGGACTACAAAGATGTCAATTCATCTACTGCAGCAACAGCTTTTAAAACCAATTTTTTTTATAAGGATAAGATATTGTGTCTGGGAACAGGTATTAATGACCCAAATGGCACCCATACTATACATACCACTCTGTTTCAGACTACCTTGGCAACAGCAAGTTCACCTACTGTTATAAACGGAACCACACATAGTACGCTCAATGATATTTTTACCGCAAATAACGGAGGTGTCTGGGCAACCGATGCGGTGGGTAATGCATATGTTATACCTAATAGTCCTATAAATAACAGTGAATTGAAAATTGCAAGAAATAATCAAATATCTAAGGACCAATCAGGGGCTAATACCACCAATGGCAATTATGCCACTGCTTATTTTGATCATGGTACAGCACCGGTAAACAGTTCTTACCAGTATGCCATTGCTGTACAGGGAGGTACTGCAGGAGCACAGGATCTTTATAACAATTTCAATACTTATTTTTCTGTTTTACAACAAGATAACAATGCACATGTAGTAAAGTTTGTCGCTGAAAATATATTTAATTATGTTATCTTCAATACGAATACGAATTTTAATATTGGAACGCTAAAAAATGCAAACAAGCCTTGTATAGTAATGACTCAATTAGATGTTGCAGGGAGTAGCTTAAAGGTAAGCTTAACTAATCCCAATCTAGGTATAATGCCTCTTAACGCATCTTATACATTCTCTCAAATAAATTCGGATGTTAACAAAGTAAATTCTATTCCCCAGTATGATCCTGTAAAAATAACCATAGCTGGTAAATGGGTTTTACAAAGCCCTGGCAATGATGTTACAGTAACAATTAATGACAATGATACTGAACTTGTTTTTAATACCATTAATGGACTTACTATCCAGACAACTCTTATTCCTGAAGCAGTTCTCAATATAAAAGAGGCTAACTATGATAACGAAAGCTTTACAATATATCCGAACCCATCAAAAGGAAAAGTCTCTGTCTGGTTTAAAAACAGCCAGGTTTCAGATATCAGAATAGTTGAAATGAGTGGAAAAGATGTCACGTTGAAAGTCCCCATAACAAGAGAAAATAAAACAATAAATTTGGATGTAAGTGACCTTAAAGAAGGAGTCTATCTTTTATTTACGGGTAATTTGTGTAAAAAACTCATAGTAAAAAAATAGAACTCAATATATCAAAACTTATTCCGGGAGTTTGTAATCTGTGTTTAGGAAACGAATATAAAGAATAATCAAAATATATAATAGAATAAGAAATGCTATACGGATGTGTATAGCATTTCTTATTGCACTGAGTTAAAAGCAATTATTTAAGACCAATGGTTCGGTTATCTTGCGGGGATAAATTTAATGTACAGTGAATACATTTCCTGGGATAGTGTCTTATTTTACTAGGTATTGATGTATTCAATAAGAATGGGCTTCAGCCCGTTTAAAATAGAAGAACATCTTCCATGGGCTTTAGCCGAAACGTCTAATAAAAACCCCTGAAATCATCTTTCAGGGGTTTATGCTTTATAGGTTTATTGTTCCTGACAATATTAGTTGAAAGCCTCAATAATTTTAGAGAAGTCCTCAAGCTTCAAAGCAGCACCTCCAATAAGACCTCCGTCAATATCCGGTTGAGAGAAAATTTCTTTTGCATTATCAGGCTTTACAGAACCTCCATAAAGGATAGAAACCTCATCAGCTACTTCCTGACCGTATTTTCCAGCGATGATGCTTCTGATGTGAGCATGAATTTCCTGAGCCTGCTCCGGCGTTGCCGTTTCTCCCGTTCCGATCGCCCAAACCGGTTCGTAAGCAATCACTACTTTTTTAATTTCTTCAGCAGAAAGTGTGAAAAGAGCCTCTTCAGTCTGGTTCTTTACTACCTCAAAGTGCTGACCTGCCTTTCTCTGCTCAAGTGTTTCTCCATTACAGTAGATAGGAGTAAGCCCTTTATCCAAAGCCAATTTGATCTTTTTGTTGCATTGAGCATCAGTCTCTCCATGGTATTGTCTTCTTTCAGAATGTCCGATCAATGATCCGGTTGCATCAATAGACTCTAACATATCTGCAGAAATTTCTCCTGTGTAGGCACCGCTTTCATGCTCGCTCATATCCTGAGAAAATACTCCGATTTCATCCTTTTCAAAGATGTCTTTCGCCATCATTAAATATAAAGACGGTGGAGCGATCCAAACCTCACAGTTGGTAGCATTGTTGTTTTTATAGCTTAGTAACTGAATCATCAATTGTTGTGCATCAATTACATTTTTGTTCATTTTCCAGTTTCCTGCAACTATTTTTCTTCTCATAAGATTTAAATATAGATTTATTTACTTTTAATTTTTTATTTAATGAATCTGCGTTGTCTGCAGAATCCGCGAGAGTTTTATTATTTATTAATTCCTTCCAGTTTAAACATGAATACATACACCAAAGCGATATCCTTCAGATAGTCAAATCTTCCGGAAGCACCACCATGACCGTATGCCATATCCGTTTTTAATAATAATACATTTTTATCCGTTTTCATATCCCTAAGTTTGGCAACCCACTTGGCAGGCTCAAAATATTGCACCTGAGAATCGTGTAGACCTGTTGTTACCAGTAGATTAGGGTAGTTTTTCTTCTCTATATTTTCATATGGAGAATAAGATTTCATATAAAAATAGGCTTCCTTGTTATTTGGATTTCCCCATTCGTCATACTCATTGGTAGTCAGTGGGATACTGGTGTCCAACATGGTATTCACAACGTCTACGAATGGTACCTGTGAAATGACTCCGTTCCAAAGACTCGGGCTCATATTGGCTACTGCTCCCATCAGAAGACCTCCGGCACTTCCTCCCTGAGCATACAGATGTTTTGGAGAAGTGTATTTTTCTTTCACCAGATATTCACCGGAATCAACGAAGTCGGTAAATGTATTTTTCTTTTTCATCATTTTTCCGTCTTCATACCATTGTCTTCCCATTTCCTGACCTCCGCGGATATGAGTAATAGCATAGGCGAAACCTCTGTCCAAAAGACTCAGCCTGTTGCTGTTGAAAGTAGCATCCATTGAGCTTCCGTAAGAACCGTACGCATAGAGTAGAAGCGGGCTGTTTCCGTCTTTTTTAAATCCTTTTTTATAAACAATGGAGATTGGAATTTTTGTCCCATCTTTTGCTGTGGCAAAAAGTCTTTCTGTGGTATAATTGTCTTTATTATAGCCACCCAGAACTTCCTGTTGTTTTAAAAGAGTTCTTTTTCCAGTCTTTAAATCCTGCTCATACTGAGAATTTGGAGTAATCATAGAAGTGTATCCAAAACGGAAATTATCCGTATTGTATTCAGGATTGTCCAGTGAAGAAACAGTATAGGCCGCTTCATCAAATTTCAGAAATTCCTTTTTTGCTGTTTTTCTGTCATAGATGACCAGTTGGGAAAGTCCGTTCTGTCTTTCGCTGAAAACCAGATAATTTTTAAAGGAAGTTATCCCCTGCATCAAAACATCTTTTCTGTGAGGAATAAAATCTTTCCAGTTTTCGACACCCGTTTTATCTAAAGGAGTTTCTACAATTTTAAAGTTAAGAGCATCTTTATTCGTTCTGATCAGAAACTTATCTTCCAATGGGGTAATGGTATACAAAACATTCTTCATTCTGGGTTGGAAAACATTAAATGTCCCGTCAGGCTGATCAGCATTTAGATATCTTGTTTCCGAAGAAGTGGTAGACCCTGAGTGGATCAGAACAAATTTTTCATTCTTAGATTTATAGACGGAAATAAAATTGGTCTTATCCTTCTCTTCATACACCGTTACATCTTTACTGGAATCTGTTCCCAGTGTATGCTTTTTGATCTTTTCAGATAAAAGGGTCGTAGGATTATTTTCTGTATAGAAAATAGTTTTATTATCATTGGCCCATGTTGCAGAACCTCCAGTGTTTTTTATTCCCAGATCTGTAACTTTTCCTGTACCGAGATCTTTTAAAAATAACTTATATTGTCGTCTGGAAACATCATCCACACCAAATACCATCTTTGTATTATCAGGACTGATACTGAAACCTGAAGCGGCATAATAGGAATGACCTTCAGCCATCTTATCTACATCCATAAGAATTTCTTCCGGAGCGGTAAGACTGCCCTTTTTTCTACAGTACTTAAAGTATTGTTTTCCGGCTTCTGTACGGCTGTAATAGTAATATCCATTCCTAAAAACAGGCACAGACTCATCTTTCTCCTTGATTCTGGCTTTCATTTCCTGGAAAAGCTTTTCTCTGAAAGGTTCTGTATCTTTCATCATGCCCTCCCAATAGGTATTTTCGGCCTTTAAATAATCAACGACCTTGGTAGAATCTTTTCCTTTTTTAAAATAATCAATCATCCAGTAATAGGGATCATTGACCTTATCACCATGTATTTCTCTGATATGTTCCTGTTTGTCTGCAACAGGTGTCTTCATATCCGGAAATTTCTGAGATTGAAATGTTGATGCACTCATTACAAATAGTCCTAGATAAATTTTTTTCATGGTATTTTGTTTTGGATTGATGCTATAATCCCCAAAGGTTTTTCAGCAAAACGTAGAATGTGTGCTCTTCTTCGGTTACTTTGTTGTCTGCTTTGATCAGTGATTTTGCAAACTGAACAAATTTTATACGCTCATCTTCTGTAGAATCTTCATGGAAACATCTCGCATGGAACTCAAAATGGTCTTTCCATTCTTCAGGCTGTAAAAGAGCCAGCGTTTCAAGTTCATTATCAAGATTCATTCTGAACGGAAATTCATCCGCCATATATTGCTGCACCAGCATTCCTTCTTCAGGAGCAAACTCTCCGTCTACAGAAGAAAGGATCATTAATAAGTGATAGCCAGCGATTGATTTATTTGATTTTTGCATGCGTTGTGGTATGTTTAAGTTTAGTGTTTAAATTTGATAATTGATAATTGATAATTGATAATTGATAATTGATAATTGAGCTACAATTATTTCTCATAGAGACTTCCTTTCTTCTATCATTTATAATTAATTAACGTAGTCTTTTGCAGGCTGTTTGTCTACAATTTTCCCTTTTTCAAGGATCAATACAAACGGGTTGCTTCTCGCTATTGTTTTGATGGCAGTTCCGTCCATCAGTACATTCTTGATGGTTTTAAAAGTATTGGGTTCTGTAGAAACTCCATAGATAAGAGCTCCTTTCTGAGCATTTACTTTCGCTTCCACTTTCTGAAGCAGATCTGCAGGAATCTCTTTGGGATGGTAAGAGAAAACCAGAACAGCTTTTGGAGCGTTAATGATCTCGTTGGTAACTTCCATTCCCGTAGGATCTTCAATCTTCAGTTTTACAATTTCAGACTTATAGCCTTCTTTGATCAACACAGATTCGTTTTTCCCATCCTCAATTTTCCATGGAGAACCTTCTGCCCAGTATTCTGTTTTTTTGATATAATCATCCTGATTTACTTTTACAACGGCTCCCGTTTTCTGATTTTTCAGAGAGTAGAAAGTCTTGTATTCAGAAGGATTCTTCTCGATTTTTACTTTTTCACCTTTAATATCTGTACCAATTTTGTAGTCACGGAAATCAATGATTGGTTCATGCATAATTCCCTGTGCCATAACGTAAATCATGCCCAGAGAAAAAACAGTTAAAAGAATATATTTGAAAGTGTTGGAAGGCTCTTTCTGAGTAACAGCATACTCATCTTTTTTACGGAATTCTTTTCTATACATGATGAATAGAATGATCAGTCCTACAAGAAGGACAACATCCTTAATGAAACTTTGCCAAGGCGTAAATTTGATTGCATCACCAAAACATCCACAGTCTGTTACGACATTGAAATACGCGGAATAAAAGGTAAGAAATCCAAAGAAAATACAAAGGGCAATTAATATGGATAAGGTAAATTTAAGCTTTAATTTAAGCAGCAGCATAAACCCTAAGAAAAGCTCCAGTACCACTACTATTACTGAAAATAGCAGTGCAAACTTTTCTAAAAACGGCATATTAAAAACAGGAGGAGCAAAATATTCTTCCATTTTGAAAGAAAAACCTACAAGATCCACGGCTTTCACAAAGCCTGAAAGGATAAAAATAACAGCGATAATAAAGCGTAATAAACCTTTGAGCATATTAAATATTTTTGGGTTCGAATTGATTTTCTTTTTCCGAGAATTTGATCAGGCAGAAGACAGCATAGTTCAGCATATCGAAATAGTTTGCGTCAAGCCCTTCAGAGACGATAGTTTTTCCCTGGTTGTCCTCAATCTGTTTTGTTCTTAATACTTTCTGATAAATAAGATCTGTAATCGAAGAGATTCTCATGTCCCTCCATGCCTCACCATAATCATGATTTTTTCTTTCCATTAAAGCCTTCGCTTCATGGGCGTATTGGTCATACAGACCTAAAATTTCTTCTTTATTTTCATTGAAATCATTGGAAAGACCTTTCTCAAGCTGAATAAGTCCAATGATAGAGTAGTTCACAATGGCGATAAATTCATCTTCCTCACTCTCATCTACCATTTTTTTATCAGTCATCTGAAGCGTACGAATCCTGTTGACTTTGATGTAAATCTGGTCTGTAATGGAACTCGGTCTTAGTACCCTCCATGCAGCCCCATAATCCTGTAGCTTTTTACCGAAAAGATCACGACACTGACTGATAACTTTCTCGAACTGTACTGATGTTTTTAGCATAAAATTTCTTAATCTTCCAAATATACGAATTCGGTTTTAGATTTTTGAATTTGAGGAGCTGAGTTTGTGAGTCAGAGCGTTTGAGGGTGGGAGAGTTTGAGTGTTTCGGATTCATGATGCGGGGGTTGGATTTCGAGTTGTTGGGTTTTAGAGTTTGAGAATAAGAGGGTTGGAGGGTGTTTGAGGAAAGAGTTTCAAGATTCGATTTACCGAGTTTTGAGGTTTGAGAGTGTGCATTTAGCTTCCAGCCTATAATTTCTAATTTCTTCTCATTAAAAACACATAAATCACTAATTTTGCACTACAAAATCATTTATCAACTGCCATTTATTAATTCTCATCCACCAATAATAAACTCCTATGCTCTCCAATCCTCCAATGATCCAGTCCTCCAACCCTCCAACCTATTCAATCAACTGCAACGGCCGATTGGTACAACTAGACACTCCAAAGATCATGGGAATCCTGAATCTGACTCCGGATTCTTTCTCTGATGGAGGGAAATTCAATAATGAAAAATCAGCTTTGTTGCATGCCGAAAAGCTTTTGAAAGAAGGGGCTGAAATACTGGATATCGGTCCTCAGTCTACACGCCCCAATGCAGAATTTTTGAGTGCTGAAGAAGAAATAAACAGGATCGGAAATCTCATTTCTATGATCAAAAAAGAATTTCCGGAAGCGCTGATTTCCCTTGATACTTTTTATACAGAAACAGTGAGATTTGGATTTAATGAAGGAATAGATCTGATCAATGATATTTCAGGAGGCCAATATGATGCAGAAATGTTTGATACAGCTGCTGAAACGAAGCTTCCTTACATCCTGATGCATGTAAATCCTTCCTATCAAACCATGCACGATAAAATAAAATTCGAAGATATAACGCTGGAAGTGAACCAATATTTTTCCAAAAAAACGAAAGAACTTTTAGAAAAAGGGGTGAATGATATCATTCTTGATCCCGGTTTTGGTTTCGGAAAAACAGTAGAAGACCAAATGAAAATGATCCACGAAGTTGAATATCTCGGATTTGGAAAATTTCCTCTTTTGATAGGCATTTCCAGAAAGTCATTTATCTATAAACCTCTTGGAAAATCACCTCTGAATATCAATGAAGAAACTCAGGAACTTCATATGAAAGTGTTGGAGCAGGGCGCAAAAATTTTAAGGGTTCATGATGTGGCTGAAGCAAAGGAAACGCTTACCCATTTTTTACGAAAAAAATAAAAAGTGTGAAAAAAACTTGTGAGTATTTAAAAAGTTTATACATTTGCAGTATGAATTTTACGAATCAGAAAAATATTATTGTCATTTCTATTATTGCTGTTGTCATTAACAACAGTAACGAAACGGCATTTTAAATAGATTTTAATTTAAATTATATATAGGCCGTTTCATATTTGAAACGGCTTTTTTTGTTTTAATTTTTTATAGTACAAGAGTATGTATCAGTTATTATCAGTAATTATTATCGTCATTATTATTCCCTTGCGTCTGTGAGATGGAAACTATATGACTATACATATATTGAGCCCTCTCACAGTGTGAGAGGGCTTTTTTTATTCCTTTTTTTAATTTTTTAAACTTCTATAACATGTATTACAACGACGACACAGTCATCTATTTTGACGGAAAATTTTTGAAGGCAAAGGAAGCCGGAACAGATCTTTATGGGCAATCCCTTCACTACGGTTACTCTGTTTTTGAAGGAATCAAATCCTACAGCACAGATCAGGGAACCCAAATTTTCAAAGCAAAAGAACACTACGAAAGGCTGAAAAGATCAGCAGAACTGATGCATATTCCTTTTGATTATTCCACAGAGCAGCTTACCAAATTGACTTATGAGCTTCTGGAACGTAACGGATTTACAGATGCTTATATCCGTCCGTTGGTCACATGTTCTCCCAATATGTCACTTTCAAAAGGACAAAAATCTTACCTGTCGCTTCTTGCCTGGGAATGGAACAACGGATACCTGGGAGATAAAATGAAAATCATGACTTCTCCTTTTCAGCGACCGAATCCTAAAGCTTTTAAAGTTGAAGCCAAAGTGGGTGGGCATTATGTGAATTCGATCCTTGCCTGTCAGGATGCCAAGGACAAAGGCTATGATGAAGCATTGGTTTTGGATGAAAACGGAAATGTTGCCGAGAGCTCAGGTGCCAATGTTTTCTACGAAAAAGATGGAGTATTATTTACCCCGGGCAAAGGAAGTATCCTTCCGGGAATTACAAGACAAACGGTTTTTGAAATCTGTGAGGAGCTTGATATTCCGGTTAAAGAATCCTTTTTCAAACCTGAAGAAATGAGAGGAGCGGATGCCGGATTTTTCTGTGGTACCGCTGCAGAAATTGTTGCGCTGGATTCGCTCGATGATGTCCCTTTTACCAGAGACTGGGAAGATACGGCAAGTGGGAGAGTACAGCGGGCTTATTTGAAAAGGGTAAGAGTTCTGTCATTGTAAATTTTTAGAATTTAAATATCTGGTTATCAAATAAATAAAGTTGTATTTCAAATGATTGGATATTGTAGTTTTTAGGAAAGTTAGAAATGAAAGAAATATTACAAGCTGTAGTTTTGGCTGAAAATTAAATAAAAAAAATCGCTTTAAGCAGATGAGAAGAAAAGAAAATGAAGAATAATATGCTAAATAAATATTCAAAAACGTTCACGCAAAACAGTGAACAGCCCGCTGCCAAAGCAATGTTGTACGGGATAGGCTTTACAGAAGAAGATATGCACAAGGCTCAGGTCGGGATCGCCAGCATGGGATACGATGGAAATACCTGTAATATGCACCTCAACGATCTTGCCAGAGAGGTAAAAAAAGGAACCTGGAATAATGGATTGGCTGGATTGATTTTCAATACCATTGGTGTAAGTGACGGAATGAGCAACGGAACAGATGGGATGCGCTATTCACTGGTAAGCCGAGATGTAATTGCAGACAGTATTGAAGCGATCTGCGGAGCCCAGTACTATGACGGATTGATCGCATTACCAGGCTGCGACAAAAATATGCCGGGAACCATTATCGCAATGGGAAGACTAGACAGACCCTCTATCATGGTGTATGGAGGTACTATTGCTCCCGGTTGTTATAAAGGGGAACAACTCAATATCGTTTCAGCTTTCGAAGCACTGGGGCAAAAGATTGCCGGTGAAATCACAGAAGAAGACTTTGATGGGGTGGTGAAAAATTCTTGCCCGGGAGCAGGAGCATGCGGAGGAATGTACACGGCCAATACAATGGCATCTGCGATAGAGGCATTAGGAATGTGCCTTCCGTATTCCTCTTCCAATCCTGCTTTAAGCCAGGAAAAACAAAACGAATGTCATGAAGCGGGAAAATATATTAAAATATTATTGGAAAAAGACATTAAGCCTTCTGATATCATGACCAGGAAAGCTTTTGAAAACGCCCTTCGTATGATTGTTATTTTGGGAGGAAGTACCAATGCGGTATTACATTTTATAGCCATGGCAAAAAGTGTTGGAGTTCCTCTCACTCAGGATGATTTTCAGAAGATGAGCGATTGCACTCCTGTATTGGCCGACCTTAAACCAAGCGGGAAATACCTGATGCAGGACTTATATGAGCACGGAGGAATACCGTCAGTAATGAAATATTTGCTGGAAGAAGGTTTACTTCATGGAGACTGCCTTACCGTTACCGGAAAAACACTCGCTGAAAACCTTAAAGATGTTCCGAATCTGGATTTTAATATACAGAAAATCATAAGACCTCTGTCAGCACCCATAAAAGCTACGGGACACCTGAGAATATTGTATGGAAACCTTGCTGAAAAAGGAAGCGTGGCAAAAATTACAGGAAAAGAAGGAGAACGTTTTGTAGGAAAAGCCCGTGTATTTGATGGAGAAAAAAATCTGATCAGAGGAATTCAGGATGGAACCGTACAACACGGTGATGTTATTGTCATTCGTCATGAAGGTCCCAAAGGAGCTCCCGGAATGCCGGAAATGCTGAAACCTACCAGCGCTTTGATTGGAGCAGGCCTTGGGAAAAGTGTTGCCTTGATTACAGATGGAAGATTTAGTGGCGGAACCCATGGTTTTGTAGTGGGACATATTACTCCGGAAGCTCACGAAGGAGGATTGATCGCCTTTGTAAACGACAATGATCTGATTGAAATAGATGCGGTAAACAACACCATACAGCTCAAAGTTCCAGAAGAAGAAATTGAAAGAAGAAAGAAAGGATGGCAAAAACCACCTCTTAAAGTACAGAAAGGACTGCTTTATAAATATGCACTAACGGTATCATCAGCCGCAGAAGGCTGCGTAACGGACGAAATCACTCAATAAAAGTATATGGAAAACCTGAATTTATCAACAGAAATACAACTTACCGGAAGCCGGATCATTTTGGAGGCATTTCTTCAGGAAGGAGTAAAAACCGTTTTCGGATATCCGGGGGGAGCTATTATTCCAATTTATGATGCCCTTTATGATTACCATGAAACGTTGGAACATATTCTGGTACGTCATGAACAGGCCGCGGTACATGCTGCGCAAGGTCTTGCAAGAGTATCTGGAGAAGTAGGGGTTGTACTGGCAACCAGTGGGCCCGGAGCAACCAATCTTGTCACGGGATTAGCAGATGCTCTGTTGGATAATACCCCTTTGGTATGCATTACAGGACAAGTTTTTGAACACCTTCTCGGAACCGATGCCTTTCAGGAAATAGATGTAATGAACGTCACAAGCCCGGTTACCAAATGGAATTACCAGGTGACTGATGCTAATGAGCTTCCCGAAGTACTGGCAAAAGCATTTTATATTGCAAAATCAGGTCGTCCCGGCCCTGTACTGATTGATGTCACCAAAAATGCCCAGCTGCAGTCTGTTGATTATAAAGGATATTCTCCATGTCATTCATTGAGAAGCTATAAACCGGATCCCAATCTATGTTTTGAAAGTATTGAAAAAGCGGCGGAACTGATCAATAATGCAGAGAAACCATTTATCATAGCAGGACAGGGAATTATGCTGGGGAAAGCTGAAAAAGAATTTTTAGCGTTTGCCGAAAAATCAGGAATCCCGGTAGCATGGACGGTTTTAGGAATGAGCGCAATCCCTACCGATCACCCTCAGGCTGTAGGAATGGTAGGAATGCACGGAAACTATGGACCGAATATATTAACCAACGAATGTGATGTTCTGATTGCTGTCGGGATGCGTTTCGATGACCGGGTGACTGGAAGGCTGGATCAATATGCAAAACAGGCAAAAATCATTCATCTGGATATTGATAAAGCAGAGATCAATAAAAATGTAAAAGCTGATGTTCCGATTCTTGGAAACTGCAAACAGACGATTCCTCTTCTTACAGGATGGATTACAAAAAGAGAGCATCCGGAATGGCATGAAAGATTTAAAAAATGTTATGAAATTGAAAGTATCAACCTGATCAATACGGAGCTTTATCCTGAAGAAGGAGAAATTACAATGGGAGAAGTTATCAGGTACCTGAATGAGATGACAGCAGGAGAAGCAATTATTGTAACAGATGTAGGGCAGCATCAGATGGCAACATGCCGTTACTCCACATTTAAGCATTCCCGAACCAATGTCACGAGCGGCGGATTGGGAACTATGGGATTTTGTCTTCCTGCAGCAGTCGGAGCATCGTATGCAGGGACCAATCGCCCTGTTGTAGCGGTTATGGGAGATGGAGGAGCCCAAATGAATATTCAGGAATTAGGAACCATTATGCAGTATCATCCAGAGGTTAAAATTCTAATTCTTAATAACTGCTACCTGGGAATGGTAAGACAGTGGCAGGAGCTGTTTCACGAAGAAAGATATTCCTCAGTGGATATTCAAAGTCCTGACTTTGTTCAGGTAGCAAAAGGATATCATATTCCTGGAAACAAAGTTTCTGAGAGAGAAAATTTGAAGTTGGCTCTTCGTGAAATGCTTGATCACAGCGGAGCTTTTCTTCTTGAAGTCATGACGGGAAAAGAGCACAATGTATTTCCAATGATCCCTCAGGGGAAAAGTGTTTCAGAAATTGTACTGAATAATAAATTTTAAAGAATAAAAAGATGAAAACAGATCATAAAGAATATACCATTACCGCGTATACAGAAGATTATTTAGGATTGATCAGCCGGATTAATGCTATTTTTTCGAGAAGGAGAATTTCTATGTTGACTTTCAACGTGGGGCCTTCCGAAATAGAAAAAGTAAAAAAGTTTGTCATTGTGATCAGAGAAACAGAAGATTCTGTTCAGAAGATCAGCCGGCAAATGGAAAAACAGGTGGACGTTCTGGAGGTACATTATCACAGAACCCCATATCTGACCGCAATAGAATATGCGAGTTAAGCAAAAAATTAAACATCATAATCAGTAATAAATAAAATCAAAAAAAATGGCAAAATTGAATTTTGGAGGAGTAGAGGAGAACGTAGTAACAAGAAACGAATTTCCGTTGGAAAAAGCTCAGGAAGTATTAAAAAATGAAGTCGTAGCAGTAATTGGATACGGAGTGCAGGGACCGGGACAGGCATTAAATCAGAAAGATAACGGAATTAATGTTATTGTAGGGCAGAGAAAAAACTCCAAATCATGGGATAAAGCAGTAGTAGACGGATTTGTACCGGGAGAAACGTTATTTGAAATCGAAGAAGCGTTAGAAAAAGGAACCATCATCTGCTATCTTTTGAGTGATGCCGCCCAGATTGAATATTGGCCAAAAGTAAAACAGCATCTTACCGCAGGAAAAGCTTTGTATTTTTCTCATGGTTTCGGAATTACTTTCAGCGAACGTACCGGAATTGTTCCTCCAGCTGATGTAGATGTATTTCTGGTAGCGCCAAAAGGTTCAGGAACGTCATTGAGAAGAATGTTTCTACAAGACAGAGGTCTGAACAGCAGTTTTGCCGTATATCAGGATGCAACAGGAAGAGCCAGAGAAAGAGTAACGGCAATGGGGATTGCGATAGGAAGCGGATATCTTTTTGAAACCGATTTTAAAAAAGAAGTATACAGCGACCTTGCGGGAGAACGCGGAACATTGATGGGAGCCGTACAGGGAATATTTGCCGCTCAGTATGATGTATTGAGAAAAAACGGACACAGCCCTTCTGAAGCTTTTAACGAAACCGTAGAAGAATTGACCCAGTCATTAATGCCATTAGTAGCAGAAAACGGAATGGACTGGATGTATGCCAACTGCAGTACTACTGCCCAGAGAGGCGCGTTGGATTGGTGGAAACGTTTCAGGGATGCAACTTCTCCTTTATTTGAAGAACTCTATGACAATGTAGCCAAAGGAAATGAAGCACAGCGTTCTATTGACAGCAACAGCAAACCGGATTATCGTGAAAAATTAGAAGTAGAGCTTACTGAATTAAGAGAAAGCGAAATGTGGAAGGCCGGTAAGACGGTACGAAGCCTGAGACCCGAAAACAATTAATAACTATAAAGATGATGAAAGAAGGAATAGCTTCCTCCATTTTAGAGAATGTCTATAAAGCGGAGGAACGATTAAAAGATGTAGTGGTAAAAACACCTTTGGCTGTCAATAATAACCTGTCAGCTATTTATGAGGCGAATATTAGTTTTAAAAGAGAAGACCTTCAAAGAGTAAGATCCTATAAAATAAGAGGAGCTTATAATAAAATGGCAACCATGTCACAGGAAGAGCTTTCAAAAGGAGTGGTATGTGCCAGTGCCGGAAATCATGCACAGGGAGTTGCTTTTGCGTGTCATACGATGAAGGTAAAAGGAACTATTTTCATGCCTTTGCCTACCCCCGGACAAAAACTTGAACAGGTGAAAATGTTCGGAGGAGAATACATAGATGTCATTCTGTATGGAGATACATTTGATGCAGCGAAAGATGCAGCGATGAGTTTTTGCAAAGATCATAACAGTGCATTTATTCATCCTTTTGATGATCCCGCGATTATTGAAGGACAGGCAACAACGGCACTGGAAATTCTGGAGCAAACGGAAGGTGTTATCGATTACCTTTTTGTTCCGATTGGAGGAGGAGGTCTGACAGCAGGCATTTGTACTGTATTTCAACATTTGTCTCCACAGACAAAGATTATTGGGGCAGAACCTTTAGCGGCAGCAAGTATGAAAAAAGCACTGGAAAAGGGGAGACCCGTACTTCTTGAAAAGATAAGCAGGTTTGTAGATGGAGCGGCTGTACAGCAAGTGGGAGATCTCACTTTTGAACGCTGCAAAGGTATCCTGTATGATATGGCTACGGTAGAGGAAGGACTTGTTTGCCAAACCATTTTGTCATTGTATAATAAAGATGCAATTGTGGTAGAACCTGCAGGAGCCCTTTCAGTCGCAGCATTGGAAAAGTACAGAGACGAAATAAAAGGTAAAAATGTAGTCTGTATTATCAGCGGAAGCAACAATGACATTACCCGTATGGAGGAAATCAAGGAAAAAGCGTTGCTGTATGCAGGATTGAAACACTATTTCCTGGTGAGATTTCCACAGCGCCCCGGAGCATTGAAAACGTTTGTAATAGATGTACTGGGACCTGATGATGACATTACCTACTTTGAGTACACCCAAAAAAACTCAAAAGAAAAAGGAATTGCAGTCGTAGGAATTGCTCTCAAACAAAACAAAGATTTCACCCCTTTGATTGATAAAATGAAGCAAAATGATTTTTTTGTCAACTATCTGAATAATGATCCTTCTTTAATGAATCTTCTTATTTAAAAGAATTTACATGTAAAAAGAGAAACGTTTCTCTTTTAACAATATCAAATGACATAAGAAACTGAAGCGTTAAGAAACTGAATGCTGTGAACGTTAAAAAAACTCTAGTGTTTGAGTGCGGGGCAATATTTGATACTAAACACAGACTGTTTCCGCACGAGTTTAGAGTTTTTAGAGAACAGATTTCATTTTTAGCGGAAGTTTCTAAGTTTTGAATTTTTGATTCTTTTGCTTCAAGGCAAAAGAACTATAATTAATTAAAAATAATTTTTTAAATCATTAAGGATAATTAAGTTTTTAAGAATATGAAGGAAAATATCTTTCGATATTATTAAGCGGAATGCTTCATTCAAATTGAATTGAATTTTAACCTTTCTTAAAGCCTTAATTTTTAATAATAATTCCAAATCATATTCTATATTAAATTATTTCGTTTTCAAACAGATTCTAAAAACACTATGATGAAAAAAGCTTCACAATCTGTGAAGCTTTTTTGTTTTTGGCACTGTCAAATGACATAAGAAACTGAAGCGTTAAGAAATGAATACTGTGAACGTTAAAAAAACTCTAGTGTTTGAGTGCGGGACAATAGGTGATTCTAAACACAGACCGTTTCCGCACGAGTTTAGAGTTTTTAGAGAACAGATTTCATTTTTAGCGGAAGTTTCTAAGTTTTGAATTTTTGATTCTTTTGCTTCAAGGCAAAAGAACTATAATTAATTAAAAATAATTTTTTAAATCATTAAGGATAATTGATAATTAAGTTTTTAAGAATATGAAGGAAAATATCTTTCGATATTATTAAGCGGAATGCTTCATTCAATTGAGCTGAATCTTAACTTTCCTTACAACCTAAATTTTCTTAATGGTTCAATTCTTTATCCTTATAAGTTATCTTTCAAGCGAAAAATTCGAAATTACTTTCGGACGTTCTGCTTCATTAGCTACTTTCCAGGATGTTCTGTACATCCATTCGGTCATCTTATACAGCTTTTTGTAATTGATATTTTCAGATTCATCCTGCGGAGTATGGTACTGATCATGCAGTACACTCGTGAAAAATAGAGCAGGAATCCCGATTTTAGCATAAGGAAGATGATCACTTCTAAAATAGAAATACTCAGCATGACTCGGAGAATCCCAATCTTTCAGGTATTTGAATTTTGTACTTTCATTATTGGCATCTTCAGCCATTTTTACCAATTCTTCAGAATTTTTATGAGGAGCATTTCCTCCTAATAAAGCCGCTTCATTATTATCATTTCTTCCGATCATATCACCGTTCAGAACCGCTACAATGTTCTCTTTAGGAACAACAGGGTGGGCTGCATGCCATCTTGAACCCAGTAGTCCTCTCTCTTCAGCCCCATGGAAAACAAACAAAATACTTCTTTTTCCCGGCTGTTTCTTATAAGCTCTGGCCATTGCCAACATGGCAACACACGTACTTGCATTATCATCAGCACCATTGTAGATCGTATCGTTTTTTACAGGATGTCTGATACCGTCATGATCCTGGTGTCCGCTTATCAAAACATACTCGTTTTTAAGAACCGGATCCGTACCTTCTATCTTTCCGATGATATTAATTGATGGATATTTGTAAGATTCAGTGATCAGGTTCAGAGAAGCTTTAGGATTGTTTTTTACCCAGCCTGCATTTTCTCTTTTGATCCACAAAACAGGAATATTATTGGTGATTTTCTCTCTTAGTCCTTCCACTCCGTAGCTTCCTCTTGTCATCTGAGGGAGTATTTCTACCCAGCTTTGCTCAGAAATATCATCGGTGATGAAAATAATGGCTTTAGCTCCCAGTTCAGAAGCTTTATTGTAATATTTATTCCTTACAAATCCGGGATACCTCCTTACGAAAAGAGTCATATCTTTGGAAATGTTTTTATCAGAAGCATTTATGGCAAGAACCTTCCCTTTGATATTTAATGTTGCAAGATCTTCAGGTTCTGCGTTTCCTGCGTACACAACTTCAGCATCTACAGACGCATTTACAGGCTCTGCAACCAGGAAATCTTTCCATAGTTTCAGGCTGTTGTCTCCAATTTTCAGACTGCTTTGCGGGATAATCTGATGTCTGTACATATCAAAAAACTGGAAAAAAGTTCCGTTATCCCCAGCAGGCTTCATGCCGGCTTCTTTTGCTTTGTCAGCAAGCCACATAGAAACTTTTAACTCGTCCAGAGTTCCGGCTTCACGGCCCCAGAATTGGTCTGCGGCAAGCTGATACATATCGGTACGAAGATCAGACTCTTTGATGGCAGATACCAAAGGTTTTTTATAATTCTGAGCATTTCCAATAGCAAATAAGAAAAAGCCCAGCAGAGAAAAAACATAATTTTTATTCATAGGAACCTTAATTGAAGTTAGCTAATTTCTCTGAAAACTGTTTTGAAAATTCCTTTCTGTCTTCTTCCAGCTTTTCCAGGTTAGAAGGCAAAAAATAATTAAAAAGGATCTTGTCTTCATGGTCTAAAAAGATAATTTCCTTTTCATTTCCATCGATCATCTGTGAGAAAATATCCCACATCGGAGTGTCTTTTAATTTTAATAATTCAAAAAACTGTTCTGCTTTGATTTCGATTTTCTGCATGTTCTTTTTTATATAGTATCGTTGAATATTTCTGAATTCTGATTCAAAAATAAAGATTTTGTATTTCACTGACGATTAAAACTCGAGAAACTTCAGCTTAAACTGGATAGCAAAATTTTCTTTAAAATGAGGTGTTGCATAATAACCCACTCTGTAGAATAAGCCCAGATTAAAATAACTGGAAAGGAAATTGTTCCATTCCAATCCGACTTCCTGATACAGGTGATCCAGCTTTCTGAACTTAAACTGGTGGTATTCCGGGTGCTTCATATCCCCGATAGTCCCTCTTAAAACAAAATCAAAACTGGAAACATTATGCCCGAAACTTTTGAAATACCAAGGCAGTTTGTGTGTAAAGTAATACGCTACGAATCTGTCATTATAGTATTTTCCACCTTCCAGTGTTGCAAACCCAAGATAAGAAGTAAGGTTAAAATTAAAATCCTTACCAGGAGAAGCCAGTCCGTTCATCGTAAAGTTTTTCCAGATAGGCGCTCCACCCAGAACAGCACCTCCATACAATCTGAAACCAGTAGTTCCGATCGGAGTCTTAAAATTATGAACAAAAAGAGCATCAAAACGGGAGTAATTAAAATCCCCCTGTAGCATTTTGTAACTCTGCTCATAATTAAAATACAGCTCAGGATATTTCTGATCGATCAGAGATTTTCCCTGTGGAGTCATAATATTGGTAGAATTCGGAGAATATTTTAAGGTAAAAAGAGTGTTAAAATTTCGGTAAGAAGTTCCTCTGTCTCTGAACTGATAATCAAATTCTGCGGCCTCTGTATTTCTACGTACAGCGAGGGCAAGGGTAAGACCGTTTGTGACATCATTCAGGTAAGACAATGACATTCCTTTAAAGTGAAAATATTTGTCATTATTTAGGTTATTCCCGAAGTTCATCGTTCTCATTTTGAAATTCCAAAGCTTTCGGTTAAACTCTCCTGATGCTGTTACATCATCATACACCTCAAATCTGAAAAATGAATTTTTCTCCAGCGTAGTTTTCATATCAAGCCCCATCCCGTATTTCCATTTTCTGTCTTTCACACCATAGGCAAAGTAATAGTCCGGTGAAAAATAAGGATTGAAATTTTCATTCAGCTTGGCTTTTAAACCTAATCTGAAGCCTTCGTATGAGTTGTAATTAACAATTTCATCCACAGCGATATCTACGGAACCCATTCTGATCTGCCCGTTCAGCAGTCCGGATAAGATCTGTGCTTTGCTGTCGATTTTATATTTTTTACCTAAACTGTCGATTGTTTTATAGGTATTTTGTTCCCTGTCCGTAAGAGGATCCGTTCTGTATTGATCCAGAGAATGGCCGTCAATGTTTTTTACAGAAAAAGTATAGCCTTTGAAATCTTTGGCATTCTCTTCAATTGGAGCCTCGAAATCAAAGTATTTAGACGTAAGAAACGCATAGGTTCCAAAGCTCTTTTTGCCTTTCTTGTCATCGGCATGCACTTTGTCATCCATCGCCATTTTACCCATTTTAAGCTTGGCTTTTTCGTGGGCAAGAAACCATTTGTTATTGTAAAAAACCCAGGTACTGGTGATGATTCCTTCATTTTTGCTTTTACTGAAATTTTCAATTTTTTTGACTCCGTAGGTTTCAGTATCTACATAAATGGCACCGTTATACTTTCGCTTTCTGTCTGGCTTCTTGTAGTTCACTTCACGGAAACGGATCACAAAGTTTTTTCTTCCGTCCAGCGTCACTGTATCTGAAAGAAAGAATCGGTAAAGACCTCTGTTTTCAGGCTTCAGTTGTTCGGGAACAACATCTCTGTTACTTTGCTGGAGTGCAATCATTTCATAGATAGGCTGTCTCAGACCAGAGATTCTGTTGTCCAGAATATTGATCTTCTCACCATACTTTTTGGAATATAAAAACTCCTGTGCCCTTTCCCAAAGGAAGAGTTTGCTTTTGGAAAATATTTTTCTTGCAGTGATGTTATTCAGTGAGTCTTTTTCCCTTTTTTTCTTGAAAATATTGAGATCATTGAAATACTGATTAAACTGGGAAAGGCTGTCCTCATCTATATCCAGAGATATTTTTTCGTAGGATTTATAGGAGTAGGAACCTAAGCTTTTCGGGGAGTTTTCTTTAAATAGTTTATTGACTTTTTTAAGAATTTCCAACGCTCTGGGATCACTTTTATCTTCAATCACCACAGTTTCAATGTCAGTAGTTTTTGATGTTTTTTTGAGCAGGGAAACTTCTATACTGCTCTCTACGGTAACGCTTTCTGTCTGATAAGTATCGGCTTCAATATCAATGTTTTTGCAACCCGTTTTGAATTCTAAAACGCCTTGTTCATTGGTATATCCAATAACTGTGTTGTCACAGGATATCTTAGCATTAAAGACAGGTTTTTGACTGGCGTCATCTACAACCTTAATCTTTGATTGCGAGTACGCCAAAAAGCTGATCAGAAAAAATAATAACAGTAAGCCCCTTTTCATGTATAAAAACTACGTCAAAATTAATGATATTTATTGTTCTGGAAAAGTTTTTAACAGAGTATAACATTGATTTAATCTAATGTTTGTATGTGCTTTTTCCTGAGAAAATTGAATGTCTGATTCTCTCAGATAGTCTTTCTGAATTTCTTGAAGATTTCCAATAAAAAAACTCCTGAACAGATGAGGCTCAGGAATTTTAATTGTTTATTGTAGTTTTTGTGTTTCTGAAATGTTTTATCGATCATCCAAAGCCTTCATAAATTCAATAATATCATCTATTTCTTTATTGGTCAGCTCTAACGGAGCATCAGAAAGTGTCTGATTTTCTACTGGGAAACCAATTCCTTTTCCACCGCCTTTGTTATAGAAATTCATCACTTCCTTTAGGGTTTTGTACCCTCCATTGTGCATGTAAGGCGCTGTTTTATTACTATTTCTAAGTGTTGGAGTTTTGAAAGAATGCTGTAATGAAGGAACTGTCTCATGAAACTTTCCTCTTCCCAGATCATTGTCAAATATTTTATTCTCTCCGTTCACAGCTACTCCCAACACTTCCTGTTCTGTTTTCTTGAAATTAGGAGGAACGGTACCATTGAATAAAGGAAGGAAATGGCATATTGCACACTGAGCCTTTCCAACAAAAAGATTAAACCCTCGCTTTTGGCCTTCCGTCATTGCCGACTTATTTCCTCTCATATATTCATCAAAAGCAGAATTGAATTTTGCCAGAGAACGGATGTAGCTCGCCAGTACATTCTGAAGCTGCCATACCTCCGTTTTTTGAGAATGATAGATCTTTTTAAAAGCTGCCTGATAGTTTTTATCCTGATTAATTTTTGCAAGAATGATATTCAGGTCGCCATGCATTTCTTCTTTGTTGGAAATCACATCTGAGCTCTGTCCTTCCAAGTCATCCTTCCGCATATCCCAAAACTGGCCATGCTGATATCCTGCATAATTGAGAGAAGGTGCATTTCGGGCAAGCTCTGAATTTTCAAGGGACATCGATTTAGCAAGGCCATCAGTAAATGCTTTCTCAGGGATATGACACGTTGCACAGCTTCGGTTGTTACTATTGGACAGTATCTTATCATTAAAAAGCTGGTGACCAAGAGCTGCTTTTTCTTCAGAGTATGCATATTCTTTTCCTGGAGTAAAAGCGTTGGGATTAAAAGCATTTTTAGCAAAAAAAGTAGCTGCATTTTTGTTTAAGGCAGTGGTTACCTCAACATCCGGAATTTTCTCCTGATTTTTAAAATCCAGCATCAAAGCAGTGATTTTATTCAGATGATCAGGGATAAAATTGACATAATCAAATGTATTTTTGTCTGTATTTTTTTTCAAAACTTCAATCGCCGAATGGATTTCTGCAATAATGTTTTTTAATGCTTTACCTTTCGACCGTTCAGTAGAGATTTGTTCTAATGTCTCTTTAATACCCTCCAGAGAAGAAGGCATTTCTTGTAAAAAAACTCCCGAAACAGGAGTATCGAAACCTGAAATTCCCAAGCTGGAAATCCTGAAAGCTTCCTGTCTTAAAGCATCAAATACCTGATCTTTGCTTACGGTAATGACCTGAAAGTTGGTTGCTATGGTATTGCTTTTATTGATAAGCTTATTAAGCATTCTGATCACTTCATCTTTATTCCCCTTATCATAAGGATAAAACATTTCTTCCAAAACCTGCAGTCCTTCTGGTTCTATTTCGGTATGCTCATCCATTTCTATTTCAGGAAGGGCAGGACCATTGATAAACCTTGCAGACTGGGGTAGGAAGTATTCTACCGCCCATTCCATTTTTTTGTAGGTTTTTCTGATATCCTGAAACTTTTCGTGAAGAAGTTTTTCCTCAGAATTTTTAGAAACAAGGGCTTTCAGTTCGTTGATCTGTTTTTCAAAATCTGTGTTGGTTTGGAGGATTCTGTTTTTTACAGAACCAAGATCTTCATACACTGGCTGCTGCTTATCATTTTTACAATAATAAAGAGTAAAAAGTGCGGCTGCACAGTATAACAAAAGAAGTATCGGGTATTTTGAAAGTTTATGCATAGGTATGAAAAAGTATCAACAGAAAATTTCTATTGATACTTTAATTTGATATGAAGGAATTAAAACTATTTTTCTACGTTTCTGATGATTACAATCTGTCCACCTTCTTTATTGGTGTTGATTCCGGAACCGTCAGGGTTTTTAAATTTATCTAACTGCCAAGTATGTGAGTGGATATTGACCGTAAAAGTATTTGGAATTCCGATGATATCGGAAATATCAACCATTGCCCCGAATTCCCAAGAACCAAACTTCTGAAGATCTCCAGATTGGTTGTAAGCCGTCTGCCATGCAGAATCGTTTCTGTTGTGCTTCATGTTCAACCATGGTTTATATTGTTTTGTAGCAATATTCAGCTGCCAGATGTAAGAATCGTGGTTGGCATTTTTATAATAAGAATCTCCGTCTTCCTGAATGTATACAAAGTTTTCAGTAACACATAAATTATCAGGATTGATAAGATTGTTTCCTGGGTTAGAATCTCCTTCAGCAACAACTTCCAATTTTCCTGTCAGCATATTACTGGAATTAAGAACAAGCTTGTATACTCTTCCCCACATCGTTAATCCTGCTTTTGGGTTCATTCCGTCCGAAGATTCTCCGGTAGCGGTAAAGTAAATTTCTCTTCCTTTTCCTGCTCCTTTTCTGTAATCTACATCTTCTACTCTTGAAAAGCGAATCGCGTTATTATCAATATTTTTCTGGTTAATCTGAGCTCCTGTAAGATTTTTGGCGTTAGGAATTTCAACAAACTCTACATCGTAGCTGCTTCCCTTTGTCATATCAGTTTCAGTATAGTTGCTGTTGGTTCTTTTTAAAGAATATAACTTACCATTATCCAGATCCCCTTGTGTATCGGCTACATACATGATCAACTGTCCTGCTGACTGGTGAGAAGAGGAATAAGACTGGTCTTCCCCAATGATGATATAAGATTTTCCATTGGAAACGTCTTTAGGAAGTGGAACGGCATTTTCCATGGAAGCTTTTCCTAAAGCTGGTTTTACTCTTGTTTTATCTGATGCCTGAGATACTGATGCCAGTGGATTCAAAGCATGAACCATACTTTCTTCACCCGATTCACCCGCTGTAAGGAAGGCGCTGAAACCATGAATTTCTGGTGTTGCTAATGTAGCGGAGCACAATCTTGTCATTCCTCCGGTTCCATTTAAAATATATTCTCCTTTTACAGGCTTAAAAGTTTTATCTAAATATACTCTTGATACAGACTGTTTGATCTCATGATTGGTGATCATCAGATAGCCGTCAGAATTAGGATCTTTCATAATTCCCATCCCATCAGGCTGACCTCCGAAAACGAAATCAGGAGAGCCTGAAAGAATATCAGAACTGGAAATAAGTGTCGTAATATTTAAATTTTCAAAACCAGTCATTCCAAAAACGAAAGCGGGTTCTTTAGAAAAATTTTCAATCTTTATTTTGTCATTGACAGGAGTATTTCCATCCCCGTTATTGTCATCATTACAGCTTTGAAAAGCAATAGCTGCAAGGATCAGGGCTCCAATAGTTTTGTTAATTTTCATAATTATATTTTTTGAATTTCGATTAAGGCAAAACTAAAGGTCTAGTGTTAACTATGTTTTACGAGGACAAAACAATTAGTTTAATATTAGGTAATGATTTGTTAAGATAAGGTCAATAATTAGAATGGATATAAATAGAGAGACTTTGATGAAAATGTTCGTAATAAGAATAATATATTATAACGCAGTGTACGCAAAGTTTTTATTTTCTGCTTTTTTCGTTTGCAAAGGCGTTACACTCAGCTATGAAATAATTGCTTTTTTTGCTAAATGAAATGCCTTTGCGAACGAAAATATTTATGATAGCATGAGTTTTTTGCGATCCTTAGCGGTTAAATAAAACATATATCTTTTTAATCCCCACGGATTTCACGAATTACACAGAGGTTTGAGGGGAAGTATGATTATTACGTACGCTTAGTCCGATCAATGAAGTTGATTCCATTCTTTGCCTCCCGAAATTATAAAGTATTATAGAAAAGACTTTGCGTTAAAGAACATAATATATGGCAAAAACAGCCCCGGCTGTCTCGATTCCGAGACAGCCGGGGCTAAAATTTATAATAGAAGTTTCTATTTTAGATACTCAACGCTTTCTGGTAAGCATTTTCTAAGCCTTCAAGATTTTTACCCCCCGCTGTTGCGAAGCCTGGGTTTCCACCGCCGCCGCCTTGGATCTCTTTAGCAAGATCTTTTACGATAGCACCAGCCTGATAATCTGCAGCCAGATCATCAGAAACTCCAACGGTAATCATTGGTTTTCCGTCTGCATCAGAAAGAATAATCGTCACTGAAGCAGGGATTTCTTTCTTCAGCTGGAATACGATGTCTTTTACAGAACCTGCGTCCAAAGAAGTTTTCTTTACCAAAAGCTGCTTGTTGCCTTTCTGCTCATAAGCATTCTTCCATTCACCAATTTCTCCTTTTGCTTTTTCTTTCTTAAGAGCATCTACCTCAGCTTTCAATGAAGTGTTTTCTTCGATCAGTTTTTCGATGGATCTTACAACATCTTTAGACTTTAACAGCTGAGAAAGTTCAATGATTTGTTTTTCAAGATTATTGAAATATTCCTCAGACTTATCTCCTGAAATAGCTTCAATTCTTCTGATTCCCGCAGCTGCAGAACCTTCGGAAGTGATCTTGAAATGACCAATTTCGTTGGTGTTTTTTACGTGAGTTCCTCCGCAAAGCTCCTTTGAGCTTCCGAACTGGATCATTCTCACGCTGTCACCATATTTTTCACCAAACAAAGCCATTGCTCCTTTCTCCAGAGCTTCCTGGATCGGAATATTTCTGAATTCCTGTAAAGCAATACTTTCTTTGATCTTTTTGTTTACTTTTTCTTCAATTAATGCTAATTCTTCCTCAGTCATTTTGTTGAAATGAGAGAAGTCGAAACGCAGATAATCAGGTCCTACATAAGACCCTTTCTGCTCTACGTGAGTTCCTAAAACCTCTCTTAACGCTTCATGCAGAAGGTGAGTCACAGAGTGGTTAGCCTGAGAATTTTTTCTTTCAGAAGCATTTACTTTAGCATAGAAAATAGCGCCTGCATCTTTAGGCAGATCATTGATCAATGAGATAATCAGTCCGTTCTCTTTTTTAGTTTCCAGTACTTCAAAGCTTTCAACTGCATTCTCAAGAACACCTTTGTCTCCAACTTGTCCACCTCCTTCCGGATAGAAAGGAGAACTGCTTAATACCACCTGATAAAATTCTCCGTCTTTATTTTCTACCTTTCTGTATCTTGTAATATACGTTTCAGATTCTGTCTGGTCGTATCCTACAAATGTTTCAGGTTTATCTTCAAGATTTACCCAGTCATAGACTTTCTGAGCAGAATCTGCCTTTGAACGTTGTTTTTGTTTTGCCAATTCAGCCTCAAAACCTTTTTCATCGATCGTTAAACCTTTTTCTTCAGCGATAATTCTCGTTAAGTCATCAGGGAAACCATAAGTATCATACAATTCGAAAACTTCTTCCGTTGGCAATACTTTTTTACCTTCCGAAATGGTCTGCTGAATTAATTTATCAACTCGGATTAATCCGGTTTCAATTGTTCTTAGGAAAGATTCTTCTTCACTTTTAATAACTTCAGTTACCAAAGTTCCCTGTTTTTCCAGCTCAGGGAAGAAAGTTCCCATTTGTTCCTGTAAAACAGCAACCAATTTGTAAAGGAAAGGCTCTTTCATGTCTAAGAATCTGTAAGAATAGGAAATTCCTCTTCTCAAAATTCTTCTGATTACATACCCAGCTCCTCCGTTTGAAGGTAGTTGTCCGTCTGCAATAGCAAAAGAAACCGCTCTGATGTGGTCTACCACAACACGGATCGCAATATCTTTTTCGTCTTCTAAAATTCCGGTGTATTTCTTCCCTGAAAGTTCTTCAACTTTACCAATTAAAGGCGTGAAAACGTCTGTGTCATAGTTGGAAGACTTCCCTTGAAGCGCCATACAAAGACGTTCGAAGCCCATTCCTGTATCTACATGCTGTGCAGGAAGTTTTTCCAGAGAACCGTCAGCTTTTCTGTTGAATTCCATGAAAACGAGATTCCAGACTTCCACAACTTGAGGATGATCATTGTTCACCAATTCAAGTCCTGAAACTTTAGCTTTTTCTTCCGGAGTTCTCAAATCAACATGGATTTCAGAACAAGGTCCGCAAGGTCCGCTTGCCCCCATTTCCCAGAAGTTATCTTTTTTATTTCCGTTGATGATTCTGTCTTCGGAAATTACTGCTTTCCAGTAGTCATAAGCAGCCTGATCTCTTTCCAGATTTTCAGAAGCATCTCCTTCAAAAATCGTTACATATAAATTTTCTTTTGGAATTCCGTATACTTCAGTCAGTAATTCCCAGGCAAAAGCAATAGCCTCTTTTTTGAAGTAATCCCCGAAAGACCAGTTTCCCAGCATTTCAAACATGGTGTGGTGGTAAGTATCTCTACCCACATCATCCAAATCATTATGCTTCCCTGAAACTCTCAGACACTTTTGAGTATCGGCAATTCTAGGGGCGGTAGGAGTTTTGTAGCCAAGGAAGAAATCCTTGAACTGCGTCATTCCGGAGTTGGAAAACATAAGGGTAGGGTCGTCTTTCAGCACAATAGGAGCTGAAGGAACGATCAAGTGCTCCTTACTTTTAAAATAATCTAAAAATTTTTGACGTATCTCTTGTGATGTCATAGTATTGCTTTTGCTTTTTTTAATATCAAATTTTGATAAGATGCAAATTTAAGATTTTTAAGCGATTTGTAATAATTTTATGCTATGTTTTGAATGGGGCAGGTTTTGATATGGGAGGCAGATTAGAATTTTTTAATTTCTTTTTATGAAACCTTATAGGTTTTCAAAACCTATAGGGTTTGCAGTGACTGTAATCAATAATAATCTTTCTAATTTTGCAATTTTCCTTTTAACTTACTACCTTCGTTGTGATCTGAAATAAGACAAAATATCCTTCCAATGACAAAAGATGAAGAACTGAAAAGCTGGATAGAACAATATTCGGGACCGCTTTTGAAGCGGGCACTGTACGTACTTTCAAATAAAGAAGACGCTCAGGATGTTGTTCAGGAAGTTTTTCTCTCTGCTTATTCCGCTTATGATTCTTTTGAAGGGAAGAGCCAGGCGCTGACCTGGCTGATGGCTATTCTTAATAGAAAAGTTGCAGATTTTTACCGGAAAAAATATAAATCTGAACCCAATATCAGACTTGACCATTTTTTTGATGAAACAGGATCATGGAAAAATAATGATGTTCTCAATGACTGGGATATCAATGAAAAGGAATCTGAGCTGTTAGATAATGATGATTTTAATAAGACATTGGAAGAATGTATTGAAGAACTGCCTTCCAGATGGAAAATTTTGCTTAAAATGTATTATATCGAAGAAAAAAAAGCACCGGAAGTGAGTCAGGAATTAGATGTTTCAACGACTAATCTTTGGAAGATCTTACAGAGATGCCGAATGCAGCTGAGAGAATGTCTGGAATTTAATTGGTTTTCAGGAGGATAAATGATTTAAAATGATAAGAAAAATTCTACATATCTTATTTCTACCATGCAATGAGGCTACTTTGTTGATGGAAAAAAGGAATGCCCAATCCATTTCTGCCAGAGAAAACCGGATGCTTAGCATGCACCTGATGATCTGCAAATGGTGCAGGATGTACAATGAAAAACTTGCTCTTTTGGATAAAGTTTTTAAAAAGACATTTTCTGAACAAAAAACTGAAATAAATGAAATTGAAATTCAGGACTTTAAAAATAAAATGATCGATAAATTAAATTTCTAAGAAAATTTCTGTCAGGATTTTGAAATTGTTCCGACTATACTTTTGAAAACAATAAAGTATTCATTTAATCTTAAAAAAATGGTAGGAACAGAACAAAAATCTAAACAGAATCAATTATCCCTAATCGGATATTACATTTCGCTTTTCGGAGCAGCGCTTATTTTACTGTGGATTGGTATTTTCAAATTTACCCCTACAGAAGCCGCCGCAATAAAACCTTTGGTAGAAAACCATTTCCTAACTTTTTTCGTATATAAATTGACAAGCGTCCAGGCAGTGTCAAATCTTATCGGAGTGATAGAAATTATCATTGCATTACTCCTGATATTTAGTGCGAAATTTGCTGTACTGAAAAAGTATGCAGGAATAGGAATGATTGCAACTTTTCTGGTAACATTAAGCTACTTGTTTACAACACCGGGAGTGTGGAAAGTGGTGGATGGAGTTCCTGTAACTGATTTCTTTATTTTAAAAGACCTGATGCTTTTAGGATTTGGATTAATGATTGTTCAAAATAATAAGTAATGAAAAAAAAGGTAAATATGAAAAATATATTCATTATACTCGGAATTGTTCTGGGTATAGCAGTATTTGCTGCAGGGTCCGGGCTTTTTACAAAAACAAAGCCCCATGAAGCGGAAGTAAAAAAAGAAAATGAGAACATTATGGATAATAAAAATGTCAAAGAGATTTATTTTGCAGGGGGATGTTTTTGGGGAACAGAACATTTTTTTCAACAAATTCGTGGAGTTGTAGGAACAGAAGTAGGCTATGCCAATGGGAATACCAATAATCCTACTTATGAAGAAGTGGTAAGTCATACAACAGGTTTTGCAGAAACCGTAAAAGTAAAATATGATCCTGAGCAGGTAGATCTGAAACTTCTGATTGATTTGTATTTTAAGACCATTGATCCTACAAGCAAAGATCAGCAGGGTAATGACAGAGGAAATCAATATAGAACAGGAATCTATTTCACCAACAAAACAGATGAAGCAGTTGTAAAAGATGAAGTTCAGAAACTGGCAAAAAATTATAACAAGCCATTACTCGTGGAAACTATTCCATTGAAAAACTTCTACAGAGCAGAAGATTATCACCAGGATTATCTGGATAAAAATCCGGGAGGGTACTGTCATATCGAACCGGGACTTTTTGAAATGGCGAAAAAAGCCAATCCGCTTCCAAAACCAGCCTATCATAAACAGGATAAAAAAGTTTTAAAAGGGAAACTGACCGCAGAACAATATAATGTCACTCAGGAAAATGGTACTGAAAGACCTTTCCAAAACGAATACTGGAACGAAACCCGCGAAGGAATTTATGTAGATATTACTACAGGAGAACCTTTATTTGTTTCTACAGATAAATTTGAATCCGGTTGTGGATGGCCAAGTTTCTCAAAACCAATTACGAAAAGTTTGATTGATGAAAAACTGGATCGTACCCATGGAATGGATAGGGTAGAAGTAAGAAGTAAAACCGGTGATGCCCACTTAGGACACGTTTTCACAGACGGTCCGGAAGACAAGGGAGGACTTCGTTACTGCATCAACAGTGCTTCTTTGAAGTTTGTCCCAAAAGCTGAAATGGAAACAAAAGGATACGGAAAATATCTTCCGTTGTTAGATAAAAAGTAATGTGAAAGGAAGGCTGCCATCTGGCAGCCTTTTATTTTTTGAATTAATGATGTAGTTGAAATCGTTCTTTAATGCTGAGCATAGAGATATTCAGAAATATAAGAAATCCGAATATAAAGAAATAGTCCTCTTTTGGAAGCGTTGTAAGAGCTGTTGTTATTTTTCCATAATAGCTATCGGTTTCTACGGATCCCCAATCTATAGTATCATTACAAAGTAAACATTCATATTCAGGATATTGCACCTTAGGATCAACATAGCTGTAAACAGCAAAAATATGTCCTGTTTTCTCCAGATCAACTGCATACTGTTCTTGTTTGGCTATATGCAGATCGTTCAAAACAGAAACAAAATCACCATACGTGTTATTTTGACCTAAAATAAACTCAATACCAGACTCTTTCTCATTTCTTTTTGGGAGGTTTTTCAGTTCGGAAACGTACAATTTTGAGTTTTGTTTAGCCGTGTTGGGAGCTACTTCTACTTTTTTGTAATTCCAGTTTCTTACAGATTCAAAAGAATACATATCGTTACTTCTATCTTCTTTTAATTTGGCTGGAAGTCCAATATCCATCACAGAAACGTTAATGTCTTCAAACTTTTGATTTCCATAATACCAGAATAAAACCGGGATAATGACAGCACTGATAAGCCCCGGGAAGTAGTATATTTTTTTCATGCTAATCTTTTTCTTTGGATTTGAAGGTTTTCTTTAATGCTGAACATAGAAATATTTACAAAGAGCAAAAAACCGAAAATAATATAAAAAGTTTGTTGGGGAACGTGATTGATAAAACTTTCTGGCTTGATTAAATTCAGGCTTTCTTTTTCTCTGTAGTCATTACCACCAACTACACATCCATAAACAGAACGAATTTCTTTATCGAGGTCTTTATAAAAATGAACAGCAAAAAAATGTCCCGTTTTTTCCATATCAACACAAAATGCATCCTGCTTGGAAATTGTCATAGCATCCATTAGAGCAATGAAATCCTGATAGCTATTGTTATTGTCAATGATAAATTCAATTCCAGATTCTTTTTCATTTCTTGCCTGCAGTTCTTTAAGTTCAGAAACATAGAAATTTTGGTTTTGAAGAGCAGTGTTAGGCTTAACTATAATTTTCTTGTAGTTCCAGTTTCTATAGAATTCAAAAGTATTGTCTAAAGGTATATTAGGTCTAATTTTCGCTGGAAGTCCAAGGTCCATTATGGTATATTGAGGATGAACCCTCTGGTTTCCGTAATACCAGAATAAAACAGGGATCAGTAAGGCACTGATGAATCCCGGAACGTAGTATATTTTTTTCATGGTTAGTTTTTGGAAAGAATGAAAATATTAAGCCAAAAAAAAGTGATCCGAAACCGAACCACTTTACAATAATCTTTAAATATTTTAATGATTAAATCTTTTAATCCTCAATATTGACATCTACCAATCTCTTTTCTTCAAAATCCAGTATGACCCGAATATAAAAATAGCACACCATACCAAACAGGCGATAAGACTTTCTGTAGGGTAATGGAACTCGTATTTTACGCCCATCATTTTAGCCATATTTAATCTCATCATCGGATTAGGAATAAGACTGGACATACTTTCCAGCGGTAAAAGATGAGTGATGAAAAAATCATTCTGAAGAATCTCATTTCTTTGTGGTCCCTGCATACCTTTTACTTTGGAGAAAACTTCAACAGCCGTTAAGATTCCTTCACCAATCCAGAAAACAAAAAGGGCAAGAAATACAAAAACCGATTTTCTTAATAAAATGGAAAGGAACATTAAGAAACAGAAGAAAGTGAAGAGCTTTACAAGATAATTTCCGATAAAGAAAATCTCAGCAAAAACCTTTGTAGACTCTGTGGTGTTTGAATATTGATATCCAAGCAATATGGTGATTCCGAATACAAGTACAGTAGAAACAAGGGTGAAAATACTGATCGTTAAAAGTTTTGACATTATGAATTCTTCTCTGCTCAATCCATCAATTGTATTCTGCTTAAACATTCGGTTGCTGAATTCCTGTGAAATGGAGAAAACAATGATCAATCCCAGGAAAATTTTCAATAAAGCAACAATCCATGTGGTGAAATTCCAGATTTCCGGAAAGTTATAAATCCCTTGTTCCTTCAAATTAATGGTTGCTCCGAAAAGATCAAAGTCAACCAATCCGATGAAAAGCAATGCGATAAGAATGGCAAAATATAATATGGTGAAAACCTTGAATGGTCTGTAATTCAGGTTTTTGTAGTATTCCAGTTTTAATAATTTTATCATGACTAATGGGTGTTTTTTACAAGTTCAAGGAATTGAGATTCAAGAGACAGCTTTTTCTTTGTAAGGTGTGACAGGAAAATCCCTTTTTCAGCCAGCTTCTGATTCAGTACAGAAGCCGAAACGGATACATCATCACGGAGTTGGGCTTTAATATAATCTCTGTCCTGATTGACGAAACTGAACCATGGAAGTTCATTTAAGGTATTGAAAAGTAATGTATTGTTGTCTGCCTTTAATTCAAAATAACCGTTGTTGGAAGTTATTTCATCCACTCTTCCGCAGTAGATGGAATTTCCTTCCTTCAACACAATTACATGGCTGCATATTTTTTCAATTTCATCCAGAAGATGGCTTGCAATGATAATGGTGATTCCCTGCTTGGCAATATTGCTGATGATTTCCCTGATCTGAATAATTCCTTCAGGATCCAATCCATTGGTTGGTTCATCTAATATCATTACTTCAGGATTATTCAACATCGCTGAAGCAATGGCAAGACGCTGTTTCATTCCCAGAGAAAAGGTTTTGAAAGTATCTTTTCTCCTTTCATACAGATTAACGGTTTTCAGAACTTCATCAATTCTGGAGTAAGGAGCTTTTTTAATTTCGGCTACAATCTTAAGGTTGGTTTCTGCACTTAAATAAGGATAAAAGTTGGGCTGCTCGATAATCGCTCCAATCTTTTTTAAAGTTTCCGGATCAGTACCTTTTTTACCAAACCAGAACCAATCTCCACTGGTAGGATTGATGGTAGAAAGCAGCATCCCGAAAGTTGTGGATTTCCCACTTCCGTTGGGACCCAAAAGCCCATAAACATTTCCTTTTTCGACATCAAAAGAAATATTGTTGACCACAACTCTTTTGAATTTTTTTGTCAAATTCTTTACTGATAAAATCTTTTCCATGTAATTTGTTTTACATAGTAGTAGTCTATATGAATTAGATAATGTTACAGAATTATCATAAATCAATGTTGATTTATTTGTAAATACATTAAATTTGATAGAATTAATCAACAGTTATGAAGCTAATTGAACTGGCAGAAGAATTGAACGTTTCTGCTGAAGCCATAAAACAATTTATACAGGATTTCGATATTGAGCTGGTAGACTGTATCAGTACCAATTTTGAAGTAAAAGAAGATTTTGAAAAATTTGCCCGCGAAAATATATCCTTTTTAAAATTATACGAGAAAGACCTGGACAAAAATAAAACGCTGGAACAGATTGCTGAGGTGATCAATCAACCTAAGGATAAGGTTGAAAAGGTAATCAAAGATAATAATCTGAATATTTTTGATAATGGATTTTTCAAGTCTTCTATATCAAGTTATGGAATTGATAACAAATTAGGGGGAAACTATAAGTTTGTGTATGATTATTTCGGAAGTAAAACCAGTCTTCAGCAAAGAGATTTCATAGGATACAGAGATTTATTTTTTTATACGTCAGCGGTTTTGGAACCCTTTCTGAATCCACAGCAGATCAAAGATTGGGGAATCCACAGACCTGCAGGAATTATTCTGTATGGGCCTCCTGGAAGCGGTAAAATATTCTGGGCCAATAAGATTGCTGAAATCATTGGATATCAGTTTAAGGAAGTGAAAAAGCACTATCTGGGAATTTCGTTGGTTGATGGAAATGAAATTAATTTCAGTGACTTCCTGGTGAGTATGATGAAAGAAAACAAAATGTTGCTTTTTATGGATGATTTCGATGAAATTATGATGCAGCGAAAAGCAGAAACAGATATTGCATCCTGCAATCTGGAAGCCCAGGAACTTATTCTTCATTATATAAGCAAATTTGAAAAAGAAGGCGTTTTAATGGTAGGTTCTGCCAATTCTGTTTCGGAAATCGATGAAGAAATTCTTGCTCCGGGAAGATTTGATGTGATGATTCCTGTCTTTCCTCCCAACGCCTCAGAACGGTCGGAAATTATTTTATATGCCATGACCAGAGGTCTTGAAGAGGATTCTTTATTGTATAAAATCCTTAAAAATAATAAAGCCGATAAAATTCCTTTCTGGCATGAGTCATCATCAAAAATGAAGGCATTCAGTAATACGATGCTGATAGACTTTACGCAGAGTTTAAAGAAAAGAATTAAAAATCTTTACCAAAAAACCCGAAATGAAAAGCTGAAGATCGATCAGAATCTTTTGAACGGAGCTTTAAGAGATGCCAGGTCTAAGCTTACCGAGGAATACCTTGATCAGGTAGCCCGATTCCTTGCCGATGCTATTATCAATAATTTTGATGATTTTAAGTTTAGAATTCAGGCATTGAAAATTGAACTGGAAACCTATAGGGTTGTTGAAGAACCTCGAAGAGAAATAGGATTTCAGCATAATGGCGAGGAAGATAAAGGGTAAAGTATGATCGGTTACGGGATTCGTGGGTAGGGGAGTTTCAATTTCTTATCTTTTAATCTCATGTCAGCTTATACACATTAATACATTTTACATTATACAAAAATCATTCATGAACAGCATCTGGGAACTGGACACCTTCTATAGAAAAAGAGATATTATCATTATTGGTGCTGGATTTTCCGGGCTGTGGACTGCTATATCCATCAAAGAAAAATATCCTGAAAAGTCTGTTTTAATGATTGAACGGAATGCTATTCCTCTAGGTGCATCAACGAGAAATGCGGGGTTTGCCTGTTTTGGAAGTCTTACCGAAGTTATTGCAGATTCGCAGAAAATGGGCTGGGAAAAAACACTGGAGCTTGTTAGAATGAGGTTTGAAGGACTTCAGAAAATCCAGCAGTATTTTAAAAATGATGAAATCGATTTTGAACTTAACGGAGGTTTTGAAATTGTAAATAATGAGGAACCCTTATTCCATATGGATGCCGTCAATGAAAAACTGAAACCCATTACCGGGCTGGATAAAACGTATGCTCTGAAACAGGATAAAATACAGGAGTTCGGGCTTGGGAAATCATCATTTCTGATTGAAAACCCCTGTGAAGGAAGCTTGCATTCAGGAAAGCTGCTACAGAAACTTCTTGAAAAATGTTATGAGCTGAAAGTGGAATTTTTATTCGGAACAGAGGTGGGAGGTATTGAAGAATCAGCAAATGAGATTGAAGTTTATCTTTCTGCTGATCTTTCTGTAAAAGCAGATCAAATGATCTATTGCACCAATGCATTCACTTCAAAGTTTCTGGAAAAAGAAAACATTATTCCTGCCCGCGGACAGGTTCTTATCACAGAGCCAATAGAAGGTCTGAAGCTTAAAGGAACTTTTCACTATGATGAAGGGTATTATTATTTCAGAAATGTAGGGAACAGGATATTGTTAGGAGGGGGCAGAAATCAGGATTTTAAAACAGAAGAAACGACCGCCTTTGAAACTACAGAATTCCTGCAGAATCATTTGGAGAACTTTTTGAAAGAAGTCATTCTGCCTCATCAAAATATTAAAATTGCTCTCCGCTGGTCTGGAATTATGGCTATGGGGGATGAGAAAACACCTATTGTAAAACACCTTTCGGAAAGACAATTTTGTGCAGTAAGACTTTCAGGGATGGGAGTTGCCTTGGCACCGAAGATTGGTGAAATAATGGCTGATATGATTTAAAATAAAATTTTGACTAATGAAATACCTGCCTTTTGAGCGCATTACTTATAGAACAAATTTGTCCGAACAGGAAATAATAACAAGGCTTTCCGGTTTTGTTGAACCAAAAAAATTCGGTTTTGGAAGGAATTCAATAAAAGAATATGAAGGATCTATGAACGATAATCATTTTGAAATCAACAGAGTGATCAGTAACAGAAATTCTTTTCTTCCTCAGATCGTGGGAATCATTCAAAAAAATAATTACGGAACGCAAATAGAGGTAACCATGAAATTACATGGATTTGTACTCTTTTTTCTAATTCTTTGGTGCTCATTTGCATTACTTTTCTTTGTAGGATTGTCTATGAAAGATATAAGGAATAAAGAAATATCTATAGAGTTTTTCATTCCTCTATTGATGCTATTATTTGTGTATGCCTTAACAATGCTGGGTTTCAAAATGGAAAGTAAAAAATCAAAAGAATATCTGAGAAAAAGCTTTGAAGCAGAAATTATCAATGAATAGTTATTGATTAAATCAAATCATTGACATCCATTCCAATCTGTTTTAAAGTATTAATGAAAAATACTCTTCCTTTCCTAAACCAAATTCTGAAACCTTAATAAATTCTGAATCCCGGAACTTTAAACTCAAAACGCTCCACTCTAAAAGAATTCCTTATTTTTGCAAAAAGAAAAATTCGTGATTAACAACGACCATATAAAAGAAGTTCAATCCAGAATTGAAGACTTACACAGATATCTTCAGATTGAAAAAAAGAAGATTGAAATTGCCAATGATGATGAAAAAACTGCTGCCCCTGAGTTTTGGGACAATCCAAAAACTGCTGAAGCATTTCTAAAACTGCTTCGTTCCAAGAAAAAATGGGTGGAAGGGTATGACGAAATTCAGAGTCAGTTTGAAGATCTGCAGGTTTTACTTGAGTTTGCCAAAGAAGATCCGGATTCTGAAAAAGAGTTGGATGAAACATTTCCACAATTGGTTGAAAAAATTGAGGATCTGGAATTCAAAAATATGCTTTCCAATGAAGGTGATGAGCTTTCTGCAGTGCTGCAGATCACTGCCGGAGCAGGAGGAACAGAAAGTTGTGACTGGGCAGCTATGCTGATGAGAATGTATACCATGTGGGCAGAAAAACAAGGCTATAAAATCCGTGAGCTGAATTTCCAGGAGGGGGAAGTAGCAGGAGTGAAGACCGTAACGCTGGAAATTGAAGGAGAATTTGCTTTTGGATATTTAAGAGGAGAGAACGGAGTACATAGACTGGTACGAATTTCCCCTTTTGACAGTAATGCAAAACGTCATACAAGTTTTGTATCCGTATACGTTTATCCTTTGGTAGATGATACCATCGAGATCAATATCAATCCTGCAGATATCAGTTTTGAAACCATGAGATCTTCCGGGGCAGGAGGGCAGAACGTAAACAAGGTAGAAACCGCGGTACGTCTTCGTCACGCACCTACCGGAATTATCATTGAAAACTCCGAATCCCGTTCCCAGCTTCAGAATAAAGAAAAAGCTATGCAGCTCCTTCGTTCAAGACTCTACGAAATGGAATTGGAAGAGCGTTTGAAAGCAAGAAATGAGATAGAAGCCAACAAAATGAAAATCGAGTGGGGAAGCCAGATCAGAAACTACGTCATGCATCCTTACAAATTGGTAAAAGATGTACGTTCGGGTCATGAAACATCAGATGTAGATGCCGTAATGAATGGGAATCTTACTCCATTCTTAAAAGCATTCTTAATGGCCGATGGGACGGCTGTTTCCGATGATGATTTCAACTTATAAAAATCATGATTGAATTTTAGTTAAAATCTTATAATTAATTTTTGTTTCAGACATTTTAGGCTTACTTTTGTTGTTCATCGATATTTATGGAAGATTTCAATAGCTGGAAGGATTTATTAAACCCTGAGTTTTATATTAAAATGGGAGGGTTTTGGCTTATTTTATTCATTGTTTTTGCTGAAACAGGCCTTTTTGTAGGATTTTTCCTGCCTGGAGACTCACTTTTATTCGTTTCCGGGATTTATGCCGTTGAAATTATTAAAGAGACTTTTGGTTCTACAGGAAGCGATTTATTAGATACCACTATTTTAGCTTCAGGAGTAGCTCTTGCTGCGATTATAGGAAATGAAGTAGGGTATTATTTCGGAAGAAAAGCAGGACCTGCTTTATATAAACGACCAGATTCAATGCTTTTCAAGAAAAAGTATCTTTACCAGGCTCACGATTTCTTCGAAAAACATGGGGCACTAGCTATTATTATGGCAAGATTCTTACCTGTTGTGAGAACTTTTACTCCAATTGTTGCAGGAATTGTAAAGATGGATAAAAAGGAGTTTTTAAGAGATAATGTTATCGGTGCGGTATTATGGTCATTTATCTTGATTTTTGCAGGACATTATCTGGACAAACTGTTTATGGAGCAGTTTGGAATCAATTTAAAAGAAAAACTGGAGTACATCATTATCGTAATCGTATTGGTGACTACACTTCCGGTCATCTTCAAGTTTGTTTTTGGAAAAAAAGAAGATCTTTCTAAAAAATACGAAGACCAGGATTCTGAATAAATAAAAATTCAATCAAAAATATAGAGCCGTCTCAATAGTGAGATGGCTTTTTTTATTGCTTATTGTATCAGCTTTTTCTTTAAAGAAAAGATTAAAGTTTAGAATTTCAGGAGGCAAAAATGGGAATCAATTTTATGGATTCTTATCAAGCGTATGCAATATCCATACTTCTCACAGATCAAACATATTACGTAGATTTTCAACAAACATCTGCGTAATCTGTGCCAGCGGGAGATTAAAATAATTTTGGGAAGCCATATAATAGCCGAATAGCTTTATCGGTGACAAAGTCACTATCACTTAGCTCTTTTAAGATAAAACGTTTAATTATCTATCCTTTGCGTTGAATAATTAAATAAAGTTTTATAAAAATCTCTACTTTTTAATCCATTCCAGAATATTCGGATAAATAATGCTATCTCTTTTTCTTTTACTAAAAAATCTTGGTGCATGTCCTGCCCCTTTCATAAAGACAAATTTGTGAGTCACATTCAGGTGGGTAAGCGCAGAGTCCATGGCTATTCCCTGATGCTGATTGACGAGAAAATCATTGTTTCCCTGAAATAGCAGGGTAGGAACATTCGTGATATTGGCAATAGGGCTGGCTTCTTTAAAGTCTTCAGAGATATTTTTCCTGTCAAACTTTGTCCCTACCACCTTTTGGAAAGTAGGAGAAGTATATTTAGAATAAAAGGATTTAAGATATTCAGAACTGAAAAAATCGGTAGGTGCGCTTAGAGAAATAATCTTTTTGATCTGTTCAGGATGCTGATACCCGTAGAGTAGAGCAAGATGTGCACCGGCACTTTCACCCAAAAGGATATAATTGTTAGGCTGGAGTTCTGCCTTTTCCGTTAAAGAATTAAATTTCTCAATGACCAGACCAATATCCTCAAGCTGTTGTTTGTAAGTGATTTTTTTCTTGGTGGAAACCAATCGGTAATTCATGCTGATGCTCGGAATCCTGTTGTTAAAAAGCATTTTCTGAACCTGAATCATATGCTCTTTTTTACCCAGAGTCCAAGCTCCGCCATGTACAATAAGAACTACAGGAGCATCTTGTGGGTAATCCTTGGGAAGAAAGACATCCATTTTCTGTCTTTTGTGCTCACCGTATTTTAAATTGTAAATTTTCTGCTGTCCTCCGGGACCTACCCAAACTCTGAATTTCGTATTGCAGGACTGCAGGAGAAATCCAATGCATCCCATGACGAAAAAATGATACCGGAGAATGAACTTTTTCATTAATTAAATTTACAAAAAGAAACTGTTGATTATGAAGGTTTCAAGGCTTAATTAAAGTCTTTCTGCTGTCTTTGATGAAAGTCCTTTTTTCATTGTAATAACGTCCTTTTCTCCTTTTTTGAAAATGAAAGAAATCTCGGTGTCATCATCCCGAAGAAAAAATACATCCTCTTTTTCAGCCAGCATTCTTATCTTGGGATCTTTATTGTTCTGAATAAAAAGCTGACCGTTTTCGTAGAGAATATGAATGACACTATCATCAGAAAGCTTATAATCACCAACATATTTTTTAAGAACATCAGCACTTAGCGTTGTTTCTTCTTTCGGTTGTGGAAGAGTGTAAGGTTGTCCTAAAAGTGCTGCCAAAATGGTGTTTCCAGCTTTCTCCAGTTTTTTACTTGTGATATTGTTCAAAAGGATAATACAAAGATCATCTTCAGGAAGCATCGCAAAATAACTAGTGGAGCCCTCTATATTTCCGCCATGGTTAATGAGTTTTTTCCCATAAAGATCATCAATGAACCAACCATAGCCGTAGCCGCTCAAATAAGGTGTGGTCGCTTTTTTAAAGGCTTCTTTGGAAACAATTTTATAATCTCTCAATCCTATATAATAATTGTAAAGGTCTTCAGCTGTACTGTAGATCTGTCCTGCAGGACCGGTTAATGTAGAATTCCAGACTTTTGTTTTTTCCTGTTTTGTTTTTGAAATATAAGAATAAGGAACTGTTTTGTAAGGACTTTTCAGAGCCATGTAGTTAAAGCCGGTATGAGTCATCTTGAGAGGATTTAAGATGATTTTTCTTACAGCATCTTCATAAGAAAGCCCCGTTATCTTTTCAATGATAAGTCCCAGTAAAATATACCCCGAATTGGTATATGAAAATTGAGTGCCGGGCTCAAAATCCAGCGGTTCGTTCTTAAAAAAAGAAAGTTCTTTATTTTTGGCTATAGTTTTTCCGGTGTGAAGCAGACTGAAGTATTCCTTATTTCGCAATACTTCATAAATTCCCGAAGTGTGGGTAAGGAGATGTTCTATAGTGATTTCATTTCCTCTTGGATAATCCTTAATAAACTTTGAAATAGGATCTTTAAACGAAAGCTTTCCTTCTTCACTCAGTTTTACAATGACAAGGGCAGTGAAAGACTTGGTTAAAGAAGCAATCTGATAAATGCTTTTATCCTGATTGGAGATCTTTTTTTCTGCATTTTGCCAGCCATATGATCTTTCAAAAATATTTTTATTCTGATAATGGATTAAAGCTGTTCCGTTAAATTTATTAATACCCTCAAATGCTTTTATAATACTGTCTATTTCCTGTTTTTTCTTTTCCTGATTAAAGCCGTTGAGATTTGTTGGAGTCTGAGCTTCTAAAGTAGAGCAGAATATACTGAACACACAAAACAAACATCCTAAAGTTAAAATATGAAATTGACGCATAGTATCAGTTTTAAAAAACGGTTAAAATTAAGCAGATTTTTGTTTATATTGACAGTAGATTTTCAGCATAGCGGCTCAAAGAATTATTGTATCTGGGCAAATGTTTTGATATTGCTTTCAATGCTAAAGATAGCGCTTCTTTGTGTTCTCCTGCTGAAGAAAGAGATAATGCTAAAAAAGAATCTACCGCATCATTCAGTTCATCGGAATAATTGGCTTTTTCTTCCCTTAAAATATGGATGCTTTCTATTATTTTTCCATTATTTCTTAGAGTACTTGCCAGCTGAATTCTTGCCCTTCTTCTGCGCAAGCCGGTTAGTCCCTTATCCAATGCGGATCTGTACAAAGGTTCCGCTTCTTTTTCATGTCCGGTGGAGTCAAAAGCGCAGGCTCTTTCAAAATCTGCAATAGCCTGGGAATCTGTAACAGTAAGTAATTCTACATGATTTTTAATTTGCTGAATAAACTCTTCATTGCTTATTGTTCCAAGCTTTAGCCATATACTTTGCAATTGGTTTTCCCAGTTTTCGTCCATCGATTAGATTTTACACAAAGATATAAAATATTGAAAGTGAAGTATTCCTTTATTATTCTCATAATTCTTAAAATTATTGTACTATTATGAATCAGAAAACGGAATTAAATATTTATTTTTGCTGAACTTAACAAAGATTAAAAAATTATTAAAATATGGCATCAGGCTTTTTTGCAATTTTGGATGATATTGCCGCATTGATGGATGATGTAGCCGTTACGAGTAAGATTGCTACCCAAAAGACAGCAGGTATTTTAGGAGATGATCTGGCTGTAAATGCAGAAAAAGCTACTGGTTTTCTTTCTTCAAGGGAAATCCCGGTTTTATGGGCAATTACAAAAGGATCATTTATTAATAAACTGATCATTCTGCCTATCGTTTTTTTACTCAATTGGTTGTATGCTCCGGCTATTAATTATGTATTGATCCTTGGAGGATTCTATCTGGCTTTTGAAGGCGTTGAAAAAGTAATAGAATTTCTTTTTCATCGTGACAAAAAAGGTCATGAAGTTATAGAGGAAATTGAAGAAGATGAAAAAAGTTCTGAAGAAATTGAAAAAGAGAAAGTAAAATCGGCAATTACAACTGATTTTATTTTATCAATCGAGATTGTTATTATTGCTTTAGGAACCGTATTGGAAGAAAGTCATCCTTTCATTACGCAGATTTTAGTAACGAGCTTGGTTGCATTTATTGCGACTGTTGGAGTTTATGGAATTGTAGCTTTGATTGTAAGAATGGATGATGCAGGGTTTAAATTAATAAAGAAAAGTAACGATAAAGGTTTTTTCGGGAGGCTTGGACATATATTAGTGAAGGCTTTACCTATTGTTATTAAAATATTAGGAGTCGTAGGAACAATTGCTTTAATAATGGTTGCTGGTGGAATTTTCCTACATAGGATTGAATTTTTCCATGGCATACTTCCAACCTGGCCGGATGTTTTGAAAGAGCTTACGCTTGGTGTTGTTGGCGGATTGGTAGCGGTTGCCGTATTTACTTTAGGAAAGGGAATCTATTCTTTAGTAGCAAAAAAATAAAACAGAATTAGAATTAAATAACCAAAAAAATCCTGTGTTCGAAAGAATGCAGGATTTTTTGTAATGTGCACTGCCAGGAGATTCTTATCCTTTATTAAGTTATGTATTAGTGAACCTACTTTTCAGAATAGGAGTTGTTGTTTTTCTTATCATTTTCAGCATATTATTTTTATCATACAGATGATTGAAAAAATGGTTGGTAAGAATATTTTTACTGACTTGGGTTAATTTATTGTAAGCTTATTTTATTTTCAACCCATTTACATAGGCTAATTTAATTGTATTCGCTCCGTGAAATTCAGAAGAATTGAGATCAATTTCATTTTCTGTTTTTAGTTTCTCGTAAAGTTTAAGAATATTCCCTTTATAAGGGCAATTGTTTACAAAATTATTTAGAAAAATTTCAGCAGTATCTTTTTCAGAAAAACATAAAAGGAAGTCTAAAGGAGAAATAGAATTCTCTGTCCATTGATTAAACTTTGTTCCATTATTTTTTAGAAATTCGACAGCAATTTCCTTAGAATTGAAAATTTTGAAAATTGGGAGGATGTATTTTTCTATATTTTCTGTGATTTCAATAATTGATTTTTCATAAGATAACCCTGCTAAATTCCATTGTTTCCAATTATTATACGGAGTTAAATAACCTATCTGATTTCCAAAAATTAATCCCTGAGAATATTCATTTTTAGTTTGCTCTGTCTGCCATTTCTTTAAAATTTTAGAATAGATAGCAATATGAGGAAGGAACTGAACGGATGAAGAATCATTCCTAAAACTGGACTGAAAATAAATTTCAAAATAGATATCTTTATCCGGGGAAACTTTTTTAAGCCTTTGTCCTTTTTCAAGTGTTTTGAAATCATTCAGCTGAGTGGCAATTTCATTGCAGGCATTTAAAAATATTGTTCTTGTATCCATTTGTATCTGATAGTATTTTGAATAAATCCAATTGAGGAGCAAAAATAAAAAAATAAAAGAGCATAAAAAAAGAGACTTAAAAAAGTCTCTTTTATATATTAATTGAATAAATCTTTTACTTTATCAAAAAAAGTTTTTTCCTTTCCGGATGGTTCTGCAACCATTTCTCCGCTGGACATCTGCTTTTCAAAGAAATCTTTCTGCTCTTTCGTAAGCTTCTGTGGCGTCCATACATTGATGTGGATGAACATATCTCCTTTTCCATAGCTGTCGATACTTGGAAGTCCTTTTCCAGCTAATCTTAGGATCTTTCCGGATTGAGTTCCCGGATCAACGGTAATTTTTACTTTTCCACCTACGGTAGGAATCTCTTTTTTAGTTCCTAAAGCAGCTTCAGCAAATGAAACATAGAGTTCCTGATGTAGATTATCTCCCTCTCTTTTGATCGTTTGATCTACTTCTTCTTCAATAATCACCAATAAGTCACCTGGAATTCCGCCAAAAGGAGCATCATTTCCTTTCCCTCTTACATTAAGCTGAATGCCATCTCTAGCTCCGGCAGGAATATTGATGGTGATTTCCTCTTCCTCTTTTATAAGCCCCTGTGCATTGGCTCCTGCAGGAATTTTATCAGCAACCTTTCCGATTCCCTGGCAGGTACCACAAGTAGTTTGTGTCTGCATTTGGCCAAACATCGTGTTCATTACTTTAAGCTGAACACCGGAACCATTACAGGTAGGGCATACTTTTGATGTGGCACCTTCTGCCATCATCATTTTTTTTACTTTAATGGTTTTTTGAGTTCCGTTTACCATTTCCTCAAGGTTCAGCTTGATTCTGATTCGTAAATTGGAACCTTTCACCTGCTGACGGCCACCGCCGCCACCGCCGAATCCTCCGAAACCACCACCGAAAATATCTCCAAACTGGCTGAAAATATCTTCCATGTTCATTCCACCTCCGAAGCCACCGCCTCCGAAGCCGCCGTTTCCACCTACTCCGGCATGACCGAACTGGTCGAATCTGGCACGTTTCTGATCGTCGCTTAGAACTTCATAAGCTTCAGCAGCTTCTTTAAATTTTTCTTCAGCCTCTTTATCACCTGGATTTTTATCCGGGTGATATTTGATAGCCATTTTACGGTATGCTTTTTTTATTTCGTCGGCCGATGCAGATTTGCTGATCTCAAGAACCTCGTAATAATCTCTTTTTGACATGACAATTTTATAATTGATTGTTGATAAATGATAAAAGATATTTTAAAGCTAATAAGTGAAATATTCATCTATTATCACTCATCATTTATCATTTATTAATTTTAATTTCCTGTTACTACTTTTGCAAAACGGATTACTTTATCACCTAAAGTGTATCCTGTTTCAATAACATCTACGATTTTTCCCTTCAAATCTTCCGATGGAGCAGGGATCTGAGTAATCGCCTCATGGAAATCAACATTAAAGCTGTCACCAGCCTTTACTTCCATTGTTTGTAAGCCCTTTTCAGTAAGTTTATTTTTGAATTTCTGATAGATCAGTTCTACACCTTGAAGGTCAGCAGGATTTCCGTTTTTAGCGATTTCCTTTAATGCTCTTTCGAAATCATCTAAAACGCCTAACATTGAAACCATCATTTCCTGGTTAGCGTACTGGAAGAATTCCATCTTCTCTTTACTCGTTCTTTTTTTATAGTTTTCGAATTCAGCATATAATCTGATGTAACGGTCTTTTTCTTCTGCCAAAAGTTCTTCTGGAGAAGGAGCAACTGTCACATTGTCCTGAGATGCTGCTTCGTTTTGAACATTGTTTTCTTCCTGATTATTGATGCTTTCTTCGTTAATATCCTTGTTTTCCATAATTCAATATTTATTTACTGATTGTTTGACAAAGAGCCTGCCAAATCTGAAATCAGGACATTAAGGCAGGTTTTAATAAATGGAGTACTGTGCTAAAACCTAATGTTTCAATAGTGATATATGGAAAAGTTCTTGAGGTGAATAATCAATGTTCATTTCTTCAAAAAGAATTCACATATAACATTTAAATATCAAACTAGCTATCAGTAACCATTTCTAGAAGCTCCATCACGCTATCTATTTATATTTCTTAGCTTTCTTTACGTGCTATGGGATAATCGAAATTATCGACTAGGGAGTTTATGTCTCACGATTTGCTAATTCAAATAAGAAAAGGAGATTGATTAGCAAATGTGGCAGTATATATAACTTGAGCTTGGTATAGAAATCCTGGCTCAATGATTATAATTTAAGGGTTAGAATAATTTTGTTGATTTAGTTTAAATATAGAAAAAAACCGACTCATTTCAAAGAGACGGCTTTTTGTACATTCATTATACAGAATAAATTTTTATTTAGTTACTGTAGTTGTGGTAGGGGTGTAAACACCAAAAGTAACTGTTGAAATAAGAACATTAAGGAATGTTTGTCTGGTATGAACTGTGTAGTTCTCGGAACCATTTGCCAGTTTATTAGAATCTGAAACAGATGCAGGAATTAAACCGTCCAAAAAGTAATGGTTCCATTTGTTTGTTTTCTCGACTCCTACTGCTCCTTTTCCTACAACACTTGTGTATGAGTAACAAGATGTTAATAAGATTGATGTAGCTACGACAGCAGTCATAATTCTGAATGTGTTTTTCATTTTTTTTAATTTAAATATTATAGGTAATGTGTGTGAATTATTTTATTGCAAAATCATTGATTTTATATCAATATTTATGTCTTTTTAAATTTTGTATTAAATAATTTTATCAAATAGTATTTTTATTATCAAATTGATAATTTGTATAAAATATTAACTTTGAACTTGTCTAAAATTTCCGGATTAGAATACTGCAAATAGCAATGAATTAAATACATTTCCAATGTAAGGCTCTAGTTTTAAAACGAATTAATAAGGCTTTGAATCTGTCTAACTATGCATTCATACACTCAATAACAGACCTTTTTTTGTACAATTTTTCATCAAAAATAACATCACATCAATAGCCTGGCTACATCCCAATGGAATATCTTGATTATCAAATAAGAACAATATATTGGTGGCTCTACACTTTTTTTCTTTCTCCACATTGCTTTGCCAGGGTATGAGAGCATCAAGCTCAATACATGATAAATCGATATAAGGACTAAACTCTTTTTTATTATATCTTCGTCTAACACAATTTGCTTGAAAGCATGATACAACTTTTTAGCAAGTATCATTCTTTCTTTTACTTTAGACAAGTTCAACTTTTAAATGAAGGGGATTTTTAATATAATAGTTTTTCTGATGAATTTTATAAGCTGGTATTTCCAATTTATAATCCAGAAAGAATTCTTTGGGCAGATCTTGAGTTAATGATAGCTGAATGGCTTCAGATCTACCTCTTCTTGTTAATGTATCGGTTACATATGATGTATACGGCTTGTTTTTCAGAAGAAATACATCACTTTGTTTAAAATCACATCTCTCTCCTGCGGCATTTAAAGTAGTCTTTCCATCTATGATCAATACCAACTGATAATCTGTTTTGTATTCTTCTGCTGGCTCAGCTGCCCTGACTGTGAGGTAAAAAAAAGGATAAAGTACTGTTTCCATATGCCTTGATATTTATGACGCTAATATCTTGGTATTACCGGAATTTTAGGTTTTCTATAAGGCTCAAATTAATTTTAGTATTTATTTATGAACACATATAAAATCATAGACCATCCTATAAAATTCAACTGTTAGTGAATAATCTATTGTTTTTTTCAGATAAGTAAACAAGAGCCTTTGAGAAAAGTTTTGCTTTCCTTCCTTCCTTCTTAAAACCTTTACTAAAGAATGAATACTAATTAAAAAAAAGTTTTATAAAGTAAATAGATATTTAAAATAATTATTACAAAAGAAATAATCCATACACAGATTTTAAGGAATGGTTTATTGACAAATTCACCCATTTTGGCTTTATCATTGGTAAACATTACCAGTGGAACAACAGCAAAACTCAGCTGCATAGAAAGAATTACCTGGCTTAAAACCAATAGATCAGTTGTTCCCTTTTCCCCGTAAAGGATAGCAACAATAAGTGCAGGAATTACAGCAATAAGTCTTGTAATAAGTCTTCGTAGCCATGGTTTTAATCTGATATTTAAAAATCCTTCCATTACAATCTGCCCTGCAAGTGTTCCTGTCAATGTTGAATTTTGTCCGGAGGCTAATAAAGCAATTGCAAACGCAATACTTGCCATGGAAGCTCCCAAAATAGGAGTCAGCATTTTATAGGCATCATGAATGTCTGCAACATGTTCATTACCCGTTGTATGGAATGTGGCTGCTGCGAGAATAAGTATGGCCGCATTGATGAAAAATGCCAGCATCAGCGAGACGGTACTGTCTAAAGTAGCAAATTTAATTGCCTCTTTTTTCCCTTCAGTATCCCGGGTGTAATCTCTTGTCTGTACAATACTGCTGTGAAGATAAAGGTTGTGGGGCATGACTGTAGCTCCTAGAATACCAATTGCAATATAAAGCATGGCCGGATTTGTAATGATTTCCTTTTGAGGTACCAATCCTCCCAGAATTTCGTTGAAAGCAGGTTGAGAGATCACAATTTCATAAATGAAACAGGCAAGGATAATGAATATAAGTCCGCCTACAATACTTTCAATCCATCGGAAACCTTTGGACTGAAGCAAGAGGATAATTAAGACATCAACCGTTGTGATGACAATTCCCCAGGTCAGCGGAATATGAAATAGTAGGTTTAAGGCAATAGCAGAACCAATGACCTCGGCGAGATCACAGGCGGCAATGGCTATTTCACAGAATACCCAAAGAATAAAATTAGTAGTAGGGCTGAAGTGATCCCTACAGGCCTGTGCAAGATCTCTTTCTGCTACAACGCCTAGTTTTACTGATAAATGCTGTAAAACCATTGCGAAAATATTGGAGATAAGAATAACCGAAAGTAAAGTATATCCAAATTGAGCTCCTCCGGCAATATCTGTAGCCCAGTTTCCCGGGTCCATATATCCTACCGCAATCATAAGCCCCGGCCCTGCAAATGCAAGATATTTCCTCCAAAAACTTGCGTTTTTAGGTACTTTAATAGATGAATAAACCTCTGATAAGGAATGAGATGTTTTATCTTTTCGCCAGGCGCTTTTTATATTGAAACTCATAAATGTTAGAAATGACTAACAAATTTAATTAAATAAATGTAAACACAAAAATATGGAAAGAAAAAATCCCGGAAATTAATTCCCGGGATCTAATTTTTATTGAATCTAAAGATTATTTAGCAAATCTTACAGACATTTTTCTATCAGCAGCTCTTTCTGCGTCAGAAGCTTTTGCATCTACTTTTGCAAATTTGCTTCCATAGCCATCAGCTTCCAGAACCTGAGCTCCAACTCCAGCTTTTGTTACAGCAGCTTTAATAAATTCAGCTCTGGCTTTTGATAATTTTAGGTTATTGGCCTCGTTTCCTGTTTTATCAGTGTAACCTCCCACTTTGATTTTTGCTTCAGGGAAAGCCTTAAGAATAGCTACTAAGTTATCCAATTGTCCTTGTGAACCAGCTTCCAGCTCCGTAGAACTACCCATTTTGAAATTAACGTGATCGAAATCATACCACTTATCTTTCAATACTGAATCATCAGCTGCATTCTTATACCCTCCGGATTTTAGGAAAGTAATCATCTGATCTTCCATTCCGCCTTTGTAACCTTTTAACATTACCCCGTTAAGGTCAATGTTTTCATCAGTTTTAGCAGTTGCCGGAGCAGGGGGTACAGTTGCAGATGCTGTATCTGCAGTTGACCCGGTTGTTGCAGAGTCAGACGTCGCTGTTGTAGTTGTTGTCGTCTGTTTTTTCTCACACTGTTTCCATAGGAAATAGGCGGCTGCTATTAATAATAAAAGCGGAAGCAACCATTTCCAGATTGAGCCTCCGCCTTGATTATTATTGTTATTATCATTAAATTGTTCTCTTATTTCTCTTGCTCCTTCCGAAACATTTTCTCTTGCTGTAGCAACACCTTCTGCGATGTTATCTTTAGCGGTAGAAGTAACAGAAGAAACCGTTTCTTTTGCCTGGCCAAACCAATTTTCAGCTCCTAATCCAAAGGAAGCCAAAGAAAGACCTGCCGGCAGTAAAGAAGAAATAATGCCTTTCTGATCATTCAGTAAGCTGGAAATACCTGAAGCACCCAAATTATTGTCTGCTGCATATTTTCCTACAGTGCCTGCTGTAGCTCCAGTCACCAAGTTTAACAAAGAACCTGCAGTGGTGTTGCTGACTCCTGAAAAACTTGCAATGGAATTGACTAATCCACCTACTTTATCTCCAAAAATGGAAGACAACAAAGTAGAAATTATAGGACTGCTAGACGATCCGCCTAATAAATTTCCTAGAATTCCACTTGATGAGGCTTGTGTAATAGCATCCACAACGCCAGGTTTATCTGCATTATTGGCTAATCCACCTACTACAGCAGGTAATAATCCACCAATTGCTTTAGAAATACCGGATTCACTTTCTCCAAACTGCGATGCAGCCTGTGAAACCAACGCGGGACCTAATTGCCCTTTAATTAAATCAATGACATTTAAAGACATAATAATAAATTTTTTTGATTAATGTTGATATAAATTTAAACAAAAATCCGTCCAAATGTCATTTTTTTTTGAATATTTCTTAAAAATTAACGATTTTTTTTTAATTATTAAAATTTTTAATACGCTTTTGCAAATAACACACGTCTCTTAGATGGCTTTCCAGAGATCAGTGAAACTCCTTCTTCTACATCATTATCTAAAGGAATACATCTGATCGTTGCCTTAGTTTCATCCTTGATTTGTTCCTCTTCTTCAGCAGTACCATCCCAGTGAGCATAGATGAAACCACCTTTCTCTTCCAGAACTTTTTTGAACTCTTCATAAGTATCCACTTTCGTGATATTATTGTTTCTGAACTCAAAAGCTTTATTGTAAATGTCCTGTTGGATAGTTTTTAATAATTCTTCGATGTAAGTATCAAGCCCTTCAATAGAACGAACTTCTTTTGTAAGATTATCTCTTCTTGCGATTTCTACAGATTTGTTTTCCAAATCTCTTGGTCCCATTGCGATTCTTACAGGAACTCCTTTCAATTCGTATTCTGCAAATTTCCAACCCGGTTTGTTCTGAGTGTCATTATCAAATTTCACAGAAATCCCTTTTGCCTTCAGCTTAGCCTGGATATCCAAAGCAACCTCACTGATTTGCTCTAACTGCTCTTCTCCTTTAAAGATTGGAACAATTACTACCTGAATCGGTGCTAAAGTAGGAGGTAATACCAATCCGAAATCATCAGAGTGTGTCATGATTAAAGCCCCCATCAGACGGGTTGATGTTCCCCATGATGTAGCCCAGGCATGTTCAATTTTTCCTTCTTTGTTGGTGAATTTTACATCAAAAGCTTTTGCGAAATTCTGACCTAAGAAGTGAGATGTCCCTGCTTGTAATGCTTTTCCATCCTGCATCAATGCCTCGATACAATACGTTTCATCTGCTCCTGCAAATCTTTCAGAAGGTGTTTTTAATCCTTGAACTACTGGTATTGCCATAAAGTTTTCTGCAAAATCAGCATACACTTTATTCATTTTTTCTGCTTCCTCCACTGCTTCGTCTTTGGTAGCGTGAGCAGTGTGTCCTTCCTGCCATAAGAATTCTGTTGTTCTTAAGAAAAGACGTGTTCTCATTTCCCAACGAACCACATTCGCCCATTGGTTAATCAATATTGGTAAATCTCTGTAAGATTGAATCCAGTTTTTGTATGTATTCCAGATAATAGCTTCTGAAGTAGGACGAACGATAAGTTCTTCTTCCAGTTTTGCATCCGGATCCACAATCAGTTTGGATGGATTGTTCGGATCGGTTTTTAATCTGTAGTGAGTAACAACAGCACATTCTTTTGCAAAACCTTCTGCATTTTTTTCCTCTGCCTCAAACAAGCTCTTGGGCACAAAAAGCGGGAAGTATGCGTTAACGTGACCTGTTTCCTTGAATTTTTTATCCATTTCATCACGCATTTTTTCCCAGATTGCATAGCCATACGGTTTGATTACCATACATCCACGCACGACTGAGCTTTCAGCTAAATCAGCTTTTACAACCAGCTCATTATACCATTTGCTGTAATCTTCGCTTCTTGAGGTTAATTTTGCCATTATTTTTTAAAATTTTTTTAACTTTTGTACATTATTGTTATCTAAAAATAAAAATCTATTTTTGATAGATTTTTCTACCAGTGCTTTGGTACATTTTTGGTACAGATTGCAAATATAATTTAAATTAAAAATTTTTACGTTATCATGAAAAGAAATATACATAAAAATTTGCTTGGTCTGCTAAGATCCAAAGGGATTTTGGCCATATCGGGCGGATTATTACTTGTGTCTTGTGGTGCTCAGATGGGAGGGTATAGCGAGACAGACGGGGTGTATTACGACCCCAATAAGGATACGCTACCTGAAGGAGTTATCATTAATGATAGCGGAAACAGGGTAGGAGAATACTATGACTACTATCAGGATTCTAATGTGATTCAAAATGCACAAACGAATTCCAGAGAACAGCAAAACAGATATAATGACTGGAGTGGTACCAATCCGAATTGGAACACCAATGCTACAGATTCCGATTGGGGACTTTATTCAGGTTCTCAAACGAACTACTATGATAACTCATGGGGATGGGGATCTCCTTGGGGAATGTATGGTGGCTATAGCCCATATTGGGGTATGAATCGTGGCTGGGGCTGGGGAGGAAGCATGTCCTGGGGTTGGGGCGGATCATTCGGATGGGGCTGGGGAGGCTCTTACGGATGGGGAAGTCCATACTGGGGATATGGTTATGGAGGATACTATGATCCATTCTGGGGCGGCTACGGAAACCCTTACTGGGGATACGGAGGAGGTTACTGGGGTGGTGGCTACTACAACAGACCTGTTTACAGAAGAAGTGGTGTAAGCGGAGGAGGATTCCAGAATACTGGAGTAGCGAACGCTGTATACAGAACGAATACAAATAATTCAGGTTTCAGAAATAGTAATGGAAACGGCGGATTCAGAAACACCAATAATGGTGGTTTCAGAGATTCGAACTCAAGTGGTGGTTTCAGAAACAGCAATGGCGGATTCAGAAACGGGAATTCCGGAGGTTTCAGAAATAGTAATGGGAACGGTGGATTCCGTAATTCTGCACCACAAACAAGACCTAATTACAATTATCAGCAACCACAGCCAAGATATAACAACAATAATAATGGAGGCTTCAGATCTAATGATTCAGGAGGTTTCAGATCTAGCGGTGGTTCCAGTGGAGGCGGCTTCAGAGGCGGTTCTTCAGGCGGCGGAGGCGGAATGAGATCCGGCGGCGGAGGCAGAGGTGGCTTCAGATAATTTTCAAACTAATAAACTATTAAAAAATAATGTTAAAAAAATCTTTAGTATTAATGAGTATTTCTGCTGCATTTTATGCGCAGGCTCAGGATGTTTCTGTAATAAGAAATACTGTGGATGTTTACTCAAGTACTCCTATGGTGGGATCGGCTAAGTTTAATGCAATGGCTGGATCTAATGGTGCGCTAGGTGGTGATGCAAATTCTTTGCTTACCAACCCGGCAGGTTTAGGGGTAGCTATTTCAGGAGAGGTTTCAGGAACTTTATCTATTTTAGGAAATAAAAACAGCAGCTCTTGGGCAGGATCTACTATAGACTATAGCAAAACGAAAGGTGATCTTGGAAATGCAGGGGGAATAATTGCTTTCCCACTGATGACAGAAACTGGATGGAAGTTTATTAATATTGGTATTAATTTTTCCAATCAACAACTTGATAATGTAATTCAGTCACCGGGAAATAATAATATCGTGTACGCTTTTGATAAAGCGGATATAACGAAAGATGCGGCATTGGCAGGGCATATGTATGAAAGATACGGTAATTTGTCAAAAATGAGTTTTGGGGTAGGAGCGAATTATAATCATAATTTATATCTGGGAGCAGGTTTCAATTTTTTCAATGCTTCAATTGATCAATATGACAGCTTGTTTTACAGAAATCTTACTAATAATTCTACAGAAGGATTCAGTAAGCAGGATACTCCTTATTCAGAAAGATCTTCAGGTTTTTCTGCTTCATTAGGGGTAATCGGAAAGCTAAGTCCTAATTTCAGAGTAGGAGCGTCTCTTGAAACGCCTACATTCTGGACGATAGACAGAAACTACTATTTCTATAATGACCCTACTTATGGAGACGATATGGGTGCTGAAAACAGAAAGTTTACTTCACCGCTTAAAGCAACCGTGAGTGCTGCATTTGTAGCAAGTAAAAACTTCTCATTGAACGTAGATTATACCCTTGGGCTTACAAAACCTGACTATAAAGTATATGGTGGTGCAGAAAGAGAGTTGAATGACTTCTTTAAGGATAACTACAAAAATCTTTCAGAAGTAAGAGTAGGAGCTGAGTACAGAGTACAGCAGTTTAGATTGAGAGGAGGTTATTCTTACCAGTCTAGTCCTTTTGATGCACTTACGATCAGCAGATTTAATGATGCAGGAAGTGTAGGAGATCAGTCTTACAGCAACCTGATATTAAGTGATAGAAATACGCTTTCATTCGGTATCGGATATGATTTCAAATCTTTCTATGTAGATGCATCTTATCAGAATATCTCTTCTAAATATGCCAATCCTTTTATGAGAGGATATATGGGTGATAATTTTGATTCATCTTACTATTCTGCCAATAAAATCTTCGAAAGTGATTCATATGCAGTAAGTGATGTAAAAAGTAACAGAAACAATTTCTTCCTTACTGTAGGATGGAAATTCTAAATTTAAAAATTTTAAAAATATACAAGAGGCTGCCCGAAAATTTGGGCAGCCTCTTTTTTTGCTGATTTTGTCTCGTCCTAAATGCCATAGAAGTATATGAATATATAATTCTTGGAAGGTGTTGATTATTCAATATCAATTCTTTAATCCGGATTTTGCAGCAGATTCGGCTGGATCTGAATCTGCTGCTCAGGAATATATTCGATCACTCTGTTATGGGTGTAAGGTACTGTGTAAAAGGCATTATTTCCGCTTAAATGGGTTCCGGGATATTGTCTGTCGAGATCCAGTTTATTTCTGAAGATATCGTATCTTCTATGTCCTTCAAAAGCCATTTCCAACCTTCTTTCCTGTAGAACAGCGTCCAGAGTAGTCTGTCCTGTAGGGACTGAATTATATACAGGTATTCCGGCTCTTGTTCTGATGGTATTTACGTCTGCGAGTGCTGAAGCAGTGTTCCCTTTTTTCGCATAGGCTTCGGCTCTGTTCAGATATATTTCTGTCAGTCTCATAATGACCGGAGACCACAATTGTGGAACCCCTTCCTGTAATGAACATTTTAAAACATAAAACTTAGGATATCCATTTCTTTTATCCATATCATTATCCAGGTAAACAGACGTTTTTCCACCGGTTGCATTAACAAAATAATAGTTTGTTTTATTGGATGTGACTTCAGATTGTACCTGATAATTGATATTATTTATGGTAAAATAAGTATTTCCATTCTGCTGGAAGGTCTTTTGGAATTGATAACTGTAGGTTGCGGCACCGGATGAGCTGGTTCCTTTTTGTACCCAATATGCTACAGGAACTGCCGGACTGCTGTATTTGGGAGAAATAAACTTCAGCCTTGCATCCTGAGGGTTCTGATTGATAAGATCCAGGTAAGAGGAAGAAGCGTACATTTCACCCCATCCCACATTCTGTATGGTGGCATACATAGAGCCTATAGTATACCAGCCATCACTATAATCTCCATCTTTATTATATTTAAATGCGAAAATAGTTTCTGTATTGGTCTCGGGAGTTTTGGTGGCATAAGCAGGCAATTCTGTTTTAGATAGAAGTGTATATTTCCCGGAATTGATGACTTTATCTGCATATTCTATCGCTTTATCATTGTTTTCCATGTATAAATAGACTCTGGAGAGTAAAGCCTGCGCTGTTTCTTTGGATGCATATATATTATCTTTATTCAGGGTCATCAGTTTTTCTGCTTTCAGAAGATCGTCTACCACTTGATTGTATATTGCTCCCACAGTGGCTCTGGCAGGCAAATCGTTGACATCGTCAGATAGTTTTAAGGGTACTCCAGAATTGCCCGTCCCTTGATTATATGGTCTTCCAAATACATTGACCATAGAAAAGTAAACATAAGCTCTCAAGAAATAATTTTCGCCTATGAGCTGATCTGTTTCTGTGTCTTTTCCTTCGGTAACCTTTGATATGACTCTGTTACATCCAATAATAGCCTTGTATCCGGAGTTCCAGATGGTATTGGTGCGGGCATTGTTTTTAATACTTTTGTAATTATAATAATAAAAGAATGGATCGGTGGTAGTTCCGCTGATATCAATATTATCACCACCATATTCACTGATCCTGTATAGGTTGTTGTAAAAGCCACCGCCATCAGCATCCCCTTTAAGCAATGCATAATTTCCCAGTGTTATGGTCTTCAGCCCTGTTGCATCCGCCAGAATAACTTCAGACTCCTTTGAATCATATGGTGAACGGTCTATGTTGCATGCCGTTAATGATACTATGAGAATGGGAATAAGTATTTTTTTCATAATTGTTTTTTTAAAAAGAAAAGTTTAAGCCTAAAGAAAATCTTCTCGGAATAGGGTAAATAGCTCCTGCATTGCCAGAATAGGCGGTTTGGTTATCTGCATTACCAACTTCCGGATCTACTCCGGAGAATTGGGTGATGGTAAATAAATTTTCACCCATAATATAAATATTCGCTGATTTTATTTTCATCTTTTCTGTTAGAGCTGCCGGTAAATTATATCCTATTCTAAGGGATCTTAACTTGACAAAGCTGGCATCCTCAAGATAACGTGATGAAGGCTTATTTGTTAATGAATTATTGTTGTATACAGCCGCCGGGTGGGTTGCGATATCTCCCGGCTTTTCCCATCTTGTCCATCCATTTTTTAAAACCATCTGGTTGTAATAAGGATAGGCACCGTCTGAATCAAATAATTCTCTGTATGAGTTATACACTTGTCCACCCTGTGAAAAATAAAGATTCGCGGCAAGATAGAAATTTTTGATATTCAGATTAGTACTTACAGAACCGTAATAATCTGGTGTAGCAGCTCCTACCACCTGTACGGAAGCCAGATTATATTTTGAGGTAGCACTTCTGCTTCCATCCGGATTAATTATCTCCCATTGTCCTTCACCATTGTCCGGATTTACACCCAGCCACTTTCTCATATAGAAAGAGGTAACATCATATCCCTGTATGGCTACATGATAATTATCTAATACCTGTGTACTGTTGTTTCGGGTAGAAAGGACATTGTTTTTATAGGTGCTGATATTGAACCCCAGATCCCAGCTGATATCTTTTGAGCGGATAATGGAATAATTTACATTGAACTCCCAGCCTTGGTTTTTGACGTCACCTATATTCAGGTACTGTCTGTCAACACCTGTCAGTGATGGCAGAGGGACAAGCACCAGTAAGTCTTTCGTTTTATTATTAAAATAATCAATATTTAAAGTCAGCCTGTTGTTAAATGCTCTGATATCCGTACCAATATTATTTTGATAAATAGATTCCCAGGTTAGTCCAGGGTTTCCGAGCTGGTACCATGTTGCTCCTATCTGTCCGTTATATTTCTCTGTAAGTGTATATAGGTCCTGCCATCCGTAATCAGGACTGGGTGTATTTCCCACAAGTCCTCTGCTTGCTCGTAACTTCCATTCGTTAACAGGTTTTATGTTGAAAAAATTTTCTTTATGAATATTCCATCCCACACTATACGCATAAAATAAGCCATTTCTCTTGCTGGCACCGAATGCAGAAGATGATTCGCTTCTTAAGGATCCTTGGATAAAGTATTTTTTATCATATACATATTCGGTATTAAAGAGAAAAGCATTATAAGCGCGGTCAATCTTTCTCCCTCTTGGCTTTTGTCCTGTGGTGGCACCGGTATTAAAAACATCTGTACCGGGTACTACACCATAAACACCTGCACGTGATTCCTTATAGAATCTGTCAGTATATTCATACGCAGCTAATGCATTGATGTTATGACTTCCAAAATCTTTATCAAACCTCAGCATCTGGTTGAAAAATTTGCTAATATCTTTTTGGTAGTTTTCGGTTAGCTCCCCTTTATTACTTGTTCCGCTGACCGATCTGGGATCGGTATAGTACATATCATCATAGTTTTTATAGGTAACGTTGTTTGTAGTGATGAATTTGAGATAATCGGTAAACTTGATTTCAGCATCTATATTTCCTATGAGATCCAGCTGATTGCTTTTACCATAGTTCCATTGAAGGTCATAAAGGTAACTACTTTTATCCCTTCCATACCAATTTGTGTAATCCTCATCAACCCGGATCAGATTTCCATTGGCATCTCTGGGGTTATCCCATGGCATATTAAGGTACATTTGATAAAGTGAAGCCTGAGTATCTTTTCCCCTGTTATATGATAAGCTGATTTTGGGCTTCAGTATTAACCATGGTTTTATAGTCTGCTCATGATTGATTCTGAAAGAGAGCCTGTTATATTCATCTCCTTTAATTGTTCCGGTTTCATTATAATAATTTCCTGAAATATAGGTTTTGGAATGGTCTGACCCGCCTCTAAAATCAATAGTATAGTTTTGTACAGTTCCTGTTTGTGTACCGTCTTTCAGCCAGTTGTAGCCATCGCTTCTAAGTGTTCCAGGGATTTCCGGGGTTCCTTTTAATGACGTGAAATAATCATACAGCTGCGTTCCGTTCATAAGTTTGAAGCGCCCGTTGTTAAAAACATTAAAAGAATTATTGAGGGAAACACTTAATGTTCCTTTTCCGGAATTTCCTGATTTGGTAAATACCTGTACTATACCATTGGCAGCTTTGGAGCCATACAAGGCTGTAGAAGCCGCATCTTTTAAGATATTGATACTTTCAATCTGATTGGGGTCCAGGTTGGGAGTATAGGGCATTACTACACCATCCACCACCCAAAGGGCAGAACTGGGACCATTGATCGTGGAAGTGCCCCTGATTTTTACAGTGGCTACAGAGCCTGCAGAACCTCCACCGGGCAAGATCTGAACTCCGGCAGCTTTTCCCTGCAGAAGACCGGATACGCTGGGGGTGTTGGAATCCTGGAGTTTTTTGTCGGAAATAACAGAAACAGCAGCTGTAAGACTGGATTTTTTCTGTGCCTTGTAACCGATAATTACAATGTCATCAATCTTTTTTTCTTCTAAAGAATCTGTTTTTTTTGTATTCTGGGCCGCTATAAAACCGGTCACTAAAAAAAAACAGACTGATGTTGTTAAATTTTTATGTTTTTTCATACATTTTAGGTGCTATTAATGTAGCCAATGTACAAAAAACAATGTATTGTTATTATATATATGTTAAAAAATGTTAAAAAATATATTTTATTTTGTTTTATTATGTAAATATTTAATTTTTATTTATTTTTTAATGTAAAATATTTTAAAAAAAACAAATTTTAACTTATTTGTCTAAATTGTTATGAGTAAAGATTAACGAGAATGATCATGGAAAACATGTATCATTAAAATAAAAAAAGCTCCGAATTTCGGAGCTTTTTTTATTTTTAATGAGAATGAGCAGCGGGATGTTGATGGAAAACATGCATCATCAATGCCAGTGAAACTCCTAAAACAACCAGGCCAATCTTCGTCCAGTCGATATTGTGATTCTTATTGCTTTCAAAAATGATCACGGAAGAGATATGAAGGAAAATTCCCCCTACAATAGCCAGAAAATAAGGCTGAAGATCGGGATTGAAATAATTTCCCAACAGCATTCCCATTGGAGAAGCCAAAGCAAATAAGGCTACAATGAGAATGGAAGGATATGATGAAGAACTCTTTGATTCTCCTTTTCTATTGAATAAAAATGCCCCCAGAATAAATGAAATAGGAAGATTGTGAAATACAATTCCCCAAAGATAAGGAGACATCTCATGTGTTTCATTGGCAAGAGGAATCCCTTCAATAAAAGCATGAATAAATAATCCTACCATTAAGGCAGCAGGAAGAATATTGTGCTCACTATGGTGGTGAAAGTGTCCGTGTTCAAAGCCTTTGGTAAGGGCTTCCAGAATCATTTGCAAAAGAACTCCTCCAATCACAAATATCCCAAGACTGTTGCTTCCTGCAGAGGTATAAACCTGCGGGAAAACTTCATTGAGACAGATGGTAATCAAAAACCCTGCACTTAATATCAATAGGTTTTTGGCTAGTTTTTCTTTTTTACCAAAGTGTTTTCCCAGAAATACTCCTGTTACTACACTTAAAATCAGTAAAAGTACTGTTGTCATTATTTTTTCTTAAATAAATTGATGCATCGTGGAGAATTTTCTTTCTTAAATTCATTCAGCTGATAATCTCCCCAGATTTTTATTCTTTCAAAACCACATTCGGAAGCATAGGCATGAATGGCTTCTAATGGGTGAAGTTTTACTTTTTCAAAGAAATGAAGCGGTTTACCATCTGCTTCAAACTGGATATCTTTGATGATATGTCTCCCTTCAATCTTTTTCAGGATCTTAAAATCAATATCACCACGGGTAATAACCGTTTCAGGAACTAACATATTTCTTACATACTCCTCGTTCAGGTAATCCAGTACAAAATATCCTCCAGGCTTTAACACGTTGTAAACGGATTGAAATACTTTTCTGTCATCATTTTCATTGTCGAAATACCCAAAACTTGTAAATAAGTTGAATACAGCATCCATAGGATCCGCATCAATGGGATTTCTCATATCATGAACATCAAAAATCAACGTTTGATTTTCATACTGTTTATCAGATTCAATACTTTGTCTTGAAAGATCCAGTCCTAAAACATCATATCCCAATTTATTGAGGAAAACAGAGTGTCTTCCCTTTCCGCAGGCAAGATCTATGATTTTCGACTGAGGCGGAAGCTGAAGGTCCGCAGTAAGCTTTGTGATGAAGTTTTCAGCTTCTGTATAGTCTCTGTTGCTATAAAGCAAATGATAATAAGGGGTATCAAACCAAGATTCAAACCATTCCATAATGCAAAAATAACTAAATTTGTGCGGTTAAAAGCAAAGTATTTTACAACATTAAGAGATTGAGAAATTCAATTGGACAATAAGTTACATAGCTAATCTTTTGATTTTAAAAACTTTAAAACTTTTAATTTATACATATGGATACAGAAAATATAAAAATACAGATAAAGACATTTTTCGGATTGGAGCCTATTCTTGCCGAAGAAATCAAAAAACTGGGTGGAAAAAACGTTGAAATTAAAAACAGAGCAGTAAATTGTGAGGGGGATCTTGGTTTTCTTTATAAAATCAATTATTCTGCGAGAACAGCATTGAAAATCTTAGTGCCAATTCACGAGTTTAAGGCTTTTAATCAACATCAGTTCTATGATAGATTGTTCAAATTTGAATGGGAGAACTTTATGGATGTTAACCAGTCTTTCTCTATTGATGCAACGGTGAACTCTGAAACATTCAAACATTCTCAGTTTGTCACTTTAAAAATGAAGGATGCCATCGTGGATTATTTCCAGGACAAATTCAAAAGACGTCCGAATGTGGAGACCAGAGAACCGGATATCAAATTTCACCTTCATATCGACAGAGAATTGGTGATGATCTCAATGGACTCTTCCGGAGACGCTCTGTTCAAAAGAGGGTACAGAAAAGAGCAGGGAGAAGCACCTATTAATGAAGTGCTGGCAAGCGGAATGCTTCAGCTGGCAGGTTGGGATGGAAAAGGAAATTTCCTTGACCCAATGTGTGGTTCCGGTACATTGTTGATTGAAGCAGCAATGATCGCTATGGACCTTCCGGCTCAGATTTTCAGAAAGAGATTCGGATTCCAGAACTGGAAAAATTATGATGCAGATTTGTTTTCAAAAATTAAAGAATTCAGAATCAACAGAGTAAGACAGTTTGATGGAAAAATCGTAGGATATGATATCGATTCAAGAATGCTGAATGCCGCAAGAATAAATGTTGAAGCAGCAGAAATGGAAGATGTTATCGAGATTAAAAAACAGGATTTCTTTGATTCGAAAAAAGAACTTTTCCCTTTATTAATGGTATTCAATCCACCATACGATGAGAGAATTTCCATCAATGATGATGATTTCTACAAAAAAATAGGTGATACCTTCAAAACCCATTATCCGAATACATTAGCATGGCTGATCTCTTCTGATCTGGAAGCAGTGAAGAAAATCGGATTACGTCCTTCAAGAAAGATCAAACTTTTCAACGGAAAGCTGGAAACAAGATTTTTACAGTACGAAATGTATGAAGGAACGAAGAAGGTCCATAAACTTGAAGATAATAAATAGTAAGAAAAAGTGTTAGGAGATTTTTTTGAAGTGCTAGATACTCTTTTTAGTATATCCGGGCTGTTAAATTCTGGCTCTGGTTCATCATCACGCTCAAATTCTGACAGAAAGAGCCTGAATTATGATGAAAAGCCTCAAAAGAAGGAATCAAAAAAATCAAAATATTTCACAGAGAAAGTAAGTGCAATAGGTTTAGTATTGGCTGCATTTTCTTTTTTTATTGTTTTCAAAGATCCTTTACCGGAACAAAACTATACACAAACTTTAGTGGTAGCTTCTTTAATAGGAGTCAGCATTTCGTTTTTAATGTTTTTTGTCCTGCATGTACTGGAGCTTTATTATTTTAAAACGCTGTTCAAACTGCTTTTGTTCAGCTGTTCAGTGGTCGCATTTTTTATTTCTGCGGTAATGTATATCTATTTTAAATCAGGTTTGTTTATATAGCAGACTTTAGTTTTATATCAAAATAAAAATAGGCTGTATTCATTGTGATACAGCCTATGTTATTTTATCGTGCCAAGGAAGGGGCAAAACCATACTGTTTTTTAAAGGCATGTGAAAAATGCGAGAGATCTTCAAATCCCACTTCCAGAAAAACATCGGATGGCTTTTTATTCTTTTCGGATAAATGATAATAAGCAAGTTCAAGACGCTTTTGAGTGAGCCAACGCTGTGGAGTCGTTAGGAAAATCCTTCTGAAATCCCGGTTGAAAGTAGATAAGCTCCTTCCGGTAAGATATCCAAACCGTTCCAAAGGCATATTGAACATATAATTCTTTTCCATGAAATTAATCAGATCTACTTTTCCCGGTTCATCAAAATCTGCCAGTATAGCATCTATATTCTGATCAATTTCTCTTATAATACTGATGGCCTCAGTAATCTTTAACTGAGCAATATTTTCAGGAAAAGGTCCTTCAACTTCAAAATAAGGTATAAGAGATGCCAGACAGCTGTTCAGAAGTGGATGACTGCTAAAGCTGTGAACACAGGATTCCCGCGGAGCCACTTTCTGTTTAAGATCAATAGAAGCATAAAATTGTTTCAGACGTTCGGTCGTAAGATGCATGACCACTGCTTTATGAGGAAGTCCGTCTTTCGGATAATTGATGATCGTGGCAAGATGATTCCTCGGGATGAGGAAAATATCCCCAGCTTTAAAAATATAGGTTTTATCTGCCTGAATAATTTTCGTTTCTCCGGATATAAACCAAACCAGCATATGGTATTCAAAAACCGTTTCCGTTTTGAACAGTTTATCGTCATAACTGGAAAGCTTGATATCCGGTGTGAGGTATTGTATCTGGAAATCCATTGTCAAAAGTTTTTCATTACAAATGTATTTAAAAAACACCTATTTCGTATCAAAACGGAATCCCAGCATCTCTTCGCTTAGTTTCCACAACCGTTCTGCATTTTTTTTATCGATAGAATAGGGCTGTACCCCACGGATGGTAGCCGGTTCATCAAATCGATGCTCAATTTGACCTTTGTCTATCTCCGCAATATTACAGTTTTCACAATAAACACCGCCAATTTCATTAAGCTGAGGACTTACAGAGCACCATACTGTAGTGGCAGCCCCTTGCTGAAGTGTTTTTAATCGTGCTTCAACCTCCGGTTTTATCGTTCCATTTTCATCATGGGTTCCAAGCTGTTTAAAAAGTTCAATAGGTTCTTCTCTGCCGAGATCAGTACCATACACAGAACCCGGATGAAGAGAATACGCTCTGATATTGTGTTCTTTTCCTCTTTCATCCAATTCTACAGCAAATAAATTACAGGCTGTTTTTGATTGTCCATAGCCTGCGAGAGTGTCATAGTCTCTTTTCTCAAAATTGGGATCTTCAAAATTAAAAGGGGACATCTGATGTCCATAAGACGAAACATTAATGACTCTCGCTGCCTGTGATTTTTTCAGAGCCGGCCATAGTTTTGATGTAAGGTGAAACTGCCCAAGATAATTGGTTGCCAGCTGAGATTCAAACCCTCGGCTGTCCCTGCGAAGGGGAACCCACATAATACCTGCATTATTAATAAGAAGATCCAGACTTCTTCCTGACGAGACAAATTTTTCTGCAAAGGCATCAATGGAAGCAGGATCCATAAGATCCATTTTTTCCAGTTCAAAATTTTCAATTCCTGAAAGATTTTTTCCTGCTTTCTCAATATCTCTTGCGGGAATAATGACATGTGCTCCGGCTGAAGTAAGCGCTTTTGTGGTTTCAAGCCCGATTCCTGCATAACCGCCGGTAATGATGATTGTTTTTCCGGTAAGATCAATTCCTTTAATCACTTCCTGAGCGGTTGAATAGGCATTAAAGCCCGATTGAATAGGTTGCTGCAATGTGCTGATAATTGGTTCCATTTTTTTTGTTTTTAAATTTCTATAGCAAAATTAAGAGGGATTCCTTGTATTCATTTTGTTTAAAATGTCAAATATGTTGGCTCAGAATTTCACCTTTATATTCTATTCATGGAGAGGAATAAAATCCTATTTGCATTAATTTCTCCGAATAAGCTGTTAAACTGTTTGTAGGTTGTCCTGCGAATAAGTAATTTTGAAAAATTTTCAATTTGAAGCCTACTATTTCCATTGTCGTTGCCATTTACAACCGAAAAGATGAACTTTTTGAGTTGCTGACTTCTCTTACCCAACAGACAGATAGGGAGTTCGAGATGATTATCGTAGATGATGGTTCTCTGATCGATCTGAAGCCTACCATCAAGAATTTTGAAGGAACCCTGGATATTAAGTATTTCAGAAAAGATAATTCAGGCCCTGGATTAACAAGGAATTACGGAGCGGCAAGAGCAGCAAATGAATGGCTGGTATTTGTAGACAGTGATGTCATTGTTGAAGCAGATTATATTGAACATATCAAAAAAGATATTCAGACCATTCCTTGTGATGCGTTTGGGGGAGCAGATAAAGCACATAAAGGTTTTAATCTGATGCAGAAAGCTATTTCTTATTCTATGACTTCTGTTTTTACAACCGGAGGGATCAGGGGAAGTAAGAAAGCAGTTTCCAAATTCCAACCCAGAAGTTTCAATATGGGAGTGAAAAAGGCTGTTTTTGAAAAGGTTGGCGGATTTTCAGAAATGAGGATAGGGGAAGATCCGGATCTGTCTATGACTCTTTGGGAAAATGGTTTTACTACCGCTTTTTTTGATGATATTGCGGTATACCATAAACGCAGGGTAGATTTCGGTAAATTCTCCAAACAGGTTTATCAGTTTGGTTGTGCAAGACCTATTCTTAATCAGAGACATCCTAATTATGTGAAAATCTCTTTTGCTTTTCCAACTTTGTTTATGTTAGGTTATATAATGGGCTTTCTGGAGTATTTTATTATGGGAAGAGGGATAATCCTTGCTTTTTATGGATTGTACACCTTTTTGGTGTTATTTCATGCCTTATTGCTGACGAAAAATATAAGTATTGCCGGTATGGCAGTTATTTCCACTTATATTCAAATGTTTTCTTACGGGTATGGGTTCTTAAAATCCTGGATCCTGCTGAATGTTTTCAGAATGAAACCGGAAGATGCTTTTCCGCATCACTATCATAAGAAATAATTTTAAGTTTTGGCTAAAGCCAATTGAAGGAATTCTTTTTAATAAACGGGCTTTAGCCCATTCCTATTGATTTATGAAATAAAAAAAGGGCTGTTTCAAACGAAACAGCCTTTTTACAATAAATTTAGATGATAGAAATGTTTTCATGGTGGTTAAGAACTCCTACTTTCAGCATACATTCTTTCATTTTATGATAAGTTCTTTTAATATCGTGGTCAAGGCCGATGGAGAATCTGATCAATCCGTCGGAAATACCTATGGAAGCGCGTTCCTCCTCTGGAATTTCAGATGAGGTAGATTTTCCTGAGCATGAGAATAAGGTTTTGTAGAACCCTAAGCTTACGGCAAGATAACCCAGGTTTTCTGTCTGCATCATTTCCATCAGTTCATTGGCTTTTTCTGTGGTTCCGGCATCCAGCGTCAATAGTCCTCCGTATCCGTACTCTTCATGAAGCATGCTTTTCATTAATTCATGATTTTTATGAGAGGGTAATCCCGGATAAGATACTTTTAAGCCGTCTTTTTCAAATCTTTCGGCAAGATACATCGCGTTGTGGCTATGTTGTTTTATTCTGATATGTAATGTTCTCAGGTTTTTTAAGATACTTGAAGATCTTAAGCTGTCCATCGTTGGTCCAAGAAGCATACAAGCTCCGGAATTTACATTTTTGGTATCATCGATGAAGGCTTGTGTTGCACAATATACACCTCCTACAGTATCACTGCTTCCGTTGATGAATTTCGTCAGACTGTGAATCACAACATCTGCCCCAAATAACGTTGGAGAGATAGAAAGAGGGGAGAAAGTATTGTCTACAATCAGTTTCAGATTGTGTTTTTTACAGATTTCGGAAAGTTTTCTAAGGTCTGCCACTTCAAGAAGCGGATTGCTCACACTTTCGCAATAAATAACTTTAGTATTGGGAGTTATTGCTTTCTCTATAGATTCAAAATTGTTGATATCAACAAAAGTGGTTGCTACATTAAACTGAGGAAGGAAATTTTTGAGAAAAGCATAAGTTCCTCCGTAGATGGTTCTGCTTGAAATAATATGGTCTCCACTTTTGCACACCTGCATCAACACAGAAGTAATAGCTCCCATTCCGGATGCTGTAACGTTGGCTGATTCCGTGTTTTCCATCTTGGCAAGAGCCTGTGCCAGATAAAGATTCATCGGGGATGAGTGTCTGGAATACAGGTAGCATCCTTCAGCATTTCCTTCGAAAGTATCAAACATGGTCTTTGCGGAAAGAAACGTATAGGTGGAGCTGTCAGAGATAGAAGGATTCACTCCTCCGAATTCACCAAAATACTGAAGATCCTGGATCTCATTGGCTGCGTTAAAGTTTTCCATAAATATTGTTTTTATTTTATTGTCCCAATTTGCATTAATTTCTTAATAATTACAACATAAATTTGAATTTATAGAATATAAAACTGTAAAATATTGTTTATTTAGAAAAAATATTTAGTATCTTCGGGATTGTTAAACTTTTACCAAAAAAATATCTATGGAACTTGACGAAACAGATAAGAAACTATTACTTTTTTTACAGGAAGACTGTAAACAAACCACCAAAGAACTGTCCGGCAAACTTGGATTGTCTGTTACAGCAATCTACGAGCGTGTAAAAAAGCTTGAAAATGCCGGAATTATTTCAAAATATGTAGCCTTGCTGGACAAGAGTAAAGTTAAGAAAAATTTTATCGTTCTGTGTCACGTAAAATTAAGCCAGCATAAAAAAGAATTTGTACTCCAGTTTGAAAAAGAGGTAATGGACCTTCAGGAAGTTACAGAATGCTTTCATGTAAGCGGAGATTATGATTATATTCTTAAAATAGGAGTGAAAGATATTGAAGACTATCGCAGCTTTATGCTGACGAAACTTACGACGCTTCAACACATCGCAAGTACGCACAGTTCATTTATGATTTCCGAGGTGAAAAATACAACGGCGATCGTATTGTAGACTATTGAAAAGTTTCCAATCCAGTCGGTTGATTGGAGTTAATATTTATTGGTCACCTTTGGTGATTTTATCGATGAAATAATGTAGTCTTTTAATATCTGCTCTTCCTTTATTGCTTTCATGTAAGAAACATGTTGTTACAATCACCATTTTCAGATCAGGAATGACACAGATCAGCTGACCTCCGTAGCCCGTTGCTACAAACGCCTGATGCCCGTTGGTTTTTCTTCGCCACCAATAATAGCCATATCCGTTTGCATTGGGCATTACATCCCATGAATCCAGCTTTACCTGTTCAGAAGTTGATTCCTGAATCCATTTCTGAGATACAATCTGTTTTCCGCTAAGTTTCCCGTTGTTAAGGATCATCGTTCCAAATTTCAGCATGTCCTCTGGTTTCATAAAAAGTTCTGAGCCTGCAAAGTTTCTATCCATAGAATCCGTATCCCATCTTGTAATATTCATTTTTAAAGGCCTAAACAGATTTTCATTGGCAAATTGTTTCAGGCTGGTTTTTACTATTTTTGATAAGGCTGCCCCGAAAAGATGGCTTTCACCACTGTTATAGTTGAATACAGTTCCGGGATATTCTTCAAAAGGTAAATCCAGGACAAATCTTACCGGATCACCGGAGAAAGACATGGCTGTCGAAATTTTTGAATTTTCAACCCAGTCGAAACCTCCCTGCATGGTCAACAGATTTTTTAGTGTTAACGTATTTCTGATAGAATCATGAAGAACTTTCCCTTCGATATTGGAAATATTTTTGAATCTGCTTCTTGAAATATTGTATTCCGGAAGGATTTTTAAAACCGGAGTATTGAGATTGGGAAGTATGTTTTTATCTTTTGCAATTCCTGCCAGAACAGAAACAATACTTTTGGTAACAGATTTTACACTGAAGGTAGTTTCTTTATTGGCTCCGTGAAAATAGTGCTCATACAAAAGCCTGCCGTTTTGGGTAACAATGAAAGAACCCAAGGATGGAATACTGTCATTGATTTCCTTGGTGAATTTGTCTTCAAATTCTTTTGGTAGTTCCTTATTGAAAGCTGCCTGTGATTTTACTTTAGGGCAGAATACGGTAAGACATAGCATTGTCAAAACCTGCAGTACTTGCTTGGATCTCATTGTTTAAAAAAGGAGGGATAAATGATTAGTTGATAAAAATAGACATTACATCGAATCAGAATTGAGTGATTTAACATATACTTTCAATGCCTCTAAATTATGAAAAACAATGAAATTTTAAAATATATTTTATCGAATATTTTTAATTTTTTCCAGGAATTCAGACATTCAGTTTTATGGTGTCTTTTTGATCTTTCATCGTATTGAAAAACTATACCAAAACTCCGTTTTTAGAAACAATAGGATCCGGAAGGTCTGTTTCTCCGCTCATCTGAAGCAGATCAATTTCAATAGTTCTGCAGATAGAAAGCATAGGGACATCAAACATCAATCCCGCAAAGGGGTTTTCAGAATAATCTCCTACCAGTTCCATGATGATATAGATCCATCCGATAATGATACAGAAAGGAATAGAAGTCCATATTCCCCAGTCACCCAGTTTAGCAAACTCATTTACTAATCCTAATGGGAGAAGCATAATAAACAGGATATTAAAAACAAAAGCCGTACTGGCAAATTGTCTTGGCGAAGGAAATTTTTTGATTCTTTCTGCCTGTCCCTGAAAATTATAGAATTCATTCAGGGCGTTCTGAAGCTGGGTCTGGTTGAACTCTGTAATGGCTCCCATGTTTTTAAGCTCATTGATGTCTTTTGCCTGTTGGGCAGTCAGGTAGGTAGCAAAGTTTTTATAATCATTTTTAAGATCATATTCTTCTTCCGAAAGATATTTGTGAAGGAAAATAGGAGCTCTTCCGTAATCGGGAAACCCTGCTTTGATCAACCTGTTTCTTCTCAGGTTGATATTCCCGAATTTATTATTTTCCGTACTGATATGCTCCCATTCTGTAGGAACAAGAAGCTGTTCACGGAAAGTATATAGCCATGCAATATGACGGTAAACAATTCTTCTTTTACGGTCTTCAAGATCAAACACACCAATTTCTTCATTTTTGGTATCGAAAGCGTACACCATGGAAGCAAACGAACGGCTTGAGTTCACAATTCCACCCCATATTTTTCTGGCCTCCCAAAGTCTGTCATAGGCCTGGTTGTTTTTAAAACCTACAAGGAATGCTTCTGCTGTACCAATCAGGGCAACAGGAACCCAGGGAATCGTCATCCAGTGCCAGTTGAAGAAATAAAAGAAAACAGCAATCAATGTACACCAGATAGAGATTAAGATAAGATGTACACCGGCTAGATTGAGAACCTGTTTATAATTGACGTATTTGGTTGTGATCATAAAGATGGGTGTGTTTTTGCGTGTATAGACAAAATAAATACCAAACTGTGATTGATTTTATTTTGTAATGCCTTTCAGATAATGGATCGTTGGGTTTTCTTGGTTTATAATGGTCTAAAATTGAGATTGATAATCTTAATAAAAGTAATGAAAAAATTGCATAAAAAAACCTCTAAAAATTTTTAGAGGTTTTCATTTTATATAAAATTAATATTTCAGCATTTCTTCGATCTTATTGCTGAGTTTTTCAGCATTTGGAAGCATTTCTTTTTCCAGTATCAGATTGATAGGTACAGCGGGTACATCCAGTGATCCCATTGTTTCTACAGGGGCATCCAGATATTTGAAGCAGTTTTTAGAAATACGGTGTGCAAAAGCTTCTGCAAAAGAGTTGTTAAGCTGTTCTTCTGTAAGAACGATACATTTTCCATGAGCTTTTACTCTTTCGAAAACAAGTTCTTCATCAAGAGGAATCAATGTTCTTAAGTCGATCACTTCAACTCTTCCGTTGAAATTCTTGGCCGCTTCTTTAGCCCAGTAAACACCCATTCCGTAAGTAATCACTAATAAGGTTCTTCCTTTTTCAGTTTCATCCTTATCAGCTTCGATGATTATTTTACCTTTTCCAAATGGAAGAACATAGTCTTCAGCCGGTTCTATCGTTTTAGCATCTTCAGTTCCCGGAACTTTGCTCCAGTATAATCCTTTGTGCTCCAGCATCACTACCGGGTTTGGATCGTAATACGCTGCTTTTAATAAACCTTTGAAATCTGCTGCATTACTTGGATAGGCTATTTTGATTCCCTTGATATTGGCCAAAATACTTTCAACACTTCCACTGTGGTAAGGACCGCCGCCACCGTATGCTCCGATTGGAACACGGATGATATTGCTTACAGGAAATTTTCCGCCACTTAAATAACTTGATTTTGAAATCTCCGTAATTAATTGGTTGATTCCCGGGTAAATATAATCTGCGAACTGAACTTCAACGATTGGTTTCAATCCTACAGCACTCATCCCGGCTGTTGATCCAATGATATATGCCTCCTGAATAGCGGTATTGAATACTCTTTTGCTGCCGAATTTTTTTCCCAACGTTACCGTTTCACGGAAAACCCCGCCAATTCTTTCTCCTACATCTTGTCCGTAAAGGAGGGCTTCAGGGTGCTTCCACATCAATTCCTGTATCGCGTGGATAGCAGCATCTACCATTACAATTTTTTCTCCGTTGGCAGGCTCACGCGTTCCTGTTTCTTCTGTAATAGGAGTAGGAGCGAAAACGTGCTGCATTACAGTTTCAGGCTTCGGATCTTCAGCGTTTTTAGCTTTTTCAAAAGCTTCTTCGGCTTCAAGACGTGCTTTTTTCGTGATTTGCTTTAATAGATCCTCGTCAATACCTGTTTCCAGTAAATGTTTTCTAAGGATTTCTCCCGGATCTTTAGCTCTATGTTTTGATAAATCTTCTTCATCTCTATAGAATTCTCTTCTTACACCGGAAGTATGATGTCCGATCAGTACGGTTTTTGCACAGACAACCAAAGGTTTTCTTTCTGTTCTTACAAAATCCACGGCTTTTTTCATGGCCTCAAAACTTTCAACGAAATCAGTTCCATCTACTCTCATTCTGCTCAACCCAGTGAATCCAGCTACAAAATCATAAGCGTCACAAGTTCTTGCTTCATCTTTTGTTACGGAAATTCCCCACTCATTATCCTGTACAAGAAAAATAATAGGAAGCTGATGCAAAGCAGCAAACTGCAAAGCTTCACTTACTTCACCTTCAGTAACAGAATTGTCTCCAAGGCTGCAAACAACTACAGGGTCGTTTTCAAAATTCTGAAGATTGAAATCCTGGATATATTTGATCCCTTGTGCGACTCCTGTAGTAGGAATAGTCTGCATTCCGGTTGCAGAACTTTGGTGAACAATTTTTGGTTTGTTTTCGTCTCTGCTGGAAGGGTGGGAGTAGTATGATCTTCCTCCTGAAAAAGGATCATCAGCTTTAGCTAATAATTGAAGCATTAATTGATAAGGTTCGAAACCTATTCCTAAAAGGATGCTTTCATCTCTATAATAAGGAGAAACCCAGTCTTCTTTCTTGAGCTGATAAGCTGTTGCAAGCTGGATGGCTTCGTGCCCCCTTGAAGTACTGTGAACATATTTACATACATTTCTGTTTTCTTCGTAAATATCAGCCATTGCTTTGGCCAGCATCATATGATTATACGCCTTGAGTAGTATATCTTGAGAAACTTTTTCGTGAAGTGCATTTTCCATAGGAAGCAAATATACATAAAAAAACAAAATACTAACAACTGTTAGTATTTTGTGTAAAATCTTTGTTTATATAGGTTATTCCTTGATCACTTTTTTGGAAATAACATCTTTGTCTGTTTTTACTTCAATGATGTAAATTCCTTTTGTGTAAGCAGATAAATCTATTGGTTCCTTATCATTATTGATGGTGCCGCTTTGTAGTTTTTTACCTGTAAGGTCATAAACACTGAAAGCAGACTTTTTAGGAGCTTTTAAAATGTTTGTAAAATCCTTTGTAATGGTAGGGGAAATCGCAAGATTATTAAGAGGGTTAGTAATATCTTTAGTACCCAATGCCTCAGTAAATCCTGTTACGATGATAGAGTAGTTTTGAGGAGCATTACCTCCTGAATTATTTTTCAATATCCCTTTATTGGTGATCTCTATTTTGTAGACAGCTCCTGGTGTTGGATTATCTATAACTACCTGTTCCACATTGTCTACTGTATTATCACCTTTTGTAGCAGGTGTCATTGGGCTATTTGCATTCAGTTTCCATGGAAGGTATACTGTGTTGTTGGCTGTATTAGTAATCCTTACATCTAAATCATTGATTAGCCTGGAGACTCTATTGTTGTATAGATTATTCACATCATCAGTGATGTTTGTGAATTCAGGATCACTCCAGGATATTGTTACCTTTAAAGGTTCAGACCCGGACGCCTTAACTGTTTTTACATTAGCCACCCCGCTATTTAATACTTCATCGTTAAAAATAATACTGTTGTTGGATTTTCCTACAAGCAGCTCAGCTCCTTTTTTTGCGTTGATATATCCCCAGCCAAACCATGGATCTGGTCCTACATTTCCGGCTTCAAGAGCTGAATGTACCATTAATGTTTTTGAAGCCGCTGCATTTAATTCTGCATTATTAAATAAGGATTTATAGATCTGCATCCAAAGCCCAATAATTCCAGCAACCTGAGGTGCTGACATTGAAGTACCACTGCTGATTTGCCAGCTTGTACTCCCTGTTGTATTTTCTTCAGTAGATGCCATCCAGACATCGGTGCCTGGAGCAGAAATGTCTGGTTTAATACCTCCGTCATCCCTTGGTCCTGCACTACTATAGCTTGACTTTACGACATCTGTTGCTGCGGTATATCTTTGGTTATTTGTTGTAATAGGGTCTGTTGCACCAACTACAATAATGTTTTTAGCTAATGAGCCGTAACCTATACAATCATAACCTTGTGCACAGTTAGCTGGTGGTGCTGTACCTGCTGCATAGGTAGAGTATCCTGATCCATCATAATAATATGCCGTTGTTGTACTACCAGACTGTCCAGGTCCGAATCCAAAAGAATTTCCGGCAGATTTTACAATAGTATAACTAGGGTTGTTGTACACAATAGCATCATAGGATTGATCAAGTGTATAATAGGTTCCCATTAAATCATAATTATTTCCAGAAACATAATTCCCTCCCCAATACCATCCGTTAGCAGGATATCCATTATCTGTAGTTTGATAATCCCAGGCTGCATTTACACCATAAGAGTGATTTGAAATTTTAGGTTGGGCTAATAAGATTTTATCAAACACTGTGCTTGTGCCTGAATTACCAGGTAGTGTTGTTGTTCCAAAATTATAAGCGTCCATTGTTGAATTCAAAGCGACTCCTATTGCATTTCCTGTAGTTGTTACTCCGTTAGTTGTAGATGATGCTGGAGATGATTTAGCTCCAATAATACTTGCGACACCTGTTGCGTGTTTATTATAAGGATGGGTTGCTTCTTCTTTGTTAGAAATTCTACCTGCTGTGTTATTGAAAGCAGTATGGGCTTCATAAATTCTTCCCCCGTCAAAAATTGCATATACAATACCTTCACCTTTAAAAGCCCCGGCCAGGCCATTTACTCCTCCGGCAGTTGTTAAAGCGTCTACATTGTTATTTAAAATTTGACCTTGATCTTCTGCCTGATAAAAGTTTGGAACATTTCCACTAAATCCTGCCAGATTTTCTCTCATTTTCTGAATTTGTCTTTGTGTTTCAGGACTTTTTTTACTACCAAACCTTCTGGAAACATAAGAGTCAAATTTTTCATTGTTCTCTTTGTTCTGCCTTTCAAATTTTCTCTTTAGAGCATCGTTGTTTTGAGCATTTATTAGCGTAATAGCTAAAGTGCTGATTAGAAGTAATCTTTTTTTCATTGTATGTAAATTATTAAAAATTAATGGGTTAAAAATATGAACTTGTCTAAAGTTTCCTGATATGATATATACTACTTGTTTTTCAGAAGAAATATATCACCTTGTTTAAAATCGCATCTCCCTCCTGCTGTATTTAAGGGAGTCTTTCCATCTATGATAAATACCAACTGATCATCTGTTATGTATTCTTCTGCTGACTTAGCTGCCTTGGCTGTGAGGTAAAAAAAGGATAAAATGCTGTTTCCATATGCATTGGTATTCATGAGGTAAATATCTTGGTATTACCGGAATTTTAGATTTTCTATAAGGCTCAAATTAATTTTATTGTTTATTTATAAGCACATACAAAATCATGGATCATCATCTAAAAATCAACTATTAGTGAGTAATCTATATTTTTTCACAGATAAGTGAATATGAGCCTTTCCAAAAAGTTTGCCTTCCTTCTTAAAGCCTTTACTAAAGAATGATTATGGGGATCTGTTTTAATTTTCGATACATCAATATGAACTTTACACTTATTTTTTGAATACCTAAATCCAAATAAGGGCTAAACTCTTTTTTACTATATCTTTGTCTAACACAACTTTTTTTAGGAAATATCATTCTTTCTTTTACTTTAGACAAGTTCTATGATAATTAATTAGTTTTAATGAATAAGTCTGATTTTTTAAGGTAATTTTAATTTGTATTGTTAAAGTGATTTTTTGAAAATCTCTTATTTTGGTATTTTTATAAATATTATTGATTGTTTATATGGTTGCTATAAAGCAATCTGTTTTCTTCGTAAATATCAGCCATTGCTTTGGCCAGCATCATATGATTATACGCCTTGAGTAGTATATCTTGAGAAACTTTTTCGTGAAGTGCATTTTCCATAGGAAGCAAATATGCATAAAAAAAATACTAACAGTTGTTAGTATTTTGTATAAAATCTTTGTTTATATAGGTTATTCCTTGATCACTTTTTTGGAAATAACATCTTTGTCTGTTTTTACTTCAATGATGTAAATTCCTTTTGTGTAAGCAGATAAATCTATTGGTTCCTTATCATTATTGATGGTACCGCTTTGTAGTTTTTTACCTGTAAGATCATAAACATTGAAAGTAGACTTTTTAGGAGCTTTTAAAATGTTTGTAAAATCCTTTGTAATGGTAGGGGAAATCGCAAGATTATTAAGAGGGTTGGTAATATCTTTAGTTCCTAATAACTCAGTAAATCCTGTTACGATGACAGAGTAGTTTTGAGGGGCATTTCCGCCTGTATTATTTTTCAATATTCCTTTATTGGTGATCTCTATTTTATAAGTTCTTCCTGCAACAGGAGCATCTACTATTACCTGTTCTACGTTGTCTACCGTATTATCTCCTTTGGTAGCGGGAGTCATTGGATTGTTGGCATCAAGCTTCCATGGATAATAAACCGTATTTGTAGTAGTATCAGTGATCTTTAGATCCAGATCATTAATCAGTTTAGAACTTCTGTTATTGTATATATTGCTCCATTGATTGGTGAAATTTGTAAATTCAGGATCAATCCAGGATATTGTTACTTTTAAAGGTTCAGACCCGGACGCCTTAACTGTTTTTACATTAGCGACCCCGCTATTTAATACTTCATCATTAAAAATAATACTGTTATTGGATTTTCCTACAAGAAGTTCAGCTCCTTTTTTGGCGTCAATAAAGCCCCATCCAAATTGTGGATCAGGACCTATGTTACCGGCTTCTTTCGCTGAATGTACCATTAAGGTTTTTGCTGATGCAGCATTTAATAAGTTGCCTCCAAATAACTGCTTATTAACCTGTGTCCAAAGTCCAATAATACCTGTTACTACAGGAGCAGAATAAGAGGTTCCATCTCCTATGTCGATTTTACTTCCTCCTGTACTGGTGTTATCAGTCCATGCACTGGCAACACTTGTCCCCACAGCTGTAATATCCGGTTTAATACCTCCGTCATCTCTTGGTCCTGCACTGCTGTAAACGGAATGGATAACATCCGAGGAAGCTGTATATCTTCCATCATTAGTCGTTATTCTATCTGCAGCTCCTACCACAATAATATTTTTCCCAAGAGAACCAATTCCTATACAGTCATATCCCTGTGCGCAATTATTAGGAGGTAGAGTATCAGTGGCAGCAAATTCTACGAAATTCCCTGTGTTATCTTTGTAATATTTTTTATAGGTACTAGTGTCAGCACTAGGTCCTTCACCAAATGAGTTTCCTGCCGATTTTACAATGATATAGGAAGGATTGTTGTATACAATCTGGTCGTAATCACGGTCGTTTGTGTGATACGTTCCCTGAGCATCAAAAGAGGTGTTTGGACTGGCAAAAGTACCATTCCATACCCATGCCGGTTCATTGTTAACCAATTGAGGGTCCGCCCATCCCTGATTACTTCCATAAGAATGGTTGGAAACATTAGGCTGTGCCTTTACGATTTTTTGAAAAACGGTACTTTGTACAGTTTCACCATCCAAAACAGAAGTCCCAAAAGCATAAGCATCTATTGTAGAGTTGGGTGCAATCCCTTTGAAATTTACCTGTCTTGTTGTCCCATTTGTAAATGTTACTGTGTATGGATAATCTTTCGCACCTATAAAACTGGAAACAGCTGTTGCGTGATCACCATAATTAACGTTGCTGCTTTCTTTATTGACTATTCTGTTAGGAAGATTGTTAAAGAAGACGTGGTTGGCAAATACTCTTGCTACGCCAGAAGCAGTACTGCCATCAAAAATAGTAAACTTAATGCCTTCTCCGTTAAAAGATCCTGTTAAGCCGGTAATATTTCCTCCCTGCAAAAAATCAGAATTGGAATTTTTAATCTGATCCATATCGTGAGCCTGAAAAAAATAGGGCTTATTGTCTGGTAAAAAGCCTGCAAGATTAGTTCTTTGCAGTTCAATTTCTTTCAAAACTTCAGGGGCTTTATTTGAACCATATCGTTTAGATACATAGGCATCGAACTTTTCGTTGTTGTCTATTCTCTGACGTTCAAATAATCTATTTAATTCTTCATTGTTTTGTGCATTTATTAGCGTAATGGCTAAAGTGCTGAGTAAAAGTAGTTGTTTCTTCATTTTGGGTAGTAAATTATTAAAACTATAGTGAATCAAAATTATGCTAAAATTTTAATAATTAATAAGTTTTAATAAATAAGTCTAATTTTTTAAGGTAATTTTAATTTATGTTTTAAATTGTTAAAATAATTTTTTAAAAATCTCTTATTTTGGTGTTTTTTATAAATATTATTGATTGTTTATATGGTTGCTATAAAGCAATATTTAGAAAAAATGAAGTAACTTTACATTCTCTTTTTTATAAAAAAGTTAGAAAATTATATGTATTTAATTTTTGACACAGAAACAACCGGTTTACCAAAAAATTTCAACGCTCCGCTTTCAGATTCGGATAACTGGCCAAGAATGGTTCAGATCGCATGGCAGTTGCACGATGATGACGGAAAGTTGATTGAGAACCAGGATTATATAATAAAACCTGAAGGGTATGATATTCCCTTCAATGCAGCACGTATTCACGGAATTACAACAAAAATTGCCAATGAAGAAGGACGAGACCTTCAGGAGATCCTTGAAGAGTTTTCTAAAGTCCTTGAAAGAGTAAGAGTTGTTTCCGGACATAATGTGGAGTTCGACTACAATATTGTAGGGGCAGAGTTTTACAGGAAAAACCTGAATGATAATCTACAGGAAAAACCCAAAGCAGATACGATGATTTTGGGGACCGACTTCTGCCAGCTTGGCGGAGGACGAGGCGGCCGATACAAATCTCCGAAACTGGAAGAATTGTATGAAAAGCTTTATGGGAATAAATTTGATGAAGCCCATAATGCAGCAGCTGACGTAAATGCTACGGCCAGTGCCTTCTTTGAAATGATAAGAATAGGGGTGGTTCCTGCTGAAACACTAAAGATCTCAGAAGACCAGCTCGCTTATTTCAAGAGCCTTTATCCAGATCCGATCAAGCCTTTTAACATTGTTATCAGAAGGCAGGTTGCAGATTTTCATAACAAGAAAAAGCAACAGGATTTTGGAAGTATTGATGAAATTGATTTAGGGAAATACTTCAATTTTGATAATCACAGTGTTTTTTCTACGCTTACGGCTACTTCAAGCATCAATGATCTGATCAAAAAAGCTACTGATGAGAATTTCCCTGCTGTCGGAATGGTAGATCTTGGGAACATGATGGGAGCTTTTAAGTTTGTTTCAGCGGTGGAAGGAACGAATGGGGACAGAGTAAAAAAGCATAAAGAATATTTAGCAAAAAAACAGGAAGCAGAAGAAAACGGAGAAGAATTTAATGAAGTAGAGCCTGTTTCAGAACCGTTAATTCCCGTTGTAGGCTGCGAATTTTATATTTCAGAACGTTACGAACAGAAACAATTTACAAAAGATGATCCCGATAGAAGAACGCAGGTTGTTTTGTTGGCGAAAGATTTTGAAGGCTATAAAAATTTAGCAAAACTTTCAAGTATAGGTTTCCTTAAAGGGTTCTATTTTGGAGTTCCAAGAATCAGTCGTGAATTGATAGCTGAATATAAAGAAGGTTTGATTGCGCTGACTTCAGGAATTCTGGGAGATATTCCCGATGCTATTTTAAATACCGGTGAACAAAAAGGGGAGGAGCTTTTCAAATGGTGGAAAGATACCTTTGAAGATGATTTTTATGTTCAGATTCAAAATCATAAACTGCCTGAAGAAGAGCATTTGAATGATGTTTTACTGCATTTTGCAGATAAATATAATGTTAAGATTTTAGCACAGAACGAAACTTTTTATTCTAATAAAGACGATTCTAATATTCAGGATATCGTAAGCTGTATCAAAGATGGAGAAAAACTGACAACTCCTGTCGGAAAAGGATTTGGGAAGAGAAGAGGGTTAGCTACAGGAGAATATTACATCAAAAATTCTGACGAAATAAAAGAAGCCTTTTTGGCGTATCCTGATGCTTTTGATACGTATGAAGAATTCACTGCAAAATTTAAACCCTATACCTTAAAAAGAGACGTTTTACTTCCTAAATTCGATATTCCTGAGGAATTTATTCATGCTGAAGACGATATTGACGGAGGAAAACGCGGAGAAATGGCCTATTTGACTCATTTAACTTATGAAGGAGCGAAAAAAAGATATGTAGAAACCGGAATCACAGACGAAATTAAAGAACGTTTAGATTTTGAACTGGAAGTTGTTGCCAACACAGGGTATCCCGGTTATTTCCTGATTGTACAGGATTTTTGTAACGAAGCAAGAAAAATGGGGGTTTGGGTTGGTCCCGGCCGTGGTTCTGCCGCAGGTTCTGCCGTAGCTTATTGTACCGGAATTACCAATATAGATCCTATTAAATATGATTTGCTTTTTGAACGTTTTTTGAATCCGGAAAGGGTTTCCATGCCCGATATTGATATCGATTTTGATGATGAAGGTCGTGATAAAATTATCAAATGGGTGGTTGAAAAATACGGTAAAAATCAGGTTGCACAGATTATTACGTATTCGGTTTTGGGAGGAAAATCTGCGATTAAAGATGCGGGGAGAGTTTTGGATGTTCCGATTCCTGATACCAATAATATTGCGAAACTAATTCCGCCAAGTCCGGGGATGAACATTGCAAAAGCTTTATCTAAATATGATAAACTAAAGCCAGAGGAACAGATGCTTGTTGATGAAATGAGATATGTTCTTAACACTCCGGGTGATGCCCGTCATGATGTGCTTGCGAGTGCAAAAAAGATGGAAGGCTGTATCAGAAATACAGGTATTCATGCCTGTGGGGTGATTATTACGCCTGAAGATGTAAGTAACTTGGTTCCGGTAACGATTGCGGCAAAAGATGCCGATATTTTGGTGTCTCAGTTTGACAACTCAGTGGCGGAAAGTGCAGGTCTTTTGAAAATGGACTTCCTGGGGCTGAGAACTTTAACGATCATTAAAGATGCATTGAAGCTTGTAAAAGCAAGATATGGTTTAGATATTGATCCTGATCTTATTCCGCTTGATGATGCGAAAACCTATCAGTTATTTAAAGAAGGAAGAACGGTTGGGGTTTTCCAATATGAAAGTCCAGGGATGCAAAAATACATGAGAGAGCTTAAGCCAACAGTTTTTGCCGATCTTATTGCCATGAATGCCTTGTACCGTCCGGGTCCGATTAAATATATTCCCAACTTTATCAACAGAAAACACGGAATTGAAGAAATTGTTTATGACTTACCGGAAACTGAAGAATATTTAAAAGAAACCTACGGAATTACTGTTTACCAGGAACAGGTAATGCTTTTGTCTCAGAAATTGGCCAACTTTACCAAAGGTGAAGCCGATACTTTGAGAAAAGCGATGGGTAAAAAGCAAATCGATGTTCTGAATAAAATGTACCCTAAATTCATTGAAGGAGGTAGAAAAAATAACCTGAATGAGGAAAGATTAGAAAAAATCTGGAACGACTGGAAAGCCTTTGCAGAATATGCCTTCAATAAATCCCACTCAACGTGTTATGCATTTATTGCGTATCAAACAGCTTATTTAAAAGCCAATTATCCTGCGGAATATATGGCGAGTGTAATGAGTAATAACATCAACAATACAGAGGCTATTACCATGTTTATGGAGGATTGTAAAAGTATGGGAGTTGATGTTTTGGGGCCTGATGTGAATGAATCTCAATATAAATTCTCTGTAAATGAGAAAGGGCAGGTTCGTTTTGGTCTGGGGGCAATTAAAGGTATTGGAGAAGGTCCGAGTGAAGGAATTACACGAGAAAGAGCGAACGGAAGATTTAAAAATATTTATGATTTTTTTGAAAGGATTCCGCCTTCGCAAATGAATAAAAGAGTAGCGGAAAGTTTAGTTTTGGCCGGAGGTTTTGATGAATTGAGTTCTTTCCACAGAGGTCAGTATTTTGATATTGATATGGCTGGAAGAACAAATATAGAAAGATTGATCAGGTATGGACAAAGCTTTCAGGAAAGTAAAAATGAGATGGAACACTCTCTTTTTGCAGACTTTGCTGAAGAAGTGCAGATTGAGCAGCCCAAACTGGCACCTTGCCCGGAATGGCCAAATATGCATAAGCTTAATAAAGAAAAGGAAACCATTGGGTTTTACCTTTCTGCACATCCTTTGGATGAATTTAAATATCAATATCAGTTTATGCAGGGACAGCTTTCTCAAAAGTCAGTTTTAGAAAAAGATGAAGAGGGAAAAACGGTGGCAGACGAAGCTCCGATTCTTGAAAAAGATTCTATTGATGAGATTGCAGATCTTATAGAAATTGTTTCCGATGACATCGTTGCCGGTGAAGAGGAAGAGATTATAGAAGAGGTTACAAAAAAAGCTGAGCCGAAAGGAGTTTTTCATTTTTTGAATCTCGATGAAGTTGATGCATATAAAGAACAGGCTTTTGCAAATAAGCCGGAAGAGCTTTTTGAAGAAAAGAAAAAAGACTGGAAAACTTTGCAGAAAGAAAGAGAAAATGGAGGTGGCGGAAAAGAATATACCGTTGCAGGTTTGATTACGGAATATGTGGTAAAAGATGGTTTCAGAAGCGGGGAGAAAGTAGCCTTTGTGACGCTTGAAGATTATTCTGGGTCATACTCATTCAGATTGGGGGATCGTGATTATATGAGGTTGAAGGAAAAGCTGGAGGTTCAGAGGTTTGTGATTTTCAAAATAAAATTTGCTCAGGTGAAAGACGGCAGAGTTTTCGTTAATGTAAATGATGTGATAGAGCTTCAGGAAGCATTTGAGCGATTTGCTAAAAGTATATCTTTAGTGATGGATGTGATGGATGTAAGACCGGAAGATCTGGATTTTTTCAGAACAGTTCTTGATAGGAATAAAGGAAATCAAAAACTGAAATTCTTTATTAAAAATATTGAAGATGATTCCCATATTGAAGTACAGTCTATGAAACATTCGGTAGATTTGACTGGAGATTTAATCAAAGAAATCCAGCTTCTTAATAAATATGAGTTTTATTTAAACTAGAAAAAATGATATAATAACTTAAAGAGTGACTTTTGGTCACTCTTTTTTTGTTTATATATTGCAGCTATTGATGAAAAATTTTACATGTTCTTTTATATTAAATAGAAAAATTTTCTGAAGTCTATTTTTATTGTATAGTATTTTAAATATTTGATTTTCAATGTTTTAATGTTTTTCATCATATTGCGAAATAAACATTAAAATTAAATAAACGTTTGATTTTATTTGATTTTATATTGGGTTTTAGTTGTTTTTATTCAAAATTTTATGATAATTTCTAATATTTAAATTAATATTTATACATTTACAAACCTAACTTTTTATTATTACTATTTATGAAGAAACTATTACTATCGTGTTTGACAGCATTTTATTACTGCGTGTCCGCACAGGTTGGTCCGCCTCAACTTACCACCCCCAATACAAATAATGGATATGGCTTTGCCCAGTCTTCTGGTACTTATACACCGTTATCTGCAAGCCGCACAATATGGCAGTCCGGTGCAACAATAGGAACAGATTTGGTATCAGGAGCTATTCCTCTATCAGGTTTTTTTACTTATAACAATCAGAAGTATAATTCAGTTTATATCAGTAACAATGGTTTTATTACGTTTGGGGTACCTGCTGCCAGCAACACTTACACAGGATTATCTTCCGATATTTCACCAACTACTTATGACGGAGCTTTTGCAGGCTTTGCTGTAAATCTTCGTCATGCTAATACTACAACCTCTGAAATTGCCTATGAAACTGTTGGTTCTAAGTTTGTTGTGCAATTTACAGATGTACAGGGCAATAGTGCTTCTGCGGCACAGCTTCTTAATTTCCAGATTCAATTAGACTTTACAACCAAAACAATTGCTATTGTTTATGGAAATTGTGTTTCAGGAACTGCAACCCTTACAGGACAGGTAGGGATAAGAGGATCGGAAAGTTCTGATGTTAATAATTTGACAGGAACAAACTGGACTTCTCTTGCTGTAGGAAGCTCAAATAGCTCTACTGCAACTTTAGGAAGTACAAACGGAACAACAGTTCCTGCTTCAGGACTTACATTTACTTATACACCGGGAACATGGCAAATTCCACCTGCCACCTATGCTACATTGCCTTTCACAGAGAACTTCAGTACCTGGGCAGATGGAAATTCAACCTTAGATCTTCCTAATGCCAATTATTGGAGAGCATGGCCGGCCAGAGGAGATAATGCATGGAGACAAAGTGATATTGTAACAACAGGATTTACTTCTGCTTCAGGATGGTCTGGCACTAGTGGATCTTCTACGGTTTCTACTCCTGCAGTAGCGCCAGCAGCCCGTTTTCATTCCTATAACTGCCAGTATGCTTCAGGATACATGGACTTATATGTCAATCTGTCTTCGGGTACAGGTACCAGATACTTAAGTTTTGATTATATCAACCCTTCTGGAACCGATGTTTTAAAAATCCAGATATCTACTGATGGTGGGACCACATTTACAGATGTAGGTTCTGCTTTAGGAGTTTCAGCATCATGGACCTCTAACTTTATAGATTTAGGGTCATCGAGTCCTAATGCAATCGTAAGATTCTTAGCTAAAGGTGATAACGGAAGTGACGATATCTATGTAGATAATGTTAAAATTTCAGCCATTACAATTCCGGATTGTACCGTAATTACTGCACCAGCTAATGCAGCAACAGGCGTATCTATAACACCAAATGTCAAATGGAATGCTACAGCAGGAGCAACTTCTTACAAATTGAATCTGGGGACTACGCCAGGAGGAACAAATGTGATAAATGGAGTAGATGTAGGAAACGTGCTTACTTATACGCTTCCTGCAGCAAATCAATTGTTATATGGTACTACCTATTATGCTACTATACTGCCAGTCAATAGTAACGGAACAGCTAGTGGATGTACGTCGGTCTCATTCACCACTAAAAATATTGGCTGTCCTACTGTAAGTGCACCTTCATCACCTGCAACAGGGGTTTCTTTGACCCCAACAATAACATGGGGTGCTGTAACAGACGCAACAGGATATAAATTGTCGATCGGTACTACAACAGGTGGAACTGATGTAATGAATAGTGCTGATTTGGGAAATGTAACAACTTATACACTTCCTAGTCCATTAAACTATGCAACAAAATATTACTATACAGTTAACGCTTATACACCAACAAGTAATTCTTCTTCTTGTACTGAACGTAATTTTACAACGACTTGTGCACCAGAAAATGCTCCAACAGCCTCCCAAAACTTTACCACATTTACTCCATTGTGTTGGTCAGTTGCTAAAGGAAGTGTTACAGCTTCATCTACTCTAACATATGGATCAAGCAAATGGGCTGCTGAGACAGGTTTTGCCAATACAGGATCTAATGCAGCCGTAAGAATCAACTTATATGGAACCAATACCGGGGATTGGTTGATTTCTCAACCGATTAACCTTGGAGCTACCCCGGGTATGTTTAGAATGAAGTATAAAATGGCCGTTACCAGTTTTTTGGAAACTGCTTCACAAACGACCTTAGGTACTCATCAGGTTAGAGTTATTGTCTCCACAGATGGCGGTACTACATGGAGTAATGCGAACGTTATAAAAACTTATACGGGAGCAGCAACTTATTCGAATACAGGGCAAACAGAAATTATAAACCTTACTGGATATTCTGGAAATATTAAAATTGCTTTTGTTGCAACAACAAGCTCCAATACTCCAGATATTGACTTCCATGTTGACGATTTTGTGGTAGAAGCTATGCCAACATGTCAGGAACCGGCTTCTCCTGTAGTAGCTAATCCTACAGTTTCTACAGCGAATCTATCCTGGACAGCACCAACGATAACACCAGCTAACGGATACGAGTATTATTATAGTACAAGTAGTACAGTTCCTACTGCTGCTACAACGGCTAGTGGAACAAGCAGTACTACTTCAGCTCCTTTATCCGGGCTGGCTTCAAGCAGCACTTATTATGTTTGGATAAGATCTGTCTGCAGTTCGAGCGATAAGAGCATTTGGGTTGGGCCTGCTGTTTTCAATACACTTTGTGGAACAGTTATAGCTCCTTTTGCTCAGAATTTTGATAATGGATTGGCACCAAACTGCTGGAATAATGTGAATCCTACAGCGACTACTACTGATGCAACTCTTTTCTGGAAATTTTCAGGAAGTGCAGATTACGGCGCAAGTCCAGCTAACAATGGAAAAGCAGCAGGTACCTATGCATGGGTAGATGCAAGTTCACCCTATGCTGGAGCCGGTACTAATACCGTTCAATTGGTTACACCTTCGGTGAATTTAACAGGATTGACTTCACCTGTTGTTTCTTTTGATTGGTTTAAAAATCACTCTACATCAACGTCTACTACAGTTTCGCCTTCTACTTATGATAATAATAAACTTACTGTAGAAGTAAACGATGGAAATGGCTGGGTAGCTATATTTAGTGATGCTACAAACTTAAATCAATGGAGAACAGTGAATATTCCTTTAGCTGCTTCTTATATAGGAGCAACGATTCAGGTGAGATTTACTGTAGATAAAAATGTAAGCGGTAACGGATACTTCTATGATGACATTCTTTTGGATAATGTTGAAATAAAACAAAATCCTAATTTATCAACTTCTGAAGTGGGTGTAAAAGAGAATAAAGTTAAGGTATACCCTAATCCATTTATTGACACATTAACAATTTCTGATGCATCTAAAGTGAAATCTGTTTCCATTCTTGATGTTGCAGGAAGACTTGTGAAGACTATTGAAGCTCCTGCTTCAGAACTTCAATTGAGAGATCTGAAAGAAGGAATGTATTTGGTAGTACTGAATATGAAAGACGGAACCCAACAAACCGTTAAAGCAATTAAAAAATAAATAATTTTTTTAAAAATATGAAAAAGAGACTGCTCAGACTGAGTAGTCTCTCTTTTTTGTGATAAAAATTACATTTTATTTAAAGAAAAGATTGATACGTTGTTATATAGTTATAAAAGTATTTTTTTTGTTACTGATTTTTAGCTAGATTTGACTTACTAATAATATATTATATGAAAAATATTTTACTCGTTGGTTTCTTAATGACCGGCCTTTTTGCCACCGCGCAGACATATTGTACGCCTGCATTTGCTAGTGGGTGTAGTGGTGGAGATCAGATAGACTCTTTTACAATTCCGGGTGCCGGATTTGATCATTCGAATACAGGTTGTTCTACTGATGCATATGGAGATTTTACCTCTATGACGATTAACCTGAATGCAGGTTTAAGCTATGGCTTTAGTATTAAGCATGGATATGAAGACCAAAATGTTCGCATCTGGATAGATTTTAATAATGATGGAACTTTTGATGACGCCGCTCCGGAACTTGTAGCATCTGCAAGTAGTACTTTTGTAGGAGGTGCTAATATTACAGCCGGACAGATAACGATCCCTTCTACAGTTGCTCCGGGCAGCTATAGAATGAGAGTAGGAGATAGGTTCTCAGATGATCCCATTCCTTGTAATATTGATGGATATGGAGAAGCTCATGATTATACGGTGGTCATTGGAGCAGTTCCAACCTGTTTCGCTCCAACTGCTATAACGGTGTCTGCGGTTACTGCAAATTCAGCTCAGGTGGCATGGACGGCTCCGTCTTCTGCTCCCGGCAGCGGATACGAATATTATTATTCGACCACGGCTACATATCCTTCTGCTAGTATCGTTCCGTCCGGAACAAGTACTACAACAAGTACTGGCTTGTCTACTCTTTTACCGGCGACTGCTTATCATATATGGGTACGCTCTGTATGTAGTAGTTCAGATAAGAGTGCATGGTCTCAGGAGGCAACATTTATGACCTCTTGTGTTTCTGTGGGTATACCATATACATTGAATTTCGAAAGTGTAACAGTTCCGGATTTGCCGATTTGTACAACAGCAGTTAATGAAGGCGCTGGAAATATATGGGAAACAGGAGATTTAGATGCTCAGGGATTTACAGGTAACGTTCTTAAGTATTCATATGATTCTTTCAATGATGCCAATACCTGGTTTTTCACCAATCAAATTAATCTTACAGCAGGAACTACCTACAGAATCAAATATAAATATGCAAATGCTGAAGGAACAGTATATGCTGAAAAATTAAAAGTAGCGTACGGAACTTCAGCTACAAGTGCAGGGATGACCAACATATTAGCAGATTATCCGAATGTGGTTACCAGTACAGCAACGAGTGCTTTTGTGAACTTTACACCAGCTACCACGGGGACGTATTATTTTGGGTTTCAGGCATACTCTGATGCTAATATGAATGAATTATACGTTGATGATATTAATATAGATGTAGCACCTGCTTGTAGTGAACCTACAGCATTAGCTGCTTCAAATATTACTGCTGCAGGAGCTACAATTTCCTGGACAGCAGCCACTCCTGTACCGGCAAACGGATATGATATTTATTATAGTACTACCAATACAGCACCTACAGCAACAAGTACTCCTAATTTTACAGGAGTTACAGCGATCACTTATAATATCCCTGGTTTAGCAGCTTCTACTCCTTATTATGTATGGGTGAGATCCGTATGTAGTACGACGACCAAAAGTGAATGGAGTGAATATGTTGCTTTTACCACTTTATGCTCAAGTACAGGCTTGCCTTATACTTTAGATTTTGAGAATGTTTCCACTCCGGAGCTTCCTGGCTGTACTATGGCTACTAATATGGGAAATGGAAACAACTGGGAAACAACGGACCCTCCTTCAGATAGTCAGGGATTCTCTACGAATGTATTAAAATATCAATTTAATTCTTCCAGCTCTGCCAATGCATGGTTCTTTACTCAAGGATTGAGCCTTACAGCTGGAGTACAGTATACCATCAGCTATAAGTATGGAAATAATTCATCAACTTTTGTTGAAAAGCTAAAAGTAGCATACGGAACTTCACCGGTTGAGTCAGCGATGACTAATTCTGTGGCAGATTATCCTTCAATTGATGATGCTACTGCACATACAGCGACGATTACGTTTACCGTTCCTACAACCGGAGTGTATTTCTTTGGATTCAATGCATATTCAGATGCAGACCAGTATAACCTGTATCTTGACGATATACATATTACCAACGAAAACCTGGCAACATCTGAAGTGGCTAAAGTGAAAAATAGCATTCAGCTATATCCTAATCCATTTACAGATGTATTGAATATCTCGGATGTTAAAAACGTGAAAAATGTATCAGTAACAGATGCTACAGGAAGATTAGTGAAAACTATTGCAAATCCTGAATCTACCATACATTTAAGAGATTTAATGCAGGGTGTTTATTTAGTAACTTTAGAAATGAAAGACGGTTCTAAACAAACTATCAAAGCCATTAAAAAATAAATCATCATTTAAATAAAGAGAAGAGACGGGTTATTTATAATCCGTCTTTTATTTTGTTTTGAAAATTAACGAATAAAAAAAGATGAACGGATTTCTTCGTTCATCTTTCATTGTATGACGTGATCATCACTTATAAGGAACAGGCTGTACTTCTCCTTTGTTCATGAGATCAAAAACAGTAGGGAAGAACATGACTAATATAAAGTAGACGATGATCATAAGGACCACCAGTGCGAAAAGAATGATCACTAAACTATTGGGTCTGTTTTTCTTTTTTGGTTCCATGATTTTGTAATATTTGGTGAATAAATTAAATCTATACTAAATATTAAGCTAATTTCTTGCCACATTTCTTACAATACCTTGCATCATCATCAATGTCATCATTTCCGCAGCGTTCACATATGATTTCCAGATTTTGTCTTTTATTTCTCATTTCTGCCGTGACGATTCCAGTGGGAACTGCAATAATGGAGTAACCGGCCAGCATCAGGATGACAGCAAAAAACTTTCCTAAAGGCGTGATAGGAGATACGTCACCATATCCTACAGTGGTTACTGTAACAACCGCCCAATAGATTGATTGCGGTATCGTTTCGAATCCCTGCCTTCCGCCTTCTACCATAAACATGAGTGATCCAACAATAACTGAGAAAATAATAAGGAATAAAAGGAAAATATAAATTTTTCTCGAACTGTTCCTCAAAGCCCGCACAATAAGATAGCCGTCATTCATGAAATCCAGTAAATTGAATATTCTGAAGACTCTTAGCATTCTCAGCATTCTGAAAATCAGGAAATACTTTGTAATAGGAAAGAAAAAGCTGAGAAAAAAAGGGACAAGAGCCAGAAAATCAATAATTCCAAAAAAACTGAAAATATAATTCCGTTTGTTTTTTATCACGGTAATTCGCATAGAATACTCGATGGTGAAGAAAATAGAGATCACCCACTCAAGGATCAGGAATGTATAATGAAACCTTTTATCAAGCTTAGGTACACTTTCCATCATGATGATAGCAGTACTGGCAAGAATTAAAGATAATAATATGATATCAAACAGTTTTCCGAGCCTCGTATCAGAGCGATAAATGATCCGGTAAAGGAATCTTTTCCAAAGACTGTCTTCAGGAATAAGATTATGTTCTCTTTCCATTTATATAAGGTTATTTCACAGCGAAGTTAATAATTTCTATAAAGTATAGGGTAAATATATGACTGTTAAAAGAATCTTGCAAATGTTAAAATAAAATTCATCCTTAAAAAGTGAATTAAGTATATTTAATTATTTGTATTTCAATTAATTATGTTTATCAAAATACGAATAAAATATGAGATATAAAAATATTATTTTTAACATTTTGACATCTCATATGCGTAATTTTATTCTACAAAAGCTTTATATCATGAGAAAAATTTTAACCTCCTTTATTCTGTTTTTCATAAGCAGTTTTGTGTATGCTCAGGTTGGGATTAATACATCAACACCAAACGGTGCTGCAGTATTGGATATAGTTTCCAGCCAGAAAGGAATCCTCATTCCTCGTCTTACAGATACAGATCGGGATACCAACCTGGCTGATAATGATGTTTCTACAGTACCTCCTGCAGGTGTCGTAAACGCTAACCTTACTGCAGGAACTCTAATTTTTAATACGACAACGAATAACTTCCAGTATTGGGATGGTACCCTCTGGAGACAGCTTTTTGTTCCCACATCTTCTCAGGCTGGTAACGACGGTGTCGTTAAAATAAATTCTGGAAACGCAAATGTAAAACCCTCATTCAATTTAAGTGCAGCAGGAAGTGGTTATGGTCCAAGACAACAAGTTCTCTATGCTGTACCATTAGTCTTTGCTGCAAGCCCTACGACGAGCTGGCCGGAAACAACTGTTCCCTTTCCGGGAGTTACATCCAATATTTATATTGCAGCAACTGGTAAATGGAGAGAAAATGAAATTAACGGACAGGTCCATATCTGGAGAGCAATCGCTACTATTACTCCAGGGTCCAACTCTTCAGGATCAGTAAAGGCTACTTTTAAAAATCCTGATTCCGGTTTTGAAATCAACTCTATCCAATTGGTTCCAAGTGGTTCAAGTGGAACAGGTAACATTCTTACATTTTATTTCTATACCATTGCCGATCCTGCGAGTCTTGATCCGGGAAAAGGTTATCAGCTTTTTATGGAGGCCGATTTAAGTTGTAGTGTGGTAATAGAATCTTTTACTAGAGTATCTCTCTTTAAAGATTAACAATCTTATTTAATTTTTTTATATCAAATTCAACCGGCTCATGAAAGTCGGTTTTTTTATTGCAGCAGAAATATTCTTTGGAATTTTAGTAAAAGTAATATCTTCGCTGTAACCGTAAAATATAAAGTAATGAAGCTAAAAACTGTAATTGCAAAGATAGAAGAGGAAATAAGTATCAGACAGGCAGAAGATTTTGATAATGTAGGCCTGTTGTGTGGTGTTTACGATCGTGATGTATCAGGGATTCTGGTTTGTCATGATGCTTTGGAAAATGTCGTAGATGAGGCGATTGAGAGAAACTGCAATCTGATTGTATGCTTTCATCCGATTATATTTTCCGGATTAAAATCTTTAACAGGGAAAAACTATGTAGAAAGAGCTGTTTTAAAGGCTATTGAAAATAAAGTCGCTATCTACGCCATCCATACCGCATTTGATAATGATTTCTTTGGGGTAAATCATGGAATTTGCAGTCAGTTGGGATTAAAGAATATGAAAATTCTACAGCCGAAAGAAAATAACCTGAAACAACTGACAGTTTTTGTTCCGAAAGATTACTCAGAAAAAGTAAAAGAAGCGATGTTCTCGGCAGGAGCCGGAAATATAGGATTTTATGACGAATGCAGCTTTACAGTCAATGGTAACGGAACATTCAGGCCGACCGAAGGTTCCAATCCATTTTCCGGACAGCAGAATATTCGCGAAAATGCAGATGAAGATATGATTTCTGTGATTTTTGAAGAGTACAAGCAAGGGCAGATTGTAGGGGCTATGAAGACCGCGCATCCTTATGAGGAAGTTGCCCATCAGATATACAGTCTGGATAACAAAAATCATCATGCCGGGTTGGGAATGTATGGTGATCTGGAAGAGGAAATGGATGAAAAAGATTTTCTTGGATTTGTGAAAGAAAAGTTTGGTCTTGAGGTGATAAAACATTCTTCTTTTAATCATAAAAAAATCAAGAGAGTAGGGGTTTTAGGAGGTTCAGGAGCCAGCGGAATACGATCTGCAGCAGCCAAAAAATGTGATGCCTATCTTACGGGTGATCTTAAATACCACGACTATTTTTTAGCAGAGTCTAAAATGTTGATTTGTGATATAGGACATTATGAGTCAGAACAATTTGTTGCTCAACAATTATTTGAAATTTTGTCACAAAAATTTAGTACATTTGCAATTTCAAAATCTATTGAAAAAACAAACCCAGTAAATTATTTCATTTAAATATGGCAAAAACCAACGATATTTCAGTTGAAGAAAAATTAAGAGCTTTATACGATTTACAGATCATTGATTCAAGATTGGATGAAATCCGAAATACTAGAGGAGAATTGCCAATTGAAGTTGAAGATCTTGAAATTGAGATTGAAGGTCTTGAGAAGAGAGCTGAAAAATTTCATGCAGACATTAAAGATCAGGACGATCAGATCAAAACAAAGCATGAAGTAATCAACCATGCAAAAACTTTAATTGATAAATACAAGTCTCAACAGGATAATGTAAGAAACAATAAAGAGTTTGAAGCATTAGGAAAAGAAATGGAATTCCAGGATCTGGAAATTCAACTTGCTGAAAAAAGAATTAAAGAATTCGGAGTTAAAATTGCTCACAAAAACGAAACTTTAAGCGAACTTACTTCAAAGATCGACGATTTGAAAAGCCACCTGAAATTCAAGAAAGAAGAATTGGATGGTTTGATCTCTGAAACTCAGAAAGAAGAAGAATACCTAATTGAGCAGTCTAAAGAATTTGCAGGTAAAATTGATGAGAGATTACTGGCTTCTTACAACAGAATCAGAACAAGCTCTATCAACGGTCTTGCAGTAGTAGGATTAGAAAGAGGAGCTCCAAAAGGATCTTTCTTCACAATTCCTCCTCAGAAGCAGATGGAAATCGCTCAGAGAAAGAAAATTATTATTGATGAGCATTCAGGGAAAATCCTTGTTGATGACGAATTGGTAATGGAAGAAAACGAAAGAATGAAAATGGTAATTAAATTCTAATTACTGATTTTAAATCATACAAAAGCTGTTTCAGAAATGAGACAGCTTTTTTTGTATACTCAATAGGAACGGGCATCAGTCCGTTTGTTTATCAAAAAAAATAAACTCCCATCCTTTGGCTGGCTAAAAAAGCTTATAAAAAAACCGCTTCAAAACGAAGCGGTTGTATTTTAATTATTCATGATGATCATACATCTTATTATACAAAGCAATAAACTTCTCTTTTACCGCTTTTCTTTTTAGTTTTAAAGTTGGGGTAAGCAATCCGCTTTCAATGCTCCAAACCTCAGGAGTAAGCTCAATCTTTTTGATTTTCTCCCAATTTCCGAGATGCTCGTTGATTCCTTCAATTTCTTTTTCGATTCTTTGCTTCAGTTCAGCGCTTTTTGCAATCTCTTCCGGTGTAGAACCTAAATTCAGATTGTTTCTCATAGCCCAGCTTTTTGCAAATTCAAAATCAGGTTGTACCAGGGCACATGGCATTTTTTCACCATCACCCACCACCATAATCTGTTCGATGAATTTAGATGCTTTTGCTAAGTTTTCGATGGTCTGAGGGGCAATATATTTTCCACCGGATGTTTTGAACATTTCTTTCTTACGGTCTGTGATCTGTAAAAATCCTTCACTATCGATATGTCCGATATCTCCGGTTTTGAAAAACCCATCTTCTGTAAAAGCTTCTTTGGTCATTTCATCATTTTGAAAATACCCTTTGAATACAGATGGACCTTTTACTGTAATCTCACCATCCTCCTGGATTTTTACCTTTAAATTATCCAATGGAATCCCTACCGTCCCCAATTTCATTTTATCAAAACTGTTCACGGAAATTACCGGTGATGTTTCTGTTAAGCCATAACCTTCTAAAACAGGAATTCCGGCATTCTGAAATATTAAGTTAAGTCTCGTAGACAATGCCGCGGATCCTGAAACCAGCGTTACGATTTCGCCGCCTAAACCTTCTCTCCATTTAGAGAATACAAGTTTATCAGCAATGATTTCCTGAAGTCCTGATGGTTTTGAAACGGTTTTCTTTTTACTGATTAAATTTAAAGCCCAGAAGAAGATTTTTGATTTCAGTCCTCCGGCAGAAGATCCCGTATTGTAAATTTTATCATATACTTTTTCTACCAGTCTTGGTACTACGGTCATATAATGAGGCTTCACTTCTTTTACGTTTTCACCCATCTTTTCGATACTTTCAGCAAAATAAAGAGAAAAACCATTGTACTGATAAAGGTAGAACAGCATTCTTTCAAAGATATGGCAGATAGGGAGGAAGCTTAAGGCTCTTGCATCCTTATAATCTAACCCTCTTTTCTTTGGAATCCTTGGAACAGATCCCAGTATGTTAGAAACAATATTATTGTGGGTAAGCATTACTCCTTTAGGTCTTCCGGTTGTTCCGGAAGTATAAATAATAGTTGCCAGATCTTCAGTATTGATGGCATTGGAAAGATCATCTACTTCAATCTGTGTAGATTCATCCTTACCCAAATCAAGAATTTCTCTCCAGTTAGCCGCTCCGCTGATGTTATCAAAAGTAAAGATCCCCTGCAGACTTGGGATATTATGTTTTACCTTCATGACTTTATTCAACAATTCCTTATCAGAAACAAAACAGTACTGAATTTCGGCATTATTGAAGATAAATTCATAGTCTTCCGGAGAAATACTTGGATAAACCGGTACTGAAACGACTCCGATCTGAGAAATACCAAAGTCCATAATAGCCCATTCCGTACAGGAATTGGTAGTGATCAAAGCAATCTTATCACCCGGTTTTATACCTAGCTTCAGTAATCCTCTGGATATCTTATTTCCTTCATTAATAAACTCCTGTGTAGAAGTTTTTTTCCATTCGCCTTGATATTTGGTAACAAACATATCCGTTTTAGGAAATTTCTCTAAAGCGTAGTGTGGAATATCGAATAATCTCTTGATCGTCATGATTTTTTAAGCAATTTTTAAAGAATTTTAAATATAAGCATTTTTTTTAATTCAAAAAATTGAATGTTATGAATTCAAGATTATTTAAATGCTTAACATATTAATTTAAAATCCGGTACGGAAAATAGATTACTTCCTTATATCTTTTCAACTGCTCATCGAATCCCTCCGTTTTTTTGTGGAAACATATTTTTACTCATCAATAGAAAGCTTTATTTTCCTGTTTTTATCAACCCAGCCGGCAAGGAAGAGAATGATTGCCATAAGAATTACAAAAGCTATAAATAAAACCTGTACAGAATCGGGAGGAGGAGGTCCGAATGTATTGGAAAGCGTCACAGCCACAAGCAACACGATCAGTCCCCAAAGCCCCCATTTGCCTTTCTTATTCTTTGCAGTGGTTGTAGATGTATAGACAAACAAACCTCCGAAAAAGATAAGAAATTCAATAATGAGCGTTGCAGCAATATGGTTCCATAGTCCGAATCCCATTTTATAATTGCTGAATGGGGTAATGGGCAGATCTGTCGTGTGAACGATCAAATCAAAGAACCAATGGCTGAGAACACATAAACCAATGACCACAGCGCTCCTGATATCTTTTTTTATTAAAAAATAGATGAACCCAGCAAGAATACCCCATATAATACCCATCAAAAGGCTGTGGGTGTAGGGAAAGTAAAGAAAATCGTATGCATTCACTTTAGTATATCCAGGAACAACCGCTACTTTTTCTATAGTAAAAATGAGCATAAAAGGCCAGAGTATATCTACAAACTGAGTGGCTGCAAATAAGGTAACTAATGAAACCTTGGGTGCTATTTTTTTGGCAGCAAATGATAAACCGAAATGTCCTATAAACATGATTGTATTGTTTTTACGTTTAATAACGGACACAAAGTTAGAATATAGAAGAAGGTGTACACTTGATAAAAATCAAGAATTACATAAGCTGTTTTTTTCTGATCCTGCTGAACGTTTCAGGGGTCATTCCCAATATGGAAGCAATATATTGTAAAGGAACCTGGTTAAATAATTCTTTGTTGTTCTCAAAAAAAGAATTGTATCTCTCTTCTGCAGACATCGATAAATGACTGAAAATCCTATCCTCCATATACGTAAGACATTGTATGATGAAATTCTTTTCCAGCTCATTCCATGTCGGAACTATATTGATGATTTTACTATAGTCACTGTGATTGATGAAATGAATTTCTGTATCGGACAGCGCTTGAATGGTCCAGCGGGATGGATTTTTAAAATAGAAACTTGATAAGTCTGTCCCAAAATATCCTTTGGTCGCGATCCATTGGGTAATTTCCTTATCATCTGTTGTTGTAAAGACTCTCAATAATCCAGACTGAATAAAACATAATTTATTACATCTACTTCCCGCTTTTAGAAAGTGATCTCCCTTTTTCAGGATCTCTGATTTGAAAAGTGAGCTTATCTGATTCAATTGTTCCGGCTGAATAATTTTAAAATGAGATTGGATATAGTGTTCAAGTTCTGTCATCACGCAGGAATTAAAATATTCATATGACCAAAGCTACACATTAAATCAATACTTTATATGCTTTGTGCTTTCAAGTAATAGGTTGTTCTTTGTCATATTTGTGCAGCGGGATAATTAATAACGGGCGATTACCAATTCTATTTTCAGATTTCGTTAAAAAGTGTAAATTTACGGCTATCTAATTATTTTTTTTATGGACTTTAATTTATCGGAAGAACAGCTGATGATTCAGCAGGCAGCAAGAGACTTTGCACAGAACGAACTATTACCTGAAGTTATTGAAAGAGACCGTGACCAGAAGTTTCCTGCAGAGCAGGTGAAGAAAATGGGAGAAATGGGACTTTTAGGAATGATGGTAGATCCAAAATATGGCGGTGCGGGTATGGACAGCGTTTCTTACGTGCTGGCAATGGAGGAGATTGCAAAAGTGGATGCTTCTGCAGCTGTTGTAATGTCTGTAAACAACTCTTTGGTTTGTGCTGGTCTTGAAAAATTTGCTTCTGAAGAGCAAAAAGTAAAATATCTTACTCCTCTTGCAAGCGGACAGGTAATCGGAGCGTTTGCTTTATCTGAGCCAGAAGCGGGTTCTGATGCTACTTCTCAGAAAACAACTGCTGAGGACAAAGGAGATTACTATCTTTTAAATGGTATCAAAAACTGGATCACCAATGGGGGTACAGCTACTTATTATATTGTAATTGCTCAGACAGATCCTGAGAAAAAGCACAAAGGGATCAATGCTTTCATCGTTGAAAGAGGATGGGAAGGTTTTGAAATCGGAGCAAAAGAAGACAAATTAGGAATCAGAGGAAGTGATACTCACTCTTTGATCTTTAATAATGTAAAAATTCCAAAAGAAAACAGAATCGGTGAAGACGGATTCGGGTTCAACTTTGCAATGGCCGTATTGAACGGAGGAAGAATAGGTATTGCTTCCCAGGCTTTAGGTATTGCTTCAGGAGCTTACGAAATGGCATTGAAATATGCTAAAACAAGAAAAGCTTTCAAAACTGAAATTATCAACCACCAGGCGATTGCATTCAAATTGGCTGATATGGCTACTCAGATTACTGCAGCAAGAATGTTATGCTTCAAGGCAGCTTGTGAAAAAGATGCTGGAAAAGATATCTCTGAAAGCGGAGCTATGGCAAAACTATACTCTTCTCAGGTAGCAATGGATACTACTATTGAAGCAGTCCAGATCCACGGTGGATACGGATACGTGAAAGAATATCACGTAGAAAGATTAATGAGAGATGCAAAAATTACGCAAATCTATGAAGGTACTTCTGAAATCCAGAAAATCGTGATCTCAAGAAGCATCGCAAAATAACATTTTATAAAACACACTATTTATTATGAAAAAATCTTTGTGGATCACCCTTGGGGTTGTACTGCTGCTGCTAGGCGTATTTGTCTGGTATAAGTACTATTTTGTTTTCGGAGAAGGAGTAAAATCCGGATACCTGAACTATGCTATGAAAAAAGGCTATGTCTTCAAAACGTATGAAGGTAAGCTGATTCAGGAAGGTTTCGGAAAGGGAAAGACAGGAACCATTACAAGCTATGAGTTTGAGTTTTCTGTGGATGACCCTGAAATTTTCAAACAATTGGAAACCAACAGTGGTAAAACTTTTGACCTGCATTACAAAGAGTACAATGGTGCACTTCCGTGGAGAGGAAACACAAAGTTTGTCGTAGACAAAATAGTGAATATGAAATAAAAACAAATAAGGCTCTCAAATTGAGGGCCTTATTTTACACCAAATCACAAAATATTAATATATGAAATAAAAATTTCCAAATTTACTTTTGAATTTCGCCTGATTGCAAAAATTCATTTATTTGATAATAAGCTTACCGGATGTCGGGAGTTGATCAACAATTTTATCGCCCACTCCAAAATTCCCTTTTAAAATATCTTTCGGATTTCCACTGATCCAGCTGCTGAGATCAATAGCTTCATATAAGCCATTATTAAATCCGAGAAGAACGATAAGCGTTTCTGTTCCCGTATTTTTGATGTAATGACCTGCTCCCATTGGAACATAGCCCACATCTCCTTTATTAAATTCATCTTTTACAAACTGTCCCTCAGCCAGAAAAACACCCATTTCTGCCTTTCCCTGAATGTAATACTGCCATTCGTCAGCATTAGGGTGCCAGTGCAGCTCTCTTAAGCCTCCCGGTTCTATTTCGAAAATACTTCCGGTGATGGTTTTCGCAATCTCAAATTCCTTCTGGGTAACCACTCTTTGTATCCCGCCTCCAGGAACAACAATAGGCTGCTGAGCTGCCAGCGGATAACGGTGTTTTGAAACCAGTGAAATTTCATTTTTTGCAGAAGCCAGTCCGGAACGGATATCCGGAAGCTCGCATTGTGCAAAATAAGCTTCGCCCTGATGCAGCTGCTTTACTTCATCCACAGTCAATCCTAAGTTCTGGGCAGCAATTTCTACCGGAACACTCGAGATAAAATCGGTGATGCTAAAGGTATGGTCTTCAGAAAAATCACCGTTGTCAAAAATTAATATAAAATGACAGCTTTTACTGCTGATACATTGCAGCACATGGCCATAACCTCTTGGAAAATACCATACATCTCCCGGATTAAAAATATCAATAAAAACATTTCCCTGCGGATCGATAACGGTGGTCCGCATCTGCCCTTCCAAAACATAGCCCCATTCTGCAGCATTGGCATGCCAGTGAAGTTCACGGATAGCTCCCGGTTCAAGATGCATGCTGACTCCGGCAAGATTTTGAGAGGCTTTGAATTCTTTTACAGAAACTCCTCTTGTGATTCCACCAGGGCCAAGTCTGGGCTCCTTTTTTTCTAACTCATACTTAAAATTAGGGAGTTCTTTATTCATGAGCCGATGTTTTGATGATTAATATTTTGATAAATTTAAAAATAAGAATTTATCTAAAATTACAAATATTATTAAAAAAATATTAAAAAATCCATCACAATTATGGATTGATGTTTAGTTAGCATCATTGTTAGGAATATTTTTCTTTTTCTTTTTGAAAAAATAATATCCAATACCTGCAATAAGAAATAATGGCCACAATGGAAGGATAAACAGGAAAATGGAAGTGATAACGTCCCAACCTGATTCTATGGCTGCCAATGATTTTCCACCGAAAGTGGTAGGTTCTTTTTCTGTTTCAGTCTTGTCTGCAATGTTGACATTGATGTTACAGATGGTATTATCTGCATAAGTACGCCCTGAAACCTGTATATCTTTTGTGTCAATATCGTTTACATTGCTGCTAATGGCTTCCATTAAGCCATCGAAATGCTGGATAGGAACTTTGATGTCAATACTGTATATTTTTTGATTCTCTCCATGAGGGCTGGCAGACTCAATATAAGAAAGGTTTTCACTTTTAATATAGCCGTTATTTTTGTTGGCTTCTTCCCGGATGATTTCCTTTACCGTTTCCGCATTGTCTGCTCTTATAACAAGGTATCCTGATTTTACCATTTTATCTTTTGGCATATTCAGTTCATAGCTGTCGTTTTTAGGCTTGTCTTTATAAATGATTTTGGTTTCCTTAATAACCTTGGGAGCCACAGCTTTTACAGCAATTTTTTCAGATTTTTTTTCTGCGGAATCTTTTTTCTCTATTTTGGATTCCAATTTTGTAGTGGCAATTTTTTCAGATAAAGAATCTACCATTTTTGACGTGTTTTCTATCTTCTGCTGAATATCGTTTTTGGTATTTTCAAAATCTTTTATTTTAATATTGGCAGAATCCAAAACTTTGCCTGCTGTTTTGTTGACGTTATCAATAGCTTCGGTAGCAATTGTGGCTGCGCTGTCAGCCGTATTGAAAGCTTCATTAATTTTACCTTGGGTAGCTTCTGGTTTCTTACACATAATGAAAGTGCTTGATACAGCAACGAGTAATATGAACTTTTTCATAACATTAATTTTTTTGATGAAGTAAAATTAGAAGGGAAGTTCTTGTAAAGATTGTAAATAGACTGTATTGTGCTGGTAAAATAGTAACTGTTATACTTTCAGTGTTTTGTATTTGTTTTACAAAAGATTTACAAGAGGATTTTCACTTGTTTGAAACCTTAAAGTTGTTTGAAACCTGTTGTCTTTTCTCCGGATATAAAATTAAAAACCTAAAAATCTCCCTCTTCTGGAAGGGTGGCGGAAATGTAAACAATTTTTGATGGGGTGGTTGTAGAAAGTATACCATAAAAAAAATCCGCAGAAATTTTCTACGGATTTATATTTTCAATGATTTCGCCTTTTCGCGATGTTGTCTGTTTATTTAATTTTCTCTGAACTCGCTGATGAAGTGCAGCTTCACATTCGGGAATTTCTCCTGCGTCATATGAATCGTGAATGATGAGTCTGCAAGAAATACCAATTGATCGTATTTATCTCTCGCAAGGAATCTCTGCTTTAATCTTGCAAATTCTTTGAACTCTTCAGATTTCTCATCAGCTTCTACCCAACATGCTTTGTGCATGGATAGAGGTTCATAAGTGCATTTTGCACCATATTCATGCTCAAGACGGTATTGGATAACTTCGTACTGAAGGGCTCCCACAGTTCCAATAATCTTTCTGTTATTCATTTCAAGGGTGAACAACTGTGCCACTCCTTCATCCATCAGCTGGTCGATACCTTTTGCCAACTGCTTAGCCTTTAACGGGTCGCTATTGTTGATATAACGGAAATGTTCAGGAGAGAAGTTAGGGATACCTTTGAAACTCAGTTTTTCTCCACCTGTAAGCGTATCTCCGATTCTGAAATTTCCTGTATCATGTAAACCAACGATATCACCAGGGAAACTTTCTTCTACTACTTCTTTTTTATCTGCAAAGAATGCGTTAGGAGACGAGAATTTCATTTTCTTACCTTCTCTTACCAATAAATAGTTTTCGTTTCTTTTGAATGTTCCTGAAACAATCTTTACGAAAGCTAGCCTGTCTCGGTGTTTAGGATCCATATTCGCATGAATTTTAAAAACGAATCCTGTGAAAGTATCTTCTTCAGGTTTTACCAAACGGCTATCACTTTCTTTTGGTTGTGGCATTGGAGCAATATCGATGAAAGCATTCAATAATTCACGAACTCCAAAGTTATTTAAAGCTGAACCGAAGAATACCGGCTGTAAATCACCTTTCATATAATCCTCACGGCTAAATTCAGGGTAAACAGATTGAATCAGATCAAGCTCTTCTCTTAAAGTGGCTGCTGCTTTTTCACCAATCACTTCATCAATGGAAGGATCATTGATATCATCAAATTTAATAGAATCTCCAACTTTCTGTTTTTTCTCTTCTAAGAATAACTGAATGTTGTTTTCCCAGATATTATAAATTCCCTGGAAGTCGCTTCCCATACCAATTGGAAGAGAAAGCGGACAAACCGTTAATCCTAATTTTTGTTCCACTTCATCCAATAGATCGAAGGCATCTTTACCCTCACGGTCCAATTTATTGATGAAAACCAACATCGGAATGTTTCTCATCCTACAAACCTGAACCAATTTTTCAGTTTGTTCCTCAACCCCTTTTGCAACGTCGATAACAACAATTACAGAGTCTACAGCAGTTAATGTTCTGTAAGTATCTTCAGCAAAGTCTTTGTGACCCGGAGTATCCAGGATGTTGATTTTGTGGTCTCTATATTCAAAAGCCAATACGGAAGTCGCTACAGAGATCCCTCTCTGTCTTTCGATTTCCATAAAGTCGGAGGTAGCTCCTTTTTTTATTTTATTGGACTTTACCGCACCCGCTTCCTGAATAGCACCCCCGAAAAGAAGTAACTTTTCTGTAAGAGTTGTTTTTCCGGCATCCGGGTGGGAAATGATCCCGAAGGTCTTTCTTTTTTGTATTTCTTTGATTAAGTCTGACATATCGTATTTTGAAGTTGCAAAAATCGTGATTTTTTGCGAGGTTTTCAAATTTTAATTAGGACAATGTTGGTTAGATGGGAGAGTAGGTCGTGGATAAGGTTTGATCGTTTAACGCAATGGCTGATTTCAGAACAATGCTATAAAATTGTATATTGTAGACTCAACCCCTTGGAATGGAGATTCTGTATTCATTTTGTGTGGTTCATGAATAAAGGAATGAAAATAAGAAATTCCTTTTTTAGTTGCCTGTAGCAGTCAAAAAAATTATCTTTGTTTCTAATAAACTTTTACAGAGAAAGGATGGAAAATAGCAAATATCCGAAGTTTACCTTCACATGGATTGGCGGTGTTACTTTGGTGGTTGGATTATTCGTAGGAACAATGGCTGTTTCTTTATTCAGCACTTTTTGGAAAGTTGTTTTCAAGGAAAATCTTGAGCTTAAAGATTGGTTTTTAATGGTAGCAAATTCTGTAGGATTTGTTACTGCTATTGCCTTCTTCGATTTCTTTATTGTAAGGCGTACCACTCAGAAGAAACTTAACTTCAATCTGTCATCAGTGAACTTCTCTACCTATCTCCTTATTTTTCCAATGATGACGGGGATGATGTTTATTGCAGAGTTTATAGCCGCTCAGATACCCACTACAGGACCTTTTTTTGGTGATTTTTATGAATATTTTATTCAGTTGATGAGTCAGTTGACGGATAATCCGGTAGTCATGATGATCATGACGGTAATTATGGCCCCTATTTTTGAAGAAATTATATTCAGAGGGATTATCCAGAAAGGTTTGATTAATAAAGGAGTAGAGCCATGGAAGGCGATTCTGTATGCCTCTGTTATTTTCGGAGTAGTTCATGGAAATCCCTGGCAGTTTATCAGCGCAGTGATGCTGGGCTGTGTGCTGGGACTGGTATATCATAAAACAAAGTCTTTATTGATGCCGATATTGCTGCATGCGTTTAATAACTTAACCTTGTCACTATTGGTACTATATGGTAAGGATGAAAGTTTTGCAAAGGTTCTTCATGTTTCAGAATGGCTGGTCCTGGCTGTTGGAATTGTACTTTTCTCTTTATTTTATTATCTTTTTATGAAAAAGTATAAAGTACATTATGCTGAAATGTAAGGAATCTGGCTAAAAAAAGTAAAATTGAAAATGAATATAGAAATGGAATTATTAGTAGCTACCCACAACGAACATAAAAAAGAAGAAATTCAACAGATTCTGGGAAGTGATTGCGTTGTAAAAAGTCTTACCGATTACAATATTCACGAAGAAATTGTAGAAGATGGAGATTCTTTTCATGCCAATGCTTTGATTAAAGCTAAATACTGCTTCGAAAAGACTGGCGTTCCAAGTTTGGGAGATGACAGCGGCCTGGTAGTAGAATCTTTAGATGGGAGACCGGGAATCTTTTCTGCCCGTTATGCCGGAGATCATGATTTTGCTAAAAATATCGAAAAGGTACTGGAAGAAATGCAGGGGATTGAAAACAGAAAAGCTTATTTTGTGACTGTTCTGTGCTACTACGATGATAACGGAGCTCAATATTTTGAAGGAAGAGTACACGGAAACCTTTTGACAGAAAATAAAGGTTTTAAAGGATTCGGGTATGATCCTATTTTTGTTCCTGAAGGATATGAAAGAACCTTTGCAGAAATGGATCCTGAAGATAAAAACAAAATCAGCCACCGTAAGCAGGCATTGGACCTTTTCATGGATTTTTTAAAAGTGACTGATTAAGTTTAAATATCACGGTGAAACACCCATTTAGATTTTCTGTCGTACATTTGTTATAATAAATTATTGATTTGAGTACTTATTTAACAATATTAGGCTTTAACTCCGCTATTCCAACCATCAACACGTCACCTACAGCCCAGCTGCTGGAAATGGAAGAAAGACTCTTTCTGATCGATTGTGGAGAGGGTACGCAGGTACAGCTGAGAAAAGCAAAAGCAAGATTTTCAAAAATCAATCATATTTTTATTTCCCATCTTCATGGGGATCATTGTTTCGGTCTTCCGGGACTTATTGCCTCTTTCCGCCTTTTAGGAAGAGACACCCCATTGCATGTCTATGGTCCGAAAGGAATAAAGAAGATGATGGAAACCATTTTTCAGATTACAGAAACCCATCGTGGTTTTGAAGTGATTTATCATGAATTGGATAAAGATTATTCTGAAAAAATATATGAAGACAACAGAGTAGAAGTATATACTATTCCGTTGGATCACAGGATTTACTGTAACGGTTACCTTTTCAAAGAAAAGCCGAAAGACAGGCATCTTAATATGAAAGAAATTGCCAAGTACAGCGAGATTGAAACCTGTGATTATCATAATATAAAAGCAGGGAAAGACTTTGTACTAAGCGATGGCTATGTTCTTAAGAATGAAATTCTGACCGTTGAACCTGCTCCGTCAGTATCTTATGCATTTTGTAGTGATACCCGTTATCTTGAAAGTCTTATTCCGATTATTAAGAATGTAACGGTTTTGTATCATGAATCCACATTTTTGCATGATCTGAAGGAAATGGCTGATTATACAGGACATACTACGGCATTGGAGGCGGCAACGATTGCTCAGAAAGCTCAGGTTGGAAAGCTTATTTTAGGACATTTTTCCAATCGATATGGTGATCTGACCGTGTTTACCGATGAAGCTAGAAAGATATTTCCCAATACATTTTTACCAAAAGCATTGGAAAGTGTAAAGATTTAGAATGGATATGCTGAAATTTGAAGAACTCAGAGATTTTCTTAACGAAAAAGCAGATCAGTACAACGCTCCTGATTTTATTGAAAATGATCCTATACAGATTCCCCACCGTTTTTCCTTAAAACAGGATGTGGAAATTGCAGGATTTCTGGCAGCTACCATCTCCTGGGGAAACAGAAAATCGATTATTAATTCTGCGGATAAGATGCTTGATATGATGGGAAATTCTCCCTATGATTTTGTGATGAATTATTCAGAAAAAGACCTGGAAAGTATTCAGGATAAAAGCATTCACAGAACTTTCAATGGACAGGACTTTTCCTATTTTATCAGACAGTTCAATAGGATTTATAAAGAAAATGAAAGCCTGGAAAGTTTATTTGAAGTAAAAAACTCAGAGAATAATTTTCTCCATGCGATAGAAAGATTCAGAAGTGGATTTCTGGAAACAGAAAAGCACAGAAGTCATAAACATATCAGTTCACCTTACAAAAATTCTTCTGCCAAAAGGATTATTATGTTTCTGAGGTGGATGGTGCGTAAAGATAAAAGAGGTGTAGATTTTGGGATCTGGGAGAATATCAACCAGAAAAACCTTTCCATTCCTTTGGATGTGCATACCGGAAATATCTCCAGGAAATTAGGATTGGTTTCCAGAACTCAGAATGACTGGAAAACAGTAGAGGAGCTTGATAATGCCATTAGAAAATTTGATAAAGATGATCCGGCAAAATATGATTTTGCATTGTTTGGATTAGGCGTAACGAAAGAACTGTTGTAACAATATAAAGGATGAAAAAATATAACGAAAAAACAGAAGTTCTTGAAAAGATTGCAGACAGTATTACCTCGTGGATAGGATCTATTCAGTCCCTGATCGTACATACGTTGCTATTCCTTACTTCGTTTTTGCTTCCGATGCTGAATATTGTAGATTTTGACAAAATGCTTCTGATTCTTACTACGGTACTTTCTCTGGAAGCTATTTATCTGGCTATTTTTATTCAGATGTCAGTCAATAAAAGTCACGAAAAAATTGATGATATCCAGGAGGATATTGAAGACATTCAGGAAGATATTGAGGAAATTAGTGAGGATATTGAAGAGATCAGTGAAGACATTGAAGAAATCAACGAGGATATAGAAGATATCCAGGAAGACATTGAAGAAATCAGTGAAGATATTGAAGAAATCAACGAGGACGAGGAGGAGGAAGATCATAATGAAAGAGCAAAAAATGTAATTCTTAAAAGCAATGTGACTTCCAATAAGAACGAAATAAAAGGTTTAAAAGATATCATCGCGCAACTGCAGAATGAGATCGATCAATTGAAAAAAGATCAATAAAATAACTAAATTATTTGAATAAAATTAAACAGATCAATATCATTGATCTGTTTTTTTAGGGATAATTCCAATTTTGAATAATTTACGGAAAATGTAACAATAAGAAATAAAAGTTATGAATCTAGAAGTTCATTTGTGAAATAGTCATACTGAAGGCTGATTTAGTATAATTATTTTTGCTACATTTGAACAAATGAAAACAAAATGTTAATCTATAGACTAAAAAACTATTTTTTCCTTTTTTCTTTTTTATTGATTTCTGTTGCTGCATTTTCTCAAACGAGACCTGTCAGAAAATCAGAAAAGATAAAACCTTCTGCTGCCAGTCTTAGGGCTGGTGCATTTATAGATGTGAATGTTCCTCCTTATACTCCGTCCAACTATACTCCGGAGCAATTGGTGAAAAATATTCTGATCAATGGTGGTACGAATTGTACGACAGCCAATGTAACGAATGTTACTGTATCTCCTAATCATGATGTGACTAATAACAACAGATTTTGGGGATATTTTCATAAAGGAACAACAAGTTTCCCTTTTACAGATGGGATTGTTCTGACTACAGGATATGCTTCAGAAGCTGGTAACAATTATGTAGCTGCTGTTGGGCAGTCAGTAGGAACAGGGAGTGATGCAGACCTTGTAACCGCTACTGGAGCTACGGTGAGCTTGACAGATGCTGTAGCTCTTGAATTCGATTTCGTCCCGAATTCCAATCAGGTGAAATTTAATTACATATTTGTTTCTGATGAATATACTTCAGATTATCCTTGTACCGGGTATTCTGATGCTTTTGCATTATTGTTAAAGAAAGTTGGAGATCCTACTTATACTAATCTTGCCATATTGCCGGGAAGCGCTGGACCCGTAAGTGCAACTAATATCGTTCCTGCAGGGAACGGATTCAGCTGTGGTCCTATCAATGCAAGTTATTTCGGAGCCTTGGCAAATCCGCATTTGGTTATTAATTATTTTGGAAGAACAACTCCTTTAACGGCAGTTGCAGATGTAATTCCTGGGCAGACCTATCATTTTAAAATGGTATTGGCAGATGCAAAGGACCCTTCTCATGACTCTGCAGTATTTCTGGAAGGAGGATCTTTTGATGTGGGAATTAAGATTGTAGATGAAACCGGCGTGGTATTGCCTGGCAGCATCAACATGTGTGACAATACACCAAAACAGCTGAAAGCACAAGTAGCAGCCATTCCGGGAATGACTTATCAATGGTACAAAGACGGAGTAGCCATTCCGGGAGCAACCAGCGCTGTTTATGTTGCAACCCAGCCAGGAGTATATACTGTAAAAGTAATGGTTCCGGGCAATCAGTGTCCTAGTGAAGCAACCATTACCATTATCGGAGGAACAAGTCCTACCGTACAGAATGCTGAGCTTAAACTTTGTACAACACCTACGCTCAGTACCTTTAATTTAGAAACAGCTAAACCTTTGATCAGTACAACGCAGGGAGCGGTATTCCGTTTTTATGCGAATCAGGCTGATGCGCAGGCTCAAAATAACAGCTATATTACCAATCTGACCAATTACACGGGGACAGATGGACAGATACTCTATGTACTGGTTTCCAATGGTGCTTTCTGTAGCAAGATTGCAACCTTAACGTTAAGAAAAGAAGAAACTCCAACAGCCTTAGTGACAGCTCCGAGATTAAAAATCTGTGCTGGTGAATCTGTACTGTTAACAGCAACCGGTGGAGTGACCTATCAATGGAGTGATTCTTCAAGCACTACTGGGGGAATAAGAACGGTAAGCCCTACTCAGACCACTACATATACGGTGTATGCCATCGGAGCACAGGGATGTAAATCTTTACAGCCGGCACGTATTACGATTGAAGTAGTACCAGCTATTGTTTCAAACTTAAAAGGCGGTCATATCTGTCAGGGAGATAAAATTATCCTGGATGCAGGTTCAGGACCTGGATATACTTACCAATGGAGTAGCGGTGAGACAAGCCAGAGCATTACTGTAGGAACTCCGGGAGAATATTCTGTAATGATAAGTAATGGAGTATGTTCAAAAGAGTTCAAAACACAGGTGATAAAAGCGGTGATTCCTGAAGTCACAAAAGTAGATTATAATGACAAAGGAACCATGATCCTTACTGCTAGTAATCCTAGTAATGGTATATTGGAATATTCAATAGATAATGGGGTAACCTGGCAGTTATCAAATGTATTTAACAATGTTCCTAAAAATAAAGTGATTGCTATCAGAGTGAGAGTGAAATTTACGAGCTGTGTAGGTTTCCTTGAGTTCTTTACATTTGTTATGAAAAATGTCATTACTCCAAACGGAGATAATGTTAATGATATCATTGACTTCAGCGGAGTGGTTAATTATAAAGATTTCAGTGGTCAAGTCTTCGACCGATATGGAAGAGTAGTATTCAAAGCAGAGAAGATGACACCGTATTGGGATGGATATTTCCAGGGTAAGAAACTTCCTACTTCAACCTATTGGTATCAGGTAACCTTTGAAGATCCTGCAAGTAAGGAGATAACCGTGAAAACCGGATGGATACTCCTTAAAAATATAGAATAATTTAAACCATATTAAATGATAATAGAAAGACTGGCTGTTTTGTCAGTCTTTTTTTATTATTTTAAAATAAACAAAGTTGATATCCTAACATAAATAAATTTGCGTTAGTAATAATGTAAATTGTGTTAACTTGAATTTCAATCAAAAAAAATAGTATTTTTGTTTAAAATAATATAAAATGTTAAATAGGAGGAGAGGAAATTTATTTTTAGCGTTATTTTTAGCTTTCATGGGGAACTTTGTTTTGGCTCAAAATAAAGGAAGGGTAGAAATTGCTGCAAAACCTAAAGCGGCTTCTTTAAGAGCGGGCGCCTTTATAGACGTGAATGCACCAAGTTATCCAGAATCCGGCTATCCTATTACCCAGCTGATAAAAGATGTTCTTATATCAGGAGGTACTTGTACAAATTCCAGCGTAAGTAACGTAACTGTATCTCCTAATCTACCTGCTACCAATCAGAACCGAAGCTGGGGATATTTCAATAAATCAAATACCAATTTCCCATTCAGTAAAGGGATCATCCTTTCAACAGGATATGCCAATAAAGCAGGAAATGTTGTTCAGGGAACTCTAAGTGATGATCTGGGAACAGGAGGAGATATAGATCTGGCAAATGCTTTGGGAATTGGTAATAATAATCTTACCAATGCCACCTCTATAGAATTTGATTTTGTGGCAGCTTCTACCGAAATTACTTTCAGATATTTATTTGCATCAAAAGAATATCAGCAAAACTTTCCATGTACCATCACTGATGGTTTTGCCTTGCTGTTGAAAAAAGCATCTGACCCTACTTACACCAATCTTGCAGTACTTCCTGCAGGAGCAGGAGCAGTAAGTGTTACAAATATTCACCCGCAATATCAAAACTGTGGACCTAAGAATGAAGCCTATTACGGAGGTACAAATACCGCTCAGATTGAAACCAATTTTAATGGACGTACAATCCCTCTGACAGCAAAGGCAACTGTAATTCCAGGAGAAACGTATCACTTTAAAATCGTATTGGCAGACTATCAGGATCCCAACTTTGATTCTGCCGTATTTTTAGAAGCAGGGTCATTCGATATTGGAGTAAAGATCCTTGATCCGGCAGGAGTACAGCTTCCCGCTTCTGTAAATATGTGTGATAATACACCGCAGACTTTTACGGCTTCTGTTCAGGGAGCCAACATAACCTATCAGTGGTATTTAGGAACCAATCCTATTGCCGGGGCTACCAATGCAAGCTATACAGCGACTCAACCGGGGGTATATACTGTTAAAGTTTTTATTCAGGGAAATAGCTGTCCGGGAGAAGCTACCATTACAGTAGTAGGCGGAACTTCACCTACCGTACAAAATGCTTCCTTGACAGCTTGTTATGCTGCCGGAAATGCCACATTCAATTTAACATCAGCACAAGCCTCAATAAGTACAACTCCGGGAGCTGTATTCTCATATTATACGACCTTGGCAGATGCCAATGCAGGAAATACAAATACAATTCCTACTCCAACAACTTACCAGAGCGCAGGGGGAACAGTATATGTGAGAGTAGCAAACGGTTTCTGTGCAAAAGTAGCCGAGCTTCAGTTGATAAAAGCACCACAAATGACAGTGTCAATAGCTCCTCCGATAGTACTAACCTGCGCTAGTTCTCAGACTACGCTGGATGCGTCGGCTTCGGTTTATCCGACCGGTGCTACGTTCAACTGGACAACTACAGGAGGAAATATTGTTTCAGGAGGAACAACTTTAAATCCTGTTATCAATGCTGCGGGAACTTATACTTTAACCATAACAAAAATTTATCAGCCCGGAAATCTCAGTTGTACTGTTGTGGGCAATGTAACTGTAACAGGAAACAGCGCTCCGCCAGTTACCGGACTTACCTCAAACAAATTGAAAATCTGTAAAGGTGATTCTGCAATACTTACCGCTTCAGGAGGTGCTACCTATAATTGGGGTAATGGACTTCCGGGAACAGGGAATACACAAACTGTATCGCCTACCGTTACAACAACTTATACCGTTACAGCTGTAGGAGCTAATGGATGTGTATCTCAAAATCCTGCTACTATAACGATTGAAGTATCAGAACCTTTTACTGCACAGAATGCAATATTGCACAAGTGCTATCAACCAGGATTGACCTATAATCTTACAGAGGCACAACCTCAGATCACGACTACCGCAGGAGTTACCTTTACCTATTATATAAACCAGGCTGATGCCAATGCTGCTAACGGAAACTTTATTGCAACTCCTACGACATATACTCCGCCAGCAAACCAGACGATTTATGTATTGGTAAGTAATGGAGGTTGTAGCTATGTGGTGTCTCTTCAATTATTGAGCACGCCTCAAACTACCCTTACGATTGCTGCGCCACAAACAATTACCTGTACAACCCCTCAGATTACAATTAATGCTTCAACTTCTGTAGTACCTGCAGGATCTACCATTGCATGGACAACAACCGGAGGAACCATTGTTTCAGGAGGTAATACACTTACTCCTGTTGTAAGCGCGGGTGGTACCTATACTTTAACTGTTACGAATGTATCACAGCCAGGAAATTTAAGCTGTACTTTTACTTCAACAGTAACTGTACAGGAAGATAAAGTAAAACCTGTGGCTGCACTTGTTTCATCACAACCGCGTATTTGTGTGGGAGAATCTGTAACATTGACTGCTTCAGGAGGGGTAACCTACAACTGGGGTAATGGTCTTACAGGAAACGGAAGTACTCAGGTTGTTTCACCTACTAACACTACAGTATATACAGTATTTGCTGTGGGAGCTAATGGATGTATATCTGCAACACCGGCAACGGTAACTGTTCAGGTAGGTCCGCCTATAGCAGGTCTTACAGCTTCCAAATTAAAAATTTGTGAAGGAGAATCTGTAACATTGACAGCCACCGGAGGAATTACTTATAACTGGATCGGACTTACCGGAAATGGAAATACTCAGGTAGTTACGCCTACAATAACGACAGAATATTCAGTATATGCATTGGGAGGAAACGGATGTAGTTCTGTGAACCCCGCTAAAGTTACTATTGAAGTAGTTCCGGCAATCGTTTCTACATTGAAAGATGTATTTGTCTGCGCTGGAGACAAGGGTACTCTTGATGCCGGTTCAGGACCAAATTATACTTACGTATGGAGTACAGGAGCAACGACTCAAACAATTACTACTAGTATTGCGGGAACGTACTCTGTGATAATCAGCAATGGAGTTTGTTCCAAAACGTTCTCTGCGCAACTGATCAATCCTGATTTGCCACAGTTTACAAATGTGGTGTATGATAATCATATCCTTACTCTTACAGCAAGCAATCCTACTGGAGGAACTTTAGAATATTCAATAGACGGAGGATTGACATGGCAATCATCAAATGTATTTACAGGTATTTTGAATAATACAACGTATTCTCTGATGGTAAGAGTGAAAGGCGCTAAATGTGGTACTTCACTGGATTATTTCACATTCGTTATCAGTAATGCTATTACCCCTAATATGGATGGTATAAATGATACCATCGATTTTACAGGAATCAGCGGATATAAAGATTTCGCAGCTTCTATCTTCGACAGATACGGAGCGGAAGTATTCAAAGCTGGAAAAGGGGATGCTATATGGAAAGGATCTTTAAAAGGTCTCAATCTTCCTACAGGTACTTATTGGTACAGGGTACAATGGGAAAACCCGGCCAGTAAGAAAATGGAACAACGTTCAGGCTGGATTCTTCTAAAGAACAGAAATTAGATATTTTTTTAAATATAAAATAAACAACAAAATCTTTCAGTAATGGAAGATTTTGTTATTTTTAAGAATATCTGTTATCGTGTTTTGTGAATTATTTAAAATAGGGGATAAATATGTTAAAACAATTTGTAACACGATGCTACCACATTATATAGGGGTTGAACGGATAGGGATTGATTAACGGAAATTTACTGTAAAAGGTTCTTATTTTGTTTTTTTGTCGTAAAAAACACAAATATGTATATGAGATATTTAAAAAAAAATTAAATTTGTTGAAACAAAAATATTATGAGAAGACATCTACCGCTTTGTTTATTTTTTTTAGTCATTTCGACTTTTTTATTTTCACAAAACCAGCCGCCAAGGAAGCAGGCAAAAGAAACGAGTACAGCTCTATCAAGAAGAGCAGGTGCTTTTATTGATGTGAATGCCCCGTCATATCCTGAGTCTAGTTTCACTATAGAGAAAATGGTAAAAGATGTATTGATCTCATCCGGGACCAATACCTGTTTGACTCCCAATGTAAGTAATGTGAAGATTACTCCTAATCATGCTGCAAGTGATGCAGACAGAGCCTGGGGATATTTTCATAAAGCTGCAACCAACTTTCCTTTTAAAGATGGGCTTATCCTTTCTACAGGATATGCGAGAAGAGCTGGTAATACCTTCGAAGGTGGACTTAGTGATGTCAATGGTGGAGGATCAGATGCTGATCTTGCACAAATTATTGGGGTAGTAGAAAGTAGATTGAATGATGCCGTGCTTTTGGAATTTGATTTCGTTCCTACTACAAGTCAGATTAAATTTAATTATTTGATTGCATCTGAAGAATATACAGGTTCATTCCCTTGTACCTTTGCAGATGCTTTTGCAATCTTACTTAGACCTACTTCAGGAGGGCCTTATGTGAATATGGCTATACTTCCGGGAGGAGCGGGACCGGTAAGTATTACCAATATCCACCCGGCAATAGCAGGGAGTTGTGGTGCGGTAAATGAACAGTATTTTGCAGGTTATAACACAGGTAATGTTGAAACGAACTTTAATGGAAGAACAATTCCATTGACTGCTACAGCAACAGTAGTAGCTGGGCAGCAATACCACTTTAAAATGGTAATTGCCGATTACAGTGACCATAGCTATGACTCTGCTGTATTCCTGGAAGGTGGATCTTTCAATATTGGAGTAGACCTTTTAGATCCTGCAGGGACAAAATTACCTTCTGATATCAATGTTTGTGACAACGTACCTCAGGTAATCACTGCTTCAGTAAATGATCCTAACCTTGTCTATCAATGGTATTTTAATGGTGCTCCGGTACCGAATGCCACGACCAATACTATTACGGCTATACAACCAGGTACCTATACTATTGAAGTAAGCGTTCCGGGGAATCCATGTCCGGGTAAAGCAACCATCCAGATTCACGGAGGAACAACTCCACAGGCTCAGAATGCAACATTACTGCTTTGTACAACACCGGATATTACCACTTTTGATTTAAGTACCATTATGCCGGCGATAAGCCCGACTCCAGGAGCTATCTTCAAATTCTATGCAAATCAGGCTGATGCAGTTGCGCAGAATAACAATTATATTCAGACTCCATTAAATTATAATGGAAACGATGGTCAAATTCTTTATGTGGTAGTTTCTAATGGCGGGTTCTGCAGCAAAATGGTTGAACTGACATTACAGAAAGAAGCAACACCAACAGCTAAAGTAAAAGCTTCCAGAATGCAAATCTGTCCGGGAGAATCTGTAACCCTTACTGCTGAAGGAGGAGATACCTATCTTTGGAGCAACTTTATGGGAACTGGCAATATGCAGACTGTTACTTTGTACCAGACTACAACATTTACAGTATACGCACTTGGACCAAAAGGCTGTAAATCTCTGAATCCGGCAACTATTAGAATCGAAGTTGTTCCGGAAATCACTTCACCATTGAAAGATGTTGAAATGTGTATTGGTGATAAAGTGACTTTAGATGCAGGTGCAGGCACAGGCTATAAATATCTTTGGAGTACAGGAGCTACCACGCAGAAAATTGTTGTAGACCAATGGGGAATTTATACCGTGGAAATTGATAATGGGATTTGTAAGAAAATCTTTGAGGTTAAAGTAATGGGAGCAGCTACTCCTTTTGTTACCGCTTTAAACTATGAAAGCATCAAAAAAACAGTAACGATCACTGCTGAGAACCCTCCAATGAACAATTTACCAAGCACATTGGAATATTCTCTTGATAACGGAATCAGCTGGCAGGCTTCCAATGTGTTTACCAATCTTTTGGATAATACCAACTACACGGTTTTAGTAAGAAGAGTAGGGACACATTGTGTAGGATCTCTTGAGTTCTTTACACTGCAGATCAATAATATTATTACTCCGAATGAAGACGGAATCAATGATGTATTGGATCTAAAAGCTCTTGGGGATTTTAAAAACTTTACAGGATCTGTATATGACAGATACGGAGTGGAAATGTTCAGATTCTCAAAAGAAGCTCCTATCTGGGACGGAACCGTAGGAGGGAAGAGACTTCCAACAGCAACATACTGGTATAAGTTTAATTTTGAGTATCCAAAATCAAAAGCTCAGATGAATTGGTCAGGATGGATTATGCTGAAAAACAGAAATTAAAATTGATAATGTAATATAAAAGAAAGCCTTTCAGATTTATTTTGAAAGGCTTTCTGCTTTTAAAAAAAATAAGATCTTTAATCCAATAAAAAAGCTCCCGATCAGGAGCTTTTTCAGGTCTTATTTATTGTCTTTCCAGAGATTGGCGAAGTATATAAAGTCTGCTACACTGAGTTCTTCAGCTCTTTTATCTAAAAATTCATGTCCTTTTAATGGCTCAGGAATATTTAATATTTTTAAAGCATTAGAAAGCTTTTTTCTTCTTTGGTTGAAACCTGCTTTTACAATCTGCTTAAATAGAACTTCGTTGCCTGCAAGACCATCTTTTGGATTTCTTGTAAGGCGGATTACCCCGGATTTTACCTTTGGCGGCGGATTGAAGACATTCTCATGTACTGTAAACATATAGGTTACATCATAATAGGCCTGTATCAGAATAGAAAGAATACCGTAATCTTTAGTTCTCGGTACGGCAGCCGTTCTTTGAGCTACCTCTTTCTGAAACATTCCTACCATTTCGGGGATCAGCTCGTAATAATCTACAATTTTAAACAAGATCTGTGAAGAAATATTATAGGGGAAATTTCCAATGATGGCAATCTGATCATCTTTGATAAAACTGAAATCCTGCTTCAGAAAATCTCCTACAAAATTTTCTTCAGTAACCTTTGTATAATTGTTTTTCAGGTATTCGATAGATTCTGTATCGATTTCTGCAAGATAGATGTTCTGATCTTTTTCAAGAAGATATTTGGTAAGAACTCCCATTCCGGGACCTACTTCCATGATGTTATTATAGTTCTCAAAACTAAGACCTTCTACGATTTTTCTTGCGATATTTTCATCTGTCAGGAAGTGCTGACCAAGATGCTTTTTTGCTTTTACACTCAACGTTTTTTATGATTTTATTAACAGTGATTTTCTTTTTTTCGTCCCAAATTTCGGAAGATTTTTTCTATTTTAGCCAAAAATTTTAATATTAATGGCTAAATCTGTAGATGAATTTAATAAGAAAAGGCTTCGGTCCAGCAATATTACAGTAGTGATAAGTATTGCCTTAGTGTTATTTTTGTTAGGGTTAATGGGACTTATTTTAATTAATGCCCAGAAATATTCTGACTATATCAAAGAACAATTGGTGGTGAACGCCTACTTTGATGAAAATTATGATGCTAAAGATTCTGTGAAAATTGCAAAACTAGAGGAAGAAACTTTTAAAAAGGTACAGACATTAGCTCCTGTAAAAAAAGCGACTTATATCTCAAGAAGCATGGCTGCAAAAGAAGCCAAGAAAACAATGGGAATTGACAGTGATGCATTGTTTGAAGAAAATATCTTCCCTTCTTCCATTGAAGTTGCTTTAAAACCAGAATTTGTAGATCCGGCAAAAATTGATGAAGCAATTAAAGAAATCAAATCTGTTCCAGGGATTATTGATGTGAAAAATGACAGCACTTTAATGGTGGATGTTTACAATAACCTGAGCAGAATTTTAAAGTGGATCTTAGGATTTTCTGTTCTGTTCCTGATATTGGCGGTTGTTTTGATCAACAACTCTATCCGTCTGAAAATATTCTCGAAGAGATTTATTATTAAAACAATGCAGCTGGTAGGAGCGAAAAGAAGATTTATCCTTAAACCTTTCATTATAGAAGCCATTATTTTAGGAGCTATTGGTTCTTTAATTGGTCTTCTTGCCTTAGGAGGTGTTTGGTATTATTTCACAAGCCAGATTGGTTCTGCTTTCGTACAGGACAACAACCAGTACTTCTGGTTAGTGATCTTAGTACTTGGAGTAGGAGTTTTTATCTCTGTCTTAAGTACAATTTTCGCTACATGGAGATTCTTAAAATCAAACGTTGACGATTTATACTACTCTTAACAATGAGCAAAAAAACAAATAAATTTTCCGCTTCAGACTTTGGACATGAAGCAGAAGTCCCACAAGAAAACTCTTTCTATTTTGGGCAGCAGAATTTCAAATGGATGCTGATAGGACTAGCATTCATTGTAGTAGGATTTCTACTGATGATGGGACCGGATGCCAATACGGTAGATGGGAAATTTGACCCAAACTCATGGAATGACGGTATCTTTTCTATCAGAAGAATCAGAATAGCACCTCTGTTTGTTGTTATTGGATTTGTAATAGAAGTGTATGCTATCTTAAAAAGAAAATAAATTAAATAATTTTATTTAAGATTAAAAAATTTAAGAATTAAAAGATTCAGTTAAATATTAATTTGAAAATGTATACCCAGTAATACAATTTCATCTATCAAATGATTAATATTTATTTCGGCAATAGCCAGTCTTTTAATTCTTAAATCTTTTAATCTTTTAATTTTTTAAAGGAATATGGATTTAATCAAAGCAATTATTATTGCCATTGTAGAGGGGCTTACAGAATATCTTCCGATTTCTTCTACCGCACACATGGGATTTACGGCTAACCTTATGGGGCTGGAAGAAACAGAATTTTTAAAAATGTTTCAGGTATCTATTCAGTTTGGAGCCATTTTATCTGTGGTAGTAGCATACTGGAAGAAGTTTTTTGACTTAAATAATATTCAATTCTATTTTAAACTGGCTTTTGCTGTAGTTCCGGCATTGGTATTAGGATATTTATTTGATGATAAAATTGAAGCGATTCTTGGTAATCAGATTGCTATTTCTTCAGTATTGGTTTTAGGAGGTGTTGTTTTGCTGTTTGCAGACAATTGGTTTAAAAATCCAAAAATTGATGACGAAAAAGGAATTACCATAAGAAAAGCCGTTACTATTGGTTTCTGGCAATGTCTTGCGATGATGCCGGGAACAAGCCGTAGTGCAGCTTCTATCATTGGAGGGATGACACAGGGACTTACCAGAAAAGCAGCTGCCGAATTCTCTTTCTTCCTTGCAGTACCTACCATGCTGGCAGTAACTGTATATTCAGTTTTTGTTAAAACCTGGGGAAAAGAAACCGCAAATCCGCAGAAAGGATATGAAATGATTATGTCTTCACAGGATCACATCATGATCTTCTTGATTGGAAATGTTGTAGCATTTATTGTAGCACTTATCGCTATTAAGGCCTTCATTGGAGTGCTTAATAAATATGGATTTAAACCTTGGGGCTGGTACCGTATTTTTGTTGGAATTGCTCTGTTGATTTATTTTTATTTCTTTAAATAAGAAATTACTCATCATTATACCCATTCATGACTGCTGAAGAACTGAAATCAGGATACATTTTTTTATTGGACAAGCCTTTGGACTGGACTTCCTTCCAGGCTGTCAATAAAATGAAATATAAGCTTAAAAGGGAGTTTGACCTTCCTAAAAAATTCAAAATAGGACACGCGGGGACTTTAGACCCCAGAGCAACAGGGCTTCTTATTGTCTGCTGTGGGAAATTCACGAAGAAAATTCCTGAGATTCAGGATGCTCCCAAAGAATACTGGACAGAGATCAAGATTGGTGTACAAACCGAATCTTATGATACTGAAAAACCCGAGATTCTTCATCAGGAAATCACTCATATTTCTGAAGAACAGGTAAAAGAAGTCCTGGAAAAATTTGTTGGAGAAATCGAACAGAAGCCACCCATTTACTCAGCCATTAAGATTGATGGTGAAAGAGCTTACAATCTGGCAAGAGCCGGCGAAGAAGTGGAGATGAAGTCCAGAAAAACTACTATTCATTATATCCAGGATGTTAAAATAGATTTTCCTTTGATTAGCTTTTTAGTAGGCTGTTCAAAAGGAACATACATCAGAAGTCTGGCACATGATATCGGGCAGGAATTGGGAGTAGGTGCCTACCTGACGCAACTAAGACGTACAAAAATTGGAGAATATGCTATTGAAGATGCTACAGATCAGTTTTTAAATAACGATTACAGATTTGAAGGTCAATGAAAATAAAATTATCCTTTTTTTTATTTGTATGTATTTTTTATAAGACCTTCTCTCAAGAGGTAGATACAGGAAAATCAAAAATGGACTTTTATTTAAACCCTTCCCTTAATGTGGGTTTTAATATTAATAAGAAGACTCAGACTAACAATTCGCAGTATATTGAGAACAGATCATCATTAGGAAATCTGACTTATGGTATCACTGCTATAGGAGGTTATAATTTTCTTCCTAACTTTGCACTGGGAACAGGGTTCAAATATAGCTTTATACAAGATCATTATCATTTGATTTATTGGGTTATTCAGCCGAAGATTATTTTTTCTCCCGGGGAACGACCTTTTTATATAGATATCAATTACGGAAAGCAACTTAATCATTCTGCTATTTCAGATACAGAATTTTGGGGTGGAAGACTTGGAATGCAGGTTTCTTATTCAAAAAGATTAAGTCAGGAAGGAGGAATTGTTTTTGAATCACATAAACTAAAAGATGGAGCTGATGGTTTTTTTATAGGCTTAAGCTATGGAATTACCATTTTCAGCAATAAAAATTATACCGGCTACGGAAAAGACTAATGGAAAAAACGCGCATCAATAAATATTTATCAGAAGTAGGATACTGTTCAAGAAGAGCGGCAGATAAACTTTTGGAAGAAGGGAGAATTAAAATAAATGGAACAATTCCTGAGTTGGGAACAAAAGTCTCTGACGAAGATCTTGTAGAAGTAGACGGGAAGCCGATCAGAGAGTCTGAAGAAAAGCCTATATATATAGCTTTTAATAAACCGGTTGGAATCGTTTGTACTACAGATACAAAGCGCGAAAAAAATAATATCGTAGACTATATCAACCACCCGAAAAGAATTTTTCCTATCGGAAGGCTGGATAAGCCAAGTGAAGGACTTATTCTTTTGACCAATGATGGAGATATCGTTAATAAAATTTTAAGAGCCCGTAATAATCACGAGAAAGAATATATTGTTCGTGTAGATAAGCCTGTCACTCCAAGATTCCTTGAAAAGATGAGGAATGGAGTTCCTATCCTGGATACGGTGACAAAAAAATGTGAAGTAGAGAAGATTGATGATATGAACTTCAGAATTGTCCTTACCCAGGGACTCAACAGACAGATCCGAAGAATGTGTGAATATCTTGGATATGAAGTGAAAAAACTGAAACGAATCCGTATCATGAACATCAAACTTGATCTCCCAATCGGAAAATGGAGAGATATGACAGAAGATGAAATGAATACTTTGAACACTTTGCTTTCTGATTCCAGCAAAACAATAGACTAACGCACAGCAGATATTTTAATGGTTTTCTATTCATCAATTTCAGTATAAACAACTGAAAATGAATTTGTAGTTATTTGTTAATTTTTCACACTTTAGTGTAATATATTTTATTTCACACTTAAAATGTGTTATATTTATCGCAATAATAACTATAACCTGAAAATCATGAAATTAAAATTCAATACCGCTGTTTTATTTGTTACTTTGGTGATATTCACCAGCTGTCATGATGATAACCATAATTCGGATCATCCACATGATTCTTCGTTTTACATTGATTACAGAAGCCTAAAAGGATTACCAGACGGAATTGCCGTTATTGAACTTGATCCTGAAGCTCCAAATTTCGGATATATCAGCAGCAGGCTTGAACTGGGTGTTGGCGTATTGCCGCATCATATTTATTATAATCAAAATGCTAAAAAAATGTTCACAACTGCTTTGGGAGGCAGTTATCTCTATGAGATAAAGACGGAAGAAGACAAGAATGGACAGCCAAAACTAATAAATGCAATCCCTATTGATACCGGTGAGAATACAGTAGGAGAGAATTTATTTTTCACCAATGACGGAAGGTATTTTATGACCTTTATGGGTGGGGCAGGAGGTCCGAAAGATGGTAGCATAGGTGTTTTTAATGCTAGTAATAATCAGCTTATTAAAACAATTAAAGCACCAATTCAAGCTAATCCTAACCAATTCATAATGTATCCACACGGTATTTCAATTAATGAAGAAAAGGGATTAATGATGGTAACCTCTACCATTCACCCGGATCTTACTACCGGCGTAGGGAATACGTGTACTTTATTAGATCTCAATACTTATGAACTCAAGGAGACCTATCAGGTAGCAGACTCGCCAACTGATATGTCCAGTCCTGTTGAAGTTTTATTATTGCGTGGAAAATTTCCACAATATGCACTTGCTACAACAATGCTTGGAGGAGATATCTGGATTGCTCCATACAATACAACAACCAAAAAATATGATACTTTCAGTAAAATTTTTGAAGGAAGCACACAAGGATTGGGCTGGGCGCTCGAAATGTATATTGATGATTCCAACAAACTGTATGTGAGTTTTGCAGATCCCGGAAAAGTGCTTGTCTTTGATTTAAGCAATCTTCCCCAACTCAAACTTTTAAAGACTTTTAACGCAGATAAAGGAGCACACCATATGGCCTTCTTTAAAACCAAATCAGGAAAAGAGGTTGTAGCAGTACAAAATAATTTATTGGATATCCCTAACATCAATTCCGGAACTATCAGTATAATTGATATCAATACAGGAAAAACATTAGGTACAGTGAATTTACGGGATCGATATGGAATTCTGCCGGAATCGATTGAAGGGACCAATGGTCCCAGTAATTATATGCACCACTAAAATTTAGAATCCTGCTTCAGATGATAAATAACTATTCCAATATAATATTTTGGAATAGTTGTTATCAGGGATTCATTGATCCTTTAAAATCCTAAGTAAAGTAGGGTGAATGTTTGAAATTCAGTTTTTTTGTAAGGGATTATGTTATTTTACATATAATCTCATTCTTTCTTCATACTCAGGTTTTAATTTTAAGAATTTCCATATTTTTTTATCATCAGGATTGCTGATCCGGTAAAATATGATTTTATCTGCAGAATACTTGAAATAAGGATGATTTTTAAGCCATTCCTCAGGAGCATCTACTAATGAATATCTTGGAACATCTGAAGTATTCAATGGTGGCGCTATTGAGATCAATTTTTGAACAAGATCCTGATCAATATTATAGGTGTTTACAATCTGTTGCTTATTGACAAAGCCACCCAGTCTCTTTCGAAAACCAATGATGGAACCGGCACTTCTTTCATCTAAGCCAAATTCTATAAGTTGTTTGAAAGTAATCATATTGAGATCGGTTTTAGAAAAATCTGTTTTTTCCTGCTGTGTTTCCTGAAGTTTAAAATAAGGTTTCAGCTCCTGAAATTTCTCTGGAGAAATCACAAAACATTTCTGCAGATCTTCCATATTTTTAAAGCTTCCCCGCAAATTCCTGTCACGGTAATTGATGATGGTAACGGCTTGTTTTTCTGAAAATCCAAGTGTTTTCCAACCTTCTAAATCCAGCTGATTAGGATCAAAAGAATGGTATTGAATTTTGGTTTTAACCGAATTATTGTTTGAGACATTCCTGAAGTTTTCAGGAGTTTTTGCCGGTAGTAAAATATAGGGTTCTAGTTTACCGTAATTTTCCGGTGAAATGATAAAACATTCTTTAAACTTCTCTTTGCTGATAAAACTTCCACCCAGATAATTTTTATATTTTAAAATGGCTTCTGCCTGCCTTTCACTGAAGCCCATTTTGAGCCAGTCGCTGGCAGAAAACTGATCAGGATTGAATTTTCCCGTAATAGTAATTTCTTTTTTTGCTGCGGTATTCAATTTCTTTGAATTTCCTTTTTCTGCAGCTTCGGGAAGTAATATGAAAGTTTCCAACTCACTAAATTTTTCCTCAGAAATAGCATAACATTTTTTCAACTGTTCTTTTGAAGTGAATTTTCCCCCTACGATACTTTTATACTTAAGAATCATAGCGACTTGCTTTTCTGAAAATCCAAGCTTATGCCATTGCTCTTTGTCCAATAGGTTGGGGTCGAAATCTGATAGATTGGAAGATAGGGAAGAGTCGGATATGAATGTAACTTCAGGAAATGGTTCTTTTTCCTTGCTGGTATATTTCTGATAGGCCAATAAAATAGTCAGTAATGTGACCATAAATGCCAATTTCTGGTAATCGTTTTTTCTCATCATAAAGTAAACTTATTAATAACAATAAAGCATGTCAATACTTGATAATGAAATGATTAAATATAATATAGAGATTGTTTATTATTGTTTAAAAATTGATGATAATATTGATTTTTTGTAATATAATTTCATGATTTGGGCTGAAGTTCTGGTGAGATTTTTTTATACGACAAGTTTTGTCGCTGCGCAGAGATAATTTTACATCAGAATAAGACAAATTTAATACATCATAAAGAAGATTTAATTATTAAAAGTATGATTTACAACATACCACATGAAAGTAATTTTATGTCTTAAAAAATGTTAAATTTGCAAGGTTTTAAATAACTAATTATTAACTCAAATAAACAAAAACACGAGAATGAAAAAAATCTATCTCGGTGCGCTAACCCTATGCGCTATTCTGGGTACATCTGCCCAGGAAGTGGTATGGCAGAAAGACATCAGATCCTCTACCCAGGATTTTCTCAGCCAGGTCACCACAACTATAGACCAACAATATCTTATTACAGGAAGTTCTATACAGTCTAAAAGCCAATCGCAAGCAGCCAGCAGCCAAAAGCAAAACAACGGTTACGATTTCCATCTGGTAAAACTCAACCAGCAAGGAAATGAAGTCTGGGAAAAATATTTCTCCGGAACCAACCATGATTATTTATCAGCAACCGTTACTACTCAGGATGGTGGATTTTTAATTTCAGGAACCACCTATTCAGGAAAGGGACTGGATAAAAAAGAGGATTCTAAAGGAGGATCAGATATCTGGCTGATCAGAATCAATGAATTTGGAGATGAACTATGGCAGAAAACCTTGGGAAGTTCTTCCGATGAAGAAGCCAGAGCTGTGATTCAAACGACCGACTTAGGATTTTTTGTTGCCGGGAATGTACAAAATGCTGCAAAAGGTTACGGTTCCAAAGACGTCTTGATTACAAGGCTGGATAAAGACGGAAAAGAATTATCCCAACTGATTTTAGGCGGAAAAGGTTTAGACGAAGTTGAGAAAATGATTCCCACGAAAGATGGTGGAGCATTACTGGGAATTTATTCTAGAAGCGGATCCGTTAAAACAACTCATCAGCAATCAACGACCAATAGTAATACTCCGTCTGAAAAACCTGCAACCCGCAACCTGTTATCTGCAACCTCAAAACAAACTGAAAATTTCGGAGAAGGTGACTACTGGATTGTCAAGCTAGACAAAACCGGAAAAGTAGAATGGGAAAAGAACTTTGGAGGGAAAGGAGATGATCACATCAGAACCCTGGCTTTAACTTCAAGTGGCTTCATCATTGGTGGCGAATCCAGATCGGAAAGATCAGGAAATAAAACAGTTGGAATTGAAGAAGGTACAGACCTATGGTTGATTTCTTTAAATGAAAGAGGAGATGAACAGTGGCAAAAATCCTACAATTTCAAAAACCGTGATATTTTAATGAGTATGAGTGTCCTTCATTCTGCTGATGACAAGTCTTCCAAAGGAGTATTGTTGGGGGGCTACACTCAGGCTGAAGGAAGAATAGAAACAGATGACGAAACCTTCTGGATGCTGTACTTAGATCAAAATGGCAATGAACAGTGGAGAAAGCATATCACCGGAGAATCTAGAAAAAAAGAGGAAAGGCTTTCCGATTTAAAACTCAACAGAGATGGTTCCATTGTTTTGGCAGGAACCAGTGCGGAAGAGCTTGGCAAAGAGAACTGGAAGATTGTGAAATTGGGAGACAAGCAAGTTGATCAATTGATCGAAAAATACGACATCAAGATCTATCCGAATCCAGTATCAGAGTATGCTTATGTAGAAATCGGTTTTGATTTTAAAGATGCTGATATTCTCTTGTATGATATGAGTGGAAGACAGCTTCAAAGTATAAAAACCAAGAACAGAGTGACTAAGATCAATACCCAGGCTTTGGTTCAGGGAGCTTATCTGGTGATGATAAAAACGGATACGAATAAAACGGCGAATGCTAAATTAATCAAGAAATAAGTAGAAATGAAAAAGATATTAATACTAATTTATAGTTTGTCTATAACTGCAATATATGCTCAGACTAGCTCAAGTTCTATTATTCAAAATGCAGTAAATAATACAGCAGTAGTATCTCCAAATACAGCAGCATTATTCAGGTATGCCGAAACACCGATTTCTTTATATACAGGGGTACCTGATATTACGATACCACTCTATACAATTAAAGAAGGTGATATTGAAGTTCCAATCTCTATTTCATATCATTCTGGAGGAATAAAAGTAAATGATGAAGCTTCTTCTGTAGGACTGGGATGGTCATTAAATACAGGGGGAATGGTATCACATATTATGGCTGGAGCCAATGACTTTAGTAACTATGGGTATTATAATATATATCCTAAAAATGCTAATGGTTATGTCGGTTCAGTATCAGGCTGTCCTACACCTTCATGGAATAATAGTACTGCTGTAAGTTCATATTATACTAATACCTTTCGTTTGCTTGTTAATGATCCACAAGGTTCTTTATATCCAGAATATGATTTTCAGCCTGATTTGTTTCTTATTAATTTGCCAGGTAAAAGTTATAAAGCTTACTTGGATATGTCAAAAACAACCAAGACAGACTATCCAAAATTTGCTATAGAAGGACAGGCTAATATTAATTTTAAAATCATTCCTAGTATAGGTTTTCAGCCTAATGCTTTTGGAGATTATAATTTTCAGATTACTGACGAAAAAGGATTAAATTATTATTTTGATCGAAGGGAAATAACACGATCTAATTATACAACGCCCACTACCGGAATTTCTGATCTTCTTTCGAAAATAGAAGATACAAAAGGAAAAAGTGTCAAGTTTCTTTATTCTAATTTTTCACTTAGCGGGATATGGAGATTAGCAGGTTCAAGAAGTACGAGAGTGAGTTTTACGCTGACCCAGGGAATACCTCCAGGAAGTGGGACAGGACCTGGCTATTTTAACAATAACCTTGGAGCAAATTATTATAGTAAACAAAGGATAGACGAAAATTATATTCAAAAAATTGAATTTACCAATGGTAAAGTTGAATTTACTTGGGAAGACAGGGAGGATATTAATAAATCCAAGAAATTAACTTCTGTTAAAATATATAACAACTATAAACTTATTAAACAATATGATTTCAATTATGACTATTTAATAGCTAACGATAATCTTAATACCGAAAAAATAGCTAGCTGGTTAGTAGCTCCAAACAATAAAGTACTAACACACAGATTGAGATTATTAAGCCTTACCGAATCACTGACCAATGAAAGATATTCTTTTGATTATAATACAGCTTATAATTTACCTAATAAATTGAGTTTTGCTGTGGATTTTTGGGGATATTACAATGGGCAGAATAATGATGATACTTTTATTCCATCTCCGGATAAATTTGTAAAAGGAACAAATCCATTTACCCTCACATCTTTTAATCAAGATCCAACAGGATACTGGTATCAACTCCCTGCATATCAAATTCCAAGTCCAACAACACCTATTTTTGATGAAGAGACAACTATGCTTTATACTTATAAAGCAGATGGTAAAAAATATTTATCCGATAGGAGAGCTTCTCTTAGTGCATTAGCAGGAATTTTGACAGGGATAAATTATCCAACAGGGGGAAGAACAGAGTTCGAATATGAATTAAATACATTTTCCAATTATCCAATACAGTCATTAATGGATAATATTAGTTCAGGTCCCGAAAAGGATTATAGTTTGGGAGGAGGAGTGAGAATAAAAAATATTAAAACAATAGAAAAACCAGGAGCACCCCCTTTAATAAAAAATTATATTTATGAAGAGCTCAATAATAATGGAACAAAAATTACCTCCAATGGAAATCTAGCTGAATTTCCAAAATTTTATGAAATAGAAAACAGATGTTATTCCTCACAAAGTGATATTAGTGGAGGTTCAATATTGTCAAATCCAGGTTGTTCAATTCAATATTTACCCAGTACATTTGGAGAATATCCATTTAGAATATCAGTATATGAAGGAACTCCAGCTCAAGGTGTATCAACTATTACCCAAAAAGGAGCCGTAGGATATTCTAAAGTTATAGAGTGGGTTATTGGAAAAGGAAAAACGGAGAACTATTTTATTAATAATGTAAGTGGTTCTTGTTTGACCATGATGCCTAGAGGAAAGAATTATTTTATTGGAAATGGAGACATAACCAAACAAAGGTATTATGATGAAAATAATTCATTAATTAAAGAGATTGGATATAATTATAAGTTTAATTCTCAAGATAATTTAAATACCTATTTCATATCTGGAGCAATATTAGAACCTGTAAACAGGTTTATTAGCCATGATTTTACAACAAATGCTTATCCTCCATTTGGAGGACTTATTCATACTTACACTATAAGTCTTTATAAATCTTTGCTGGAATCTACTGCAACCAAAGAGTATTTTCCGGCAGGTTCTGGTAATTATCTGGAAACAAAAACATTTACTACTTACAATAATAAATATTTACCTAAGACACAAAAAACAACTTATCCTGATACCTCTACAAGTGAAACTTCCTACAGCTATGCTGAAGAAAAAGGAAATCAGTTGATGATTAGTAAAAACATGGTTGAAATTCCATTGGAAGCTATTGTAACACAAACTAACAATGGAATAACCAAGACTTTATCAAAAATAGAAACGGTTTATCCTAATTCATTGCCTGATACCCAAATTGGTAATTTTATACTTCCAAAATCTGTAAAATCTTATGAATTAGACAATAATACATCTTCAACAGAGGTTACATTGGATAAATATGATACGAAAGGAAATCTTATTCAGTATACAACAAAAGAAGGATTATCGACATCTATTATTTGGGGATACAATTTTAGCTTGCCAATAGCAAAAATTGAAGGGGCACAATATGATAATATTGCAACATATGTTAATGATATAATTCTAGCGTCTAATAATGATGCAGAAACCCCATCTAATGAACAAGCCTTATTAAATTCAGAAGACAATTTAAGGAAAAATAGTAACCTAGCTGCTTATCAGATTACTACTTATACTCATGACCCTTTAATTGGAGTGACAAGCGTTACACCACCTTCAGGGGTTATAGAGTATTACAAATATGATATTACCAACAGATTAGAAAAAGTAGTAGATGTAAATAATAAAATAATAAAAGAATTTAAATATAGATATGGTAATAGCTCTCCTACAGGGTATTCTAATACTGAAAAAAGCGAGGTATTCACAAGAACAAATTGTACTGGTAATACAGTAGGAGGTTCCTATACATATATTGTTCCTAGTGGTACATATACTTCTAATGTAAGCCAGCTAGCTGCAGATTTAATGGCATTAGAAGATATTAATGCTAATGGGCAAAAAATGGCCAATCAAAATGGTCCGTGTATACCGATTGTATCTTGTAATTTTACATTCTCTCCGGCCCTCGGAAACCCATCATACATATATAATTCAACCACAACAGTAAATAACAATGTTAATTTTTATGTTTCATTTTCTGGGTATGGTATTTGGCAGAGTTGGGGAAGTGGATTAAATTTTGGTAAGGTAGGGGGGGCTTGTATACCTTCTGTTAATAGAGAAATAATCTATACAGAAACAAGCTTTAATCGTCAATGGAGAATTTTTATTGATACCTCTGGGAATTGCAATGCAACACTTATTTCAGGAACGGTTGATCCTTCTTCACAGAATTCAATTAATTTTTCTTTTCAATATCAAAAATAAATACAATAATGAAAAAAGTGACTTCTTTCATAGAAATATCTATAGATGATAAATCAGAGAGAGATAACGAAATTGAAGAGAATAACTATACAGGAATTAAATATAACTATAAACAATAAAAAAACTTAAATTATGAAAAAAGTAATATTCATTGCAGGAATTTTAGCAACTCAACTATCTTTTGCACAGTTGTATACCTCTTCAGGTGCTGTCAATCAGACATCTACACCTACATCAACTAACGTGGGAATTGGGGTTGCAGAACCTCATTCTAATTTAGAGGTGGGCCATCAAGACGGAGGCAAAATAACAATTTCGACCGCAGGATGGAGTGGTACTTCTGCCAATCCTAAATATCCCACATTAGAATTTGCTGGGTATTCCAATTCTCCTAAGGCAAGAATAACTGCCACTGAAGAAACGGGGAATATACATGGGTCTAAATTTTCTATTTTAGTTAATGATAATGCCAGTGCGACAAGTATGGCTGAAAGACTTTCAATCCTTCATAATGGAAATGTTGGACTGGGAAAAACAGAACCTAGAGAAAAATTGGATGTTTTTGGTAACATTTTGACGGGATCTGGTGATTCTGCGATAGGTATCAATGCCTTCGCTATACGTTATGTGAAGGGATCATTGAATAATTGGGGATCTTTACGAAGCTCATCATCTTCTTATATGAGTTTTGGGGTAAAAGCGGATGGGGCAAACGTAGGTTGGTTATCCAGCAGTGGGGAGGCAAGTCTGGCAAAAACAGCTGTTACTGTAGGTAATGAAGGATTTAGTTTCTTAAGCGCTCCTTCTCAACAGATAGCAATAGATTCACCGGTTCAAATGAATGAAGTAATGAGAATTACTAATAATGGAAATGCTTTACTACAAGGTAAACTGGAAGCTAAAGAACTGAAAGTAACCTTAACTCCAACCGCTGATTTCGTATTTGAAGAAAACTATGACCTTCCAAAATTGGAAGAGGTAGCGAAACATATTAAAGAGAAAAAGCACCTTCCTGAAATTGCTTCAGCCAAGGTGATGGAGAAAGAAGGAGTAAATGTAGGCGAATTCCAGATCAAATTATTGCAGAAAATTGAAGAGCTTACGCTGTATGTCATTAAGCAGGATAAACAGTTAAAAGACCAAGAGAAAAAAATGCAGCAGTTAGAAACTGAAAATGTGGATTTAAAAAAGATTGCTTCGGAAATTAAACAGTTGAAAGAACAGTTTCTTACAATTAAATCATCTGCAACCCATTAATCCAGACTAATGTATAAGAAAATATTTATAAGCATTGGGTTGTTATGGGGCCTCCATCATTATGGGCAGGTTGTTTTGACAGCTCCACCTGCTCCTAATACCGAAGTATCCGATCCACAAAGTATCCGGATGCTTCCGGGATTCAGGTTCAGTTCTGTTAATGGTACCTTTCGTGCCTATATCGGAGTATCTTCTTCCGGTAATGGAGGTACTTATACACCCATCACGGTAGATTATTCGTCCAATATGCCAACGACGGAAAACTATATCTATACCAGACAATATTTAGTACCGACCACAGTTTCAGATGCGTCCCTTCAGCAAATACAGAATGTTCAGTTTTTTGATGGCTTGGGAAGGCCTAAACAGTCTGTGAGTATAAAATCTACTCCTACAGGAAAAGATTTGGTAACGCATATTCCTTATGACAATTTTGGAAGACAAGTTGACAGCTGGCTGCCGGTTCCCATGAGTTCACTGAGTGGAAATATCCAGACTGGAGTAGAGGGTAGTGCAAATAGTTACTATCAGGCGAATGGGATTAACGATTCTTACCCTTTTAGCCATAAGACCCTGGAAAACTCTCCACTGGACAGAGTTTTAAACCAGAAAAATCCGGGTACTGACTGGCAAAATAAACCTGTTGTTTTTGGATATGAAGCCAATGCAGCTGGCGAAGTTAAAAAATATACTACCATTACTACATGGGTAGATGGAGCTACTTCCTCTGAACTCATTCTAGCGGGTACATATGGAGAATCTCAACTGTATAAAAGCACGGTAACAGATGAGGATACTAATAAAACCATAGAATTTAAAAATGGGAGAGGACAAACTCTGTTGGTAAGGAAAGTCATCAGTTCTTCAGAAAATGCAGATACGTATTATGTCTATAATGAATACGACCAACTGGCATTTGTGATCCCTCCTTTAGCTTCCGCTGTGGCAACCGTTTCGGCTTCCGCAATGGAGCATCTTTGTTATCAATATAAATACGATGGAAAAAAAAGACTGGTAGAAAAGAAACTTCCGGGGAAAGGCTGGGAGCAGATGGTTTATAATAAAAAAGATCAGATTATTCTATCCAGAGATACTGCTCTCAAAAATGGGATTGCTAATTTTTCATCTGACCAGTCATGGACGTTTACTAAATATGACCGTTTGGGAAGAGTTGTCTATACAGGGATTACCAGGGATACCAATCCAAGAAATACCATACAGAATACGATTGATAATCAAGCTGCCGATACTTTTGAAACCCGCGGTGGAAGCCTTACGCTGAATGGGGTTAGTATTGAATACGGAAATGCTTCTTATCCTACAACAATGGATAAGCTTCTTACGGTGAATTATTATGATACCTATCCTCAGGGAGCGCCAGCAGTGAGTATTGTTTTAAATCAGGAAGTACTTCCGCAGACCACACAGAATTCAGAGGTAAGCACGAAAAGTCTTGCAACCGCTTCTTATACTAAAAATATTGAAAATGACGGCTGGACAAAAGTATATACCTATTATGATAAGAAAGGAAGAGCCATCGCTACCCATTCTTTAAACCATCTTGGAGGATATACCAAGACTGAAAGCTTCCTTAAATTTTCAGGAGTACCGGAATATAGTCTTGTTGAGCACAAAAGATCTGCGAACGATACCAAAGTAAATATCAAGGAAACCTTTGAATATGATCACCAGGAAAGGCTGGTAAGACACTGGAATCAGGTTAATGGAGGCGCTCAGGAGCTTCTTGCCGAAAATCTTTACAATGATCTGGGACAGTTACAGACTAAAAATATAGGAAATACGACCGGAAGCCCACTGCAAAGTGTCAAGTATGCCTATAACATAAGAGGTTGGGTGACAAAAGTGAATGATCCTGCCAATTTGCAGAATAAACTCTTTGCTTATGAGTTGCGTTATAACACCCCTAACAATCAGTTTTCAGGTTCAGCAAGATATAATGGAAACATTTCCCAGATGTCCTGGATTACCCAAAATGATGCGGTACTGAGAAATTACTCTTATGAATATGACCCCCTTAACCGACTTAAAGAAGGTCGTTTCTGGGATGCTATGAATTTAGAACGAGGAGAATACCACGAGCAGCTTACCTATGACCTTAACGGAAATATAAAAAGCCTTTTAAGAAGAGGGAAACAGCTTCCAGGATATACAGCACCTGAAGTAATGGACAATCTGGAATACCATTATGAGAATGGAGAACAGAGTAATAAGTTATCTTATCTTAAAGAAATAGGAACCGGAAATGCCATCAGTGGCTATCCATTGGCATCAGGAAGTACAGGAAGTCCCATTAATTATGATGTCAATGGAAATATGACGACTCAACTGGATAAAGGAATTTCCTCCATCCAATATAATTATCTAAATTTACCTGAAAAAGTTACCCAAAACTCCAAAGTAACAGACTATATTTACAGAGCAGACGGGGTGAAAGTAAGAAAGGTTTTCGGAACAGAGACAACTGATTATCTGGATGGTTTTCAATACGAAAATTCTACATTAAAGTTCTTCCCAACAACAGAAGGATATTTTAATGTTGAGACCGGAAAATATGTGTACAATTATACGGATCACCTTGGAAATACGAGGTTGAGCTATGCTAAGAATGGATTGGGAGCAGAGATCATTGAAGAAAGTAATTATTATCCTTTTGGATTGAAGCATGAAGGATATAATATATTAACAGGAAATCCTGCATATAAATATAAGTACAATGGCAAGGAACTTCAGGTAAGTGGGATGTATGACTATGGAGCAAGAATGTATATGCCGGATCTGGGAAGATGGGGAGTAGTAGACCCTTTGGCGGAGAAACATTATGAACTAAGCCCTATGATGTATGCAGCAAATAATCCAATTATGATGATTGATCCTGATGGAAGAGATTGGACAATTACAGAGACTTATGATAAAAAGACAAATACAACTAATTATCATTTAGTATTTACTGGGGCTGTTCTAAATAGCTCCTCAAACAAGAAAATTGACATGAAAAAATTTGCAAATATAATACAATCACAAACTGAGGCAATGTTTAGTAAAGTAACTAATAATCCGAATGTTACAATCTCATCGAGTATAAATATAAGATCTATAGAAGATGAAAAAGACTTGAAAAATACAGATACGTTAATTGAAATAAAAAATTCAGATTCTGAGGATTTTAAAGTTTATAAAAAAGGTGAAGTGGTGGCTAGGCAAATGAATGGAAAAGAAGTATCAGTAAATGAGAAATATGTAGGTGATATAATGAGTGGTAAAAATGAGAAGACTATGCCCCATGAATTAGGTCATATTGGAGGATTTCAACATCCTGATCAACAGTCTAGTGGAGGTTTTTTTGACGTTTTTACTGGTTGGGATATTTCTTCCTCTAATTTTATGATGCGAGGAGCAATAAAAAATCCTACTGGACCCACGCCTTCACAAATAAAGAGAATGAATAGGTTATATAAAGCAGGAAGGTTAAATAATAAGAATATAATACCAAGTGAGCAAAGATGAAAAATATTAAAAGAATTATAATTTGTACATTGATCTTGATGGTTTCTTGTAAAGAAAAAAAAAAATTAATTGAAAAAGAAATAGCATATTCAAATTTATCTGAACCTAATGAAAATATATATGTAGAACTATTATCATACTATCCAGCTAAAAATAAAAATCAATCAAATTTTTATATAGTAAAGAATATTTATGATAATAAAGATACTTTATTTATTGTTGATAAAGACAATTTTCCAATTCCTGATTTTATAAAGAAGTATGAAGGTGTTGAGAAGACAGCTATAATATTAAGAAAAGGCGAGATGAAGAGTAAGACAAAGTATTTAGTCAATATATCAGAAAATGATAATTTAAAAAATAAAAAAATATATTTAGGAGAACTTATCAGATTGATAGATTAAAGAATAATTTCATATAAAATACTAGTATTGACATATCCTCGCTCATGTCCAAAAATAAAACGAAAAAACCACTGCTCCAGCAGTGGTTTTTATTCTTTTGTCTGTTATTTTCCAAGCAGCTTTTCCAGCCTACTCATCATTTCATCCTTTTCTTTCTACATTCTTTCATAAAGAGCAATTTTTTCTTCATGAAGCTGAACAATTTTATCAATAGGATTAATATTTTGGACTTCAATTCTATTATTGAACATTGCATTATTTTTGTTTAAGCAAAGAAATTTTTCTTCTGGTTCCAGTCTGCGTCTAAATCAAGAGCCAATGGTTTCTACTTTATTCCCAGCATTTCTCTAAAACGTTTTACATTTCTTCACTGATGTAGAGGGGCTGGTGAAGGGGGGATAGAATGTTGTGAAAGTAGCTGGGGCCGTATTTTCTAATAGATAGACTTTAAATAAAACCTCCGCTGCAATTAATTGCAGCGGAGTTCTTTATATTTTCAAAAGCTTATTCATCATCCCTTTCTCCTAAAGATTCTTTCAGTTTGATCAATTCAGCTTTTACAAATTCCAGGCGGTCGATGAGGGTAATAGTTTCGGAAATTTTACTATTGGTGGTCAGAGCGATGCGGGCTCCGTCCAGGGTATATCCTTTTTCCTTTACCAGGTGATAGATCATCTGAAGGTTTTTGATGTCTTCAGGAGTGAAATATCGGTTACCTTTTCTGTTCTTTTTAGGCTTGATAATAGGGAATTCCTGTTCCCAATAACGTATTAATGAAGTGTTTACATCGAATGCTTTGGCCACTTCTCCTATAGAATAATACAGTTTATCAGGTAAATTTATTTTCATTTTACGACTCCTAAACTTCAAAGATAAAAATTTTTTAAAGTTTTACCCAAATATATTGTAAAAAGTGCAGTATGACTTTTATTTCAAGAGACGAAAGTATTTTATTCATGAATACGTGATAAAAAATTAAAATAAATCTAATTTTTTAATATCTTAGGCGAACAAACCCAAATTAGAATGATATGAAACATTATTTCTTTATTTTCTCACTGATGATCCCTTTTCTAGGGTTTTCACAGTGGACAAGAACTGAGGTCAGGTCTCAGAAAGTTAAAAAATCACAGGAAAAATTAGAATTTTCCGGGTTGTATGCGTTAAATGCAAATCAGCTCAAACAGACATTGAAAAATGCACCAGTTCGTTTTTCAAGCGAAAAAGGAGTGGTCATTTCTCTTCCCGCAGCCAATGGAAAGCTGGAAAAATTTCAGGTTTGGGAATATTCAAACATGGCTCCTGAATTACAGGCGAAATTTCCGGATATCAAATCTTATGTAGGAACAGGGTTAGAAGACCCTTCTGTATATGTAAGGTTCAGTCTTTCTCCAGTCGGTTTTTCTTCTATGATAACCAGATCCGGAATCTCCGAGTTTATCGAACCATACACTGAAGACAGAGCTGTATATGCCGTTTTTGATTCCAACTCGAGAAGAGGACAAGAAAAAGAACCTTTTGAGTGTGTTACACCCAATAAACCAGAAACAAAAAACTCAGTAAAAAAAAACAATGCTGTCAATAAGAAAACGGCGGGTTTTAATGTTTTCAGACTTGCTATTACCTGTACAAATGAGTATGCGCAGTATCATCTTACCGTAGCAGGAACACCTTCTGGAGCAACAGATGCACAAAAGAAAGCTGTTGTCTTAGCAGCCATGAATACAACATTAACCCGTCTGAACGGTGTTTTTGAAAAAGATCTTTCCCTTCATTTTAACCTGGTAGCAAATAATGATGCTGTAATCTATGTTAATCCGGCTGCACCTGGTTATCCTTATACTGCATCAGGTGAGCAAAACCAAGAAGGACAGACAGCCATTACCAATCTTATCGGGGCAGCTAATTATGATATGGGACATATTTTTGACCGTGAAGACGGAAACGGATATGCGCCAGGAGATATCTGTGATGATGCCACAAAAGCAATGGGATGGACAGCAAGCAATTATCCGGAAGGAGATAATTTTGACATCGATTATGTGGCGCACGAAATGGGACATCAGTTAGGAGCCAATCATACATTCAGTTACAGTACTGCATCTGGTAACCTGGCATCACTGGTGGAGCCTGGTAGTGGTTCTACCATTATGGCCTATACCGGAATTACAAGTAACTATGACGTGCAGTTTAATTCCAATGATTATTTTCATGGATTTAGCGTACAGGAAATTAAAAACAACATAAACAGTGTGGCCTGTGGTACAAATACTCCTTTTGCGGGTCCTGCACCATCCATCGACGCAGGTGCAGATTATGTGATTCCAAAATCTACGGCATTTGTACTTAAAGGAACTTCCACAGATGCCAACACAGCACCTTATACCTATACATGGGAGCAAATGGATTCCGGTTCAGCTCAGACAGGGAATAATTCTATTCCTTATCTGAACAAGCCAACGGGGCCTACCTTCAGATCTATAAGCCCTGTAAACACTCCGGTAAGATATTTCCCGGACTTTAATAAAGTATTGGCAGGTGTTCTTACTACAAAATGGGAAACGGTTTCAGGAGTAGGAAGAAATCTTAATTTCGCACTGACTGTGAGAAATAACAGTATTGCTGCACCTCAAACCAGCAAAGATGCAATGATGATCACGGTAAATAATGCTTCCGGGCCGTTTAAAGTGACGGCTCCTGCATTTGGACAATCTGCCACTTCAGGATCAGCAGTCAATGTAACTTGGGATGTAGCCAATACCAATCAAGCACCTGTAAGCACGGCTAATGTAAATATTAAACTGTCTACAGATGGAGGGCAGACTTTTACTACTATTGCTGCGAACACGGCTAACGATGGAAGTGAGCAGGTTACAATTCCGGCAGGATCTACTGCTACGAATGCCTATATTTTAGTAGAAGCTGTAGGGAATATCTATTATGCGGTAAGCCCTAGCTTTGTGATTGATTATGCAGTAGAAGGAGAAAACTGTACTACCTATACTTATGGAGGTCCTGCAGTTCCTATTACGGATGGTCCTGGAGGAAATGCTGCTATTGCATCGCCTATGGTTTCAGCTCCTATGACCGTTAACAATACCGGAATCATTACAAAAATTAAAGTAACTCCTTCCGTTACTCATACCTATGTAAGTGATGTTTCATTGGGAATAGAAGGGCCTCTGGGAACTTCTGCCTTGATATGGCACAGACAATGCGGTTCTCAGGATAATATAACGGCAACATTCAGTGACACTGGAAATGCTGTTGCTTGTGCGACTCCAATTCAAGGAGAGGTAAAATCTAACGAATCTTTGGGTATTTTTGTAGGACATCCTGCTCAGGGGCAGTGGAAATTATTCGCTTCCGATAACTATACAGGAGATACAGGAACAATCAATGGATGGATGCTTCAGGTATGTACCCGCCAGACACAATCATTAGGAATCAAAGAAATGAATTCTCCATTAGCAGATGATATTAAAATCTATCCTAATCCAAGTGATGGTAATTTCTTTATTAAATCTCAAAATATAAAAGGAGATGTTAAAGTCAATATGTTTGATTCGAGTGGAAGATTAATCTATTCTTCAGCTTATAAGAGTGAAGGGAATAATACAAAAGAGTTTAATGTAAATGTACCTAAAGGAGTATATGTGATTAGCATCAATTCTTCAAAAGGAGTCTACAACAGCAAGCTTATCATAAAATAAACAGCTTAGCTGTAACAGATAATAAGGATCGGTCTCTACCGGTCCTTTTTTTGTCTAAATTTGTGGATCCTTACGATGCATATAAATATAAGTGATGAATCCAATTTCAGTTCTTCATATCGATCTTTTCCAGGCAGGTAAAAATACTTCAGATTTTTATTTTAACACGATGAAGAATCATTTGGTGGTGGGACATCGTCACATAGAAAAGCCTCATAGACATGATTTCTATGCAACCGTTCTTTTTACCAAAGGAGCAGGCGTGCATGAGATCGATTTTCAGAAATACGAAGTTTCCGAAGGAAGTCTCTTTTTTTTATCACCCGGGCAGATTCATAGCTGGGAGCTTTCGGAAGATATAGAAGGCTATATTTTCTTTTGTTCCCAGGAGTTTTATGAAATGCATTATGTAAATCAGAAGCTCAAGAATTTTCCCTTTTTTGGATCGGTATCTTTTCCCAGAAAACTTCAGCTGGATACTTTGGAGGTAAAGAAAAATAGTAAACTATTTCAGGAACTCGGGAAAGAGCACCAGGCTAAAAATTTGATGAAAGAAGGGCTTATTCTGTCACTCATGTCACAGATTTTCATCAATGCTACGAGATTGTTTTCCAGGGATTTTGATCCCTTAGCTTCTGCTGCCGGACTTTCTTATTTTAAACATTATCAGGATTTTGAAAACCTGATTGAACAAAATTTTACCTCCCATAAATCCATTGCTTATTATTCTTCCTTATTGGGGATTTCATCTAAGCATCTGAACAGAATCGTACAGACTGTTGTTCAAAAAACAGCTACCGATGTTATTACAGAAAGAGTTGTATTGGAAGCCAAAAGAATGTTGATGTACCTGGATGAAAGCCTGGTTGAAATTGCTTTCAGGCTGGGATATGAAGAGTATTCTTACTTTGTAAGAGTCTTCCGGAAAAGCTCCGGAATGACTCCCACTCAGTTTATGAGGAAATATAAGGCATAATGAGTTTAAAATTCAAAGTTCAGGTTTATTAGGATAATAGATTGGGGCGGGATTATTGCAAACCACCCCGTCAAAAATTCTTTGAATTTTCGCCCCCCCCTCCGCAGGAGGGGAATGATGGAAATATCAACTACTTTCCCTAATCCCTAATCCCTAATCCCTAATCCCTAATATCTATAACCCGCAACCTATTACTATCATCTGCAACCTAAAGAGCCAGCTTAAACGGTCCTTCAAAAGTAGTCTCAAACGAATCTACCAACTTCCCTTGTTCATCAAAAACACCGATGACCATATTTTGTTTGGAGAACTTAATGTCTTCTTCAGGAAAAGAAATATTAATATTTCCCTTCAGGATCTCGTCTCCTTTCAGGATGATTTTTTCAGAACCGAAATACGTAATTTCTGAGTTCATTGGGGTGATCACTTTGATGTTGAGGATTTTCTTTTCATTCGATTTGTTCAGAAGAGTGTAGATAAAGGTATTGGTGATTTTTCCATTTTTAATGAAAAAAGTAGAACCTGCCGGTTTGATGAATTTGGCTTCCATAGAACCTCGATCGTACATTAAGAATCCAAGGAAACCAATCAGCAATGCCAGAATAATGGTGGTAGCTTTCATTCTTGGAGTAAATCTGAACGTTTCACGGTTTTCAATTTCTGATTCTGTAGCATAGCGAACCAGCCCTTTAGGTAGGCCAACCTTTTCCATTACCTCATCACATGCATCGATACATGCTGTGCAGTTTACGCACTCCAGTTGCTGTCCGTGTCTGATATCAATTCCTGTAGGGCATACAACCACACATTGATTACAGTCGATACAATCCCCTTTTCCGGCTGCTTTTCTATCTTCATTATTTCTCCATTTTGAACGGCCTTCTCCTCTTTTAAAATCATAATATACATTGATGGTCTGTTTGTCAATCAATACCCCCTGAAGCCTTCCGTAAGGGCATACCAGTGTACAAACCTGCTCGCGAAGCCATGCAAAAACGAAATAGAAAGTCATCGTAAAGAAGATCATAACGGTAAACTTTAGAGAGTTTCCTTCAGGGCCCTCACTCATAATGCGGAAAACCTCTTTATATCCCACAATATACATGAACATAAAGTGAGAGACAATTAATGAAATCAAAAGAAAAGCCGACCATTTCGTCAGTCTTTTTCGTATTTTCTCTGCATCCCATTCCTGTCTGTCGAGTTTCATCTGCTTATTTCGGTCTCCTTCGATCCAGTATTCTATTTTACGGAAAACCATTTCCATAAAAAGGGTCTGAGGGCACAGCCAGCCACAAAATATCCTTCCAAAAACTACGGTAAATAACATCACAAAAATAACAGATGTTACAGCTCCTAAGGCAAGGATGAAAAAATCCTGAAGGTAAAACGGCTGCCCAACAATAAAAAACTTCCTGTCGATGACATTAATAAGGAGAAAAGGATTATTGTTGATGGTTACAAAAGGCAATCCGAAAAATAAAGCAAGGAGAAAGTAACTGGTATAATTCCTGTAATTGGTATACTTTCCTTTAGGTTTTCTTGGAAAAATCCACTTTCTCTTTCCGGTTTCATCCATGGTTCCCACTGAATTTCTGAAATCTTCATTTTCAATTTCCAAGGACTTGATGTTGTTGGACTCTATGCTCATTGTTGTATGCTATAAAAGTATTTTTGTGCTATTTTCATCCGGATCTATCTGTATTTTCAGAATGATTTTTTCATGAAAAAAAAGTGATCGATCTTGTTACTGCAAAGCTCCGCATTATATCCTTTTACTACTAATATGATCTACTTCCAAAATAGGACAATTGAGACATTTTATGTTAATGGTTTTTATTGTATCAAAATGAGAAAATATTTTGAAACCTGTTCGTCATATTGTAAATTGCGGTTTTAAAAGTGAAGCATGAAGAATATATTTAAAATAAGCATGATTGGTTTGGTTTTCGCATTGGTAAACTGTCAATCAGTAAATTATAGTAAAATGTTTTATGAAGGAGTAAAGCCGGAAATGGTTTCTGACAAGTTCAGTTTCACAGAAGGGCCATCAGCAGATCAAGAGGGGAATGTCTATTTTACCGATCAACCCAATGATAAAATTTATTATTGGAGTTGGAAAACCAATCAAATCATAGAATTTTTAGATAGGACGGGAAGAGCAAACGGAACACACTTTGACAAAGATGGATATTTAATTACCTGTTCGGATGATCAGGGAGAAATCTGGAAGATCTCAAAAGATAAAAAAGTAGAAGTTCTGCTCAAAGGTTTTGAAGGAAAACGACTAAATGGGCCGAATGATGTCTGGAATGATGAGGCTGGAGGAATGTATTTTACAGATCCTCTGTACGAAAGAGATTACTGGATTGGTTTTAAACAGGAGCTTTCGCATAAAAGTCTTTACTACAGAAATAAAGAAGGAAAAGTGACCAAGCTGGATACCTTCACACAGCCTAATGGGATTGTAGGAAGTGAAAAACTAAAGAAATTATACCTTTCAGATATTGATGCCGGAAAAACGTATGTGTATGATATATTAAGTGATGGAAAACTGTCTGAAAAAAAACTTTTCTGTGAAATGGGTTCAGACGGGATGGAGCTGGATAAACATGGAAATCTTTATCTAACAGGAGATGGAGTACATGTTTTTAACCGTTTGGGAAAGAAGATCTACCATATTTCTATTCCTGAAAAATGGACCTCCAATGTAACCTTTGGAGGAAAAAACAATGATATACTCTTCATTACCGCTTCAAAATCTGTGTATACTTTCCCTACCAGAGTTAGAGGAATAAAATAATATAGCGAATTTCTTTATATTAAAATAGCTCTGAAGTTTTTATAAACTTCAGAGCTATTTTTTGTTATGGTATTGAACCACCAGTTAAAAATTCTTTGAATTTTTACCACCCCCTCGAAAAGAAGGGAATTATCAGATGTTTCACTGCTATATCTGTGAAATTGTTGTGAATTTTGTGGAGAATAAAGTTGGGAATGTGGCTTTAAAGCTTAATAAGCAATCTCCATTTTTACTTTTTTCCCTTTTAGTTTTTCGTTCTGAAGTGTTTTTAAAAGAGTATTTACTTTATTTCTTGAAACAGCAACATAGGATGTGGTGTCTTTTACTTCGATAATCCCGACATCTTCTTTTTGCAGCTGTCCTTTTTTTAGTAAGTAGCCTACGATATCCACTTTATTGACTTTATCTTTTTTTCCTGCACTGATATAAACTGTCTGAAAAGGTGTTTTTTGCGGAACTTTAGTGAATCCGGCAACACTTTCTTCAGGCGTATTATTTTTAATGAACGGGAAATTTTCATCCTCTGTCATGATCAGATATACAAAGCCTTTGGCATTCATTCTTGCGGTACGTCCGTTTCTGTGAATAAAGGCATCTTCTTTGGGAGGCAGTTGGTAATGAACAATAGATTCTATCTCAGGAATATCAAGTCCACGGGCTGCCAGATCTGTTGTAATAAGGATTCTTGCAGAGTCATTTCTGAATTTAAGCAGAGCACGTTCTCTTTCATCCTGTTCCATACCGCCATGGAAGGTTTCCCTGTCGATTCCCATCTGATGAAGAAGCTCAGAGATACGGTCTACAGCTTCACGGTGATTACAGAAGATCAGGGTTCTCTTATTTCCTATTTTACAAATCAGATTGAAAAGAGTATCCAGTTTCTCCTCAGAAATAGTCATTACTTTTCTTAATTGAATATCCGGTTTTACTTCGTTTTCTTTAAGGAAACTAATTACTTTTTCATCCTTTAAACCTGTGAAAGCAGGAATTTCGTCCATCTCAGTTGCTGAAGTTAGAAGTCTTTGGGAAGTACCTTTCAATGAATTGATGATAAATTCCATATCATCATGAAAGCCTAGTTCCAGGGCCTTATCAAATTCATCAAGAACCAGGGTTTTTATCGTTTTCGGATCAAAATTATCATTTCTTACATGATAGGCCACTCTTCCCGGAGTTCCGATCAATACAGCAGGAGCTTCTATTAAATTATTAACCTCTATTTTTTTATCATGCCCGCCATAGCAAACAGAAACTTTAAAATCTGTTCCCATCGCTTTGAAAACCTGCTCAATCTGTAAAGCAAGCTCTCTGGCTGGAACCAATATCAATGCCTGAACTCCCTGAACATTTTTTTTCAGATCCCGAAGAACGGGGAATAAAAAAGCAAGCGTCTTTCCAGATCCTGTAGGAGAGAGTAAAACAATGTCTGTATTGTTTTCAGACGCTTTATAAGTAGATTTCTGCATCTGATTCATGTCCTGAATCTGCAGTTTCTGGTAGATTGATTGTAGTTCCATTTTGCAAAGATAATGAATTAGGCGGTAGGTTGCAGGTAAGTGAGTGATAGAGTATGATGGTTTTTAGAGACCGTAAGCTCTTGTCTGAAATTCTAATATTTTGCTCAATTCCATTTTCCTTCTTCCAGCCTGCGCAGTATTTCTTTTCCTCTGGATAGAGTAACCGGATATGTTTCATCCGGATTTCGGATTGATTTTTGGTAAAAATCCTTTGCAGTATTGGTATTTCCTTGTGTCAGATTGATAAAGCCCGAGATTTCATACATGAAATTTTGAAGCTTAAGATTTGTATTTTCTTTTGCTGATAAGTACTGTAATAGTTTTTCAGCTGAGGTAAGCTTAGCATCTTTGTATGGCTTTATATTATAGCCGTCAGGTTTGCTGAACCAATAATCCCAGGCACTGCCGTTATGGCGTTCGTTCCATGAATATTTGATGAGCTGTAGAGCTGTTTCCAGCAAAGCAGCATTCAATTTTTCATTTTTTGGCGATAGTTTCTCACTTTCTGCGATATAGTGATCAATGGTTGTATCTATACCTTTATCTTTCATTTCCTGGAAAATAGATTCTTTAAGATATAAAGAATGGTTCTTTGAGAAACTTTCATAAGCAAATGAAACGGGAAAATGATCGGCAAGATTTTCTACTCTGTATCCTTTCTTAAGTTCAGATTTCAGATCAATGGTATAAACTGTATTGTAATCGTGAAAAAGATAAACATAAATAATTCCTTTTTTCAAATCGCAGATCGTGGAATATAACGTATTTAGCTCACCTTCCTGATGGGTTTTGTCCAGAATTTTTTTGAGAAACCCTACATTGTTTTCTTTTGAGCCGGAAAGCATTTCATTGGCAATTTCAGGTCTTCTGCATGCTAATTTTCCATTGATCATATTGCAATTTGAATTGACCTGATAGTCTCCGCTTTTTTCGGTAATGCCTTTGGGATTGATCAGGATAGAATTTCCATCCTTATCTGCCAATAAAACCTGTGAATAAGATATATAGTCATACTTTTTTAATATAACGATGGCTTCTTTTACGGTTTTACATTTTCCTAATACCTCCCACATGATGTCTCCCGGATAAGGATTGGTCAGGTTCAATTTACTAAGGTCATAGCTAGCCGCTGCATAATCAAAAAACAACCCATGTTCATTCATTGCTGCAGCAACCTGCATATCCGGAGCCCCGAAGCAGACAGAGGCATAGCGGTCTTTGGTACTTGGGTTATACCAAATTCTGGTAAAAGGTGTCATGTCATCCTCATTGGCTGCTGCAAAAACCTCACCTCCTCTGGAGCATGAAAATATGGTACAAGCTTTCATGGTAGCTATACACCCTGACAAGCTGATTAAAATGAAAAGGAAATATTTTTGCATAATAAAGTTTTCATAGATATTGATCTTTTGATTAATGAAATATATTTTTGTTAAATCATATATTGATAAATTTATATTCCATTAAAGAATGGATACTCTAAATAAGTGAGACACAGCTTCCCAAAATTAAAGCCCAAAACCTGATACCGGTTGTTCAGTATCTTAGCTCTTGATTTCTGTTTCTTATCTCTTTTAATAAATATATATTGGTAATCAGTTATTTAATGCATGTATTTGTGAAAGAAAACCTATTGTTTGTTTTAAATAAAATTCATATCTTTGCACCCACTTTTGTGGCGAAAAGGTTTGATGGGTAAATTACTTACAATTAATTACTTCCGTATTTTTTAATCCGCATTTATTCAAACCGTTAAAAAAGAAGGAATACAAATTTTTATTAGAAAATGTCAAAAGAGACAAATTCAGCAGAGGTTATTTTAAACCAAAACGTAGCACCAGAACAATTTGATTGGGATTCATTCGAATCAGGTCTTGATGCAGATGCGAGAAAAGAAAAAAGCGACTTAGAAGAAATCTACAACGGATCTCTTAACAGCCTAAACGACAATGACGTTTTAGTGGGTAGAGTAGTAAGATTAACTGACAAAGAAGCTATCGTAGACATCAACTTCAAATCTGAAGGTGTTATTTCTCTTAACGAATTCCGTTACAACCAAGGCCTAAAAGTAGGTGATGAGGTAGAAGTAATGGTTGACAAAAGAGAAGACAAAACTGGTCAGTTACAATTATCTCACAGAAAAGCTAGAACGCTTAAAGCTTGGGATAAAGTAAACGAACTTCACGAAACTGGAGAAATCGTTAACGGTTTTGTTAAATCTAGAACTAAAGGTGGTATGATCGTTGACGTTCACGGAATCGAAGCATTCTTACCTGGTTCTCAAATTGACGTTAAGCCAATTAAAGATTACGATCAGTTCGTAGGAAAAACTATGGAGTTCAAAGTTGTGAAAATCAACCCTGAGTTCAAAAACGTAGTTGTATCTCACAAAGCATTGATCGAAGCAGATATCGAAGGTCAGAAAAAAGAAATCATCGCTCAACTTGAAAAAGGTCAGGTTCTTGAAGGTACTGTTAAGAATATTACTTCTTACGGTGTATTCATTGACTTAGGAGGTGTTGATGGATTGATCCACATTACAGACCTTTCTTGGTCTAGAGTGAACCACCCATCTGAAATCCTAGAGGACGGACAAACTGTAAAAGTTGTAATCCTTGATTTTGATGATGAGAAAACAAGAATCCAATTAGGTATGAAGCAATTAGAAGCTCATCCTTGGGATGCTCTTTCTGCTGACATGAAAGTTGGAGACAAAGTAAAAGGAAAAGTAGTAGTTCTTGCTGACTATGGTGCATTCGTTGAGATCGCTCCAGGTGTAGAAGGATTAATCCACGTTTCTGAAATGTCTTGGTCTACTCACTTAAGATCTGCTGGTGACTTTGTGAAAGTAGGTGATGAAGTAGAAGCTGAAGTATTAACTTTAGATAGAGAAGAAAGAAAAATTTCTCTTGGTATCAAGCAATTGTCTAAAGATCCATGGGAAAACATCGAAACTAAGTATCCTGTAGGATCTCAGCATGTAGGAACTGTAAGAAACTTCACTAACTTTGGTGTATTCGTAGAGTTAGAAGAAGGTATCGACGGATTAATCTACATCTCTGATCTTTCTTGGACTAAGAAAATCAAGCACCCATCTGAGTTCTGTGCAGTAGGTGATAAATTGAATGTTGTAGTTCTTGAATTAGATATCCAAGCTAGAAGATTATCTCTAGGTCACAAGCAATTGACTGAAAACCCATGGGATAAATTCGAAACTAAATATGCTGAAGGAACTATCCACGCTGGTAAAGCGGTAGAAGTTCACGATAAAGGAGCTTCTGTTCAATTCGAAGATGCTGAAGTAGAAGCATTCTGTCCTTCAAGATTATTAGAGAAAGAAGATGGATCTAAAATCAAAAAAGGTGAAGATGCTCAATTCAAAGTAATCGAATTCAACAAAGAATTCAAGAGAGTAGTAGTATCTCACACAGGTACTTTCAGAGACGAAGAAAAGAAAAACGTAAAAGAAGCTTCTTCTAGAAACGTAAGTTCTTCTAACAACGAAGAAAGATCTACACTTGGAGACATCGATGCATTAGCAGAGTTGAAAAGAAAAATGGAAGAAGGTAAATAATCTTTGAACCATTCATAAATAAGGAGCCGCTCGTTTGAGCGGCTTTTTTTATACCCAGATGAATAAAGTGTATCATTTAAATAAATGATAATAGGACAGTTTTTAAGATATTAAAAGCGGGAAAAAATGATGTTTATATTCATTAAAAATATTTAATAATAAATGCTTCATTTAGTGAAATATTTAAATCAAAAATTGATAAAATCGCTTTAAATATAATGGGATAGACATAAACCCATTATGAGATTCTCTGTATTGAGAAATATATAAAATAATTTTAAGTTGTATTTTGTATTTATATTTATTTATTGTTAAATTTTGATTAAAAAAAATAATAAAGATTTGTGAATTATTTGTAGATTAGCGGCTTTAATAATGGATATGAAAAATAAAGCTCTACCTATTTTATTTGCGGTATTTTCTGCGTTTCCAACAATATTGTTTGGACAGGATAATGAAAAACTGATTAAAGATTATATTTCTCAAAATAAAATAAGAGAATATAAGAAATCTGATCTTAATAATATCATCATTGATAATGTAGATCCTTCAAAATCATTGAATGGTAATGTTGTTAAATTTTTGCAGACGTATAATGGTTTACCCATATACAGCTCTGTAGGTACAGCATTGATTAAGGACAATAAAATTGTTTATTACACAGATAATTTTGTAAAAGATTATACTGCATCTACATCAGGTACGGCGGTTATTAATAAAAATACAGCGCTTCAGAAGATTGCTGAAGATCTGAAAAACCCTGATATTGCCAATTTTACGATTCTTGGATATCTTGAAAAGACTCAGAAAAAAGCTACATCAGCCAATCAAAGACTGGTATACACCAACGATGAGAATGGAAATCTGCGTTTGGCATATGAGTATACCTTAATGGAACCAAAATCTCCAAATTACTGGAATATTTTAGTAGATGCCAATACCGGAAATATCCTGTTGAAAAATAACCTCACATTATCTTGTAACTTCCATCATGATGCCTATAGTTCAGACGCTGATTATAGTCATGCGGACCATTTTGAGAATACATTAATTGGACCTCAAAACAATATAGTGCAAAACAATATTCCTTTGCTTGTACCGGATAATGCATCATATAATGTGTTTCCGCTGCCAATCGAAGCACCTACTTTTGGTTCCAGATCAATTCTTACCAATCCTTGGCTTCTGAATGCGTCTCCTGAAGGATGGCATTCTGACGGAGTTAATCACTATACTGCCACTAGAGGAAACAATGTTTTTGCCTATGAAGATGTTGCAGGAACGGCTTTAACAGCTCCTAATTATCTTACAGGTAGCCCTGCAGAAGGAGGTTTTACAAGAAATTTTAATTTTCCTTTTAACATTAATGATACTCCTGTAAATAACAGGAATGCTGCTATCACCAATTTATTTTATCTGAACAACAAAGTTCATGATATTTTCTATCAGTTCGGATTTACAGAATCTGCAAAGAACTTCCAGCAGAACAATTTTGGAAATGGACCTGTAGGAGGAGATGATGACTCTGTATATGCAGAAGCTCAGGATGGAGGTGGTTTGAATAATGCCAACTTTACTCCTCCACCGGATGGGTATAATCCTAAGATGCAGATGTATCTTTGGTCCACGACTAATAGCCGATTATTATTTTATAACAGCCCCACTGCAGCAATTGCGCGTGAGCCAATAGTTGTAGGAGCTCAGTTTGGGCCAGCATTAAATGTGCTTGGAGTAACAGGAGATGTAAAACTATCATCAGATTTACTCTCTTGTCAGGCATTACCAGCAGGATCTCTTACTGGGAAAATTGGACTTATTGAAAGAGGGGGAACCAATTGTGGTTTTACTGTAAAAGTGAAGAATGCTCAGAACGCCGGAGCTATTGGGGTTATAGTATATAATAATACAGGAGCTGTTAATCTCCCTCCATTAATGGGTGGTACAGATACTACTATTACAATTCCTTCAATACTTGTTACAAATTCAGAAGGAGAATATATAAAAAATCAACTTGCTTCCAATGCAACTGTAAATGTTACACTTAAAAAAGATCCTATCTATAATGTAGTTCCTGACGGAAGTTTTGATAATGGGATTGTTATTCATGAATATGGACACGGAATTTCAAATCGACTTACAGGTACAGGATCATCATGTTTGAATGCAAATGTAAGTAAAGAGCAGATGGGAGAAGGATGGTCTGATTTCTTTGCATTAATGTTAACCAATAAAACGGGAGATAATGCTGCTGTACCAAGAGGTATGGGGACTTATGTAGAAGGACAGCCTAATGAAGGAGGAGGTATAAGACCTGCGAGATATTCTCCAAACTTTGCTATTAATGATTTTACTTATGGAGATACTAATACAATGCAATATACCAATACAAGTGGTAATCTGGTTCCGGATGTGCATTCGATTGGATTTGTTTGGGCAACAATGCTTTGGGATCTTCACTGGAAATATGTTGAAAAATATGGATATTCTTCAGATGTATTAGCAAACACTACGAATGGAAGTGCCAGAGTACTACAGCTAATCACCAATGCTTTAAAACTTCAGTCTTGTAATCCTAGCTTTATTGAAGGTAGAGATGCAATATTGGCCGCAGAATTAGCAACTACACAAGGACAAGATAAATGTATGATTTGGAGTGTTTTTGCAAGAAGAGGTTTAGGAGTAAATGCCTTAGCTGGAGCTAAGAATGTAATTACTGATCAGGTAGAAAACTTTGCAGTGCCTGAAGAATGTCTATTGGCTACAAATGAAGTAAAAACTACAAAAGACAATAAAGTTGTGATCTATCCAAATCCGGCTAAAGACGAGTTTTATATCAAATTCCCAAGCAATACCCTTGGAAAAGTAAGTGTAGAGCTTTATGATATGTCAGGTAAATTGGTTTCTTCTGAAAATAAAATTTCACCGGATGCTCAGAAAGCAATTTCTACAAGCAACCTGGTAAACGGAACGTATATGGTTAAAATAAAAGGACTTGGTTTCGAAACAGCTTCAAAAGTAATGGTTAAAAAATAATTTACTTATAATCAATTTTATAATCGCCACAAGCTTGCTTGTGGCGATTATATTTATCTATCACCGCAACGCTTCCGACTGATTTAATTTATATATTGTAACTTTGCAGGCTGTTAAAAAAATTATGAAGAAGAAAAATATACTAAAAGGTGTTTTATTTGTAGGGATTGGAGCTAGTATATATGGTATGTTAGCCACTTTTGTGAAAATGGCTTATCATGATGGCTTCACAACTTCTGAAGTGACTACCTCACAATTCGTATTAGGTTTAATAGGACTTTTGATCCTTAATTGTATTCAGACCCTAACCTCAAAGCAGAAATTATCAAAACCAAGTTCTAAAGAAGTAAGAATGCTGCTGCTTGCAGGAACTTCTTTGGGAGGAACCAGCTTATTTTATTATATCGCTGTACAATATATCAATGTTTCAATTGCCATTGTCCTGTTGATGCAGTCCGTATGGTTCAGTGTAGTGGTGGAAAGTATTCTCACAAAAAAATTGCCCAATGCAAGAAAAGTAGTCTCCGTGGTTATTGTACTATTAGGAACTGTTCTGGCAACTAATCTTATCAATATGGAGATAGAACTGGACTGGCATGGAGTCTTTTGGGGACTGATGGCGGCGGCTTCATATACCCTAACGATGTTCACCTCCAATACACTGGCTACCCATCTGCCGGTTTTCAGAAAGAGTATCATTATGCTGGCGGGTGGATCTGTAATCGTTTTTGCATTTTTATTCTTTGCCCAGATAGGACCCATGTATTCTGATGGTTTAAAATCATTATACTTAAATTTTACAGAAAATACAGAACATATTCATCCATTTAACTATTCAATATTCCTGACTTACGGATTTATACTGGCTCTTTTTGGAACCATCATCCCTCCAGTTTTATTTAATATTGGGTTCCCGAATGCTGGATTAGGATTGGGAAGTATCGTTTCATCACTGGAGCTTCCGGTTTCCGTAACCATGGCTTTTGTTTTATTGGGAGAGAAGGTATTTTTCATCCAATGGGCAGGAATTGTACTGATTCTTTTTGCTATTGTTTTGATGAATTTACCGTCAAAAAAAGAAAAAGAAGTTTCGATGGCAGAATTGTCTTAAAAAATATTTAAATAAAAATAACAGTTTAAAACCGTTCCTTTTGGAACGGTTTTTTTAATTTTAATCTTTAAAATAAAAGTTTTATGAAACGTTTCAGAAATATAATGGCCGCTTTTACATTGACGGTGTCCGGTTTTATATTCTCACAAGTAAAACCTCTGGATGCAATGCTGTCAGATTATCAATATCCTTACGAAGTTCATTTCCTTACTTTACAATCTCAGGGGGAAGATTTGAAAATGGCTTATATGGACGTACAGCCACAAAAATCCAATGGAAAAACAATAATGCTTCTTCATGGAAAAAATTTTAATGGAGCGTATTGGGAGAGAACTGCAAAAGACTTGTCTGCAAAAGGATTCAGAGTGGTGATTCCTGATCAGATCGGATTCGGAAAATCTTCCAAGCCTCATGGTTACCAGTTTTCTTTTTCACAGCTGGCAGAAAATACAAAAGCTGTTCTGGATGAACTGAAGATTGATAAAGCTATAGTTCTGGGACATTCGATGGGAGGAATGGTAGCCACAAGATTTACATTGCTGTATCCGGAGAAAGTACAAAAATTGATTCTTGAAAACCCGATCGGACTTGAAGACTATAAAACTTTTGCTTCCTATCAGACCATCGATCAGGCATATCAGTCCGAACTTAAAAATACAGCGGAAACCTATAAAAATTATCAGTTGAAATTCTATTATGACAACAAATGGAAACAGGAATATCAGCCCTGGCTTGATCTGATAGCAGGATGGACACTCCATAAGGATTATCCTCAGGTAGCCTGGGATGCAGCCCTTACCACGGATATGATCTACAACCAGCCGGTATGTTATGAATTTAAAAACATCAAAGTTCCTACATTGCTGATCATTGGAACAAGAGACAGAACCGCGATAGGAAAGGATAGAGCACCTAAAGAGCTGCAGCCGAAAATGGGAGAGTATCAGGAATTGGGAAAGAAAACCCAGCATGAAATTGCTGGTTCAAAGCTTGTAGAGATTGATAATGTAGGACATCTGCCTCATATAGAAGTATACCCAAAATTCTTTGAAGCCCTGTATAGTTTTATACAATAGAACAAAGGTAAAACTATACATATTTGAAACATTAAGTTTTCATAAGTGATTCTGCTTCATTTTTCATCTTTGATGAAACTTAACGATTCTTATCATCTTCACTAAACTTAATGTTTCAAAATTAATTCTTTTTACCCTCAAATAATAATAGAGTACAAACTCCAATTCCCGAAAATAAGACACACGAAATTCCCAGGTTTTGTATAAAACCAATACTTATCAGCCCTAAACCTATCATAGCATAGTAAATTAACCCCAATAAAGCCCCGGCGCTACCGGTTTCGTTTTTATAATTGACGAGCGCTGTACTCAGAATATTCGGGATCGCAATGCTGAATGCCATAACAATGAAGAAATAAGGAATTAAAAAATAGATTCCTGAGCTTGCCAGCATCCATACAAAAATGGAAGCAAAAAAAGCTAACAATATACCTGCTTTAATCAAATATTCAGGTGGTATATTCTTTAATAATAAAAACCTGTTAAGCTGTGCTCCCGCAAATGTACCACCCGCCAGAATAATACTGCTGTATCCGAAAACGTAGGAGGAATACTGATTTTCTTTAAAAATAAACGGAGCAAGCGAATAGTACGAAAACAACAGTACATTAAAACTCATAATCAGCAGACAGCATCTGATGATTGAAGGGTCACGAAGCATCCGTTTTAAGAGGTCTGTCAAAGTACCGATGTTGATTGTTTTCTTTGAATAGCGAGTCTCAGAAACTTTATTTCTGGAGAGAATAAAAAATAAGAGTGCCAGCAGACATAATGTTATAAATACTCCCTGATGTCCTATAGAAGCAGCCAATACCGAACCGGTAATCATTCCGACCACCGGACTGATCGATAAACCAATTCCGATCCATGAGAATACTTTGCTGATATTGTCTTTATCATATGTATCCCTTAGAATCGTCTGCGTTACAATAGAACCCACCGAAATTCCGAATGCAGAAATAATCCTGGCACTAAGAAGAATCATGAAATTGGGTGCAAAAATGGCTGCCATAGTCCCGATTCCGTAAGTGATAAGCCCGTATTCCAATGATTTCTTTCTTCCAATCCTGTCACATTGTACTCCCCAAAATGCAACCCCCACAGCAAATGCTATAAAATACAAACTGATTGTCAACGTGGCCGATTCTTCCTTCACTCCGAACTGTTCCTGAACCATTGGCAAGACAGGGCTGTAAATGGTTTCTACAAACTGCGGAAGCATGACGAGCAGAGTCAGCAGCCAGATAGGATTTGTCTTCTTCATTTTTTTTCTGCAAAGTTTCCAAAAAATCAATGTATATTTATAATGATATAAAAACAAAAAACATCAAAAATAGGACATGGCTGTATTAGGACAAAATGATGAGTTTGATGCAGATTCTATTCTGGGAAAAGTAATCGGAATAGCCTCTGATATGGTGATGCATGATTCTGGCTTTCATTTTCATAAAACGAAGGCTCAGTTGTTGTATGCGCCATCGGGCTGTATGACGGTCACTACTTCTGACCGGCAGTTGGTTCTCCCCCCATTTAGAATGCTCTGGATTCCTGCCCATGAAATTCACCGTGTAAATTTCCGAAATATTGTCGCCTATAGATCTATCTATTTTGATACAAGTTATGCCGAAAAATATATAGGTTCCGGTCTTCATGTTTTACATGTAAATCCTTTATTAAAAGAAATTATCGAAAGAATTTGTTTTTGGGAATGGTCGGATCTCAAAATTGATCAGACTCATCTTTTAAAGGTGTTCTGGGACGAAATGAACAAGGCGCCGGAAGAAAAGCTGGAGCTAAAAATGCCTCAGGACAGACGCCTTAAAAAAATAGCTGAAGAATGGACACTACGTTATTCTATGCCGCCCATGCTGAAAGATCTTGCAGAGTGCACGGGAGCGGTGGAGAAAACAATTAGCAGAATTTTTAAAAAGGAAACAGGATTGTCTTATCAGGAATGGAGACAGCAATGGCGGTTACAGCGATCAATTGAGCTTTTGGTAGAAGGCAATTCAATAGGAGAGGTGTCTCATATTTTAGATTTCTCTTCAGACAGTGCTTTTATTGAATTTTTCAAGAAGCATACAGGTTCTACACCTTTGCGGTATCTGATGAAAAACGAGTAACCGTCCAGCAGGTAAAAAAGAGGTTTGGAAAAGAATGGGTTTAAACTAAAAGAAAGATTAAAGATTTCTCTAAGTTGTTAACCATGTCAAGGTTTTAAACCTTGACATGGTTAATGGTTAACGGTTAATGGTGTATGATGCGATAGTAAAAGAAAGGCAGGATGACTTCTATTCTAAAATATAAGATTTTTCTTAACTCATCTTATCTGCTTAAAAGCTCTTAATGGTTTAAAAATTCATAAATATTTCTTGTCCTATGCAAAGTTCATTGAATAATTATTTCCATAAAATTGTATAAGTCAATAGAATAGTTTTATAAAAAATATAAGATATGGACAATTATAATACTACAATTGAACTCAAGGCTACGGCAGAGAAGACTTATGAAGCACTTATTCATCAGATTCCTCTTTGGTGGTCTGAGCTGTTTATTGGTGAATCAGCAAAGAAGGGAGATATATTTACAGTAAGATTTGGAGACTATATTCACAAGACCATACGAATAAAAGAAGCAGTACCCCATTCAAGAGTGATCTGGTCTGTTGAAGATTCACTGATTGCTATTCCTGAATTAAAAAATCAGACAGAATGGATTGGAACAACTATAGTCTGGGAAATGGAACAAAAGGAAAACAGCAGTTTGCTGCAGCTTACCCATATAGGTTTGAATCCGGCTGTGGAATGTTACACGATTTGTTCTGGTGGCTGGAAGCAGTTTATTGGAAGCCTGAAGCTCTTTTTGGAAACGGGAACCGGAACTCCATACAAAAACTGAGGAAATGTTTTTAACAAAAAAAAGAAGCTGTTTATAAGTAAACAGCCTCTTTTTGTATGTATTGTTGTCTGAATTATTTCTTCTTGTAAGCAGCGTCTTTGATTCTTGCTTTTTTACCTCTAAGGTCTCTGAAGTAGTAAATTCTAGCTCTTCTAACTCTACCTCTTCTATCAACCTCAATTTTTTGAAGTGCAGGTAAGTTAATAGGGAATACTCTTTCTACACCTACATCACCACTCATTTTTCTGATCGTGAAAGTTTTTGTAGAACCAGTACCTCTTAATTGGATAACTGTTCCTTTGAAGAACTGAGTTCTTGTCTTTTGTCCTTCTTTAATTTCGTAATACACAGTAATTGTATCACCTGCTTTGAATTCAGGGAATTCTTTTTTCGCAATGTACTTGTCTTGTACGTACTTTAATAAATCCATTATTAATAAAATAAAATGTTAAGGCTAAGCAACTTACACGCTTTTCGTCAGAGGTTGAATAACAGGTTGCAAATGTACAAAATAGTTTTTGAATATGCCAAACATTTAATGTACTAAAAACTATAATTTTTTCATTCAGGTTTTGTTAAAAAGTTAACGGTTTCTTTAAAATACCATCAGGCTGAGTTTACATGGGAAGTCTACTTTTGCCCGAAGTAAAAAATCTGAGTAAAGATTTTTAAATGACTGATTTACAATTCGAAATTCTATATGTTATTTTAAAACGAAAACGATTATGAAACATTATTTCTTCTTTTTTTGTTTCGCGGTCCAGATGGCTTTCGGGCAGGCTTTGTTTCCCTATTTACAAAATCCGACTCCGAACTCTATGATCGTCAATTGGAAGACCGCTTCCAATAATGAAACAACTGTGATCTATGGAGATTCTCCAACGAATCTAAGTGTGACGGTAACGGGAACCACCAATATCTTCTCAGATACGGGGTACAACAACAATTACTATTATCATACGGCAAAGGTTACTAATCTGCAGCCGAATACAAAGTATTATTATAAGATAAAAACGGGAACCAGTGAGTCTGCTGTTTATAATTTCAGAACACTTCCTTTACCAGGACAACCTGTAACTGCGAATGGCAAGATCCGCTTCCTGATCATGGGAGACAACCAGATCAAAGCAGAACCGAGATATGACACTCTTACCTTGAATGCTTACAAGAAATTAAAGGAAAAATTCGGTGCCACTTCAGATCCGTCTGATAATATTGCCCTTACTTTTATGGTGGGAGATCAGGTAGATGTGGGAACATTGGATCATTATGAGAATGTTCACTTTAAAAAGAATATTAAACTATCACCTTATCTGCCTATTCAGACCACTGTAGGAAATCATGAAACTTATGGTACGATGGGTATGAATTCTTACTATGCCCACTTTTATATTGATGAAATTAGTTATAAAGGAATAAGCTCAGGAAATGAAAATTATTATGCTCAGCAGGCCGGTAATGTATTATTCGTAAGTTTAAGTTCAGAACATACAGGATCTGCACAGCAGACCTGGCTTCAGCAGATCTTAACAGCGGCTAATAATGATGCTACTGTAGACTGGATTATTTCTTTAAGCCACAGACCTTATCAGGCAGAGCAGTATGTAGGAGATATTTCTACCTGGGTAAGAGAAAATGCAGTACCACTTCTGGTAACTTCTGACAAATATTTAATGCATGTAGGAGCTCACCATCACCTGTACCACAGAGGTCAGCTTAAAGATTCACCCAACTATCAGATCATCTCCGGAGGAACAGCCTGGGATCAGTATTGGGGAATGTCTAATGAGAAGGATTTTGATGATGTTCAGAAAACATTGACAGACTGGACGTATCAGATTGTAGAAGTAGATATCCCGACAGGCAAAGTGGATATTGAATGTTATTCTATCGGAGGAGTATACAACAAGAAAAATAATGTACTGGTAGATTCTTTCCACCGGTATAAAAACCAGCCTAAACCAGCGAAGCCTTCTATTACAAACAATTTCTCAGGTCCGATTACTTTACCTTTGACATTGGATGGAAGTGCCTTTTCATCTTCAAATGGAGAGCTTTTGAATACAACACAATTTATGATCAGTAAAACTTCCAATTTTTCTGTGATTGAAAAAGAATTCTACCGAGATTTTGAAAACTGGTTCGGAAAAGACGGAAACGGAACACCGGATAAGACCAAAAACCTGAATGATGGGGTAGATATCACAAAAGCAACTTTGGCTACGAATTCTATTCCAAATGGAATCTATTATGTGAAAACGCGTTACAGAGACAGAAATCTTGAGTGGAGCGACTGGAGTGATGTGAAGCAGTTTGAAATTACTGGAAGTGTGGTTTCAAATCCTACATTTACTTTAAACAAAGCAGAATATGCCCAGAATGAAGCTATCATCGCTACTTATACTGGAGGTCCCGGAAATCAGCAGGATTGGGTAGGGATCTATAAGAAAGGACAAACTCCGGCTTCAACGACTTCACAAGGATTTATCTACACCAATGGACAGACTGCGGGTACAGCTACTTTCACTAATGGTTTGGCTAGTAAAGGTCAATACTTTGCTGGATTTTTTGCTAACGGTGGGTATACAGAAATCACACCAAGGAAAAATTTCTATGTAGGACCAAAAGTTCAGCTGCAGGCTACTGCTGATACTTATCCTGTGGGAGGGACGGTTGTCATCAATTTTACAGACGGGCCAAATTTACAGAAAGACTGGATCGGAATTTATAAAATGGGACAAACTGCCGGGACTACAGCTTCTATTAAATGGAGCTATGTGACTACAGCATCAGGAACCCTTAATTTCACAGGGCTACCGAAAGGATATTATTATGCTCAGTACTTACTGGAAGACGGATATAACGGAATCGGAGAGAAGGTATTCTTTAAAGTAGGAGATATCGTTACCGATTTATGGATCAACAAACCGGTATATACCTTAGGCGAAAATATCACTGCTTCATGGACGGATTCTCCGGGAATCATCAAAGACTGGCTCGGAATTTACCCACAAAATGTTCAGACGCCGGATGATAATTTTGTTTCTTATACCTATTTTGATGGAGTAACTCAGGGAACAAAAACAATCCAGGGAACGGCGGTACCTGCAACTCCAGGAAACTATTATATGGTCATGTTTACCAATGACTCTTATACAGAAGTTTCGAACAGAGTACAGTTTCAGGTTGCTTCCCCAACGTTGGGAACTGAAGAAACAAGGAGCACAGAGAAAAATGTAGTGTTGTATCCGAACCCAACGAAACCGGGGCAGCCTACCTTTATCAAAAGTGATTACCCGATTGAAAAAATTGAATTAGTCTCAGCTTCAGGAGAATTATTATATGTGTCGAAAAATATCAATAATCAACGTTTCTCTCTGGTGAATGAGAACCTTCCGGCAGGTGTTTATTTTGTAAAAGTACATGGAAGAAAACTATTTACTTTAAAACTGATCATTCAATAAAAAGTAAACTACACACAATTATAATGTTAGAGGCTGTCAGAAATGACAGCCTCTTTTTCATTTAATTTTTTACGGATCTTGTGCTAACTAAAAAACGATTTCAAAAATTGAAACCGTCTTTTAATATATAGGTAATGATTAGTCAAAATAGTATAAATCATCCTCATTGAGTATCGTCTGGTTTTCAGCAGATACATATTCTCCTTGTGCATCAGCAAGAGTTTTGGTTTCCTGAACAAGCTTTCCTTCCGTATTATACACTTTTAACAGGATCCATTTTCCACTGCGTTCAAGTTCTTTTGATCCATTTCCTGTTCTTAGTTTAATCTTTCCGCTTTGAAGAATACCTCCTTTTACTGAAGACTTGCTGGCAGGCTTACCCTTTACGTATTGTACCACTTGTGCTGTGAAGTTGTAATCATCATTTCCCTCTTCGCTCAAGGGCTGATTAAAGGTGTACAAAACAATTCCTTTATTATCATAAATCGTTGCATCATAAGCGGTTTGTTTAGAGTTCATCTTTTTTTCATAATTCAGCTTATGATCTTCAGAGAAGCTTTTTGTATTCACAATGATACCGTCTTTATACTGTGTTTCATTAAGACCTTCATAAGCAGTACCATTATAAGGCATTTCATCTTTATAGGTCAACGTAGATTTTAGTTTTCCATCCGGAGAATAGTATTTAATCTCCTGAGTGACATACTCTTTTAAAGTTTTTTCAGACAATAATTTCCCTTCTTCGTCAAAAGATTTACTCAATACAATAGATCCGTTTTGGTATACGTCAATACCAGACGTCTTGGTATAATCATAACTAAGCTGATAATCTTCACCCTCCACTGGCTTGAAAATATCACTTTCTTTATCGTACTGATACACCAGGTGACCTATTTTTTTGCCAGATTCATCATAAGTGGTTTTATAGCCGTCTTTTTTACTGTTTTTCTGCTCCTGCAGCAGTTTTCCGTTTTTACCATAAACAACCCCTTCCTTTACACTCCCGTCACTTTTATATTTTTCGATTTTAGAAATCCTCATCGGATTTGGATAATAGTCTACTAATAGGCTTTCCCCGGAACCTGAAGAAGCTGTACCAATCAGTTTTCCTTTTTCTCCATAATATTTGGTTTCGTTGCTGCCGTCTTTGCTAGAATAGGTCTCGTACCTTATTCCTTTTACATCTTCATCATAAACAATAGTCTTTACAGGTAAAGACTTCTCATAAGTGGTAATACTGTTGTAAAAATATTCATTTTCAGGATCTTTATAAACGAATGCTTTTCCATCGAAAGTACCATCAGCCTTATAAACTACATCTTCTGTAAGTCTTCCTTTTTCATCATAAGACTGAGAAACACCTACCTGCTTACCATTAGAAAATGTCGTTGTACTCATGATTTTCCCTTCAGGAGTATACCAGGTTACTTTTCCGTCAAAAACTTCACTGTTGGGAGTGGTGTCAGAAGCAAGACCTTCCATTTGGAGCTTTCCATCCTTGTAGAAATCTTTAATAAGGGTAAGTTTTCCCTTAGGAGTTGTTTCACGGTAGTATTCCATTTTATCCTGGGTCGTTTTTTCCCAGTTTTCATCGAAATAAGTTTTTTCCTGCGCATACACGTTGATGCTGAGTACCAATGCAAGTAATGCTGAGGTAAATAATTTTTTCATGATTTTATTTAAGCTTTGGTTTTTATATATGATTAATGTGATGATCGGTATTGAATTGTAAACCTGCGGAAGGTCAAAAGAAAGAGAAGAGACAGTAATAGTCTGCTGTGAAATAATTTTTACATTGAGAATTGTGTTAAAAAATAAATTATATCCGGAAACAATAAAATATCCTATATTTCCGGATTTAAAGGTTCAAATATAAATCAATTTGACGAGAAATACGATAAAAAATGAACAGGCTTGTTCGTTTCTTGTGGTGAAATTTTAACTGTAATGTGTTTTTGAAAGGTATTTAAAAAAAGTGTGAAATACAGAATCTTTTCCGGTCATCGGATATACAAGAAAATTTATTAAATTTAGCCAACAGAAAAATCTAATATTTCATGATAGATAAAAGAGTAAAAAATGCAAAGGAGGCCATCGAAGGAATTAATGATGGAATGACACTGATGCTTGGCGGATTTGGACTTTGCGGAATCCCTGAAAACTCAATTAATGCTTTGGTAGAAAGTGATGTGAAAGATCTGACTTGTATTTCAAACAATGCAGGAGTAGATGATTTCGGATTAGGATTACTGCTTCATAAAAGACAGATCAAGAAAATGATCTCTTCTTATGTAGGAGAAAATGCCGAGTTTGAAAGACAGATGCTTTCAGGTGAACTGGACGTAGAACTTACTCCACAGGGAACTTTAGCAGAAAAATGCAGAGCTGCTCAGGCGGGAATTCCGGCTTTTTATACCCCTGCAGGCTACGGAACAGAAGTAGCAGAAGGAAAAGAAATAAAAGAATTTAAAGGAAAACCTCATATTCTGGAACACGCTTACGAAGCAGATTATTCTATCGTAAAAGCATGGAAAGGAGACCACGCCGGAAACCTTATCTTCAAAGGATCTGCGAGAAATTTCAACCATCCGATGGCAGGCGCCGCGAAGATTACGATTGCTGAAGTAGAAGAATTGGTAGAACCGGGACAATTAGACCCGAACGAAATCCACATTCCGGGAATCATGATTCAAAGAATTTTCCAGGGAGAAACGTTTGAAAAAAGAATAGAGCAGAGAACAGTGAGAACTAAAGAATAAGCTCAGATCATAAAAAAAAGCGCTGAATGTATTTTCAGCGCTTTTTTTATGATTGAGGAGTAAGTGTCTTTCTCTCTCCGATTTGTTGTCTCCACATGGCGTAGTATAATCCTTTTTCTGAAATCAGATTGCTGTGGGAACCTGTTTCAACTACTTGCCCGCGTTCAAGAACATAAATTTTATCTGCATGCATAATTGTACTTAAACGGTGAGCGATAAGCACAGTGATCTGTTCCTTTTCTTTTGAAATGTCCTTTATAGTGGTCGTAATTTCCTCTTCAGTAATGCTATCCAGTGCAGAAGTAGCTTCGTCAAAAATCAAAAGGTGAGGTTTTCTTAAAAGAGCTCGTGCAATGGCAATTCTTTGTTTTTCACCACCACTTAGCTTCAGACCACCTTCACCGATAACCGTTTCAATGCCTTTTTCTGCTCTTTCAAGCAGACCTGTACAGCTTGACTTTTGCAAAGCAATGGCAATTTCCTGTTCAGTAGCGGCCGGATTTACAAAAAGAAGATTTTCTTTAATAGTCCCTGCAAATAATTGGGTGTCCTGGGTTACAAAACCAATCTGATTTCTCAGTTCATCAAAATCGAATTCTTTTCCATTGATACCGTTATAGAAAATATTTCCTTCCTGAGGTCTGTATAATCCAACCAATAACTTGACCAATGTACTTTTCCCGGAACCGCTCGGCCCTACAAAAGCAATCGTTTCTCCATTTTTCAAGTCAAAAGAAATATTATTTAGAGCCTTATATTGAGCAGATTGATGTTTGAAAGAAACGTGTTTGAATTCCAGCTCTTCAATAGCACCAATTTGTTTAGGATGAAGAGGCTTTTCTTCCACTTCCTTTTTCATTAAACGGTCAAAATTCTGAAGAGAAGCCTCCGCTTCACGGTAAGAAATAATGATGTTCCCGATTTCCTGCATCGGCCCGAAAATAAAGAAACCATAAAACATAAGAGACAGATATTGTCCCGGAGTTACAATATTTTTAAAAATTAAATACAATAAAGTCAGGGTAATCATTTGCTGAAGAAAATTGACCATCGTTCCCTGGATAAAACTTAAAGAACGGATGCTTTTCACCTTTCTCAGTTCAAGACCAAGGATCTTATAAGTATTGTTATTTAAACGGATCACTTCCTGGTTGGTTAATCCTAAACTCTTAACAATTTCAATATTTCTTAAGCTTTCTGTCGTACTTCCGGCTAAAGCAGTGGTTTCGGTAACAATACTTTTCTGGATCCCTTTTATTCTCTTGCTCAATAGATTGGTGACAAAAGCAATCAGAAAAATTCCACAGATATAAACCGGCATGATCGACCAATGTAAACGGATCGCATACACTGAAACGAAAATAATACTGACTAAAATTCCAAAGAAAATATTGATGAAATTGGTGATAAATTTTACAGTATCTTCTCTTACTTTCGTTAAAATAGATAAGGTTTCACCACTTCTCTGATCCTCAAATTCCTGATAAGGAAGGGCCATAGAATGCTTTAAACCATCTGTAAATATTTTAGCCCCAAACTTCTGTGTAATCACACTGACTACATAATCCTGAAAAGCCTTGGCAATTCTACTTATCATTGCAGTCCCGATCAGCAAACCCAGGAAATAAAAAGCGCCATGGTATACTGTGCTTCCGTATAAATATTCATTCAGATTTCGGGGAAGTAATTTTTCTTTATCAAAAAAATTAGGGTGAGTAACCAGCTGGTCAAGGATATTCCCTGTAATAGCAGGAGCAAATAAAGAAAAAACCTGATTAATAGTAGCCAAAAATAAGGAAATGAGAATCAGCCACTGATAAGGTTTAAGATATTTAAAAAGTATTTTCATTCGATTAAAATAATGGAGCAAAATTACAGATATTATTTTAACTAACGGTGTTAATTGTTGAATACAACAAAGCCCTTTTGTATTCAAGTGAAAATAATTAAATTGCAGTCTAAGTTTTTATTATGCTTACAAAAGAACAAATTGCCAAAAGAATTTCAAAAGAACTGAAAGATCGTTATTATGTAAACCTGGGAATTGGAATTCCTACTTTGGTTGCCAACTATGTTCCGGAAGGTATTTCCGTAGAATTCCAGAGTGAGAATGGAGTTTTGGGGATGGGACCTTTCCCTTTTGAAGGAGAAGAAGATGCCGATGTCATCAATGCCGGAAAACAAACTATTACTATTCTTGAAGGAGGTTCATTCTTCGATTCTGCATTCAGTTTCGGGATGATCCGTGGTCAGAAAGTAGACCTTACTATCCTTGGAGCAATGGAAGTTTCAGAAAACGGTGATATTGCCAACTGGAAAATTCCGGGAAAAATGGTGAAAGGAATGGGAGGTGCTATGGATCTGGTAGCTTCTGCTGAAAATATTATTGTTGCAATGATGCACGTAAACAAAGCAGGAGAAAGCAAAATCCTTAAAAAATGTACACTTCCTTTAACAGGAGTAAACTGTGTAAAAAAAGTGGTTACTGAACTAGCCGTTTTGGATGTAACGCCGGCAGGTTTCAAACTGGTGGAAAGAGCACCGGGAGTTTCAGTAGAAGACATTATCAAAGCTACAGAAGCCGATCTGATCATTGAAGGTGAAATTCCTGAAATGCAATTCTAATCAGACTATAATAAATAAAATATTCGGCCTCACAAAGTGAGGCCGAATATTTTATAAATAACCTGACATAGGAAATCGCAGCGTTAAGAAAATAATTCCTGTGAACGTTAAGAAAATTCTCCTGTCCGAAGCGCGAGACAAATTCAGAACTGATTAAGAAATATGGAATTCGCGCAAGTTTAGAATTTTTAGAGAACAGGATTTATTTTTAGCGAAGAGGTCCAGGTCTTGAATTTTTGTTTCTTTTGTTTTAAGACAAAAGAAATTAAAACCCAACAAAAAAGTAGCCTCATCAATGAAATAACTTTTATATTTAAAGTTTTGAAAACTATTTCTAAATATGACTTTAAAGCGACATAGGAAATCGCAGCGTTAAGAAAATAATTCCTGTGAACGTTAAGAAAATTCTCCTGTCCGAAGCGCGAGACAA
>NZ_JBWKTO010000001.1:608576-904117 GCF_059420365.1 Chryseobacterium sp. GW821-FHT04C04 | reverse complement strand
ATTCAGAACTGATTAAGAAATATGGAATTCGCGCAAGTTTAGAATTTTTAGAGAACAGGATTTATTTTTAGCGAAGAGATCCAGGTCTTGAATTTTTGTTTCTTTTGCTTTAAGACAAAAGAAATTAAAACCCAACAAAAAAGCTATCTCATCAACGAGACAGCTTTTATATCTTAACGGTTAGTATTTCAACCTAACCTCTAATATCTTACACCTAAATTATTTCCCATCCTGCGCCCCAAAAACCTTCTGCAGAATGCTCGTTGTTCTCATGGCAGGTGTATCTCTGATTCCGCTCTCTTTATCGGCAACCATTTTGAATACCCCGTTGATGGTTTCTGTCGTCACATATTCGTTGAGGTCAGTGGTCACAGATTGTCCTGTAAACGTATTGTATTTTGAAATCAGGTTTTTCCAAAGCGTATCAGCACCTACTTTTCCTAATGAAGCCTTTACTTTAGGCTGGAAAGCATTAAACAGTTGAGTCTGGGTTTTCCCCTGAAGGTAACTTGTTGCAGCATTATTACTGCCTAATAAAATATTCTTGGCATCCGTGATTGTCATGGAAGTAATAGCATTGGTGAAAATAGGAGCCGCTTGTGTTACGGCATCTTCAGCTGCTCTGTTTAAAAGTTTCACACCTTCATCAGCAAGACTTCCCATACCGATGGAACGTAAAGTGGTATCAATTTTTCTTAACTTTTCAGGCATTAAAATTTTTACAGCCTCATTTTTGAAAAAGCCATCCGTTACTGCCAGCTTTTTTACACCATCTGTAACTCCAATGTTTAAAGCCTCTTTTAAGCCCGAAGAAATTTGAGTGGAAGTAAGATTTCCAAGATTAGCAGATGAGTTGTTGGTGTTACCTGCAGTGGTAGTTGTAGTAGTAGAAGTTGCAGTACCGTTATTTTTTACCGGAACATTAAGATCTACACCCGTTTTGTTTTTAACGGTAGATTTTATGATATCTAAAATTTGTGCTTGTGTTGATATTGAGAATAATATTCCCGCTGCCAGAAAAATGTTTTTTTTCATCGTATTTTTTTTACAAATTTAATTGTTTTAATTTTTAAAATCGTCTAAACTTATCAAAAAGCAAACCATAATACACAGAATACAGTAGAACAATTTCTAGGCACATGATTTAACAAACTGTAAACGATCCATCTCACAAGAATCTAAGCAATTGAAGATGCCTAAATTTTGTTTTTAAAAAGGTTCCAAGAGTTTTGAAAAATAATTATCTTAGCTCAAACCTTAACCACATCTAATGATACGGACTTTTATAGTATTTTTTGTATTGATTTCAAACGTAATTTTTGCCCAAAATAAATTGAATCTAATTCCTTATCCTCAAAAAGTTGAATTTTCGCAGGGAGAATTTATAATCCCTGAAACTTTAATATTAAGTAGTGATTTACCAAAAGAAGAAACGGAATATTTCAAAAAACATGTATCTCAGTTTACCTTTAAGGATGTTCAAAAGGGGGGAAGGATTGATATCACGAACTCTATAATTCCTCCGGCTTCGGCAGCAGATGCTGAACAGAAAAAAGAATATTATTCAATAGAAATTTCTCCAAAACAGATTCATGTAAAATCTTATACCCAACAAGGATATTTCCTGGCTCTGCAAACTTTGATTCAGGTTTTTGAACAATATAAAGAAGCTAAAAAAATTCCGGCAATGAAGATCGAAGATCAGCCGAAGTTTGTATGGAGAGGAATGCATCTGGATGTCTGCCGCCACTTTTTTACTGTAGAAGAAGTGAAACAGTATATCGATTATCTGGCAATGTACAAACTGAATACATTTCATTGGCATTTAACAGACGACCAGGGATGGAGAATTGAGATCAAAAAATACCCAAAATTGACTCAAATAGGTTCAAAACGTAAAGAATCCATGATTGGGGCTTATGTTGACAATACATTTGATGGAAAGCCTTACGGACCGTATTTCTACACTCAGGAACAGATAAAAGAGGTGGTAAAATATGCTCAGGAAAGATATATTACGGTAGTTCCGGAAATAGAAATGCCGGGACATGCGCTGGCAGCGTTATCTGCGTATCCTGAATTGGCATGTACAAAAGGACCTTTTGAATCTGCTACAAAATGGGGGGTTTTTGATGATGTTTTCTGTCCGAAAGATGAAACGTTTACATTTTTGGAAAATGTTCTGGATGAAGTGATTAAGTTATTTCCATCCCAATACATTCACATTGGTGGTGACGAGTGCCCGAAAACAAGATGGAAAGAATGTGCGCACTGCCAGGAACTGATCAAGAAAAATAATTTAAAAGATGAGCACGGTTTACAAAGTTATTTTATTCATCGAATTGAAAAATATGTCAACAGTAAAGGACGAAAAATTATTGGTTGGGACGAAATTTTAGAAGGCGGTTTGGCTCCGAATGCTGCTGTAATGAGCTGGACAGGGGTAAATGGAGGTATTGAAGCTGCAAAATCAAAACATTTTGCCGTCATGACACCAGGAGCATTCTGTTATTTCGACCATTATCAGGGAGATCCGCAGTCAGAGCCTAATGCTTTTGGTGGTTTTACTCCTTTAGATAAAGTTTACTCTTACAATCCTATTCCTTCCGAACTGAATGCAGAACAGGCTAAATATATCATGGGAGTTCAGGCCAACTTGTGGACAGAATATATTTTGGACTTTAAACAGGTACAGTATATGATCTTTCCAAGATTAATGGCCCTTTCTGAAGTAGGTTGGGGAACATCAGATCCTAAGAATTATAAAGAATTTGAAAACAGGGTGATCAATCAGTTTAAAGTTCTGGATAAAATGAAGGTAAACTATGCGAAAAGCATTTATAATATCACGGGAAAAGTAGTTCCTTCGAATAACGGTATTGCCTACGAACTATCAACTTCACAGAACTCAAACGGGATCAGATACACGTTGGATGGAACAGACCCTTCTATCAATTCTAAAACCTACCAAAATGCAGTTCAGATTCCTAATTCTTTAACGATAAAATCTGCTTACTTTGAAAATGGTCAGTTGAAGAGCGCCGTTTCTACACAGCAGTTTACGGTTTCAAAGACTACAGGGAAAAACATAAGTCTTGAGCAGCAGCCAAGTGAAAACTATTCTTTTGGCGGTGCTTTTACCTTAGTAGACGGTATTATCGGAAATGTAAAACAGCTCGGTAAAACATGGCTTGGTTTTCAGGGAAAAGATGTGGTGGCAACTATAGATTTTGGTCAGAAAACAGCCTTTTCAGAAGTTTATTTTAATACTCTTGAAAATAAAGGAAGCTGGATTCATCTTGCTAAATCTGCAAAAATTTTTGTTTCTGACGATAACAAGAATTTTAAAATGATTAAAGAAATTGCCACTGCAGAGATCCAAAATGCCAAAGGGAAAATCAGATTAACTGTAGGTGCACAAAATGCAAAATACCTGAAGGTAAGTATTGAAAATGCAGGAATTATTCCGGCTGGAAACCCCGGAGCAGATTCAAAGGCATGGCTGTTTGTAGATGAAATTGGTGTAAATTAGCCCAATTAAAATAATAAAATGAAGGACGACACTGTACTTTCTTCCGAATTTTCATCATCACCGGATCTGGTAGAAAAGCTGTATCAGTATGGTACAACCAAAAACTATCATGAAGGTGATATTATTTTAGATGAAAATGCTTCCATCCGTTCCATTCCTATTGTGATGAAAGGAATGTTGAAAGTCATCAGAACTGAAGAAGACGGGCGTGAAATTTTACTGTATTACATCAAAGCAGGAGAAAGCTGTATCATGTCTTTCCTCGGTGGGATGCACAATGAAAAAAGCATTGTAAAAGCCGAGATTGAAGAAGATGCCGAAATCCTTTTTTTACCCGTAGATAAAGTGTCTTTATTTATCAAAGAACACCCTGAATGGTTAGACTATATTTTCAGACTCTATCATAAAAGATTTGAAGAACTATTGGATATCATCAATGCAATTGCTTTCAAAAAAGTTGATGAAAGACTTCTGAATCTGTTGCAGAAAAAATCAGAACTTACCCATTCTGAAATCATCAATACAACCCATGAACAGCTGGCAAATGAGTTGGGAACCGCAAGGGTAGTGGTGTCAAGACTTCTGAAACAGCTGGAAGAAGACGGAAAACTGAAGTTGGGCAGAAACAAAATCACCCTCCTGAAAACCCTGAACTCATAACTCTCACTTCAATCAAAGGTATTCACATTCTCCTGAGGGGAGGCAAAAATTTTAAAAATTTTTGACGGGATAGTCAAAGTCATTGCGAACCGAAGGTGAAGCAATCTCAAAGAAGAGGAATTACTCTAACTTCTTTGTGTCCTTTGTGAACATATTAGTGTCCATTTGTGTTAAAAAATCCCCTTATGTAACAAAAGTAGCTGTAGCTTTCTTCCCACATTTCCATTTTTGTATCAGAATATTGGAATAGTGAAATGGAAATTATAGGATATGCAGCAGCTGTTTTAATAGGTGTTTCTCTTGGTTTAATAGGAGGTGGAGGGAGCATTCTCACTGTTCCTGTTCTTGTTTATCTCTTTGGAATAGATGCTTTTCTTGCAACAGAATATTCACTCTTTGTGGTGGGAATTAGTAGTTTGGTGGGCTCTGTATCGTATTTTAAAAAAGGGTTGATCAATTTTAGGATAGCTTTGATATTTGGAATTCCGTCTGTTATCTCCATCTTTCTGACCAGAATATATATTCTTCCTTTAATTCCTCAGGAGGTATTTCGAATACAGAATTTTATCATGACCAGAAATATCTTTTTATTATTGGTTTTTGCAGGCTTAATGATTCTGGCATCCTATAAAATGATCAAAAGCAATTCCTCAAAAGAATCCTTAGAAAGCATTAATAAAAAAAATGCTTTGCGGGCAGCAGGACAGGGTTCAATAGTTGGTGTTTTAACAGGATTGGTAGGCGCTGGAGGAGGTTTTATGATCATTCCTGCATTGGTCAACCTTTTGAAAATTCCAATGAAGATCGCGATAGGAACTTCTTTAGTCATTATCTCCTTCAATTCTTTGATCGGTTTCGTGTCTTCGGTAAACCATGTAAAAATAGAATGGAAACTATTGATTTCCATTACAGCTATTGCCGTTGCAGGAATTATAGCAGGCTCACAGTTGTCAAAAAAGATAGACGGAAAGAAGCTTAAACCGGCATTCGGATGGTTTATCCTTATAATGGGCATTTATATTATTACCAAAGAGATATTTCTTTAAATTTCTTATGTAACAAAAGTAACTGTAGAGGAAAAAAGAAAGGCGGAGATTTGTATGAGATAACAACATCAAAAAAAATAGAATGAAAATAGAACAGATTTATACAGGATGCCTGGCGCAGGGAGCTTATTATATTACTTCAGCCGGAGAAGCAGCAATCATTGATCCTTTAAGAGAAACACAGCCTTATATCAATAGATTGAAAGAAGATGATGTACAGTTGAAATACATTTTTGAAACCCATTTTCATGCTGATTTTGTCAGTGGACATCTTGATTTAAGCAATAAAACAGCTGCTCCGGTTGTGTATGGCCCCACTGCGGCTCCTGAATTTGAGGCCATCATTGCAGAAGATCATCAGATATTTGAAATAGGAAATATTACAATCAAAGTTCTTCATACACCGGGACACACTCTTGAGAGCTCATGCTATCTGTTGATTGATGAAGATGGCGTTGAAAAAGCACTTTTCAGCGGAGATACTTTATTCCTGGGAGATGTAGGCCGTCCAGATCTGGCACAAAAAGGGCCGAATATGACTCAGGAAGAACTGGCCGGACTTTTATATGATAGTTTGTACCATAAAATTCTGCCTTTAAACGATGATATTACTGTATATCCAGCGCATGGAGCCGGTTCAGCCTGTGGTAAAAATATGCAGAAAGAAACGGTAGATACACTTGGGAATCAGAAGAAAACCAACTATGCCCTGAATCAGAAAGACAGACAAAGTTTTATAAAAGAAGTGATAGACGGACTTCTACCTCCTCCAGCTTATTTCGGGATGAATGTCATGATGAATAAAAAAGGATACAGAAGTTTTGATAAAGTCCTTTCTCAGGGCCTGAATCCTCTTTCCCCGGAACAGTTTGAGGAAATTGCAGAAGTCTCAGGAGCTTTGATTTTAGATGTAAGAACCAATTATGAATTTGCCAAAGGTTTTATCCCACAGTCAGTAAATATAGGATTGGATGGTGACTTTGCCCCTTGGGTGGGAGCTTTAATTGCCGATGTAAACCAACCGATCATACTGATCACGGAAAATGGAACTGAAGAAGAAGCAGTAACCCGATTAAGCAGAGTAGGGTTCGACCATATTTTAGGATTTTTGGATGGTAGTTTTGAAGTCTGGGAAAAGAGCGGAAAAGAAACAGACTTTGTCAACCGCATCTCTGCGGAGCAGTTTGAAACTGAAATAAAAGAAAATGAAGCAAAAATTATTGATATAAGAAGAGAAAGCGAATACAATGCAGAACATATTCATGAAGCTTACAGCATGCCTTTGGCGTATATCAATGAATGGATTAATAAGTTAAAGCCGGAAGAACATTTTTATATGTATTGTGGAAGCGGGTACAGAAGTACAATGGCTGCAAGCATCCTCCAGGCAAGAGGGTATAGGAATTTTACAGAAATTGAAGGTGGTTTTAAAGCTATTGCATCCACAACAAGTATTCCTAAAAGTGATTTTGTGTGTCACACCAAAATTTTAAATAAATTAGATTAAAAAAGAAGAAATGTTGGAGATTATAAAAGAACCGTGGCCATGGTATATTGCAGGTCCGCTGATCGGTCTTACCGTCCCTGCCTTATTGATTATGGGAAATAAATCCTTTGGGATAAGTTCCTCACTAAGGCATCTCTGTGCTGCCTGTATCCCAGCAGATATAAACTTTTTCAAATATGACTGGAAAAAAGAAGCCTGGAATTTATTTTTTGTCCTGGGAATCTTTTTCGGAGGAATGATTGCAGCCAATTTTTTGCTTAATCCTGCAGAAATAACACTTAACCCCGATTTGAAAACCGAATTGGCAGGCTACGGAATTACAGATTACAGGAATCTGGTACCTATACAGCTGATGAACTTTGAAAGCCTGTTGACCTGGAGAGGGTTTTTCATAATGGTGGTTGGCGGATTTTTAGTTGGTTTCGGAACTAGGTATGCGGGAGGATGTACCAGCGGACATGCTATTATGGGGCTTTCCAATTTGCAGTGGCCTTCTTTGGTCGCAACAATTTGCTTTATGATAGGAGGTTTTTTAATGGCCAACTTTATTCTGCCTGTTATTCTTTCGCTGTAAGTTTAATGTTTAAAGAGAATTTGAAATCATGATAAAAGAAAATGAACAGGACATGCATGATCAGGATACTGTTTGTGTGAATGAAAGCAAATGGTATCACAACCTGAAGTACCTTGCTGCAGGGATTATATTTGGAATTATATTTGTGAAAGCAGAAGTGATCAGCTGGTTCAGAATACAGGAAATGTTCCGTCTGCAGTCTTTCCATATGTATGGAATTATTGGAAGTGCCGTGTTGGTGGGAATGATTTCAGTAGGGCTGATTAAAAAGTTCAAGATAAAAACAATATATGGTGAACCCATTACACTGACTCCTAAAAAGTTCAATAAAGGCCAGATTTATGGCGGATTGATATTTGGTTTTGGCTGGGCCATTACCGGAGCCTGTCCCGGGCCTCTCTTTGCGCAGATCGGAACAGGTGCTTTAGCAGTATCTGTTACCCTTCTAAGTGCAATCGCAGGAACTTGGGTATATGGATATTTTCGGGATCAATTACCACACTAAAGAATCGTAAATTTTTCCAAATATTCCATCAAAGGTACTTATATTCCTCTCCTTTGCAGGGGTGGTTTAAAATGATAAAAACGCATACAGAATTTTAAAAGCAAAAAGACTGTAGAAAAAAATCAGCAGTCTTTTTTAAAGTATAAAATTATGAGTAAATGAAGTTCTCTGCCCCTAAAGCCATATAAAGATTAATGCGCTCTATTCTGTACTGAAGTTCAAGATTGATGAGGTTCATTTCATTTTTCAATAGATCCCTTTGCTTACGGATCAATACAAAACTGTTGTTGATGCCTACCTTTATTTGCTTCTCGGTGAGAGTAATATTATTTTTCAGTTCATTGACGGCTTTAGTCGTATAAATAACCTGTTTTTCAATTGAATGGAGATTGGCTAAAGAAGATTCCACTTCGTTCAAAGCATTCAGAACTGCTTTTGAATACTCTTCAACGACCTGTTTCTGCTGGGAGGTTTTTATTTCTACATTCTTTTTTAGCTTTCCGCTGTTGAATATCTGAGAAACTAATCCACCACCCACTTTTAATAAAGGATTGGAAAACAAAGAATTGATAGACTCTGCATTACTTCCGGCAGAGCCCAGAGATGAACTGATGCTCAATGAAGGAAGCCTTGCGGCTTTTGCCTGCTGTACTTCATAAAAAGCCCTTTCAATCTGAAAATGACTAGCCTGTATATCCGATCTGTTCTCTAAAAGCTGAAGGGGAAAAGATTCAGGAATACTATTAGTGGCAGGATTAAAAAAATTCTGGGTCGCCAGCTTCCCTTCCGGATACTTTCCGGTAAGCAGTTCCAGTGATCTTCTGGATTGTACATTTGCATTTTTTACCTTTTCCAGATAGCCCTGCAGGGAAATAATCTCTGCTGTTATATTGGAGATATCCAACGCATTGGCCGTTCCTATTTTCTTTTGAATGACATACAGCTTTTCCAGATCTCTAGATTTCTGAATGTAACTTTCAATCTTATCTTCCTGAATATTTCCTGCGATATTCAGAAAGTAGGCTTTTGCAATCATCCCTGCAATAGATTGGTGCAGCAGGGTATTCTGATGTTTTGCAGAAAAATAATTGCTGGTGCTTGCCATCTGTGAAGATTTATTTTTGCCCCAAAGATCAATTTCCCAATTGGCTTTTAACGCAAGACGTCTGATTTGAGTATCACTCACTAAATTATTGGAAGTATTGGCTACTGCGCTTACACTCGGATAAAGATCACCTCCTGCAATTTCCATTGCCAGCTCAATCTGATTCAGCTTTTCCTTAGCAATAATAAGATCGACATTATAAAGCATTCCTTCATTGATCAGGGTTTCCAGTTGAGGTGTTTTAAGATCATCGATCCAGTCATAGGAAATTGATCTTGAATTTGCTTTTCTATCAAAGATCCATTCGTCCGGAATTTCTATATGAGAAGCTACTTCACTCTTTTTTTTAAGCTGATTCATATTTTCCTGCGTAGGTTCTTTATAACCGATACACGAGCTTAAACTTATGGAAAGTATACTCAGTAAAACTATTTTTTTGTACATGTTAATGAAGTTTAGGAATCAGATAGTTGATTTTACTGTTGACACGCACCATTACTTTTCGGATAAGATGGAGGGGTTTAATATGATCAGAATAGATAACTGCTGTTCCTCTTGCCCCAACGGTGAGCTGTTTCTGACTGTCTTCCAATACAAACTTGGCAATAAGTTTTCCATCAGTTTCGGGTAATTGTCTGGCGGTATCAGGCAGTCCGGCCGTAGAACCGTTCCCTCCCAGCATCCCTCCTGCATTATTCATGATTCCCTGACTGGTAGCGTCAATGACATATTCGAGTCGGGCTTTCACTACTTTTCCCGGTTCTGTTTTAAGAGCCAGCTCTACTTCATTTCCGTTTTTTACTGTCTCCAGTTCGTTCTGTGCAAAAAATCCAATCACAGACTGTTGCTTTTGAATCAGAACAAATGCAGATTTGAAAGGGGCCATGATCGCTCCTTCATTCAGCTGAACATTGGGAATTATTCCATCTGTAGGAGCCAGAACAACCGTTTGGGAAAGATTCCACTTTGCCTGGTCCAGCTTTGCCTGAATTTCAGATACTGATGAATTCTCTCCACCATAAGAAGCATTGGACTTGGTTTCCAAAGATTGCTGCTGTGATTGTGCAGCACTGATTCGGGATTGAAGATCCTGTACATTGGTGATCGCCTGCTCAAGATCAAATTTATTGGCCGCTCCTGCTTCCACCAGTTCTTTGTACTGAGCGGCTCTTTTGTTTGCAAGATCCAGCTGTGACTGTAAACCTGTAATGTTTTTTCTGGAAGCTGAGATGTCTGTATCATAAGCACTTACAGTAGCCTTTATATTACTTAGCTTGGCTTCCAGAGACTTTATTTCCTGTACATAAGGTTCTCTGTCCAGTACAAATAAGGTATCTCCTTTTTTTACTTCCTGATTGGTCGTTACATATACTTTTTTCACCTTTCCCAAAACCTGGGTAGTAATATCCACACTTCTGTTTCCTACCTTTACATCAGAGGTGATAGGGCAGTAGTAATTTAAGCTTAAGATTAAAGCAATAGATCCGAAGATGGGCAATGAATATACTACCACCTGTGTAGTAAATGTCCAGGGGATCAGTTTTAATTTTTTAATAAGAAGCCAGCATATTCCGGCATATATTGCGACGAGTAATTCCAGCATATTTTTTAATTTTCGAGAGTTTTAAATTCTTCTTCAGTAGGATCTGTGTTTTCCGCTATTGAAGGATCTTGAATTCCATATTCATAGTTGGCCCAGATCAAGGCAACCGGCCATAAAAGGCCTCCAAAAACAAGGGAAAGGAGGCACATACTTTTTATGGCTTTTAGCTGAGGATGGTTCTTTTTCTCAGCTACCTTTTCCGGATAAATGTGAACTTTCCAGAAAAGATAAATTCCTGCAAGAGGTAAAACAAGTAGAATTAACCATGAAGCAGCATTCGCTATATTGTCTTCTAAATTGCCTGTTGATGCCTGAACAAAATTGCATGATAACAGCAGACAAAGAAGTAGGGATGTTCTTTGCATAAAATAATTGTATAGGGTAATAATGAAATGTAAACAAGGGAGTAACCCGGCTGTCAGTATTTATCCGCCTGGTTACTATGAATCTTAAGAAAGATTAAAGGTGATTCAATAGATAAAGTGTTTTTTAGGTGATATTTTTCTCATTTTGCTTTTAATTATCTGTGTAATAGTATTTTGATTAAGCAAAAATAGAATGAATAAAGTGAGAAAAAGTATTCCTAAGTTATTTTTTTCTTTCGTTCCTTTTTTTATGGATACGGGCTGTCATCCTTGAAAGAGAGTTGGGAGTAATGCCCAGAAAATTGGCAATATACTTTCTGTTGGCGTTCTGAGAAGTAAAAGGGCGGGTCTCCAGAAACTCTTCATACCGGGAATGCGGAGAAGTAGAACAAAACTGTTCCGTACGTATTTTTAAGATACTGATGATCTGTTTTAATGATTTGAGATATACATTATAAATACCCCTGTGCTGAAATGCTGCCTCCTCAAATTCACTCTTGTTGAACAGGAAAATTTGGCTTTCTAATACGGCTTCTATCGTATATTTTCCCTCGTTCTCATTGGAATAAGACTCTGGGCTTTCCATAATAGCCGCTTCCTTTTCAGAAGGGAGAAAAAGATTGCTTTCAACCCCGTCTTCATCATCAAAGAAAAACCTTAATAACCCATGAGAAAGAATGAATAATTGATTGAAAGGCTTACCGGGTTCTACCAGCTTTTCCTTTTTTCGAAGCCGTTTTGGGGTACTGATATTGACCAAAATAGTAATTTCCTCATCAGAGAGTTCCTGAAAAAAAGAGATATTCCTGAAAGTTTTAAATGAGTCCATTACAGCAGTAAAGATAAATAAAAATAATACACGGATATTCGTTGATTTGCCATGAGGATTTCATAGAAGTTTTTTTTAGATTTGTGGGTATTATACAATTTGAGATACCATGAACAATAACCGAAGAAGTTTTATAAAAAAACTGGGAATTGCAACAGCCGCACTTGCCGTAAACCCGTTGGATCTAATGGCTGCCGAATTACCTGAACCTACTGTCACAGCTGTAAACAAACCGATTGTCCTCTCTACCTGGAATTTTGGATTAAAAGCCAACGAAGAAGCATGGACGATCCTTGGAAAAGGAGGAAAGGCTTTGGATGCGGTTGAAAAAGGAGTTCGTCTTGTAGAATTAGATCCTAAAGAAAGGAGTGTCGGGTATGGAGGCCGCCCGGACAGAGATGGGAGAGTAACGCTGGATGCCTGTATCATGGATGAAAATTATAATATTGGTTCAGTAGCATGTCTTGAGCATGTGAAGAACCCAATTTCCGTTGCCAGAGCTGTAATGGAAAAAACGCCTCACGTTATGCTGGTAGGAGACGGAGCTTTGCAATTTGCCCTTTCACAAGGATTTAAAAAAGAAAATCTTCTTACTTCGGAATCCGAAAAAGAATGGAAAGAATGGTTGAAAACCAGTCAGTATAAACCTATTGCCAATATTGAAAATCACGATACCATAGGAATGATTGCGTTGGATGCACAGGGAAATCTTTCCGGAGCCTGTACTACCAGTGGAATGGCTTTTAAAATGCATGGCAGAGTAGGAGATTCCCCGATCATCGGGGCAGGTCTGTTTGTAGATAACGAAGTAGGAGCGGCTACCGCAACAGGTCATGGTGAAGAAGTGATAAGAACAGTAGGAACTCATCTTGTCGTGGAGTTGATGAGACAAGGCAGAAACCCGCAGGAAGCGTGTAAAGAAGCTGTAGATAGGATTGTAAAGATCACTCAGCGCAGAAACAAAAATCTGAAGGATATTCAGGTTGGTTTTATCGCGATCAATAAAAAAGGAGAATATGGTTCTTACTGTATTCAGGACGGATTCAATTTTGCCGTGTATGATCAGAAAGGAAATCGCCTTGAAACACCGGAATTTGCTTTAAAGTAACTGCATGATAGGAGCCACATTACAAAGAATTACAAATATATTTTATCGAAAATAAAATCGTTGCACCTTAAAAATACTTTAGGGAAAATCTTTGTGCTTTTGTGTTATTCTAACAAAAAATAATTAAAAATTCAATAGGAATGGGCCTTAGCCCCATTTAATCAAATCGATGACAGCCTATGGGCTTTAGCCAAAACATAGAAAAATATGAAAAGAACGATTATCGCTTCCCTATTTCTGATTATTGCATGCAAGGAAGAAAAGAAGGAGACTAAAAATGTTGTAGAACCACAGCAGATAAAAGAAAAGGTAGTGTTGAACAATGACGCCAATGAAGGAGAAGAAGCCCAAAAATGGTTGAAGACAAGTATTGTAGACTACTTTAAAGCTGATCTCGGAAGTGAAGAAAAGAATAGGCAGAAGATGACAACGAAAGACTATTTCGAGTATAAAACGGATGCTGCAAATGTAGATATGGATGTCGATGGAAGCCTTACTGAAAAAGAATTTGAGGATAAATGGAAATCCAAGTTTGATACCCAAAAAGCAGGAATTGGAGTTGGTTTTTTAATCACAGCACAAGATTGGAACAAGATTGAAGTTGGAAGCTGTGAATTAAAATCCTCTTCAAAAGATGAATATATTTTCAATGTCGTGTTGAGAGATGATGGTTTTAAAGCCCAATACCCATCAGTAATAAAAGTAGTAAAAGAAAACGGTTCCTTTTTGATTGCAGATGTATTGCAGGATGAGCCGAAGTAGAATTAAACAGATACATACCATGTCAAAAATAGAAATAGCGTGTTTTAATCCTCAATCAGCGGTTATCGCTTTTGAAAATGGGGCAGATAGAATAGAATTATGTGATGGACTCAGTGAAGGAGGAACGACTCCAGATTTTGAAACCATGAAGCAGCTTCGCGAAAAAATTACAATCCCGATTTTTGTAATGATCCGTCCGAGAGGTGGAGATTTTACCTATTCCGATTCAGAATTTGAACAGATGAAAAATGACCTTGTTCACTTGAAATCTTTACATGCTGACGGTTTTGTATTCGGTATTCTGGATGAAAATGATGAGGTTAATATTGAACAGAATAAAGCTTTAGTAGAATTGGCATCACCACTTCCGTGTACATTTCACCGGGCGTTTGACCGCGCTGCAAGTCTGGAAGAATCTTTAGAAAAAGTAATAGAATGTGGCTTTACAACCATTCTTACTTCCGGCCAGAAACCCAATGTGTCTGAAGGAAAAGAAAATCTGAAAAAACTGGTTGAGCTTTCCAATGGAAGAATTGAAATTCTTGTAGGAGGCGGGTTACGTTCATCCAATATCGAAGAAACAAGAGCTGTTACAAAAGCTGGTTACTTCCACTCTTCGGCCATTACTGATGGTGGAGCTTTTGCCAGCTCGGATGAGGTGGCGGCACTGAAGAGTAAATAATATGAATCATATTTTTAAACGCAAAGTTTAAAATAGATCTACATTATATTAGAGGGGGCAAAGGATTGCAGCAATGCCGCTGATGAAGCGAAAGGATAGCCAGCATGCTTAGAAGAATCAATGAAATTGATTCCATCTTTGCTTACTTAGAATTAAAAAAAGAGATAGTAAAACTTTGCGTTTAAAAACCACGCAATTAGTATAAAAAATACACAAATGAATGACAGAAAACGAATTATCCTACAAAATAATAGGTGCTGCTATAGAAGTACATAAAAACTTAGGAGTTGGCCTTTTAGAAAATGCATATGAAATGGCTTTAGCTTATGAATTAAAGATGTTGGGACTGAATGTAAAGCAACAGCTATCTTTACCTTTAAAGTACAAAGAAGTATATATAGAAAATGCTTACAGAATTGACTTGATTGTAGAAGAGAAAGTCATTGTAGAAGTGAAATCTGTAGTGGAATTACATCCCATTTTTCATTCACAGGTATTGACGTATCTGAAACAGACTAATATAAAATTGGGGTTGCTTATTAATTTTAATAATGAACTTATTAAATATGGAATCCATAGAATTGTAAACAAAATTATTGATGAATAGAACGATCCTTTTTACTTTCCTTTTCATACAGAATATACTTTTTGGACAGTTTTCCCAAAGAAGCTTGTCTTCCGAAAACTGGCGGTTCAAAAACTCTAAAGATCAAAACTGGCTTCCTGCAAAAGTTCCGGGAACCGTTCATCTGGATTTAATGGATAACAAGATGATTCCGGATCCTTTTAAAGATGAAAATGAAAAGAAAGTACAGTGGGTAGAAAATGAAGACTGGGATTATCAGACTGCGTTTACGGTTTCATCTCAGGAATTGAAGAATGAAAATATTGATCTCGTTTTTAACGGACTGGATACGTTTTCAGAAATTTATCTTAATGGTAAGTTACTAAAGAAAACGGACAATATGTTCAGAAAATGGAATATTCCCGTAAAGCAATATCTGAAAGCAGGTAACAATACATTGCAGATTAACTTTAAATCTGCTGTAAATACCGGAAAGGAATTAGCCCAAAAAGTACCTTTTACCATGCCGGAATCCCCAAGAAGTTTTGTCAGAAAAGCTCAATATCAATTCGGTTGGGACTGGGGACCGAGACTGGTTACTGCAGGAATTTGGAAAGACATTCAGCTTGAATTCTGGAATAATGCCAAAATTATTACTGTTAAAAATATTCAGAACAAGTCTGCCGAAGATGTACGTTTTGAAGTAAAAATTGAAGTTCAAAATGCTGGAGATTATACATTGGATCTCAATAAAATCCGCAAAAAAATCTCTTTGAAAAAAGGGACCCATACAATAACGATTCCTTATAATACAAGCGGGATGGAACTTTGGCAGCCTAACGGACGTGGTAAAGCAAATCTCTATAATTTTGAAGTAAAACTTTCAAGAGATCAGAAAAATATTGATGCTAAAAATATCAGGATAGGAGTAAGAACTGTTGAGTTGGTACAGGAGAAAGACGAAAAAGGAAAATCATTCTATTTTAAAGTGAATGGACATCCTTTATACATCAAAGGAACCAATTGGATTCCTGGTGATAGTTTTTCACCTAGAATGGACAAAGAAAAATACCGGAAACTAATCAAAGATACCAAAGATGCGAATATGAATATGATCCGTATCTGGGGTGGAGGTATTTATGAAGATGATGAGTTCTACAAAGCCTGTGATGAAAACGGAATCTTAGTCTGGCAGGATTTTATGTTTGCGGGGAGTTTTTACCCTGCAGATGAAGCATTCTTAAACAATGTAAAAGAAGAAGTAAAAGATCAGGTGAACAGACTTCAGAATCACCCGTCTATTGCTATATGGTGTGGAAATAACGAAATTGATGAAGCCATTGTCAACTGGGGGTATCAAAAACAGTTCAAATATTCAAAAACCGATTCGCTGCAGGTTTGGAAAGACTATAAGAAGTTGTTCCATGATGTTATTCCAAATGCATTGGCAGAAAACCTGAAATCTGATAAAAATATATACTGGCCAAGTTCCCCGTCCATCGGCTGGGGACATAAAGAAAGTCTTACGGAAGGAGATTCCCATTATTGGGGAGTTTGGTGGGGTGAACAGCCATTTGAGATTTATAACGAAAAAGTGGGACGTTTCATGTCTGAATATGGTTTTCAGGGGACGCCCAGTCTTGAAACGACAAAATCAATGTTTTCCGGAACTCCGGATTTAAGTCTTCAGAATCCAACAATAAAAGCGCATGAAAAGCATGCCAGAGGCTGGGACATCATTAACGAATACCTAAAACGTGATTATAAAATTCCTACAGACTTTGTACAATACAACTATGTTTCACAACTGTTGCAGGCAAGAGGAATGCAGATCGCTATTGAAGCTCACCGCCGGGCAAAACCTTACAATAGGGGAACACTCTATTGGCAGCTTAATGACTGCTGGCCCGTGGTTTCATGGTCTTCTATTGATTATCTTGGAAACTGGAAAGCGTTTCATTATCAGGCAAGAAGAAGTTTTGAACCGGTACTTATATCAGTTGCTGAAACAGATAAAAATTATGATGTTTATCTGATAAGTGACTTATTGACTGAGCTGAAGCTCGATACAAAATTTGAACTCATTGATTTCAAAGGAAAAATACTCTGGAAAGCCAGTCAGTCAGACGATGTAAAAGCTGATGCCAGTAAGAAGGTACGAACTATCAGTAAGTCAGAGCTAGCTCAATTTGACTTGTCGAAAGCTGTTTTAAAGATCAGTTCCGGAAAGAATACAAAATTTGAAAAGCTTTTCTTTTTTAATAAACCTAAAGATATAAAGCTCCCAAAACCTGAGATTAAAATCAGAAAAATCTCACCTACTGAAATTGAAATATCAACAGATGTCCTGGCGAAAGATGTTTACCTGATTGGAGATACCCATTTCAGTGATAATTTCTTTGACTTGTTACCGGGAACTTCCAAAACAATTACCCTTTCAAAACCTTTGGACAAAGTTGAAGTAATGAGTCTATGGGATGTAATGGAAAACTAGAAAAAATACTTAACTGAATATTCAACTTAAAAGGATTGGCTAATAGCCAGTCCTTTTTTTGTGGCCAGATCGGAAAAGTGGATTACGGGAACCCGTAAAAATTCACAGTGGCTTTTTTATAACATTGTAAAAAATTACTAATATCTATCGTATGTATAACGAAAAATTGGAAAGGCTTATCGAGTTTGCTTTAGCCGACGGAGAATTAACCGAAAAAGAAAAACAGGTGCTTTTTAAAAATGCCGAAGCCGAAGGAATAGATCTGGATGAATTTGAAATTGTTTTGGAAGCAAGGCTTTTTGAAAAAACAAATGATAAAAACTCAGAATCGGCAGCTCCCCATTCTGATAAACTGGGAGACATTAGGAAATGTCCGGCCTGTGGGGCCATTGCTGAAAGTTTCGCTACTAAATGTTCAGATTGTGGAACAGAATTCAGAAACATAGAAGTTTCGAGCAGTGTTATCAGGTTTTTTGAAAAACTTGATGAAATAGAAGCCACCAGAGATGGTAATTTCTATACACAGAACGCTTCCCCTAATATTAATCTTGTTACTATTGTACTCTGGTTATTTTTCTGGCCCTTTCTTATATTCTTCAAAGGATTGCAGTTTATTATCAATAAATCTAAACCCGCCAAATGGTCTACTACTGATGCCAGAAAAGAAGAATTGGTTCTGAATTACCCTGTTCCGGTTTCTAAGGAGGGGATTCTTGAATTTCTGACATTATCAGCAAGTAAGATCAATACCGCTTCTTATTTCTCTTTGTTTTCTGAACAGACTAAGTATAAAAATACATGGAATAAAATATGGCTGAAGAAAATAGAGCAGATCAATTCCAAAGCTTCTATTTCAATGAAAAGCGATACTGAAACCTATGGTGAGGTGCTTAGTATTGTAGAAAATGCCAAGAATATTACTAAAGAGAACAACAGGAAAGTTTTCAAAGTGTTAGGGTCAATGGTTGCTCTATTCATTATCGTTTGTATAGGGGGTGGTATTTCCAGTAAAATGGATAGCTATAAAAGTAACAGTTATGTTTCCACTGTTAAATCTGCCGAAAAATTAATAGAAAACAAGAATTACGATGAAGCTGAAAAGCTTGCTGCCAATATTGATGATAAGCACAGCGTTGAGATCAGAAGTAAGATACAGCTGGCAAAACTTAGTGAAAAGCTTGATACGTTGGAACCTTTAATTCAGGAAAAACAATATTCCAAAATCAAATTAGAGTTGGAAAAACTCAGATGGACAAAAATCAGTGATACATATGATTACGACATTAAAGATATCGAAGAAGTTTCCTACAGAATTTTTTTAGCTAAGAAAGAAGCTATTAACAATCAGTTGCCGGAAAAGAAAAGAGCTGAAATTGAAAGCATATACCTATAAAATTTAAAGAAAAATAAATGAGACTATTTGGAAATAAAAAAGAGGGCGGTATGATGGATGTGATCCGTTGTGATGAACCGGAATATCTGGTTTGGAAATGGAGACCTTCCGGATCTTCCGACTCTACTCATAAAGAAAACAGTATCCGCTATGGAAGCAGTTTGAGGGTAAAGGAAGGCGAACTTGCTGTATTTTTTTACAAGCAAAATGACGGAACCATTCAGGATTTCATACAGGGACCTCATGATCAGACCATTCAGACTGCGAATTTTCCTGTTCTCACAAATATTGTGGGAACCGCATTTGGGGGAGGTTCGCCATTTCAGGCAGAGATCTATTTTATCAACCTTTCCGGAAATATACAGATCAAATTTGGAATTCCTTATTTCGATATGTATGATCCGAGGTTTATGGATCTGGGTGTTCCTTGTGCTGTACGCGGAACACTGACTTTTAACCTGACTGATTATAAGAACTTTATTAAATTAAACCGTTTAATCAATTTTAATCTGGATGATTTTAAGGCACAGATTAAAGATTTTTTTCAAAGAAAAATTAAGTCAGTACTCATCAGCGCTCCACAGGATTATAATATTCCTGTCATGCAGATTGAAAGAAAAATTGATGAGGTAAGTGATATCATAAAGAATAAGTTAAAAGCTGAATTGGAAGAATATTTTGGTGTTCATTTGAAACGCTTGGATATTGGAACTATAGAACTTGATAAAGAACACCCCCATTACAAACAGCTTAAAAGAGCAACAGCTGACCAGCAAACGAAATTTACAGAAGCCAAAACAAATATTGAAATTGAAAACCTTTCTGAAGTAACCAGAATCCAGCGAAAAGATGTAGAGCTGGGGGTAGAAGGGAAACATTTTGCGGTTCATCAGCTGAATCAGCACGCCGATGTCCTGAAAACAGCTGCTGCCAGCCTTGGAGGAATGGGCCACGTAGATCTAGGACATGGAGATGGATTAAATGCTGCAGGACTCATGGTAGGAATGGGCGTAGGCGCTTCTATGAGAACTCAGCTTGGAGGTCTCATGGATAATATGACAAATACACCACCACCTGTTCATCCTGATCCGATGTTTCATATTGCTATAAACGGACAGCAATCCGGTCCATACAATTCTGAATCTCTTAGACAGCTTGTACAGTCGGGACAGTTTTCAATGAATCATCATGTCTGGAAAGAAGGAATGCCAGGCTGGGAATTAGCGGGGAATGTCCCTGAAACTGCCAGATTATTTAATATAACACCACCACCGCCACCAATTATTTAGAACTGATGAAATTAGATTTTATAAAAACCACGATTGCCATTGCCGTCAGCTGTTTGATGGCTTATGGATTCTACTCATTCAACACGGCTCATAACAAAGAATTATTAGCTGCTGGCAGTTTGATTTTTCTAATCCCTACTTTAATTCTGGCAATTGGAGTTCGGTTTAATCTGCCCAGAACAACTTCGCTGGTCAAAACTGTTTCTGCCGTATTTTTCGGATTGGCCATTGTGAGTAACCTTGCTTTTTCATTGATAGGCTTCAGTGATCCGGCATTGTATATTATTATAAGTGGAATTCTGTTCTTAGTGTATATTTTGATTGCTTATTCGATCTCTAAAGCTAAACAATAGGATTGGAGTAGGTTATAAAAAAAATGAATCAACCTTATAGGTTTCAAAAGCCTATAAGGTTTGAAAATAAAAAAAGAAATTTCTTCATTCCAATACTTTGATATTTAGTAGCAATTCTACTCAAAAAAATATAAATTTTACCCTTCCAACTCAAAAATCAGCCGTAAATTTGCTGCATATTTCTTTATAGTTATGGTAAATTTTGTTCTGATTGCAGTGTGCATTATTGCAGGAATGATATTCAAAGCAACAAAATCTATCCACCCCGATGCCCACAAAGGTATCAATACATGGATTCTTTATCTTGCTCTTCCGGCAGTTTCGTTTAAATATCTGCCTAAAGTAAAATGGACAGCTGAAATGTTATTTCCAATTGTGGCCACATTTTTAGTGGCAGTGTTTTGCTTCTTTTTTATGATGTTTTACAGTAAAAGTAAGGGATATTCAAGGCGGTCCAGAAGTACCTTAGAATTGGCAAGCGGTTACAGCAACACTTCTTTCATCGGATTTCCCTTAGTCAGTGCCTTTTATGGAGAAGGGCTTCTAAGCATTGCCGTTATTTGTGATCAGACCATGTTTTTCTCTCTTTCTACACTAGGAATTATTGCCGCAGTGAAAGGAGGAAGTAAATCCGGAACAGTAAGTGCCTTATTTATTTTAAAAAGACTTGTCACATTTCCTCCATTAATTGGTTGTATTTCTGCTTTGGTATTGTCACAATTCATTGATTTTACTGCCGCAGAGCCATTCTTTGATAAATTAGCCTCAACAGTAAGTCCTTTGGCTCTATTTTCAGTAGGATTGCAATTGAAGTTTAACGGTTGGAAAAAACTGATCCCACAAATGTCTATGTCAATGCTTTATAAGCTTATTCTGGCACCGGCCATTGTTTTGGGAATGGCTTTATTATTAGGAATAAAAGGAGATGTTGCAAAGATTACCATATTTGAAGCCGCAATGCCAACATTAGTGACGTCAAGCATTATTGCAGAACAGTTCAAACTGAATACAAAACTGACGAATCTCATCATTGGAGTCAGTATTATTGTGGGATTTTTTACGTCCGCGTTTTGGTATCAGATCACGGAACTTCTTTTTTAAGGACAAATTAATACTATTCTTCTATACCGTTGAGGTTTGCAGTGATTTTACATCTGCCAAAGGGCAGGAAAGAATCTCTGCAAAGTTGCAATTCTCTAAAGAAAAATCTAATTTTACACTTTAAATATTTCCCTTGCAATACGCTCAAATTGTTTTACCCCTGAACCTGAAAGGATCTTTTACGTATAAAGTTCCTGAAGAAATGATGTCTGAAATCCAGCCTGGAATGAGAGTTTTGGTCCCATTTGGCGGAAAGAAGATCTATACGGGAATTGTATTTGAGCTTCATGATAATACACCGGAAAACTTTACAGCAAAGGAAGTCATCAGCATGCTGGATGACAAACCGATCATGCCCGAGGAACAGATCAATTTCTGGAACTGGCTTTCGGAGTATTATCTGTGCAGTCTCGGAGAAATTTACAGGTTTTCATTTCCTTCTTCACTAAAACTGGAAAGTGAAACCTATTTAAAACTAAAACCAGGTGCTGTTGTTGATTTTGAAAATCTGGACGTCAATGAAATGTACCTGATTCAGGCACTTGAAGTGCGACAGCTGATCAATCTGACAGATATTGAAGCATTTATTCCCAAAAAAGATATTATCAAAACCATCAACTCATTGATTGACCTTCAGTATATTGAGATTGATGAAAAAATTGCTGAAAAATATAAAGCTAAAGAAGTAGCCTATGTAAGAATTAATGATGAAATTTTAGTCAATCAGAATCTTACAGAAATTCTTTTAAAACTGAATAAAGCACCCAAGCAGAAAGAACTCTTCCTTCTTATTTTGGAAAAGCAGACAGAAAACCCTGATATCCCTATCAAAAAGGCTGAGCTGTTTGAAGATGGTTATTTCGGGAGCTCTCATTTCAAACCTTTGGCAGATAAAGGTCTTGTTGAAGAGTATTACATGCAGAAAGACAGGATTGAAAGTTATGAAGGCGAAATTGAAGAGCTTGAAGAACTTTCCGAACAGCAAAAATTGGCTAAAGCTGAGATTGATGAAGCTTTTGAAGAAGGGAAAAATGTTCTCCTTCACGGTGTTACATCGTCTGGGAAAACCCATATTTATTTGGAGAAAATTGATGAATGCATCAAAGAAGGAAAAAATGTATTGTTTTTGCTTCCTGAAATTTCTCTTACCAAGCAGATTACCCAGAGGTTAGAAAAAAAATATGGACGACAGCTAGGCTTCTATCATCAGAAACTCACAGATTTTGAAAGGGTAGAAGTATGGAGAAGAGTGAAGCAAAATGATATCCATATTTTGATAGGGACTCGTAATGCATTGTTTTTACCTTACCAGAACCTAGGGCTTATTATTGTAGACGAAGAGCATGATTCGGCATATAGGCCACGGGAAGTATCTCCTTATTTTAATGCTAAAGATGCATCTTTGGTATTGGGAGGTTTTTATAAAGCAGGGGTGATCTTAGGATCGGCAACCCCTTCCGTTGAAAGCTATTACCGGGCCAGAAAAGATAAAATGAAATATGTCTTTCTGACTGAAAGATTCGGGAATGTTAATCTGCCGGAATATGAGCTGATTAATTTCAAAGAAGCCCAGGAATCTAAAAAGGTTTCAGGAAACTTCTCGCTGAAACTCATTGAGGAGATCAAAAAGACCATAGATGAGAAGAATCAGGCAATTGTTCTTCACAACCGCAGAGGATATTCCAATGTGATAGAATGTGAGAGTTGCGGATATGTAAATTACTGCTCCAATTGCGATGTGGTCATGACGTATCACAAAGCAGCCAACGAAATGAAATGCCATTATTGCGGACAGAAAGCTTCAAAACCGAAAACGTGTCCGAAATGTCATTCCGAAAACCTGAACGAAAGAGGAGTAGGAGTAGAGCAGATTCATGAGGAAGTTTCCAAACTGTTCCCGGAAAATGAAGTTGATAGAATGGATGTAGATTCCATGCGTAAGAAATTCGCTTACGAAAAGCTGTATGAGAAGATTGAAGACGGAGAAACAGATATTGTGGTAGGAACACAAATGATTTCCAAAGGGCTTGATTTTGATCATATTGAGTTGGTGGCTATTCCAAAAGCCGATTCCTTATTATATGTACAGGATTTCAGAGCGGAAGAAAGGGCTTATCAGCTTATCACACAGGTCTCAGGAAGAGCAGGAAGGGTTTCAGGGAAAGGAAAAATCCTGATTCAGACCTATAATCCTGATCATTCTGTATTTCAGCTGATTAAGATGAACAATCCTGCGAAGATCTATAAATACATTCTTACGGAACGTCAGAAATTCCATTATCCTCCATTTACGAAGCTGATTATGATTGAGTTGAAGCATATCAGAGATGAAAAAGTGGATCGTGCTTCTCAGTTTTTGGGATCCATTTTAAGAAAATACCTTCCTGAAGATTGTGTTTTGGGACCGGAAAGAGCACAGATCGCCAGATTAAATAACTTATATCAGTTCCAGATTATGCTTAAGCTTCCCCGTGGTAAAAACTATGAGAAATTCAAGAACATGGTTTTGATAAGTTTGAAAGAATTTGACGAAATTACTGCTTATCAAAGTGTTAAAAAAGGGGTTTTTGTGGATTTTTAACAGTTTTTAACAAACTTTACACTCTTTTATAAGGCAATAGTGGTCTGTTATATGACAATAATTTCTACTTTTGGACGTTGATTAAGTGTTTGGCTTTTAAATTGAATGATGTAACCTATCATTTTTTATAGAGTCAAAACTATAAAACAAAAAGAAGATAGATGGTAAATTTCAGAAAATATATTTCAAGTGCGGCGGTGTTGGCTTCTGGTCTTTTCCTGGCTCAATCTACCGTTTCTACCGTTCTTTATTCTCAGAATTATGACAATCAGAAAAGCAGCTTAAATCTGCCTTCGCCCGTTAGTTCGGTAGTGGAGAAAACTGTTTTGTCAGCAAAAGAACTTGTAGACATTAATGTAAACACAATGATGGCGGATCCTGTGCTGAAAAATGCAACCTGGGGATTCGTAGTGTACGATCCGAAAACGAAGAAAGTAATCTCTTCGTACAATGAAAATACTCCTTTAGTACCTGCTTCTACAACAAAGCTACTGACAACGGAAACAGCACTAAACATGCTGGGTGAAAACTACCGCTGGATGACGCAACTGGAGTACTCAGGAACGATAGATGAAAATGGAGTTTTAAATGGAAATCTTTATGTCATAGGAAGCGGCGATCCTTCTTTGGGAACAAACAAAGCAGGTGCAGGATCTTATAGAGACATTATTTCAGATTTCGTAGGTGGAGTTTCAAGAGAGGGAATCAAAAAGGTAAATGGTGATATTATCATTCAGACAGCGCTTTTCAAAGGCAATATTTCAGTGCTTCCGGAAAATGTTGTATGGTTAGAAAACAATAATTACTACCTGCCTGTTGGGACAACTCAAGGAATCAATCCAGCCAACGAAAAACTGATCGTGAAAAAAGGAGGATTTTCTCCAGAAAAGAAATTTTTCTATGTTTCCCCTTACAATCATCAGATGGTATATGCTGAAAAGTATGAGGGCAGTGGGACTTTAACAACCAAACTTCCTGATGCTCCGGCTTATCTTGCCAATTCTTTCAGAACAACACTGGTGAAAAGCGGAATTCCTGTTACCGGAAAAGTAAGTCCGAAAATGACAGATGCAGCACCGGATAGCAGAAAAATGCTTTCAGCATACAAATCCCCGACTTTAGGTGATATTATTTATTATACCAATCAGCACAGTGATAATTCATTGGCAGAAGCTTTGCTAAGAACTGTGGGTTATCAGAAAATGGGTGATCAGACTTCAGAATCAGGAAGAATTGTGGTGACAGGACATTTAAGAGATGCCGGTTTTGATATGAATGGTCTTAACTATATTGATGGAAGCGGACTTTCAAGAAGCAATAACGTAACTCCAATTTCTCAGGTGAAGTTTCTGACTTCTCTGATGGAGCAGAAATATTACAGATCTTACCTTACTTCTCTGCCTATCGGAGGACAATCCGGAACTTTAAAAAGAATGTTCATCGGAGGAGGTAATGGACAGGTTTTTGCTAAAACAGGAACTTTGAATAAAGTAAAAACATTAGCAGGCTACCTGAAAACAAATTCCGGAAAAACATTGGTTTTCTCTTTAATGGTAAATAACTACTCCGGATCAGTAGATATGGTGAAAAAAAGAATGGAGAAAATTCTTGAACCGGCACTGGATCTTTAATTTTTTTTTATTTTATATATTATAACAGCCTTTTAATCATTGATTAAAAGGTTTTTTTTATATTTGATTAAATTTTTCTAAACATGACAAAATTGTACCTTTTGGTGCTGGGATTGCTATTATCTCAACAGTTCTATAGCCAAAAAAATGAGCAAAACACCGATATGAAGGGGTTAATTGAGAAGGAGAAAAAATCCTTTACTCAAAAAATGAATATTGGGAATACCAACCCCAATACCCTGAATTATGACTTACAATACCAGAGAATGGATGTCAGTCTGGATCCTGCGGTGTATAATATCTCCGGATCGGTGACCTCTCATTTTAAACCGACACAGAATATGGGAAGTATTTATTTTGATCTTTCCAATTCTTTAACGGTTTCTCAGGTGAAATATCACGGAACCAATATCACTAGTTTTCAGCAGCTTCCTTCAAAAGAACTGAAGATTGATTTTCCGGCTTCAATTCCTGCCAACACATTAGACTCTCTTACCATCTATTATGCAGGAGCACCGTCTACAAGTAATGATGCTTTCAAAACAGCTCTTCAGAGCGGAACTCCGGTTCTTTCTACATTGAATGAACCTTATGGGGCGCAGGACTGGTTTCCAACCAAACAAAGTTTGAATGATAAGATCGAAAGATTTGATTTTAAAATTACAACTCCATCCAATTACAGCGTTGCAGCCAACGGAAAACTGATGTCCGAAACTTTTCCTACGGGATCTACGAAGCTTACCTTCTGGAGAACAATGTATCCCACACCCGCTTATCTGATTGCACTTTCGATTACTAATTTTGTTAAGCTTACTGATACCATTGGAAACCCTCCATTTCCTTTTGTGAATTATATTTATCCGTCTACTAATTCAAACGCCACCAGTATGGCTAATATTAACTGGACGAAACAGATCATGAATACTTTTGAAACTTATTTTGGAACGTATCCTTTCCGCAATGAAAAATACGGTCATATGGAGTTTATGTATGGAGGAGGTATGGAGCACCAGACAATGTCTTCTATGGGAGGCTGGAATAAAATACTTATCGCTCATGAGCTTGCCCATCAATGGTTTGGGGATAAAGTAACCTGCGGTGCATGGAATGATATCTGGCTAAATGAAGGATTTGCTACTTTTGGAGAGCATGTTGCCAATGAAAAATTACTGATGACCAACACGGAATTTATGAATTTCCTGCAAGGCCAGGCCAATTATATTATGGGAAGCTCGGCAGGAAGTGTTTATGTACCGGATACAGGACTTTCCAGTATCAATAGAATATTCGACAGCAGGCTGACGTATTCTAAAGGGGGCTATATTTTGAGAATGTTGAAATGGGCTTTAGGCGATGCTGCTTTTTACCAGGCACTTAAAGATTATCATGCAAGACCGAATCTGGCGTACAGCTATGCACGTACCAGTGATTTTAATGCTTCTTTGCTTCAGTCAACAGGAACAGACTTTACAGAGTTTTTCAATGACTGGGTATATGGAGAAGGATATCCTACGTATACTATAAAATGGATGCAAGGCGGGAATCAGGCTTTGTTTAAGGTTTCTCAGACACAGAGTAGTCCTACTGTAAGCTTTTTTGAAATGCCCTTACCTATTAAGGTGACAGGAACTGCTGGACAAACCGCTTATTTTGTGCTTAACAACACTTCAAATAACCAAAGCTTCCTGCAGTCGGTAACTTTCCCTATTGCAAATGTTCAGTTTAATTACGAATACCAGATTCTGGAGAAAAATTCTACCGTTACTCAGGACAACACTTTAAGCGTTTCTTCTGTTGAAAAGGAAAACTTTGGATTATATCCGAATCCTGCAAAGAATGAAATTAATCTGAAAGGAATTAACAGAGCTGCAGATTTTGTGATCCATGCTATTGACGGAAAACTGGTAGGAAAAGGGACCTATCAGCCGGGTAAGGCAATCGGAATTTCAGAATTAGTTCCTGGAGCGTATATTATTACTGTGGATGAGAAAAATATCAAATTTATCAAACATTAAATACCAGTAATGAGTAAATGATTGCTCTGCTGGATACATTCATCATAAAAAGAAGCTTTCAAATTTGAAAGCTTCTTTGTTTTCTTGCAGCTCGGGCCCCTCTAGCCCGAGCTACTTTTACCTTATACTTAAACCATCTTTCTTTAAATACTTTGCGCATAAAATTATCAAAGTGTCGGGTGATGACTAAGTTTTTAAAGCCGCGCCATTTTTCTATCGGACTTGATGGAAGGGCTCTCAGGGACACAGAATATCCTTCAGTATCATATTGTATGTAATGCCACCATCCGGACGGAATATAAAGGGTTTCGCCGGGATGAAGGATGGCTTCATAGCCGTTTAAATAGAGTAGAGCCGGGTATTTTCTGTAATCAGGTTTTTTTATCTGGGTGAGACTGTGGAAATTAAAAGGGAGTTTGTACATGAAATCTGATTGTTCCCAGGGAAACAGCCAGATCCTTTTAATGCCCTGAAATTGGGTAATAAAAACATGAGACATGTCAATATCAATATGATTTCTGGTAACAGAACCCTCACCTCCAAAAAACATAAATGGAAGCCATTTTAGTATTTTGCCATCCGTAATGTCATTGTATATAATATCGTTTTTAAGTTCAGGCTTTATTTTCAATAGGTTAAATAAGAAAAGCCTGTGCTCGGTGGGAGTAGATTGTATCAGGTCAAGATATTCTGAAAATGTAGATTGTGCTATGGGATCACTTGCCACTCTGTCCAGGGAATCCAGTTCGCTGCCGTATATATTCACGATATGATCTCCTGCAATTTCCTTGAAATAATTATAATTCCACTTTTTGAAGGCAGGGCTCTCCGGGTGTACAAAATCTTTAAGAATAATGGGGATTCTAGGCTTCATATGGCTGCTAATAAAGGTTGCAGAGTCAATTGTCTTTATTTTTTGTACCGGCTTTAACTTCATACTCTCAAATTTTAAGCAAATATAAATATTATCCTACTAATTTTGTAGACTAATAGTGTTAAAAGTGAAAGTGATATCAAATTTTTAGAATTAAGCTTATAAAAGGTTTTATTTTACTGCCTTTTTAGTAAATTAGCACATCTAAAAAATTACTAAAAATGATCTCTGAAAAATACCTTCAACATTTACAGAATGAACTTCAGAATATTGAGAATGACGGACTTTACAAAAGAGAAAGAATCATCACTTCTCAGCAGAGTGCAGAAATAGAAGCGAACGGAAAAAAGCTTTTGAACTTTTGTGCCAATAATTATCTGGGATTATCCAACAATCCGGAAGTGATGAAAGCTTCTCAGGAAATGATTCAGTCTCATGGATATGGAATGTCATCGGTACGTTTTATCTGCGGAACACAGGATATTCACAAGGATTTGGAGAAAAAAATTGCTGATTTCTTGGGTCTTGAAGATACAATCCTTTATGCAGCTGCATTTGATGCTAATGGTGGTGTTTTTGAACCATTATTTACAGAAGAAGATGCTATTATTTCAGATGAACTGAACCACGCATCAATCATTGATGGTGTTCGTCTTTGTAAAGCAGCAAGATATAGATATAAGAATAATAATATGGCGGATCTGGAAGCTCAATTGATTGCAGCTTCTGAAAAGAATCACCGTTTCAAAATTATTGTTACGGACGGAGTATTTTCAATGGATGGTATCGTTGCTGACTTAAAAGGAGTTTGTGACCTTGCTGACAAGTATGATGCTTTGGTAATGGTAGATGATTCTCACGCAACAGGTTTCATCGGGAAAACTGGTCGTGGAACTCACGAAGCTAATGAAGTAATGGGGAGAGTAGATATTATTACGTCTACATTAGGAAAAGCTTTAGGGGGTGCTTTAGGAGGATTTACTTCCGGTAAAAAAGAGATCATTGATATGTTGAGACAGCGTTCAAGACCTTATTTATTCTCTAACTCTCTTGCGCCTGGAATTGTAGGAGCTGCTTTAAAAGTATTGGATATGATTTCTGACAATACTTCCCTTCGTGATCAGGTAATGGAAAATGCAGATTACTTCAGAACAGAAATGAAAGCAAAAGGCTTTGATATTCCAGATGGAGATGCTGCAATTGTTCCGGTAATGCTTTATGATGCTCCACTTTCTCAGAAAATGGCTGAAAAGCTTATGGATGAAGGAATCTATGTAATCGGATTCTTCTATCCTGTAGTACCGAAAGGAAAAGCGAGAATCAGAGTACAGTTATCTGCTGCTCATACCAGAGAACATTTGGATAAAGCGATTGCTGCTTTTGAAAAAGTTGGAAAAGAATTAGGAGTGATCTCTTAATCGTTGAATTGGTTACAACAATGAAAATATAATGTTCGGCTCGGGCAGCTTTGCTGCCCCGAGCCGAACTATTTTTTATATAAACCCATTTTGATTGGATTTTCCTGATCAAAAGAAATTTATTTTTAACAATTATATAATAAGCTTATCTTTGCTGTTAATTTTTTCTGAATGCTTTATACAATAATCAAAGCGCTGCACATTATTTTTATGGTAAGCTACTTTGCGGGAATTTTTTATCTCGTAAGGCTTTTCGTGTACTATAAGGATACCGATGAATTTCCGGAAGAAAAAAAGAAAATTCTGAGAGAGCAGTATACCTTTATGGCCAGAAGGCTGTGGAATATTATTACCGTTCCGGCGGGAGTAATTATGACAATATGCGGATTGGTTATGATCTTCCGAAATCCAGGATTGATGCAAATGGGATGGTTTCATTTGAAACTGACATTCCTTATAGGGCTTGCGATTTACCATTACTGGTGCTGGAAAAAAGTGCTTCATTTAAAAGCATTGAATGGAAATACACTGCCCACTGCCAATATCAAACTGAGACAGGCGAATGAAATTGCTACATTCATTTTGTTTCTGGTCGTATTTACGGTCATTTTAAAATCAATGGCAATTGAATACTGGTGGCAATTAATTACAGGATTTTTCGTTCTTGTATTTCTGATCATGATGACCGTGAAACTGGTTAATAAAAATAAAAAAAACAAATAATTGTAGAGGAGGGTACATGTCCTTTTTACATCTTACAAAAAAACTATGATTGCAATTTTAAAGAAAGAACTTTGGAGTTACTTTGGAAACTGGAGCGCATGGGTGATCATTGCCGCTTTCAGTTTGATAGCGACTCTTTTCCTGTTCTTTTTCGACAACGATTCTAATATTTTTGAGATCGGGATGGCCTCTTTGCAGAGCTATTTCGTATTGGTTCCATGGCTGTTGATGTTTATCATTCCGGCCCTTTCTATGAAAACTTTTGCAGAAGAACAGCAAACAGGAACATTAAACTGGCTTTTTTCACAGCCACTAAGAGTTTCAGAATTGGTCATCGGAAAATTTCTTTCCGTATGGGTTGTTGGTATTTTATGCCTTATTCCATCATTAATTTATCTTTATACGGTATATGTGTTGGGAGTTCCTGCAGGAAATATTGACCTTGGAATGACTTTCGGAAGCTATCTTGGGCTGATTATTTTAATTGCAGGATTTGCCGCTGTAGGTATTTTGGCTTCTTCATTATCACAGAACCAGATTATGGCTTATCTGTTGGGCGTTTTCATGTGCTTTATTATGTATTTTGGAATCGAACAGCTGGCGAGCTATAAACTATTGGGAGGAGCAGATTTTATCCTTCAGAATATAGGTTTCTACCAGCACTTCTTAGGCTTTACAAGAGGGCTTATTGATTTTAAAGATGTGGCTTATTTTATTCTTGTCATCGGAGCATCATTAGTATTGTCTAATCATTTTATTAACAAAAAGAAGTAAAAACATGAAGAAGATCAATGCTAAATCTCCACTGGGAATTTTCTTATTTGCGATTGTTCCCTTGGTTATTATCCTGACGTATTCGGGAATCAGATTAGACTTAACAAAAGAAAAAAGATATACCCTTTCCGATAACACGATCAAAGTACTGGAGTCTGTAAAGAAACCTCTGACTGTTGAAGTGTATCTGGAAGGAGACTTTCCGGCAAGCTTTAAACAGCTTCAGAGCGAAACGAAATTTATGCTGGAGGAATTCAGAAAAATTAATCCGAAGATTGATTTTAAATTCATCGATCCTATTAAAACAAAAATGTCTCAGGATAGCCTGATGGCAATGGGCATGCAGCCCTCTATTCTTCCGGATGTAAAAGATGGAAAGATCTCACAGATCACCCTTTTCCCATACGCAGTCATCAAATATGGAAGTGACGGGGTTTCTATTCCGTTGGTTGTTCAGCAGGCAGGAATTGATGCAGATCAGCAGCTTACAAGATCTATTGAAGGACTGGAGTACAATCTTGTTTCCAACATCAAAAATATTGCTGCCGCTAAGAAAAAGAAAGTCGGAATTCTGGTTAATCATGATGAATTGAACCCAGATGAATTTCAGGGATTCGTACATCTGGCCATGGAAAACTATGATGCAGGACCCATTATTCCTAGAAACCAAACCGAACTTTCTTTAGAAGATATTCCATTATTGAAGCAAATGAGCGCTTTGGTGATTGCAAAACCAAGAAAAGCTTTTACAGATAACGAAAAAGTGATCCTTGATCAGTATATCATGAACGGTGGGAAAACACTTTGGATGATTGATGCCGTAAATGCTGAAATGGATACGCTAACAAGATCCAAAAAAGTAATGCCTTTCCCGGTAGACATCAATATGACAGACTTCTTTTTTAATTACGGGATAAGAATCAATCCTGCTTTGGTAAAAGACGTTAAAAAGTTTGCTTTATTAAGACTTGTAACAGGTGAAGTAGGAGGGAACCCTCAATACACAAGCCTGCCTTGGCCTTATTTTCCATTGGGAATTGCAGAAAATAACAATCCGATCACCAAAAATATCAATCCTGTAAAATTTGAATTCCCAACTTCTATCGATACTTTAGGAGGAAGAAAGAATATCAAAACAAAAGTTCTTTTTGAATCCAGTGAAAGAACATTGCTGAAACAGGTTCCAAACTATGTAGATCTAAAAGAAATTGCAAGCGTAGACAGTCTTGGACAAATGGAAAAACCGAGTACACCTAAAATCTTTGCTGTAGCTTTGGAAGGAAAGTTTAATTCTGCGTATGCTTCCAGAATTGAAAGGAAATCTTACCCTGGATTCAAAACTTCAAGTCCTGAAAATAAAATGATCATTATTGCAGACGGAGATGTAGGAAGAAATAAAGTGATCAAAGGAAAACCGCTTCCGCTGGGAGTAGATCTGCTGACGAACGAACAGTTCGGAAACGAGCAGTTCCTTAGAAATGCTTTAGACTATTTGCTGGATGACAGCAATCTGATGGAACTGAGAAACAGAAACATCGAAGAAAGACTTCTGGACAGACAAAGAATTACTGAAGAAAAAGCCAACTGGCAGTGGCTGAACTTACTGCTTCCACTGGTAATTATTGGTCTTATTGGAGGATTGTTCTTCTGGTTGAGAAAAAAGAAATTTGGATAACATAAATAAAATCCCGAAAGAGAGCTCTTTCGGGATTTTTGTTACAAAAGGATCATTAATACCCACTTCGGTTCTTGTGATTTCAATTGTTTCCATTTTGTTTTTTTTGGTTGTTGATTAGTTTTTACCCTCTTTATAATGAGTAGGTAATTCCCAGGATGAATTCTCAATCAGTTATTCGGAGATAATAACGCTCTTCTGATCTTCCTGATTGAGGAACTCAAAGTAACAACAACAAAAAGAGCAATGTTAGAGTATAAACAACCAAATATTATCTTGCGTGAAAATACTTAATAATCTGCTTAATAAGTGGTTGGTGTGTTTGTGTGGTATCCCGATGAAATAACGATTCTAAAGGATGAAGACTTTTATTTTGATTAAGCAGAACCTAAAAAGGATGAAAAAACCTCACATAATGGTTTTTTCATCCTTTTTTAAGAATACTATTATACTGAGTACGGATATTATTTATTAATTACTCTATTAAATTCCTCTTCACCGGATAATCCTGTAGAAGAAGACAATACCTTCATATTATTGTCAATTAGAATCGTATAAGGAATCGTATTATTAAATTTAAACAAGATTTGGAGATCATTATAAGCAGGGTTTTCATTGTTTATTATAAATTGTTTCCAGGACATTTTCTCCTCTGAAAGTGCTTTTTTCCATGCATTATTTTCCTCATCTATAGATATTGAAATAAATTCTACATCTTTATTGTACTTTTCATACTCTTTTTTAAGCATCGGAATTTCCATTCTACAAGGACCACACCAACTAGCCCAAAAAACTAAAAGATGTTTTTTATAATTTTTGTCCAGTACTGAAACTTTCTTTCCATTCAAATTTTCCAGTTCAGGAATTTTAATATCTCCAATTTCTTTTGCTTTATTATTATACTTTAGGAGTTTTTTGTAAGGTTTACTTTGTTTTACCTCATTATCAAATAACTGTAAAAATTCTTCAGTTTGACTTGTGTTAAATACTGTTTTATTTCCTATAATACTGTATAAAATATGATAGGAATAAGGATGTTTTCTAATTTTTTCTCTAATCATATCTATATTACCAGGACTATTATTTGTAAAAATAGCATCACCCGTATCGTATAGCGCTTCGGTTTGTTTTCCTGCCTTTATTCGGGGACTATTCACAAAAATTACACTTGGAGATGGTGTAAAGTTTACTGGAGTATATTCTTCCATGTTTCCTTTTATTGTAATTAAAGGATCAGACATAAAAGTTGGAGATCCCCATTTAGGAACGTTAGTAATAAATCCGAAAACTCTTTGAATATTTTTTTTATCTCTGTGAAATATCCCAATATAGACAGGTGATTTTTCTTTAAAATCATGGTTGATTTCAAAGTGTCCTTTTATTGTTTGTACGCTGTCTATTTTATCAAGCATTGTTCCTGTCCATAGATAGATAATACCGTCAGGAAGGTTGGGGATATCCCCAACAATCTTAACACTTTGCTTTTTATTGCATGAATAAATACATGTCAATAAAATTATAAAATACAATAGAATATTTTTCCTTATTTTCATACTAATTTAGCTTAAATCTGTACTTGCACCTATGCCGGCTTTACCAGTACAACGGCTCACACCACTGTTAGAAGTAATTGCATGACTATTTCCTGTACCTGTTTCACAATAATAACTTCCACTCCAGGTTACTCCATTAGAAGAAGAGGTATTCATAACATAAGCACATTTTCCAGGGTAAGTTATCCATGATCCGTTAGCTTGCTGAACAGATAAAGAACAGGGATCACCTACATTCCCTCCAAATACATCTTTCAATTCGTTTCTTGATAGTTTTTTAAATTTTTCATGTTTTTTTGTGTTTTTAAGATTGAATATCAAATGTATAAATATAAATCAAATCAAAGAGAGATATTTTATTATGTTAAATTTATAATAGAAGTCCTTTTAATTCCACCGTTAATTTATTATAAGTCAAAGTACAGGCTTTAATATTTGTAATAAAGTGCATGAATCTTTCATTTGGACTCATCTTTCTTGAATTATGTATGAATACAAATTCATTAACATAGGCTTTTAAATGCTTTTTTGAAATAACTCTATAAACACCAATTATTTTTCTTTTTAAATTACCCTCTCAAAAAAAAATTTTAATACAATTTGTATCACCATTTACATTTTCTTTCCATGATTAAGAATCGAATGATTAAAATGTTTATGTAAATCATTATATGCTGTCCATTTATCTATATAAGCACTATCAAGAAAATTAACAGCTTCTAAAATCATAGGTTTTAGTTCTTCATTGTCTACATATTTTACAAGATTTGTTAAGACTTTTCCTTTATGCTGTATTAGTCCAAAAACAGAGCAGGTCTATAACAAAAAAGAAACCCGAAGGTTTCTTTATTTTATTTTTTCAGTGGAGTTGTTTTACAGCTTTTGATTGTATTTTATCCACTCAATACAGATGTAATTTTTTCTACAATGATTTCTCTGAGTGATAGTAAAAAGCCTGTCACTGAGATCTTATAAAGGAATCTCTACATAGCCAATCCATCTGGATCTATCTAAAGATATTAGATAAACCGAACAGGTTGGAAGTGAGGCTATTCCTAAAAAAAAAATGATATTTATTTCATGTACTAGTTTACTAGTTTTGATGTTGTTGGTATAAAAATAATATAAATTATTGTTGATAGGCTTCTGTTGGGAGCAAAGCTGCTGTTTTGTAATAGCTGATGTCAGTAGAAATCTGTGCCTGAAGATCCTGGAAAGTATCATAATCATAATGGGCCCAGCTTTCATCATCATCGGGATCAGAGGTCTTTTTTACAGCCAGCTCCAGTTTACCGTCTTCCTGATAGCTGCATTCTATAGCTGCATATTTTTCACCATTTTCGTCAGTGGTATACCAGCATTTTATGGTTCTTTCAAGTTGGGGTTGATGAGTTTCATTATCAATAACCTGGGAACAGATAAAGTTTTCAGGATCATCTGTTTTGAAAGCCGTTTTAGAAATTAAAGGCAGATCGTCGACGGATAAGGAATATAATTTATTGGTGGAAATAATAAATCCGTCAGTAGTTTCTTTTTTTTCAATATCAAAAAAGTCTGACTTTTCTTTGAGATAATCTACTACCTGTGCCTCGTCTTCATCGCTACTTAGAAAGTAATTGATATTGTAAACACTGTCTTCGTTGATAAATTCAATTTCTTTCAGGAAATCGGAACCTTCCTCATAATAATACAGATGATATTCGTTTAGCTTCACAGCATTATTTTTGGAAATAATCTCTCCAAAAATGTTTTTGTACACTTTTTTCATTTTTAATCATGTTAGTTAGTTTCATCTATTAGTTTAAGTGGTGGTCGCAAAGATAAGTTTTCTTTTTTATCTTAGCTTGAAGCGTAAAATAGTATTTATTTCGTAGGTATATTATATATCCTTTATAAAATCCTCATATTCGTAGTAAAACCTCTCAAAACCGTCCATTTTGTCGATAAAAAATTCAAAAATTTCTTGCCAGGTATTTTTATTAAAAATAGAAACATTGTGTTTTTCTATCCATATTCTGCTGATAATCTTGCCGTTTTCAAGGATGAAGTGTTCATCTTTCTGAAAATCTCCGACAAAATCTTTTAAAATATCTTCCAGTGACCAGATCTTTTCATAGTAAGCGTTTCTGAAGATTTCGTCTTTCATTTCGATATCAAGAGAAACCTCTGCTTTTTTATTGTCGGCAGAAAATTTAAATGCCATGTCCTTGATTTTGGTATCATAAAGAATCCATTTTCTGGGAAATGATCTTCCAAAAGCGGTCCAAAATTCCTTTTTTAATTGCTGTGCCTCTTGTTTACTGAACATATGGCAAACATAATGATTTAATAGGAGAAAGGCAAAAATGTGGTATTGAAACCGTAAAATTACGGATGCACAAATTTCCACTTTTACTCTTTTAGAATTTCATTCTTCCACCTTTTTTCAAATATTAAACAATTTTCTTACTTTTGCTGTAATGCTTTCAAAAAAATCTCAATATGCGTTTAAGGCACTTTCATATCTTGTAGAAAAAAGAAATGAAGGTCCAATTCTTATTTCTGAAATTGCGGAACACAAAAGAATTCCTTTAAAGTTTTTGGAAAATATTCTGCTTGAATTGAAAAAGGCAGACATTCTTGACAGTAAAAAAGGAAAGGGTGGTGGATATTTTTTAAAAGAAAATCCTGAAAATGTGAAACTGGCAAAAATTATTCGTCTTGTAAACGGGCCTATTGCCATGCTTCCTTGTGTAAGTCTGAATTTCTATGAAAAGTGTGAAGACTGTAATGAAGATCACTGCGGGCTTCACGATGTTTTGATAGAGGTTCGGGATGCTTCACTGAATATTCTGGAAAGTAAAACTTTAATGGATCTGGTCGACTGACCTGATCCTTTTTTTTTGAATTAATAGTCTACTTATTTTGTAGGATAAATATTTTTATCAGATATTTGCATGACTTCAAATGAATAAATTATGATTTCAAAAGAAGAAGCAAACCAAATACAAAAGTTTACAGATTCTATAATAACAGCAAATTCAGCTGTTGCATCCACTTTATACGGAAAGAAAACCATTTACAGTTCGGAGAAAGATACGCAGTCAGCTGTTTTTATAGTTGAAGCGCTTGTTAATGAAGAAAAAGATTCTGTGATATGGTGATTTCAAGAAAAATTCAAGTAAGGCTTAATGTCCTTTTTGTGACAGCTGCCGTTATATTCATTTCAGTTTTTTCAATGTATGAACTGGGATATCTGGATGAGCTCCTGAACATTTTAGCAAAAGATAATTATATTTTTTACTGGATGCTTCTGGTAGGAGTTTTTGCAGAAATCGTGGCAGGGTCAATGGGCATGGGATACGGAGTCATCTGTACAACCACCCTTCTGCTTCTGAATATTCCGCCGCATATTGTGAGTGCAAGTATTCATTCTGCAGAAAGCTTTACGACAGCTGCGGGAAGTATCAGCCATATCAGGTTGAAAAATGTCAGTAAGAGCTTGGTGAAGAAACTGGCTATTCCAGCTGTTATTGGGGCTATTATTGGGGCAGTAAGTCTCACTTACCTTGGAGAATATTATGCAAAGATCACCAAAACATTGATTGCTTTTTATACTTTATACCTCGGGATTCAGATTCTTTCGAATGCTTTTAAAGAAAAACAAAGTAAGGCATTGAAAAGGAAAACCAATCTGACAAGGCTGGGAGTGATAGGAGGATTTATAGATTCTTTTGCCGGTGGCGGATGGGGACCTTTGGTAACCGGAACCTTGATTAAAAATGCTTTTACTCCTAGATTTGCTGTAGGAAGTTCTACCATAGCCAAATTCATCCTTACCATCACAGCTGCTGTTACCTTTTTCTTTACTCTGGGAATCCAGCACTGGAACATTATTCTTGGTCTTTTAATAGGTGGAATTATTACCGCTCCTTTTTCTGCAATGCTTACGGCTAAACTTCCTGTAAAGAAAATGTTTGTGATTATAGGAACGCTGGTGATTGTAATGAGCTCTATAACTATTTATAAATCAGTTTTAAATTAAAAATTATGCATGGTGTGGAAAAATAAAAGCCTTAAAAAGATATTCGGTTTTGAAAATATTTTACTTTTACATCACTAAATATTAGAACATGAATTTACATATCATTGCACTTTTTAAGTTTAATGAAAATTATCTGATGGATGCCGTAGAGCTGTTTCAGAAGCTTGTGAAAGAAACAAGAAAAGAAGAAGGCTGTCTGCAGTATGACCTTATTGAGGATAAAGATAATAAAGGAACTTTCTTCCTGATCGAGCTTTGGGAAAGCGTTGAACACCACAACAGACATAACGGTGAGGACCACCTTTTAGATTTCCGTAAAGATGCTTCCAAAATGTTGGAAAGCGCAGCAGAAGTGTATAAAGGATTTAAAATATATTAATGTAATTGAAAGATTTACGAGTGCTGCATAGCTATTTGTTGTATGGGTAACTCCAAAGTCTTTTTATTTTTTAGTCTTTAATTATTAAAAAATAAAGGGCGGTTTCATACTATTGAAACCGCCCTTTTATTAGAAAAAATAGAAAGTATTAAAATAAAAATATCTTATTTTACGATCAGCTTTTTCGTCTCCGATTGGCCGCCGTAAGTAATTTTTACAAGGTAATTTCCTGATGTAAGCGTAGAAAGATTCAAATCCTGTTTGTAGAATCCTGCCTGGTTGCTAAGTTCCGCAGAGTATACTTTTTTTCCGGTAAGGTCATATACCTCTACACTTCCTTTATTACCTGCTTTTTCTTTAACATCAAAAAGAACAGTTACTTTTTTGTCAGCTGTAGTTGGGTTAGGATAGATCCCGAAAGATGCTTTTTTCCCTACTTCAGTAATTCCTAAAGTCTCCGTTATTTTTTTGTATTTGAAATGCATATCTCCGGTAGTCGCTCCACCGTTTGTTGTGAAGTACATTCTGTAATAATCGCTTCCTTTTTTAACATAGTATACAACATCATTTTTTACTGTCCCGATTCCTTTCCATGAGTGACCGACAGTAGTGATTGCGGATGCAAAGCTTGCACTTGCAGGGATTGTATAGGCCGCTGTTTGCTGGGTTTCAGGCTGTACCATTGCTACTTTAACATTAGGACTTTGGATTGCTCCAGAAAGCGGATACATCTGCACGCCCATATAGAAAGTATAATATTTGGTGAATACAAAATCCCATGCAGTTTTGGAAGGTTCTAAATTGGGAACTTTAGCCCCGGTATCAAAAGAGAAATAGTTGAAGTAAGAATCATCCGTTCCATTAGCGATTGTTCTTGTTTCTGTGGCACCCCATGAAGTACCGTTCCATTTTGAATATCTGAAAGTATACCCTGAAAAGGCATCTTCGATAGCAAATTTAATGTATACCCCTGAAGCATATTTTAATACAAAAATAGCTTTTCCTTCAATATGGTGATTGATTGGGTTATACACTCCCCATCCTGTAGAAGGTATATTGGGGTTGGCTCCTGTTACAGGTCCCTGTTCAAAAGCCCCCTGGCTCCAATCAGTAGTCTGATCCGGGTTATAAAGAGGGGCACCCCACGAAGCTTCATTGCTGATGTTGATATTATCCCAGTCTGCTAAGTTGGTTGAAGCAGTGTATACCAGAATATCTTTTGCATCATTTACTCTTGATCCGAAAGCATAGTTTGAATTTCTATAAAAAGCCACATCCCATGTATTGGCAGGTTGAGAAACCATATTACCATCTGCCAGATTCACAAACACTCGGTTTTGATATCCGCCTCCCATTGTCATATTTACCTGTGAGTATCCCAATGCATCAGTCTGTGCCAAAACAGTCTGCTGAACAGACAATGCCAATACTGAAGCCAATAATAGTTTTGTTTTCATAACTTATTTTTTAAATCCTTATTTAGAATGATTCCACAAAAGTATATAATTATTTTTAATCATTCTAAATAAAAACATGATTTTTATCGTGTTTTTATTTGAATAAAGAGAGCATATAAGAAATGTAAGAGCATAGAAAAGCCGGCAGGACTAGTCCTGCCGGCTTTATAAAGGTAAATAATAGTCTAATAAACCTTATTTTTTGATGAATTTTGACTGGATCAATTTTCCTTCCGCAGTTTCAATATTCATATAATAAACTCCTGTCTGAAGGGTATTGATGTCGAATCTTTGTCCGTTTAGCTTTCCTTCCGCTACTTTATTACCTGCAGCAGAATAGATTTGGATGTTCTTAGGATCTTTTTTTACGATAAATTCCAAGGCAGTCTGATCAGCATTTAATGCAAATCTAAAGTTTTCTGTTGCTTTATTGTGATCAGATACTCCTAAAGAAGCAGTAGTATTATACACAACATTGTCTATTTGAATCGCCGTGTGAGAAGCTGTTGGTGTAAATTTGAATACAATATAAGATCCTGTAGAAGCAGGAATATTTACACTTATATTCTGAATCGTACCAATAGTAAGTACACTAATAGGACTTCCAACAGCAACAAATGTTGACATATCTGTTGGATTGGAAGCTACCCCTACCTGGATCGTTCCGGTGCCGGGAGACTGAACAACCAGTGTTGTATCAAAAGTTAATGTTTTATTTCCTGTAGGTACTTCAATTTGTGGAGTGATCAGGTAAGATGTTCCTGTTGCATTATTACCTGCATATGACTGAACGGCTCTGTTAGGATCTCCTGCTACAAGCATTCTTGGAGGTACAGGAGGAAACTCACCCGTGATAGGAGCAACAATGGCAGACCATCCAAACTGTGGGAAAGTAGTATTTCCAAGTGTGAAATTGTTAAAATTTTCATTAAGAGTTGACACCTGAGCATTGGCTGTGAAGGCAGTAAGCATCAGAGTCCCTAAAAGTAATTTTAATCTCATGACTTTATTTTTATTTAGAATTATTCCACAAAAATATACATTTATTTTTAATGAGTCTAAATAAAGTTTTATATTTGTCGAAAATTTGTACCCTTATGAAGAAGAAAGTGCTTTCCGTTCTATCATTATCCATGGCTTTGTGGATGAATGCACAAGAAAAGGATTCTCTTAATCAAAAGAAAATTGATGAAGTTGTTATTACAGGACAGTATATGCAACAGTCTGTCAACAAATCTATCTATAAGGTTGATGTTATTGATGCCGAGCAGATCAAAAATATGGCCGCAACAAATGTTGCTGAAGTGTTAAATCAAAGTCTTAATATACAGATTAAACCCGATACCCGTTCCGGAAATTCCACGGCCAATATTATGGGACTTGACGGCGATTATGTAAAAATTCTGATTGATAATATTCCGGTAGTAGGAGACACAGGGCTGGGAAGTAATATAGACCTTACAAAGATTACATTGAGTAATATCGAGAGAATCGAAATTGTAAAGGGAAGTATGGGCGTTGAATACGGAAACGGAGCTGTAGCAGGGGTGATCAACATCATTACAAAGAAAACCAGCACAAAGAAAATCAGTGTAAGAGGTTCTCTTCAGGAAGAAACAGTAAGAGATCAGTACGATATTAAGAAAAGGGGAAATGGCCGCCATATTCAGAACCTGAATGTAGATTATAACATCGATAATGAGTGGTTTGCAAGTATCAATTTCAACCATAACCAGTTTATGGGATATACAGGGGAAAGCAAAGGATACAAATATTTCGGACAGGATGGGCAGAGAGGTTACGAATGGAATCCGAAAGACCAGTACGATGCTTCTGCATTATTAAGATATACAAAAAATAAAACGACATTTTTCTATAAACTGTCTTACCTTAACGAGAAATTCAATTTCTATAACCCTGAAGTAAGCAGAAATCCACTTAATGATGGTATGGGCGGAGTCTCTTATGAAAGTAGGGACAGAAAGTACAATACCGACCGCTGGGTTCACCAGTTCAATATTCAAACCAATTTGGGACATATTCGATATATGGGAGATTTCTCCTATCAGAATCAGGATAGAAAATATTTCGACTACAATTACGATATTCCGAACAGAGTTGTAAAGAACCAGCAGGAAGAAAAATCTTATTATAAAACAGATGTTATCTACTCAAGAGGAATGTTCAGCAATTTCCTGGACAGTAAAGTCTTTGATTTCCAGTTGGGATATGAATTAGATTATACCAATGGTTATGCGGCACTAATTGCAGGAGATTTCTTTGGAGAAGCGGTCAAAAGAAAAATATTTACCTATTCCAATTTCCTCTCTGCAGAATGGAATGTTTCAGATAAATTCTCCTTAAGACCTGGAGTAAGGCTTTCATTGAGTGAAAACTTTAATAATCAGTATAACTATTCTTTGTCTGCAAGATATAAAACGTCAGAAAATTCAAACCTGAGAGCCGTTTTGGGATCTGCCAACCGTTTTCCTAAATATGATGAGCTGTATACTTATTTCGTGAATCTTAATCATGATGTACAGGGAAATCCGGATCTGAATCCTGAAAAAGGATTTTCTGCGGGACTTTTCTGGAACCAGAATTTTATGGTTGATAATGGATGGAAAATTGCTTACGGCCTGGATGCTTTGTATCTAGATGTCCGTGACAGAATTGAAATGGTGATGGTAAAAGAACCTTCTACTTATAAGTATATGAACCTCAATACGTATAAGAATTTCTTATTCTCAGCCAATGTAGATTTCAGAAAAGACCAGTTTGCCCTGTCATTAAGAGGATCTCTAAACGGAACTTCAGTATCCATGAATGAACTTAAGTCCACTTCTCCTACAGATTTTCAGTATCTTATACAGGCAGGAGCTTCGGCAACCTACAAACTGAAAAACACCGATACCAACTTTTCCCTTTACTATAAATACACCGGCCCGGACAGAATTTATGTGTCTGATGGAGCCAGCGGCTTCCGTCTGGGAAAAACGGATGCATTTCATATGATGGACTTCATTGTAAGCCAGCCTTTTTGGAATAAACATTTTGAAATTTCTGCCGGGATAAAAAATATATTTGACGTCACGCGTCTGAACTCAACTGCTATTGCTGGTTCTGCTCACAATGCAGCCAATGGAGTAGTTAATTTATACTATGGCAGAAGTTATTTTGCCCGATTAATGTTTCAATTTTAAATAATAAGTTACTGTTATGAAGTATTTAAAAATATTTTCCCTTCTTTCTGTCATGGTAGCTACACAGTCTTGTCTTTCTGCAGACGAAGATCCGGTAGCCGTTGCCCCTATGACGGGATCAGAAGTCAACGTTAAAGTTGGAGGTCCTACAGAACCTAATCAGGTATGGATTGACTTAAGTGATTATACCAACCCGGCGACTAATAAAAGAACAGATTGGGATCTTGGTTTTTATACAGGAGATGAGTTTCGTGTGATTATGAACGGTTCTATTGCGATGACGGTTATTAAAATTCCCAATGCTACAGATATCAGCAAGGTAAAAGAATCTGATGTATCCGGTTTGAAGGATATTGCTCAGGTAGGAACTTTTGATGCTGCAAACATGCAATATGTTGACAATCCCAATGGAAATTTCTTAACTCAAACTTCCGGAATTGCCGCTATCAAAGAAAATGATGCTGAAAATCCTGTGTATTTGATCAATTTAGGTAGAGAAATACCTTCTTCCACCAATATAGGAGCCGGATCTGTTTCGTTATCAGGTGATTCCAGAGGGTGGAAAAAAGTACAGATTCTAAAAGCTCCAAGCGGATACAAAATCCGTTATGCTGATGTGAATGCTACCGGGACAGATATTAAAGAATACATCATTACAAAAGATACAGAATATAGCTTTTCATTCTTCAACCTGAAAACGGGAACTCCTGTAAAGATTCAGCCGAAGAAGAAAAAATGGGACTTAGTATTTACTACGTTTACCAATGAAGTATTCATGGGGCCTACTACCAGTGCGGGAAGCTACTTCTATGCAGATTTTGTAACGACCAATACCGAGAACGGGGTAGGTGCTTATCAGGTAACTGTAACCGGAAGTCTGGATCAGGCTTATACTGCATTTAAGCTGAAAGATGTTGAACCTGCCAAATTTATATTTAATGATCACAGAGCGATCGGAGATAAGTGGAGAACAACTACTGGTAACGCGGCCAATCCGGTTCCTTTCGTTTATTCAGATCGTTTCTTTGTATTGAAAGATGCTGAAGGTTTCTACTTTAAGCTGAGATTCAATAAAATGAAAGACGATAACGGAAACCGTGGTAATTCAAATTTTGAATTCGAACCTTTATAAATAATCAAATAATAGTATATCATGAAAAAATTCATCCTTGCAGCGTCTGTTCTTGTAGCAGTATATTCTTGCAAAAAAGCAGAAGGAGCCGCAAAAGAAAATACAACAGAAGCTACTTCTGAAGCACCAAAAACCAACAATAAAATTGTAACATTAAACGGCGGAATTACTGAAATCGTAAGTGCTCTAGGCCACGAAAAGGAAATCGTTGCAACAGATGTTACCAGTACTTATCCTGCAAGCTTAAAGGCTACAGCAAAAGATTTGGGGCACATGAGATCAATGACCATTGAGCCAATCATGGCTGTTTCTCCAACATTAATTTTAGCTTCAGATAAAGATATCAACCCTGAATTGATGGGGAAAATCAAATCTTCCGGAATCAAAACTGAGGTTTTCAAACAGGAATACACAGTTGAAGGAACTAAAAAACTCATAGAACAAGTTGCAAAAGCGATCGGAAATACAGATTACCAGAAATTAAATGATAAAATTGATGCTGACTTGAAACAGGTACAGCCCATTGCTAAAAAACCAAAAGTATTGTTCATCTACGCAAGAGGAAATATGTTAATGGTTAGCGGTAAGAACACACCAATGGCTTCATTGATCACCCTTGCAGGTGGAGAAAATGCTGTTACCGATTTTGAAGATTTCAAACCATTGACCCCTGAAGCGGTTGTAAAAGCTAATCCTGATGTATTGTTCTTCTTCGAAACTGGTCTGCAGGGAGCAGGAGGAAATGAAGGAGCGCTAAAAATGCCGGGCGTATCTCAAACCAACGCAGGTAAGAATAAGAAAATCATCGCAATGGATGGAGGTTTAGTTTCAGGTTTTGGACCGAGAGTAGGAGAAGCAGCAGTAGGATTAAACAAACTTTTAATTGAAAGCACAAAGTAAACTATACTTTTATCTTATTATAAGTGCGGTACTGCTTGCCATTATAGCAGTACTGTCACTTAATACAGGAGTTTATGATTTTGGAGAAAAATCTCCATTCATGGCACTGTGGCAATTTATAAAAGGAGATTCCGGTTTATCACTCAGTGATAAATATGTGATTTGGGACGTAAGAGCAGCCAGAATTATTATGGCCATCTTAGTAGGAAGTATGTTGTCGGTTTCAGGAACAAGCCTTCAGGGGCTTTTCAAGAATCCTTTGGCGACGGGAGATTTAATAGGACTTACATCAGGAGCAACCCTGCTGGCAGCAATTGCAATTGTTTTAGGAGGGCATTTTAAAGAATATCTTCCTGAAGCAGTACAGTTTTCACTGGTGGGAATCTCGGCTTTTATAGGTTCTTTTTTATCAATGATGCTGGTGTATAAAATTTCAACAAACGGAGGAAAGACAAACGTAGTTATGATGCTGCTTACCGGAGTGGCAATAACCGCGATTGGCTTTTCAATCACCGGGTTTTTGATCTATATCTCAAAAGATGAGCAGCTTAGGGATCTTACTTTCTGGAATTTAGGAAGTCTGGCAGCGGCGACATGGACGAAGAATATCATTCTGGCCATTGTTATGATCATTGCTTTCATTATTTTAATGCCTAAAGGAAAAGCATTGAATGCGATGATGCTGGGAGAAAAAGATGCACAACACCTGGGAATCAATGTGGAAACACTGAAAAAGCAGATTATTATTATTGTAGCTTTAATGGTGGGAAGCTGTGTGGCATTTTCAGGAACAATTGGCTTTGTAGGTCTTATTGTACCTTATATTTTAAGACTTTTATTCAAATCCAATTATGCTTTTATATTGCCATTATCAGCAATGTGCGGAAGCATTTTGTTACTGACAGCAGATACCTTCAGCAGAAGTATTGTAGCACCGTCAGAACTGCCGATCGGAATCTTGACAGCCTTAATGGGAGGTCCTATTTTTATCGCTATTTTGGTAAAATTTAAAAAATCATTGTAATGATCAAGGCACACCAGATAAATTATAAACATAAAGAATTCCGTATTCTGGATGGGGTAGATGTCTCTTTGGAATATGGTGAATTTTTGGCCATTGTAGGTCCTAACGGAGCTGGGAAGTCAAGCCTTCTGAGCGTTTTGGCAGATGAGGTGAAATCCGGTAATAACAAAGTCTTGTTTAAAGATAAGCCCATTAGAGAATGGAATATAAAAGAACTTTCAAAACACAAAGCAAAGTTCTCACAGCATAACAGCAATGATATTCCACTTGAGGTAAAAGATGTGATTATGATGGGAAGATATCCGTATTTTGATGCCCAACCCGGAAAAGAAGATCTTGAAGCCATGAACAATATGATGTACGAAACAGATATTTTTCATCTTAAAGAAAGAGAATACAACACCCTTTCAGGAGGAGAAAAGCAACGTGTACATCTTTCAAGAGTAATGGCGCAGCTTGAAAATGAGATTGCTCATAAGCTGGTTTTTCTGGATGAACCTTTGAATAATTTGGATATAAGACATCAGTATAAGGCGTTGGAAATTATAAAAAACTTTACCAAAAAGGCCAACAGTGCTATTGTTGTTTTGCATGATCTGAACCTTGCTGCACAATTTGCAGATAAGATTTTATTAATGAAATCAGGGCAGGTTTCCGCCTATGGAACCCCACAGGAAGTTTTTACAGCAGAGAATATCAGCAATGCCTATAACTTTCCCTGTACCATCTGCGACCACCCTATTACGAATAACCCAATGATCATTTTTGGATAACCATGGAAAAAGAAGAACTCAAAATCCTCGCACAGAATCTCGCCAACCCAGAAGGGGAAAAAGGCATTGAGATCGGTGAAATGATGAATGCCACTAACATCAGCATGACGTTAGAAAGTATCAGAACACTTGTGATAGATGACGATCAGCAAATTCTTGAAATAGGACACGGAAATGCCGGACATGTGAAAAGCATCATGAGTCTCGCAAAAAACCTGAAATATACAGGAATTGATATTTCTGAAACCATGCATAATGAAGCCAAAAGACTGAATAAAGAATTCAGAAATCAGGCAGAATTCGTATTGTATGAAGGAAAAAAACTTCCTTTTCAGGATAGGGTTTTTGATAAAATATTTACAGTGAATACTGTGTATTTTTGGGAAAACCCAGTGGAATTCTTAAATGAGATCTACAGAGTTCTGAAAGATGACGGAACCTTCGTTCTTACATTCGGGCAGAGGGATTTCATGGAAAAACTACCCTTTACAGAATTTGATTTCACCTTGTACAGCAACAGTGAAATGGAAGAACTGATTTCCAAAAGCCATTTTCAAAGAATGAAAACTTCTGAAAAAGAAGAAGAAATAAAAAGTAAAACAGGAAACGAAACAATACAAAGAATTTATACAATTTTAACCATAAAAAAGTAAAATAATGAGCACATTAGTTAATGATTTAAAGGAAAAATGGGAGGCTCTGAAAGCAGAAAATCCACATATAAGAATAAGAAATGCAGCAGCACAATTAGAAGTAAGTGAAGCAGAATTATTGGCAACAAGCATTGGAGAAGGAGTAACTTCCCTGAACCCAGATTTCCCGGGAATCCTTACTGAAGCTGAAAAGTTAGGAAAAGTAATGGCCCTTACCCGTAATGAAGAATGTGTTCATGAAAGAAAAGGAACGTATCTGAATGGAGATTTCAGCAGTCCTCATGCACAGCTTTTTGTAGGTGAAGATATTGATCTTAGAATTTTCCTTAACCACTGGAAATTTGCTTTTGCAGTAGCGGAAGGAGATAAAAAAAGCCTTCAGTTTTTCGGAAAAGACGGTTTGGCACTTCATAAGATTTATTTGACTAAAGATAGTAATGAAGCAGCTTTCGATGCCATTGTAGAAAAATTCAAAGCAGAAGATCAGAATCAGGCACTTACTTTTGAAGCAGTAGCTCCAAAACAGGCTGAAAAAGCAGATTCAGAAATTGATGTGGAAGGTTTCAAAAAAGCATGGACAGAATTAAAAGATACGCATGATTTCTTCATGATGACCAGAAAATATGGCGTGAGTAGAACACAGGCATTAAGATTGGCACCGGAAGGATTTGCTAAGAAAATTGATAATGCTAAAGTGGTCAACATCCTTGAAGATGCTTCTGAAAAGAATACTCCAATCATGGTTTTCGTAGGAAACAGAGGAATTATCCAGATCCATACAGGAAATGTAAAGAAAACACTTTGGCATCAGCAGTGGTTCAACGTAATGGACCCGGATTTCAACCTACACCTGGATGTAACGAAAATTGCAGAAGCTTGGATCGTAAAAAAACCAACAGAAGACGGAGAAGTAACAGCGATCGAAGTATTCAATAATGAAGGAGACTTTATCGTTCAGTTCTTCGGAAAAAGAAAACCTGGAATTCCTGAGCTTCAGGAATGGAAGGATCTTGTAGCATCATTAGAAAAGTAATAATTAGATAATTTGAATGAGACCGTTTTGTTTGTAAAATTCAAAGCGGTCTTTTTTTATTTCAGATTTTGGCGGATAGTGGATAAAGAAAGTGAAAATGCAGATTTGTAAATGAACGAATTCGCTATTATTATACAGAGAAAGCCAAATATTTGTGTAATTTGTGTTTAAATATAAAATAAAATGAAAAATATTTTCATCGCGATACTGCTGGCAGGTTTCTGCTCATTAAAGGCACAGGACTTTAAAGCGTATCAATTTTATGATAAAAAAGGAAAGGAGGTAAAGACGGATAAGCTGGTGAAAGAACTGGCAGATTATGATGTGGTTTTTTTTGGTGAAAATCATAACAGTTCTATCAACCACTGGCTTCAGCTTAAAATAACAGAAGCTCTCTTTGCAAAAAAGAACGGACAGCTTATTCTGGGAGCAGAAATGTTTGAAAGAGACAACCAGGCTCAGCTGGACCAATATTTGAACGGAAAGTTTGATGCTAAAACATTGAAAGACTCTGCCCGTTTATGGAACAATTATGCAACAGATTACAAACCTTTGGTAGATTTTGCTAAAGATAAAAAACTGAACTTTATTGCAACCAATATCCCAAGAAGATATGCATCTCAAACTGCTAAAGAAGGTCTTGAATCTTTAAATAAATTAAGCGAAAAAGAGAAAACATACATTGCTCAGCTGCCTATCAAAGTTACTTTAGACACTCCAGGATATCAGGAGATGAAAAAAATGATGGGCGACCATGCTGAAGGAACAAAAGTGATGAATTTTATTTCAGCCCAGGCAACAAAAGATGCCACGATGGCTGAATCTATCCTGAAAAACTATCAGGCAGGAAAAATGTTCATTCATTACAATGGAAACTACCACAGCAAAGAATTTGGGGGAATTTACTGGTATATCAAACAGAAAAATCCTAACCTGAAAATGGCCGTAATCTCAGTTTTCGAATCAGACGGTTCTGACTTGAAAGTACCCGCCAAAGATTATATCCCAACAGATTTTAATCTGATTATTCCGGGAGATATGACAAAAACTTTTTAATTATATTCTTGCAAATGATGCTGATTGAGCAGATTTTTGTGATGACTCAAATAATTTGAATTATCGATATTCAATAAGAACGGGCTAAAGCCCGTTCATTTTTTATAATAAAACTCCAAAGGCTTTAGCCAAAACTTAAAATTCACGGATACATAATCATTTTTATTCTACAATATTTACCTTTGTACTACATTCAAAAAACATGAAGAAATTACCCATCCTGCTGATCCTTTTTATAGGCTTGATGAATGCTCAAAAGCTCACTTCTAATGAGCTTTCAATTATTAATCAGGGAGATGCAAATACTGCGCTGCCAATCTATCAGACGACAGATAGCAATCAGCACAAAACATTGCTGAGTATTTCTTCGGAAGCAGATCCTCTTGACCCCAATACCGCTGTTTTGGTCAAAAGAATGAAAGAATCTCTTCTTTCAACAGATGGTGGAGTAGGAATTGCAGCCCCTCAGGTAGGAATCAATAGAAAAATTATTTGGGTGCAGCGTTTTGACAAAGAAGGAACTCCATTGGAATATTTTATCAATCCGGTAATTGTCTGGCGTTCTGATTTGCAGAACCTTGGTCCTGAAGGAGATTTATCTATTCCTGAGTTCAGAGATCAGTTCTATAGAAGTAAAGTGATCCAGCTGGAATATGTGGATTTGAAGGGACAGAAATATTCAGAAATAGTGGAAGGTTTTACAGCCGTTATTTTCCAGCATGAGATCGACCACCTTTCCGGAATCCTGATTTCCGATAAAAAGGAAAAAGAGAAAAACGACTCTTACAAAAAGGTAGATGCCTATCAGAAAAGCGATGTGAACAGGAGATAGATTTTCAGATAATACTATAATAAGTTTCTAGAAAAAAGATAAGTTAAATAAAAAGCCACGGTATGGTGTTAATTACCAAATGGTTTTTGAGTACTGCAGGTGATGTTTTTTCCGGGATTCACTCCAAAATATTTACAAAAGTAGCGGTAGTATTCATAACGGTATTCTGTTTTGGGTTGTGTGTTAGATTGTCCGCATTCCATACCGCCATTAATGATATTTACAGTAGTGCCAAAACCAGCGGTTCTTCCACTTTCTTTATCCTTTTCAGTGGGCTGCCATTTTCCGGTCATCACATCATGGCAAGAAGGTTTAGGTAGTTGAGGTGTCATCCAGAACCAGATGGCAGAAGCAAAAGATAAAACATTGTTGTTGGCTAGAAGTCCGGGACTTTTTAAAAGTATATTTTTATCACCAAACCAGGCTTCACTAAATTGTCCGTAGTTGTAATTCCAGCTGAGCTGTTTAGGACCACGACCATAATAAGTTTGTCCTGCTACCGGAGGGTAGTTAACCTTAGAAGCATCAGAATAATTATTCTCATTCCCCTTATTATTTTCTTCGATAAAATAAAGCCCCCATTTATAATAACCTCCTGGAGCATTATCCCAGCCACCGCTCGTTTCCTGAGCAATATTGGCCAAAAATGCAGCGAGCTCTCTTTTCTGATCTTCCTGTGTTCCTTCATTCAGAAAAAAGGGGAAGTGGGCTGTCGCTTTTATAAATGCCCGATAAGAATAAAAGTCCTTGTGGCTGCTGTCTTTTCCCTGTATATTAGTCCTGTTGGGAAATAGCAAATTCCAGGTTTTAGCATCTATAAGTCGGGTAATATGCTCAGCTATTTTAGAATCACTAATCTGTTGTAAAGGATTATTTCCTTGGTTTTTTTGTGCATAAGACTGGTTGTAAGAAGCCAAAATAAGTCCTAAATAAACTGTCACTGTTGGTAGTGTTCTCATCATTTATATATTATATATTGGATTCCTTCCTTTGTTAAACAATTAAATAGATGGGCTGTTGTGAATAACCTGCCGATTTCTCATATAAGCTTTGACGAGGAGGTAGGACTTTTATTATTCTTTTATAGCTTTTGACAAATCTGCACAGTACAAATATATAAAATTCATATCTCTTTATTTATCAGCTGCTTCAAAAATAAAAAGGAGCTGTTTCCATAGAAACAGCTCCTTTCGTTATAACTATGCTTAAAAAAATTGGATTAGTCGTTGTTAGTTACTGATAACTTTACTTCTATATTATTTCTGGTAGCATTAGAATAAGGACAGATCTGGTGCGCCTTTTCTGTCAACTCCTGTGCCTCTTCAATAGAAACCCCAGGGATGTTCACATCAAGCTCTGCAGCCAGTCCAAAACCACCATTTTCAAGTTGGCCAATGCTTACCTGTGCGGTTACTGTAGTTTCTCCCGTCTTTACTTTAGAAAGACTGATTACTCTGTTCAGGGCACTATCGAAGCATGCAGAATATCCGGCTGCAAAAAGCATTTCAGGATTGGCAAAATCATCATTTGCTCCTCCAAGACCTTTAGGCATTCTTACCTCAAGATCCAATATTCCGTTTTCACTTTTCACATGTCCGTTTCTGCCACCTTGAGCAGTAACTTGGGTTGTATATAATGTTTTCATTTATTTTTCTATTTTGTTTAAGATTTTTAAAACTGTTTCTTTAAGCTGTAAAAGCTCTTCAGGCTGTATATCAATTTTTTTCTGGATTTTTCCAGGAATTTCACAAGCCCTTTCACGAAGTTTTTTGCCAGCTTCATCTAAAAATACTTCAACCACTCTTTCGTCTTCTTTTTTACGTTTTCTGGTGATGAATCCTTTTGTTTCCAGTCTTTTGAGAAGAGGAGTTAAAGTACCACTATCCAGAAATAGCCTTTCTCCAATATGAGATACCGTAAGGCCGTCACCATCCCATAATATCATCATTACAAGGTACTGCGGATACGTAATATCGAGCTCATCAAGAAAAGGACGATAAAGCCCTGTAATCTCTTTGGCAATTACATACAACGGGAAGCAGATCTGGTTTTCTAATTTGGGTGTTTTCGGATTTTCCATAAGTTTGAGTACGAAAGATTCGATGAAGGTATTACTTTTTTATGATAAATTCATCCATTGGAATTCTGACTTTTTTCATAGAAGATAGCCAGTCATTAGCTTCGTCACGGTATCCAAGGTATAAAAGACTTACACTTTTTAGTCCTAATTCTTTTAATCCCAATACTTCATCCACTACAGCGTTGCTGAAACCTTCTGCCGGAGTACTGTCGATTTTAAGCTCTGCAGCCTGTGCAAGAGCAATACCCAAAGCAATATACGTCTGGCGGGCAGTGTGTGCAAAATGCTCTTCTGCAGACTGGGCGCTGTACATTTCTTTGATTTTATCGGTATAGCTTCCGAAACGTCCTCTTGGAAGATCTCTTACGTCAGTATGATAATCGTAAACTTTGTCAATTTTTTCATTAGAATAGCTGTCCCACGCTGCAAAAACCAAAACGTGAGAAGAATCTCTCATCACTTCAGGGTTCAAAGCTCCGGCTACCATTTTATCTTTCAGCTCCTGGTTTTCTACTACGATAATTCTGAATGGTTGTAAACCTGATGAAGTAGGAGCCAGCCTTGCTGATTCTAAAATAGTATGTAAGTCTTCCTGTGAAATTTTTTTGTTGGGATCATAAGCTTTTACAGCGTGTCTCCAGTTTAGATTTTCTATTAATGACATTTCTCTTTTGTTTTTAATTAAACTACTTGGTGTTTGCTGAACTTCAATTTTAATTTTTTGAAGTAAAATAACTATGCAAATATACGATAATTTAAATTGTGTGCAATTTAATTTTGAAAAATTTTATTTCACGCAGTGTGAATTCAATAAAACAACTTTTTTGTTGTTTTATTATTTTTGTTTATATCTTTGCAGATAAATACAGTATATATGATCAATAATCAATGGAAAAAAAGAATCAGTCTTCTATGGATGGGGCAGTTTTTTTCTCTGATAAGCAGTTCAGCAGTTGGCTTTGCAATTATTATATGGTTGAGTTTAAAGACGGGTTCTGCTGAAATTTTAGTCTTTGCTGCCATTGCGGGTTTACTTCCTCAGGCTATCATCGGTCCTTTTGCAGGCGTATATGTAGACAGATGGGATCGGAAAAAAACAATGATGTTTGCCGATGGATTTGTGGCTGTTTGTACATTGGTAATGTCCATTAGTTTCTATTTAGGGTACGAAAATATTGAATTGATCTATATCATACTTGGATTGCGTTCTGCAGGGTCAGCATTCCATATGCCGGCAATGCAGGCTGCTATACCGTTATTGGTTCCTAAGGAGGAATTGCTTCGTATTGCGGGGATAAGCCAGATTATAAAATCAGTATCCAATATTGCGGGCCCGGCGCTGGGAGCTTTGGCTATAGGAATGCTGTCTATTGGAAATGTATTGTTGCTGGATATTGGAGGGGCTATATTGGCGATCGTTTCCCTATTTTTTATATCAATTCCTTCACCACGAGCGGAAAAGAAAGTTAAATCTAATATACAGATGGTATGGCAAGATATGAAAAGCGGGTCCCAGGTAGTTGTTAGAAATAAAGGACTCAGCTTTCTTTTTCTTTATTCTATTATCGCAGGGTTTTGCATTATGCCTATCTCAGTATTATTTCCTTTGATGACGATTGAGAATTTTCATGGAGGAAAGTTTGAAATGAGTGTGATAGAAAGTACCTGGGGAATTGGAGCATTGATTGGCGGCGGGATACTCGGCATTTGGAAACCTGCAGTTCATAAAGTAATTATTGTGAATGTCTCACATATTTTAATCGGGCTTGCATTCTTGTGGTCAGGCTTATTGTCATCGGAAAGTTTTCTGTTTTTTGTTGCATTAACAGGATTAGGAGGAGTTGCAGCGTCATTTTACAGCTCCGGATTTACTGCGATAGTGCAGGAAGAAGTACATTCGGGGATGTTGGGGCGTGTATTTTCAATGTACTTTAGTATTGAAGTATTACCCACTATGCTGGGGCTTGTGTGTACGGGTTTCATTGCAGACTTAATTGGTATTGGTTCTGTTTTCGTCATATTGGGTTTCATTATTTTTTTAATAGGTATTGCATCTTTTTGTACCCCTTCTCTGATGAATTTAAACAAAATAAAAGAATAGCATATATAAAACTCACACGATTCGGATTTTTTAAAAGCACTGCTATTCCAATCTTTGTCATAGAATTTTAAACTAAAAACAATGCAGAGATTTAAAAACAAAACCGCTTTAATTACGGGAGGAACCAATGGAATGGGTTTGGCAACCGCTCAAAAGTTCATTGAAGAGGGAGGATCAGTGATTATCACAGGAAGAAGTGAAGAAACTGTGAATCTGGCTTTGGGAAAGCTAGGGGAGAAGGCTTCTGGAATTGTATCCAATGCCGGAAATATGAAGGACCTGCTCAAGCTGCAGCAGGAAGTCAGAAAATATACGGAACATATTGATCTGGTCTTTGCCAATGCAGGATACGGAAAATTTGTACCCGTAGAATATGTGGATGAAAACCAGTTTGATGAACTTTTCAATGTGTTGGTAAAAGGACCCTTTTTCACTGTTCAGCAGATGCTGCCATTGATGAAAAGAGGAAGTTCCGTTATTTTCAATACTTCAGTGGCAACAGATATTGCAATGCATAATTTTTCAGTGTATTCTGCAGCTAAATCTGCGGTGCAGTCATTGATTAAAACCTTTGCGGTAGAGCTTACAGAACGTGGTATCCGCGTGAATGGAGTGAGTCCCGGACATATTAAAACCAATATTTTTAATAATACAGGTTTAACCGGTGAGCAGATCGAAAGTGCCATTGAAGGTATCATCCCTACAATCCCTTTTAAAAGGCAGGGTGAGCCATCTGAAATAGCCAGTGTGGTTCTTTTCCTTGCTTCAGAAGAAGCATCCTATATTCATGGAGCTGAGATAAAAGTAGATGCCGGGATTTCTGTGATCAGATAATGCCGGATCATTTAAAGTTTGGGGAGGATCAAAGATTATTTGACCTCCTTAATCTCTTTGATGATATTGGTTTTATTTTCAATGCCTATATCATATGTTTTACTTTTCTTAAAGCTTTGGGTCGCTTTTTCCAGAAGAGTTTTGTAGTCAGTTGATTTTTTTGAAAGATAAAAAACCTGAGCACTTATGCCGATAGAAACACGTACAACCTCGTTTGGTTTGTCCGGATCTTCGGTAATATTGGTTATAGTGGAATTGTTATACCAGGTTAAATTCTGTGAACTGGAGTTACCGGAACAAGATGTGATCATAATAAAAAGTAATAATAGATAGGACCAGGGTTTCATAATGAAAAGTATTAAGTGAAAAAGCTCCTGCAATATATTACAATAAATACAGGAGCTCTATAAATTAGTTAAAATCCACAGCTAGCAACACTAGGTGCAGGAGAAGGTGAACATCCTGATAGGGATGAGAATATATTCAATACACAGTTGGTATTTACATAATTGTTATCATACAGTAAAGATCCTGATGGACTTCTGTAGTAAACATTACCCGCAGTATTGGCGAAAGAAGATACAGAAGCAGATCCACAGCTGGTATTGGTACATGCAGCTCTCCATGCAGTATCAGTTACAGGTCCGCTTGAGAATAATGATGGATCTATGATTCTTTTCTCAACAACTCCTGAAGCATTCTTAAAGCTTACCAATATTGCTACGTGATATACCCAAGATACACAGCAAGTTCCTGTAGAAGCTCTCAGATTACCATATACGAATTGTTTTTCACAGTCGTAACCCGCATTCAGTAATATTTGTCTCATTTTGTGAGCTCTTGCATAGCAGCCATCAACAGGATATCTGAATGTGATACATGGTGAAGATGCTGTAGAAGTTCCGCAAGCCTGATTTTTGATTTGGGCAAACAGGCTGTTTAAAGTGGCCACGTTAGGAATAACACTTACTGCTTTCCTGTTTTCTTCTTTTACTTCTTTTGTGAAGACAGATTTGAAGTAACGGATGTCATCATCTGTTGCTTTGTCTACTTTTGCAATTTCGTTAGTATTGGCCTTCAGGAAAACATGAATAGGTGATTCGTTCTCAACAGCCGTTTTGATCATGGAAATATAAGCTGCATTTTCTTTACTGTCCTTAATTTCATAAGGCTGGGCAGTAACCATAAATGAGATTTTAAATTTTCCATCTTCTTTCTCGATCCCTACCGGGACGGTTTTGCCGAAATCTTTCATAGCAGTTTCGTTAGACTCTTTTGCTACAAGATTCGGATCCTGGTTGGCGCTTGAATCTGAGCAGGCATTGAATGACATCACGGTCACAAATACCATCATGGATAGCAGAAATTTTTTCATAGTTTTTATATTTTGGTGGTTAGTTTTTAGTGAACTTTCTAATTGTAATAGTTCACTATTTTGTGACATTAAAAGTAATAAAAATTAAAATACACGCAAGAGTTTTTTAGAAAAAAATACATTATTCTGTCTTATTTTTGATTTTATGATATTGGAAAAGGTGTAAAAACGATGATTTTTATAGAGATATTCATGAATAATAGGATATTTTAAAATAACTAAGTTTTTGTTTTGGATTCCTACAGAATGAACAAGTGGATAAGAGGTCTTATTAAATGTTCATATTCTACTTAATGTATACTTTATTGTATTCTGCCCATTCCGTAGGAATCTAAACAATTCAAAACTATATTTAAACTAAAAACCCAGTTTCAACTGATGAAACTGGGTTTATTATTATATCTTAATCTGTCTCGATTATTTGTAAAGCAATTCTGCCTGGAAAACGTCTGCAAAATGTTTTCTGATCTTTGCCTTCAATTCTTCCATTTCTTCCGGTGTCAGCTCTCTTTCAAGCTCTCTTTTTAAAGAAGTCACCTGCTTATCTTTGATACCGCATGGAATAATGTATTCAAAATAGCGCATATCCGTATTCACATTCAATGCGAAGCCATGCAGGGTTACCCATCGGGAAGCTTTCACTCCCATAGCACACATTTTTCTGGCATAAGGTTTACCAACGTCCAGCCAAACTCCAGTTTCTCCAGGAGAACGTTCTCCTTTAAGACCATATTCGGCAATGGTTCTGATGATCACTTCTTCCAGGTTTCTCATATATAAATGAATATCCGTAAAAAAGTTTTCAAGGTCCAGGATAGGATAGCCTACAACCTGCCCGTAGCCATGATATGTAATATCTCCGCCACGGTTTACCTTTACGAAAGTGGCATCAATCTTTTTCAGTTGATCCATACCGGCAAGCATATTTTCTTCATGTCCGCTTTTTCCCAAAGTATAGACATGGGGATGTTCTACAAAAAGAAGGTGGTTCGGAGTCGTAATATGCTGTTCTTCGGGAAGATCCCTGTTTTTTATTTTGGTATCAATGATATTTTTCATCAGTTGTTCCTGGTAATCCCAGGCAGGCTGATATTCTTTGATCCCTAAATCTTCAAATTCTACTGCTTTATTCTGATTTGTATTCATTTCAATTTTTGATATACAAATTTAGTGAATTTTACCCTTTGATGGAATGGATAAAATCTATGGTACTTTTCTTCCAGTCTTTATCCTGAAGTAAAATATTCACAAAGGCTGTCCCGATGATCCCGCCATCTGCTTTTTCCGTTACATTTTCAAAATCTTCTTTCGACTTAATTCCAAATCCTATCATCACTGGATTTTTGAGTGGAAGGGAAGCTACCCTGGAAAGGTAGTTTTCATTTTTTAAGACTGCATTTTCATTTCCTGTTGTAGAAGAGGAGCTTACTGCATACAGAAAACCTGAACTTAAAGAATCCAGATATATCATTCTTTCATCGGAAGTTTCCGGGGTTACCAGAAAGGTAAAGTTGAGATTATATTGCTTTAATATAGACTGATAATTTTTCTCAAACTCGATAGGAGGGAGGTCAGGAAGAATTAATCCTGAAACACCACTTTCGGAACATGCCGCACAGAACTTTTCAAATCCGAAACTCAATACAGGGTTAATATATCCCATCAGGATAATCGGAATTCTGATTTCGTTTTTGATGGCTTTCAGCTGAGATAATAGTTTTTCAATCGTCATTCCGTTCTGTAAAGCCAGCTCATGAGCTTTCTGAATCACCGGTCCGTCTGCCACGGGATCAGAATAAGGCATTCCGATTTCGATCATATCAGCTCCGGAATCCTGAATCAGTTTTATAATATCAGCGGTGTCTTCCAGTTGTGGAATTCCTGCAGTGAAGTATATATTTAGTTTTTTCATTTTTTATTGTATTAAAGTATAATGTAATGAATGGTGGCCGGGGAAATACATTGTACATTTTACATCCGACATTTTACAGATTTTTCAAATACGTTTCCATATCCTTATCTCCGCGGCCACTCAGGCAAATGACAACAACATCATTTTCATTGAATTTCTTCTTATCCAAAACAGCAAGGGCATGAGAGCTTTCCAGTGCAGGAATAATTCCTTCCAGTTTGGTCAGTTCAAAAGCACATTTCAAGGCTTCATCATCATTAATGCTAAAGAATTCTGCTCTTTTTTCTTTAAATAAATGCGCATGGAAAGGCCCGATTCCCGGATAATCCAGTCCTGCAGAAATAGAGTGAGGTTCAATAACCTGTCCATCTTCGGTCTGCATCACAAGACTTTTACTTCCATGAAGGACTCCAAGAGTTCCTAAAAATGTAGTCGCAGCAGATTTTCCTGAATCTACTCCCAGACCGCCGGCTTCGGCAGCAATGATTTTCACTTCTTTTTCTTCTACAAAATGATAGAAAGTTCCGGCAGCATTGCTTCCTCCACCTACACAGGCAATCACATAATCAGGGTTTTCTCTTCCGATTTTCTCCTTAAGCTGTTCTTTGATCTCCTTTGAAATAATGCTCTGGAATCTTGCTACAAGATCCGGGAAAGGGTGAGGGCCTACGACACTTCCAATCACATAATGCGTCGTCACTGGATTGTTGATCCAGTCTCTTAATGCTTCATTTACTGCATCTTTAAGGGTCTTTGAGCCTGAGGTAGCTGCTATAACTTCTGCACCCAGCATTTTCATTCTTGCAACATTCGGGGCTTGTCTCTGGATATCAATTTCACCCATATAGACGATACATTCCAAACCAAGCAAAGCACAGGCTGTAGCAGTGGCAACACCGTGTTGTCCAGCTCCGGTTTCTGCAATGATCCTTGTTTTTCCGAGGCGTTTTGCCAGTAGAACCTGTCCCAGTGCATTATTGATTTTATGAGCTCCGGTATGGTTGAGGTCTTCACGTTTTAAGTAAATCTGAGTCTTATATTTATTACTTAGATTTTTAGCAAAATATAAAGGGGTAGCACGGCCTACATAGTTTTTCAGTAAATCCTGATATTCAGCCTGAAATTCTTCAGACTCTATAATTTCAAGATAATTTTTTTGTAATTCTTCTACATTGGGATAGAGCATTTCGGGGATAAAGGCTCCTCCAAATTCTCCATAATATCCGTTTTCATCGGGGTTTTTATAATTCATCTTTTTATTCTTTAGTAATTAAATAAGCATTGTTTTGTAAGCTTAGCTGATTGAGCAGTTCTTTTCTTTCCTGTGAAGCATTAAAAATCAAAATATCATCATCTTCATCAGAAGCAACCCATTCCGAATCGATATTTTCTTTGATCATTTTGGCTTTGTCATGAAGAATTTCAATAGAACATTTTTTATAAAAAGGGCGTAGATCAGAATGACAAAAGCCAATAGTTTCCAATGCTCTCTGACTAACATTCTCTTTGAAGCTGCGGACCAAAGATGCTCCATACCCCTTCTTTTCATGGGCGGAAACAAGTCCTACAACTTCTGCAAATGAATAATTATGATCTGATATTTTTAAGGTAAAATCAAAATTCAACCGTATAACCGCCAGTATATTTTCATCAGTATCCAGCAGGAAATGAAATTCCGAATCTTTGAAAAAAGCACGGAAATAGTTTGGTTTCATAGTACTCCAGGCAGAAACCTCCCAAAGCTGCAAGATATGTTCTATCTCCCGTTCTAATAAATCCTTGCTTTCTTTTATCTGATATTTCATGGGTTCAAACTATTAATAAATGTGAGATTGTAATCGTACTGTTGCTTGGTAATCAGTTTTTTATAATATAACAATTCTATTTTATGCATTAAATCAATTAAGGTTGCTTTATCTATTTTTGACTGATACATGGTGATTGCAATCTCCAGGTTGTCAATCAGATAATAAGGGTCGGAATCTTCATACAGCAGAAATATTTTAGCATAAATCAGTCCTAAATCATATTTTACCACTGATCTTACATGATTTTCTAAAAATTTATCAGAAATAATAACCAGATAATAACTGTTCCAGAGGCTGATTCTCTCAAAAAAATACTGGATGTCACTTTCTTCAAAATCTTTAATAGTGCAAATGAATTTAGACAATAATCCACCGACTTCCCAATGTTCTATATTACTGTCATTTTGAGAAACAAAGTGATACAGATTCTGGATTTTTTCATTTCCGAATTTGGGTGGAAATAATGTTTTGTAAAATGTCTTCTTTAGCAAATGTATGTTCATCATTGTGTGTTTTTTATTTGTTATCTATTTTGCTGGTATAAAGTTTTAAACTTTTTTATCCTGTCAATATTTTTGTTTCCTGGTTCCGTTTCAAATTTTGAATTGATATCTAAAGCAAAAGGCTTCTGTTTCAATGTTTCAATATTCCCGATATTGTCTTCTGAAATTCCACCGCTTAAAAAATAGGGGAGAGGGATTTCAAATTCATTCAATAAGGTCCAGTCAAACTGTTTTCCCGTTCCACCAAACGCTTTACTGTCGGTATCAAACAGGTAATAGGAAATAGCCTGTAGATCGTAGGCTGCAGGTTGCAGAGTGAAAGTTTGTGTTATTTTATTTTTGTTTTCAGAGGTATCATTTCCTATTCTTATGACTTTGATAATCCCGGTTTCAGGATTCAGTTTTTGTCTTAATTCAAGAATAAAATCATTACTTTCATCACCATGAAGCTGAACAAAATTCAACCCTGCTTTCTGAACAATTCTTGTAATGATATCGGTTTCTTCATTCACAAAAACACCTACTTTTCCATGATGGTCAATACTTGCAATGTCTTCCAGACTTAGATGGTTCAAAACATATCTGAGCGATTTTTCATAGAAAATAAAGCCAAGAAAATCTACCTTCATCGCGATCAGCTCTTGAATCTGGTCTTGTTTTGTAAGGCCGCAGACTTTGAGGTGAGGGGAAAGAACATTAGTAAGTTGAAGGTTCATTGTAGTTGATCGTTATAAGTTAATTTGTAATGAAAAATCTTCAAATGCTTTGGCTGGATCTGTATTTTTCATGAAATATTCTCCCATCAGAAAACCATCAAATCCTTTTTCTTTTAAAAATTTAAAATCTTCAAGGTTGTAAATGCCACTTTCTGCAATAGATAATACGTCTTTTGGAAGCAGATTTTTCAGTTGGACAGAATGCTGAAGATCAACTTTGAAATCCTTCAGATTTCTGTTATTGATCCCCACAAGGTCAATTTTTGAATTAAAATGCTTCAGTTCTTCTTCCGTATGAATTTCCAGTAAGACTTCCATCTTCAGTTCATGAGCAAGTGCTGTGAATTCCTCTACCTGAGCAGGGGAAAGACAGGAAGCGATCAGTAAAACAACGTCAGCTCCTATACTTTTGGCTTCATAAAACTGGTACTCATCAATCATGAAATCTTTTCGGAGTATCGGAATTTTAATATCATTCCTAACTTTTAAAATATCATCGAAATTTCCCCCGAAGAAATCACTGTCAGTTAGGATAGAAATTCCACTGGCACCAAAATTTTCGTAAGCAGAAACCACTTCTAAGGGCTGAACATTATTATTAATAATCCCTTTTGAAGGAGATTGTCTTTTAAATTCAGCGATAATCCCGCTTTTATTTTTGATAGACTCTTTCAGAGAATAGGTTTTTCTTCCAAAAAAATCAGAGTCTTTTAATTGGTTGACAGAAACGATTGATTTTGCAACAGCAATTTCTTCTTTTTTTCGTTCAATAATCTTATCTAGTATAGTCATTTGATACAGAATTTAATAAGATGATAAAAATTATAAACCATTAAGGGATATTAAGATGATACGATAAATTAAGTTCCATCAAAGATGGAGAATAAAGGATGTGGCTAAATAAATAGCTTAGCTATGGTCTTACCGATTCTTCATCACTTAACAATTCTTAACGGTTAAAAAAATAATAAAACTAATTAATCAAAAGATTAAAGCTATTCAAGGCTTTTCCACTTTGCAGACTTTCCTGAGCCAAGAAAAGACAGTCGTCATAGGTGCCAAATTGATGAGTATTGTAAAGGGCTACTGAAGCATTGGCAAGGATCACAGAATTTTGCTGTTCTGTCCCTTTTCCTTCCAATATATTCATAAATATTTTTGCGGTTTCCTGAATGGAGTTTCCTGCCTTAATATCTTCCAGCGTTACCGGATTGAAGCCTAAATCTTCTGCAGAATAGATTTCTTCACCGTTTTTTGTAATGATTTTGCTGTCATCGGTAAGGCTTATCTCATCATATCCATCCAGGCCATGCACCAAAATAAACTCACGTTCCTCTTTTTGAAGAAGATACTGGTAAATTCTTGCAATTTCCAGATTGTAGACTCCAATCATAGAATATTTAGGTTTTGCAGGATTCACTAATGGTCCCAAAAGATTAAAAAATGTTCTTAATCCCAGAGATTTCCTCAATAGCCCAACCGATTGCAGAGCAGGGTGAAAATAAGGAGCATGCAAAAAGCAGATATTAGCTCTTTCAAGATCTTCATTCAGTTGTTCCGAACTGTTTTTGAACTGATATCCCAGTTCTTCCAGTACATTGGATGAGCCTGTAATGGTAGAAGCTCCGTAATTTCCATGTTTTGTTACCTTCTGCCCGGCTCCGGCTACCACAAAGCTGGCCAATGTTGATATATTAATGGTATCTTTTCCGTCACCTCCGGTTCCCACAATATCAATAGCATCACTGGTATCAATATCTACAGGAACAGCCATCTGTAACAAAGCTTCTCTGAAGCCTTCTACCTCTTTCAGGGTAATATTCCGCATCAGGAAAACACTGATGAAAGCAGTAACCTCTGCGGTATTGAACTTATTCTGTGCAATCTCAATCATAGTCGCTTTGGCTTCTGATTTTGAAAGCGTATTGTGGTTGAACAGATATTGCAGTATTTCTTTCATTTGGGGAGTTTTTATTGTTGTTGATGGGATTTCTAATGTTTTCATCCTAAAAGAAAGTTTTTAATGATTACTTCTCCTTCAGGTGTTAAAATGCTTTCAGGGTGAAATTGTACTCCGTGCACATCATAGGTTTTGTGCTGTAAAGCCATGATCATTCCGTCTTTGTCTACAGCTGTGATCTCCAGTTCTTCCGGAAAACCTTCCGTATTGACTGCCCAGCTGTGGTATCTTCCGACTTCTAATCCTGAACTTAAGTTTTTGAAAAGTTGAGTATCTTCTTTCACGAGCTCGGTAGTGGTAGCGACTCCGTGGAAAATTTCAGACAAGTTGATAAGACTTCCTCCAAAAGCTTCAGCGATAGCCTGTTGTCCCAGACATACACCAAGGATGCTTTTCGTAGGAGCATATTCTTTAATCAGTTCCAATAAAATGCCTGCTTCTTCAGGAATTCCAGGTCCGGGAGAGAGGATTATTTTATCATACTTTTTAATCTCTTCCAGAGTAATTTTATCATTTCTTACCACATCCACTCTTTGATTCAGAATTCTTTCAATAATCTGGACAAGGTTATACGTGAAGCTGTCATAGTTATCAAAAACGAGAACTTTAAGCTTTGGCTGCTGGGTGTTTATATTGTTGTTCATTTCTTTTTTGTTAGGGTGTTGCCAGTTGCTAATTGGTTGGAATACTATTTATTTTTCAACTATTTTTTCTGCCTTTTCAACTGCTTTTTTTAGAGCGTTCAGCTTGTTATTGACTTCCTGCAGTTCACTTTCCGGAACCGATTTTGCTACAAGACCGGCACCAGCCTGATAAAAGAGTGTATTATTTTTGCTTAAAAATGTTCTGATCATAATAGCCTGGTTGCAGGTTCCATTCAATCCGATCATTCCTATACATCCACCGTAATATCCACGGGAATCCTTTTCATATTGATTGATCAGTTGCAGTGCTTTATGTTTTGGGGCTCCGCTGAGCGTTCCCTGTGGAAAAGTGGCAGAAACCATTTCAAGAGGATTGAGGTCTCCGGAAATATCTGCTGTCACTTCACTTACCATATGAATAACGTGAGAGAACAATTGGATTTCTTTAAGTTTAGTGACCGTTACATTTTTTCCAAGCTTCCCAAGGTCATTTCTTGCAAGGTCTACCAGCATGGTATGTTCTGCATTTTCTTTAGGATCAGCTTTTAAAACTTCAATAGCTTCAAGGTCAGCTTCAAAATTCCCTGTTCTTTTTGAAGTTCCGGCAATGGGATGAATGACTGCCTTGTTGTCTTTAATAATCAGCTGGCTTTCAGGGCTTGATCCGAATAATTTGTAGTTTCCGTAATCAAAATAGAAGAGGTAAGGGGAAGGATTGATATTTCTTAAAGCACGATATACATTAAATTCATCCCCCTTGAATTTCTGTTCAAATCTTCTGCTCAGAACCAATTGGAAGACATCTCCGCGCATACAATGCTTTTGGGCTGTTTTTACCAGTTCAAGATACTCTTCATCAGTAATATTAGAAGTTTCCTCATCTGTTTTTTCAAAAGGATACACCGGAGTATTCTGGTTTTTAATAAGATTTTCCAACAGATGAAGCTCAGATTTTACACCCTCAATAGAGTTTTCAATAATATACATTTCATCATTGAAATGATTGATAGCGATCACATATTGGTATAATCTGTATCTCAGAACAGGAATTTCAACTTCCTTACTTTGTGCTTTAAGATTGATGTTTTCGAAAAACTGTACTGCTTCAAAGCTTGTATATCCGAAAAGGCTTTGTGCTGTTTGTTCAATAGGATCATTAGTTTCTTCACATTTGAAAATCTTTCGGAATTCTTCAAATATATCTGTGATATTTCGCTCCATAATAAATTGCTTTACAGGAGGAGAAGCAGGAAGCTTGATTTCGTATTCGCTGAGGTTTTTCACTTCAATTCCTGCAATGGCATTCACAGCGATGAAGGAAAAGTTGTTATCAATACTTTTTGAATCTGAGCTTTCCAGAAGAATAGTATCCCGGAATTTGTCTCGGATCTTAAGGTAAATATTCATGGGAGTATGAAGGTCTCCCAGTGTTTTTTTCGAAACAGTTTTTATTGTAATGGTTTTCGTATACATCGTGTTGTTTTTTGTAAGGTTTAAGAATAAAAAAAGGCTTTAACGGTATCCGTCAAAGCCTATATATTGTTTATTTTATTATTTCTGCTGTGTGATTAGCAACATGACAATACCTCCAGACCCGACGAAGAGTTTGAAAGCCACCACCAAATATTGTTGCTCATTTTAAACATGGGACAAATGTAGAAATTTTTTTAATATAAAGAATAAAAAAAATCAGAAAATAAAAAAAACTTAATATAAGAGCTTGTTATTTAAGCTGTTTGAGCTCATGTTTCAATTCTTTGATTTTTTCTTTATAAGTTTCATTATCATATTCTTTTACATACTCTTCCAATGCAGCTATATATTCTTCAATGAATTCCTTATTCGTTTTGTCTGCCTCATACTTGGTTTTTGCAGAATTGACAGGAGCCAGCTTTTCATATTCTAATAAAATTTTCCCTTCTCTGGACTGATCATAAAGGATGACTATGTTCTTTTCATATCCGGGAATGTATTTTACAGGAATATCTTTATCACCAGGTATTCTGATTGAATTACTGATGGGATAGATCGTTGCAGAAGTCGTGGAGAAAAAAGTAGTGGTGTATTTTCCATCCTGTTTCTTCACAATAGCTTCATAATCGTGAATATACATCTCATTGAGAGTAGAATTGGTTTCCACATCAGAGGTGATAATAGCGGTGCTTTCAACACCATATTTATTCAGGAACCAGGCATTTAAGAACTGTCCTCCGAACCCGTTTAGTATCGCAAGAGGAATGATTGGAATCAAAAACCATGCTTTTTTTGTCAGATAGGAGAGAAGCCCAAAGAATACAAACAGCAGAATCACAGTATAAAAACCATGATGGCTGGTGAAAAACAGAATTTTTGAAATTAAAACCATACCCTAAAATTTTTAATTATCTTTTAGTATAAAATCTGATTAAACTTATCAAAAAAATATAAGAGTGGCAACGTTTATCTATTTATTACGGATCAACAGATATAAAGTAGATTTTCCGGAAAAGCGAATGCCGGGTTTCAAAACTTTTAATTCAAAAAAAAATGTAACCCGAACATTCTAAATTATTTACTGTACAGGCTCAGAAAGAGGAGTATCAGGGGTTCCGCTGTAGAATACAATAAGGGTTGCTCCTTTATCTCCGGTTTTTCCTCTGTGGGCTACATTGACCATTTCCGGAAGAACCTGACCCTTTCTTACCCATTGCGTTTTACCATCTTCTTTTCTTTCTATCTGAATTTCTCCTTTCTCTACATAAGCTGCATTGATTACAGAATGTTTATGCCAGTCCAATGCTTTGTTAGGCGGTACGGCAATTTTAAGAACAGAAATTTCAGGTTGTTTGCTTGGATAGGCAGGATAAGTCGTTCCGTCCCATGACTTTGTGGTTTTTAGCAAAGTGACTGATTCAATTGTATCAGAATACTCTGATTGTGGTTCGTTTGATGAGTTATCACACGAAAAAAGGAGGGAAGTGAGCACAACAAGAAAAGCTGTACTGAATACATTTTCTTTAGTCATAAATTTTTTATTAATAGATTGATTTTGGTTCGGATAATCCGTTTTACAAAAATAGCAACCCTATTTAAATATCCCTATAGTTTGAAATATTTTTTATTGAAATTCAGATCTTAAAAAATATTTATCAAAGAAAACATTTGTCATAAGTTTAAAGGTTTATTTTTTATATTTTTGCTTCCAAATTAGAAAAAAATGAAAAAAGTATTAGCAATCGCATTTATCGGAGGTTTATTATTAGCAAGCTGCTCAAAAAAAGCAGATCACTCTTTACAGGATAGCAACACAATGCTTGAAGAGCCAGAAACAACTACTGTTGTAGATTCTACTGCTAAGCCTGCTGCTCCAGCTGCTGCAACTCCGGCTGCCCCTGCTCCTGAAGCTGCTAAAACAGATTCTACAGCGAAGAAATAATGAAAAAAATACTTTTGGCAGGAACTCTGGGTCTTCTGATCCTTTCCTGTTCTAAAAAAGAAAATACAGCAGAAGTGGCAGCTTCTTCTGAAACGGCTGCTGTTTCAGAACCGGCAAAATCTAATCTTTCGGGTGATCAGATCATGGAAACATTAGACTGCTCAGGATGCCACTCTGTGAATGAGAGAATGATAGGACCTTCTTATAAGGAAATTGCAGGGAAGTACTCTGAAAAGGATACAGAACTGCTGGCTTCCAAAATTATAGAAGGCGGAAGTGGAGTATGGGGAAGCGTGCCTATGGCTGCCCATCCACAGGTATCTAAAGAAGATGCCAAAAAAATGGTGGAATATATTTTAAGTCAGAAGAAATAAAATATGTCCACTGAAAAATCCAGTCTGCACACAAGAAATCTGCATCGTAATCCCTATGATTTTGATCAGCTCATTTCTTGTGTGCCGGAACTGAAACACTATGTCTTTGTTAATGCTTATCAAACGGTAACCATTAATTTCAGTATTCCAAAAGCAGTTAAACTGCTCAATAAAGCGCTACTCTTACATTTTTATGATATTAAAGGCTGGGATATTCCGGACACCAATCTTTGTCCTCCCATTCCTGGACGCGCAGATTATGTGCACTATATTGCCGATCTTTTAGCTGAAAATTTTAATGGAGTACCAACAGGAAACGCTGTAAAAGGGCTGGATATAGGAACAGGAGCCAATCTTGTGTATCCTTTAATCAGTCACAGGTCGTTTGGCTGGACGATGCTGGGAACAGATATCAACCAGGATTCTTTGAACAATGCTCAACATATTCTGGACCAAAATGAAGATCTTTCCTCTGTCATTCAGTTGAAAAGTCAGCCTGATGCTGATCATATTTTTAAAAATATCATTAATCCTGAAGACCGGTTTACTTTTACCATGTGCAATCCTCCTTTTCATGATTCTGAAGAGTCTGCCATAAAAGGGAATATCAGAAAAACAAAAAATCTCAAGAAATCAAAACCCAGGCAGCCTTTGCTTAATTTTGGCGGTCAGCAGTCGGAATTATGGTGTGAAGGAGGCGAGCTGGCTTTCATTACCAAAATGATTAATGAAAGTGCAGTGTTTTCATCACAAGTTCTTTGGTTCACATGTCTGGTTTCCAAAAAGGAAAATCTCAATAAGCTGACTCAGCTTTTAAAAAAGGTAAAAGCTATAGAAATCAAAACTATTGATATGGCTCAGGGGCAAAAAATCAGCAGAATGCTGGCCTGGACATTTATTCCCCAACAGAACCGAAAGGGTTGGAAAACCAAATAATAAATTCTTTTATTTTGGAGCTTCATCCCGCTATTCACTCATACTCCTCACGCCTACACTCAATGCCAGTGCATGTTGCGGGGTAAACGTTCCTATCGGGGCTAGATTATGTTGCCATTAAGTTTCCAAATTTGTTTTATCTATCAATAGGAATAGGCTTCAGGCAAAGCTTAATGCAAGCATGATAGAGTATCGTCCTATATTTTCAAAAACATCCGCGCAAATCTGTGGTTAGATAAATGAACAATGCTTATTTCAAAATGATATCCATTTCCAACTTATAAAACCATCCACTGAACTCTATTTTTCGGAAATAATTTAGATTTATGAAAAAATCAATTGATGGTCACCTCAAAAATGCCTAAATTTGTACGCTTTTAGAAAAATAAGAAATGCAATTATCAGAACAAGAAATCATTAGAAGAGAAAAGCTGAATAAGCTTACTGAAATGGGGATTAATGCGTTCCCTGCGGATGAGTATACAATCACAGACACTACAGAATCTATAAAACAAGACTTTTCTGAAAGTAAACAGGTGAAGATCGCCGGTAGATTGATGTCCCGCAGAATTCAGGGAAAGGCTTCTTTTGCAGAATTGCAGGATTCTAAAGGAAAAATTCAGGTTTATTTCAACAGAGACGAGATCTGTCCGGGTGAAGATAAAGAATTATACAATGAAGTATACAAGCACCTTTTGGATATCGGTGATATTATCGGTATCGAAGGAGAGCTATTTACGACTCAGGTAGGAGAGAAGACTGTTTTAGTGAAAAACTTTATCCTTCTTACCAAGGCTTTACGCCCTCTTCCTCAGGCTAAAACGGATGATAATGGTGTTGTACATGATGGATTTACAGATCCTGAACTAAGATACAGACAGCGTTATGTAGATTTAACAGTAAATCCACAGGTGAAAGAAATTTTCGTGAAGAGAACAAAATTGTTCAATGCCATGAGAACGTTCTTCAACGATGCGGGGTACTTTGAAGTGGAAACACCTATTCTGCAGTCAATCCCTGGTGGAGCTGCTGCAAAACCGTTTATCACGCACCACAATGCGTTGGATATTCCATTATATTTAAGAATTGCTAACGAATTATATCTGAAAAGATTGATCGTAGGTGGTTTTGACGGAGTGTATGAGTTCTCTAAAAACTTCAGAAATGAAGGGATGGACAGAACGCACAACCCTGAGTTTACCGCTATGGAAATCTATGTAGCTTACAAAGATTACAACTGGATGATGGATTTCACTGAGAAATTATTGGAATTCTGCGCCACTCAGGTTAATGGAAATTCAGAATCTACTTTTGGTGAGCATACAATCAATTGGAAAGCTCCTTATCCAAGAGTTTCCATGACAGAAGCGATCCTGAAATTTACAGGATTCGATATCACAGGAAAAACGGAGAAGGAATTATACGATTTTGCCAAGTCTATCGGTATTGAAGTGAATGAGACGATGGGGAAAGGAAAACTGATTGATGAGATTTTTGGTGAGAAATGTGAAGGAAACTTCATTCAGCCGACGTTCATTACAGACTATCCGATCGAAATGTCTCCATTGACAAAGAAACACAGAAGCAAAGAAGGTTTAACAGAGCGTTTTGAATTAATGGTATGCGGTAAAGAAATTGCCAATGCGTATTCAGAGCTTAATGATCCTATTGATCAGAGAGAGCGTTTTGAAGCACAGATGGCTTTATCTGAAAGAGGAGACGATGAAGCAATGTTCATCGATCAGGACTTCTTAAGAGCTCTTGAATATGGTATGCCGCCAACTTCAGGGTTAGGAATCGGTATGGACAGATTAATTATGTTCTTAACGAACAATGCATCAATCCAGGAAGTATTATTCTTCCCTCAGATGAGACCTGAAAAAGCGGTTCCTCAAATTGAATTGGGAGAAGATGAACATGCTATTCTTGATATTTTGAAATCAGGTGAGCAGTTTCCTCTAAGTGAGGTGAAAGAAAAATCTAAACTTTCGGGAAAAAAATGGGATAAAGCTTCTAAGACTTTGACAAAAAATAATATTGTGAAAGTAGAGAAGATTGACGAAAATCTTTTGATAAAATTAGCTTAATATTTCTCAGAAAATATAAATATAAAAGGTACAGAGTTATTCTGTACCTTTTTCTTTTTTCCATTTCCGAAGCTGTGCCCTAAAATTTTTAAACGGTGCTGCGGTATTGATATGTACCCATTTCCAGACCGGCCATTGAGCGGGAGTCGTTGCCCATTTTCTTTGTCCGGGAGTGAATAATGTGTCATTATCAAGGCTTTCTATCCATATAATAATTTCATTAACCTTATTTTTCAGCAGTTCTCTTTGCTGCTGTAAACTATAAGAACCGTATTGGTCATAAAAAAACTGATATAATCCTCCCAAATTATTCCATTTATATTCCGGAGTAGGAGTTTTAACTTCAATTCCTTTTCTTTCATTGGCTTCCCATTGCAAAAGCAGATGGGTCCATCCCAATTGATAGGAAATATTTTGTGATGGAGTTTTGTCAACTCCAGTCCGCAGAAGATCTTTTTCATCTTCTTTTATATCATTAAATTCCTGATCGTAGAGATGATATCTTTTCTTCAGCTCTTCAATAAGCTCTGTTTTGTCTTTATAATTCTGCATATTTTACCTATTTTCTCAGCTTACTGAAAGAAGCCATCAGATAAAATAAAAACGGAAGGATAAATAATGAACCGAGCATTAGCGCCCATCCCAATGCAGCAATGGTTTTCGGAGGTGCCATATGCTCCAACAGTGAAAGATGCTGTCCATTTCCTAATAAAATAATATCAGGATTATGCTGATAGGTTGCCGCAACTAAAATCATGACCATCTGAAATCCAGCTAATGCACGTACCGGAAGTAATTTCTGACGGTTCATTGCTCTTAAAATAAGCAATAACGCAATGGTAGCAAAGGCAATAGACATAATTCCCAGAGGCTTGGAAAATATCCACATCAAAAGAGGAATATCTGAAATATAAGCGGTCACAAATACTAAAATTCCTGTAATCACAACAAAGATCATGGTCTGCTTGGATTTTTTGATCATTAATAAAAGATCAGCTTTATCACGGGTTTCTCTTAATGAAAAGATAGAAGCAAGGTAAGCACAAAGCGCTACCGTAAATAATCCTACGGAAACCCCAAACCAGTTCAGCCAGCTGAAAATATACAAATCCAGAAAACCAACAGCATCAGGGTTGATAGAATGTGAAACCGTTGCCGCAGCAATTAACCCTAAAAAGAAAGGGGTTAAAAGACTCGCATAGTAGAAAATCTGGGTATATAAAACCTGCCAGTTATCCTTTACAGCATCATAATGTCTGAAGGTAAACGCTGTTCCTCTTGCAATAATCCCTAAAAGCATCAGGACTAAAGGGATATGAAGATAGGTAGACATCGTAGTATAGATTTCGGGAAATCCTACGAAGAGAATTACAATCGCAATGATCAGCCACATATGATTGGCTTCCCACACAGGAGCTATGGATTCATACATGATTTCCTGGGTTTTATTTCTGGCTTTTTTATGGGTAAAAAGCTCTACAATTCCGGCTCCGAAATCAGCGCCTCCCAGAATAATATAAAGACAGATGGATAGCCAGAGAAAACCTATTACAACGTAGATCATGATAGTTTGTTTTTATCGTTAAACTGAGAGTCGGTAGGGTCGTAAAGTTTCGGTACCATTTGGATCTGTCTTTTTAAAAGAAAAACAAGAATCAATGATAATGATACGAAAATAGCGGTGAAGAAGTAGAATGAATACTGTATTCCCGGCATGGGAGTAACAGCATCTACTGTTCTCATGATCCCATAAATGATCCAGGGCTGTCTTCCCACTTCGGTAACTGTCCATCCGGCTTCCAGAGCGATATATCCGAAAGGAGTTGCTATTAAAAAGGTTTTTAGAAGCCAGTTTTTACTCAGCCATTCCTTTTTGAAAAAGAAAGCATATAAATAAATAACTCCGATACCGATCATCACCACTCCGAAGAAGATCATGATCTGAAAAGCATAATGAACAACTGCAATCGGAGGCCATTCGTCTCTCGGGAAATCTTTAAGACCCTTTACTTCAGCATTGAAATCATTACTCACCAGGAAGCTTAATACTTTAGGTATCTTAATAGCATATTTTATTTCTTCCTTTTCTTCATCAGGAATTCCACCAATGACAAAGGATGCACCTTTTTCCGTTTCAAAGTGAGCTTCCATGGCTGCTAACTTAATAGGTTGTCTTTCCGCTACCGATTTTGCTGCAATATCACCGCTTAAAGGTGCTCCAAATGCTCCGATCAAGGCAAAACCTACAGCAATTCTAAAAGCTTTGGTGTGAAATTCAATATTCCTTTTTCGCATGATCATAAAGGCATGTACACCGGCTACCGCAAATCCTGTTGCACAAAAAGCAGCAACAGTCATATGAAGAGCCTGCGGAAACCATGCATCATTGAGCATTGCTTTAATAGGATCTATATTAAGATACTGTCCATTGATATAGTCAAAACCAGTCGGAGAGTTCATCCATGAATTGGCGGCTACTACCAGAATTCCGGAAGCCAGTCCGCTCAGTCCTACAAGAAATCCACAGAACCAGTGAAACCACTTATTGAATTTATCCCATCCATATAAAAAGAAGCCAATAGCAATCGCTTCAATGAAAAAAGCAGTACCTTCAAGAGAAAACGGCATTCCGAAAATAGGACCGGCATGTTTCATAAAACCAGGCCATAAAAGCCCCAGCTCAAAAGAAAGCATTGTTCCTGAAACAGCTCCGGTAGCAAAAAGGATAGCCACCCCTTTGCTCCATGCTTTTGTCAATCCTTTATATACTTCATTATTGGTTTTTAGGTATTTCCAATGGGCAAAAGCCATCAGAAAAGGCATCACCATACCCACACAAGAGAATATGATATGAAAGCCCAGAGAAAGTGCCATCTGAGCGCGTGCTGCTATAAAATCATCCATAATATCAACTTTTCAGTAAATAAATTTACGCATAAATTATTGATGTTGAATATGATTTACAACAGTTGATATTTCAGCAATACATTTTAATTTTGAATCTTTTATTGGTTAGCTATTCCTTATTTTTTTCTAAGGAAAACTCTACATTTTTTTACTTTTATACCCCGAAAAAAAATATCATATTTGCAGGAATTTTGATTAAATTATTAACCATGAAATTTTTAAATAAGGGAATTTTTATTGTTTTTTCTCTATTTTACTGCTATTCTTTTGCTCAGTACAGGAACGGATTGAAGGGGATTTATATGCCCCAGGGAGAACAAGTCAATCTTCCGGCAGAATATAACTTTTTTATCGACGAGGGACGAAGAATTGCGGGAGAGGTATTTTACCAGAATCTTCAACGTTCCAGCGGTAGAGACAGTAGTTTTAATTCTTTGGAACTGATTTTTTTTGAAAACAGAAAATATGATTTCCTGAATACTGGATTTGTGCTGGTACCCCAGATGAACAGCAAGCTGATGGGAAAGAATATTTCTACAGTTGCAGTCCGAAATAATAATACCTGGAAAATGGCTTTTGGAACAGTAGACTTTGCCACCTACAATCCCCGAAATAATGTTACCAATTTCCTGTACATGGTTATTTGTCGGAACATGACGAATGAACAGGTTCTTGCTCATTTTTTAAATATGATGGATATTCCGGCAAACAGTAAGATTTCAAAATATGTTCAGTTGATCAGGGATATTAACAAGGCAAACAAAATTAATGTTGAAGAAAAGGTTGATGAATTTGCACCAGGACTGTTAACAAAATTATGTAAAGATATTAATGCCCAGACTTCTGGTGACGAATGTACACTGGCTCTTTATAAAGCTTATATTGAAGATAAGGATGAGAATGTAACAAGACAAAATATTGACCGTTTTTTCAGATCATTGGGTAATATGTCTCTGCAGAATATGACCAATGATTATGTTCTTCCAAGAGGAGACCTGAATATGATGGAAAAAGATATAAAACTGGTACTGCCTAATGAATTTTTTTATGTGAAAAAGAAGAATGATCAATCTGATGTTTCTTTTTTTATCGAAAAAATTGAACAGAACTTAACGTATGATTTTGATAAGAAAACCTATGTTCTCCTATTTAAAGTAACGCCCCATTTTGAAAGTATGTCTTCAGACTTTAAATTTTTAGGAGAATACGATGATATGCTTAAAGGAAAAAAACAGATAGCAGATATCGAGGTCAAAAAAAATGAAATAAATTATTTTGAATTTTTTCTTTATCCAGATAAGATGGAAGTACAGGTAAATATGACCAAGAAAGAAAACAGATTTAGCTATGGCTATAAATTGAAAAATATATTTAAAATTAAAAAGAATACCCCATAGAGCTATAGATATAAGTTAAAAACAAAAAAAAGCAGACAAAGTCTGCTTTTTTTTGTTTTTAACTCTACATTTTTTTGACACTTTTTAACTTTCATACGTCGAAAAAAATCACGATATTTGTAAGTCTTTGCATTAGGCAAATTTATTAATTTTATATGAGTCAAAAACAATATACAGCTAGCAGTATCCAAGCCTTAGAAGGAATGGAACACGTTCGACTAAGACCCTCAATGTACATTGGAGATGTAGGAGTAAGAGGTCTTCATCATTTGGTTTATGAAGTAGTAGATAACTCTATTGATGAGGCTTTAGCAGGATATTGCGATACCATTTTGGTAACGATCCACAAAGGAGAAAGTATTTCTGTAAAAGATAACGGTAGAGGAATTCCTGTAGATTTTCACGAAAAAGAGCAGAAATCGGCTCTTGAGGTTGTAATGACTAAAATTGGAGCAGGAGGAAAATTTGATAAAGATTCTTACAAGGTATCTGGAGGTCTTCATGGAGTGGGTGTTTCTTGTGTGAACGCACTTTCAACTTTATTAGTGGCTACAGTAAGCCGTGAAGGGAAATTATACCAACAAAGATATTCAGAAGGAAAAGCACTTACAGAGGTTGCCGAAATTGGAACGACCGAGGAAAGAGGAACGGAAGTTTTCTTTCAACCTGATGCAACCATTTTCCAGGAACTTGTTTATAATTATGATACGCTTGCAACAAGATTAAGAGAACTTGCTTTTCTTAATAAAGGAATTACAATAACTCTTGTTGATGAGAGAACACCTAACGAAGATGGATCATTCCCTGGAGAAGTTTTTCATTCTGAAGGGGGATTAAAAGAATTCGTAGAGTATATCGATGGAAACCGTGAGTCTATTATGGAGCATGTTATTTTCATGGAAGCAGAAAGAGATGATATTCCTGTAGAAGTGGCCATGCGTTACAATACATCATTTAACGAAAATCTTCACTCTTATGTAAATAATATCAATACCCATGAGGGAGGAACTCACCTTGCTGGTTTCAGACGTGCTTTAACAAGAACACTGAAGAAATATGCTGATGATTTAGGTATTCCTCAAAAAGAGAAAGTAGAAATTACCGGTGATGATTTCCGTGAAGGATTGACAGCTGTAATTTCTGTAAAAGTAATGGAACCTCAGTTTGAAGGACAGACCAAAACAAAATTAGGAAACTCTGAAGTTTCTGGTGCTGTAGATAAAATCGTAGGGGAAATGCTAACTAATTTCCTTGAAGAAAACCCTAATGAAGCGAAAATTATTGTTCAGAAAGTAGTTTTAGCTGCAAAAGCAAGACAGGCCGCTAAGAAAGCCCGTGAAATGGTTCAGAGAAAATCCCCTATGGGAGGTTCAGGACTTCCCGGGAAACTATCTGACTGTTCATCCAAAGACCCAGCTGAATCTGAACTTTTCCTTGTAGAGGGAGATTCCGCAGGTGGAACAGCTAAACAAGGAAGAGACAGACACTTCCAGGCTATTCTTCCTTTAAGAGGTAAAATTTTGAACGTAGAGAAATCTATGCTTCATAAAGTATATGATAACGAAGAAATCAGAAATATCTATACTGCTCTTGGAGTTTCTGTAGGTACTGAAGAGGATAGCAAAGCCCTGAATATGGCTAAGCTGAGATATCATAAAGTGGTGATCATGACCGATGCTGATATCGACGGATCTCACATTTCTACGCTTATTCTTACCTTCTTCTTCAGATTTATGAAGGAACTTATTGAGAACGGATATGTTTATATTGCTCAACCCCCTTTATATCTATTAAAGAAAGGAAACAGAAAGGTTTATGCTTATAATGAGAAAGAACGTGAGGAATTTACTTTAGAAATGTCTCCGGACGGAAAAGGGGTAGAAGTACAACGTTATAAAGGTCTTGGAGAAATGAACCCTGAGCAGCTTTGGGAAACAACTCTTAATCCTGAACACAGAATTCTTAAGCAGGTAACGATTGATAATGCAGTGGAAGCAGACAGTGTTTTCTCAATGTTAATGGGAGATGAAGTTCCACCAAGAAGAGAATTTATCGAGAAAAATGCAAAATATGCAAAAATTGATGCATAAACGTTTTTAAAAATATAATCAAAAAGCTTCTAATTATTTAGAAGCTTTTTTTATATTTGGGCAAACCAAAAAAACAATAATATGTTAACTCTTTTACAAACAGACCCTTACAATGGGGCAGATGCAGTGTCTGGCGCAGCCGCTGCAGGATTAGGACTCGGAACAATGTTCTTTGGCCTATTATGCTATATATTCTATGGATATTGCATGTACAAAATTTTTCAGAAAGCCGGAAGACAGGATGCCTGGGCCGCCTTTATTCCAATTTATAATACAATAGTATTGCTGGAAATTGTGAAAAAACCAATATGGTGGATCATTCTTTTCTTTATTCCACTAGTGAATATTTATGCATGCTGGGTAGTATATGACAGACTTGCCAAAGGTTTTGCCAAAGAAACTCCTCTGTACACTATTTTGATACTCTTGTTCGGATTTATTTTTATTCCTGTATTAGGGCTTGGAAGTGATCCTTATGATAGTAAATTGGTTCCAAATGATTAAAAAGAAAAAACTTAAAGACTCCAGAAATGGAGTCTTTTTTTATTAATAACCCCTTTAGGCTGTAGAATTAATTGTACTCGTCTTTATTATTAATTCTACAGGTTTTGAATTATAGGAATTGTATTTTATTCTAAATTTGAGACGCAGACAATATGAAACGTATTACTTCAAGATACAGAATAGACATCCTTCTCCAATATAGAATGAGTTTAAATATTCTGTTTTTAACTTTTCAGAATTTGATGATGAAAAGTTGATAATGTGTTCATATCCTTATAAGTACATTTAAGACAGTACTTTTTAAGTATTAGGTTAAGGGCTTCACCTGTTGAAGCCTTTTATATTTTTTTTAACAGTTATTAAGATTTTCTTATTTTTGCATAATTTTAATAACTATGATGAAAATACTAGTTCTTGGGGCTCTTTCTGCTGCCTCATTCTACTTTGCACAAAGCTATCCTGCTTCTGCAATTCCTGAGAATTTAAAGAAAAATGCTAATGTTGTTATACGAAAGGATTTTACGACGGTTCAGGTCAATAAACGGGATGAAATAAAATATCAGTTTAACACAGTCACTACAGTTTTAAATAAAGATGGTAATGACCAGGCGGTTGCTTATATTCCTTATGATAAATCAAAAAGCATTTCGAATATAAAAGTTACTATTTACGATGAAGCCGGAAAAAAAATTAAAAGCGTTTCAAAGTCTGATTTTAAAGATATTGCCAACAATTCCCAAGGGGTGTTTTATTCTGATAACAGAATACTGCTTTATTCCTATACACCGGCTCAATACCCTTATACTGTTGAATTTTCTTACGAAGCAGAAGATGAAGATACTGTTTTTATCCCACGCTTTGTACCTTTTACTTCCACTAAAACATCTTTGGAAGAAGCACAGTTTAAAATCATTAACACTTCAGGAATTGAACTTAGATCTAAGATTTATCCTTCAAAATACAATTATACCTCAGTTATAGAAAGTGGGAGTGGAAACGATAAAACATATTCATACAAAAACGTACCCGCAATTGATGATGCTTTTATGATCCCGCAGCCAGTTAAAATTCTGCCTTCAGTCAACTTTGCACTGGCAAAATTCAATCTGGCAGGAAAAGAGGGTACTTTAAATAACTGGACAGATTTCGGAACCTGGATTTATAATGATCTTCTGATCCCTGTTTCAGCATCTACTCCAGCCATCAAAGCGGAGGTTGCCTCTTTACAGCTGCAGGGATCTGTGGAAGATAAAGTAAAGAAGATTTATCAGTATATGCAGAATAAAACCCGATATATAGCGGTGTCATTAGGGATAGGAGGCTGGCAGCCTATGATGCCGGATGAGGTTCAGAAAAAGGGATATGGAGACTGCAAAGGACTTACGAATTATATGAAAATTCTTTTGAACGAAGCAGGAATTCCTTCTACTTATTGTATTATCAATTCCGGACGTTCACAGGTTTCTTTTGATCCGGAATTTCCTTCTATGAGCGGAAATCACATCATCCTGATGGTTCCGACTGAAAAAGGGAATATCTGGCTTGAAAATACCTCTCAACAAATAGCTTTTAACCATTTAAGTTACAGTACAACGGATAGAAATGTACTTGCTGTAACCGCAAAGGGAATTGAACTTATCAATACGCCGGTTTATAAAGCTGAGCAGAATAAAGAGAAACAGGTATTGAGAGTAAACCTTAATGAGGATAATAGTATTACAGGGGCAGGCAATTTTTCTTACACAGGAAACCAGTATGATCATAACCTGAGGTTTGTCAATCTTAATCCCAAAGAAAAAAATGACGCAGTGAAATTGAATTTTGACATTTTAAACTTTGAGAAAGTGGAAATGAAAAACTTCAACAATGATAAAGATAATGCGGTCATTACCTATGATTTAGACTTTAAAACCAATAACTTTTCTAAAAAAGCAGGAAACAGTCTTTTATTCAGATCTGTTCCTATTTTTTCGGATGTTATTTATAAAGCAGACGAAAATCGTGAACTGCCTTTTGAGGTCAATATGTCTTACGAAGATGAATATGAAATTGCTTTTGTCCTTCCTTTAGGCTATAAAGTTGATGAAACTCCTGATAATTCCAGTATTACTTCTGAATTTGGATCATATAAGCTAAGTTTCGTTAAAAGTGAAGAAGGAGTAAAAGTGATCAGAAAAATGCAGATTAACAAAGGATTGTATCCAAAAGAAAAATATAACGAGTACATAAGTTTCAGAAAGAAAATTCTGAACATGGATAATTCAAAAATTTTAATAACAAAAATATAACCATGAAAAAAATAATAGTATTACTTCTTTGCTCTGCCAATACAATATTGATCAATGCACAGAAGAAATATGAATTTCTGAATCCACCTAAATTTAATGATGCAGATCTGTCTAAAGCAAAATCTTTATTAGATGAAAATGCTCCTGCCGAGATTTTGTATAAATCGGCTTATTTTATGGTAGATGCAAACACCGGGAATCTGCACAAAAAATACTTTTACAGAGTTAAGATTTATGATAAAGATAAAGCAGAAGATTGGTTGAATCTTGAAATTCCTATTTACAATGTAGGAAGCAATAGAGAATCACTAGGTAAATTCAAGGCTTTTACTTACAATCTTGAAAATGGAACTGCAGTTCCTGTAAAAGTGGAAAAGAGTTCTCAGTATAAAAGTAAAGAGAATAAATATGTTACCCTGACGAAATTTGCTTTTCCCAATGTGAAGAATGGATCTGTCTTGGAATATCAGTACGAAATCGTATCGCCATTTCGTTTCATTATTCCGGAAGTATTAATAGAATCTGATACCCCTTCACTGAATACTGAATACGTTTTGGATGCTCCGATCAACATGTCTTATAATATAAATTATACCGGAGAAATGTTGCCTAAACACAAAGAGGTTGAAGAGAGAAACCTGTATGGCGCTCAGTATAAAACATTCCGATTTGCCTATGAAAATGTAAAAGGCTTTAAAACTGAAAAATTTGTACGGAATGATAGAAATTTTAGAACAAAAATAGGCGCAGAGCTTAATTCTACCAATTTTGGAGAACTGAAACTCTATTCATCATCATGGGATCAAATTGGGAAAAGACTTTATGAGAATGAAGACTTTGGAGAACAATTGAAGAAAACAAAATTAGCTAAAGAAAATATGCCGGCAGGAGTTTCAGAAATGAAAACCGATCTTGAAAAGGCAAATGCAATTTTTTCATACGTTCAGAAGACATTTACCTGGAATAAAGACAGAGGAGTTTATACAGAAGATGGTATCAAAAAACTTTTAGAAACGAAGGTCGGAAATGCGGCAGAAATTAACCTTTTCCTGGTAATGATGCTTCGTGAGGCAGGTCTTAAAGCAGATCCGCTGATTATTTCTACAGTAGAAAACGGCGTAATCAATCTGGTGTCACCCAATATTTCCAACATGAATTTTGTATTGGCAGCGATCAGTCTTAATGATCAGTTCCATATTTATGATGCAACCTCCAAACAATCCTCACTGGATGAAATCGCTCTTAAGAACTGGAACCAATTTGGTATTCTTGTGACAAAGGGTAAATCATTACAGATTCAGATGACCAATACAAAATCAAGCAACACTTTTCTTACAGCCAATGCTAAAATAAATGATGATGGAAGCATTTCCGGAACCTATTCTGATAAAGATACCGGTGCTTATGCAATGTATGCCAAAGATAACTATGATGATAATGCTGAGAAATATAAAAAACAGTATAAGGAAAATTTCTCAATGGATTTCACGGATATCAATTCCAAAGTATTGGAAAATGGTGAATTTGAAAGCAGCATGAAATTCTCTTCATCGAATCTAATTGATAGAGTAGGAAAGAAAATGATCATCAATCCAATGTTGTTCTTAAACAAGAGTTCCAATGAATTTGATCAGGTTGACGCCAGAAAATATCCTATTGATTTCGGATCGCCTATTACCAAAGTGAAAAAGGTTATTCTTGAAATTCCTGAAGGATATACGATCGAAGAGATGCCTAAATCTAAAAAAATTGTCACAGAGGATAAAGAAATAGAGTATACGTATTCTGTGGAACAAAAAGGAAATAAACTGGAAGTTACTACCACGACAAAAATTAGCAGTTCAGATTATCCTAAAGAATATTATCCTGCATTTAAACAAATCTGGGGAGTTGCTTCAAAATTTGAAAATCAGGTAATCAGCCTTGTTAAGAAGTAGTTTTTAAAGTAATTTAAACAAAACTTAATATAAAAAAATAAAGTTTTTCAAAAACCATTCATCTTTTGAATGGTTTTTGTATTTGTTACCCTAAAAATTACAATTATGAAAAACACGATTGCTGTTATAGCATTATCTTCTTTCTTAGCGCTAACTGCCTGCAAAAAAAATGAAACGGCAGGACCAGCAGAAAAAACAGAAAATAAAACATCCGAAGAATTGGTGGTAGACTCTGTGAAAGTAAATGATTCTACAATGATTACAGACTCTTTAAAAGTTTCTTTCACCTCGAAACTGTTGGTTTTCCCTGCTTTAAAAGATAAGAAACTACTAGACAGTATCTATTTTCAGAATGATAAAATCAAAGACTTTTCCAAAACCGGACTTCAGACCTACCTTGATAAGGCAAAGAATGATTATTTCAGTTCTATGAAAAACGATAATAAAGAATGGGTTTCAGACGTTACTTATGCGCAGGATTGGTACTCAAGTTCACACATGAATTTGATTTCCAATACAAACGGCTATATGCATATTCAGTATGTAGGTAGTGGATATGAAGGAGGAGCTCATGATAATTACGGTTTTTCAGAAAGAGTTTTTGATCTTAAAAACAGCAAAAAACTAGAATTAAAAGATATTACTTCAATGCCTAAAAATAAGATTGAAGCCATTCTGATGAAAAATATCGACAAAATTAACAGCGGAACAATGGACGGTGACGGAGGCGTGAAAAACTCAGAAATGCTTCTTGTTGAGAAAATTCCGGCTTCTGATAATTTTTATTTTGATAACAAGAATCTGTATTTTCATTACAGTCCTTACGAAATTGCCGCTTTTGCAGCAGGTGATATCACGATTCCTGTCTCTTGGGAAGACCTTAAAGGCACAATAAATGCAGAATTTAAAGAAAGAATGAAAATTAAGTAAATTAATGCTTCCAGTTCAGGAAGCATTTTTTAATTTTGCGGTAATGGAAAAAGTAGCTTTTATTATCAACCCTTTTTCGGCCAAAAAGAACTATCAGCCGTTTTTGAACGAACTCAAAACAAAGGTTAACAATCCCTTGTATTATGTATCAGAATCTATTCTGGGAACAGATGAGTTTATTCAGGCCCATTTCGAAGAGGTGGATATTTTTGTAGCAATCGGAGGGGATGGAACAATCTCTACCATAGCTAGAAACCTTATTAATACAGAAAAAATTCTGGCTATTTTTCCGGCAGGTTCAGGAAACGGATTTTCCAATGAAACCCGTTTCAGCAAAAATCTTGATGAACTTTTAGAAAAAATAAAAACAAAAAATTCCAGAAAGATTGATACGTTTACTGTAAATGACAAGCTTTCTATCAATGTTTCAGGGACAGGTTTCGATGGTAAAGTAGTCAAGGAATTTGAAAAAACGAGTCGTGGATTCAAAAACTATATCAAAGTTTCCCTGAAAACCTTCTTCAATTATAAGCCGATCAAGGTGAAGTTTTCTGATGAAGAATATCAGCAGTATAATGGCCGTTACCTGATGCTGAACATTGCCAATACCCGCCAGTTTGGTAATAACGCTTACATTGCCCCGAAAGCAAGTAAAAGTGATGGACTGGTTGATATGGTGTTGGTGAAAAAATTTCCGCTGACCTATTCTGCACTGTTTGCTTTCAGAATGTTTACTAAAAGACTGAAGGACGATGAATACGTTACTTATCTTCCGGTTTCTGAAATCTCATTTAAAGTCAATACCAAAAACTGGCATCTTGACGGTGAGTTCAATAAGATCAAATCACCCATCCATGTTAAAGTACAACCCGCCAGTTTGAATATTCTGGTTTAGAGCTTTTTGTTAGTTAGGAGCCAGACATTTGTATCGTGACTCTTATTGGTTCTTGTATCGAGAAATAGTTTTCTCTAACCCCTACAACCTAACATCTGCTACCTACACCTACATCTCCAGCTTTTTCTCAATTTCCTGCGGATGATCCAGGCAGTATTGAAGCTGCCCTTTATCAAGCTGTTTCTCCCAGTTGGCAACGACCACTGTAGCAACGGAGTTACCGATTACATTGGTCAGGGCTCTGCACTCACTCATGAACTTATCTATCCCAAGGATCAAGGTCATCCCTGCAATTGGAATTTCAGGAACTACTGCCAGTGTTGCTGCTAACGTAACAAATCCTGCACCTGTAACACCTGCGGCACCTTTTGAACTTAACATGGCTACCAAAAGTAACATCAGCTGTTTTTCAATAGGAAGATGAATGTTTAACGCTTGTGCAATGAAGAGAGAGGCCAGGGTCATATAAATATTTGTTCCGTCAAGATTGAAAGAATAGCCTGTAGGAACTACAAGACCTACGATTGCCCGCGAACAGCCTGCTTTTTCAAGTTTTTCCATGATTCCCGGTAAAGCAGACTCTGAAGAACTGGTACCCAGAACGAGAAGAAGTTCTTCTTTAAGGTAAAAAATAAGCTTGAAAATATTAAAACCGTTATACCATGCTACAGCTCCCAATACCAGGACTACAAAAAGAATAGACGTAATATAGAATGTAGCGACCAGAAATATAAGGTTCAGTACAGAATGAAGTCCATATTTTCCAATCGTAAATGCCATCGCTCCAAAAGCACCGATGGGTGCAAGTTTCATGAGCATATGAACAATTTTAAACACCGGAGTTGAAAGATCCTGTAAGAAATCGGTTACTTTTTGACTTTTTTCTTTGGTTAAAACTAATGCAACACCCATTAAAATTGCAACCAAAAGAACCTGAAGAATATTATCACCCACCAAAGGACTGAATAAAGTCTCCGGAATAATATTCATAATAAACCCTGTAAGCGTTGACTCATGGGCTTTTACCTGATATTGTGAAACATCACCTGAAAGGGTAGCAGGATCAATATTCAAACCATGGCCAGGCTGTAAGATATTCCCTACCAATAAACCAATGATAAGAGCAAGAGTGGAAAATGTGAAAAAATAGATCATTGCTTTTATGGCAATTCTTCCTACTTTTTTCAGATCGGTCATATGGGCGATTCCCAGCGTGAGGGTGATAAAGATCACCGGAGCGATAATCATTTTTACCAATTTGATGAATCCGTCCCCCAGAGGTTTCATCTTTTCTCCTAATTCAGGATAGAAATTTCCAAGAAGGATACCGGCAATTATCGCTATAATAACCTGGAAATAAAGCTGATTGTATATTTTTTTTGCTTTCAAAGAACAGTCGTTTTGTTTTTTTAAAGGCGAAAATTAAGAAAATTTATCTGAAAACATGACAAATGTCATTGGAAAGAATCTCTTGCAATGGCTTTATATGCAAAAAAACTCCGGCTTCATTCTATAAGGTTTTTACCCTTTGAATGAAGCCGGAGCTGTATTTAATTTTGAATGATCGTAAAATAATGATTATTCCACGGCTACAGAATCGTCTCCACGACCATCTGCTACTGCATGAATGCTTCCATTCTCGTCAAGGACAATCATTTCTGTTTTTCCAATATATTTTATCTTTTCAATGATGTAATTCTTGCTCTTCAGTTCAGAAATAGTACTTTCAGGGAAGTTATTTTCTACCGTAATAGCTTCCGGTAGCCACTGGTGATGGAATTTGGGTGCGTTGACTGAAAGATTGGCATTCAGTTTAAAATCCACAACATTGACAATAGATTGATACACCGAGGTTGGAATTGTAGTCCCCCCTGGAGTTCCCACTACCATATAAGGTTTTCCATTCTTAAGAAGAATAGTAGGAGTCATGGAAGAAAGCATTCTTTTATTGGGCTGAACAGAATTGGCTTCTCCTCCTACCGCTCCAAACATATTGGGTACACCCGGTTTGATAGAAAAATCATCCATTTCATTATTTAAAAAGAAACCAGCTCCTGAAACCAGTACTTTACTTCCGTAATACCCATTAAGAGTTGTTGTTACAGAAGCGGCATTTCCATCCTTATCCAGTACGGAGATATGAGTGGTCTGCATAGATTCTTTAGGCTGTGCTATGATCTTGCCGACTTCTGCACTTGGAGTTGCTTTGTCAAAGCTGAAGCTTTTCCATCTGTTTTTCAAATATTCATCAGAAATCAGATAGGCAGTTTTATCCTGGATAAAATCTGGATCTCCCATATATTCTGCTCTGTCTGCGAAAGCTCTTCGCTCTGCCTCGGCCATAATCTGAACGGCTTTTGTAGAGTTTTGCTGATATTTTTCAAGGTTTTCAAAACTTGCCATTCTCAGCATTTGGGCAAGAAGGACTCCACCGCTTGAAGGTAAAGGCATCGTTACAACATTGTTGCCTTTGTAATCGAATTCAAGCGCTTTTCTCTCTGCCACTTTATAGTTTTTAAGATCTTCCAGCGTTATAATTCCGTTTCCTCTTTTCATTTCAGCCACCAGAAGCTCTGCTGTTTTCCCTTCATAAAAACCTTTTGCTCCTAATTTTTGAATAAGCTTCAATGTTTCGGCTAGTTCTTTTTGAACCAGCAGATCTCCAGCTTTCCAAGGAGCATCTTTCACGAAAATTATGGAAGATTTATTATGTCTCTGAAATTTTTCTCTCTGATTATTCAGCATTTCGGCTTCCTTGTCTGTAATGGCAAATCCTTTTTCCGCCAGATCAATTGCAGGCTGAATAATTTTTTCCATAGGCAGTTTACAGTATTTCAGCGTAGCAAAAAATCCTGCTACACTTCCCGGAATACCTACAGCCAACCTTCCGTTTTGAGAAAGATCAGTATCTGCTTTCCCTTTTTTGTCAAGGTACATATCTCGGAAAGCCTTTTTTGGAGCGGTTTCTCTGTAATCCAATGTGAATTTTTCTCCATTATTTTTTACCCCTACCAAAAATCCACCACCACCGATATTTCCTGCCTGAGGATAAACAACAGCAAGGGCATATTGGGTCGCTGTAACGGCATCATAGGCATTTCCACCCATTTTTAAGATTTTAGCTCCTGCTTCACTCGCTAAGGGATGCGCAGATACTACAACGCCTTTATTTTTTACCTGTACTTCCTTGATAATATTGATATCTGTATACTGAGCCCAGCTTAGCTGGCTTATCAACAGGATCGAAGCAATTAAAATCTTCCTCATATGATTGTTTTTCTTGAAAGCAAAATTATTGAATTTTATATTAATCAAGGCTTATGATCGTGTATTTGATTTTTTCTATTGTTAAAGAGATTTTATCAGTTTGAACTGAATGTATTGGCAGCATTTATTCATGCTCTGTTTTAAATATCCCTTTTTTATTATGGTTGACATGTTTTTTTTTACTTTTGTACAATTCTAAAAAAATCTGAAAAATGGAATCCTATACGGAAAGAATACTGATTACAGGTGCCTTGGGACAAATCGGCACGGAACTTACGAACAGACTTGTTGAAATCCACGGAGCGGAGAACGTTGTCGCTTCAGGATTGGACAGATGGCAGGAAGGGATTACTTCTGCCGGACACTATGAAAGAATGGACGTTACTAACACACAGTTGGTAAGACAGGTGATTCATGATTACGAAATTACTACAGTGTATCACTTAGCTTCGCTTTTATCCGGGACTTCGGAAAAACAGCCTATTTTCGCTTGGAAATTGAATCTTGAACCACTTCTTCATTTTTGTGAAATGGCGAAAGAAGGGCTTCTTAAAAAGATCTTCTGGCCAAGTTCTATTGCTGTGTTTGGAAAAGGAATTCCAAAACATGACGTAGGGCAGGATGTAGTGTTGAATCCAACAACTGTTTACGGAATCTCGAAAATGGCAGGGGAGAAGTGGTGTGAATACTATTTCGATAAATATGGAGTGGATGTAAGAAGTATCAGATATCCTGGATTGATCTCATGGAAAACTCCTGCAGGGGGTGGAACTACTGACTACGCAGTTGAGATTTTTTACAAGGCAATAGAAGATGGAAAATATACAAGTTTCATTTCTGAGGATACAGGAATGCCGATGCTGTATATGGATGATGCTATCAATGCAACTCTTAAATTGATGGATGCTCCAAAAGAAAATGTAAAGGTTCGTTCTTCTTATAATTTGGGTGGAATGTCTTTTACTCCAAAAGAATTGTCAGAAGAAATCAAGAAAGAAATTCCTGATTTTGCAATCGATTATAAGCCAGATTTCAGACAGGCAATTGCAGATTCATGGCCAGCTTCTATTGATGATTCAGTCGCTAAAAAAGACTGGGGATTGACGTATGATTTCGGAATTTCTGAAATGACAAAGGACATGATCAAGAATTTGAAAATAAAATTGAGTAAGGATTAATAATATAAAGTAATACTTTAATTAAATATTCTTTTAACAATTGATTTTTAATATTTTATATAATTTATATAAACTTTAATTTAAATGGTATTATTGACTTTTAACATCACATGTATTGAAGCTAAAGTGAAAAACGGCTCCCAAATTACCGATGAAGAGAGACTGAAAATTACAGAAGATAATACCAAAGCAATTCTTAGAATTTTAGATATTCACGATATCAAATCAAGTTTTTTTGTTGAGGTTTCCTTTACTGAAAAACTTCAGAATTTAATAAAAGCAATTTCATCCAAAGGGCATGAAATTGCTTTTTATAATAAAGACTCCAATCCTGAAGAAATTGAAAAAGCCAAGAAGAATATTCAGGATCTTCTGGAAAAACAGATCAGGGGTATTCGTCAGAAAGATGTAAAAGTTCCTCAGGAAAATTTGAAGCTGATGGAATTTAATTACGTCTCCAATATCGATAATGCCAATATTCTTTTCCCTTTCAAAAGGCTCAAAAGAGATACCGAAATTACAGAAGAGGATGGGCTGAGTATTGTTCCGGAAAGTATCTCTCCTTACAGCCAGCTGCCCTATAATGATTTTGTATTTCAGATCCTGCCGATGAAGTATTATCAGAATATGGTTTTGGAAACATTGCAGAATGAAGAATTTGTTTTGATTTATCTAAATACCTGGCAGTTTACAGATTTTAAGAGATACCGTTTTGATATTCCTTTTTACCGAAGCATGTTTTCGGGTAAAAAAATGGAGGACAAATTAGATGCCCTCCTTACTTTTCTCAATGACAGGGAAATGGCTACTTCCCGTATGAAAGATTATATTTTTTAGGTGGTAGGTGGTAGGTTGCAGGTTGCAGGGATTAGGGAGGACTATTTCTCTTATAGCCTCTATTCAATTTCTTAACTTCTCTAACCGCTAGACTTCAGAATATTTTAATAAAGTCAAGATACAAGAACCAATAGCCAAGACTAAAAGTTTATATTGGGGTGGCTGCTTGACTATTAGTAATCAATCACCTGGGTCTTAAGCTCAATAATTAACTCAGTTCAAAAAGTGTGATTTCTGGAAGAACGCCCACTCTTCCCGGATATCCTAATACACCAAACCCTCTGTTTACATACAATAGTTTTCCTTCACTTTCATATAAATCTGCCCATTTTGGGTAACGGTATTGTACCGGTGACCATTTTACATTTTTAAGATCCAGTCCAAACTGCATCCCGTGCGTATGTCCGGAAAGGGTCAGATGAATGTTTGAAGGGTGTTTTTTTACTACATAATCAAAGTGGGTAGGGTCATGGCTCATTAAGATCTTAGTTGCAGATTCAGGAACGCCTTTTAAAGCATCGTCAATTTTACCAAATTGCGGAAAAGGTTTTAAGCCCCAGTTTTCAACGCCCAAAATGTAGAGCTTCTCGCCATTTTTTTCAATTACCCTGTGTTCATTTCTTAACATATCAAAACCAGCCTGCTTTTCATAGTCGATCAGGGTATCAAGGTTTTTCTTTTTAGCATCAGGGGATCCCCAGGTTACGTAATCTCCGTAATCGTGGTTTCCCAGCACAGCAAGTTTACCATCTTTAGCCTGAATTTTTGAAAATAAAGGGATAAAAGGTTTGAACTCATCCGCAACGTTATTCACCATATCTCCAGTGAATAATACCAAGTCAGGCTTTTGTTCATTGATCAGATCAATAGCGTGCTGTAATTTGCTTGGATCGGAGAAGCTTCCACTGTGAACATCAGAAATCTGAATGATTTTGTATCCTTTGAAGCTTTTCGGAAGGTTGGCGAAATTAACTCTTACTCTTCTTACCGTGTGGCGATATTTACCAAAAGTAATCCCGTCTATGAAAAGAGCGGAAAGAACGCCTCCCATTCCCAAACCTACAATGCTCAGGAACTTTCTCCTTTCCGGGAAAAAATTTTCCGATGGTTGGGCAAAACCTATCAGATAACCTCCGATTCGGATAATATCATCAATTAATAAAAACAGAACCACGAAAATTTTCGGAAGGATAAAAATTAAAAATAATGAAATCATGATCTGAGCCCTTACCATACTTCGGTCTGACCTTTGGTAATGAGTGACTTCATAGGCGAAAATCCCATACACGGCTAACGAAATTACCCAATATCCGATTTTGATCCAGGAATTGTCAGTGAGCGTTCTGATAGCCTGATAAATATACACTTCCAAAAACAGGAAGATTCCCGCGATGATTAAAAAATTCTTTTGCATGTTCTGGTCAAAAAAAGCACAAAGAAAAACTTCCCTGTGCTTTTTATATTTTTTTGTTTATTAAATAGTATTAAGGAAATCTGTAAACGATAGCATTGATGTTCATTCCGGCACCTACCGAAGTCATAACAACGTTACCTTTTTCTTTAAACGATTGACCTGCCATTTTTCCTTTAATTATTAAATCATACATGGTAGGAATTGTTGCTACAGATGTATTTCCAAGGTCCTGAATAGTCATTGGAGAGATGGAGTGATCGTATTCTTTCACATCATAAAGTCTGTGAAGTCTTTCAATCATCGCGTAATCCATTTTAGCGTTAGCCTGGTGAATTAAGATTTTGTCTATATCTTCAATAGAAAGACCTGCATCTGTAATGGTATCTTTGATAGCAACCGGTACATTTTTAAGAGCGTATTCGTAAATCTTTCTTCCTAGCATTCTTACATAAAGGCGCTTCTGATCTGCTTCTTTATTGATGGAAGGCTGATTTTCGAGGTAATTTAATTCCGGTCCGTTATCACAGATCGTGTTGTGGGCAATAATTCCTACATTCTCTTTATCGGTTGCTTTTACCACTACTGCTCCGGCACCATCAGCAAAGATCATTCTGTTTCTGTCATATGGATCTGTTACTCTGCTTAAAGTTTCAGCGCCGATGACAAGAATGGTTTTGGCAACCTTAGCTTTAATTAAATTATCAGATAAAATCATAGCTTCTACCCATCCAGGACATCCGAAAACCATATCATATGTTACGCATTTTCTGTTTTTGATCCCCAGTTTGTTCTTCACTCTTGCTGCCATTGTTGGCATGAAGTCAGCGTATCCGTTTTCAGTAACTTCTCCGAAATTACTTGCGTAGATAATGTAATCTAAATCTTCACCGTCTACTTTTGCATCTTCAAGGGCAATTTTTGCAGCTTCATAACCGATTTGTGAGTTGGAAAGATCATCCTCAATGAACCTCCTGTTTTCGATTTCTGTAATCTCTACAAATTTCGCAATGGTCTCTTCTACAGGCTTTTCAATCTTTACTCCGTCTTCAGTATAGAACTCGGAATTCATAAAGTAATCTCTACCAATAACTCTGTTCGGGATATAAGATCCAGAGCCAATAATGATCGTATTCGGCATTCGTTTATATGATTTTTTTAAAGATGCAAAGTTAATAATTAATATTAATAACAGAGAATTAAAAATATTATTAAATTTGCAAAAATTGTACTTTACAATCTATGAAAAACAACTCGTCCTTAAAAGGCTTACTTATTGCAGCTGTGGCGTTTATCGTTGCCTTTGGGATCTACTTCCTTTTTTTAGCCAAGAAGAATTATTATGTGGTAGATAATCCTACCCCGAATACGTATTACTTTAAGATCAATAACGGATCTGAAGGCGTGATTTCAGCGGGGCAGTATGTGCATGTGGATTTGAATAAAGGTAAAAACTCTATTCAGGTTTTTGATCAGAATAAGAAAATGCTGTATGATTCAGCATTTGAAGTGAATAAACTTCGTGGTCTGATCAATATTACCCATCAGGATTATTACGTAAACGAACAGTATTACGGATATAATCTTAAAAAAGATTCGTTATTGGCGAAGCTTGACAAAACAGTCATTGACGGAAAAGATTATTACGGAGGAGCAAAACGCTTCAACAAACTTTATACAGAAGGTTTTTACTACAATGTAGATGAAGACTATGATAAAGTGATCAAGAATATCCAGAAGGTGGAATCAAGATCTAAGATCTTCAGGAAGCAGGATTACCTAAATTATTACAAAGAATATTACAAGTTTTAAGTTTTGACAAAAGATATCACCAAAGTTACTCCCTACAATTCAGAGGCTACGAAAAAGAGCCAGGTAGAGGATATGTTCGACAACATTGCACCGAAGTACGACCTTCTGAACCATGTTTTATCCATGAAAATTGACGTTTTGTGGAGAAATAAACTGGTAAGATGGATGAAAAATGATAATCCGCAGGAAGTGCTGGATGTGGCTACAGGAACGGGAGATCTGGCAATTACCATTGAAAAAGGAACCGGTTCTAAGGTAGTTGGTTTAGATTTATCACAACAAATGCTGAATGTTGGCGTTATTAAAATAAAAAAACTTAAATTAGACGGCAAAATTTCCATGCAAAAAGGAGATGCTGAAAATCTGCCTTTCGAGGACAATAGATTTGATGCTGTTTCCGTTGCATTTGGAGTAAGGAATTTTGAAAACCTTCCCAAAGGTTTAGCAGAGTTAAGAAGAGTAGTTAAAGATAACAAAAGTGTTTATATACTGGAGTTTTCAAAGGTTGAGGGTTTCATGGGGCCATTTTATATGTTTTATTTTAAAAATATATTACCTGCCATTGGCAAGTTGGTTTCTAAGGATAGTAGGGCGTATACATACCTTCCGGATTCTGTAAATGCTTTTCCTTTCGGGGAAAAGATGAAGCAAATTCTTTTAGATACGGGATTTAAGAAAGTTGAATATAAAAAATTAAGTTTAGGTATAGCCACAATTTATAAAGCAACAAAGTAACCTATGAATAAATTTCTATTAAAAGCACTGGTTTTAACCTCAGTAAATGTTGCCGTCTTTGCAAACGCGCAATTCAGAACCCGAAACAGAATGGATAAGTTGGAAGATTTCGACGAGCAGAAATTCAGTTGGGGTTTTTATTTGAACGGGAACAGACTGGATTACCGCATTGTTTTGCATCCGAAATATGGGATGAATGATAATGAAAACCTTGTCACATCCAAGGAAAGTTATAGTTTCGGTGCCGGGCTTATTGCAAAATGGAGACTGAACGATTATCTTGATGTAAGGATAGAACCGGGGTTACAGTTTGCACAAAGACAGTTGACTTTTAATACTCAATCCAATGATATCTATGCAGGCGGATCTTTGACGAATCCTGCTTTTATGCCATTCCCTTTACAGGAAAAGGATAGAGTAAGAGAAATTAAATCTACTTTAATTGATATTCCGGTACTTTTGGAACTTCATGGGCAAAGATGGTACAATTCAAGGCCTTACGTTGCAGCAGGGGTAAACTATGTAGTGAACCTTCAGTCTAATGCAACTTCTACAGATGACAATATGCAGGGGATCTACAGATCTACAACGCATAATTTTGCTTGGTCTGCAGAAATGGGAATTCAGTTTTATTTCAACAAGTTTAAACTGACTCCTGCTATCAGAGGAACATTCTTCATGAACAATGAGAAAGTGGCCGATAACGCTACTACACCTCCTTACTGGGCATCTGCAATTTCTACATTACAGACAAGAGCAGTAATGTTTGTTCTGAAATTTGAATAAAAAATATTTCATTGAAAATACACAGGAGGGGCATTAGCACCTCCTTTTTTGTGGGTATATCAAAATATAGAGCGTTTTATTTTTGTTAGTGTTATTATTTTTTTATTTTTGCTTCTAGTTAGAATATACAAACCTGAAATGCTTCAAGATTTAGAAAACAATTTTTCAGAATTAGAGAGAAAGATTTTGGTTCTGCAAAAGAACTATAAAAATCTTACTGAAAATTTAAAAGAATTAAATAGTGAGCATGAAGAGTTGAAGAAGAAGTATGATGAAGAAAGGAGAAGAAATCAGGTATTAGCAGAAGAACAAAAAAATATAAAACTTTATTCAGCAATATCAGGAAATCCTGAACACAATAGATTAATGAAAAACCATATCAACCGATTGGTAAAAGAAATTGATTTCTGTATTGCTCAGCTTCAAAACAGTGGATTATAATGGAGATAAGGAGAATAACCGTCAACATTGCAGGAAGAGTATATCCGCTGAACGTACCGGCAGCAGAGGAAGAAACTTTGCGTAAAGTAGGGAAGCAGATCGAGAATATGATTAAAGATTTTGAACAAAACTTCGATGTAAGAGATAAACAGGATGCTTTGGCAATGTGTGCCCTGAAACTGGGAACCAATGCAGAAGTAGTTTCTCTTAACTACGAAAAAAATATTAATTCTACCAACGAAAGATTAGTGCAGATTAATCAATCGTTGAATGAAGTCGGGAAATAGATTTTTTTTCCTGAGAAATTACTGCCTACAATAATTCTAACACATTAAAGGTAAACTCAACGCTAAACAATTACCGAACAAATGTCCATCGAATGGCGTGCCGGATTCCGGATTACAGACAGTGGAAATCAGTTCAAATCGTGTTGATTAGGAGTTTACTCTCAATCCCTGGATTATTGTAGGCTTTTTTATTTGGATATGAAGACAATTAAAACTCAATATATATTATGACAACAGCCATTATAGCCGGCGTTATCTGCTTAGTTATTGGGGCAATAATAGGGATGTTTTTCTCTAAAAGCTCACTGAATACTAAGGCAAAATTTATCATAGATGATGCAACAAAAAATGCCGAAAACCTTATAGAAAAAGCTAACGTACAAGCCGAATCCATAAAGAAAGAAAAGAACCTTCAGGCAAAAGAAAAATTCCTGGAACTGAAATCCCAGCATGACGCAGATATTCAATCCCGTGAAAAGAAAATGCAGGAGGTTGAAAAAAGAACCAAAGACAAGGAACATAAGCTGAATGACGAGCTTAGCAAGACTGCAAAACTTGAAAAAGATTTAGATAGGCAGATTGGAGATTACGCTAAGAAGAATGAAATTCTGGAAAGAAAACAGCAGGAATTAGACATAGCTACCACTAAGAAAGTAGAAATACTTGAAAAAATATCTAATTATACCGCTGATGAAGCCAAAGCAGAATTGGTAGAAACCATGAGAGCTGAAGCTAAAACAAGAGCCCAGGCACACGTTCAGAGCATCATGGAAGAAGCTCAGATGAATGCTAAAAACGAAGCGAGAAAAATCGTTATCCAGACAATCCAAAGGATCGGAACTGAGCAGGCTATCGAAAATTCAGTATCTGTATTCAATATCGAGTCTGATGAAGTGAAAGGTAGAATTATCGGTAGAGAAGGTAGAAATATCCGTGCTTTAGAAGCTATAACAGGAGTGGAAATTATCGTTGATGATACTCCGGAAGCGATTCTTCTTTCATGCTTTGACCCGGTAAGAAGAGAAATTGCAAGACTATCCCTTCATAGATTGGTTACCGATGGTAGAATCCACCCGGCAAGAATCGAAGAAGTAGTTGAAAAAACAAAAAAACAGATCGAAGAGGAAATCATTGAAGTAGGGAAGAGAACGATCATTGATTTAGGAATCCACGGATTACACCCTGAGTTGATTAAAATCGTAGGGAGAATGAAATACCGTTCTTCTTATGGACAAAACTTACTACAGCACTCAAGAGAAGTTGCAAACATTGCTGCAACAATGGCTGCTGAATTAGGATTAAACGTCAAATTAGCAAAAAGAGCAGGTCTACTACACGATATCGGTAAAGTTCCTGAGCAGGAATCAGAATTACCACACGCTCTATTAGGAATGCAGTGGGCTGAGAAATACGGTGAAAATCCTGAAGTAGTAAACGCGATTGGAGCTCACCACGATGAGATTGAAATGAAGTCGTTATTATCTCCGATCATTCAGGTAGCCGATGCAATCTCTGGAGCAAGACCAGGAGCAAGAAGACAGGTACTGGAATCTTATATTCAGAGATTGAAAGACCTTGAATCTGCAGCATTAAGCTTCGAGGGGGTATCCAGTGCTTATGCAATCCAGGCAGGTAGAGAACTGAGAGTAATGGTAGAGAGCGGAAAAGTAAATGACGAAGTCGCTTCTCAACTTTCTTACGATATCTCTGAGAAAATTCAGAATGAATTGACTTATCCGGGACAAGTAAAAGTAACAGTAATCAGAGAAACGAGAGCTGTGAATATTGCCAGATAACAATCAAAAAAAGATATTTGATAAAAACCTTTCAAGAAATTGAAAGGTTTTTTATTTTTATCAAAACTTAAAAATGCAAGAACTGTCCTTGTCTTCAAAACTGAAGTACATTTTCTCTATTCCCGTTATTATTTCTGCCTTAGGCTATTTTGTAGATATCTATGACCTTCTTTTATTCGGAATCGTTAGAATACCGAGTTTAAAAGCATTGGGGCTTAATCCGGATGCAGATGGAACCTTTATTCTGAACTGCCAGATGGTAGGGCTTCTTATCGGAGGAATTTTCTGGGGAGTTTTCGGAGACAAAAAAGGAAGGCTCTCTGTACTCTTTGGGTCTATCTTGGTGTATTCCTTAGCCAATATTGCCTGTGGTTTTCTGCCATATTTCCCCAAAGAGCATCTGTTGTATCAATATGCAGGTTTAAGGTTTACTGCAGGAATAGGACTGGCTGGAGAGCTTGGAGCAGGAATTACGTTGGTTTCTGAAAGCCTGCCGAAGAATTTAAGAGCAATCGGAACCTCAGTGGTAGCCGGTTTTGGATTAATGGGAGCAGTGGTGGCCCAGCTTACGGTAGAATTGGCCGGTGGATGGAATATCTCCTATATCATTGGAGGAATAATGGGAATCCTGTTATTAATACTAAGAATAAGTGTATCTGAATCCGGAATTTATAAAAATATCGTTCATAAAAATGTTTCAAAAGGGAATTTCTTATCCTTTTTTACCAATAAAGACAGATTGGTAAGATATTTAAAATGTATTGCTGTAGGATTACCTACTTGGTATTGTATAGGGATTCTGGCCGTTTTAGCCAATCAATTTGCCCCTGAATTGGGAATCAAGGATATTAACCCAGGAAAAGCAATTATGTGGGCCTATATAGGGATTTCTGTTGGTGATCTATTGAGTGGTTTTATTTCTCACGCTTTAAAATCCCGTAAAATGGCCATTTTTTACATGCTGATCTTTACAATTATCGGGGTGGCAATTATGTTATTCGGGAATACCAATACAGAAACAAAATATTATTTGTTCTGCGTATGGCTTGGGTTTGGAACAGGATATTGGGCTATGTTTGTGACTCTTGCAGCAGAACAGTTCGGAACCAATATCAGAAATACAGCAACGACAACCGTTCCCAATATGGTAAGAGGGCTTGTCCCTGTTATGATTTTGGCTTTTGATTCTCTTAAAGGTCATTTCCCGGTTATAGAAAGTGCTGCCATAGTAGGAGTCGTAGTTTTTGGACTTGCATTTTATTCTTCGCTTACGATCTCAGAAACTCACGATAAAGACCTTGAGTTTACAGAATAATTTAAATTGTTTAAAAAACGACAATAGGGCATTCCTTATTTTGAATATAATAATTCGGTTAAAACCAACAAATTATTAAATTTTATATTGATTTTTGTTGCACGTAATTAATATTTGTTTAACTTTGGAACACAACTAAAACTAATTTATCTAATTAAAACTAAATCACATGAACGCAATCAAAAATGCTAAAAAGCTAGGAAAACAAGACTTGAAAAATATTACTGGAGGAATAAGCGGTAAGCCAGATTTATCTCTTTGCGGATGCAGCTGCTCAGGATCTGTAACAGGACCTGAATATTGCTCTCAATATATAGGTTGTCTACAGGTTTATACTTGTAACCAGTCTGCAGTATAAAAAAATTATTTCAATACGAAATAAACATTTCCACATTTAATATGCAGAACCCTCTTGATTTCAAGAGGGTTCTGCTCTTTGTTAATGGATAATATAAAGAAGACTGCCAACACTTATCGTGACCCAAAGGATCACAGCGGTGAGTAAAGGCTTTAATCCTATTGACTTCAGCGTCTGAAGAGAAAGAGTAGAACCAATGAAAAATAAGGTCAGATTCAATCCGGATTTTGCTACAACAGTTATGGAAGTACTGAAACGGTCAAGAAACGGGAAATAGGTATTCAAAAGAATAGCTGCAATAAAATACCCGATGAACCAGGGAATCTTTATTTTTGAGTCTTTACTTTTAAAAATAAACATGGTAATCAATGAAATTGGGATAATCCACAAGGCACGCGCCAGCTTTACGGTAGTTGCTATTTTCAAAGCTTCATCTCCATATTTACTGGCAGCCCCTACCACAGAACTTGTGTCGTGAATACCTACTGCACACCAAAGACCAAACTGTTCCTGGGAAAGATTCAGCAGATGCCCTATGGCAGGATAGACAAACAATGCAATAGAATTTAAGGTAAAAACGATAGCTAGTGCAAGTGAAATCTGTTTCGTGCTTGGTTTGATAATAGGAGATATTGCTGCAATGGCGCTTCCTCCACAAATAGCTGTTCCTGCAGAAAGGAGATAGGATAAAGGTCTTTCCAGTTTAAATATTTTTCCAAGAAAATAGCCCAAAACCATTACCGTAACAATACTTACAACGGTCAGCATCAATCCTGTTTTTCCGGCATGAAGTGCTTCATCCAGCTTCAGTCCGAATCCCAGCCCTACAATTGAAATCTGCAGCAGTAAATGAATATAATGATGAAGATGTTTTTCAAAAGGATTTCCTATAAAAACAGCCAGGGCAAAACCCAAACCTAAAGCAATGGGTGAAGATATAAGCGGGGTAAGGCACAGAGCAGCCAATGCAATAAAAAATACTTTCCGTGTCATTTCATTTTGAATGAAATTTTTCATAATGCGAACTTTTAAAATCTGCATCAAAATTCCGGAAAATACTATTACAAAGTAAATCGTATTTTGTTATATTGGATAACTAAAAGTTATAAAAGATAAAAGATAAAAGATAAAAGATAAAAGATAAAAGATGTTGTCGTTAACCAACATTTTTCTCCTTCTATATCCACACGGGGATCAACATCAATAGGGGCGGGCTTTAGTCCGGCCAAATAAATAAAATAAAATTCCATCGGCTTTAGCCAAAACCTGAAATTTAGAATGTCTTTAATCAATAAATTCAAATATCTGGTGAAATAGCAGGATTTTCCTTTGATTAACAGATTTTACATGGTAAGAAAACTATTCTGCAAATCTGAGGAAAAGCCTGATCAGTTCAGACTGCTCGCCCTTAGGAAGAATAAAGTGGAAATCTCTTTCAATGCTGAAGTTTTTAATATCAATAACAGTCAGGATGTTGTTTTTCAATTCGTTCAGAATTGTACTGATAGAAAGGAATGCCATACATTCGGAGTGGAGAAGGTAGTTTTTGATGCTTTCACTGCTTCCCAGCTGGATTACAGTATTTAATTCATTGATATTGATTTCTTTCTCCTTCAGCCGGTTTTGTATAAACTCAAGAGTCCCGGACCCCTGTTCCCTGAAAATCAGATCGAGCTGATAGAGATCTTTTAAATGTAAGGTTTTATGGGCAAGAGGGTGATCTGATTTTGCGGTCAGAACAATTTCATCAGGCTTAAAAGTCTTATATTCAAAATAAGAAGACTGAGATTCACCTTCAATAATACCCAGATCAATTTTTTCTTCTTTTAAAAGTGTAGAAATTGCCTCCGTATTTCCGGTAAGTAGCTCGATCTTAATATCTTTATAATAAGTATTGAATTTTGCTAAAATTTCAGGTAAAATATACTGTGCAACGGTTGTACTTGCCCCGATAATCAGCTTTCCTTTATGCTGCTGATTGATTTGGCTGATTTCAAATTCCATGTCGCGGTAGACATTTCTTATCTTTTCAGCATGTTCATACAGAATCTTTCCGCTTTGAGTCAGCTGGATAGAAGTTCCTTTACGATCAAATAACTTGGCACCTACCTGAATTTCAATTTCTTTAATATGTTTAGTAACAGCAGGTTGTGAAATATGAAGCTCTTCTGAAGCTTTAGTGAAACTTAATCGGGATGCTACCGTATGGAAAACTTTTAATCTGTAATCGAACATGGGGTAAAATTACGAATTATAGTTGGAAATGGAGAAGGTGGGTGAGAGAGTTTGAGAGTGGAAGGGGGTTAGTGTAGCGAGTTCCGGGTTTCGGGATCCGGAATTCAAGGGTTAAAGTTGTGAGAAACGAGTAACAAAAATAACCAACAATAAACCTATAAAAAATCTGAAACTGATTGATCCTGCTGACTTTCATACCTTCTGTTCTTAGCTTCCCCGATTTTCTGTCGGGTATAAATACTGTTGTGACCCGAAAGAAGATAAGACACAACACAGGCAATGGCCACATACACCCCACATTCTGCCCCGAACAATTCAATTCCCATGAGCATGCAAGCCAAAGGCGTATTGGTGGCACCGGCAAATACTGCTACAAATCCCATTCCTGCCAATAATCCGAATGGCAACGGAATAAAAAGAGATAAAGCACTGCCTAAAGCAGCTCCGATAAAGAACAAAGGAGTGACTTCTCCACCTTTGAATCCGGCGGAAAGCGTAATGATGGTAAATATCATTTTTAAAGCAAAATCATACAACGGAAGCTGTTTTTCAAAAGATTCTACAATCACAGGAATTCCTAATCCGATGTATCGGGTGGTGCCCATCGCAAAAACAGCCAACGCAATAATAATTCCGCCTGCTACAGGACGAAGTGGAGGATATTTAATTTTGGATTTGAAAACAGATCCAACCCAATGAATGATCTTACTGAATGCCGCAGCACAGATTCCGAAAGCAATTCCTGCCAGAATACTGTAGAGAACCGGTAAAAACTCAAGTTTTGGGATGAAATCAATATGATAATGAGTGTGTTTTACATTCCAGAGATTAGTAGCCCAGTCTGCCAGAATAGCAGAGGCCAAAGCAGGAAAGATAGCATTATACCGTATTCTTCCAATCAGAAAAACCTCAAGACCAAAAACCGCTCCGGCCAGAGGAGTTCCAAAAATAGAACCAAATCCGGCAGCAATAGCAGCAATGATTAATATTTTTCTTTCATTTCTATCCAGTTTAAAAGGTTTGGTAAGCTGATCTGCTATAGCACCGGCCATTTGGAGTGCTGTTCCTTCACGGCCGGCAGATCCTCCGAAGAAATGGGTTACGATGGTTCCTAGATAAACAAAAGGAGCCATTTTAAATGGAATAATTCCTTTGGGTTCATGAATCGTATCAATCAACAGATTGTTTCCGGCTTCAATATCTTTTCCGAAGTAATAATAAAGAAGTCCTATCAGAAATCCTCCAACAGGAAGTAATGCAATCAGCCCTATATGATTTTCCCTGAAATTCGTTGCCCATTCCAATGATTGAAGAAACCCAGCAGAAGCGGTTCCTACCAAAGCACCTATAATAATACTGATACACAGCCATTTTAAAATATAAGGCAGCGCTGGAAATTTTCTGAAGAAAAAATAAGTGTGAAAAATTGCTTTTTTACCAAGTGTCCATTGTTTTTTTGACATACTATTCCTGATCAGTTATTGGTTAATAATCTATTAATCAGGCGTCATCAGCTTTTGTAAAGCGGTTGGGTAAGGAAGAACACCATTTCCTTTTGATACTGCAAATATAAGAATTATGATAAAAGATAAAAGATAAAAGATATAAGATATAAGATATAAGATATAAGATATAAGATATAAGATATAACCATTAAATATCCGTATGTCAACATCAATAGAGGTGGGCTTTAGCCCGCCTAAATAAATTTTTAACTTTCCTCAGGCTTTAGCCTAAACTTAAAAATAAACAATGGTTTTAATATTTTGGATAATGCATTGCCTTATCAATCTCAAGCGGATTGTTGTATTTTCTTATGACTTCCTGCATGCTTTTGGTTTGGGTATTCAGTTCATCCACATTATGAATTTCTTTTCCATTGATATTAATTTTAAGATCATTGTTGGATTTGCTGAAATTGTTTCTTTCAAAAGCAAAAGGATCATTATAAAATTCCATGATCAATTTATTCTTCTGTTTTTCATTGATCGGAATAGCTTTATTTCCGAAATTGGATTCAAGAAAATCATCTGTAGGATAAATTTGTGTTAGTTCCTGACTTTTGATAAGATGATAAATGAAATTTTTCTTTGTGTCAGATAGTTCAAAGATTAAACCGGGTAATCCACGGAGTTTAAAGGGACCTTCATTAAAAGGAATATCTTTACAGAACCAGGCGGTCCAGTTTCTTCCTCCAAATCGGGTAGTAGCCTTTTGTAAAGTAAAGTTTTCTACTTTTTGGGTTTCATTGGAAATAATCCAGTTTATTTTATCTGTCGTTTTAAAAGAATAATATCCGTTTTTAATGTTGATAAAGTTTTCATTGTCAAAAGAGTTGATCTTTCTTTTCACTACCTGCCCGGACATATCCGTATGACTGGTATTCATTCCGAATTTTTTATTTAAAGAATCTGTGGTAATCAGATTTCTACCGTAGAATTTCACTTCTGTTGGGGTAATATCCAGTATCATATTCAGTTTTTCATAAGTGGTCTCTGTGGAATCCATCTTATATTGCAGTTCATAAATAAACCGATGCGTCTGAGCCTGGACCCAAGCTATCATAAGCAATACGATTAAGGTGAAAATACTTTTCATATAATAGGGTTGGTTATTTTTATTTGCTTACTAATTCTTCCAGACTTAACCTTTAGATTTTGAACTGAGAATTCCAAAACCCGCATTTCAGTTCTACAAAAACGGCTTCATTTCATCCTCAATCTGGGTTCTCAGTTCCATCAGGCGTTTAGCATATATTTCCTGCTGCTTTTCCTCTTCAGTTGTTGGGATCCATTTGGGCACAGGAAGTTTTTTACCATTTTCATCTACGGCAACAAAAACGATGATACAATGGGTTTTTTTCTCAAAAGTGGGCTGTTTCAGGTTTCTTGAAAAAACATTGATCGCAATATGCATGCTTGAAGTTCCGGTATAGATCACCTGGGCATCTACTTTTACGACTTCCCCGATTTTGATTGGGTCATAAAAACGGATTCCGCCTACATAGACTGTGACAGAATAATTACCACTCCAGGTCGTTGCACACGCATAACCCGCCTGATCAATCCATTTCATAACGCTTCCTCCATGTACATTTCCTCCGTAATTAACATCTGAAGGTTCTGAAATAAACTGAAACGTAATAGGCTTGTTCTGCATCTTTATAAAATTTTAATAAAGTTATTTAATAATTTCCAAAGTTTTAGATTAAATCCTACTTTTGAAAGACGAAACTTTCAATGAAAGAGAATTGTAACAAATAAAAGATTTAGAAATAGAAATGAAGAAAGTATTTTATCTCAACACATGTGATACCTGCAGAAAAATTTTAGCCCAATTTGACCTTACAGACTGGGAACTTCGCGAAATCAAAAAAGCGCCGATTACTAAAGAAGAATTGGCCGAGATGTATAAGAAAACAAAATCATACGAGGCATTATTCAGTAGAAAGTCTACGCAGATCAAATTGAGAGGTTTGGATGTGAAATCTTTAACAGAAAAAGAGTTTAAAGAATTACTGTTGGATCATTATACGTTTTTAAAGCGTCCTGTTTTCATCACAGATCAGGAGATTTTTGTAGGAAATGATAAGACAAATGTGGAAGCTCTTCAAACATTTTTTGGAGTAAACCCATAGATTAACGACTGAAAAATACAGTCAATAGTATATTCTGCTATGTTCAATTGCTGAGCATAGCTTTTTTAATTTAAATATTTGATTTTCAATATGATGTTTATTTTTTAAGGTGTTTTATCTGTCAAAAATACTTATATTTATAATCACCAAAATTTATAATATGAAAACAAACTTTTTAAAAACAAAGAATCTTAACAGATCTGAGCTGAAGAAAATCAATGGAGGGCTAAGACCTCCTGTGGCTAACTGCTTTACTTTATGTGGTCCTGCTGGGGGAGTGATTTCTAATACACCTGGTGTAGGGGATGCCTGCTCGCCGGACAGAAAGATCTGCTGTATCTGCAATTAAACACAAAAAAGAGGTTGTAATTCAATTACAACCTCTTTTCATTATTTTTAGAACAGACTATATAAAAGGAGCCTTCACTACTTTTGCAGGAATGTTCTTATTTCTTACCTGAATGAAGATCTCAGAACCTAATTTGAAATAAGGCTTGTCTACATACGCAAGACCTAAACCTACTTTCTTCATAGGAGACTGTGTTCCTGAAGTTACTTTTCCGATTACGTTTCCTTCTGCATCTACCACAGGATAATCATGTCTTGGAACTCCTTTGTCTGTCAATTCAAAACCAACTAATTTTCTGGTAACTCCTTCTTCTTTTTGTTTTGCGAAAACGTCTTTAGAAACGAAATCCTTATCAAACTTGGTGATCCATCCTAAACCAGCTTCAATAGGAGAAGTCGTATCATCGATGTCATTTCCGTAAAGACAGAACCCTTTTTCTAATCTTAAAGTATCTCTGGATGCCAATCCACAAGGAATAATTCCTTCTTCTTTACCTGCTTCCATTACGGCATCCCAAAGTTTTTCAGCACTTTCATTGTTAAAATAGATCTCAAAACCACCACTTCCTGTGTATCCTGTGTTCGAAATGATGATATCATTTTCTCCGGCAACAGTTCCTACTGTAAAATGGTAGTAAGGAATTTCTGAAAGATTTACTTCCGTAAGCTTTTGAAGGATTTCAGTAGCTTTAGGTCCCTGAACTGCCAATAGAGACATTTCATCAGAAGCATTGGTCATTTTAGCTCCGAAAGTATTATATTTTGAAATATGATTCCAGTCTTTGTCAATATTGGAAGCGTTTACCACCACGAAATATTTGTCATCTTCCATTTTGTAAACGATAAGGTCGTCTACAATTCCTCCGTTTTCGTTTGGAAGACAAGAATACTGAGCTTTTCCGTTTTCAAGCGCGTCAACGTTATTGGTCGTTACAAATTGTAAAAGGTCTTTTGAACCTGGCCCTTCGATGAAAAACTGTCCCATGTGGGAAACATCAAATAATCCTGCTTTTTCTCTTACTGCAAAATGCTCTTCTGTAACTCCTGAATATTGAACAGGCATTTCAAAACCTGCGAAAGGTACGATCTTAGCTCCCAAAGAAACATGTTTGTCGTACAAGGCTGTTTTCTTCATATTTAATTTTTATTTCTTTATTTTAAAACTGTTAAAAGTCTCATTGAATAAGGTCATATAGTTTCCGTTCCAGAATTTCTGGCCACAATTGATGGAAACTAAATATAAGTTTTTGTCTTTTTGAAAAGCTTTGGTTATCCAGAACAGCTTTTCTTTTTCATCAAAGTGCTCATATAGGTATTCTGTATATCCTTTTTGGCTCTTTTTATCTTTTACTTTATTCTCCTGATCTTCTGATTGATAAAGTGCCAGGATGAATTTTTTTACTTCTTCTTTTGGAAGTGGTAAATCATGATATTCCGAAATGGTAATAGCGCCTATCTGGCTGGTAGGAAAAATGTTGATGATCTCACTATCATTGGTAGATTTCCAGCCATCAGGAACATTAATGGAGTAGTTGGAATTTTCATATACTTTTCCCTTTTGTCCAAAAAATAAATTTGCTATCAAAAGAGCAGAAAAAAACAATATTTTTTTCATCATTAAAAATGGTGTTTATATTCTTCCAGGATGATTTTGAACCATTCTGTAAAGTTTTCAGGGTGTTCAGAAATTTCTTTATCCAGATCTTCTATGGAAATGAATCGTACCTCTTCCACTTCTTCTTTATTTAAATTGAAATCAGCTTCATGGTTTCCCACAAATACATGATCCAGCTCGTGTTCCCAAAGACCACCACCTACATCTGCTTTGTATATAAAATTGAATTTTTCTGAAAGCTCGGCCTCTATTCCCAGCTCTTCTTTCAGTCTGCGGACAGCCCCTTCCTTATAAGTTTCTCCTGCTCTTGGGTGTGAGCACACGGCATTAGTCCATTGGTTAGGAGAATGGTACTTTCCTGAAGCTCTTTTCTGAACAAGCATTTCTCCTTTATTATTGAAAAGAAATACAGAAAAAGCGCGATGTAACAGGCCGTTGATGTGAGCCTGCTGTTTTTCCATCAGCCCCATAACTTCATCTTCAGGATTTACTAAAACAACAAATTCTTCCATTCCTACAAATGTAAGAGTAATAAATGTATTTTGGAAATTTTTAGATAAACATCATACTTTTTGTAATAGGGATATCAAGAGGAAGGAATAAAGAAGGTTTATAGGTAAATTCAATTATTCACTAAAAAGAAAATATAAAACGAAAAATTTTAACTATTTGCTATGAAATGATTAATAAAATATTGATATTATTCTTTAAATAATAGTTTTTGTAGTAAAATTTTAACATAAAGTAAGATTAATATGCCTGATAGTTGTAAAAGCGCTAACTTTGTTACTTAATATTTAGTAATGGAATTAGAATACATTGAACACATTAGTCCTATTCTAAAGGATGGAACAAAAAATTACTTAATAGATATCGACGGAACCATTACTGATGACGTTCCCAACGAAGAACCGGAAAGAATGGTTACCTGCGAACCCTATCCTGATGCACTGGAAACTGTCAACAAATGGTATGACGAAGGACATCAGATCTGCTTTTTTACTTCAAGAACCGAAAATCTAAAACAAATCACCATAGACTGGCTGGATAAGCATGGTTTCAAATACCATAGTGTGCTTTGCGGAAAACCGAGAGGAGGAAATTATCACTGGATAGACAATCACTTGGTAAGAGCTACAAGATATAAAGGAAGATTTACGGATTTGGTAGAAAAACAAGTCACCATTGAAGTATTCAAAGAAGACGGCGAATAAAAATATAATTCAAAGATTTAAAGATTAAATGTGAACCTGCTCCTTTAATTTTTAAATCTTTCATTTTTTAATATACTTGATATTTTATGAAAGTTTTAGCAAACGACGGCCTGGATCAATCTGGAATTGATGCATTGACAGAAAAAGGCTTTGAGGTGATCACTACAAAAGTTCCACAGGAATTTTTGGTAGATTATATTAATGAGCATAAAATCCGCACCCTGCTGGTGAGAAGTGCTACACAGGTAAGAAAAGATATTATAGACAATTGCCCATCCATCGATATCATTGGTAGAGGGGGAGTAGGTATGGATAATATTGATGTAGACTACGCAAGAGAAAAGGGGATTCACGTGATCAATACGCCTTCCGCTTCTTCAGAATCGGTGGCTGAACTTGTTTTTGCCCATTTATTTTCCGGAGCGAGATTTCTTCAGGACTCCAACAGAAAAATGCCTTTGGTAGGAGATACGGAATTTGGAGGTCTTAAAAAAGCATATGCTGCCGGGATTGAATTGAGAGGAAAAACCATCGGTATCATCGGAATGGGAAGAATCGGACAGGAAGTGGCAAGAATTGCTTTAGGACTTGGGATGAGAGTGGTTGCTGCTGATAATAATATAGGAAAAGCCAGTATCAAAGTGAAGTTTTACAATAATCAGTTCATTAATGTTGATATAGAAACTGAACCCCTGCAAGAGGTTTTGAAACATTCAGACTTTATTACCCTGCATGTTCCGGCACAGAAAGACGGATATATGATTGGTCAGAATGAATTTGATATGATGAAAAACGGAGTGGCTATTGTCAACTGTTCAAGAGGAGGTGTTATTGATGAAACAGCTTTGATCCATGCATTGGATTCCGGTAAAGTAAGATTTGCAGGACTGGATGTTTTCATTAACGAGCCAACCCCTTCTAAGGAAATCCTTCATCACTCTAAAATCTCTCTTACCCCTCACACCGGAGCTTCTACTCTTGAGGCACAGGACAGAATCGGGCTTTCCCTTGCAGAGCAGATTTCAAGTATCTTACAGATTCAATAATTTGAAACGATATAACAAAAGCACCTCCATGGAGGTGCTTTTTATGTTTAAGCTGTTATGTACAGATTATATATTTTTGCTTTTCAATAAATCTCTGATCTCTGTCAGTAATTTTTGATCATCTGTAGGTCCTGCAGGAGCTGGGGCTTCTTTTTTGTTAACTTTATTAGCTAGCTTGATGATCCAGAAAAGAACTATAGCAATACATAGGAAACTGATTACTGCTGAAAGGAAATTTCCATAAGCAACACCATTCCACGTAAGTTTTGCAATGTTTTCTGCTCCCGCTGCTTTCAATGCCGGATTTAATATCAGTGGAGTGATTACATCTTCTACTAAAGACGAAACAATTTTTCCAAATGCAGCACCAATGATCACACCGACAGCAAGATCGAGAACATTTCCCTTAAAGGCAAACTCTTTAAATTCTTTAACAAATCCCATAATTTATATTTTTTTAATTAGTATATACACAAAAATATAATTAAAAAATGTAAAAAACACTACTTTTTATAGTTTTTTATTCCCAAAATATTGAATTTTCTATTGAATTTTCTATTGAATATTTATAATCTGTTTTAATGAATATTTTGGCTTTATAGAGATCTTTTATCTCATTCATGGTACCTCCTTATTTTTATTAACGACGTGATATCATAATGAAAAATCTTTTGTAATTTGCTTAAAAGTTTAATTTACTTATGAAAATTTTCACCGCAGAACAAATACGCAGCTGGGATCAATTTACCATTTCTCATGAGCCCATTTCGTCTATTCAATTGATGGAAAGAGCTTCGATGGCTGTTGCCCACTGGATTTCTGAACATTGTAAAAATCACAAAAAGCTGGCCATATTTTGTGGTAACGGAAACAATGGAGGGGATGGACTGGCGGTGGCAAGAATGCTTTATCTGAAAGGTTTTGATGTGGATCTATTTATAAGTGATTCCAAAAAGAAATTTTCAGAAGATGCTTCTGTCAATCTCAAAAGACTTCGGGATATATCAGGAATTTCGGTCAGAAAATTTGATCATAACGAGCCATATAATTTCGATGATAAAACCATCATTATAGATGCCCTTTTGGGAACTGGATTGTCTCGGCCGTTGGAAGGAGACCATAAAATACTTGTTGAAAAACTGAATCAAAAGAAGAATATTAAGATTTCCATTGATGTGCCTTCAGGGCTGCCTGCAGATGAAATGTTCGATAATAATGCTGTTATTCTGAAAGCTGATTATACCCTGACTTTTCAATGCTGGAAAAGAACTTTTCTTCATCCTGAAACGGGTAAATATACAGGAAAAGTAGACGTACTGGATATTGATTTGAGTAAAGCATATGCTGATACAGCTGATGCTGAATATTTTGTAATCGATGATCAATTGATAGAGCCGATATTCATCCCCAGACAAGAATTTTCTCATAAAGGAACCTATGGCAAAGCTGCAATTATAGGGGGAAGTTATGGGAAAATAGGAGCAGTGGTACTCGCTACAAAATCAGCTTTAAAAACGGGAGCAGGACTTACCTTTACATTAGCTCCGGAATGTGGATATGAAATACTGCAGACTTCATGTCCTGAAGCGATGTTCATAGAAGGAGGAGGGAAGTTTGTAACAAATTTTGAAATTGATAAAGATTTCACTTGCGGAATAGGACCTGGCTTGGGAACCGATTCAGATACCGGGAAAAGCTTTTTGAATTTTCTGAAAAACTATACCCAACCTTTGATTCTGGATGCTGATGCTTTAAATATCATTGCTGAAAATCCGAAAAACCTGAAATTAATCCCAAAAAAATCAATTATCACCCCTCATCCAAAAGAGTTTGAAAGGCTTTTTGGCAGTACAGAAAACTCTTTTAAAAGGCTTGAACTTGCCAAAGAAAAAGCAAAAGAATATAGTGTTTTTATTGTCCTGAAAGATCACCATACCCAAATTATTACTCCGGAAGGAAATGTATTTTACAATATAACCGGAAATGCAGGTCTTGCAAAAGGAGGCAGCGGAGATATTCTTACCGGAATCCTGACTTCGCTGTTAGCACAAGGATATTGCGAAGAACATACCTGTATTTTGGGAGTGTGGCTGCATGGAAAAGCTGCTGATCTTGCTTCAGAAAAATATTCAAAAGAATCGATGCTGCCTACTGATGTTATTGATGAATTCGGGAATGTTTTTGATGAACTGAACAGGAGGGTAGTGAGGAATTTATAATCAATAAAAAAGCAATGAGTAAAATGGCTTTCAAGATCTATAAAATAAAAGAGGCAGATTTGTAATTTTACAAATCTGCCTCTTTAGCTTTTTAGCGGTTTCGTTCTTTTGCTGAAATTTATTCAGGTTTTTCGTTTTCTGCCTGAGTGATCTTGAATTTTTTAGAAACAATCATAATTACAACTCCTGCAATCATAAAAGGAATAGAAAGAACCTGACCTGTGTTCAAACCACCTATCTGGATAAACTCATCTCCTTGCGGTTCTTTAAGGAACTCAACAAAGAATCTGATAGCCCAAAGAATGATAAAGAACAGACCGAATAACCAGCCCTGCTGATATTTTTTATCCGTTTTTCTGTATAAGATCCACAATAAAATGAACAACAGAACATATCCTACAGCTTCAAATAATTGGCTTGGATAACGTGGTACGGTAAGACCATATTCACTGCTTTGCTGTGGAAAAAGTAAAGCAAACGGAGAATTTGGATCTGCCGGTTTTCCAACAATTTCAGAATTGAAAAAATTCCCCATTCTCACAAATGCACCTCCCAATGACACTACAATTCCCAATCTGTCATATACCCAGAAAGGATTTTTCTTGATAATCTTATATGAGTAATAAAGAGTCGTAAGGATAAGTGCGATGGTAGCTCCGTGGCTTGCTAACCCTGAAAACCCGGTAAATTTCAACCCGTTTTTTGTACTGATCGGTAAAAATACACTCCAGAAATCTTCTTTAAATAATTCAGGCTGGTAAAATATGACATGCCCTAACCTTGCTCCCAGGATCGTTCCTATCAATGTAAATGTGAAAAGAGGCTCCAGATATTTCTGGTTTATATTATCAATCTTAAAGATTCTGGTCATTAAAATATATCCAAATCCAAAAGCAAATACAAACATCAAGCTATAAAAATGAAGCGTAAATGATCCGATATGAAGACCTTTTGAAGGGTCCCATATTTTAAACGGAGTTTCAAGCGTTACCTTATCAGAATCAGTGATTGGCTTCACTGTTTTCACGGCATATTTGAATGTCGTAATATTTTCAGGAGTAGCAGATGTATCAATCAGCTTAAAGTTTTTATCAAAAAACTGGTATTTTGAATCTTTGAATCTTGCCAACGTTGAAATACCATAATGAGTAGGCTCAAAATTGGATTCATTAAGAATGACAACAAGAGATGGGCTTTTATCTGTTTCTCTGTCTGGAAAAGTACTCAGATCTCCCAACTCAGTGGTTGAATAGATTTTTACAGGAACATTGTTTCCGTTGATATCTAAAGTTCCGTCAGATAAACCTCCAGGGTATTCCTGTGCAAAGAGAAGCTGCGTCATGAACGCAAATAGCACAAGATAAATTCTGAAAAAAATAGTATTCATTTTTCTATTGATTTAATAGTTTGATTATTGACATTTATGTTTGGGTGGAACGGGATCGTAACCGCTGCCTCCCCATGGATGACATCTTAAAATTCTTTTAAATCCCAGCCAGAAACCTTTAAAAATTCCATGAACACGAAGTGACTCGATCATATAATGTGAACAGGTGGGTTCGTAACGGCAGTTTTTGGGAAGTAAGGGCGAGATGAACCATTGGTAAAATTTGATCAAAATTACCAGCGGAAATGTAATGATTTTATTGAATGTAAGTTTCAAAACAATGCAAAAATAGGGTAAAAAAATGAAAATTAGTTTAAATTTGTTATAAGTTTCGGAGATCGGAAATCCGGAACATTGATCTAAAAAATAGAATTACTTTGAATCAAAATATTCCATTAGCTGAAAAATTAAGACCCAAAACCCTGAACGATGTATTGGGACAGGAGCATCTTACCGGAGATAGAGGAACGATCAGGAAAATGATTGAAAATAATGCCCTGAATTCGCTGATCCTTTGGGGGCCTCCCGGTACAGGAAAAACAACATTGGCCGAGATTATTTCGGAGCAGTCGGGAAGAAAATTCTATAAGCTTTCTGCAGTTTCTTCTGGAGTGAAAGATGTACGGGATGTTATTGAAGATGCTAAGAAACAAAATTTGTTTTCTGGAAAATCCCCCATCTTATTTATTGATGAGATTCACAGGTTCAACAAGTCTCAACAGGACTCATTGCTGCATGCGGTGGAAAAAGGCTGGATTGTTTTGATAGGAGCCACCACAGAAAATCCAAGTTTTGAGGTAGTTTCGGCATTGCTTTCAAGAAGCCAGGTGTATATTTTAAAAGCTTTAAGCTATGAAAAGCTGGAAGAATTGATTGATATTGCTTCCGAAAGATACAATAAAGAGGAAGGAACTGACTTTAAAATCCTTGAGAAAGAAGCTTTCATTCAATATTCAGGCGGTGATGCCAGAAAACTGATCAATTCTGTAGAGCTGGTTTTGAATCAGTATAGAAATTCAACAACCACAGAAATTATCAATTCCGATGTTCTTGAAGTCCTTCAGGAAACAATGGCTCTTTATGATAAAAACGGGGAACAGCATTATGATATTATTTCAGCCTTTATCAAATCGATGAGGGGAAGTGATCCTAACGGTGCTGTGTATTGGCTGGCGAGGATGATTGCCGGGGGAGAGGATATTAAATTTATTGCCCGGAGGATGCTTATTCTGGCATCTGAGGATATCGGACTTGCTAATCCGAATGCATTGGTGATTGCCAATAATTGTTTCCAGGCTGTGAATGTGATCGGGAATCCTGAAGCAAGAATTATTTTAAGTGAAACGGCTATATACCTGGCAGTTTCTCCAAAAAGCAATTCAGCTTATATGGCGATTAACGAAGCACTGGCTTTGGTGAAACAGACCGGAAATCTGCCTGTTCCTCTTCATCTGAGAAATGCTCCTACAAAGCTGATGAAAGATCTTGATTATGGGAAAGAATATAAGTATGCCCATTCTTATGAAGGGAATTTTGTAGACCAGGACTTTCTTCCTGAGGAAGTCAAAAATATAAAACTGTATGAACCAGGTAATAATTCCACGGAAAAGAAAATTTACGAAGAGCTCAAGAAAAAATGGAACAATAAATATTAGAAATAAAAAAAGGATGCTGCAAAACAGGATCCTTTTTTATAGTATTCAATTATTCGGTAGTGTAAATAAATAACGTTTTCTTACCGTTGTAATCTTTTGTTTCTGCTCTTTTCTTGATCTCAGGATAAATCACAGTGCTTGTATCCGTAAATTCATATCCTTCAATAAATACAGGAGTATCTGCCGGAACATTATATTGTACGTTGATGTCAGATAATGGCATTCTGTCAAATATATTTTCTCCGTTTTTGAATTTGTATTCAGTCACCCCTTTTGTAAAAACAGAACTGTATTTTTTTAAACTTTGGGGAAGGCTTGCCGGAGTATTGTATACTTTAGAAACCTGCAATACATTTTTTCTTGCATTGAACAGTTCTACTGTTCCAATGGCATTGTCAGCAACTGCAAACTTTACAGCGGGATTTTTTTGCTGTGCAAATAAAGTGGCAGAAGATAGTAGTAAAAAAGAATAGAGTAATTTTTTCATAATCAGAATATGTAACTGTTAAAAACGTGATAAATATAGTTATTTTTTATAAAATGTGAATAAAATCTTGAATTGTTTTAAACTTTATTTAGAGATAAAAACATTTATACTCATTATAAATCAGTGGTTTCTTCGCTTTTATCTTTTTTATCAACCATATTTCTGATAATATTTTTCAAACGCTGGAAAGTGAAAGAACTTAATAATAAGATTATTCCAAGAATGATGAAGGCGCTGATTCTTGAGATATTGTCCATTTGCCATACGTCGTAACCATAAAGCTTTACTACCATAAGACCTACTAAGGCAAAACCAATCTTATTGTATTCCTGAATGTTCTTCTTTAAACCAATATAAATAAAAATACTGGCAAGAATTGTCCATATGATAGGTAAATAAAGAATATTAAAATGTTCACTTACTTTATAGGAATGTTGAATATCATTGGAAATACTTAAAACATAGGAGTGGTGAAGCTCGCAGCTTATGGAAATGATTAAAGCGAATGAAAGGACCCAATAAGACACTTTACGTTTGTGAAATTCTGAAAAAGGGATAATCCTAACATATGCATATATAAAAAGAATCCACTGAAGAAGATGCAGCAGATAGAAACCAGGCTGCAATTTTTTTGATAAAACAGCGGTCACTACAGAAGATGTTGAAAAAGAGATATTCAGGGTCAGTAGAAAAAGAAACAGATAAATCAATGCATTTTGAAAACCGTTACTGATCTTTAAATTCTTTCTGAAAAGCAGCAGAACAAAGAGGTAGAAGATACTGTATAACAATCCTGCGTTGATAATGGCTGCCCAGGGCATATCGGAGATATGATAAACGATTTCCAGAAGGAGAGCGGTGTAAATAACCCCGTAGCTGACCACGGTAATAAGGTCTTCCGGAAAGTTGCCTGTATTTTCTTCTTTTTCTTTCTTGGTGTTCTTTAATATAAATAGATTGATGACTGTTGAAGCAATAGTAACCAGGCTGGTCAAAAATACCGGATTGAAAATGATACCAAGATTCTTTGTGTCAGAATATTCAGCCCAGGTAATCATCTGAGCAATAATAACTAACGGGAAAAGAACGTAAAAACAGATTTTGAAAATTCGTTGACCTGTTTTTTTCCAGATAAAAAGAAGTAACGCTGTTTCTACTGCCCACACGCTTGTGATGAGGTGGGTTTTGAACTGTATAGCAACAGCTGTAGTAATTAAACTTATTGTTATTCCTGCAAATACAGAATAAGCGGAACCATGATTTTTTCGTCCATATTCCCTGAAGAAAAGAATAGCGTTGATCAATGCAAAAGCTATCGGGAAGAGGGTTGCAGGCTCATATTTTAATTCATTAAATGTATAAATGAGGCCAATAATGCTTGAAAAATTAATCAGAGCAAGCATGAGAATACTCGAAACGGAAAGCGTATTTTTCCTAAAGTACTCATATAGGGCAAAAACATAGAATATGATATAGCTAATGATATAGAATAGAATACTCAAAAGTTCAGGATGATCAGCAGTCCAGTATAAAAGATAAAGGGTAGTGAATAGATAAGCTGTCCATCCAATACTTTTCCAATGTTGCAGCAATGTTGCCGCAAGCATTCCTATATTGAGTAAACTGATGTAAATGAAAAGGAAAAGATAATTGCTGTGTCCGGTACTGATCATCAAAGGAGCAGTGAAGCCGCCTATTAATGAAAAAATAATCAATACTTCACTCTTATAATAATAGGATAGAAGAATAGATACTGCAGTAATCAGTGCAGTGATGATAAAAGCTGTATTTTGGGTGAAGAGATGGTACTCACGGAAAGCAATAGTAGCGGTGAAATATAAAACTGCAATCCCCCCTCCTGTTATGATAGATGCGAATGTGGTATAATTTTTTCTTAGGAAATGACCAATAAGGACAATACCAACTCCAGTACACAATCCAATTCCTGCTCTTGCTGTTTCTCCGATCCAGTTTTTATCAATGGCATACTTTACAAAATAACCAATGCCCAGAACAAGGGTAAAAATACCAATAATGGTAAGGATGTTTTGTTTTAAAAAATCAAAAACAGGGGTCACCCAGTCTTTTTGAACTGGTATGGGGACTTCCTGATGTTCTTCACGATGCTTTACCCCCTCATGATAGATTTGCTGAGCTTGTACTTGCTGTGGAATAATAGTTTCTTCCGTTGAAGTTTTTTTATCAATCACTTCAGACGGAGCCTGAACCTTATTGATTTTATAAGTGAGGTCTGAGATTTCCTTTTCAAGTTTTCTGATTTTGGTATTCAGGTTATTGAAAATGATGAAAATAATAACGATTATGATGACAGCAACAAATTCATTCATTTCATAGTTTTTATCAAATATAAAGAAATGTTTGAGAAGCTATTGAAAAATTAACCCATCACTGAAATTGTGATGGGTTAACGGTATAGATAACTAACAATATGTTTTACTAGTTTGATATTTTGTAAATGGAGAAAGATGTAGTACTTGTTGATAATAGCGATAAGCTAATACCTGGATCAATAAATCCAAAGTTTACTCTATCACCTGCCTGAAAAGAATAGAGTGCATTAATATAACTGTCCGAGATAGTTAAACTAGCCACTAGAAGATTGACACCACTGAAAAGACGGGAGTCTATTAATGTAGTAACTCCGGCTCCAGCACCTCTTGTTCTGGTGATTCCAATACCAGTACCGCCACTTAACAAAGAAGCTTGTAATCCTGTTCCAAAACGGAATGAATAGGATACAGCGTATACTCCGTCTGATGGTATTGTATAAGATGAAGTGGTATCATTGAATAAAGCTGCACTACCTAAGGTTCTTTCGGCTGCTAGAAAGTTAACAGGTTTGAAATCTCCCAATACACCTACAGAAAGAAGGCTGATGCCTGTAGTTTTTTTTGCAGAATATATCGTAGTGTTACTTCCTGAAGCGGCTATTAATAGAGCTGGATCCACGGAATAAACCTGAGTGCTTCCCTGATTAACTGCTAAAACCTGATATCCAGGGAGTGCAGTGGCTTCCGGGATGTCTCGAACTTTTAATGTTCCGTTAACGTCTAGTGTTGCGGATGGTGTGCTTGTGTTGATACCAACCTGTGAAAATAAAGGGATGGCTGCGCATGCTAACATTAAGCTGTAAAGTTTAGTTTTCATGATCAAGATTTTTAATTAGTTGCTTAGCAAATATACAATAAAAATTATACTCTACATTGTGAATATTTTATTTTTATTGTTAATATGTTGTAATGTATTTAAACATATGTTTATATTTTAAATGATTTTATCTCATAATATAATTACGAGTTATTATAATTATTTTTTAATTAATTGTCTGTTTATAAGGGTTTTAATAAAAAATAATTCTCCCTTAATGGTGGGTTATTTTTTTGCTTAGAATAGGCTTAACCAGCAGAATATTTGCTATAAAAGAATTGCCTTTTTCTATGTATTAGCTAGTTTTATAATAAAAAAACACTGCCTTTTGGACAGTGTTTTAGTAGATGTATTGCTTTTTTTTAGCTTTCTAAGAGAAATTCTTTATAGTTTCCAAGAAAATCAACATTGGCATGGATAGATTCTAGCTCTTTAAGCGCATTGCCATGTAGAACTTCTTTCCACGGCCCTTCGACATTGATAAAAAAGAAATAATTGCCCAGTCCTGTTTTCAATGTTCTGGATTCAATTTTGCTGAGGTTCATCTTTCTCCATGCAAAAACTGATAAAACCTGATGTAATCCACCGGGGTGATCTTCAGGAAGAGTGATCAGCATCCCTGATTTTTCACCCAAAGTTTCCAGATTATCATTTTGATATTTGTTCTGCTGCTTAGAGATGATGATAAACCGGGTGTGGTTCTGTTCAAAATCCTGAATATTTCGGTTGATAATCTTCAATCCATATAAATTGGCTGCAAATTGGTTGGCTACTGCTGCAATAGTAATATCCTTGTTCTCTGAAACAAATTTTGCAGCGGCAGCTGTAGAAGAAAAGTCTTGTTTAGGGATCTCTTTATAATGAGTATCCAGAAAATGGAAGCTTTGTGCAAGAGCTTGTGGATGTGAATATATTCTTTCAATATTCTCAATAGAATTTTCCGGATGAATCATCAGGTGGTGTGCAATAGGCATTACGGCTTCTGCTTCAATCTTAATAGACGGGGTCTTATATAAATAGTCCAGCGTCATCGAAACGGTTCCCTCAATAGAGTTTTCCAAGGGCACAACCGCTTTTACTGCTTCCCCATTTTCAACAGCATTAAAACAATCCAGAATACTGGCTTGTGGTAATAGCTCATTATCAGGAAAAAGCTGTGCCGCGGCAAGCTGGGTAAAACTGGCGTGGGGTCCCAAAAATGCAATCTTCATAATATTAATATATATAGGAGTGATTAAAATAAAGGTACAAAGGTGCGAATTAATTCATAAATGAAACTCAATGTTCAATGTTTTAGATTTAAAATTTAAAGGTGTTGGCAGCTGTTTTTTTGGCTGGGAGTCACTTTTTGGATCTCTAATCTTGTTTTATTGGTTATTGAATCTTGGCTCTTCATTCAAAAATTCACTGTTGACATCAACAGTCCTCCATTAATATTCGACAGAGTATTTTCCCTAATCCCTACAACCTGCTACCTAACATCTATTACCCGCCATTTACCCCTTCCAATTCTTCTCAATCATTTCCATCAAAAAATCCGGGCACTTGATGACCTTATTCGTTTTTGCATCCAGAAAAAATAGAGTAGTGGAAGCTTCTGTTATTTTAATATGCTCTTCATTGTAAATTTCATATTCAAAATCAATCCTCACTCCCGGAATTTTTTTGACATACGTATGAATTTCTAATTTTTGATCATACAAAGCTGGTCGGATATATTTAATTTTATATTCTGAAACCGGAAGCCAAATTCCTTGGTTTTCAATTTCATCGTATGAAATTCCTATGCTTCTGAAGAGCTCCACTCTTCCCACTTCGAGATACTCTGCGTAGTTGCCATAGTATACATATTTCATCGGGTCTGTCTCTGCGTAACGTACTCGTATTGAGTGTGTTGTGTGTATCATTTTAGGTGCTAAATTATACATACAAATATATTTTTAAATAATCAATAGCTGCAATATTTTTTTTTGAAAAGAAAAAATTGGACCTTTGTCTTCCTTCTAAACACAGTACAAACAAAGAATAATCGGGGCATAAAAATGGATGACAATTTAATGATGATATGGCAGAAATGCCTTCAGTTTATGCGTGATAACCTGAACGCAGCTGAAGACAATTCTGACCTGAAAAAACTTGAAAAATCTTTCGATATGTTATTTGATAAGATTCAGCCGCTTTCACTAGTAGCTAACAATCTTACACTTATCGTACCGAGTGATTTTTACAAGGAATATATTGAGGACAATTACTTATCCTTGCTTTCTGCTGCCCTGAAGAAAAATATAGGAAAAGGAGTGAAATTATGGTATTCTGTGATGGAAAACAGACCAAAAGGTGAAGAAAAACCGGTTACCATGAACATCAAGGGACAAAGTGTTCCCACTCCAAAAACTCAGGAAACAATGCCACAAGGTTTCTCTGCAAATATTGTAAATCCTTTTGTGGTTCCTGGAATAAGAAAAGTAAATATAGATTCTAACCTGAAACCTGACTATTCTTTTGATAGTTATGTAGAAGGAGAAAGCAATAAATTCGCAGCCACTGTAGCCAGATCCATTGCAAAAAGACCTGGTGCAACAGCTTTCAACCCATTATTCTTATATGGAGGGTATGGAGTTGGAAAAACGCACTTAGGACAGGCTGTTGGTCTTGAAGTAAAAAATCAGTTTCCAGACAAAGTAGTTCTTTATCTGTCTTCTGAAAAATTTATCCAGCAGTTTATCTCTGCTGCCAAAGCACACAAACAAACTGAGTTTGCCAACTTCTACCAAATGGTAGATGTACTGATCATTGATGATATCCAGTTCTTATCAGGAAAATCAGCAACACAGGATAGCTTCTTCCATATTTTTGATCACCTGCATCAGAATGGAAAGCAGATTATCCTTACTTCTGATAAAGCGCCTGCAGATATTATGGATATTCAGGACAGGATTGTTTCCCGTTTCAAATGGGGACTTTCTGCAGAAATCAAATCTCCGGATCTATCTACAAGAAGACAAATCATTGAAGATAAACTCAGCAGAGACGGAATCGTTCTTCCAGGAGATATGCTGGACTTCCTTGCTGTGGAAACAAAAACCAATGTAAGAGAACTAATCGGGGTAATCAACTCTGTGATCGCTTACTCTACAGTATATAAGAGAGACCTGAGTCTTGAATTGTTGAAAGAGACTATCAACAGAATTGCTGCCAACCAGAAAAAAATTATCAATATTCCTTACATTCAGGAAGTGGTATGTGATTATTTTGGAATCAAAAAAGAACAATTACTTTCAAAAACAAGAAAAAGAGAGATTGCATTACCAAGACAGCTTGCCATGTACTTCTCTAAAGAATTAACCAATTCTACATTTAGTAAAATCGGTGAGGAAATGGGAGGTAAAGACCACTCGACAGTAATGTATGCTTGTGATACCATCAAAGACGTATCGAAAATTGATAAAGAAATCAAGAAATACGTAAAAGACCTTACAGAAAGAATCAAACAATAAACAGTGTTGAACTGAAATAAATTAAAATGAAGGATAGTTGTATTCTTCATTTTTTATTTAGTTTTGTCATGATAAAAGACTCTTTTTAAATAAAACAGGATATGAAAATATTAATGGTTTGTCTGGGGAATATATGCAGAAGCCCTTTGGCGGAAGGTATTATGAAAGCAAAACTACCAGATCATTATGTGGTAGATTCTGCGGGAACCATTTCAATGCATGAAGGTGAACACCCTGATAAAAGAGCCATTAAAACTGCTGCCAATCATAATATTGATATATCCGGCCAAAGATCAAGACCCATCACAAGGAAAGATTTTGCAATCTTTGATAAGATCTATTGTATGGATATTGATGTATTGGAAGATGTAATTTCAAAAACTAAAAATGAAGAAGAACGCCAGAAAGTATCATTATTCTTAGAAACATTGGGAGATCACAAAAATGCTGAGGTTCCGGACCCATATTGGGGTGACATGAAAGATTTTGAAAGTGTTTTCTTGCTTTTAGATAAAGGATGCGACGCTATCAGAAACCAAATTTCAAAATAATAATCATGAAAAAGCTGTTTTTACTGCTTTTATTAAGCATTAATTTTTCCTTTGCCCAAACCAAAGATGAAACAGAAATCCGTAAAGTAATGGATGACTTCATGGGATGTATTAAATCCAGAGATGAAACCAAATATCTTGCATTGTTCCAGGAACCAGTGCTCTGGACCGGTATTTATAAAGACAGAACACAGGCCAAACGTCTTGAGAAAAATCCTAAAGCGGATTACTATTTTGCCGATGATTATAAAGCTTTTATCAAAAGTTTTAAAGATGATAAATCTGAAGAAAAATTTGATAATATTAAGATTGTAGAAGATGGAGCAATAGCCTCTGCCAATTTCGATTACAGCTTTTGGTACGACGGTAAAATGGAAAACTGGGGAAAGGAGATCTGGACATTAATGAAGATCAACGGAACCTGGAAAATCACCTCCGTTACCTTTTCTATGGATTTGACAAAATATTTCCCACAACCTACATTAAACGAAAGAACTAAAAAATAATACAATGCTTTTTTTACTCCCTGCTTACTTATCAGAAAATACTTCTATCAACCACTTTTCACCTGTTTTGAAGGATTACATCATGCAAACGGATTATTTCTTCGTAGAAAATGAAAAAACAGCGAGAAAGGTTGTGAAATTTTTTGCTCCGGAAAAGAAACAGGCGGATCTGAAGCTTTTCTTGTTGGATAAATACACGGAAAATGCAGATATCAAAGAAGCTCAGGAGTTGATGCTGAAAGGGCAGGACTTTGGATTGTTATCTGAGGCAGGACTGCCTTGTATTGCAGACCCTGGCAACCTGATCGTTAAATGGTGTCATGAGAAGAACATCAGGGTGATTCCGATCTCAGGGCCTTCATCTATTATTCTTGCGTTGATCTCCAGTGGATTCAATGGGCAGGAATTTACCTTCAATGGTTATCTTCCGATTGAGAAAGGAGAGAAAAAGAAACAGATCATGAATCTCGAAAGTCTTGTTCAGAAAACAGGCTATTCGCAGATTTTCATGGAAACACCGTATAGAAACAACCCGCTTTTTGAAGATTTATGCAAGTTTTTATCACCGAATACAAAGCTGTGTATCGCTGCAAATATCAACGATCCTGAACATGAATTCATTAAGACAAAATCAATAAAAGACTGGCAGAAACAAAAGCCAGAACTTCATAAAATCCCTGCCGTTTTTGTGCTGGGGAAATAGATTTCACTCCTTATAGTTCATAAATTAATAGGAGTCTTTTTAGACTTACAAGCTGGGAATTGGTCATCGGATCAATCTCCCAGCTTTTTTTATTTATAAGAGTTTTTATTAATTCCTTAGAAATCATGGAACTAAAATTGTTTTCCAGTTTCATTTCTCTCTTCCTGCTTTTTAATCTTGATTCAAACTTAATTTATTTCAATAATATGTGATTAATTTGTTTTGTTTTTCATATTTTTATGTTTTAAAATATTGTAATTATATGTTAATAATATGTTATGAATTGCTATTTTGTGTTTTAACCTGAAATATTAACTAATACGTTTTGTTTAATTTGATTTTTATTAAATATTTTATAATGTAAGTGTTTTGGTAGATTTAAGCTCATATCCTTTGCATTCCTTTAGTTATTCGAAGTATAATGGTTTAAAAATTCATTTTTATACAAAACTGATCCAATAAAATCAACACCAAATATTTAAATATGATGACACGTAAAATTTTTTTTCCGGTATTGCTCATGCTTGCGATGCTGGTACCTTCTTTAATTCATCTGTCTGCACACGGATATGTACTAAGTCCTGCCTCAAGAGGATATCAGGGAAGTCTGGATAAAGCTTCGCTTGGCTATTCAGTGGCATTTGGAAAATATGGTTCTGTAATTAATGAGCCAGGTTCTCTGGAAGCACCCAAAGGATTTCCTGCATTGGGTCCGGCAGATGGAAAGATTGCTTCCGCTAATGGAAGCATAGGGGGAGACACTACACTGGATCTCCAGACTGCCGACAGGTGGAAGAAAACCAATATCACCACGGGTGTGAATGCCTTTATCTGGAAATACTCGGCGTATCACGCGACTGCAAAATGGCATTATTACATGACAAAGCAAGGCTGGGACCCCAATAAACCTCTTTCCCGCCAGGATCTTGAACTGATTGGTACAATCGCGCATAATGGTACTCCACCGCAGGATAATGTTTCTCATCAGATTACAGTTCCTGCCAACCGTACAGGGTACCATATTATTTTAGCGGTTTGGGATGTAGCAGACACCGTTAATGCATTCTATAATGTGATTGACGTTAACGTAACTTCCGGAACAGGAGTTTCGGCACCTGCTACTCCTACAGGATTAACACAGGTAGGAGTAACCAGTTCTTCTGCTAAAATAAGCTGGACACCACAACCAGATGCGGTATCTTATACTGTTTTCCGCAATGGACAAAGTGTACAACAGGTAAGTGGAGCTGCATTTGAAGATACAGGCTTAACTGCCAATACGATTTATACGTATGAAGTACAGGCGAAAGGTTCTTCAGGGCTCACATCAGGGAAAAGTACGCCACTCAATATAAAAACAAACACTGAAGGGACAATTGAAAAACCTACAGCACCATCCAACCTCCATTCAATGGGAGTTACTGAAAACTCCGTTTCACTTATGTGGATGGCTTCGACCCATACACAAGGCATCAAAAACTATCAGATATTTGAAAATGGGATCAAAGTAGGAGAAACCGTTCAAACAAGTTTTTCACGAGTAGGATTAACAGAAGACACGGAATATCGTTATACGATAAGATCTGTGGCGATGAACGATCAGATTTCTGACATGAGTAATGAATTAAAAGTCAGAACGAAGAAGATTACACCGGGGAATGGTCAAACGTATTGTGGAGCAGAACAGTATAATCCTGCCAATGCATATCCTACAGCCGGGGCGAAAGTTTTTTACTCTTGTAAAATCTGGAAAAATAAATGGTATGCTAATCCTGGAGAGCTTCCAGGAATAAATATGGTATGGGAGGAAGTAAGCACATGCACAGAAGGTCCCGGTTGTCAATCAAGCGGTCCGGTTACTTATTGTGGTGCACAAGAATATAATCCGGCAAAAACGTATTCAACAGCAGGAACAAAGGTTTTCTATGCCTGTAAAATATGGGAAAATAAATGGTATGCTAATCCAGGAGAAACTCCGGGAAGTAATCCTGTCTGGAAAGTAATCAATGACTGCACAGAAGGTCCAGGCTGTACGGCCGGTCTTACAAGTAGAGAAGGTGGTCTTTCAATAATTGTATCTGATCATCTGATCAGTTTTTCGCCGGAAGATTATTATGGAAAAATGAGTAGAGTGGAGGTAATTAATCCTGGTGGACTTCAGATGCTTTCTTCTGTTAACCCAACAAAGAGCAGTATTAATATCAGTCATCTGCAAGCCGGAATTTATTTTGTGAGAATTCATTATAAAGATGGAAGCAGCATAACGAAAACGATCCGAAAGTAATAAAGCAATTTAAAATAAGAATAAAATCACCTTGACGGCAAGGTGGTTTTATTCTATGAAAAGCTCATCCTTTTTTAGCTTTTCCAATAAAAATATTTAACAGCCCTTAACAGGGCTATTGCATTATTTTTGTTTTTAACATCATACTGGAAACAGTACAATTAAATTGTTGATAATGCAGTAGAAATCCGGGCATCGAAGATGCCCGGATTTTTTAATAAATTAATTTTTATCCTTTTTTCCAGATTTCCATTTTCTCCAAAAGAACACAATAAATGGAATGATTAAAAAGAACGGCCATAATGAAACGATTCCCAGCAGAAAACCCACAAAACTGTTCCAGCCTTCCGTCAGAGAATCAATAAAGCGGCTTCCAAAACCGATTTTTGAAGTAGCCGAACTTCTCACTTTCTCTTTATATAAGTTCAAATTTAAGGTACTGTAATTCACGCGGTCATCAATAAAACGAAGCCTGCCTTCAGCCACGTCAATCTCATCTTCAAGTTCCCGGATATTTTCCTGAATTTCCAGCATATCTTTCGTAGTAGCAGCACTTTTAAGCATGTCCCTGTATTTTTCAAGATATATTTTTTTGTTGGCCAGTTTAATGGCTACATCAGTATATTCCTCTGTCACATCATTGGATGAAATATTTTTAGACAAAACAGATCCTACTCCGTTTGAAAATGAGCTGATCAATGCATCGAAGTTTTTATGGGGTACACGGATAATCAGAGTAAGATTATCATCCATATCCGTATTTTGAAACTCTTCCTTTTGGATATAAGCATTGTTTTTCTTGATGATCTCATTGACTTGATTTTGTGTTTTTTTAATATCACCCACCTGAATCTTCATATCTCCGTTTTTGATAATTTTTTTGGAAATCGTATCTGTTTTCTTTGGGGTATAAACTTCTTTGTTGGTTCCATCTTCATCGGAGACTACCTTCTCAGAAATAGAAAGTGGTGGAGGCATAGGAGCAGCTGAAGAAGAAGGTGTTTTATCTTCGGTTAGAACTTCCGCTAGGTCGGCTTTCACTTCCTGATTTTCAACGCCTGATTTGCTGCAGTTGATCAGAATAAGACCTGATAATAGGAGAATAATGTTTTTCATGGGTATGTTAGTTTTTTAGGGATATGATCAAAAAGTGTGCTCAAAAATGATCATTTGTAAAAATGATTAAAATGTAAAACGAAAGAATGTTGAATGTTAATTCAATAAATAGCTTTAAAACCAGCCTAAAAAATTGCTGAGACTATAAATTATTTTTATTTTTAATTCATGAAAAAAAATTTTTTAGTATTTGCGTTTTTACCATTTCTGATGTATGCCCAGGAAGTTCCGAAACTTACCGACGAGATGGCCATGAAATTATCTGATAAACCTCTTCATTGCATCAATCAGGAATATCCGAATAAAACAGCCCATGTCAGCAATAATGCAGGTGAAGTTCCTTTGACTCCCAAAGATCTTCATCCCAGTTTTTATGGATGTTTCGACTGGCATAGCTCTGTTCATGGGCATTGGATGCTTGCAAGACTTTTGAAAACAAAACCCAATCTGTCTAGCGCTAAAGAGATTGAAAAAATCCTGGATGCATCATTTCAGAAAGAAAAACTACAGACAGAAGCAGATTATTTTACAAAATATCAGCTGGCAGAAAATTTTGAAAGAACCTACGGCTGGGCATGGATCTTAAAACTGGATGAAGAACTGACTAATTGGGATCATCCAAAAGCTAAAATATGGCATCAGAATTTAAAGCCACTCACTGATCAGATCCTTAAGTTGTGGAAGGTTTATCTTCCAAAACAGACCTATCCGAACAGAACAGGAGTTCACCCTAATACAGCTTTCGCAATGGCTTTTGCGATAGATTGGGCACGAGCCAATAAAGACAAAGAATTTGAAAATCAACTGATAGAAAAGACGAAATACTTTTTCCTGAAAGATCAGAAAACACCAGCGTATCTGGAACCTGATGGATCAGATTTCTTTTCGCCAAGTCTTGAAATTGCAGATCTGATGCGAAGAGTTCTTCCTCAAAAAGAATTTATAGTCTGGTTGAATAATTTTTATGAAAAAAGAAGTCTCGAAAATATTGAGAAAATACCTGTGGTAAGTGACCTTAGTGATTATCAGACCGTTCACTTAGTAGGACTTTCTTTCTCTAGAGCATGGTGTATGAAGGGGATCTCGAAGGCACTTCCTGCGAAACATCCATTAAAGAAAGACTTTCAGAAAAAAGCAGATGTATTTCTTGCCAACGGATTACCTTTATTATTTCAGGGAAATTATGGAGGAGATCATTGGCTGGCAAGCTTTGCGGTGTATGCTTTGGAAGATTAATATTTGATTCCTGCCTTCTTAAGAATAAAACCTAAAAGCCAAATAGGTCCTATCAGAAGAAACTGTAGATCTCTGAGAAAAGAAGGCTTTTTTCCTTCAATTTTATGACCTATAAATTGGAAAACCCAGGTAATAATGAAAACAGAAAGATAAACCATCCAAGACTGCCTTCCGAAACTGATATTGGTAAGATAAATGAAATGCTCCAATAGAAGCATTACAACAACCATTATGATGGCGATCAAAAGAGAAAGTCTGATATAGAATAAAGTGATCAAAACAATCACAAAAAGACTTATGATGCTTACACATCCAAAGTAGGAAGCACAGAAATGAGGGGAAGGAATCAGGGAAGCAAAGCCCAAAATTGTCCAGAAAATTAAAGGCACACAAATCCAGTGAATGAACTTGTTGGCCGCGTTTCTATGGCTTTTACTGTATTCTGCAAATAATAGATCAACCTTTCTCATACTGACAGGGAATTGGATAAACGCTAAAATAATAAAATTTTGTAATCACTGGTAAGATTGCTTACATTTGTCTTATGTCTGCCCTAGAAAAATTCGGAGTCGATATTTTTACGGAACGTAATATTTTCGAGAGAATTGCTGTCGATAAGCCTTTCCGTCCCGATAATCCTGCTTTTATTTTTATTAAATCAGGAACTATAAAACTTCGTCAGCATTTCAGTGACCTGGAAGTTTCTGCCAATATGTTTATGGTTACTGATCCGCAGACCATCTATGAAGTGGTTTCTGTGACAGACGATTTTCAGTCCCGGATGGTTTCTTATAAAAGAGAATTTATTTCGGCTTTATCATTGAAGTTTAACCGGTTGATTACCTATCGTTATTTCAGACAGCAGATGAATAAAGGGGTGCCTTTTCCTGAGGACGAAATGGAAGTCGTCTGGAAAAGTGTCAATTTCCTGAAATATATTCTGGATTCTGAGACCGAAATGCTCTATAAGAAAGAAATGGTGGAGCACCTTTTCTCCGTTTTCTGTTATCAGATGGCGGGAATTATCTCCAAGGAAGATAACAGTTCTATGAATCAGATGTCCAGACAGGAAGAAATTGTGTTTGTGTTTCTTACTGATATTGCAGAACATCATCTTACAGAAAGGGCGGTTGAGTTCTATGCCGAAAGACAATCAATTACAACCAGACATCTTTCTTCCGTTGTGAAGACGATCACAGGTAAGTCTGCCAGTCAGGTCATCGCTTTAATTGTCATCAATGAAGCTAAAGTACTCTTAAACTCTTCCAATAAACCCGTTTCAGAGATTTCTTCTATTCTTGGATTTAGTGATCAATACTCATTTTCTCACTTTTTCAAGAAACATATTGAAGTAAGCCCTACACAGTATAGGCATCAGTTCGAAAATTAAAATCTTACATTTGAACATCTTTTTCCCGAAATCAAACATTTGATTGATTTTATTGTTGTTATAACTTTGTGTCTGTAAAACAAGGTAAAATGACAAAGAAAATAAAAACAGCACTATCCGTTTTGATAGCAGCTTTTCCTGCGCTGTTTTTTTCACAACAGATCAAGCAGATGACCGCAGGTGAGGTGGCGGAACTCGCTGTTCAGAATCATCAGCAGCTTAAAGTTTCCGCACAGAATATTGGTATTGCAAAACAAAGCACCAATGTTGCTAAACTTCAGAAACTGCCCACTATCACAGCTTCAACAAGTCAGTTCTATTTAGGAGATGCAGTAGCAATCGATAAGGATTTTTCAAACTCTACAACAGTTCCGATGCCGCATTACGGAAGCTCTTATGCTGTACAGGCAACACAGCTGATCTTCAAAGGTGGATTGGTGAACAAGTCAATTGAAATGGCAGGGCTTCGTGAGCAGCTTTCTGAACTGGACTTGGAGAAAAATAAGCAGGAAGTAAAATTTTTAGTGATTTCCAACTATCTGGATGTCTATAAAATTATCAACCAGGAAGATGTGTTTCAGAACAATAAAAAGCTGGCACAGGAACGTCTTAAAAATATCCAGAAGTTCTATCAGCAGGGGATGGTAACCAGAAATGAAGTGATTCGTGGAGAGCTGGCCATCAAAAACCTGGATCAGGGAATTTTGACCCTTTCAAATAATAAAAAAATACTTAATTATAATTTAAATATCGCTCTAGGTTTATCCTCTGATACAGAAATTGTTCCTACTGAAACTTTAAACAATAAAGAAGCAGGAATAGGGATGGATTATTATACCAATCTTGCTCATGAAAGCAGCCCATTGCTAAAATCTGCCAAGAAAAACATAGATGTTGCAGATAAGAATATTGAGATTATAAAAACAGACAATGCGCCTACTGTAGCCGGATTTGGCGGATATACTCTGCAAAGACCTATCACGACAAGAAATCCTGTTTTGGACATGTATTCAGGAGGTTGGCAGACCGGAGTTTCTTTGAGCTATAATATAGATACCCTGTATAAAACGAAAGAAAAAGTAAAATTGGGGACCCTGCAAAAAAATCAGGCGAATGATGCGATGACTCTGGTACAGCAGAACGTAGATATGGGAGTGAATGCAGCCTATACAAAATATCAGGAAGCGATTCAGCAGGCGGATATCCTGAATGATTCCAAAAGACTGGCAGAAGAAAACTATAAGATTACGGAAGCCAAATATCTGAATCAACTGGCAGTACAGGCAGAAATGATTGATGCCCAAAACCAGAAACTGCAGTCAGAACTTGATTATGCGAATGCTGAAATCAATGTTTTGTATCAGTATTATAATCTTTTGAAATCTACAGGAACACTTTAATTTTTAAAACTGAAAATCAACACAATGGAAAACAAGGGACAAACCACTCAAAATACAACGACAGCTCCGGCAGCATCCACTGCAGAAAACAAGAAAAAGAAAAATAAAACCAATAAAATCAGAGCCATCATCTCCAATATTATCGTTTTTCTGGTGATCGGTTTCGGATTATTCTGGTTGATACGTGAATATTTTCACATCGGAAACAAAACTTATACAGAAGCAGCACAGGTAGAGGAATTTATTAATCCAATTAATACCAGAGTTTCTGCTTATATCAAAGAAATTAAATTTATTGAACACCAGCATGTAAAAAAAGGAGATACATTGGTTATTCTTGATGACCGCGAAATCCTTACCCAGTTAGGACAGGCTGACGCTGCTTATCAGAATGCTATGGCTCAGAAAACAGCCACCAGTTCATCTGTGAATACGGTTTCCAATAACATCAACGTTATGCAGTCTAATATTGCCGGAGCAAAAGCCAGATTGTGGAATGCCGAGCAGAATTTAAACCGATATAAAAACCTTTTAGCAGCTGAAGCAGTAACAAGACAACAGTACGATCAGATAAAAACAGAATATGATGCTCAAAAGGCAGCTTATGAAACTTTAGTGAATCAAAAGCAGTCAGCAAACCTTTCTACAACAGAAGTGAAAAGCAAATTGGGAATCAATGACGCAGAGATTAAAAGAACAAAATCTGCTTTGGATATGGCGAAAATCAATCTTTCGTATACGGTGATCACAGCGCCTTATGATGGAGTGATGGGAAGAAGAACCATCTCTGAAGGTCAGCTGATCCAGCCAGGACAGCAGGTTGCAACCATTGTTCTGAATGGTCAGAAATGGGTAACAGCCAACTTCCTGGAAAGCCAGATGCCCAATATTAAAGTAGGAGAAAAAATAGCAATGACAGCCGATGCATTAGGAGGACAAAAATTCGAAGGAGTAGTAACAGCTGTTTCTGCAGCTACTGGATCAAGATATTCAAGTGTACCGACTGACAATTCCACCGGAAATTTCATCAAAGTACAACAGAGAATTCCTGTAAGAATAGAATTCACTGCTTCCAACAAAAAAGAAGATCTGGATAAACTGAGCGCAGGAATGAATATGAATGTGAATATTAATAAAGACTAAAAGATGGAAGATATCAGATGCCGGTCATTATGCGTATGGAAAGCTAACGCTGAATGTTGAAAGTCTGCCATCTGATATCTGAAATCTATTCCCTAAAAAATCATGTACAACAAAGGATTATATAGCGATTGGGTACCAAAACCCGTACAGCTGCTGCTGATTGTATTACTGCTTGCTGTGGTAATGCCTATTGGTGGGGTGTATACAGGGAATATCAGTTCTCTGGCAAGTGGTACCGGTGCCATGACAGAATATTTTATGTGGGCCAACTATGCCACTACCATTGGGATGGGAGCCTGTATGCCTGTGGTCATCAGAATTAAAATGAGGTTCAAAGTAAGGGATAAGCTGGTTCTTCTTCTGGTACTTTTAGGACTGCTCAGCTATGTGAACGGGACCACTTTACAGCCGGCGGTCTTCATAGCTACCTCCTTATTGATTGGTTTTATGAAGATGATGGTCACCATAGAATTGTTTCTTCCCCTGATGGTCATGATTGGAAACCGCGGGATATTTTATGGAGCTTTCTATACATTCGTTCTGGTGATGAATCAGGTGGCGACCTATTATGCTGCAGAATTTGCCCTTCTTTACAACTGGCAGCAGTTTTACCTGTTTACAGCCGTTTTATGCTTTATACTGGCATTGATACACTGGATTTTTATGCATGATAAATATTTTGCATTAAAAGTTCCACTGCATTATATTGATTGGTTAAGTATTTTGCTTTTCATTTCCACTTTTATGTTTTCAGCGTATGTATATTCGTTTGGGAGACAGCAGGATTGGTTCAATTCAAAGAATATCATTTATGCAAGTATTACTGCTTTTGTGAGCTTTGCACTGCTTTCTATCCGTCAGTTGACATTAAAACGACCATACCTTTCATTCAAGATTTTCACAAAAAATAATGTACAACACGGTTTGTTTATGCTTTTTTGGCTTGGAATGTTCCTGGGAACCGCTTCTATTCAGAATACTTTTGCAGTGGGGGTCTTGGGCTATGATCAATTGACGAATACAAGACTGAGTTTACTGATGATTCCGGGAATTATTCTGGCTGGAGTCATCGCAATTTTCTGGTTCAAAAAAGAAAAACCTCTGAAAATGTATATTTTTTCCGGTTTTGCAGCAATGATCGGATATGCCATTATTATGTATTTTTCTATGGTACTGGAGTTCAATTATGACAACTGGTATCTGCCTATGTTTTTAAAAGGCTACGGGATGTGTTCATTGTTTATCTCTGTATGGTTTTATACCCTGGATAAGCTTGAAATGGATGAAATGCTTGCGGCGATCGGACTTGTATTGGTCTGGAGAACTTTCCTTGCCGTTGGAATTTTTTCAACACTGTACTCATGGTTTCAATATCGTTTCCAGATTACAGCAGTAGGTGACCTGGCTGTTTATATGGACGGAATGACGGTTACGCCTCAGAATGTAGCGGCTAATATGAAAGCCATTCAGCTTAATGCCATTATCATAGCGAGCAAAAAGATATTCGGATATATTATTTTAGTAGGATTTGGAGTGCTGATTTATGTTGCGACCCATCACTTCGGAGCAAAACGTTTTCAGTATTTCAAATTTGTAAGAGTTCTGGGCGGTAAATCCGTCATTGCAAGAAGAAGACTGCGTGAACGAAAACAATTATTAGAAGAGATAAAAGATGCTGCAGGTCCTGCAGTATAACGATACCTTGTTTTTCACTAGTAAAATCCTGGTCCTTCGTGGGCCGGGATTTTACGTTTTTAAGAAGATGTCAAGCTTTAAATTTTTTGAAACATTAAGATTGTATTAAGGTGTTTAGAGTATTAAGATAAGCTTCGCTTTAAGCTTAAAATCAGAATGATTTATCTTAACTATACTTGATATCTTAAATCCTTCTTAATGGTTTTAATATATATCCAATATTTTTGATAAGATTAAATAACTTCTCTGTAAAAAGATGTTTGTAGATGATAAAATAAGGGAAAATCTCATATTTTGTTATTTTTATTCTTTCTAAATAAGGATTATCTTTGTAAGATTATAAAACTTTGAGTAGAAAGAATGAAAAAGCAGTATGCATTCATAGGTCTGTTGGCTTCGGGATTACTATTTTCCCAGACAGCTAAAGATTCTATTGCCTCTAAAGGTATTGACGATGTGGTGATCGTAGCTTCCAGAAAGCCTACAAAAATCTCTGAAATTCCGGGAACAGTCTGGGTAGTACAGAAAGAAAAAATTCAGGAACAGGCTAAAAGCGGTGTTCCTATCAAAGAAATGTTGTCGATTCTGATTCCTTCTATGGATATTGGTCCACAGGGAAGAACCAATTACGGACAGAATATGAGAGGGCGTTCAGCGTTGGTGATGATCGACGGGGTTTCTTTAAATAGTATCCGTGCGATAAGCCGCCAGCTGGATGCTATTGATCCTTTTAATATTGAAAGAATCGAAGTCCTTTCCGGGGCAAGTTCAATTTATGGAGGAAATGCTACTGGTGGTATTATCAATATTATAACCAAAATACCTTCTAAAAAAGGGATCAGTGGAGAAACAGAATTGGGGGTGCGTACAGGATTTATGGGCAAAGATGATCATGATTTCCGTGCCGCTCAATCCATAGCTGCCAAAGGAGATAAATTCTTCGGAAGACTGGGAGTGGCCTACCAGCAGAACGGCGGAGTGTATGGAGCAGACCAGAAACAGCTTTTTACAGATATTACACAAACTGACCTTCAGTACAACCAGTCGATTGACATTTTGGCTACAGGAGGATATCAGTTTAACAATAAACATAAAATAACAGCTTCCCTTCAGTATTACAACTCTAAGTTTAATGGAGACAGAAGCTTATTCTTGGGTGAAAATCTAAGTGCGTTCACGACAAAAAATGCTTCATTGCTCCAAATGAGAGATGGTTTCTCATCTGATAAAAATGTAGGAACAGAACGCTATATGGCTACGGTAGCCTATACCGGAAACGGAATTTTGGGCGGCCAGGACTTGTATGTTCAGCTGGCTACCCGTGGTGAAAAATTAGGATTTTATCCATTCCCGGGTAATGTTGCATTGCAGACAGGAAAAATACCGTATATGTCCTCTTCTCAGCAAGATACTTATTATTCAGGGATTAAAGCTTTATTGTCAAAATCATGGAGAGGATTGAACGTTACTTATGGAGCAGATTTCGATTTTGAAAAATTTGAGGGAGCACAATCTGTTTATGATATTGCAAAGACAATGTCCAGCGGAGGTTTAGTTAATGAAACAAAATACAGCTTGGGAAGATATCCTACCAATCACTCACAAAGCTACGCAGGATATGTTCAGGCAAAATATAATATTCTTCCAAAGCTTCAATTGAATGCAGGGGTCCGTTATCAGCATATCAATGTGAAAATGGATGATTTTGTAGGTTCAGAGCAGCAGACACAGGTTGCAATGGGCTACGGAAGTTCAGCATCGGCAATTCCCGGAGGTGAAAGTTCTTATAATGTGACACTGGCGAATGCAGGACTATTATACAAATTCAATGAGCAGCATCAGGTTTGGGGAACCTTTTCCCAAGGAGCAAGCTTAGCAGATCCTGCTAAATTTTACGGAATTGGACAATATAAGCTTGTAGGAACAAACTGGGATGTAGTATCCAGTATCAATGTAAAAGAACAACCTTTGCAAGCCATCAAAACCAATCAGTTTGAGGTAGGGTACCGTGTCAACAGAGGTGGTTTGAGAGCTCAGATTGCTGGATTTCTAAGTAATTCTGATAAGACTGTTGCAGTGGACAAGAAGACCTTCCAGATCCTTGTAAATGATTTGAAATTAAGAAATATGGGAATCGAAGCTGAAGTCTCCTATGCTTTAAACAATGGGGTGTATTTCGGAGCAAGCGGACTTTTGATCAAATCTGAGGTAGATAATAAAGGAGAATGGCAGAAACAGGAGATTTATAATGCTTCACCGTCAAAATTGGTGACCTATATCGGGTATAATATCAAAAACTGGTCATTCAGATTCCAGTCATTACAGAACTTCAAGCAGAAAGACGAGCTTAATAATGTGGTGGAAGGCTACAATACTTCGGACCTTATGATGGGATATAGATTCAGCTGGGGAAAATTCAATCTGGGAATTCAGAACCTGTTTAATACGGATTATCAAACCATTTGGAGTAAGCGTTCCCAAGTTTTGTATTCTACTTACGGACTGCCGGAATTGTTTAATTATAAAGGAAGAGGAAGAACATTCAATCTTTCTTACACTTTTGAATTTTAAAAATAAGATGAAGGTAAAAGTGCCTTGATCTGAAAACATATTGTATTTCAAATCCGGTTTCTGAGATTGATCGGAAACCGGATTTTAACTTTAAAAAATCAGTTATGGCTAAAATTTCAACAGGGCAGATCATTGTCGAAGTAACCAGAAAAGAATATATTACAGATCACTTTATCAGAGTGTATTTATATTCACCTGAAGTTCAGGTATTCAAAAATACCGTGGTGGGGGACAATAATAAAATTGCAGTTCCTCCGTCTGGTTTGAACGAAATTCATTTTCCGACGCTGGATGAAAATCATCAGTGGGTGTATCCGCCTAAAGAGGTCGCTCCGGCCATCAGAACCTATACACACAGGGGAATTGATCTGGAAAAAAATGAATTAATCATTGATTTTGTAGACCATGGAGACGGAGGTCCTGCCTCTAAATGGGTGAGAGAGGCTGAAGCAGGTTCAAAACTGGGAGTGATGATGCGTCTGGAAGGTAAAGAATTGTATCCGGCAGCAGATTGGTATCTGTTAGTAGGAGATGCTACAGCCATTCCGGTGATCAGTGCTATTTTGGAAACGCTTCCTGAGACGGCAAAAGGAACCTGTATTATCGAAGTTCATGGAAAAGAAGACGAGCAGCTGCTTGAAACCAAAGCTCAAATTGATTTTAAATGGCTGCATAATGCCCATCCTCAGATCAGCAGTGAAATTGCCAATATTGTAAAAAGTATTGATATTCCTGAGATGACAAAATTTGGCTATGTCGCCTGCGAATTCTCAAATGTAAAAGAAATCCGAACCTATCTGAGAAAAGAGAAAAACTGGACCTCTCAGGAATTATATGCCTATTCTTATTGGAAAGCAGGAGTTGCGGAGAATGAATCTCAGGCAGACAGACATAGGGAGAAGGATTCGATGGAGTAGGAAATAGGTGATAGGTGGCAGGTTTTAGGGATTAGGGATTAGGGATTAGGAATTAGGGATTAGGGATTAGGGAGATATTCTGTAAAATATTGATGGAAGCCTATTGATGTCAATAGTGAATTTTGCTTCGGAAGTGAATGGTGAATTTTTTAATAGAGTTAGAACGTCTATCTTTAATTTTGAGCATCAACAGAAGAAACTTGCAACCAGTAACTTAACTAAAAACTTTGAACATTGAACTCCGAACCCGTATCTTTGCCCTATGAAAGATTTAATGGGCAGAGCGATCTGGGATTATTACCACAATGAAAATCCGGAAAATCTGCAGACTGAAACATCAATTTCTGAACTGGATGAACTTCCGGTAGATTATTTATTCAGAGATTTTGAAGAAATGAATGATATTGAGCAGAAAGCACTGCAGTTATCCAAAGGAAAAGTTCTGGATATTGGTGCAGGTGCAGGTTCTCATTCTTTATACCTTCAAAATGAAAGGAATCTTGATGTGACTGCATTGGATATTTCACCAAAATCCGTTGAGGTTTGTCAGCTGAGAGGAATTAAAAAAGCGGTTTGTAAAAATATGCTTGATTTTTCCGGAGAGACCTTCGATACTCTTTTATTGCTGATGAATGGTACCGGAGTTTTTGAAAGCCTTGCTAAAATTGATACCTATCTTCAGAAATTGCATACTTTATTAAATGATAAAGGACAGATTCTGATTGACAGTACAGATATCCTTTATATGTTTGACCGTGATGAGGATGGTGGAGTCTATATTCCTGCCGGAGGATATTATGGAGAACTGGAGTATGTAGTGCATTACAAAGGAGAATCTGAGGAACCGATCACCTGGTTGTACCTTGACTTCAACACGTTGAAGAATGCAGCTCGAAATAACGGCTTCAAAATAGAAAGAGTTTTGAAAGATGGAGATTCTTACTTAGCAAAACTGATTAAGAAATAATGTACAACAAGTGATTGCGAGCTGCAAGCAAAGCAATCTCATAAATTAGCATACATTGTCATTCTGTAAACCGGGATGACTTTTTTTTGCTTCTACCTAGCCCCGATAGTAACGGTTACCCCACAGCGTGGGTTAGAGAGAAAGTGGGTTTGAGGGTGGGAGTGCGTTGGCGCGAGGAGTAAAAGTGGATAGCGGGAAACAGCTCCTTATTATTGTCTGAATAGATGGATGGCTCTTGCCAACGGATAGTAAGAAAACCATTCCTGGAAATAAAAATACATCAGAACAGCGGTTCCGGCACATAAAACTACGGGAAGAATATAAGATTCTGCACGGTAAGCAAGTTTTTTTGGAGTTGCTAAAACGCTGATGACAAGTAAACCCAAAGCTCCTATTGCAATGATTCCCATTTCGGGGCTGTATCGGGAAGTGGTATTGAAATCAAAATGGGACATCAGAACATATTTTTGAAACATACAAAAAAGAAAACCAAATGCCAGCGCTAAGAAGCTCGCAAGGTATTTTTTTAGTTTGATTAAATTTAGAAACAGCAAAATAGACCCCGGAATCGGAGTGAAGAAAAGGGAGCTGACAAGAATTGTTATTCGTGAATAAAGTTTGATAGCCACCGGATCTTCTGTGATATGGTCTTTCCAGACTTCAACCTCTTCTGTATGTTTTGCATGCTCTTCTTCTTTTTTGCGCTGAATCAATTGCTGGACATCTGTTTTTTCCTGCTCACTGAAAACACGCCCTCTTTCTTCCAAAATTTCAAAAGCCATCTGAACAGCCTCCGGAACAAAGCGGCTGCTCTCCTTTAAATAAGCCTCCAATTCCTGGTTGGAGAGTTTTCTTAAAACATTTCTGTTGATTTTCATGACGCAGCAAATATACATACATAACGATACAGATATATTTTTATCAAATAAAAAAACCGTCATTAAGACGGTCTTTTATTATTTACAGTATTGTTTAATTAATGAATAAAAAACACTGCTTTCTGAAATTGATCTGAATGGCATTTTATTCTTATCAATTTGATGTTCCTGATCTCTATAATTGATTTGAACAATTTGGTCTGACATAGTTTTATCAGAGCATTTGAATTCTATAAAGTACTCATTAGATTCCACAAGAGGATCCTGTTTTTCTGTATAATCAACTTTGACCCAAGAATAAAAACCATTGTTAGTTTTTTTATCAAATGAATAACTCCATTTAGCCCCATTTTTATCAGTATTGAGCAGAAGGTATTCTCGTTTTTGAGCACTTAATATGGATGTACACAAAATAAATAATGAAAATACTATTTTTTTCATAATCAAAGATAATATTTATCCGATTTCAATACCGTTTTCAACATTGCTGTCGTCCGGTGTTACGAAAGATAATTTTCCGTCTGGTTTTGTTGTTAATAATAACATTCCCTGAGATTCAATTCCTCTGATTTTTCTTGGAGCAAGGTTCAGAAGGATCATTACCTGCTTCCCGATTAATTCTTCAGGAGTGAAACTTTCTGCAATACCAGAAACAACAGTTCTTACATCTACTCCTGTATCTACAGTAAGTTTTAATAATTTATCTGCTTTTTCTACTTTTTCAGCTTCTATAATAGTTGCTGTTCTAAGGTCTATTTTAGTAAAGTCATCAAATGTGATCTCTTCTTTCATAGGGTTTGCGTTAGGGTTTGTTTTTTTATTGTTTTGTTTTGTATCTTCCAGCTTTTGAATTTGAATATCAATTACGCTGTCCTCAATTTTAGAATAAATAAGAGGGGCCTTTTCAACTATTTTATGTCCTGCTTCAATTAAAACTTTTGAGCTTTCAACAGTAGTCCAATCTGATTGGCTAACGTTGAATATATCGTAGATTTTTTGAGCTGTAAAAGGAAGGAATGGCTCTGCTAAATTTCCTAATGCAACTGCAATTTGAGCTCCAATAAATAATGTATTCTTTGTTTTTTCTAGATCATTTTCAAAAGTTTTCCATGGCTCTTCGTTTTGAAGATAACCATTTCCAAATCTTGCTAAATTCATGAAAGCTGTTAAGGCATTTCTAAATTCATAATTGTCTAAATAATTTCTTATTTCAGTTGCGCTTTTACCAATCTGTTCAAGTTCAGGGGCATTAACATCTCCTTCAGGAACTTTACCTTCAAAGAATTTATTAATTAAAACAGCGACACGATTGATGAAGTTACCGAAAATATTTACCAACTCAGAATTATTCTTAGTCTGGAAATCCTTCCATGTAAAGTTGTTATCTTTTGTTTCCGGAGCCGATGAAAGAAGAGCATATCTTAAAACATCCTGTTGTCCAGGGAAGTCTTCTACATATTCATGAGCCCATACTGCCCAGTTTCTTGAAGTCGAAATCTTGTCGTTCTCAAGGTTCAGGAATTCAAAAGCAGGAACATTTTTAGGCATAATGTAATCTCCGTGAGCCTTCATCATTGCCGGGAAAATAATACAGTGGAATACAATATTATCTTTTCCGATAAAATGTACCAGGTCACTGTTTTCACTCTGCCAGTAGTCTTTCCAGTCTTTTCCGTTTTTCTCTGCCCATTCTTTCGTGAAAGAGATATAACCAATTGGAGCATCAAACCATACGTACAATACTTTCCCCTCTGCATTTGGAAGTGGAACCGGAACTCCCCAGTTCAGATCTCTGGTCATGGCACGAGGCTTAAGGCCGTCATTCAACCAGGATTTAACCTGTCCGTATACGTTAGGTTTCCAGTCATCTTTATGGCCTTCAATGATCCACTCATTTAAAAAATCTTCATATTCATTTAAAGGCAGATACCAGTTTTTTGTTTCTTTAAGGATAGGAACATTTCCGCTAAGCATTGATTTCGGATTGATCAGCTCAGAAGGAGATAGGGTAGAACCACATTTCTCACACTGGTCACCGTAAGCGTTTTCGTTACCACAATTAGGGCACGTTCCTACAATATAACGGTCAGCAAGGAATTCTCCTGCCTGCTCATCAAAATACTGTTCAGAAATTTCTTCTGTGAATTTTCCTTTTTCGTATAAAACCTTGAAGAAATCCTGACTGGTTTCATAATGGTTTTTAGACGTCGTTCTTGAATATTCATCAAATGAAATTCCCAGATCAGCAAAAGATTTTTTAATGATCCCGTGATATTTGTCAACGATATCCTGAGGAGTAACTCCTTCTTTTTTAGCTCTTATGGTAATAGGAATCCCGTGCTCATCTGAACCACAGATAAACGCTACATCTTTTCCTAATCTTCTCTGAAATCTTGCGTAAACATCCGCAGGAATATAAACACCTGCCAAATGTCCTATATGAACCGGCCCGTTTGCATAAGGCAAAGCTGCCGTAATCATCTTTCTGTTTGACATTTATAGTAAAGTTTTGACTGCAAAGATAAGGAATATCTGTTGAATACCGCTATTGGTGGTGTTATTATGATGCAGAATGCAATTTTTAAAGCTTGAATATGAATTTAAGTTAAACGGTTGTTTAACTAAATATGAATTTAACACAAATACTATGCAATGCATAAGACGGTGCAAATTATTGAAATTTAAAAAACTAACTAAAATAGGTTTCGTAATATACATAATTTTAACTAAAATTATATTAAATTTATGATAATTCTATTTTTTTTTTAAATTGCGAGTCTGGCTTTAGGCTAAATAATGACTGAAAAAACGAAACTATAAAAGAATATGATTGTGAAGAACTTTACAACAGTATTGAAAATTGCGCCCGCTTTTTTATTGGCAAGTACTATAATGCATGCGCAGAAAAAAGACTCTCTTCCTCAGGAGAAGAAAATAGAAGAGGTGGTTTTGATCGGATATGGAAAACAGAAAAAATCTGACCTTACCGGTTCCATTACTTCTGTCACAGCGAAAGATTTTAACGGAGGAGCTACATCCGCCGGACAGCTGATCCAGGGTAAAACACCAGGGGTACAGATTACCAATAACAGTGGAGCACCAGGTTCAGGTACTAAAATCAGGATCAGAGGTACCTCTTCTTTAAGTGGAGAAAACTCGCCCTTAATTGTAATTGATGGAGTTCCTCAGGATTTCGTAGGAATGAATGGTGTTTCTGACCCTTTATCCTTAATTAACCCTAATGATATTGAAACATTTGATATCCTGAAAGATGCTTCTGCTACTGCAATCTATGGTAACAGAGCTTCCAATGGTGTTATCCTTATTACAACCAAGAAGGGAACATCTGGGAAATTCAAAGTGAATTTCTCAACAGTTGCTTCGGTTTCTACTAAAATGGGTAAGGTAGATGTATTAAATGCTCAGCAATTCAGGGATTTTGTGAATACAAATCCATATGCACCTGCTAATTATAAAGCCAAGCTTGGAAATGCCAATACCGACTGGCAGGATCAAATTTATCAGGCCGCATGGGGTACCGATAATAACGTCGCCCTTTCAGGAGGTATTAAAGGTCTGCCATACCGTTTATCATTAGGTTATAATGAGCAGAACGGTATCGTAAAATCAAATTCTTTCCGCAGAACATCCGTAGGATTGAACTTAAATCCTAAATTCTTTGATAACCATCTATCAGTAAATGTAAACGCAAAAGGAACATTTACCGATAACAGATTTGTAGACGGAGGAGTAATTAAGTCCGCTACTTATTTTGATCCTACTCAACCGGTATATTCAGGAAACTCTAATTATGGCGGTTATTATGAATGGCTGGATTCCGGATCTGCAACAGGATATAATGTAAACGCCAACTCCAACCCGCTTGGACTGATCAATGGGATTAGAGATGTGTCTTCTGTATTGAGAGGATTGGGGAATATTCAGTTAGACTATAAATTTCACTTTCTTCCGGACCTGCATTTCAATGTAAATGCCGGATACGATTACACAAAAAGTGACGGACACAAATTTAAGAATGCTAATTTAAGACCAGGTTTTGAAGACAAAGGAAGCTCAAATTTCTATTCGATGGAAAAGAAAAACAAGCTTTTGGAAACCTATTTTAATTATGTGAAAAATATCAATGCTATCAATACTGGCGTGGATATTACGGCAGGGTATTCTTATCAGGACTTCAATATTTATCTTCCGGGAGCTATCACTTATAGAGGGACAGGAATTAACTCGCAAGATTTAGATTTCAAAACTCAAAATACATTGATCTCATTTTATGGAAGAGCTATTTTTACGATAGCTAATAAATATGTTATTTCAGGATCAGTTCGTAAAGATGGTTCTTCAAGATTCTTTAACGGGACCAGAGACAATGTATGGGGAGTTTTCCCTGGAGTTTCTTTGGCATGGAAGCTTAATGAAGAAAACTTCATCAAAAATATATCCTCAATCAGCACATTAAAGCTGAGAGCAGGATGGGGTAAAACAGGTCAGCAGGAATTGCCTGCGTTGAATGGTAATAAACCTAATAATTACCCAGCTTTTGCAGCCTACAATCCAAGTTATCAGGGAGCAGGGTATCAGTTCGGAAATGAATACTATTTTATGTTCAGACCTGCTAATTACAACCCAAATCTTACGTGGGAAACAACGACTACCAAAAATTTAGGATTGGATTTTGGATTTAATAAAAACAGAATTACAGGTTCAATAGATGTCTTCAGAAAAGACACAAAAGATCTTCTTGTATATGCCGATGAACCTGCCGGTGGCTTAAGTAACGCAAGCTGGCAGAACGTTGGAGATATGAAAAATGAAGGGATTGAAGGAAGTATTACCGTAATTCCGGTGAAAAATCAGAATACAACCTGGGAAGTAAGTTTTAATGCTACGCATTACAAACCGGTTATCACCAAGCTTAAAGACAGAGCTGATGAGTTTTTCAATATGGAAGTAGGAGGAATTGAAGGAGGTTCAGGAAACAGAATCCAGGCTCATGCTGTAGGCTATGCTCCTAATTCATTCTGGGTATATCAGCAGGTATATGATACGAACGGAAAACCAGTTGATGGTGCTTATGTAGATAGAAATGGAGATGGAATAATCAATACAAAAGATATGTATTATTACAAATCTACGACACCGGATGCAATTTTAGGTTTTTCTACCAAAGTATCTCATAAGAACTGGGATTTTGCATTGAGTGCAAGAGCAGTATTAGGAAATTATGTATATAATAATGCCGCTTCAAATAGTTCACTGCAGTCTGCATCTACAAACGAATACCTTCAGAATGTATTCTCTACTGCACCTCAGTACCAATTCGCAGTTCCTCAGTATAAATCAGATATTTATGTTGAGAATGCTTCATTCCTGAGATTAGATAATATCAATATCGGGTACAATTTCGGAGAAATTTTCACGAAAGGAAGTAATCTGAAAGTATATGCCATGGCACAGAATGTTTTTGTGATCACTAAATACTCTGGAGTAGATCCTGAAGTTTTTGGCGGAATAGACAACGGTTACTATCAAATGCCTAAGATTTACTCTTTGGGCTTTAACTTCCAATTTTAAATAAGAATTCAATGAAACTAAATAGAATTAAACTTAAAAATATAGTATTGCCTCTTTCGGCAGTATTTTTATTGACGGCAGCTTCTTGTGTAAAAGATCTTGAAAGAGAACCTATCACAGATGTTACTTCTGCCAGCATTTATAAAGATTTTGCGAACTATAAAAACGTTCTGGCAAAGCTTTACGGAGGACTTGCCATGGGAGGTCAGATCAGTGGAGACGGAGATCAGCCGGATAGTGATATTAATGGAATTAATGGTGGTTTTTCCCAGTATACAAGACTATTGTACAACCTGAACGTGGTGACCACTGATGAGGCAGTCATTGGGTGGAACGATGGAAACCTTCATACGCTTCACAAAATGACATGGGATGCTTCTAATGAATTCATCGCTGCCATGTACTATAGGGTATACACAGAAATTGCTTTTTGTAATGAATTTCTGAGAAATGTGACGGATGAAAAATTAGCAGCCAATAATATTACCGGAGATAATCTTACTCAGGCAAAATTAATGAGAGCAGAAGCCCGTTTCTTGAGAGCACAATCCTATTATCACGCGATAGATATGTTTGGAAATGTTCCTTTTGTAGATGAATCATACCTGCCGGGATCTATCAATCCACCACAAAGAATAGAAAGAAAAGCGTTATTTAATTATATTGAGTCTGAATTGCTTGCTGTAGCAGGAGAATTAAAAGACCCTAAAACCAATGAGTATGGAAGAGCAGATAAGGCCGCTGCATGGTCATTGTTAGCGAAATTATACTTAAATGCAGAAGTGTACACAGGAACACAGAGAAATACTGACTGTATCACCTATTGTAACAAAGTGATTGCAGCAGGTTATTCCTTGAAACCGAAGTACGACGATTTGTTCCTTGCGGATAACAATATCAATAACCCGGAGCAGATTTTAAGTGTAAATTTTGATGGAATCAATACTCAAACCAACGGTGGAACGACTTTCCTGGTGCATGCTGCAATAGGGGGAGAAATGAAAGCGGTTGACTTTGGAGTGAATGGTGGATGGAGTGGTTTAAGAACTACAAAATCATTTGTAGGGCTATTTCCTACTAATGGAAGTGACAAAAGAGGGAGATTTTTTACTACAGGACAGAACTTGGAAATTAACGACTTAGGTTCATTTACGGATGGTTATGCTTTTATCAAATTCAAAAATGTTAAAAGTAATGGCTCTGCTGGAGCTCATACCAACTGGGTTGAGGCTGATATTCCGTTATATCGTTTAGCAGATATCTATCTGATGTATTCGGAAGCGGTGCTTAGAGGTGGTGCTGGTGGAAATCAGGCTACCGCGATTGGTTATATCAACCAGCTGAGAGAGCGTGCGTATGGAAATACAAGCGGAGATGTATCTTCTATCAATCTCAACTTTATTTTAGATGAGAGAGGGAGAGAATTATCATGGGAAATGACCAGAAGAAGCGACCTTATCCGTTTCAACAAATATACTACAGGAGATTATGTTTGGGCATGGAAAGGAAATGTGAAAGATGGTAAAGCAGTAGAAAGCTATAGAAACCTTTTCCCGATTCCTGCTAAAGATATTGTAGCAAATCCTAACCTGATTCAGAATCCTGGCTATTAATTTAAAATCCTGTTGAAAATGAAAAATTTATTCAAAATATTAGCCTTAGTTTTTACGGGACTTTTAGTTATTTCCTGTGAAAAAGACGAGGATCAGGCTGTTATCAATGAAACATCTGCAGGGAAGGTTTCTGCTGATAAAAGTGCCATTGTTCTTAATGAGCTCAATGCCAATGATGCTGTCATCAGTTTTACATGGACAAAACCCGTATTTAGCGTTGCAGTAGTTCCCAATCAGAAAATAGAATTTGGAATGAAGGGTGATGGTTTCAAAAAAACGGCAGCCATTGACTTCTCTAATGATATGACTTCAGGCGCTGCTACCCATGCAGCAATGAATGCAGCCATGTTTTCTATTGGAGCTGTACCAGATGTAGTAAATGATATTGAGGTAAGATTGAAAACTTCCGTAGGGTCAGCCGCTTTTTACTCCAATGTAATTGCACTCAAAGTAACTCCTTACACTCCGAATCCGGATTTAGTGTATCCGAAGATCAATGTACCAGGAGCCTATGCAGGAGCGGCTGGTTATGCAAACTGGACTCCATCTAATTCACCGAATCTGTTTTCTCCTGAGAAAAATGATAAATACAGAGGATTTATTTTCATCAAAGATGCTTCAGGTGATAATGGTAAATATAAATTTGCGATCAATCAGGATTGGCCGGGAAATAAAGGGGATGATGGAACCAATACCGGAAAAATAAAAGTTGATGGTTCAGATATAGTACCGGCAGCAGCAGGAACTTATTACATGAAAGTTGACTGGGCAGCAAATACCTATTCTGCAGTACTAGCAAACTTCGGTGTTATTGGTGATGCAACCCCTACAGGGTGGAACTCAGATACAGATTTTGTATATAATCCTGCAACCAAAACTTTTGTGATTAATTCAATTGCATTATCTAATACCGGAGTATTTAAATTCCGAGCCAATGATGATTGGGCGATGAAATTCCAGCCGAACAAAGATGATGAAGCGCTTACTTCGGGAAAAGGTGTACAAACCTATTTCAATGCTGAGGGAACCGTAGAAAAAGATGGCGGATACAAAGTTTCTCAGGCAGGTAATTATAAAATTGAGCTGGATTTACACAATTCAGCATATTATAAGGTAACCGTTACAAAATTGTAAATCAAATTAAATTAAAGCAAAGTGCTGCTTTACCGCGGCACTTTATCTATTTTTTAAGTTAATTAAATAGTCATTATGAAGAAAATTACAGTTGGAGCGCTTTTGCTCTCAATGATGTTCGCAGGTGTGAAAGCACAATCTTTAAAATCTCCGGATGGGAAGTTTGAAATGAACTTTCAGCTGAAAGAAGGAGTACCTTACTATAACCTGAAATATAACGGAGCGGTAGTAGTTGAAGATTCTAAATTGGGATTGAGATTATTTAAAGACACAGCCATAAAATTCGCTTCTGAAATAGCCAAACCAGAAGATGCAAAATACGACCTGAATAACGGTTTTGTAAAGGCAGATGAAAAAAGAGACTCCAAAAATGAAACCTGGCAGCCGGTTTTAGGAGAAAAGAAAAATTATATCAATCATTACAACGAACTGGCAGTTACACTGAATCAGGCTTCTACAGACAGAAGTATTGTCGTGAAATTCAGATTGTTTAATGATGGTCTTGGATTCCGATATGAATTTCCTCAGCAAAAGAATCTGAACTATTTCGTAATCAGAGAAGAAGACTCTGAAATTGATTTCCCTACCGACATGAAGGCATGGTGGATGGTAGCAGACTACGATTCTCAGGAATACCAATATCAGGAAACAAAAGTTTCTGAAATCCCTTCAAAATGGGATAAAGCATACGATGCGAACGCTTCCCAGTCATTGGTGAAAAATGCAGTTCAGTCTCCGCTAATGCTTAAAAAAGAAGGAAAAGAACCCTTGTATATCAACGTTGCTGAGGCAGCAGTATTAGATTATCCGGCTTCCCATCTGGAAGTAGATGCACAGAACTATAAGTTCAAAACGCATTTGACAGCAGACAGGCAGGGAGCAAAAGGATATATTCAGACGCCTTCAGTAACTCCTTGGAGAACTATTATTGTAGCTCCGAAAGCAGAACAGGTAATGGATTCTAAAATGATCTTTAACCTTAATGAGCCTACAAAATATACCGATACATCTTACATTCACCCTACAAAATATATGGGAGTTTGGTGGGAAATGATTATTGGGAAATCACAGTGGGCTTATTCTACCGCTGAAAATGTTCATTTAGGGAAAACCGATTTTGCTAAGCTGACTCCTAATGGAAAACACGCTGCTAACAATACAAAAGTTAAAGAATATATTGACTTTGCTGCAGAAAACGGATTCCAGGGATTATTAATTGAAGGTTGGAACATCGGTTGGGAAGATTGGTTCGGACACTCAAAAGAATTTGTTTTTGATTTCATTACCCCTTACCCGGATTTTGACATCAAAATGCTGAATGAATATGCACATTCGAAAGGAATAAAGCTGATTATGCACCATGAAACCTCAGGTTCTGCTATGAACTATGAAAGATGGGCAGACAAAGCGTTCCAAACCATGAATAAATATGGTTATGATGCTGTGAAAACAGGATATGTAGGAGATATCATTCCAAGAGGAGAACACCATTATTCTCAATGGACGATTAATCACTATTATAGAATTGCTGAAAAAGCAAACGACTATAAAATCATGGTCAATTCTCACGAATCTGTACGTCCTACAGGAGAAAGCCGTACCTATCCAAACTATATTTCTGCTGAAGCAGCCCGTGGAACAGAATATGAAGCATTTGGAGGAAATAAGCCTGATCACCAGACCGTTCTTCCGTTCACTAGATGGATGGGTGGTTCTATGGATTACACACCGGGAATTTTCCAGACGAAACTAGACTATTATTTCCCTGGAGATAAGCGTTTTGTAAAAACTACGCTTGCAAAACAGCTGGCTCTTTATGTAACGATGTATATGCCGCTTCAGATGGCTGCAGACCTTCCTGAGAACTACAAAAAACATATGGATGCGTTTCAGTTTATTAAAGATGTAGCAGCAGATTGGGATGATACGAAAATCTTATCGGCAGAACCAGGAGATTATGTGATTACGGCAAGAAAAGCAAAAGGTACTGAAAATTGGTTTGTAGGAGGTATTACCGATGAAAACAAACGTGAATACACAGTAGACTTTTCATTCTTGGATAAAGGGGTAAAATATGAGGCAACGATCTATGAAGATGGAAAAGATGCTGATTATATTGATAATCCTCAAAGCTATAATATCTATAAGAAAGAAATTACAAGTAAGTCAAAAATTAATTTTAAAATGGTAAGAAGCGGCGGTTTCGCAGTTTCTATCAAGCCAGTAAAATAATTTGAAAATACACTAAGGTGCCCCGGTTCATTGAATTTTCGATGTTCCGGGGTATTTTTTTGCAGAAAAATTATTGATCCCCCGCTTGCTTGTCCAATTGTGAATATTGATATTCCGTAATTGGAGTCTGTTTCTTCAAGGATGGAGTTTCATTTTTTTTCTTTTCCTTATATTCCTTTTGATACTGTTTTACCGTTTTACCGGTACCATCATGTCTCCATCCCGGAGAGTAGAAAAGGTATTTCAATCGGGTTTTAAAAGAAATTCCGGGCTGCCTGATATCTTTGCCTATTCTTCGCCATTCATAGAATAGAGTAGTTGCCGGATCTTTAGACTCCATCTTAGGATAGATGCCATATTTCACAGGGACCTCAGGATCCTCCTTTTCGAATGTTCCAAAAATTTTATCCCAGATGATCAGTCCCATTCCCATATTACGGTCAAGATATTTGATGTTGCATGCATGGTGTACTCTGTGATGAGAAGGAGTAACAAGAATATACTCTAAAAATCCCATACTTTTAATAGATTGGGTATGAACAAAAGTTCCATAAATCTGTATTGCAGAATAGGCTACCAGAATATGCCATGGATGAAAGCCCATGAATGCTAATGGGGAGAAAAATAAATATCTGTACAACGGTTGAAATACAGGACTTCTAAACCCTGTACTAATGTTGAAATAATCAGAATTGTGATGGGTAATATGTACCGCCCAGAAAACACGCGAGTGGTGATCTACATAATGATGGACATAATAGGCAAAATCCTGAGCAAGAAATACTGCAATCCAATACCATATTCCTTCTTGCCAGTCGAAGATACGGTGGTGATAAAAAAACATCATGACAAACAAAGAAAAGCCTTTCATGATGATATCCAGCCCGTAATTGAGCAAAGCAAAAAGAACATTGGTTGCTACATCTTTGGTTTCATAAATTTTTTCTTTATTGAAGTGGCTGTAGGCCATTTCTGCAAAAATAATTACAGCAAATACAGGAATAGTCCAGGTGTAAACAACATCCGGTCCCTCAGTTTTGAACATATTACTGAAATCCAACATCTTTTTTCTGTAAAACTAAAGATAAAAAGGATGAAAAGTCAAATTTTCAGGTAAATTTTTTATGAAAAATTTAACAATTCATGATAAGAATCAAAAAACAGGTGTGGTATGTTAAAATTTTATATTTACTATGATAAAAAAGATGCACTCTAATTATATGTTAAACCTATAATATATGAAAATTTAATGCTAAATTGAACACTAATATGAAGACAATATATGCAGCATTTGCCCTTTCAATAGCTTCTGTCGCTTTTTCCCAAAAAACAGTGGAAAGAGTAGAACCTGCTTTTTGGTGGAAAGGGATGAGAAATCCTGAACTTCAGATTCTTGTTTACGGAAAAGGCATTGCCAATAATGAGATTACGCTTTCAGATGGAGTACAGATCAAAGACATCCGGAAAGTGGAAAATCCGAATTATGCTTTTATTACCATCAATACCAATGAAATAAACGTTCCGAAGTTTACCATCAGTATTAGAAAAGGGAAAAAGAATGTAGGCTCATATACCTATGAACTGAAACAGCGAAATCCAGGATCTGCCAACCGGGAATCTTTTACTTCAAAAGATATGATGTACCTTATCATGCCGGACCGCTTTGCGAATGGTGATGAGAAAAATGACTCAAGACCGGAACTTACGGAAAAAGCAGACCGAAGCCTTCCAAACGGAAGACATGGTGGAGATCTCCAGGGGGTCATCAACAATCTTGATTATATTCAGAACCTTGGAGCTACAGCCGTTTGGCTAACTCCGGTGAATGAAGATAACGAAAAAGTATACTCTTATCACGGCTATGCCCAGACCGATCTCTATAAAATTGATGCCCGCTACGGGACCAATGAAGACTATAAAACCTTATCTCAGGAGCTCAACAAAAGAAATATGAAGCTGGTGATGGATTATGTTACCAACCACTGGGGTGGCTCACACTGGATGATCAAAGACCTTCCTTCAAAAGATTGGATACACTGGTTTGATGAGGGAGAGAAAGGATTTAAGCGCTCCAATTATAAAACGACAACGCAATTTGATACCAATGCTTCTGATATTGATAAAAAATATGCGCTGGACGGATGGTTTGATACTACAATGCCTGATATCAACCAGAAAAATCCGTTGGTCCTGAAATATTTGACCCAAAATGCAATTTGGTGGATTGAATATGCAGAATTAGGAGGATTCCGTGTAGATACTTATCCTTACAATGATAAAGAAGCCATGGCAAAATGGGCTAAAGCTATTACTGATGAATATCCGAAATTTAATATTGTAGGAGAAACCTGGCTGTATACAGCGGCACACATTGCAGCATGGCAGAAAAATTCGAAAATAGGAGAAATAGAAGGGTACAATTCAAATTTACCATCGGTGATGGATTTTATGCTCTTTGAAAATATGCCTAAAGCTCTTCATGAAAAAGAAGGCTGGGATAAAGGGATGATAAGAATGTATGACTCTTTTACCAGCGATTTCCTTTACCCGGATGTCAATAACCTTTTGGTCTTCTTTGAAAATCATGACACCGAAAGATGGAATGAAATCTTTAATGCAAATCCTAATGCTTACAAAATAGGACTTACCCTGATCTCAACGGTACGGGGAATTCCACAGATCTATTACGGATCAGAAATAGGAATGAGAGGAGATAAAAAGACAGGAGGTGATGCAGATATCCGCAGGGATTTTCCTGGAGGCTGGAAGTCTGATCCACAAAATGCTTTTAACCCATCCACTCAGACTCCGGAGCAGAAAGAGTTTTTCCGGTTTACTCAGAAACTCCTGAACTGGAGAAAAGGTAAAGACGTGATTCATAATGGGAAAACTAAAAATTTCGTTCCTCAGGACGGTATTTTTGTTTATTTCAGATATAATGAAAAAGAAAGTGTAATGGTGGTTGTCAGCAATAATGAAAAAGATCACACGTTAGACTTGAAAAGATTTGCAGAATCACTTAATGGCTTTACAAAAGGAAAAGAGGTAATTTCAGGAAAAGAGATTTCATTACAAAACAATATAAATATTCCTGCAAAAACTCCATTAATCATTGAACTCGAAAAATAATTAATACACATGAAAAAATTAACAACTGCTTATACACTAATCCTTTTCTTATTGGGATTTTCTTTATTTACTGCACAATCAAAAACTCCATTTGACAAAGAAAAAACAGAGATCAGTACTATGCTTGATGCATTCAATGTAGCGGCTGCAAAAGCAGATTACACTGCTTATTTTAATTTCTTTGCGGATGAATCTACCTTTATTGGAACAGATGCTACTGAGATCTGGAACAAAAAAGAATTCATGATTTGGGCGAAACCTCATTTTGACAAAAAGAAAACCTGGAATTTTAAAGCTCTTAAAAGAAATATTTACTTCAGCAAAGATGGAAAACTGGCTTGGTTTGATGAATTATTGGATACTCAAATGAAAATATGCAGAGGTTCCGGGGTGGTAGAAAAGATCAACGGAAGCTGGAAGGTGAAGCAATATGTTCTTTCTGTGACGGTTCCGAATGAAGTGGTAGATAAAGTAGTGGTTGAAAAGACTCCTATTGAAGATGCATTAATCCAAAAACTGAAGTCATAATGGCAGAAATGGCAGGGAAATATGATGCGGGAGCATTGGGAAGAAGAAAAAAGCCCAATTTATCAATGCTCCAGATCATCAATATGAGTATGGGGTTTCTCGGAATTCAGATGGCGTTTGGATTACAAAATGGAAATGCCAGCCGTATTCTTGGTAATTTAGGGGCAGATGTCCATGAATTATCGTGGTTCTGGCTTGTAGCACCCATTACCGGATTGATTGTTCAACCCATTATCGGACATATGGGAGATAATACATGGAGCCCGCTGGGAAGAAGAAAGCCTTACTTTTTAATTGGAGCCGTTTTATGCGCTATTGGGCTGGTGCTCCTTCCCAATGCCGCTTCTGTTACTCAGATGTTTGCCGCCAATGCTCTTTTATTAGCCGTAATATTCCTTGCCATGATGGATGCTTCGGTGAATATCGCGATGGAGCCCTTCAGAGCTTTGGTTGGAGATATGCTCCCGAAACATCAGGGAACGATAGGATTTTCAGTACAAACGATTCTGATCGGAATCGGAGCTGTATTAGGTTCTTATCTGCCGGAATGGCTGACAAAAATGGGGATTTCCAATGAAGCGCCTGCAGGATTTGTGGCTGATAATGTTATCTTCTCCTTTTATATAGGGGCCGGGCTGCTTATCATATCCATTCTGTACACCATCATAACAACCAGAGAATATTCTCCCCAGGAATTTGCCGAGTTTGAAGACGAAAAAGAAGCAGAGAAACACGAATCTAAATTTTCGGATATCTTCAAAGACTTTGCTTCAATTCCTGTACAGATGAAAAATCTTGGAATTGTTCAGTTTTTTTCATGGTTTGCATTATTTACGATGTGGGTATTTACAACCAGTGCATTAGCAACCCATCATTTAGGACTTTCTCCGGAAGATACCCACTCAAAAGCATTTAATGATGCTGGAGATTTAACGGGGAAACTCTTTGGAATGTATAATCTCTGGGCTATTCCATTTGCATTTTTATTGACGCCAATAGCTAAGCTGATTGGAAAAAAACAAACCCATGCTTTAGCCTTATTATGCGGAGGATTGGGGCTTATTTCAATGTATTTTATTAAAGAAGTTGATCATTTATGGATTTCCATGATTGGATTAGGTTTTGCCTGGGCCAGTATTCTGGCAATGCCTTATGCGATGCTCATTGATGTTATTCCACAAAGAAAAATGGGAGTTTATATGGGAATATTCAATTTCTTTATTGTCATTCCGCAGATTATCAATGGTTTGTTCGGAGGGCCTATTGTAAGTGGTGTCTTTGGAAAACAAGCGATGGATTATGTTGTGGTAGGTGGAGTTTGCATGCTGATAGGAGCAGTAGTAACCATGATTTTTGTTAAATCTGAAGATGAAACTCCTAAGGAAATTGAAGAGGAGATCAAGCAGGTGCACTTTTAGTAAGAAACTAGAAGTTAGAAATTAGAAAAGTGATATGTTTTGAAATTTAATTTGAAATAGCATCATAAAATTCAATAGGGACGGGCTTTAGCCCGTCTTCTCTTTATCTATTCATTAATTGGCTTTAGCCAAAATCTAAATTTAGACAGATAAAACCGTATTATCCATAATATATAAATAAACGTGCCATTTCATCAATATTAACCTATTCATACAATCAATTGAAATTTAACAGTTTGTTAAGCTGCCTCTCCTTTTTTAATCTCTAACTTAGATACACCAAATTGTAAAGAATGTACGATATTATCATTATAGGAACAGGGGCAGGTGGTTCAACCATAGCTTATAAGCTTGCCGATAGCGGAAAAAAAATATTGATCTTAGAAAGAGGAGATTATGTACCGGTAGAAAAGGAAAACTGGGATTCTTCGGAAGTTTTCGAGAAAAACAGATATACCACTGCCGACCTTTGGCTGGATAAGCACGGGAAAACTTTCCGCCCGGGAATGCATTATAATGTAGGAGGAAATACCAAATTCTACGGAGCAGCTTTATTCCGTTTAAGAGAAGAAGATTTTAAAGAAATAATACATTATGACGGAATATCACCGGCATGGCCTATTCAATATCAAGATTTGAAAGACTATTATCTGGAAGCTGAAAAGCTTTTTCATGTACATGGCAAAAGAGGATCAGATCCTACGGAACCGTTTGATTCCGAGCCTTATCCTAATCCGCCGCTGCCTCATGAACCGAGAGTTCAGGAAATTTTTGATGAACTGACAGCATATGGTTTACACCCGTTTGAATTGCCGATAGGAGTAAACTTTAAAACGCATGCAACCGCTAACGCTCCTTATACATTGGACCGTTTTGATGGTTTTCCTGATGCTTCTGAACGTAAAGGAGATGCTCATCTTTGTGCACTGTCAAAAGCATTGGAATCTCCTAATGTTGAGCTGATGACCCATGCAAAAGTTATAAAACTGAATACTGACAGCTTAGGCAGAAGAATTGCAGAAGTGATCATAGAACATGATGGAGAAACAAAAACAGTAACTTCAGATATTGTCATTCTTTCAGCGGGGGCTATTAATTCAGCAGCGTTACTGTTAGAAAGTAAAAATGAGCAATTTCCTAACGGGCTGGCCAATGCCTCAGATCAGGTGGGCAGGAACTATATGTTTCACCAGAATACAGCATTGATTGCATTATATACAGAGCCTAATCCTACTAAATTTGGAAAAACATTCGGAATTAATGACTTTTACCATGCAGCCAGAGGATATGAATTTCCCCTTGGACATATACAATTGCTTGGAAAATCGGATGAAAATCAGATTAAAGCAGACAGTCCCATTCCGGCACCTGGTTTTACTTTTGAATTAATGGCAAAACATGCTGTCGATTTCTGGCTGACTTCAGAAGATCTTCCTGATCCTGAGAATCGGATAACGGTAGAGAATGGACAGATCAAAATAAGTTACACGGACAATAACCAAAAAGGGCATGAGCTTTTGAAATCGGAACTGATTAAAGCTTTAAAAGCATCCGGTAAGTTCGAAAGCTTCTTGTTTAAAGGTTATTATTTCAGCAAAGGAATGGATATTGCCTCGCCGGCCCATCAAAATGGAACAACAAGAATGGGGCTTGATCCTGGAACTTCCGTCGTGGATGTCAATTGTAAAGCTCATGATCTTGAGAATCTATATATTGTAGATGGTGGGTTTTTTGTTTCCAGTGGCGCGGTAAATCCGGCACTCACTATTATCGCAATGGCATTAAGGGTGGGTGAATATCTTAAGAATAATGTATTGAAATAAAAAAATGAAGAGCAGGAGCGTTATTATAGCGGTTGTCTTTATATTAGCTTTCCTGACAGGAGTTAATTTTGTGATTTTTCCGGCGCTGGGAACAGCTTTTACAGATCAGGGCTTATTTTCGCTCTCTTCCGCTCAGTTTGGGAATCTGTTTATACCTCAGGTCATATGCATTATTATTTCATGCTTGGGAGCTCCATTTCTGGTCAATAAATGGGGTCCTAAAACTATTCTGGCATTGGGTATTATTCTCATGCTTATCTCAACAGGTTCACTATGGATGCTGCATGAGTTTCTAACTGAAAAAATACCCTTGTTTTCCATATTAATGATCTTAGTTGCTTTTACAGGAACAGGGTTTGGACTTTCTATTACCACGCTGAACCCTTTGGCAGCAAGCTTGTTTGAAAAAGGAAATACTTCGGCTATTCTAATTCTCCAGTTTCTCGTAGGTTTCGGCACATCCACATCTCCTTTAATGATGAATCTTATTGGAGATGTTAAAAACTGGATGTATGTTCCCGGAAGTATATTCGTTGCCGTAGGTATTGGGCTGATTATTTTTTTATTTTTAAAAATTAAAAAAGGAAAATTTTTTGAGCTCCCTGACCACTTCAGAATTCCTGATAAACTGTGGGTATTTTTTGTTGCTGTCATTTTGTATGGATTTGTAGAAGGTACCTTTGGAAGTTTTGGAGGGATTATTCTTAAAAATAAAGGACTTGATAATAGTAAGGCTAGTCTTGGGCTTTCTTTATTTTGGGGAGGTATTGCTCTGAACCGGCTTTTGTTCGGAATATTTTCAAAAAGATTTGATTTGTCTTCGTTCTTTCTTGCCGCTCCGGTTGGTGTCGGAATCCTGATAATAGTATTGCTGATTTATCCCAATAATCATCTGCTGTTATTCATGATGTTTCTGATTGGCTTTTTTATGGGAAGCATATTTCCTGGCTCAATTGGCTGGGGAACAGTAGAATTTCCAACTTATTCAGTATTGGTGTCAGGGTTTCTGATGGCAGCAAACCAAATAGGGACTGGCATTGTGACCAATGTTTTAGGAAGTTTTTCTGATCATATTTCTGTTATTTTGGGAAACCTGATCTTTTGTATGATAATGATTTGTACCCTGTTCTTTTACCTTAAAAGAAATTCCAGAATTAAAGATGCTTTTTAATATACAGGTGTTTCTTTCTAAATAAATTGCTTTTAAACGATTCAAAACCTTAACAGGGGTGAATGAAGCGTTTCCTATTGGACAGGTATTTGCCTATTCTCAATTATTCATTTTCCAGCTTATTTCAATTTCCTTTCTTACCCTACATCAACTTTTTAAATATCCACATACCGTACATTTGTACCATAAATAATCACAGAAATGAAAACAGTATATCATAAAGCAGATTCAAGAGGTCATGCCAACCACGGATGGCTAAATTCTTACCATACATTCAGTTTTGCCAACTATCAAAACAGAGACAGAACAAACTTTGGTGTTTTAAGAGTATTGAACGATGATACCGTTTCTCAGGGAATGGGCTTCGGAACACACCCGCACAGGGATATGGAAATTATCTCAATTCCTTTGGAAGGAGATTTGGAACACAAAGATTCGATGGGAACTACAGCAGTAATCAAAAAAGGAGAAATCCAGGTGATGAGTGCAGGAACCGGTGTAATGCACAGCGAATACAATAAAAATAAGGATGAAGAGGTGAAATTCCTGCAGATCTGGGTTTTCCCAAAAGAGCAGAACGTTGAACCCCGATATGACCAGAAAAGCATTAAAGAAGGTGAAAAGATCAACGGATTTCAACAGATTTTATCCCCTGATAAAAATGATGACGGAGTTTGGATTCACCAGGATGCATGGTTCAACCTGGCCAACTTTACAAAAGGAAACGGCAAAAATTATATGCTCAACAAAAAAGGAAACGGAGTCTATGCATTTGTTTTAAAAGGAAGTGCAAAAATCGGAGACCGTGTTCTGAATGAAAGAGACGGATTGGGTATCTGGGATACACAAAGCTTTAATATCGAAGCAGTGGAAGACACTGAAGTATTATTAATGGAAGTCCCAATGGATCTGCCATCCTATCTTAAATAAAAAACTAAATTTGTAATCTTAAAAATAAACTTCATATATGAAAATTTTAGCAATAGCAGGAAGTAATTCAGAAGCTTCAATGAACAAACAGTTGGTAGCCTATGCATCAACATTATTTGAAAATGCAGAAGTAGAAGTGATTGATTTAAATCCTTTCGAAATGCCAATCTATAAGCACGAAAGAGAAGTAGCGGGAGGTGTTCCTCAGGAAGCTCATGATTTTGCAGCAAAAATAGATGGTGCCAATGTATTATTGGTTTCTTTAGGAGAGCACAACGGAACCTATTCTACAGCATTCAAAAATGTGTTCGACTGGGTATCGAGAATCAAAAACAGAACGGTTTGGAATGAAGTACCAATGCTATTGATGTCTACATCTCCGGGAGGCAGAGGTGGAGCGGGAGTTTTGGAAGCGGCATCAAAGCGTTTCCCTTCCCATGGAGGAAATGTGGTAGAAACTTTTTCACTGCCTTTCTTTAATGACAACTTTGACAAAGCAGCTCAGGAAATTTCTAATGAAGAGAAAAACAATGAGTTAAAAGAAAAAATCAAGAAGATTGCAGCCATTGAAACGATCCTTGAAAAATAGAATTTGAATATTCATTTAAAATTACTATTTTTGCAAAAAGAAAAGAGATGAAAATTCAGACCTCCTACAAACAATGTTTTTCTCATAAAGGGAAAGTTATGGGCTCTGAAATTCTGAGATAAAATAACGGCCGATAATCTGAAAAGATTGTCGGCTTTTTTGTTTTCTAAAATCGAGTATAAAAGTAATTGAAATATTAAAAGATTAAGAAGACACAAGACGTCAGATGCAAGACAATAAATCATCTGATATCTGAATCTGAAATCTAAAAATCTAAGCAGACATGAGCAACACTTACAAATCAGCAGGAGTAGACAAAGAAGAAGGATACAAAACGGTTGACAAGATCAAAAAAGCGGTCGGTGAAACCCACAATTCCAATGTTCTTAATCATTTGGGAAGTTTTGGAGCTTTCTATGAGATCGGTGGATACAAAAATCCGGTTCTTGTATCAGGAACAGATGGAGTAGGAACAAAGCTGAAGGTAGCTTTAGATACCAAAAAATATGATTCTATCGGTGTAGATTGTTTCGCAATGTGTGCCAATGATATCCTTTGTCACGGAGCAAAACCTTTATTCTTCCTGGATTATCTGGCTTGTGGAAAGCTTGATTCAGAAATTGCTGCTGAGATCGTTTTAGGAATGGTAGCCGCTTGTAAGGATAACAACTGTGCACTGATTGGTGGGGAGACTGCTGAAATGCCGGGAATGTACCAGCCTGGAGATTATGATGTTGCAGGATTCTGTGTAGGAATCGTAGAAAAAGATCAGATCATTGATGGTTCTAAGATTCAGGCAGGTAACAAAATCATTGCATTACCAAGCTCAGGATTCCATTCAAATGGATTCTCTTTAGTAAGAAAAGTATTCCCGAACTTCGAAGAAGAGTTTGAAGGAAAACCTTTATATGAAACCCTTTTAGTCCCTACAAGATTATACTATAAAGATATTCATAAAGTATTGGAAGAAGTGAAAGTAGAAGGAATTGCTCACATCACAGGAGGAGGTCTTTATGAAAACGTTCCAAGAATTATTCCTGAAGGACTTTGTGCTTCTATCGACGAATCAAAAATCAGAATTCCTAGTGTTATGCTTGAGCTTGAAAAGAGAGGTGAAGTGGCTCGTGAGGAAATGTATGGAACATTCAATATGGGAGTAGGGATGATCATCGTGGTCAATGCAGATCACGCTGAAAAAATATTACACCTTTTAGATGATGCCTACGAAATCGGAGAAATCACTGAAGGAGCAGAAAAAATTGATTTGAAATTTTAAATGACATCAGATTTCAGACCCTAGACATCAGACGGTAAGTCTGTCATCTTAAATCTGACATCTAACATCTGAATAATGAAGAACATCGTTGTACTTGTATCCGGTTCAGGAACCAATCTGCAGAGAATTATCGATACGATTGAAGCTGGAGAAATCCAGAATGCAAAAGTAACATTGGTAGTAGCAGACAGAGAATGTTTCGGACTGGAAAGAGCAAAGAATCACAATATAGAAAATATACTGATTCCAAGAGGAAAGAATTTCAGCAGTGAGTTGGCAAAAGTAATCCCTGAAAATACAGATCTTATTGTATTGGCAGGATTTTTATCCATCTTAAAATCTGAATTCTGTGAAAACTGGAATCGTAAAATAATCAATATTCATCCAGCTTTGCTTCCGAAATTCGGAGGAAAAGGAATGTGGGGAATGAACGTTCACAATGCCGTTATTGAAGCCAAAGAAGTAGAGAGTGGGGCAACGGTACATTTTGTGACACCGGGCATTGATGAAGGAGAAGCTATTCTTCAGAAATCTTTTGAAGTAACTGCTGACGATACTCCTGAAACATTGGCCCAGAAAGTTCACCAGATTGAATATGAAATATTCCCAATAGCGATCAATAAGGTCCTGGGAAATTAAAAATATAACAATGTATCAACGCAGAAGTGGATCATTGTTACATTAATAAAAAGAAATCTAAGTAAAATAAAAGTAAGTTCGGAGGTGAAAGACCCGGACACAGTTTGAAATAGCTGTAAAAAGTAAAAAATTGAAAGTAATGAGTAAAAAGAGAGTTTTAATCAGTGTTTCTGACAAAGGTGGATTAATAGAATTCGCGCAGTTTTTGGAAGCTCAGAACTATGAGTTGATCTCTACAGGAGGAACGTTCAAACATTTGAAAGACGCTGGTTTAAATCCAATTCAGATTGATGAGGTTACCAATTTTCCTGAAATGCTGGATGGTAGAGTGAAAACTTTACACCCAAAAGTTCACGGTGGATTGCTGGCTGTTCGTAACAACGAAGAGCACATGAAAACCGTTCAGGAACACGGAATTGGTCTGATTGACATGGTGATCGTAAACCTTTACCCTTTCTTTGAAAACGTGAACAAAGACATTTCTTTACACGAGAAAGTAGAGTTTATTGACATCGGTGGTCCGTCAATGCTTCGTTCTGCAGCCAAAAACTTCGACTCTGTTACCGTAATCACTGATGTAGAAGATTATGCCGCTGTAAAAATAGAAATGGAGCAAAACGGTGATACGTACATCGAAACACGTAAAAAACTTGCAGGGAAAGTATTCAACCTTACCTCTGCGTATGATGCTGCGATCTCCAGAATGCTTTTAGATGAAGAATATCCTACCTATCTGAATGCTTCTTACAAAAAAGTTGCTGACTTAAGATACGGAGAAAATCCTCATCAGACAGCAGCTTACTACGTTTCTACTTTCGAGAATGGAGCAATGAAAGATTTCGAACAGCTTGGAGGTAAAGAACTTTCTTTCAACAACCTTCGTGATATGGACCTTTGCTGGAAAGTAGTAACGGAATTCAAGGAAGAAATGGCGTGTTGTGCAGTAAAACACTCTACTCCTTGTGGAGTTGCTATTGGTACTTCAGCGCTGGAAACCTATCAAAAAACATTTGAATGTGATCCGGTTTCTATCTTTGGCGGAATTGTTGCAATGAACTATACAATTGATGCCGCAACAGCTGAGGAATTAAACAAAACATTCCTTGAGATTGTAATGGCTCCTGAGTTCGATGAAGAAGCTCTTGAAGTTTTAAGAAAAAAGAAAAACCTGAGAATCATCAAAATTGTAAATCCTGTTTCTGACAAACAGACCTGGGTGAAAGTAGATGGTGGTATCTTGGTTCAGGATAACGATCTTCACTTCTCTGATGATATCAAAGTAGTGACAGAAGTACAGCCTACAGAAGAGCAGAAGAAAGCATTACTTTTTTCTCAGAGAGTGGTAAAATATGTAAAGTCAAACGCTATTGTAGTTTCTAACGGAATTCAGGCATTTGGTATCGGTGGCGGACAGGTAAACAGAATCTGGGCGACTCAGCAGGCTATCGAAAGAGCAAAAGAAAAATTCTCTGGAGATTTGGTACTGGCTTCAGATGCATTTTTCCCTTTCCGTGATGTGGTAGATTTCTGCGCTCAGGAGGGCATCAAGGCTATTATTCAGCCAGGTGGAAGTGTAAAAGATCAGGATAGTGTAGAAGCTGCAAATGAGCACGGTATTCCAATGATGTTTACTGGTGTTAGACACTTTTTCCACTAATTAAAATAGAATTAAAAAATAATTAGGGATTGTTTTTTTAGCATTCAAAATTATATATTTGTAAAATAAGACTAGATAATAATATAAAGTATGAGAATATTAATCATAGGTGAAGGCGGTAGAGAATCTGCTTTAGCGGCAAAGCTTCAGAATGACTCAAGAATTTCTAAAATGTTTTTTGCCAACGGGAATGCTACTACCGATGTAATAGGGAAAAATGTTCATTTATCAGAAATCAAAGAACTTAGAGATTTCGCCATTAAAGAAAAGGTTGATCTTACGATCGTAGGCCCGGAAGCTCCTCTTGTAGCGGGCTTAAAGGACGAGTTTAAAAAACACGATCTTAAAGTTTTCGGACCTACCCAAAAAGTAGCAAGTCTGGAAGGAAGTAAAGCTTTCTCTAAGAAGTTTATGCAGACCTATGATATCAAAACAGCTAAAGCTGTGGTATTTGATTCATATAACGAAGCTAAAGAATATGTGCAGACACAGCAGTATCCTTTGGTAATCAAGGCAAGTGGTTTAGCAGGTGGAAAAGGTGTTGTGATCTGTGATACTTTGGAAGAAGCTGAAGCTACAATCCATGATTTCATGATCAGAAGAATTTATGGTGATGCTGGTATTCGTTTAGTTATTGAAGAATATTTACAAGGTTTTGAAGCTTCTATCATTGCTTTCTCTAACGGGGAGAAATTATTCCCATGTGTAGCAGCAAAAGATTATAAAAAAGCCGGAAACGGAGATACAGGGCCTAATACAGGAGGTATGGGTTCTATAGCACCAAGTCCGGAATTTACTCAGGAGCATTATGCAGATTTTGAGAAAAATATCTTAGAGCCTACTATTACAGGTCTTAAAGCTGAAGGTTTCGGATTTAAAGGAATCATCTTCTTCGGATTGATGGTAACGAAAAACGGCGCTTACCTTCTAGAATATAACATGAGATTCGGAGATCCTGAAACTCAGGTATTGATGGCGCTTATGGAAAACAATCTTCTTGATGTGATCCAGGACTGTATGGACGGAAAAGATATTGAACTTAAATTTAAAGACGAAAAAGCAGTTTGTCTTGTAATGTGTTCAGGAGGATATCCAAGAAATATTGAAATAGGTTTCGAAATTACAGGAGAAGAAAAGCTGAAACATAGTAAACTATTATACGCAGGAGCTATTAGCAAAGGAGATAAAGTAGTTTCCAATGGAGGTAGAGTTCTGAACATTGTAGCTACAGGAGCTACTTTCGAAGATGCCCGCAAAAAGGTTTATGAAGACGCAAGTCACGTACATTTCGATTATGGCTTCTACAGAGAAGACATCGGAAAGTTTTAATAAAAATCACGAAAAAAGATTTGGAGCTGTTCCAAGTCTTTTTTTGTAAAACAGTTAATATTATAAATAAGAGTTCAGATACTAGATTCCAGACTTCAGAACAAAATCTGAAATCTGATGTCTGAAATCTGAAATCTTTCAAACAAATCAATTATCAACAATGAACAACGGTATTATTATTTTAGATTTCGGATCTCAGTACAACCAGCTTATCGGAAGAAGAATCCGTGAGATGGGAGTATACTCGGAAATCTTACCTTACAATACACCATTACAAGATATTTTAGCAAAACAGCCAAAAGGAATTATCCTTTCCGGAGGACCAAGTTCTGTAAATGCAGACAATGCCCACCTGGTTGAAAAAGCATTATACGAGCAGGGAGTTCCTGTTCTGGGTATTTGCTACGGAATGCAGATGACGGCTCATCTTTTAGGAGGAAAAGTAAACAAAGGAGAAAAAGGAGAATACGGAAAAGCAAACCTTGAGATCATTAAAGAAAGTTCTTTATTGAAAGGAGTTACTCAGAATTCTGTAGTTTGGATGAGCCACTTCGATGAAGTAGGAGATTTGCCTGCAGGTTTTGAACTCAATGCAAAATCAGGCGTTATTGCTTCTATCTCTAACGAAGAGAGTAAAATCTACTGTGTCCAGTTCCACCCGGAAGTTTCTCATACAGAAGAAGGAGGGAAAATGCTTGAAAATTTCGTTTTCGGAATCTGTAATGCAGAGAAAAACTGGAAACTGACAAATTATATTGAAAAAACAGTTGAGGAAATCCGTGAGAAAGTAGGAAACAACAAAGTAATCCTTGGACTTTCCGGAGGGGTAGACTCTTCTGTAGCGGCAGTTTTGATCCACAAAGCGATTGGTGATCAGCTGACTTGTATCTTCGTAGATACGGGATTATTGAGAAAGAATGAAGGAGAAAAAGTAATGGGTCAGTATGGAGAGCACTTCCATATGAACATCAAAATGGTGGATGCTAAAGAAAGATTCCTTACCAAACTAGCTGGAGTAGACGATCCTGAAGCGAAGAGAAAAATCATTGGAAACGAATTTATCCATGTTTTTGATGAAGAATCTCACAAAATTGAAGGTGCTAAATTCCTTGCTCAAGGGACTATTTACCCTGACGTTATCGAAAGCCAGTCTGTCAACGGACCCTCTGCAGTAATCAAGTCTCACCACAACGTGGGAGGACTTCCTGAGGATATGGACTTCGAGTTATTAGAGCCATTAAGAGAGCTTTTCAAAGACGAAGTAAGAAGAGTAGGAGAAGAATTAGGAATTCCTCACCACATGGTATACAGACACCCTTTCCCAGGTCCTGGATTAGGAATCAGAGTATTGGGAGCTGTAGATGCTGAAAAAGTAAGAATCCTTCAGGAAGCTGATGATATTTTCATCGAAGAATTATACAAAAATGACCTTTACGAAAAAGTATCTCAGGCATTTGTAGTGCTGCTTCCGGTAAAATCTGTAGGAGTAATGGGAGACGAGAGAACTTACGAATACACCGCTGTAGTTCGTTCTGCCAACACCATCGACTTTATGACAGCCACATGGAGCAGACTTCCTTATGAGTTCTTAGATACTGTTTCCAGCAGAATCATCAACGAAGTAAGAGGAATCAATAGAGTAGCTTACGATATTTCAAGCAAACCACCTGCAACCATTGAGTGGGAATAATTTGCAAGACTCGTTTAAAATAAAAAAATCCTGTTTATATCTTTATAAACAGGATTTTTTGTCATAATATGTATAGACAATTTTTGAGGTTCTTAGATCCTTATTTTCAATATTTAAGTTAAAAATAGATAAAGATTGTTTATCTGTAGAATTATTATACATTTAGTGTCATAATTCTATTAAAACTTAATCTCCGGAAAATGAAAATAAAACATGTGCTAATAATGATCAGCCTGGGTTCAATACTGACCAGCTGTATGATTTCCCATAAAAATAAATCTTCTTCAGAAAATTATTCGTGGTTCCCGTTTTCGTGGTATTCTGCAAAAATTTCAGGGAAGAATTTTGATAAAGTGGCAATGCTTGTTCCTGTTAAAGTAAATGATTTAAATGCTGATTTTACCCTACAGTTTGATCTGGGAAGTGATGCAACACTGATCTACGGAAATGCAATAAATAGCTACTATACAGAAAGCGAAATAAAAAACTTTCTCATAGAAAGCTCTAAGTCTACAGATAATGGCGGGAAGACTGTATACAAGACAAAAGGATTGATCTATCAATTTGGGAAATTGTCTAAAGATAATTTGATGTATAAAGACAATTACGGAGAAAAAATCCCTAAAGACTCACTGTTTACCAAGAAGCCCAAACACATAGGAACTTTGGGCGCCGATGTATTTGAAAATAAAATATTAGTGATCGACTATCCAAATAAAAGAATGTGTGTCCTTGATTCATTAGATAGCCACTGGAGAAAAGTGGCAACATTTGTAGATGCTAAATCTAATAATGGCAGGTTACACATTCCACTCACTATTGCCAATAAAACCCACTGGTTCTTGTTTGATACAGGAGCAAGCTTATTTCCTATCAATACCAGCAAAGAATTGTGGACTTCATTGGTAGATCAAACCAGCAAAACAGACACTATTATTGCCAATTCATGGGGAGAAAAGGTTAAATTCTATGGACGCCCGATTAAAGAAAAAGTGTATCTGGGAAAAAGAAAACTGGAAAATGATTATGCCTGGTATAACGATAATAAGAGACTTCAGGAGTTTAATAAAGCTGAAAATGTAGATGGTTTAACAGGAAATGCTTTTTTTGTCAATAACATTGTTATACTGGACTTTAAGAATAAAAAATTCGGGGTAGTAAACTAATCCATTTGAATCCATTTTTTTATACAATCAAATGAAATAATTAAGCAGAAACAATTCACTATTGAATTTACTATATAAATCCCACCCAAACGGGTGGGATTTTGCTTTTAATTTGAAGAAAACAGGGGCTCAAAAGAATGATAATAGGTGTTTTCTTTCCAATTGAATTTCATACTTATTTCGTCATTATTTAGAAAGTCTCTCAACGAATAATCCTCATCCTGAAAATAAATTTCATCGATAGAATCATCTTCTTTATATTTAAATTGAATATTAGGAATGGTTTCGTTTTGGAATTCATCATCAAATACCGAAGGATTACCATAAAAATTTTTAAATTTATCATTTGTGAGGCCTGTTATTAAATCTATTGCGCATCCGGCTAATTTTCTATTTCTATCATCAAATACAAAAATACCTTTGCCAAACAGACTGCCATTACGATAAAATACAGACTCCCATTGAGCCTCTCCCTTATTGTTCTTTTCTTTATTATAATAAAATGTCCAAGGCTTACCAAACGACCCGATATCTGTATGATTGGTAATTACTTCCGGTACATTATCTTCCGGAGAGAGATAAACCTCACCTCCTAATTGTTCAATTTGTTGTGTTCTGTAGTTTTTTAAAAACCGTTCTATTTTTTTAAGCTCGTTAGTAGTAGAATCATAAGTCAAACAGTTGAATTCTGAAAGCTTATGCACCTGTTCTTTGAGTATTTCAATATTATTTTCATCAGTGTATTTTATGTAAGTACCCACTTCTATTATATTTTCTTAATTATTTTTCCTTAAATTTAAGTAAAATTATATCAAATGCAAATAGAAACGAGACCCCTGACTGTTCAGGATTATGATGAATTGGTTGTGACAATGAAAAGGGCGTATCCTCAGATGTCTGAATCTATCTGGTCTAAAAAAAGTATAGAAAAACTTACGAGAATATTTCCTAAAGGTCAGATTTGTATTACCGTAGATGGGAAGTTAGCTGCTGTAGCGCTGTCCATTATCGTGAATTATGACGAATTTGGGGACGATCATACCTATGTTGATATTACAGGAAATTATACATTCAACACCCATTTGTCAACAGGAAATGTATTATATGGAATAGAAGTTTTTGTTGATCCGGAATTTCGGGAGCTGCGTCTGGGAAGAAGATTGTATGATGCCAGAAAAGAATTGTGTGAGCTGCTCAATCTAAAATCAATTGTTCTGGGGGGAAGAATTCCGAACTATCATAAATATAGTGATGAACTTTCTCCAAGAGAATATATCCGAAGAGTGAGAGATAAGGAAATTTATGATCCTGTGTTGTCCTTCCAGCTTTCCAATAACTTTCTTCCCATAAAGATCCTGAAAAAATATCTTCCCGAAGATGAATCATCATTGGAAAATGCTGTTTTGCTGCAGTGGAACAATATCTATTACAGCAAAAAACCCAATACGATGCAAGATAGCATCATCCGCTTAGGACTGGTACAATGGCAGATGAGGCATTTTAAAAATATCGATGCTTTTTATGAGCAGGTAGAGTTCTTTGTTAATGTAATGGGAGACTATAAATCAGACTTTGTTCTTTTTCCGGAACTTTTCAATACTCCGCTTTTAGCACCCTTCAATAAGCTTTCAGAAAGAGACAGTATGATCGAGCTGGCTAAATTAAGCGAAGAAATAAAAAATAGAATTTCTGAACTGGCGATCAGTTATAATGTCAATATTATTTCGGGAAGTATGCCTGTTTTTGATCCTGATAATAATGATTTATATAATGTCAGCTACCTGCTGCACCGTGATGGGCGTATTGATGAATATAGAAAAATCCACATCACTCCGAACGAAAAAAAGTATTACGGAATGAAAGGAGGAAACGAGATCAAAGTTTTTGATACCGACTGCGGAAAAATAGGACTTGTGATCTGCTATGACGTAGAATTTCCGGAATTACCGAGAATTCTGGCCGATCAGGGGATGAAGATTCTTTTTGTTCCTTACCTTACAGATACCCAGAATGCTTATATCAGGGTGCGTCACTGTGCTGCCGCTAGAGCCATAGAAAATGAATGTTATGTGGCTATTGCGGGTTGTGTGGGTAACCTGCCGGGAGTAAACAATATGGACATTCAGTTCGGACAGGCTGCTGTATTTACCCCTTCGGATTTTGCCTTTCCTTCCAATGCGGTGAAAGGAGAAGCAACTCCGAATACAGAAATGACCCTGATTGTAGATGTGGATTTGAATCTGTTGAAAGACCTTCATCATAACGGCTCAGTTCAGGTGATGAAAGACCGCAGAAGAGACCTTTATGATACCTATCTTAAATAACAAAACAGAATGCATCTGCATTCTGTTTTTATTTTTACCTAAAATTTAATGGAGTATTTTATTAATACTCAAGAGGAATTGTACCAGGGCAAATTACATCAGGGCACATGAAATCTTGACATACTGGCCTTCCATCCGTAGGACAGCAATCATAAGTACAGTTTTTATTGGTACTGACCCCGTTTCCTGAAATTCCTTTTAATTGTTCTCTTGAAAGTTTGTTGTTACGTGAATTTTTCATTTGAATATTTTTTGATTAAGTATGGTGGTATACAATAAAAACCGAATTTTTTATCGCTTTTATTGTTACTTACCGAAGTAAATTACATGTACTGAGGACATACTACTGCAGGGCAGATCAGTCTTGGACATCTTGGTCTTCCATCTGTAGGGCAGCATTGGTTAGAGCAGTTTCCGATAATGATTCCGCTTCCTGCAATCCCTTTTAATTGTTCTCTTGAAAGTTTGTTGTTACGTAAATTTTTCATGTCTAATACTTTTGTTTTGTTTGTACGCCGTAAATATATATAATTATATTAAACTTTATCACTAATTGTTTATTTTTGTTATTATGGTTGTTTTTATTCTTTAAAATCCTGATTATATGTTGTTATTTTTTAATTTCTAAACATTTGGTTTTAGAAATAACATCATCAATATCATTATTTCCCAATTCTTTGCTCTTTAAAAGACTTTTGCAGGCTTTTTCTTTTTGCCCTGTGGATAATAAAACTTCTCCTTGATAGTAAAGAACAAGCGGATTGTCCGGATTGTATTCCAGAGCCTTTTCAAAATCCTGTAATGCAGCATCATATTTTTTTAATAAAGCATAGGCTGTTCCTCTGTATTCATAGCCTTTTTCTGATTTTTGTATAGCTAATGAAGTATTGAGGTCCTCAACAGCTTCAGCATATTTGTCCATACGCATTTTGACGTATCCCCGATTCAGATATCCTCTATAATTTTTTGGGAGCTTTTGTATAGAGATATCAGCATCAGTAAGAGCTTCACTATACATTCCCAGTTCAGCTTTAGAGGCACCTCGTTCACCATACAGTCTATAATCATCAGGCATTCTTTTCAATGCTATAGTATAGCTTTCTACCGCTTTGGCAAACTGATTGGTTAATGCATAATATTTTCCATAAAAAGTATAAACCTTCGTGTTTTGTGGGTCTAATTCAAGCACTTTATCAAAATCTTCTTTAGATTTTTGACCCTCATATAGAAAAAGATAGGACATTCCTCTATATAAATAAGAATCAAGAATATTCTCCTTGGCACTGATCGCTTTGTCAAAATAAGAGATAGCCTTTTGAAAATTTTGATTATCATATTCTCTATAACCTAAATCATAGTTGGATTGTCCGAAAAGGATATGAATATTCAAGAAACAGAGCAACATGAATAAAGCTTTTTTCATAGGGATGGTATAATAGTTTTCTGTTCTCTAATTTAATAAAAATAGGAACAATTTTTGGAGTAAATTGCACTTACTATTGAAACACTATGTTTGACAAGCAGCAAAGAAAACTGAAAAGATCCGCAAGACTGATTTCCGTATTGAGTAAATATGGATTTAAAGATATGCTGGCAAGGATGAATGGAGGGAATAAACAGGAAGAGGCTTCCGGTAATTCAGATGAAATTATTTCAAAAGGAACAGTGTATGAAAGGATAAGACTGGCTCTCGAAGAGTTGGGACCTACCTTTGTAAAGCTTGGTCAGACATTCAGCAGCAGAGAAGATCTTTTACCTCCGGAACTGATTCAGGAGCTGCAAAAACTTCAGGACAAAGTAGAAGTGGTAGACATGAATGTTGAAGAAGCACTAGAGAGTGAATTCAATATTTCCGTGAAAGATTATTTTCTGGAAATTCAGAAAGAACCTCTGGCTACAGCCTCCATTGCACAAGTCTATAAAGCCGTTTTGAAGGATGGAAGCCCTGTTATTTTAAAACTCAGAAAACCCGATGTTCAGTCTGTTATTGAAGACGATTTGCTGCTCATCAAAGATATTGAAAAACTGATTTCTACTTATTCGGAGATAGGAGAGAAGCTTAATATGAAACAGGCGATCTCCACTTTTGAAAGATCATTGCTGGAAGAAGTTTCTTTGACGAATGAGAGAAATAATATCCTTCAGTTTCGTCTGAATTTTAAGAATAATAAAGAAACCTACGTTCCTAAAGTCTACGAAGAATTTTCCAACAATAATATTCTTTGTATGGAATTTATTGATGGGATAAAGGTGACTGATAAATCTGTTCTTTTGGCGAATGGTATTGATCCTGTAAACGTTTCTGAAGCAGGATTGAGATTGTTTGTTTCCCAGATTTTAGACTACGGATTTTTTCATGCCGATCCTCATGCCGGAAATATTCTGGTAAAAAAAGACGGCAAAATAGTTTTCATTGATTTTGGGGCTGTAGGAAAAATTCAGCCTAATGATAAAGAAATTCTTGAAAATCTTATTATAAGTTTTGTCGCTAAAAACTCTCATAAAATAGTCCGTTACCTCAAGAAAATGGCGATAAGCTATGAAATTCCCGACGAGAGAAGGTTCGAAAATGATGTGGAAGATATTCTGAATTTTGTGCACAGCTCATCATTGCAGGAAATTAATGTTCAGGTGATGATCAACAAGATGAAGAATATTTTGAAAGACAACAGGCTTTATATGCCAGATTATTTCTATCTTTTATTCAAAGGAATTAGTCTGATAGAAGGAGTTGGAAGAAATATCAATCCTGACTTGGATATCGTTAAAAGTCTTCATCCCTATACAAAGAAGATATTCACCAGAAAAATAAGTCCTAAGAATCTTTTGAAAACAGGAATGGACAGGATGATGAATTTCACAGATAATGTGGATGAAATTCCGAAAGAGCTACGTTCTGTTCTCCAAAAGCTGGATGAAAATAAGTTTACCATTTCCAGTGAGATCAAGAATATTGATAAAACCAATCAGCTGATCAAATCCAGTGTGGTCAATCTGATTTTAGCCATGATTTTAGGCGCAAATATTATAGCGACAGCCATTGTTTTTTCCTCAGAATCCGGGCCGAGAATAGGTGAGCTATCTTTGGTGGCGGTATTAGGTTTTGTTTTTTCAGTGATTCTTGTTTTAATACTTTTGCTGAGAGTTACGAGGAAGTGATGAAAAAGCTAATGCTGAAAATGGATGTATTCCGATCCCGCATTTTACAATCAAAAAATAACAATGAAAACACTTATTATAACAGTCATTACCTTATTCAGCTCATATTGTTGGGCTCAGGAAGGAAAAGAGGAGAAAGTACAGGGCGATTTTGACGGAAACGGAACCAATGAATATGCCTATACGAAAGTCAGTGATTGTACTGATGAATGTGACGGAAAATGTGAAACCACTGTTTATTTCAGTGATAAAAAGATAAAACCGTTTACTGTTTCGCCGGCTTATGACGGAACTTTATACAACCTTGGAGATCTTAATGAGGATGGAAAAGATGAAATTGGAATCTATCCCGGATGGTGTACAAGCTGTTGGCGGGGATTTCTGGTGTATACATCAGGGAAATCGGGCTGGAAGCTTTTAATTCCTTCTATTTCCACCCATTGTAACCAGTGGGAAGAGGACAAATTTCCCATCAAAAAAGATCCGAAAAAGAAAGGATACGTTATCGTTACCTCAAGCAAATGGGAAGATGATGACATCAAAATCAAAAGTACCAGTGTTAAAGTGAATTAGAGAATAAAGTGGCTTGTTATTGTATTGATAGTTGCGTACAAAATACAATATTGATTCATTTTATAGGATCAGGAAATATTCTTTAGTTGGAATACCTATCACCTGCTATCTAATATCTGCTGCCTCTAATTTTCAACTTCTAATTAAATACCTATCTTTGCAAAATGGAAAAACTCACTTTTGCAGATTTTGACCTGCCGGTTAAAATTCTTGATGTTTTAGCGGATTTAGAATTATTTGAGCCTACACCCATTCAGGAGAAAAGCTTGAAGCCTATTCTTTCGGGGAGAGATGTGATGGGAATTGCACAGACGGGAACCGGGAAAACATTAGCTTATCTTTTACCCGTTCTTAAAGCTTGGAAATACAGCAAAACAGGGAATCCAACGGTTTTGGTACTTGTTCCTACAAGAGAATTGGTCGTACAGGTAACTGAAATTCTTGAGAAATTGACAGAAAATATTACTGCAAGAGTCATTGGAATATACGGAGGGAAAAATATCAATACTCAGAAACTGTTATTCAATAATGGTTGTGATATTTTGGTTGGAACTCCAGGAAGAGTGATGGACCTTTCCATAGATAATGCTATTTCTCTGAAAGAAGTTCAGAAACTGATCATTGACGAATTTGATGAGATGCTTAACTTAGGTTTCAGACCCCAGCTTACTCATATTTTTGAAATGATGAAGGCGAAGAGACAAAATATTCTTTTCTCTGCAACCATGACAGAAGCTGTAGATGAAATGTTGGATGTGTATTTTGCAAATCCTATAGAAATTTCATTGGCAAAATCTGGAACGCCGCTTGAAAAAATTGAACAGACTGCTTATAAAGTAGAAAACTTTAATACGAAGATCAATTTACTTGAACATTTGCTGAAGAACAATGCAGATATGTCTAAGGTGTTGATTTTTAATAATAATAAAAAACATGCTGACCTGCTCTTTACCAAAATTGATGAACTTTTCCCTGAGCAGTTTGATGTGATTCACTCGAACAAATCTCAGAATTACAGGCTGAAAGCGATGAAAAGTTTTGAAAATGAAGAGATCAGAGGTTTGATTACCACGGATGTAATGGCAAGAGGTCTTGATATTTCAAACATTACCCATGTAATCAACTTTGAAACGCCTGATATTCCGGAACAGTATATTCACAGAATCGGTAGAACAGGTAGAGCAGATAAAGAAGGAAAGGCAATTACTTTTGTAGCTAAAAAAGAAGAACCTTTGATTCTTGATATAGAGCTATTGATGGATAAAGAATTGAAGTTTAATGAATTCCCGGAAGACGTTAAAATCAATCCTAAAAAGATTGCTGCTGAAGAAGATCAGGTTGTTATGAAAAACCCTGTACAGGTAAAACTAAATGACGGAGGAGGAGCTTTCCACGAGAAGAAAAGTAAAAATACAAAAGAAAACTGGGGTGGTCCTTCCAAAAGAAAAACTCCTAAGAAATTCGGGGCCAACAGAGCTCAGCAGAAAGCAATATCGAAATCGAAAAGAAAGAAATAAGATAAAAAAACTCCCATTTTTTGGGAGTTTTTATTTTTCTAATCAAATTGGATCTTGTTGTTTTTTAAAATTTCCTTAAACTGATCTGTTTTGCCTTCCTCCTTCATACTTTTGTAGATATAGCCTATCATGGTTTCTGCATCAGATCGGTAAGGAGATTTCTGCTTAGTATAAATTGTGTAGGCTTTGCAGATATTATCGAGTCCCTTCTCATTATTTTTCAAATGAGTAAAATACACTTGTCCCATTCCATAATAAACCTCCGGATCACCTGGATATGCTTTGTCAAAATCATTATACGCATCAATAGCTTTCTGATATTCCTTCTTATAAACATACGTTATTGCGATATTCTGTAAAGGCATTTTACCTTTCGGATCAACAGCCAGTGACTGCTTATAAGCGTTAAGGGCCTTATCATATTCTCCAACTCTTCTATAACAGATTCCCAGATTATCCCATGCATAAATAAATTTTGGATCAATCTTTACAGCTTGTTCATAATTCAGAATTGCTTCCTTCCAGTTTTCCTGTTTGGATGCGCCAACGGCTTTCTGATAGAAATCAAGTGCAGTATTATTCTTTGAGAACTTGTCATAATCTGTTTCGGTGGTTTTGGTAGCTCTTTGTACACTTTCGCAGTTTCGCATCAGATAGCGCTCAAGTTCATTATAGCTGTCTTTGTACTGCTGTGAATCCTTGCTGGTATTAAAAGTTAGGTTAATCTGCTTTTTTCCATTCACTTCAGGGGCTTTTTCTGACTGTTTTTCTGCTCTTTTCAGAAGAGTTGATATCTGAAGTGCTCCTGCGTATTTATCAATACATTCATGAACATCTTTTAGGATATCTTCCTTCTTCCGGTTAGACAGACTAATAGAATCAGCACACTTACAGGCATTGTCTGAAAGTTCCTGAATAACTGTTTTTTCATTCGGTTTCTCCTGAGAAAATGAAAGAGAATACAATAAAACAAAGAATAAAATGGTTACTGGTTTTTTTATCATGGGTTGTAGTTTATTTCAGGTAAGGAGTAATTATCTTAGTCCAGATTTTATACCCCTCCGGTTTAAAATGAAGCATATCTTCCACAAAAATATCTTTTCTTACGTTTCCGTTAGCATCTTCCATTGCTTTAGTCACATCAATGAATGCGGCGTGAGGTTCTTTTTTCATAAAAGCAGCGATCTTTTTGTTGGCAGCTTTCATTTGTGGCCAGATCACTTCTCTGCTCGGCGAGTATTTGATCGAGATATAATCTACTTCAATAGCAGGAAATCGTTCACGTATTTTTTTATAAAAAGCTTTGTATCTGTCGACAACAACCTGTGCTTTTAACTGATGATTGTCTGCAAAATCATTTTCACCACAGTAAATAATGATCTGCTTAGGTTGATAAGGGGCTAAAAGATTATTCGCAAAATCATTAAGATCTGTAAGCCTTGATCCCCCGAATCCTCTATTGATAATCGTTTTGCCAGGGAAATAATCAGCGATGTCAGTCCATTTGGTGAATGATGAGCTCCCCAGAAATAAAATAGCATCCTTTTGTGGCGGGTTTTGCTGATCCTGTTTTTTGAATTCCTGAATGTCCTGCCAGAACATCGGCTTTTTTTCCTGAGAAAAGGCAATCGTAAAACACAGCAATAGAAATGCTGTAAGAATCTTCTTCATTATATTCAGTTTTAAATTTAGATATAAAAATAATAAAAAACTCCCGATTAACGGGAGTCTATGATTTATCTTTTGTAGGTAACGTAAGGAATGTCAGGAATTTTATCTCCATTCATATCAAAGATTCCTGATTGCTGAGCAAGTTTAAGATCTTTGCCTGTCAAGACCTCCACTTTGTAGTTGATTGATGCATCATCACCAAGTTTGATTCCTATAACCTTTGAATCAGCATCGTAGGTATATCTTCCTTCAGTTTTCGGAGCTGCAGTACAGTTGGCACCTTCTCCCGTATACGCTGTGTAGCTTACATAATAATCTGTTCTTAAGAAAAGAGTATTTTTGGTTGCACACCCTGTTAAAGTTTCAGTATAAAGCACTGTTTTATTATCTTTTCCGGAAATTACTTCCCTTTTAACTTCCTTCCAATCTCCCTTCATGATATCCATTTCGTATGCATCAAGATTGTCATCTTTACAAGAAGTAAGCGCTAGGGCAGAAAAGGCAAATAAAAGTAGCTGTTTTTTCATTTTCACAAATTTAAGAATATGCTAAAATATAAATAAATTTGAAATATCTATAATGAAATAACGACTTTTTAAACGAATGTTTGTAAATTGAATAATTCTGAACAGCGAATCACTATTTTTGAGCAGATTAAAGCAGTTAAAATATTAAAATTGATTTAAAGAAATAAAGCATTTTCAATACAACAACCAAAATAAAAAGAAGCGGACCATAGCCCGCTTACCATCTATTTTCATTCAATCCAGCTTCAGCCAAAGCTTAAAACGGGACATCATAACTTTAAAGTGAAACTTTGAATGTCTAGTAGCTCATCTCCACAATTTTATAAGCATCCTGCGGAGTCAGCTTTTTATACTCTCCAAGACCTACCCAATTTCTTTCTGTAAAGGCTTTTTCAACCTTTTCAGCCGTTCCGTTAAAGTCCTCTGTATATTCAGAAAGTTTGGTTTTAATGTGAAGACTGTGGAAGAATTCTTCCATTTTTTTGATTCCCAGTTCTGCTTTTTCTTCTACAGTTCCGTCCTTTATGCCCCAAACTCTCTCAGCATATTGTGCCAGTTTTCCTTTTTTATCTTCAAAATTGTAACGGTAGTGTGACGGAGCAATGATTGCCAGAGTTCTCGCATGATCGATACCAAAATAGGCAGTCAGTTCGTGACCCATTGCATGTACTGCCCAGTCTGTGATCACTCCTTTCTGGATCAATCCATTCAGAGCCATTGTACAGCACCACATAAAGTTTCCAGCAGCCTCATAATTGAAGTCATCGGCCAACACTTTAGGAGCTGTTTCCTGAAGACTGATCAGAATGCTTTCCGCAATTCTCTCCTGAAGGTCGGCAGAAGAAGGAGCTGTCATATATTGCTCTAATACGTGAGTGTACGCATCTGTAATTCCGTTAACGATTTGGTTTTTTGGAATGGACCTGATGACTTCCGGATCTAACACAGAAAATTGTGGGAAAAGTCCAGGACCCCCTGAAGACAGTTTTTCATTGGTTTCTCTCCTTGAGATTACATATCCTGAATTCATCTCAGAACCAGTTGCAGGAAGCGTCAAAATACTTCCAAAAGGCATTCCCTGCCCTTCAAATGTCCTTACCGGCATTTTCAGAATATCCCATGGCTCACCATCATAATGGGCTGCTGCAGAGATAAACTTGGTTCCGTCAATCACAGATCCTCCGCCTACAGCAAGAAGGTAAGTGATGCTTTTTTCTTTAATAAAGCTAAGGGCATTGATTAAGACTTCGTATTCTGGATTGGCAGGAACTCCGCCAAATTCATATACTTCATGATGTTTCAAAGCCTCTTTTACCTGGTCATATACTCCATTATTTTTGATGCTTCCACCACCGTAAATCATTAATATTCTTGCATCCTTAGGAATTTCTTTGGAAATTTTAGCGATTTCGCCTTTCCCGAAAAGTATTTTTGTAGGATTTTTAAACTCGAAATTAAGCATTGTTCTAAATTTATTTTAGTCAAATTTACGGAATGAAAAAGGAAAACTGAGTTAATGAAATTTTAAAATTGCTATTATTAAATTTTATGAAAACTATTGCCGTTAGCTGTTTAGAAGTATTGGTAATAGTTCTTTTTTATCCATTTATAAGCTCATTAAACTTCAGGAGAAAGAAAGGCTTTTGCCCTTTTTATAAAATCTTCCTTATCCCTTTTTATATCTTCCAGAAGCTTTTTCCGGTCATCAGGAATAGTCAGGTATTGATCTCCCCAAAGATTGATCTCCACAATTACAGGGATAAGGTCAACTCCTTTTTGAGTCAGGAAATACAGAATTTTCAATTTGCTGTCCGGATGGTCTTTCTTATCAATAATGCCATTGTCCAATAGATTTTGAAGCCTGGTAGCCAGGATGTTGGTGGCAATTTTTTCATCTGCTTTAAGAAAGTCTCCATAGGTACATTCTTTTTTCAGCATAAGATCTCTTATGATGAGCAGGGACCATTTGTCACCCCACATTTCCAGTGAACAGCTGATCGGACAGGTGGATCTTTTTTTACTCATTTTGTTAATGTTAAAATAATACTTGCAAAATAAAAGTGTTTGTGTTAATTTTACTTTTATTTTGCAAGTAAATTTAATCATAAAAAATTAATAAATCAAATGGATCATTATGACATTGCCGTAATAGGCTCAGGACCCGGAGGATATGTAGCAGCCATAAGAAGTGCACAGCTGGGATACAAAACAGTGATTATAGAGAAGTATGATACCTTGGGGGGAACATGTACCAATGTAGGCTGTATTCCAACCAAAGCTTTACTGGACAGCACCCATCATTATGCAGATGCACAGCATAAATTCAATGAGCATGGGATTAAGCTGGATACTATTGAACTGGATTTCTCACAAATGTACAGGAGAAAGGCAGATGTAGTCTCAAAGAATATCGGAGGTCTCGACTTTTTAATGAATAAAAATAAAATTACAAGGCTAACAGGAACAGCAGGATTTGTCAATAATTCTACTGTGAAAATTGTAAACGGATCTGAAGTAAAAGAGATTACTGCACAACATTATATCATTGCGACAGGTTCAAAACCTTCAAGTATTCCGGGAGTGGAAATTGATAAAAAAAGAATCATTACTTCCACGGAGGCATTGTCTTTACAAGAAAAACCGGAATCTATGGTAATTATTGGAGGAGGAGTAATCGGGGTAGAAATGGCTTCTATTTTCACCCGTATCGGAACAAAAGTGACCATTCTGGAATATGCAGACCATCTGATTGCTGCGATGGATCATGAACTGGGAAAAAATCTCCAGAAAATTCTTAAAAAAGAAGGAATTGATATTCGTCTTAATCAGGCTGTTTATAAAACAGAGAATACAGGTTCTGCAGCCAAAGTGTTTTTTAAAGATAAAAATCGGGAAGAAGGAGCGCTGGAAGCAGATTATATTTTGGTTGCAGTAGGAAGGAGTCCTTATGTAAAAGGTCTCGGTCTTGAAAATACAGATGTACAGCTTGATGAGAGAGGATTTATCAAAGTGAATGAAAATAATCAGACATCAGCCTCTAATATCTATGCTATCGGAGATGTTATTGGGGGAGCAATGCTGGCTCACAAAGCTGAAGAAGAGGGCGTTTTTGTAGCCGAAACCATTAACGGACAAAAACGCCACATCCATTACAACCGAATTCCTTCTGTAGTGTATACCTGGCCGGAAGTAGCTTCAGTAGGATATACTGAAGAATATTTGAAAAATAATAATATAGCCTATAATGTAGGGAAATTCCCATTTTCAGCCAGTGCAAGGGCCCGGGCTTCAATGGACATGGAAGGATTTGCCAAAGTTTTGGTAGATCCGAAATATGGTGAAGTGTTGGGGGTTCATATCATTGGAGCCAGAGCTGCTGACCTGATCGCCCAAGGTGTTATGGCCCAGGAATTTGAAGTGACTGCAGAAGATATGTTCCGTATTTCCTATGCCCATCCAACCTATTCTGAAACGTTGAAAGAAGCTTACCTGATTGCTTCTGGGCAGGGAGCGATTAATATATAAAAGAAGCAATATTAAAATTAAACCATTAAGATCTGTGAAGAAGTGAAGAATAATTAAGATCTATATCTGAAGGGGAAATAAAGAAGATCACTAAAAAATAGCTTTAGCTATTCCCTTAACTATTCTGTATCAGCTTAAAAAATCTTAATGGTTTAAAATATTAGGTTATCAATTTTATCACAGATAAAATCCTTACGCCTTAGCATTTTCAAAAAATCTATTACAAAGAAGAACAGTTCTCATCCTTCGCATAAATACCATTGCTTTTCGCTTCCAGTTTTCCGGTTTTTCTATTGATTTTAACTAAAAAAGATTCTTTCACAGCCGGGCAGCCTTTAGACTGCATAAGATACATCGAAATATGACGGTCTTCAATTTTATAGGCCCCAGTAAAGCGGTTACTGGTATCTACAGAATAACCATATGTTTTTGCCTGTAAAATAGCCTCAGGAAGGTTATCTACCGTTCCGATAAAATCTCTCAACTGTTGTTCATTAGAAAAATAAACAGATCTTTCATTTTTGCACGCCAGAATATATGAGAAACAGCTGTTTCCAATACATTTCTGGAAAAAACCTCTTTCAGGAACAGGTTCATTGATCGTCATAAAGTCGGGAGCCTGACTTTCATAGATCACTGCTTTTTCATAATCAATATCATTGCTGAAAACCCGCCAGTAAGCATAGTCTTTAGCTGGTATCATAAACGGATAGAGATAATCTACGGTATCAAGAATGTCAGGAATTTTTTTATAATCATCAGGAACCTTGATCTGGCTGTAAAGCAGATTGGAGAATATCAGAGAAAATGTGATGATTACTTTCATAGAGAATGTGTTTCCAGTGCAAATTTAAGAAAGAGAATTATTTGAATACAATTTTATAATATCCTTTTTCATCAGTTACATCAATACCTATGCCTGTAAATGTTAATTTATTGATTTGATAGCCATCACAACCTCCTTTAAATTCTGATGATTGTATTGAAAAATCAAAAGATTTAACATTGGAAGAGAAATTATATTTTTTTGTACCATTATAAGCACCTACGTTTTCCAAAATAACCATATTGTCGGATGTTTTGGATAATTGTACACTGGCATTATTTTCTTCCTGAATTGAATAGCTTGTCAATGTCCCGTTGGCAATCAGATTTTCATCATTAGAATCTACAAACTTAAAAAGGATGGGTAATGGTGCATTGTAACAATCTTTTTCACATGAGATGAACAGAAGTGTTATGAGTAAAAAAGTCAATATTTTTTTCATGGATTATGGATGGTGTGAAAAGTAAAATTAGTTATTAATGTTTTGTAATCAAAATTATAAAAACTTCATCGGATATCCCACAGCAATATTCCCACAGACAATTTTTTTAAGCTTAGACTCCATCAATTTTTTTGTAAGAGGTTTCAGGCGGTCGGTATATAAAATTCCCTGCGTGTGATCATATTCATGCTGGATAATTCTGGCTGTTAAACCCGTGAAGACTTTAGTATGCTTTATAAAATCCTGATCCAGGTATTCAATAGTAATTTCCCAGGGTCTCTTTACCTTTTGAGAAAGTCCGGGAATACTCAGACATCCTTCGTAATCTTCCCAGGTTTCTTCGGAAGTGTGGAGAATTTTTGCATTGATAAAAGTTTCTTTTATGCCTTTGTCATTTTTCTCAAAGTACAGGATTCGGTCTTCCGAATCAAAATTTTCAAAAGCCACTTGACTGTCAGCAATGAAAAGCTGTAAAGGTTTTCCGATTTGAGAGGAGGAAAGACCGCAGCCATTGGCGTTTTCCATGGTATCCCACATATCGGCTATCAATGTCTGTAGGTCAGGAGTGTTTTCTTCAATCTGCAGACATTTCTGCTTTAAAATGCGGTTTCCATAGGCGAGAATAGATAAATTCATTGTCGTATTTTTCAGCAAAGTTCAGCAGAAGAGAAAGGATATACAATGAACCTATGTTAATTAATCTGTCTGCGGATTCTGCTTAAAGCCTGCGGTGTAATTCCGATGTAGGAAGCAATATATTTTAAAGGAACCCGCCTCAACATTTCCGGTTGTTCTGTAAATAACTTCAGATAGCGTTCTTTCGCAGTAAGTTTCAGTAAAGAAAGCTCTCTTTTGCTTTTGGCCAGAAACAGTTTTTCAGAAGCAAAACGTCCCAAATGATTCCCTACATTAGTCTGGCTGTAGATCTTCTGCAGATCATCATAGGAAATCTGCCATACCACAGTCTCTGTCAGAGCTTGCATTTCGTACTCAGAAGGAGTTTGGGTAAGAAAAGAATCATAGGCACAGCTGAATTCTTTTTCAAAACTAAAACTGAAGGTATAGCCATAATCATCATCAGGAATATAAAATCTTACCAATCCGGACTCTATAAAAGATAAGTAATTCTCTGTATCACCCTGCTGAGTAAAAATTTCATTCTTAGCAAAAACTTTTCTGTGAAAATGTCCTGCTATAAATGCCCATTCCGATTCCTGCAGCTTGACGATCTGTTCGTAATATTCTCTGATATAGCCCATTGAGTTGAATTATCTTACAAAGTTAACGAAATTAAACCTGCAGAAACAGTCTTTTAGAAGATTAGTTGATCATATGTTCCACAAACGGAACAATTCGGCCATTTTCAATTTTACCTTTGATATAAACCGAATCACCATTTTTAAAAACATATTCTTTCACCAGCAGATTGGTTAAACCATAGGGTTCAAGAAATGAGTTGACCCATGGGTGCTGATTTTTTAAGAGAGAGATCTTGTGATTTTCTGTTGGTCTATAATTTTTTAAATAATAAGATGTTTTGTCATTGGTGGAGTAAGTATCCTGTGTGAAATGTTCTGCACCACTTATATTATCTGCGATACATAGTTTAAAATCAATAGGATATAATTGACCATTGACTGAAAGCTGAGTCCTTTTAGGATACTTTGCAATGACGCTGTAATCAAACTTTTCATAAATTTCCGATGGACGTTTGGTCATTTTATAAGTACTATAATTAACATAACCAACACGAAGAAAATAGAAGGCAGCCTCTTTTCCTGACATAGGGGATATGATTGTTTTATCAGTATAGATTTTACATTTCAGAACCGGTAAAGCAGCAATCGAATCTAATTGTTCATTATAATCATCAACAGCCTGCTGCATGGAATGTAGAGTATTAGAAACGAAAAATAAAAAACCTATTATTGAAGAAATAACAATCAAAAAAAACAAACCAAATACCACTAAGATGACCTTCAGTCCCTTTTTATTGACCTTATTTCCATTTGTTTTGATATTCACATCGGCATTGAAGTTGAATTTGATCATGGTAAGTTTTTAAAAGGAAGCCAAAACTAATCAATTTTCCCGAACAAAAATTAATATAAATTTCATTTACATGACTATATTTTTTGTCATTTGTCAATCTAATTAATTTCAAAATCACTTACATTTGTTACTATGATACACGACCAACGCGCAGAAAAATTCAGGCAGATTGTGGAAAATAAGTTCCAGATCTACAATTCATTATTTATGAGCCTGCCTTATGATAAAATGACGAATATCGGGATGCTGCTTCCATTTCTTTATGAAGAAAGCAGAACCGGCTATGAAGCAGGAAAAACCCCTGAAGATATCGTCGAAGAATTTTTTAAAAACCATACTGATCTTCAGAATGAAGAGCAAAAGCTTGAACTGCTTTTCAAAATCATTCAGTATATAGAAAGACAGGTGGTTTTGTTTGACAGTATTGAAGATGCTGCATTTCCCAACCTTCATTCTGAAAGCGACAGCGGTACGGTGACCAATCTTTTTGAACGTTCTTTTCAGGATCATAAAATTGAAAAAGTACGTGAAAAATTGAAGGATTTTAGTATAAAGGTTGTATTTACGGCACACCCCACTCAGTTTTACCCAAGTTCAGTACAAAGAATTATTCAGGATTTGAGAGGAGCTATTACCAGTGATTCTGTCACTCAGATTGATATGCTTCTGCAGCAGCTGGGGAAAACACCTTTTGTTAATAAAGAAAAACCCACTCCTATAGATGAAGCCCTGAGTATTATTTCATACCTGAGATATGTGTATTATGATACCATTGGGGAGCTGTTTACAAAGATCAAAAAGACGTTTGGCAACGGACATTTCCACCTTCATGAAGATATTATCCAGCTTGGTTTCTGGCCTGGAGGAGATCGGGATGGAAATCCTTTTGTAACTGCCGATGTGACAAAAAGAGTAGCAGAAGAACTTCGTTCAGCCATTCTGAAGTCGTATTACAGCCATTTGAAATTCATCAGAAGAAGATTGAGTTTCAGAGGAGTTTCTGAAGTTTTAACCCAATTAAGTGAAGAGCTGTATGCTGCCATTTTTGATGGAAAAAATATTACAGCAGAAGATATTTTAAAGAAAGCTGATGAAGCAGAAAAAATATTGGTGAATGAACACAACTCTTTGTTTCTGGATCTTTTGGCTAATTTCAGAGATCGTGTGATGATCTTTGGAACTCACTTTGCAACGTTGGATATTCGTCAGGACAGCAGGATTCATCAGAAAGTCATTGATGAAGTTTATGCAAAAGTATATGGAAATGAAGAGGCAGATGATGAACAGAAATTCAATCAGCTGATTCAGGTTTCTGAGAAAATAAATACAGAAGGTTTTGAAGATATTGTAAAAGATACCTTATCAACAGTTTCACAGGTTTCGGAAATTCAGAACCTAAACGGGTTGAGAGGAATGAACCGCTATATTATTTCCAATTCTGATGCGGTGAAAGATGTGATGAACGTCTATGCATTCTTTAAGGTTTGCGGGTATAAAGACGAAGAGATCAATATGGATATTGTTCCGCTTTTTGAAACGATGGAAGGTCTTGCCAATGCTGAACATGTGATGAATGAACTGTATCAGAATCCAGTCTATAAAAAGCATCTTGAAAAAAGAGGAAATCAGCAGACCATTATGCTTGGGTTCTCAGATGGAACAAAGGATGGTGGATATTTAAAAGCTAATTGGGAGATCTATAAAGCAAAAGAGCTGCTGACAAAGCTTTCCGAACAGAATAATATTAAAGTTGTATTCTTCGATGGTAGAGGAGGTCCACCAGCCAGAGGAGGAGGAAAAACCCACGACTTTTATGCTTCCCAAGGGAAAACGATTGCCAATAATAAAATTGAACTGACCATCCAGGGACAGACAATTACCAGTATTTTCGGAAATAAAGAACAGGCAAAATACAATTTTGAGCAGTTGCTGACCGCTGGGGTGGAAAATGATGTATTCAAAAATGCAAAGAAAGACCTTACAGAAAAGGAGAGAGCTTTAATTATAGAATTAGCGGATATCAGTTACCAGAAATATTCTGACTTGAAAGCCCATCCTATGTTTGTTCCCTATCTTCAGGAGATGAGTACATTGGAATATTACGGGAAAACCAATATTGGAAGCCGTCCTTCAAAAAGAGGAAATGGAAGTGAGTTGAAATTTGAAGACTTGAGGGCTATACCATTTGTGGGGTCCTGGTCACAATTAAAGCAGAATGTTCCCGGATTCTTCGGCTTTGGATATGCGATGCAGAAGATGAAAGAACAAGGGAGATTTGAAGAAGTAAGAGAACTGTACAAAGGTTCGGATTTCTTTAAAACTTTAGTTTTGAACTCAATGATGAGTATGAACAAGTCCTATTTTCCTTTGACGTATTATATTAAAAGCAATCCTAAGTTCGGTGCTTTCTGGAATGTTCTTTTCGATGAATACGAGCTTTCAAGAGATATTATGCTGGAGCTGACTGGATTTAAGATGCTTCAGGAAGAAGATCCATTATCCAGAAAATCAGTGAAGATCCGTGAAAAGATTGTACTTCCATTGTTGAGTATCCAGCAGTATGCCTTGATGAAGATTCAGAAAGGAGAAGGCGATTTGGAAGCTTATGGGAAGCTGGTGACGCGTTCTTTATTCGGGAATATTAATGCGAGCAGAAACTCGGCTTAAATTATTTAAAAAAACAGGAATATCAATAGAAACGGGCTTTAGCCCGTTTTTTATTATAAACTATTCAGCAGCTATAGCTCATAATTATTAGAACGATAATATTTCTCGCAGATTAAGCAGATCGCGCAAATGTTATGTTATATAGAATTGAATCTGCTGAATCTGTATAATCTGCGAGAAACAAAATTTTTTATTCCTTTAAGAATTTTTCATACAAAACCTTATCCTTTGTCTGAATTTTCAGGTAATACGTTCCTTTTGCAAAATCCTCTACTTTTATAGATTTCTGGTTGTTACTTTTTCTGATTAATCTTCCCAGGTTATCATAGATTTCCAAAGACATGATGTCTTGTTCTGAAGCGATATTTAGAATGTTTTTAACCGGATTGGGGAATATGGATAATTTTTCCTTTTTTACAAGTTCAGAAGTATTCAGAACGATGTTGTACAAACTTCCGAAATTAAGAATACCATATCCTATCTGATCTGAATGAGCAGGATACAGGGAAGCTGTTTGTCTTAATCTTGTCCTTATTTGCTCCCTGTTCATCGTTGGAAATGCCTGGATAAGACACGCCACACCTCCTGCAGCAATGGGGGTAGCAATAGAAGTTCCGTTGACAATAACAGTCGCATTATCATAAACTGTTGTGGTACCGGTACCCTGAGCACTTCCATCAGGTTTCACCACTCCGAGAGAGTTAGGTCCGAAAGAAGAAAATCCCGATGCATTTCCGGCAGAATCTACCGATCCGATAGAAAATACTTTGGCATTATCGGATGGGGTCATAAGATAATGCCATGGCTGCTGTCCTGAATTTCCGGCAGCCGCAAGTACAAAAATTCCTTTTTCAGCAGCGATTTCTGCTCCGCGGGCAATGAAGGAGGTACTTCCATTCATATCTGCATATGTATAATTGTAACGGGTATCATCAAAAACATTATATCCCAGTGATGAGGTAATGATTTCCACCCCTTTTCTGTCTGCTTCTTCAGCCGCCTCAATCCAATATAATTCTTCTTCCGGAATCTCTACGGCAGCATTTTCACTACGGTAAAGATAGAAATCAGCATCAGGAGCTGCTCCTACAAAAATATTATCCAGGTAGCCGCCGATAGCCCCTAAAACAACAGAACCATGTGGACTGAGAGCTGTATTATAAATATCTCCGGTTTTGGTTACAAAATCATAGGACGCTTTTATATGATTGCCTGTCCATAGCCTTGAAAAAGCCGTTCCTGTATTCACTGTCGGAAATCCTGCATCAATTACTGCTATAGAAATTCCCGTTCCGGTATAGCCTGCCAGATGAAGAGGCCGTATATTGACCTGGTCTATTTGTCCTGCACCGGAACCATAGTTAAAATTGGTCAGCGTTTTATTGAGAATAACATCATCTTTCCATTTTACCGGTGCCGTTTTTATTATGGTAGAACTGTTTCTGGCAAAGCTTTCAACAGATGAAACAAAAGATTGGGACTGAAGTAAAGTTTTTTGTGCCGGTGTAGCATTTACCGCCGCCCCGTTGAGCCATTTGGAATAATCTGTAACCGTAAACCCTAAATTTTGAAGGTTCTGAAGGTAAGATTGTTCAATAGGAGCATCCTGATCATTAAGCGAAACACCCAATGCAGTACGTCTGTTGAGCGATTTCTGACTGAGTTCCGAAAGAGGATTAGCATAAAACGCAGCTTTGTTAGGCTTGTCTGTGAAATAAACAAAAACAAGTTCCGTCTGTGCAGATACGTTGAGGTAACCAGTTAGGAAACAAAAGAGTAAAAGTTTTTTCATAAGATTATTTTGTATAAAGATAAAAACAAAATCAATAAAATTTTTGATAGGATTTTAAATTCCTTATTTTTACACAAATATTTATTATATGAAAAAAATTCAGATGGTTGACTTGCAAAGTCAGTATTATAAAATAAAGAACGATGTAGACAATGCAGTTTTGAATGTAATGGATTCTGCAGCATTTATTAACGGTCCTGAAGTAAAGTCTTTCCAGAATGAATTGGAATCTTATTTAGAAGTAAAACATGTGATTCCATGTGCCAATGGTACAGATGCCTTACAGATTGCTCTAATGGCTTTAGATCTGAAAGAAGGAGACGAAATTATTACAGCTGATTTTACCTTTGCTGCAACAGTAGAAGTAATTCACCTGCTTAAATTAAAATCAGTATTGGTAGATGTGGATTATGATACATTCACAATTTCTACAGAACAGATTAAAAAAGCAATTACACCAAGAACAAAAGCGATTATTCCGGTACATATTTTTGGACAGTGTGCCAATATGGAAGAGATTTTAAAAATTGCTGAGGAGCACAACCTATACGTTATCGAAGATAATGCTCAGGCAATTGGTTCAGAATACACATTCTCTGATGGAAGTGTAAAACAAGCAGGAACAATGTCTACGGTAGGAACAACCTCTTTCTTTCCTTCAAAAAATCTGGGATGCTACGGAGATGGTGGTGCTATTTTCACGAACAATGACGAACTGGCTCACCGTTTAAGAGGTATTGTAAACCACGGTATGTACGAAAGATATTACCATGAAGAAGTAGGGGTGAACTCTCGTTTAGACAGTATTCAGGCGGCCGTTTTAAGAAAGAAACTTCCACACCTTGATTCTTATAATGAAGCAAGAAGAAAAGCTGCAGATTTCTATGATGAAGCTTTTGAAGGAAATCCAAATATTCTGACTCCAAAAAGAGCTGAAAATTCTACTCACGTATTCCACCAGTATACTTTAAGGATTTTGAACGGAAAACGTAACGAACTTCAAAAGTTCCTGACAGAAAAAGAAATTCCTGCGATGATCTACTATCCGGTAGCATTAAGAAAGCAGAAAGCATACTATCAGGAAAGTAATGATGCTGATTTTGTGAATACAGACAAGCTTCTGGATCAGGTAATTTCTTTACCTATGCATACCGAACTGGACGAAGAGCAGCTGAAGTATATTACGGATGCAGTGCTTGAGTTTATGAAATAAATTATGCTCCACGAAGAAAGAATATTGAAGCATAAGTTCGCATATTTTTTTGCAATTATTTTTATCCTTTGCTGGATGATATTTTTTGCATATAACATGTTTAATATCTTTTTAAGAGGCTATGGATTAAAAGAAGAGTATAATACATTTAAAATACTTATTTATGTATTATACTTTTTAATACTTCCATTATTAACTGCTACATTTATTTGTATTTTTAGAGAATCAAGAAAGATGTTTTTTTATTTGAATATTTCTCTATTCTTAATGCTTGTTTTTCATGCAGTAATTTTTAATGGTAAATATCAGAAAATAGAAAATCCTACTAATAAATATTTACTTTCTTATGTATTTTTAAATATAATATTTGTTGTTGGCCCAGTTGTATTAATAAATTATTTTAAACATAATCCAACAGGAGACGAAATAGAAAGTATAGGAAAACACAAAGATTAAAAATAAATGGCAATACTTGTTACCGGGGGACTTGGATATATTGGCTCTCACACTGTAGTAGAACTTATCAATAGCGGCTTTGAAGTGGTTATTGTAGATGATTTGTCCAATTCGGAGAGATTTATTTTAAATAATATAGAGGAAATTACAGGAACAAAACCTGCTTTTTATCCTTTTGACTTGAGAAGAAAAGAACTTCTTACTCAGGTTTTTGATGCCTACCAGATTGATGGATGTATCAATTTTGCGGCTTCTAAGGCGGTAGGAGAGAGTCAGGTAAAGCCTGTAGATTATTATGAGAACAATTTGTTTTCATTGATTAATATTCTTCAGGAATTTAAAGAAAGAGGAATCTCCAATTTTATTTTCAGCTCATCTTGTACCGTATATGGACAGGCTGAGGTGATGCCGATTGATGAAAATACTCCGCTAAAAGTGCCCGAAAGCGTGTATGGGAAAACAAAACAGATGGGAGAGCAGATTATTATCGATTTTGCAAAAGCCTATCACCGTAAAATATCGTTATTAAGATATTTTAACCCTATTGGAGCGCATCCTTCTGCTAAACTTGGAGAACTGCCGATAGGAGTTCCGAATAATTTAGTCCCTTATGTGATGCAGACGGCTGCAGGAATGCGCGAGAAACTGAATATTTGGGGTGATGATTATGCTACAGAGGACGGAACACCTGTACGTGATTATATTTATGTTGTTGACCTTGCCAAAGCACATGTTGCAGCATTGAAGAAGTTGATGGAAGACCCGGCAGCAGATGCTGTGATTGATACTTACAACTTGGGAACAGGAAAAGGTTCATCCGTGTTGGAGGTGGTAAAAGCATTTGAAAAAGCGAATCATGTAGAAGTGCCTTATCAAATCTGTGAGAGAAGAGAAGGGGACATTACTGTTGCTTATGCCAATCCTGAGAAAGCTCAGAAAGAGCTGAACTGGAAGTCTGAAACGTCTTTGGAAGAATCCCTAAGGACGGTTTGGGAATGGCAAAAATATCTAAACACCAGAAATTCATAGACCTGGATATTGAGAAATATTCTGTGTCATATGAAAGAATAATTTAAAAACGATCATAAAAACAAATTATAAAAACACCTTCGCTGAATTTTCTATTTAGAATATTGATTTCAGCGAAGCTTTAATTTAACATTAATATGAAGACACAAAGAATAGGTATTACATTTTCCTCATTTGACTTATTGCATGCCGGGCACATCAAAATGCTTGAAGAAGCTAAAACGGTATGTGACTATTTAATCGTAGGACTTCAAATCGATCCATCCCACGATCGTCCCAACAAAAATAAGCCAAGCCAGACTATCGTTGAACGATATATTCAACTGAAAGCGGTGAATGCTGTAGACGAAATTATTCCTTATTATACGGAAGAAGACTTGTTGGATATCCTGAAATCTTTTGTAATTGATGTAAGAATCATCGGAGACGATTACATGGACAGAGATTTTACAGGGAAACAGTACTGCGAAGAAAAAGGAATTGAAATCTTTTACAATAAAAGAGATCACAGATTTTCTACCAGCGACTTAAGAAGAAGAATTTATGAGGCAGAAAAAGAAAAAGATGCCAGAATAGAAACTGTAAAATAAAATAATAAAAAATCCCGAAAAGTAATTTTTCGGGATTTTTGTTGTATTACATTGGGCCGCCTTGTTCTTCGTCTCCTTTTGTATTGGAGTTAATATCTTTTTTGACTTTTGGTTTAGCATCAACCTTTTCACCCTGTTTGAATTTGTAGGTGAAAGACAAAGCAAATTGTCTAGGCTGCCACTGCATCTCCATTTCTCTGGTAAACTGTGCATTATCAGAGAAATTTTTCATCTTTCTTGTATTAAAGATATCTCGGATATTGAATCCGATAATTCCGTTTCCTTTCCAGATTGTCTGGCTTACCCCTAAATCTATACCATACATCGCTTTACGGTTGTTCATAGAAGTTTTCTCAGCAGCTCTATAGAAGCTCTGGATTTGAAAGCTTAAGTTCTTGGTAGGCTTGAAGGTATTGTTAAAACGAATTCTGTAAGAGAAACCTGAACCAGAAAAATCATTGAAGGTTTTCGGATTATCAGGGAATAAGTTGTAGCTCCCTGTATTTTTATACCCGTAAAGATCAGCAGAAAGCATGATTTTCCACCAGTTGAATGGGTCATAAGTTCCGTTAAGATCCAAACCGTAGTTGGTTTCTGTTCCTACGTTAAAAGGAATTGTATTTACAGCTCCTGTCTGATCTATATACTGATATCTGTTTTGCTCATCTTCAGACTTTCTGAAATATAAAGTCGGGTTGAAGGTGATTTTTTTATTCGAAAGGTTATATCCAAGCTCAAACGAGTTTTCATACGTTGGATTAAGGTTAGGATTTCCTCTGAAATAGTTTCTGTCATCATCAAAAGACATGAAAGGAATCAAAGAAAAAGCTCTCGGACGATTGATTCTTCTTGAATAATTTAACAAAATCTGATTGTTCTTCGCCAGATCATAGCTTAAAAATACAGAAGGGAAAAACTTGGTGTAGTTCTTATTGACTTCCGGAGTATTGGCCGGATTTCCGTTTACATCAAAATTCTGGAAGTTGACATCAATTTTTGAAGTTTCACTTCTTAATCCTAACTGATAAGCAAATTTTTCTCCTATTTTACTTTTAAACTGGGCATAAACTCCCAAAATCTTTTCAGAATATACTGTATTACTTGTAAAATCATACCTTGTATATGCAGGCTGTTCATTATTACTTTGATCTACAAAATAATTATAAGTATTTCTGTTATAATCATAACGTGCTCCAGCTTCTAATTTAGATTTTTCACCTATTGGAAGTTCATAATCTATTTTTCCGATGAATGTATCAGTTTTAGAATCTGTGCTTACATTATTAGTAACGTTGCCGTTAGGCTGTAAAATATTTTGAATAAATGTTCTCTGGACAATTTTATTCGTTCCGTCTGTTTTATTCGTCTGGTAACTTGCAGATGCAGATAATAACTGTCCGTTATCTCCAATTTTCTGATCAAGTCCAAAGTCAAACTGAGTGGCCAGGTTTTTATTGTTTCCGTAGCTGTTTCTTTCTCTTAAAACATTACTTACACCAGAGGTAGGGGTAGAATATAATCTTTCGTTATAAGCATTAAGCCCTGTTTGATCGGTATCAAAGCTTCTGATCATTCCTGAGAAGTTGATAGAAGTTTTATCACTGAAATCATGAGTAAAACCTGCTGTAACGTTGTAAGTGTCACTTTCTCTTGTTGTTTTACCATTTTGTTGAGAATACTGTGTAAAAGGGAATGCATCAGAAGCCAGGCTGTTGACATCATCCTTTCTTGTCGTTGTATTCTTCATGGTGCTTTCGTTTTTCTGATAGCCGCCACCACCATTCAGGAACCATGTCCAGTTGCCTTTTCTCCAGTTAAGGTTGGCATTAAGATTGGTTCTTGGAAGATAACCCAAAGTTCCGGTTACAGTACCATTGAATCCCATTTTCTTATCTTTTTTAAGAATGATATTCAGGATACCGGCAGTTCCGCTTGCTTCAAATTTGGAAGAAGGGTTGGTAATTACCTCAATTCTTTCAATCTGATCAGCGGGGATACTTTGCAGTGCATTAGCTCCATCATCTATTCCAAGAAGGGAAGATGGCTTTCCGTTGATCAAAAATTTTACATTGGAATTCCCTCTCATAGAAACCGTTCCATCCGTATCTACAGAGACTGAAGGAACGTTGGTCAAAACATCCTGAAGATTTCCTCCTTTGCTCACAATATCTTGTGAAGGATCATAGGTTTTTTTATCAAGTTCTACTTTATAAGCTTTGGTTGCGGAGGCGGTGATAACAACACCCTGAATTTCTTTTGTTTTCCCGTCAATGGTTGAGGTTGCTTCAGGCTCAATGGACAATGCTCCGATATTGCCTGCTGCTGTAATGTTTTTGCTGATTACACTTTTTTTGTAATCAATAGCCTCTACTGTAATGTCATAATCTCCCGGCATAAGCTGAAGCTTATACTGTCCCTTTTCATCTGTCAGTACGGCATCGCTTAATGACTTGGTCGCTTTATTGCTGAACGTCACAGAGGCATAAGGAACCGGCTGGTTTTTTTTGTTGACAATAGTCCCCGAAACGCCTGCCTTATCCTGTGCAAATGCCAGTGCTGCCGCTGAAAGTACCAGGGTTAGTCCTAAAGTTTTTTTGGTGAAAATATTGACAATTTCTGTCTTATTCTTCATAGGTTATTTTTTTGTATAAAATCGTGAAATAATAACCCTTAATGTTTTTCATATCCATATCAATTTGATATTTAAAACATTATGGTTGTTTATTGTTTTTCTAACTGTATAAATTTTTAGGTGCTTTCTAAGCTTATTTTATATTTTTTGAGTTCAGCCAGTTTTGATAGGCCTTTGCATTCACAGCATGCTCTTCAGCGCTTGCTGTAAACTTATGGTACCCAAACCTTGCCGGATCAGCACACATAAATATATAATTGTTGTTTTCCGCATTTAAAACAGCATCTATTGAATTCTTATCCACTACACAAATCGGTCCCGGAGGAATACCTGCATTAGCGTAAGTGTTATAAGCTGATGGTGTAGACAAATGCTTATATAAAACTCTTTTAATAGATTCTTTAAAATTAGTCTGCTTATTGATCGCATAGATCACCGTAGGATCAGACTGAAGTTTCATGCCTTTTCTGTAACGGTTTAAATACAATCCTGCAATTGTTTTCATTTCATCTTTCTTTCCTCCGGATTCCTTATACACAATAGAAGCCAGAGCATAGATCTGATCTCTTGTAAGACCGGATTGCTGTTCCTTATTTTTTCTTTCGCTTGTCCAGAAATCATGATACTGATTCTCAAACTTTGCGAAGAATTCTCTCGGACTTACTGTCCAGAAGAATTTATAAGTATCAATGAAAAAATATTTTTTTAAATCTTCAACATTTTTATAGCCTTTCTCCTGTGCCACAGCATCCAGATCATTAACAAAATGTAATGAATCAATTTCTGTTTTTTTGGTCACCTTGCCGATCATTTGGTACATATCTCCAAAATCTCCGATTCTGTAAGAATTTGCTGTTTGATTACCCGCTTTAATCATATTCACAAGGTTTTTGTTTCCTGTTCCGCTTTCGATGTGATAACGCCCGGCTTTAAAATTGGCATCAAGACCTTTCTCTTTAGCCACAGCTTCAAAAGATTCTCTATCTTTAATATAAGGAGCAATAGAGTCGAGGATCTGTTTAAAGCCTGCTCTATGAGGAATCAGAACGTAACCGTCCTTTTCTACGTTGTTCCCTAAATATTTATTATAAAATCTCAAACCAAAAAATCCTGCAGCTACAAAAACCAGCAGAATGATAATGAGAATAGCTTTTTTCATTCTTATTCAATGTTGATTAAAAGTTTTTTGTTTTTAAAGAAGATCTATTTTACCTCTAAAAACTTGCTTTGCAGGACCTTCCAGCCAAATATTCTGGAATGCATCACCGCTTTTTTCAGCATATACTTTAAGATTTCCACCTAAAGTTTTAACTTTTACAGAGGTTAGATTATGTTTTTGTAGAAAAGTTAAAGCAGAAGCTGTAACTCCTGTTCCACAACTGTAAGTTTCGTTCTCAACGCCTCGTTCATAGGTTCTTACAAAAATTTCATGATCAGAAATTTTTTCTACAAAGTTGACATTGATTCCTTTTTCTTTATAATTTTTAGAATTTCTGATGCCATATCCTTCGTCATAAACAGGATAATCCTTCAGGTTGTCTACATATTTTACATAATGGGGAGATCCGGTGTTCAGAACAAAGTCATTTCCATCATGTGAAACAGTATCTACGTTGATCATTTTCAATTTAATGATTCCGTTATGGATTTCCGCTTCATGTTCCCCGTCAGTAGCAATGAATTTACACTTATCTTCAAAAATGTCCAGGAAAAAAGCAAATGCCACAAGACATCTCCCGCCGTTTCCACACATGGTACTTTCTCCTCCGTCAGAATTGTAGTATACCATTTTGAAATCATAGCCAGGATCATTTTCCAACAGAATAAGACCATCAGCTCCTATTCCGAAACGTCTGTCACATAATTTTTCAATACTCTCCTTATCTTTAGTAAATTGCAGATCACGGTTGTCTACCATTACAAAATCATTCCCTGTTCCCTGATATTTATAAAATTCCATATTTTCTTGTTAAATGAAGAAGCAAAATTAATATATTTAAAATGAAAAACGAACAGTGTTAGCTGTTCGTTTCCTTATTTATAATCGTTTTATCTAAAGCCGCCTCCGCTGCTCTGTTGTCTGGTTGAACCACTGCTGCCACTGCTTTGGCTGCCTGAGCTGTTTCTGAATCCGCCACCGGAAGATTCTGATCTGGTGCTGCTTTCAGAATTTCTGAATCCACTGTTATTTTGGCTTCCCTGAGTATTCTGAGTACCGCTGCTTTGATTTCTAAATCCACCACTGTTCTGGTTTCTGAATCCGTTGTTTTGGCTATTCTGATTTCCCTGGTTGTTCTGATAACCGCTGTTTTGGTTTCTGAATCCGCCATTGTTGTTTCTGTTGCTATTATTATTGAAACCTCCGCCATTATTGTATGAACCGTTGCTATTGGTCGTACGTGTATTCTGGAATCCATTCTGAGGTCTTGAAGAAGCAGTAGATCTTCTTTCTACGTAGACTTTTCTTCTGGAGTTATTATAATTATCATAATAATAAGGCATACCGTTATCATAGTAGTAATTAACGTTGTTTCTGTAATAATAGCCATCATTACCGTAATACCCGCCAGTTCCGTAATATCCGGAAGGAGCATAGTAATATCCGTTGTTATAATAGGGATCACCATATCCATAACCACCATTATTGCTTCCGTATCCATCGGTATATGCTAAACAAGATGTTAAACTAGTAATAGCAAAAATACTGAATGCTATTTTTAATAAATTTTTCATGACTTTATTGTACTTTTTTTTCTTTAAAACTTTTTTTCCAATTAAGGTATCCTAAGATAGCCATTATAGTAAATACCAAATATTGAACCGAAGTGATCCCAAGTCCCTTAAAAATCATCATAGGGATGCAAATAAGATCTCCAATAATCCAGAAAATCCAGTTCTCAATGCGCTGTTTGGCCATAAACCACATTCCTACTAAAAATATTGAAGTGGTAAAAACATCCATCCAATTGGCCCAGTCCAGATGATACAATCCTAAACTGGCTCCCTCCATAGAAAACTGATTATCAATATAAGGTTTGTAATAATAAATAAGAGTAACCAGTGCCAGGCTCAGGATAAAAAGAAGAGTGGCATAGATCCATTCCTTTTTAGTGGCCCAGGTAACCTCCACGTGAACATTGTCTTCGGAATTTTTTGCCCATAAAATCCATCCGTAGACACTCATCACAGAATAATATACATTGATCAGGCAGTCTCCCAATAACCCGAAATTAAAAAGAATGTAAACATAGATCAGTGTAGAAATAATTCCGGTGGGATATACCCAGATATTTTTTTTAATCGAAAAATACACACTCAAGGTTCCGAAAATTGCCCCCGCAGCTTCCAGTATAATCTGTAAAGCATCGTAGTTTTCATAGGGCTTTACGAAAAGATCATAGACATTCATGTTATCAAAAATAAAGAAAATTTAAGACTTATTAAAATACTTTGAATGAGGTGCTGGTCAGGTTTTTAAAGTTTTTAATGTAAAATAAATGATGAATTTTTAACGATTAACGTGAGAGTCTCTAAATTTTTTATATTTTCGTAAATCCTTAATAAATAAAAAAACATGTCGAAAATTTGGGTTAAAAAGCCACTAAGTGCCTATGAGGCAGATATGAAGAAAAGTGAGCTGAAGAAAGTCCTTGGAAAATGGAGTTTAACAGCAATTGGAGTGGGTGCTATCATCGGTGGTGGAATCTTTGTTCTTACGGGAACGGGAGCCTATTATCATGCAGGACCTGCACTTGCAATTTCCTTTATCATAGCAGGTATTGCCTGCGTTTTTGCTGCATTATGCTATGCAGAGTTTGCATCCATTATCCCTGTAGAAGGTTCAGCTTATGCATATGCATACGGAACAGTAGGGGAAATTTTTGCATGGGCCATGGGATGGTGTCTCATCCTCGAGTATGCGATGGCGAGTATGGCTGTTTCCGTGAGTTGGTCCGGATATTTCAACAAATTTTTGAAAATTTTTAATATTCATTTACCTGCTTATCTGACGTCAGATCCTGCAAGTTATACAGGAGATGGTTTTTCTATGAACCTGCCTGCCTTTATTCTTGTTCTTTTGATTACCGCATTATTGGTAAAAGGAACTAAAGAAGCTGCGGGAGCTAATAATCTGATCGTTTTGATGAAAACTTCAGCTGTTATCTTTGTAATTATTGCAGGAGTATATATTATTTTCTCTAATACTGATCTTTATAACGCTGTAGATGGTGTTAAAAACTGGAAGCCTTTTATTCCGGATCCGGTAAAGATTAAAAACTCTGAAGGAGATCTGGTCTCTGCTTATGGTGTTAAAGGAATTATTTCCGGAGCTGCAGCTATTTTCTTTGCCTATATTGGTTTTGATGCTGTTTCTACACAGGCAGGAGAGGCTATTAATCCTAAAAAAGATGTTCCTTTTGCGATTATTGCTTCATTATTGGTGTGTACAGCTTTATATATCTGTGTTTCTCTTGTATTGACAGGGATGATGCATTATACAGACTTTAATCCGGAAGGAAAATATCCTGATGCGATAAAAGCCCCTGTAGCGTATGCTTTCGAAATTGCAGGCAAGCACTGGGCGAGTAATGTGGTAACCATCGCTGCTACTGTAGGATTAATTTCAGTAGTAATGGTAATGATGATGGGACAGTCAAGAATCTTCATTGGAATGGCGAAAGACGGATTGATTCCTAAATTCTTTGGTCAGCTTCACCCAAAAACAAAAACACCTTACAAAGGAATTATTTTGTTAGGAATTGTAGTCGCTTTGATCGCTGCATTTACACCGATTTCTACATTGGCAGATATGACAAGTTTTGGAACCCTGTTTGCATTTACACTGGTTTGTATTGCAGTTTGGGTGATGAGAAAAAAAGAACCTAACTTGATCAGACCTTTCAAAGTTCCAGCGTATAAAGTAGTAGTAGCACTGGGAGTATTTATCAATATTTATTTGATTTTTAACTTAAGTGCTCATGCATTGGAACTTTCTGCTGTATGGTTGTTTTTAGGTGGTTTGGTATACTTCCTTTATGGAAAATCAAACAGTAAGCTTAACAATCCTGAAAAATATCAGAACCAAGATTAATAATAATATAAACCGCTTCGGCGGTTTTTTTTGTCTTAAAATAGTATATGAAAAAGATTTTTTCCATTTTATTTCTGTCCGCAGGACTTACAGCATTTTCCCAACAGGTGGAAAGCCTGCAAACAATTCTTACTGAGAAAATCAGTATCAGAGCACTGGAACTGTATGATCATAAAGTCTGGTACAGTGGTACAGACTCCAAATTCGGTTTTGTAGATCTCAAAGATTATAAAAATCAAAAGCAGATAAAACTATCCGAAGACCAGCTTCAGTTCAGAACATTAGCTCAGGACAAAACTTCTTTTTATGCCATCAATATTGAAAGTCCTGCCCGTTTTTTTAAAATTGATAAAAAAGATCTGAAATCACAGGTTGTTTTTAAAGACACTGCAAAAACAGCCTTTTATGATGCTTTGCACTTTGTGAATGATAAGCTTGCTTACACTTTTAGCGATGCAGATAAAGACCATCTGCTGAAAATGGCTGTGTATAAAGAGGGAAAATGGAGCATGTTTACAAACAATGTATCATTGAATGAGGGTGAAGCAGCCTTTGCAGCCAGTAACACCAATATTACGTCAACTAAAAAATATCTGTGGATTGCAACAGGAGGAAAAGCGTCAAGAATCTTAAGAATGAATCTGAAAGATGAAAAAATTGAAGCTTTCAATACACCATTTGTACAGGGAGAATCTTCTCAGGGAATGTATTCTATTGATTTTTATGATGACAATTTCGGGATTGCAGCAGGAGGAGATTATACCAAACAGGATGCTAATGTCAATAATATGGCCACCACCCATGATGGAGGTAAAACCTGGGAGATTCAAGCTTCCGGAGAGAATGCAGGATATACAACCTGTGTGAAAATAAAACCTGGAACGAAAGGGAAAGAGATTATTGCAGTGGGAGACAAACACATCAGCTATTCCTCAGATTTTGGAAAGACCTGGAAGAAAATCTCTGATGAAAAAGGCTTCTTTGTCTGCCAATGGATAGATAGTAACCGTGTGGTTCTTGCAGGAAATGGCAAGATTGCTGTCATGAAATTAAAATTTTAAATATAAGTCATAGAATTTATCACTATTTGTCAAAAGCCTGATCATACGTATTTAGACTCATTATAAAATAGAACCTAATATAATTCATAGGTTAAAATTCATAACTAATAGTTAATTTTGTAAGATGAAATTTTTGTTATGTTAAATTTCATACCCGTATAAAATTTTAATTTTCAAAATGAACTCTTTAATAGATAAGTATAATATTCCCGGACCACGTTACACTTCTTATCCTACTGTTCCTTATTGGGAGGATTCATCATTTTCACCGGAGAAATGGAAGGAAAGCGTAATCAGGTCATTTCATGAGAGTAATGCTGAGGAGGGGATTTCTATTTATATCCATTTACCTTTCTGCGAGGCGTTGTGTACGTTTTGTGCTTGTCATAAGCGTATTACCAAGCAACATAGTGTTGAAATACCTTACCTGGAAAGTGTGTTGAAAGAATGGAAACTGTATCTTGATCTTTTCAGAGAAAGACCTAAACTGAAAGAATTACACCTGGGAGGGGGTACACCTACGTTTTTTTCTCCTGAGAATCTAAGAACATTATTGGAAGGAATCTTTTCAACTGTAGACATTGCAGAGCACCCAGAGTTTTCTTTCGAGGGTCACCCGAACAATACGACGAAGGAACATCTTCACACTTTATATGATCTTGGCTTCAGAAGAGTAAGCTTTGGCGTTCAGGATTACGATCCTAAAGTACAAAAAGCGATCAATAGAATTCAACCCTTTGAAAATGTGAAAAACGTGACAGAATGGGCGAAGGAAATTGGGTACAGAGGAATAAGTCATGATCTTGTTTTCGGATTGCCACACCAGAATTGGGAGGCAATGGAGCATACGATCAGAAAAACAATGGAGCTGAAACCCGACAGGCTGGCTTTCTATTCTTATGCACATGTGCCATGGGTGAAAGGAGTGGGACAGAGAGGTTTTGATGAAAATGACCTGCCAAGCGGGGAAGAAAAGCGCCGTTTGTATGAAGATGGCAAAAAACTGCTTCAGGATCTGGGCTATATTGAGGTAGGAATGGATCACTTCTCTCTTGAGCACGATGATCTGTATCAATCTCTGATCCATAAAAAGCTTCACAGAAACTTTATGGGATATACTTCCAGCAATACCCAGCTGATGGTGGGACTTGGGATGTCTGCTATTTCAGATTCCTGGTATGCGTTTGCTCAAAATGTAAAAACGGTGGAAGAGTATCAGAAAATGGTTGAAGAGGGTGAAATTCCTGTTGTGAAAGGACACGTTTTGAATGAAGAGGACCTGATTGTAAGAAGACATATCCTGAACCTTATGTGTCAGCTTGAAACCACCTTCGATGTTAACAATTCTTTCCCGGAGCTTGATAACGCATTAGAAATGCTGAAAGAGATGGAAAATGACGGATTGGTTGAGATCAACGGAAAAGAAATTAAAATTACAGAAGCAGGAAGAGCCTTTACAAGAAATGTTGCTATGGTTTTTGACCTGAGAATGTTGAGAAATAAACCGGAAACGAGGATTTTCTCGATGACAATATAAAACAAAAGCGGTTCAGATTTGAACCGCTTTTTTATTGGCTTTAAAATTTTAGTTGAAGTACTCATATAATGACATTTATAATGAAATTGTTGTCATGCTGAGCACAATCGAAGCATCTTCTACGAGTAGGTTGCTTTATTTAATAATTAATTTCTGGCTATAGGATTTCAGATTTCCAGATTTTAGATTGATAAAATAAACTCCGGCAGGGATTCCGGAAATATCAATACTTTTGCTATTACTGATCTGATCTTTTTCCAATACGACTCTTCCTTCAGCACTGATGATTTCCAACGTTGCTTTTTTATCTTTAATTCCATCAATGAAAAGTTGTTTTGAAGCAGGATTCGGGTACACTTTGATACTGCCTAAAGTATTTTCCTGAGTGCTTAAAGTACCTGTAGATATTTTAAAAATTTTTCCACTGGTTACTGCTGCTACATATAATTCTTTTTGATAGTCTTCTCCAAAAGTAGAAAAGTTATTTCCGGAAGAAGGAGAGGTCCATGTTATCGCATTATTGGTATCCAGAATTCCGATTTGGGTAGAACAGTAATCTGCGAAGAAATATTTCCCCTGAAGTGATGGATATTGGGTTCCTCTATAAACATAACCACCGGTGATGGAACATTTTCCTCCGGAATGATCATATACGGCAATAGGGAAGGTCATTGTAGACTGTGCGGCACATCCTGTTGTATTGTAGGCGTTATTCCCTTCATAGCAGCGCCAGCCGTAGTTTAATCCAGCCGTAGTAATAGGCATTTTGTTGATTTCTTCTATGGCTCCCTGTCCCACGTCAGCGATCATAGCATTTCCTGTGGTAAGGTCAAAAGAAAATTTCCAGCCGTTTCGTAGACCATACGCCCATATTTCGTCAGCACCGTCCACGCCGGCTCCCGCAAAAGGGTTATCTGGAGGAATGTTGTAGGGACCGGTAGCATCCACATCAATTCTTAGCATTTTCCCCAGTAGTACATTTTTATTCTGGGCATTATTATTCGGGTCTCCGCCACTTCCTCCGTCTCCGGTGATGATCCAGAGTTTTCCGTCAGGGGCAAAATGAATGCTTCCTCCATTGTGATTGTCGAATGGCTTGGGAATGTTCAGCAGGATTTTTTCGGAAGCGGGATCGGCTACGTTTGGATCTGCTGAACTTACACTGTACCTGGCAACGATAATATTTCCCGAAGGATTGTTATAATACACAAAAAAATACCCATTGGCAGAGTATTGCGGGTGAAATGCCAGCCCCAAAAGACCTCTTTCACCACCAAAAATAATTTTTGAAGCGATATTCAGAAAATTAGTTGCGTTAATTGTCCCGTTGGGTTGAATAATTTTAATGATACCATTCTGCTGTACAACAAAAAGCCGGCTGTCATTGGCGTTCGTGATCTCTACAGGACTGGTTAATCCTGTGACAAATTCATCCAAATTAATGCTTTGAGAATTAACGATTAAGGAAGAAAAAATGCTGAGGGTAAAAAGTAGTTTTTTCATAATATTTTGATATTTAGTGTGTTGAAAATATGAATGAAAATTTTATACCAATCGGATTTGAAGACTTCATTAGGATAGTCGAAAAAAATTGTTAAATCTTAAATAGAAATCAGAATACCAATATATCTGAAAATAAACCATTTCTGTTGTTAAAAATTCATAAAATACAAGAAAATCATTATATTTGCCGACTTAATTTAACGTAGTTATAACAAAATGCAAGGAAAAGGACTTATTACAATTGTCGCTATTGTACTAGGGTTGATTTGCTTAAACGAGCTATTACCAACATGGTACGCCAGCAAAATTGAAAAGCAGGCAACTGCTATTGCAGGAGACAATCCGGAAAAGTATCAGAAAGAAATTGCTAAACTTTCTAAGGATACTTTGAATCTAGGATTCACAAAACTTTATTACACTAAAGCCAAAGACAAGGAAATGAAACTTGGTCTTGACCTTAAAGGGGGGATCAACGTTCTTTTGGAAATCAACCAAAGAGATCTTGTGAATGATTTAACCAATTATTCTACAAATCCTGTCCTTATTGAGGCTTTAAACAAAACGGATGAAGTACAGAAGAATTCTACAAGATCTTACATCGATAATTTCTTCGATCAGTTTGATGCTGTTAACAAAGCTAAAGGTACCAACCTTAAGTTGGCGGATCCGGATATTTTCGGAACAACAACCCTTACTGAGGTGAAGTACAACACACCTGATGACCAGGTAAAAAGTATTGTTAAAAGAAAAATCGATGCATCTGTAGGAACAGCTTTTGAGGTAATCAGAACGAGAATTGACAAGCTTGGAGCCATCCAGCCGAACGTTCAGAGAGTACCTGGTACCGCTAGAATTTCTGTAGAGATGCCTGGTATGAAAGACATCGATAAAGTGAAGAAAATGCTTCAGACTTCCGCAAAACTTCAGTTCTGGGAAGTACAGCAAGTTCCTGAAATTGCACCTTATTTCCAGACTTTGACAACTATGGTTGCAGCAAAAGGAGATTCTATGGGAGTTGCAAAGAATGTGAACTTCATGAGCCTTTTACAGCTTGACAAATTAAGAACTAATGGTGTTGCTAACGTAAAGTTATCTGACACTGCAGTTGTAAACAAAATTTTAAATAGCAAAGTAGGTCAGTCTTTACGTCCTTCTAATATTAAATATACACAGTTTATGTGGGGTTACAAACCTGAGGCTACAGACAGCGAAAGCTTAGTATTGTATGCAATCAGAGGTAACATCAATCAAAAAGCTCCTGTAGACGGTGCTGTTGAAACTGCTAACATCAGCTATGATGAGCTGAGCAGAGTAGTGGTAGACATGCAGATGGATTCCAAAGGAGCAAAAGAATGGAAAACTTTAACAGAGAAAAACGTAGGAAAACCGGTTGCGGTAACTCTTGATAACAGAGTATATACAGCTCCGAACGTTGTAAACGCTATTCCTAACGGTAGAACTCAAATTTCTGGTAACTTCTCTCAGGAGGAAGCTAAAGAATTGGTAGACGTTTTAGGTGCGGGTAAATTACCTGCAGGAGCAAAAGTAGTTCAGGCTACAGTTGTAGGACCATCTTTAGGTCAGGAAGCTATTGACTCTGGTTTAATGTCATTCCTGATTGCATTTGGAATTATCATCGTTTATATCATTTTCTACTACGGTGGAGCTGGTGTTTATGCGGTAATTGCAATGGTGATCAACTTATTCTATATTTTCGGTATCATGGATTCTGGAGACTTTACGCTTACGCTTCCAGGTATCGCAGGTATCGTTCTTACGATGGCCGTCGCCGTAGATACGAACGTTATCATTTATGAAAGAACTAAAGAAGAATTATTCGCAGGAAAAAGTATTCTTGAAGCTTACAAAGATGGTTTCAAACATGCATTGAACGCGATTATTGACGGTCACACGACGACATTCTTAACGGCAGTTGTATTGTTCTTCTTCGGAACAGGACCTATCAAAGGTTTCGCATTGACGTTGATGATCGGTATTTTGATGACATTATTTACATCAGTATTGCTTTCAAGAGTGATGATCTTCTCAAGATTAAATAAAGGAAAAGGTCTTTCTGTTTGGACTCCGGCTACGAAGAACTTATTCAGAAATACCTGGATCGATTTCATTGGAAAGAGAAAATATGCATACATCGTTTCTGCTATCCTTACTGTTATTTGTATTGTTTCAATCGCAACTCACGGTTTCAAATACGGTATCGACTTTACTGGTGGTAGAAACTACGTGGTAAGATTTGATAAGGATGTAAAAGCTGAAGATATTGAAGATAAATTAGTAGCTTTATTCAAAACTGAAGATGGTAAAAACTCTTCTGTAGAAGCTAAAACTTTCGGGAACAGCAAACAATTGAAGATTTCTACGGATTATCTTATCGAGGATGAATCTTTAAAAGCTGACCAGATTATTGAACAAAAATTATTTGAAGGATTAAAAGGAAATTTACCGGCAGGAACAACATTGAAAGATTTCAAATCTGCTGATAAAGACCATGCAGGTATTGTTTCTTCTGAGAAAGTAGGTCCTTCTGTTGCTGATGATATCCAGATTCACGGTATCTATGCGGTATTAGCTGCGTTAGCAATGATCTTTGTTTATATCTTGATCAGATTTAGAAAGTGGCAGTTCTCTCTTGGAGCGGTTGCAGCTTTATTCCACGATGCGGTTATTATTTTAGGAACGTATTCATTACTTCACAAATATATGCCGTTCAACATGGAGATCAATCAGGATTTCATTGCTGCAATTCTTACAGTATTGGGGTATTCAATCAACGATACGGTAATTATCTTCGACAGAATTAGAGAATACCTGAGAGAGAAAAAATCTTTAACATTAGCAGGTTTATTTGATGACTCTATTTCAAGTACATTGGGTAGAACATTCAACACCTCATTCACTACAATTTTGGTTATCCTTGCGATTTTCATCTTTGGTGGTGATAACTTGAGAGGATTCATGTTTGCGATGTTAATAGGTATTGGATTCGGTACTTACTCATCCATCTTTATTGCGTCTGCAATTGCTTATGACTTCCTGAAAACAGGAAAAGAAGAAGAGGTACATGGAAGAACCACTTCTGCTAAAGAAGAACTTGCTTCAAAGTAATACATACTACAATAAATTAGTAAAGACCGTTTCGAGAGAAACGGTCTTTTTTTTATCTTCTTATCCACTTTATATTTAGAAGATCACATCTCTTGATTGGCAAATAATGCATTTCTCCACAGCTATTTTGCATGTTTGCATAGGAGATTGGGTATTTTTATTTAATTTCTAATTATTTTATTTGTTTTATGTGTGTAATTATTTATTGATATTTTTAATAATATTTTTAATATTTTTTTTTGTGAATAATTCTTTTTTAAAATTGCATTAAAGTAAAATTATGTATAATAAGTCTAATTTTATAGAGTAATTAATTTGTTTGTAATTATTGAATAATAAAGGATTTTTGTAGGTTTTTAATAAAATATTTGTTTTGATTAGGAAATGTTAGGAAATAAAAGTTTTATGTAATAAATTATTTTATATTTACATAAAACAAAACAAAAATGAAAGCCGAAAAATTATTCATTGCTGTGGCATTAAGTGCCGGCAGCTTCCTTTTTGCACAGGTTGGGATTGGAACTCCTAATCCCGATAAAAGTTCCGCATTGGATATTACCAACGCCAATAAAGGAGTATTGATTCCCAGAATCCTTGATGTGTCAACAATTCCTACTCCAGCTAACGGTTTGTTGGTCTATGATCTCAAAAGACAGGCATTAGCTCAAAATATCGGAACATCAGCCAGTCCGAACTGGATTCCGATCAGTGGTAACATTGTTAAATTCTTTTATATGCCTTCGATTAGTATTGATACTTCTACTACCGGTACAGCAAGAACAAAAGATTTATTCCAGCTTTATAAAGCCCAGTTTTCTACCCCGAAGGTCTCGAGCACCGGAGCACCGGTGGCAATTCCTTTCTTTGCCAATGCAACAGATTTGTATTATTATGTGACAGATTTTGATAATACAGTTCTTAGCAATGTAAGCATTGATGCCAATGGAATACTGCGTTATGATGTAGTGGGAACAGCTACTGCCTGCTCTTTCGTTACTATTGTATTTGTAATCAAATAATTTGAAGTGACATTCCGTCATTATAATCATCCTCACGCTGGGATGAATATCCTTTTGCGAAAATTAACTTTAAAAATTATTAATGATGAAAACAAATTCAATAGTAAGCTATTTGCTTATAGCAGTATGTCTTTTTGCAGTAAACAAAATGATGGCTCAGGAAATGGTAACTCTGCCCAATGGCGGGTGTGGAAGACTACTGGATACCAATACTTCAAGTTCAAACGATGGTGGCTTTCTTTGTTTCAGATTGGGAAAAGAAGCTGCTAATCCTAATAACATGACAGATACTGATGTCAACTCCTTTGCATCCTTGAAACCGGGAACCGGAGCCGGTCTTTTTTGCAGCATGTACATAGGGATAGGAACTACCGGAGCCGATTTTCAGGCTAATAAGCCTGTCTATATCGATTTTGCTTCAGATGGGTTTAATTTTAATCCGAGCTTTAATGGTGGAAACTTTGTTTTCTATAATAATGGGCAGGAAGTGTATCGTACGGGGATCAACGGCCATTTTTTCTTTGATTTCGGAGATAATCAGGAGCGCAGGATTATTAAAGTGATTCCTACTGCAGCCTGGGATGAAGTTCAGCTTGCTTTTGGTGAAGCTATTGGTATTGGTTTCTCATTCAGCCAGATGAGGGTGTATAATATTCTTTCCGAGTATTATCTTGCTCCTATGACCTATTTGTCTCAGCCTACTGATAAGACAGTGGCTGCAGGCGGATCTACAACAATGACTGCCGTTATCAATAATACAACCACAGATGAAACTCCGGATAATATTACGTACCAATGGCAGGTTCTTAGTGGAAGTACATGGACCAATCTCATGAATGATACCAATTACAGTAATGTTACTTCATCAACACTTACTATCAGCAATATTCCTGTAGGGTTTAATAATAATCAGTATAGAGTGGTGGCCAACTCCAGCTTTCACACCTGTTCCTTCCAGGCAATTTCTACTGTTGGGCGGCTTTTTGTAAATTCGGTAAGTAGCCCGGGGACTATTGCTGCAGACCAGACATTATGTATGGATATCAGTAATGATCCTGCTGTATTTACCCAGACTGCAACAGCGCAGATAAGCGGTTCTGCCGAATATCAGTGGCAGAGCTCTCCGGATAACGTAACATTCACGAATATTACTAATGCAACATCTGCTACGTATGATGCTCCGCCAGTTACACAGACAACTTATTACCGTAGGGGAGTAAGGTCCGTACTGAATGGAAATACAACGGCTTATCAATACAGCAATGTGGTTAAAGTAACTTTAAAACAAAGCTGTCTGATCAAATGCATCATTACCAACAGAGTCATTTATGCAAAGCTCAACAGTAATTAATAAAATGGGTTCTAATTAATAATAAAGCCTGTTTCAGCAATAAGTTTGAGGCAGGTTTTTTTTGCTGAACGGTTTAGTTTACTATTTCGTATTATACTTCTTTAATACCATACAATTTAGAATCATTATTTTCCAGATTTGATTAATTTTGCACCATCATGGAAAATTCAAAGAAAAAAGCGGCTATAGGCTTCATATTTATTACTTTACTGATCGATATTACAGGATGGGGAATCATCATTCCTGTGGTTCCTAAATTGATTGAGGAACTCATTCATGCAGATATCAGCGAGGCTGCAAAATATGGGGGCTGGCTGGGATTTGCCTATGCATTTACCCAATTTATATTCTCTCCGCTTGTTGGAAATCTGAGTGACAAATACGGAAGAAGACCTATTATTCTGATTTCTCTTTTTGGATTTGCGGTAGATTATATCTTTCTTGCATTGGCTCCCACCATCTGGTGGTTGTTTTTGGGAAGAGTGATTGCGGGGATTACGGGCGCCAGTGTCACCACGGCCAGTGCCTATATTGCAGATATTTCCACTGATGAAGACCGGGCAAAGAATTTTGGACTGATTGGAGCTGCCTTTGGACTAGGCTTTATTATAGGTCCGGTTCTGGGTGGAGTTCTTGGGCATTATGGAGCAAGAGTTCCTTTCTATGCGGCTGCTGGGCTATGTTTGCTTAATTTTCTTTATGGATATTTCATCCTTCCTGAAAGTTTGGATAAAGATAAAAGAAGAGAATTCAACTGGAAACGTGCCAACCCTATAGGTTCATTTAAATTTTTAGGTAAGCACCCTGAAATTTCCGGATTGATCGCTTCGTTGATCTTAATCTATATTGCAGGTCATGCCGTACAGAGTAACTGGAGCTTCTTTACGATGTATAAGTTCAGCTGGACGGAAAGAATGGTAGGAATTTCATTAGGAGTTGTAGGTTTATTGGTGGGCCTTGTACAGGGAGGTCTTATCAGATATACAACACCAAGGCTGGGAGAACAAAAAAGTATTTATTATGGATTGGCTTTCTATGCTGTAGGAATGCTTTTGTTTGCTTTTGCTTCTGAAGGCTGGATGATGTTCGTGTTTTTGGTACCTTACTGTTTAGGAGGGATTTGTGGTCCGGCTTTGCAGTCTGTCATTACGAAAAGCGTTCCTTCCAATGAACAAGGGGAGCTTCAAGGAGCGCTCACAAGTTTAATGAGTGCTACGTCTATTATCGGGCCTCCGATGATGACAAATCTGTTTTACTATTTCACACATGATGAAGCGCCGTTCAAGTTTTCCGGAGCACCTTTCTTTTTAGCATTTATTTTAATGGCGATCAGTGTTGTGATTACCTATTCTGCTTTTCAGAAACAGAAGAAAATATAATTCTATTTTTAGCTATTAAACAAACAAAATAAAAGGTTAAGGTGAATTTGCATCTTAACCTTATTTTTTGCGGTTCTGTTTCAAAAATTATGTAAATTGTAATTGAACTTATGTTATTATTAACGCTTATATCATGGATGAGTTAAAAATAGAAAAATATTTAGAGCGGATTCATTACTCCGGAGAGGTAGAAACAAACCTTGAAACATTAAGGAAAATTCATCAGCTGCACCCTAAGTATATTCCTTTTGAGAATATTGATTCTTATACAGGAAAGGTTCCTTCTTTAGAGGTAAATGATATTTTCAAAAAACTGGTTATAGATTCCAGAGGAGGATATTGCTATGAGCAAAACCTGCTTTTAAGCGAGGTATTACGATATTTAGGATTCAATGTAAAGCTTCAGCTGGGAAGAGTAGTATGGGGAAGACAGGAAGACAGTATTGCTGCGCAGACCCATCTATTGCTTATTGTTGATTTTGAAGGGGAAAAGTATGTAGCAGATTGCGGATTTGGTACAGCAACCCTTACGACACCTATACTTTTAAATGAAAAGGAACAGCAGCAAACACCCAATGGGATATTTAAAATTTCCCATAAAGAAGAGACCTATACACTTTGGATGTGGAAAGAGCATTGGCTTCCGGTATATCGCTTTATATTGGAACATGTAGAACTTGCTGATCTTGACATTTCCAATTGGTATCTGTCTACCCACCCCGATTCTCACTTTAAGAACAAACTTATCCTTTCAAAAGTAGATGAGAATGTTCGTTATACCTATACAGATCATGTGTTGAATATCCGTTCTGATAATGGCGCGAAAGAATCCATATCAATAGAAAACGAAATGCAATTATATGAAATACTGGTTAATACTTTTGGATTAAAAGAAAATGCAATAGAAGCCCTGAAATCAAAAGCTGATGCTTGATGAAATTCAGAAATATAAATCTGTTATAATAAAAAACGGGAAGCTCACTGAGCTTCCCGTTTCTCTTAAATTCTGATTTTATGAAAATTGTTATGGATAAAGGGATTTTGTCCCGTTACTTACAATATTGCTGCCTAATCCTGAGAATGACACCGAGAAATTGCTGGAATTAAAACTTAAAGAACCTGTAGGTGTACAAAGTCCTAAAGCATAACGGCATTGTCCGTAAGCTCCTGTTTTCTTGGTGATTTTACTCTCACTTTTTGCTTTTCCTAAACTGATATATCCCCAGTCGCTTACATCTGCATTGGAAACCGTAGAACCGGAATAATAAATAGTAATCTGATATCCTGCTTCACCTCTTTTAGAACCCCATAGCCAGTTGGCGGTCCACCACTGTTTATACCATGTAGAAACTACTTTTGCTGCCTGATTATTGTTGGAAGCTTCCGAATTTCCACGGGTATCCATCATGATAAGACCTCCAAAGATATTATCCCAGATAATTCCTGAATCATTGTAAAAACATACGGTGGTAAATTTTCCGTTTTTGCTGTTCCAGGTTACTTCCATCACATTGGTGCCAGATTTTACTTCTTCGGTGATGGCTTCTTTTAATCCCTTCTGTGCTGTTGTAAGGTCGTCACCGCTATAGAGATCACCAATTTTCCCGATTTTTACAGAAGATGGATCCATAATGTTCCCGGATGCAATGTACTGGTCTTTATCGGCAATCAGACTTTTAGAAAGTTCAATACCTTTTGGGGTTGAAATTTTTCCTAATACAGTCACTTTGGCAATCTGTAAATCATTTTTCAGATAAGTTTCAAGATTTTTTCCGGATTCATTTAGCTGAAGTTGTACTGCATCCGGGACCACCTGTGATGGAAGAGGAGTAATTTCCTTTTTCAGATCATCTGCGGTTACCCTAGCCTGAGCCGTTTCCTGCTGATTAATTTCGTTGTCTTCGTTACGGCAGCTTTGGAGTGCCAATACCGATAATACAGCGACAACTTTAAAAGTAGTCAATAGTTTTTTCATAATAAATATTTAATGGATTGTGTATCATAAATATACGGAATTGTTGCATAATTCTCATTGTTTTGAATTAAGTATTTGTTAATTAATAGGTAATGGGTAATAGGTAATAGGTAATAGGTAATAGGTAATAGGGATTAGAAAGAACTGTTTTTTAAGACTAATATTTAATTTTTTAACTTCAAACTCTAAAACTCTAAAACTCTAAAACTCTAAAACTCTAAAACTCTAAAACTCTAAAACGGCAACTCAAAACTCTGAACTTTTATAAAATCTTAAAATTTGTTTAAATTTTTTGTTTACAGTAAATAAATGTAATAATCTTTCGTAATTTTACCGAATGGAATTAAGCATTGGAGAAATGGCACTCATTGCCATTGCAATCGTTGTATTATTCGGACCGGATAAACTTCCTCAGATTGCGCGTGACTTAGGTGCAGGCGTTAGAAAAATGCGTGGAGCAGTAGAAGATATCAAAACTGAAATCATGAAAGAAACAGATAACCCTGTTTCTGAAATCAAGCGTGAAATTGAAAAAGTAAAAGATGCTGCAAAAGATTTCAACCCTATGAATGATATCAAGAAAGATATCCTTACAGAACCTGGTTCTCTTGCTTCTAATGAACCTCCGAAACCAAAGCCTGCAGATGATGATACCTACGAAGGACCTGTAAGCAGATAAGGTATGGAGGAGATTATTCAGGAAGATAAGAAGGTATTTCTTTACCTTAATAATTTGGGCGATTCATCTTTCGACCAATTTTGGATGCTGATTTCAAGTACCTGGATCTGGGTACCTCTTTATATTATATTTCTCTATTTTTTATACAAAAATCATAAACTAAGATCATTAGTTTTTATCCTTATATTTTTGGCCATTGGCGCAACGGTTTCTGACCAGTTGGCAAGTGTTTTCAAATATGGTGTGGCAAGGCTGAGACCCTGTCATGATCCCACTTTGGAACATCACATGAGAATTGTGAAATGCGGTGGACAGTTTGGGTTTTATTCTGCCCATGCTTCCAATACCTTCTTTTTGGCTGCCTTTTTAAGTATTTTATTAAAAAATAAACTTAAATGGTTTCCATATGCTATATTTGTATGGGCTATAGTGGTTTCCTACAGCCGTATATATTTAGGAGTGCATTTCCCGATAGATATTTTGGTGGGGGCGTTTGTTGGATCTTTATTGGGAGTGATATTTGGTGCACTCGCCAAAAAAGTCATCAACAAACAAACTATATCCACATGAAAAAAACTTTATTACTAGTAACTTCCCTCTGTTTATCTCTCAATTTTTATGCCCAGAATAAAAAACTGGCTGAAGAATGTTTTGCAAAGGCTGATTATAAATGTGCCGAAGAGCAGTATCTAAAACTGGCAGAGAAAGAGCAGATCCAGAAATTTCAGTCAGAATATTACGATTATCTAGGGACCGTTCAGAGAAGACTTGGAAAGACTACTCAGGCTTTTAAATCCTATGATTCTGCTTTAAAAGCAAATCCCATGTCGGTTTCTGTGTATGTAAACCTGTCATCACTTTACAGCCAGAAAGGGAATAAGGTAAAGGCATTGGAATATATAGAAAAAGGTCTTAAGGTGAATGCCGAAACGCCTGATCTATATCTTACCCGTTCCAAGATTTACGACAGTCAGGGGAAAAAGGATCTTGCCATCAAAGACCTGAATCAGATTCTCACTTTTGCTCCCGATAATATTTTTGCAAAAACAGGACTGGCCAATCTGAAAAAAAATAATGGCGACCTTGACGGAGCTTTGAAAGATTACAATACACTTCTTGCAGAGAAACCGGAATCTTTACTTTACAATGGACGTGCAGATGTATATTTTAAAATGAAAAAATATAAGGAAGCTCTTACCGATGCCAATAAAGCCATTTCGATAGACCCGAAATTTGCACAATCTTATGTGAGCAAGGCCATGATTTTGTTAGACACTTCCAAACTTAAAGAAGCCTGCGAAAATTTGAATAAAGCAGTAGCCTTGGGGTATGAAAAAGCGGTGTTGACAGATTCTTATGCTAAATGTGCAAAGAAATAAGCTGCAATTTTTCCATTCCAAATCATTTAATAATTCATACTAAGATATCAAGACCTGGTTTAACTTAAAAAAACGAATAAAGAGATAAAGATGTTGAATATTGTCCTTGTAGAGCCCGAAATACCCAATAATACGGGAAATATCGGAAGATTATGTGTAGGAACAGAAAGTAAATTACATTTGATTCACCCCTTTGGATTTATAATTAATGATAAAAACCTAAAGCGTTCCGGATTGGATTATTGGGTACATCTTGATGTTTCTGAATATGCAGATGTTGAAGAATGGATTAAAAATATTCCTGATCTGTCACGCGTTTTTTTAATGAGTTCACATGCTGAAAAATCATATTTGGAAACCGATTTTCAGGATGGAGACTGGTTGGTTTTCGGAAAAGAAAGTGTAGGGCTGAGTAAAGACGTTTTAGAGCGTTTTGAGAATCATTTGACTATTCCTATGTCAAAACTGATCCGAAGCTTTAATATTGCCAATTCTGTTGCTTTTGTCGTTGGCGAAGCAAAAAGGCAGATCAATCTGAAATAAAAGATGATCCTGTATTTTTAAATAAAAAATAGGCTGTAAAGCCCAAAGAAATAAAAACTCTTCTGAAAAAGAAGGGTTTAATCGTTATGATAAGGCTTGCCTTGCAGGATCTGATCTGCACGGTAAAGCTGTTCTACAATAAACAGGCGGATCATCTGATGGGTAAAAGTCATTTTGGATAAAGACATTTTTTCATTGGCTCTGCTGTAAACTTCTTCCGAAAAGCCATAAGCTCCTCCTATCAGGATGTGTACTTTTTTCACCGAAGAATTCATCCAGGTATCAATTTTCTGTGAAAACTCACGGCTGGTAAATTGTTTCCCCTTTTCATCAAGAATGACTACGAGATCGTTTTTATCGATATGGTTTAAAAATAATTTGGCTTCTTCTTTTTTAAGAAGGTCGGGAGATAGGTTTTTGACATTTTTAACGTCCGGAATTTCATTAATTTCAAAATTCCAGTGCTTGGGTAATCGGTTGAGATAATAATTAATTAAAGACGTGATTTCCTTATCGTCTGTTTTACCGATACAAAGTAAACTGATTCGCATTGTAAGAAGTTTCAGACGGCAAAGATAGGTCTTCAGGGTGCAAAGTTCAAAGTTTTGGGGTAAGGATGGTGATTTTTTATTGCTAGTTTATAGCCGGACAACTATTACCAGGGTATCTTAATTTAGAAGTTGAATATAAGTCATCATGACAAATATTACCTATTACCTAATCCCTGCCACCTAATATCTCCCGCCTAACCTCCCTCATCTTTTCCCTGTTTCATTTAATTCCCCTACATTTGTATTAAACAAACAAATAGATGGGTGTAAAGGTTCCTAATTTTATTTTGAAGATTCAAGAGTTTTTTGACGGCATTCATATTCCTGTTTTAGGAATATCGCTTTGGCAGATGTTTCAGATTTATATCTCCGGGATTTTCAAAGGAAAAATAGGAAGAAAAGCGGCTGCTATTTCGTGGAGCTTTACCATCAGTTTATTTCCGTTTCTTCTGTTCCTGCTTTCGGTTCTTCCTTATATGCCGCTTTATAACGAGTTGCAGTTCTATATTTTTGATGTGCTGCTGCATAATGTTTTCCCTTCAAACATGGAAGGAGACGTAAAAGGATATATCGTAAACAATATTATTCCGAACATGAAGGGAATCAGTAATCTGACCATTTTACTGGCGCTTGTTTTTGCTACGAACGGTACATTTTCCCTGATTAATGGTTTTAATGAAAATACGGATGAAAAATTAAGTGATGTAAAAGAGTTTATTCTTTCATTCTTTATTACAATAGGTTTTATTACTATCGTTTTTTTAACCCTTTTCGGAGTGTATTACGCAGAGGTTGTGATGAAGCTTTTTACACCTGCTTATGATGTTACATGGCTTGTAGATAACCTTTCCAAGATTATTGGATTCGTTTCTTTCCCACTTTTTTACTTTATACTTTTGACCTTGTTTTATTGGCTGGGAACTGTAAAAATTACAAGATTCAGACAGGCTGTCCCGGGGGCTATTCTGACAACAGTACTGTTTGTGGTTACTACTTATATTTTTGCGATTTATGTAAAGGATATAGCACGATATAATGTTCTTTACGGATCTATTGGGAGTATGATTCTGTTGATGGTTTGGGTGAACGTCAATGTATATCTGCTTCTATTCGGAAACGAATTGAATATGGCCATCAGAAAACTCAGAATTGAAAAATTGCTGTCTGATGAGATTCAGAAAGAAACCATGCACTATCACACGCAAATTACAGAACCCCGTTTTGACAGCGATGAGGAACATAAAAGAAAGCTTGAAAACCGGAAGAAAGATTAATTTTCTTCCAGTTCGGGATTTTCTTTTGAACTGATACTTAATATGATAAATCCTGCAATCGCAGCTATAAATGAAGCGATCAGAATAGCAAACTTCGCTTCGTCCTGAATTTCAATTTCACCTTTAAATGAAAGTAATGCGATGAAAATGGACATGGTAAATCCAATTCCGGCAAGCAGACCTACACCAATCATCTGAAGCCAGTTGCTGTTTTGAGGCAGGGAACTAAGCTTTAATTTGATCGCGATCAGAGAGAATAAATTGATACCAATCAGTTTTCCCAGTATCAAACCGCAAATAATTCCCAATCCTAATGTACTTGTAACTCCTGCTACCATCTCACTGGAAAAAGTGATGTTGGTATTCGTTAAAGCAAATATAGGCATGATCAGAAAACTTACAGGGATGTGAAGCTTATGCTCCAGTTTTTCCAATGGCGAAATTTCTACATTCGAAGCATTGGTAGGAATCGAAAATGCGAGTAAAACCCCAGCTATTGTGGCGTGAATTCCGGAATGATGAAGGAAATACCATAAAAATAATCCCGGAATAATGTAAAATATAGTTTTGGTTACTTTTAAAAAATTTAAAATAAATAATAGGCCCGTCACCCCAAAAGAGAGTAGAAGATAGGTCCAGTGAATCTGCTCGGTATAGAAAATTGCAATCACAAGAATGGCTCCAAGATCATCTACAATAGCCAATGCCGCTAAAAATATCTTAATAGAATTAGGGATCTTTTTACCCAGCATCGAAATGATAGCCAAAGAGAAAGCGATATCAGTAGCCATCGGAATTCCCCAGCCATTACCGTATGCTGTTCCAGTGTTGAAAATACTGTAGATTCCTGCCGGAATAAGCATTCCGCCCACCGCTGCAAAAATAGGCAGTGAAGCATTTTTAAAGGATGAAAGTTCTCCTTCTACAAGTTCCCGCTTTATTTCAAGGCCTACCAAAAGAAAGAAAACAGCCATCAATCCGTCATTGATCCAGATGCTGACAGGATATTCCAGCCCAAATAGGTGAGTGCCCACTTCTTGATCTAGAAAGTGCTGAAAATTCTCTGCAGCAGAGGAGTTGGCAATAAGCAATGAAATAAGCACACAGAAAATAAGAATAATTCCTGAGGACTGACTGTTGTTGAAAAATTTTTTAAAATAAAGAGATAAATTCATGTCTATGATTGTAGTCGTCTCACTCTTGAAACTCCATTAATACTTTTAAGTTTTTTAAAGGTCTCTTCCAGCTGACCTTTATTTTTGACTTCCAGATTGATATTTCCTATGAAAACACCATTGTTGGACTCAATAGACATACTTTTCATATCCATTCCCATACTTCCGCTGATGACAGTGGTAATGTCGTTGATCATTCCCATTCTGTCAAGTCCTTCAATTTCAATTTTCACCCTGTTTTTGAAGCTTTCAGCATTCACCCATTTGGCAGGAATGACACGATAGTCATACTGTGCTCTTAGGTTGATCGCATTCGGACAGGTGTCACTGTGAACCTTAATTCCGTCTGAAATAGTGATGAATCCGAAAATTTTGTCTCCCGGAATTACTGTACAGCATTTTGCATAGCTATAGTTTAGTTTTTCCTCATCTTTCCCAAAGACAATCATATCAAGGTTTTCCTCTTTCGGTTCCTCAAAATGGTGATTTTTATTAGGAGACTTTCTGAATCTTGAAAGTAAATTGTTGAATACATTTTTGCTTTCAATATATTTTCTTAAACTGCTTACATCCAGCTCATTGCTTTGGAATTTAAGAAATAATTCCTGAGAAGATTTTAAATTAAAGAACTTTTGAAGTTTATTAATTTCTTCATCATTAAAATTGATTTTCGCATGACGAAGTTTTCTCTGCAAGATTTCTTTTCCTTCCTCTACCAGTTGGTTTTTCTGAGAGTTCAGGTAACTTTTGATCTTGGACTTGGCTTTTGATGTTACTACAAATTCCAGCCAGTCAGATTTCGGTTTCTGATTCTGTGAAGAAAGAATATCGATCTGATCTCCGTTTTGAAGGACATAGGAAATAGGAACCAGTTTTCCATTGATTTTAGCACCCAGACATTTCATTCCCAGATCTGAATGGACCGAGAAAGCAAAATCCAGAGCAGTAGCGTTGGTAGGCAGGATTTTAATTTCTCCTTTTGGAGTAAAGACAAATACCTCTTTGGAGTATAAATTAAGCTTAATATTATCCAAAAGCTCTGAAGTGGAAAGATTCTGCTGCTGTTCCAGTACTTCACGGATCTCTGTTACCCATTTTTCAAAGTTTCTGTCATCAGAACTTTGTTTGTAACCTTCTTTGTATTTATAATGGGCAGCAACTCCTTTTTCAGCAATTTCATCCATTCGCTCCGAACGGATCTGTACTTCAATCCATTTTCTGTCAGGACCTAAAACCGTTAAGTGTAAGCTTTCATATCCTGTAGAACGAGGCTGCGTAATCCAGTCACGCATTCTTGATGGGTTACTGTGATATACATCCGTAACAATAGAATAGATCTTCCAAGCCAGGAATTTTTCATTTTTTGCATCTGATTTATAAATAATCCTGATAGCATAGTTGTCAAAAACCTCTTCAAAAGAAACTCCCTGTTTCAGCATCTTTCTGTAAATGGACGAGATGGCTTTTGCACGGCCTTTGATTTTAAAATTTAAGCCTTCTTCTCCAAGTCTTGTTGATACTTCTTTTGTAAATTCGTTAATATATCGCTCACGGTTTTCCTTGGCGAGCTCCAATTTTTCTGTGATCTCGTTATAGACTTCCGGGCTGTTATATTTTAAGGAAAGATCTTCCAGCTCAGATTTGATGTTGTACAATCCAAGACGGTGAGCCATCGGCGCATAGATATAGACTGTTTCCGAAGCAATTTTTTTCTGCTTATCCGGAGCCATGCTTTCAAGCGTCCTCATATTATGAAGACGGTCTGCAATTTTGATCAGAATAACCCTGAAATCCTCGGATAATGTCAATAACAGTTTCCTATAGTTTTCAGATTGCACAGAAATATTCTGATGATTCATAATGGATATTTTGGTCAATCCATTCACGATATTGGCTATCTTTTCTCCAAAGATTTTTTTCAGATCTTCGTAGGTATAATCGGAATCTTCAATTACATCATGCAAAAGGGCACAGGCAATAGAGGTAGCACCCAAACCAATTTCTGTCGCTACGATCTTAGCAACAGCAATAGGGTGGTAGATGTAAGGTTCGCCGGATTTTCTCCTTTGATCCTTGTGGGCGTCCAGGGCAATATCGAATGCCTTTCTGATGAGTTTATTATTTTCCTCATCCAACGTCCTGTATGTGTTAGAAATCAAGTCCTTATATCTGGCCAGGATTTCTTTATTTTCTTGTTCTAAATCGTAACTCATTTGTGTACATGCCTATAATAAGACGAAAATACGAAAATTTTTAGTCTTTTCAAACATAAAAGATCCGCAGAATGCCCTGCGGATCTTTAGCTATTGAATTTTATGTCGTTTAGAATTTCACTTCAGAATTCATACCGTCACTTGACGTTTTGATTTTAATATCAGGTCTGTTCTGAATTTCAGCTCTGTTTCGTACATCTATATACCTTTTAATCGTGTCATAATTCGTTTCATTGATATTCATGTTCTCAAATAAATACGATTTTAAGGCTGCATTTTGAATGAAGACATTCCGGGCAAGATCAATCTGATCAATATCCTTTACAGTAACACTCGCCATATATTGGGAGTTATTAGAATCATTGTTAAGGTATACAATGTAATCTTCATTTTCAAATCCTGAGTTTTCCAGATCACTTTCTAGTTTTTTGTAGTCGCTGTGATGCTCAAATAGCCCAGCTATTATATGTGACATAGTTAATTGGTTTTAAAGTTATGACTAAAGTTAGTAATTATTTTCTGATTATTATTGTGCTTAAATCAATAAAATTTGTTAATTAACATTTTGTTTTCAATATAAAATGGTAATGTTTGTAAATAATTATTGAACAGGTGTTTAATTTTAATAATTGGATAATCGTGTTTTTTAGAAATTGTTTTTTTATATATAATTGATTTTACGAAGTATAGGGAGCTTTAATCTGATATAATTCTAATTTTATCTTAAGAGTGTTCATTTGTGATAGAATAGAAAGTTTTAAAGCAAATAAAAGCCCCGAAAATAACTTCCAGGGCTCACTATTGGTTAAAAAAGTGATTAATTAAATTCTTTCGTTTTTGATTTCTTCTACAATTTCAGGGTTTAACAGAGTACTGATATCTCCAAAATTACTGAAGTCACCTTCTGCAATTTTTCTCAGGATTCTACGCATAATTTTTCCGGAACGCGTTTTTGGAAGCCCTGATACAAATTGTATCTTATCCAGTTTAGCAATAGGTCCTATCTGATCGGCAATCAGCTGATTGATTTCTTTTTTTAGATTCTCTTTATCACGGCTTTCACCGGTTTCTTTAAGGGTGACATATCCATAAAGCGCATTCCCTTTAATGTCGTGCGGGTAGCCTACAATAGCGGATTCTGCAACAGCAGGGTGCTGGTTGATACTGTCTTCAATAGGAGCAGTTCCCAGATTATGCCCTGAAACAATGATCACATCGTCTACGCGCCCCGTAATTCTGTAATAGCCGACTTCATCTCTCAAAGCTCCATCTCCCGTAAAATATTTCCCGGGGAAGGCAGTGAAATACGTTTCTTTATATCGTTGGTGATCACCCCAGATTGTTCTTGCAATTCCCGGCCATGGAAAACGGATACAAAGATTTCCGGTCACCTGGTTTCCTGTAATTTCATTTCGTTTATCATCCATCAAAACAGGCTGCACACCAGGTAAAGGAAGGGTAGCATACGTAGGTTTTGTCGGTGTAACAAATGGAAGTGGTGAAATCATAATTCCTCCCGTTTCAGTCTGCCACCAGGTGTCTACAATCGGGCATTTTTTCTTTCCAACATGATCGTTGAACCAATGCCATGCTTCATCGTTGATAGGTTCTCCCACAGAACCGATTACTTTTAGAGAACTAAGGTCATGTTTATCTACCCATTCCGCACTTTCTTTCGCTAAAGAACGAATGGCAGTAGGAGCGGTATAAAACTGAGTGATTTTATGTTTTTCAATTACTTCCCAGAAACGGTCTGGTTCAGGATAGGTAGGAACTCCTTCAAAAATTACGGTAGTTGCCCCATTTAATAAAGGTCCGTAAAGAATGTAAGAATGCCCCGTAATCCATCCGATGTCCGCAGTACACCAATAAATATCATTTTCCTTATAATTAAATACATTTTTGAATGTATAAGCGGTATACACCATATAGCCGGCACAAGTGTGGAGCATTCCTTTTGGTTTCCCTGTAGATCCGGAAGTATACAGAATGAAAAGCGGATCTTCAGAATCCATAATTACCGTAACGAAATCAGCAGAAGCTTTCTCATACAGATCGGCCATCCAGTGATCTCTTCCTTCTTTCATCTTAATTTCATTGTGGGTTCTCTTGACTACAAGAACGTTTTCAACCGTTGGTGTTTTTTCCAAAGCATCATCAACAATACTTTTTAGGTCAAGAACCTTATTTCCCCGGTAGCTTCCATCTGAGGTGATCACCATTTTTGCTTCACAGTCATTTACCCTTGAAGCTACTGCGGAAGCTGAGAATCCTGCAAAGATCACAGAATGCACCGCCCCCAGCTTTGCACAGGCAAGCATGGTAATAGCCAATTCAGGAATCATGGGAAGATAAATACAGACTCTGTCTCCCTTTTTAATACCCATGTCATGTAAAACATTAGCCGTTTTATTAACACGGGTATATAATTCTTGGTAAGAAATATGCTGTGCTTCTTCCTTGGGATCGTTAGGTTCCCAGATGATGGCTGTTTTCTCTCCTCTTATGGCAAGGTGCCTGTCGATACAGTTTTTAGTAATATTGAGTTTTGCATTTTTGAACCAGGTAATTTTAGCTTCATTCATATCATACTTAACAACCTTGCTCCATCGTTGGTACCACACGAAATTTTGATCCGCTACCTTATCCCAGAATTTTTTAGGATTTTTGATAGACTTTTTATAATCTTCAAAATATTGTGGTAAATCTTCTATTAAGTAATTTCTCATATCCCTTTCGTTTTTTTGAAATTTGAATTTATTTTATTTTAAATTTATGTTTAATTTCCTGCTTAAGCCCTATATTCCTTGATTTTTTCCTGAATTTCATCAATGATTTTTTCATCGTCAATCGTTGAGGGAACCTGGAAATCTTTTCCGTCAAGCAATGTTCGGATCAGTTTTCTTAAAATCTTTCCGGATCGTGTTTTAGGTAAGCGTTTGACAACCATTGCGTTTTTCAGAAAAGCTACTGCTCCGATTTTGTTGCGGACCATCTGAATAATATCTTTTTCAATCTTTTCTTCAGAAATAGTTGAACCGTTTTTTAAAACAACCGTGGCAAAAGGGACCTGTCCTTTTAAGTCATCATCAATGCCAACTACAGCACATTCTGCAACATCGGGATGTGAAGAAACAATTTCTTCCATCTCAGAAGTGGAAAGCCTGTGTCCTGCTACATTAATCACGTCATCCACTCTTCCTGTAATGAAAATATAGCCGTCTTCATCCTGTATGGCTCCGTCTCCGGAAAAATAATACCCTTTGTACTGAGACAGGTAGCTGTGTTCAAAACGTTCGTAATCTTTCCATATTCCAAGCATCGCGCCGGGCGGGAGAGGAAGTTTGATCACCAGATAACCTTCGTGATGCGGATCGAGTTCCAATCCGTTTTCATCAAAGATTTTAATGTCATATCCAGGAATCGTTTTTCCTGCAGAAGCTCTTTTGATTTGGTAATTTTTATCATGAGTCAGTAATCCAAGCATGGGCCACCCGGATTCTGTCTGCCACCAGTGGTCTATTGCCGGAACACCTATATGCTCTGCAAACCAGTCCAGAGTAGCAACATCGCATCTTTCACCAGCCAGAAACTGTTTTCTGAAATGTGACAAATCATATTTTTTCACCAGTTCTCCGTTCGGATCTTCTTTTTTAATCGCTCTGATGGCTGTAGGCGCTGTAAACATCACTGAAACTTTATATTCTGAAATGATTCTCCAAAATGTTCCAGCATCAGGAGTCATAATAGGTTTTCCTTCAAAAATAATAGTGGTGTTTCTGTTGATTAATGGTCCGTACACGGAAAAGCTATGGCCAACAGCCCATCCGAAGTCTGAGGCTGCCCAATAGGTTTCTCCCGGTTCAACTCCGTAAACATACGTCATAGAGAATTGTAATGCAGTGGCATACCCTCCGGTATCACGAACAATGCCCTTAGGTTTTCCGGTAGTTCCCGATGTGTAAAGCAGATAAAGCGGATGGGTAGATTCCACAGGAATACAGTCTGCAGGAGCTGATTTTTCAACCAGTTCTTCATAATCAATCAATCCATCGAACATTTCATCCTGATTATCTACTAATTTCCGGTTGTATACAATGATATTATCTACTTTGTCCTGTGCCAGTTCAATCGCTTTTTCCACCAGCGGGAGATAAGGAATTCTTTTGGCGATTTCCACTCCTGCGGTAGCGGTGATTAAAACTTTTGGTTTGCAGTCATCAATTCTCACGACAAGTTCATGAGGAGCAAAGCCTCCAAAAACCACATTATGAATAACCCCGATTCTGGCACATGCCAGCATGGCAAAAAGAGTCTGCGGAATCATAGGCATATAGATAACTGCTGTGTCTCCTTTCTGTAATCCTAAAGAAGCCAATCCGCCTGCTAATTTTGCAATTTCCTCTTTCGCCTGACTGAAAGTGTAGGTTTTCTTTTGATTGGTTACAGGAGAATCATAAACAATGGCAACCTGATCTCCGAAACCCTCTTCAATATGCCTGTCAACACATAAGTAACACATATTGAGCTTTCCATCGGAAAACCACTGTGGGTAATCGTTTTCACCGTTTGAAAGGATTTGCTGGGGGAAATCAAACCATGTTATTTTTCCGGCCTGTACTTTCCAGAAATCTTCCTTGTTTTCTATGCTTTGTTTAAATAATGTATCCATATCAATAGTCTTGTGTTTGGTTTTTTGTTTATCCTTGTCAAGGTTTTAAACCTTGACAAGGATAAACAAGGCTAAATAGAGAGCCAAAGACGAAGCAATAACCGTTTACTAGTCGTTACCTGAAGTCTTATACCTTGATTCTTGGCTCTTCATTCACCCTTAAAACATCTCCTCAATCTGCTGCATCAGTTTCTTAATCGAGTAAGGTTTTGTAACATAAGCATCAGCTCCCATTTCCAATCCTTTTTCAATATCTCTGGGATTGTTTTTGGCACTCAGAAAGAGAACTTTGGTGTCTTTCAGTTTTTCATCCTGTTTGATGAGGTCCAAAGTGCTGTACCCATCAAGATTTGGCATCATGATATCGAGAAGGATCACGTCTGGTACCATCGTTTTCAGAAAATCGAGTACTTCTGTTCCGTCCCGGGCAATATAGACGTCATAGCCATTTTTCTTAAAGCTGTATTCCAGCGACATTAATATTTTGTGTTCGTCATCCGCAATGATTATCTTTCTCATAAAAAGGTTTTAATGGTGTTCAACTTCATCTGTAATCTCTTTTTTAGTTTTCTCGGGAATGCTTATAGTGAAAGTAACGCCTAGTCCGCTGTTTTCGGCTCTTATACTTCCACTGTGTGCCTGTACTATTTTTTTGGAAATGGCCAGTCCCAGTCCGCTTCCTGTTGGCTTCAAAATATTTTGATTTTTTGACTGATAAAATTTGTCAAAAATCATTTCCAAATCTTCCTCAGGAATATGCTTCCCGGTATTGAAAATGGTAATAATCAGCTCTCCGTCTTTTTCAAATAATTTAGTCTGGATTGTTCCCTGTTCATCTGTAAACTTTAAGGCATTTCCCCAGATGTTCTGAAACAGCTGAATCATTCTCGCTTCATCATATTCAAATATAAAATGATTCAGGAGATTAACTTCACTTAAATGAATATTTTTCTGCTGTATCAGATGAAGAAGTGGATTTAATGCTTTTTTATAGGTTTCGGTAATATTATTTTCCTGAATGTGTAAAGAGATTTCACCGTGCTGTAATTTGTCCAGATAGAGAATGTCATTGATGATCTCACTTAATCTGTCAGATTCTGTGATGATGTTATTTAAAAACTCCTGTTTGATATCAAAAGGAATATCGTCGTCATCTGCCAAAATTTCCCCTGCAGAACGAATGGCCGTGATTGGAGTTCTCAATTCATGAGCAACAGAGTCGAGGAAATCATCTTTTTGATGGTCTTTGATAATAAGATTTTCGTTAGCGGTTCGCAGATCATTGGAAAGCTTCTGGAGCTCTTCAGATTGTTCCGTAAGTTTTTTATTTAAACTGATATTTTCCTGAGATTCTTCAAGAATATTTAAAACCTCCTTTAAAGATATTTTATCTTCTTTAGTAACCCCTTCAATTAATATTTTTGCTGAAGCAGTACCGATTCTTCCTGCTAAAAGGTTTTCTGAGAATTTGATAAATCTTGAGTCGGCGGTTTCCGTTTTGGAATCGATGTTATATTTTAAATTAAAAATTCTTAATGCCTGCTCTGTTTTATTTTTGCCTAAAAAACGTTCAAGAATATTCTGGATGTCTGAAATATAGGCTGTTCCACGCCAGATAAAAGCATTTTCATGATTCTGAATGTATTTGTCAATATCCACGTACAGTTCCGCAAAGTTTCTTTCACGGTAATTTCCCTTGGAACTTACAGAGATAATGGTAAATAAGCTTGTATTGACGAGCATCGACCAGAAAAAGATCTGTGGAATTCTGCCCAGATAAGGAATGGTAAAAAAACCGAAAGCGTCATACATATCCCTGATTACCCCTTTAAACTCCTGATTGTACGAAAAATAATACTGCGGAATAATCAGTCCGAAGTAGCAGATGACTAATCCAGCTAAAAGTCCGGTAACAGCGCCTTTGTAGCTTCCTCTTCTCCAGAATAAAGCTCCGAAAAATGCAGGGGCAAGTTGTGCAATCACTACAAATGAGATTAATCCTACAGAATCCAGCGAGGTTTTCAGAATGAAATATTTGTAGAAGGCAAAAGCCATGATGATCAGCGCAAAAATGCTGAATTTTCTGATATTGGTGATGCTTCTTGTATTTTTTTCTTCACTTTCAGACTTTAATTTTCCCAATAGTCCATATGGAATGATGAGGTTGTTGGAAAGCATGATGGATAAAGTAATAGCAGAAATAATAATCATTGAAATACAGGAACTCAATCCTCCAAGAAAGACAAGTACTGTGATTAAGGTATTATCAAAATGCTGCGGAATCAGAATAGAGTAGAACTCCGGGTTTACTTTTTGTCCGTCAAAAATCAACCTCCCTCCCCAGGCAATCGGGAAAATAAATATGGTAAAGATTAGAAGGTAAAGCGGGAAAAACCAAATGGCTGTTCTAATGTGCTTTTCCTGCCTGTTTTCAACAATTGCGGTGTGAAATTGTCTTGGAAGAATGCAGATTGCTGTTGCAGAAATCATGCACAGAACCATCCAGTTCATAGCGCCTTCAATCCCGTTGAATGTATTTTTTTCTTTAAAATCTTCAAACTTGCTGGCCTTCTCATAAATATCTGAGAATCCATCAAAAGCATAATAGATTACGAAAAGTCCAAGAATAATAATAAAAAATAGTTTTAAAAAGCTTTCCAGTGCAATGGCAGAGATAATTCCCAGACGTTTTTCCGAAGCATCTACGTATCTTGTTCCGTAATAAGAGGAAAATAAGGCAATTAAAACCACCACAAAAGTCGCATTATCGGTCAGGATATCTTTGGACATCGGAGTTTCTGTTACCAGATGGAAGGTTTCAGAAATAGCTTTGATCTGCAGGCCAATATAAGGGACTATGGCCAGAAGGCAGACCACTGTAATGATAGCGCTCAGGCTTCTGCTGTTCCCATACCTCAATGAAATGAAATCGGCAAGGCTGCTTATTTTATTGACTCTTGAAATCCTTACAATCCGGGTGTTGATATAGATCCATGCCGGAATAATCATGATAGGGCCAATGTAAATGGGTAGATAGTTTAATCCGCTTGTCGCCGCAACGCCAATACTTCCGTAATATGTCCATGCCGTGCAATAGACTGCAAGGGATAATGCATAAATATAGGGATTATTGATCCAGCGTTTGCTCTTTTTTTTCTCTGCCAGGTGGGCAACTAAGAAAAGAAGAGCTAGGTAAAGAAGGACTACAAAAAATAATGCAAAACTACTCATTATACCTTTTTACAATTACAAAAGAAATTATAATAGAGATCATCCAGACAACGAACAGGTAGATCAGGATCATAGGATAGCCTAAAACTTCCTTTTCACTATTGAATATCAGTGAAATTGGAATACTGAAAGCAATCATAAGACCTATGCTCAGTATGATAAGTTTTTGTTCGTGTCTTTTTTTCATAACTATTTTATTTCCTTACTGAAGCATATAGCTTCTTCACGTCCGATGTAAATTCCATAATTTTCAATAATCTTATATTCGTTTTTCAGATAAAACTTTACGGCACTGTCATTTTTTTTACGGGTTTCCAGATAGATGTATTTATAGTCAAATTGTTTTGCAGCGATTTCTAATGCTGAGAGAATCTTTCCGCCCAGTCCTCTATTTTTTTCAAAAGAAAACATGCGTTTAATTTCACATATTTCTGGTGAAAGCGGACGAAAACCTCCACAGGCTATAGCTTTTTCATCACTTACAGCAATGAGAAACAAAGCTTTCTCCTGGGTAAAGTCATCCAGGTTTGCACTTTTGCTTCCACTTTCACCGGAGACTGTTATAAGAGAGGTATTTAATCTGTGGATGAGATCAATAACTCTTTTATCTTCAGAGGGACGTGGAATTGCTTTAATTGTGATTTCCATTTTTTATAATTGATAACAGATAATTGATGAATGCTGCATTCATCAATTATCTGTTTTTTTGTTTTAAATTTTATCGTCAGAATATTCTCCTTTTAAAGCATAATAACCGAAAATAGCCATTCCGCCTGAGATAATCGGCATCAATACAAAAAGAATGATGATGCCAAAAACCAGATCTTCCTGTTTTCCGGAAGCTATTTTGGGGATTCCCAATACGGTAATTCCAAAATATCCTACAATCACCGCAATGGCGATCCAGAGAATGCCTAATATTTTTTTTAGTCCGTTCATTTTAGTAGTTTTAAAATTAATAAAAATTTGAGTGATTCACTATTTAATCGTGAAGATTATTGTTCTTATTTTTAAGATAAAACAATCCGATAATCAAACAGACTGTGGCAACTCCAATCGGATACCAGAGTCCTTCCAGATACCATGTCGCATGTCCTGCTTCTTTTCCGGTAGTTACCAGATAAGTTGCTACTGCCGGAAGAAGGCCTCCGAATACCCCGTTTCCGATGTGATAAGGCAGTGACATTGAGGTGTAACGGATTCTTACAGGGAACATTTCAACAAGGAAAGCCGCGATAGGCCCATATACCATGGTTACAAATATCACCTGAATAAATACCAGGAAGATCAGGTACCATTTGGTGTTGTCACTTAATTTTAAACTTTGAGATATTTTAGGCTCTTCAGCTTTTCCGTCTTTCATAACAACTCCCGCAGGTGACCAATGGACAACACTGTCTTTTTTAATCAAAGTGCCGTCTGTATAAAGAGTTTCTTTGTGAAAAGTAACCAGGCTGTCTGTAGTAATATTACTGTGGATTTTTGCAGTTCTTTTTTCTGTAATTCCATGATTAGCGATGGTTTTGCTTTCAAGATTTACACTCTTGAACATGCTTTCATAAATAGGTCTGTAAGCTAAAATAGCAACGAGCATTCCGGTCATCATTACAGCTTTTCTTCCGATTTTATCAGACAGCCACCCGAAGAATACAAAGAAAGGGGTTCCTAAAAATAAAGCAATAGCCATTAACGAGTCTACCTGTGAAGATTCTACATTCATCACTTTTTGAAGGAAACTCATGGCATAGAACTGTCCTGTATACCAGATGACCCCTTGTCCCATTGCAGCTCCGAATAAAGCCAATAATACAAACTTGAAGTTATATTTATTCCCGAAGCTTTCTTTTAAAGGATTTTTAGAGGTCTTTCCTTCGCTTTTGGCTTTAGCAAAAAGCGGAGATTCTTTCATGTTTTTTCTGATCACATAAGAAACAGCAACCATTAAAATCGAGATCCAGAAAGGAACTCTCCATCCCCAGGTGTCAAATTCTTCTGCGGAAAGGGTAGTTTTCGTAATTAAAATAACAATTAGTGAAATGAAAAGCCCTGCTGTTGCGGTGGTTTGAATCCATGAAGTCCAGTAACCTCTTCGATGAGGCTGGGCATATTCTGCTACATACGTGGCTGCGCCTCCATATTCACCTCCAAGGGCTAGTCCCTGAAGCAGTCTTAAAATTAAAACTAAAACGGGTGCCATGAATCCAATGGTTTCGTAGCTTGGGATACATCCGATCAGGAAAGTGGAAAATCCCATAATCAGCAAAGTAACAAGGAAAGTATATTTTCTTCCGATAATATCTCCCAGTCTTCCGAAAAATAAAGCTCCGAAAGGTCTTACAACAAATCCAGCTGCAAAAGTAGCCAAGGTAGATAAAAAGGCTGCAGTAGGATTATCTGCAGGGAAAAATTTGGTGGCTAAAACGACGGCCAAACTTCCGAAGATATAGAAGTCATACCATTCTATCAATGTACCGAGTGATGAGGCGGTAATAACGCTCCAAATGGTGCGGTTTTTCTGCCTGTCGGTCATATTTTCGTAGCTTTCGTGATGGTTTTCGCTCATATTGATTAATTTTTGATATTAATGGAATAGGATAATAATTTGAAATTGCTTTTGAACCATTAAGGAATTGTAAGTGCTTAAGAAAATTAAGATTATAGCTAAAGCTTTTTCATTCTGTGGTATTCTTCCTGTCTACCTTTAATGGAACTTAACTCATCTTAATTACTTTACTTTTCTTAATGGTTCAAATTTTATAAGTAGATCTGAAACTGCACAACAAACTCCCCTTTAGAAGAAGGACTTTCTGTAGGACTTGTATAAACAGGTCTTGTTGAATATTGTGTCGTTATTTTTGCATGATGACCGTCTATGAACCAATTGGCTCCGACATCAAACTGTGATGATGATTTATCGAAAGCCTCAAAACTTTTGTGAGTATAGGCTGCGAAAGGCTGTATTCTTATTTTTGGTTTTTCTGCCTGGCTGGGTAATAGTAAACCCGCCTGCGCGTAGATAATATTACCTGTTCCGATAGTGGGTTGTAGGTTTCCTGGTCCTGCGATGGCTTTATTTCCGATGAAATTAGGATCAGAAGCTGCAATATTCATGGTTCCAAGGTTTCTTACGTAGTTTGGACCGAAATTGTAGTTATAATATCCTGCATATGCTGAAATAGCCATTTTGTTTTTTGCTTCTCCTAAAGGAATATCTGCGAATGCATCTACGGCAAAAAGAGTAATATCATGCTTTCCAATAGTTGAATTTACGGAAGTTCTTGTTCCGTCTGCCTGATGATAGAAACCGGCTCCCACATTGAAGACTTTTTTTGTTCCGAGATAAGATCCTACTTTGTAGGGAAGGGTATTTGATTCCTCATCAAGAAACTGGTATTCAACATATCCTGCTTTTGAAAAACTTGGATTTCCGTTGTTGTCTACTGCTACAGCTTTCGAAGGATCTGTTACATTCGAGGGAGTAAGATCGGTTGCAAAAGGTTTGTTTAAGCTGAAACGGTATTCCAGTTTTCCATATTTACCTTTTGCAAACATTCCAAGTTGTCTTGCAAACTGGTCGGAGTTATCAATCAGCGGCCAGGAAAAAACAGGAGAGTCTAATGTCAGGAAATTAAGCGTAGAAGCCATGGTCATACGGGAAAGTCCCATGTAGTAATGAAGCCCCGCACCTAAAGATAAACTGAATTTTCCCGCTTCTCCAGGTAAAATAACTGCATATTCGTTCCATGCATCATGAAAAAATAACTGTGTTTTTTTTCCATTTCCATAACCTCCTGTGCCAGAAGTGCCTGTTGCACCTCCATTGATAAAAGTTTGGTTGTTAATCCCAAAATGAAGGAGAATCATATATCTTTTAGAGATTTGTGCGTAGGCTAAGGCTCGTAATCTCCTGTTTCCTACGCTCCAGGAATTGTCAGTGGGTTCACTGCCTACCATGCTTCCGGGGTTCATGGAAGTGTTTCTTATCCAAAACTGGTCCCATAAGATAAATCTGACGAATTTATCACCATTCGGATTGAGGTTGAGTTTTAAGCCATTGCCGTAATCAGGAGAACCTTGGGAATATGCAGAACTACTGATTAAGGCTATCCCAATAAATGTAAGTAATTTCTTCATAAATTATCAATTTTTGGCGTTGTTTTTTGTGAATACCAAATTGTAATTAATAATTTGTTTATGAAAATTTAATATATATTATTGGTAATACTATATTTATGATTTGCTGTGTAGTGAGATTTTCGGGTTTTGTGATCTGGATTTTTGAAATTGAAATACGTTTAAGTATTTGATAATTAGTGTTTTTATTTAATGTTGTATCACTTATCTTTCGCATCCAGTACCTCGAAACCCGCACTATTTCTTAAATCTTTCCCACTTGATCAACATGTATTTATCGGCAAACTGAGTAATGATAATCCCTGAGTTTTTAATGTTTTCTTCCTTTGCAATATAGTCAATCAATTCATTTTGTTTTAAAATCTTATAAACAGGATGGAACTCAGAGTGAGGAGGTCTTGTGATATTGTACTTTTTAATCCATGAACTTATAGTGACATGTGAAACACCGATAATTCTTTCAATTTCACGGTAGCTTAACCCCTCCAGATAAAGCTGAAGAGCTTTGGTTACATAATAATCATCAATCTGTTTTCCCAGTTTTTTAACGGTAAAATAATACTTGCAGTCTTTGCAGTGGAAGCGCTGTTTCTCATTGATGATACCGCTTTTGACTACTTTGGTACTGTTGCATTTAGGACAGGTGTTTTCCATAACTATAGTATTTTAGCAAATATATAATAAATTAGCGAATGTATATTTTCGATTAAAGATAATTTTACCTGTTAAAAATTTTAAAACAAAAAAAATATCTTTTTTATTTGGATTTAAAAGAAAATATATTTTAAATTTGCCAAAAAAATTAGATAAATAAATGGAAATAGAAATTTCCTCATGCGAACATCTAATGTATGTGAGTGAAATACAGCAGGAAATGTACGATTCTGCACAGCGTAGAGGAACGGGGATCGCAAAACGTTCTATAGAATATTTGAGTAAAAAGATTTCAGAAGGCAATGCTGTGGTAGCCACTGAGAACGGTGAGTGGGTAGGTTTTTGTTATATAGAGACCTGGTCACATGGGAAGTTTGTAGCCAATTCGGGACTGATTGTGTCTCCGAAATTCAGGAACGGAGGAATAGCGACTCAGATCAAGCAGAAAGTTTTCCAATTATCTAGAGATAAATATCCGGAAGCAAAAGTATTCGGATTGACAACAGGGTTAGCAGTAATGAAAATCAATAGCGATTTAGGCTATAAACCAGTAATCTATTCTGAACTGACTCAGGATGAAGAATTCTGGAACGGTTGCAAGAACTGTGTGAACTATGAAATTTTAATGATGAAGGAACGCAAAAATTGCCTATGTACAGCGATGTTATTTGTTCCCGAAAACGATAAAAAAAAAGAGACGATAAGCAATCGTCCTGAAAATAAATATGATGAAATGAGCCAAGCCGATTTTGGGCATTCTGCACAAAATTCCGTTGGGGAGTTCCATTTGACTAGTAATAAAAATAAAAAAAGTCCAGATGAAAAAGAAAGTCATCTTAGCGTTTAGCGGAGGTTTAGATACTTCCTACTGTGCAAAATATCTTAGTGAAACACTAGGGTATGAGGTGTATGCCGTTACTGTAAATACCGGAGGTTTTTCTAAAGAAGAGGAAAAAGAATTGGAAAAAAGAGCCTTCAATCTTGGAGTAAAAGAATACAGGTGCGTAGACGCTCAGGAAGATTATTATAATTCATGTGTGAAATATTTGATTTTCGGGAATGTATTGAAAAATAATACGTATCCTCTTTCAGTAAGTGCTGAGCGTACTATTCAGGCACAGGAAATTGCAAAATATGCTATTGAAGTACAGGCAGATGCTATTGCACACGGAAGTACAGGAGCTGGAAACGATCAGGTTCGTTTTGATTTGATCTTCCAGGTAATGTGTCCGAATATAGAGATCATTACGCCAATCCGTGATATGGCTTTGTCCCGTGAAGAAGAAATTGAGTTTTTGAAAGATCACGGGTATGAAATGGAATTTCAGAAAGCACAATATTCAGTGAACAAAGGACTTTGGGGAACTTCAGTAGGAGGAAAAGAAACCTTGACTTCAAGAAATTACCTTCCGGAAGAAGCTTTTCCGTCTCAAATCAAAGAAACTCAGCCCTCAGAATTAGAGATCGAGTTTAAAAACGGAGAAGTGGTAGGAGTGAACGGAGAAAGCTTTGAACATTCTGTGTATGCTATTCAAAAAATAGAAACTTTGGCTTCAGTATATGGAATCGGTCGTGATATTCACGTAGGAGATACCATTGTTGGGATTAAAGGACGAGTAGGATTTGAAGCGGCGGCAGCCTCAGTGATTCTCAAAGCACATCATTTATTAGAGAAGCATACCCTTTCAAAATATCAGCAAATGATGAAGTCTCAGTTGTCCGATTGGTATGGAAACTGGCTTCATGAAGCGCTTTTCTTAGATCCTGTCATGAGAAATATAGAGTCTTTCCTGACAGATTCTCAGAAAACTGTAAGTGGGAAAGTATTTGTAACGCTTCATCCATACAGATTTATTCTTAACGGAATTGAATCTGATCATGATCTGATGTCTGATAAATTCGGAAGTTATGGAGAAGCCAACAGAGCATGGACCGGTGATGATGTGAAAGGATATACAAAAATTGTAAGTAATTCTTTAAATATATACCACCAGATTAACCAGAATATCAACTAGTTCCGAAGGGACGATTTAATGTAAGGCAGGATGTATTTCTGTCAGAATCAAAATGAAGAAAACAGTAGGAATAATTGGTGCCAACGGTTATACAGGAAGTGAGCTGATACGCTTACTGGCTTTTCATCCCCATGTGACATTGAGTTTTTTATATAGTCGTTCGAATTCGGGAACAAAAATTTCGGATTTGTACCCGGATTTAACGACAGTTTGTGAAATGGTTTTGACTGATAAGCCTGAAGAGGTAGACATTCTTTTTTTATGTCTTCCGCATAAGGAAAGTCGGAACTGGTTAACTAAAAACTCAGTTAAGGATGAAACACTGGTTATCGATCTTGGAAATGATTTCCGTTTAGAAGGGAAGTTCGAAAACAGGAATTTTATCTACGGATTACCGGAGATCAATAAAAAACAACTGGCAGGTGCAAAAAGTATTGCCAATCCAGGATGTTTTGCAACAGCTATTCAATTGGCTTTGCTGCCATTAGCAGAAAAAGGAATGTTGCATGAAGTCTTTACTACAGGGATTACAGGTTCTACGGGAGCTGGACAGTCTTTGCAGGCAACGACTCATTTTACCTGGAGAAATGATAATGTTTCAGCGTATAAAACTTTAACTCATCAGCATGTAGATGAGATTTTACAACAGCTGATTTCATATAATAATAAAGAAGTAAACCTGAACTTTGTTCCATGGAGAGGAGATTTTGCAAGAGGAATTTTTACAAGTTCCACCATGAAGACGGATCTGGAGCTGAAGGAGATAGAACAATTGTATCAGGATTTTTATGCAGAGGAGCCTTTCGTTACGGTAAGTAGCAGGGCAGTTGATTTAAAGCAGGTTGTCAATACCAATCGCTGTGTGATTCAGATCGAAAAGAGTGGAAATGTTGTCGTTATTCACTCAGCGATTGACAATTTGTTAAAAGGTGCTTCAGGACAGGCAGTACAGAATATGAATCTGGCCATGAACTGGGAAGAAAATGCAGGCCTGAATTTGAAGCCAATAGCCTTCTAAATTGACAATAAGTAATTGAGAATTTTAAACAAGAAGTAAATCCGACTTAGGAAAATGAAGCGTTAAGAAAATTAATTCTATGAACGTTAAGAAAATTCTACTGTTCGAAGTGCGAGGAAAATAAAGAACCGAAGAACCAATTTGGATTTCGCACAAGTTTTAGAATTTTTAGAGAATATAACTAATTTTTAGCGGAAGTTTCCAGGTCTTGAACTTTTGTTTCTTTTGTTTCAAGACAAAAGAAAGATAAAAAAACAAAAAATGAATTTATTCAACGTATATCCATTATTCAACATAAATCCAGTTAAAGCTCAGGGATCGTTTCTTTGGGATGATAAAGGAGAACAGTATCTTGATTTTTACGGAGGTCATGCTGTCATTTCCATTGGACATAACCATCCGCATTATCAGAAGAAGCTGAAGGATCAGCTGGAAAAAATTTCTTTTTATTCCAATTCGGTACAGAATGAACTGCAGACTGAGCTGGCGGAAAAGCTGGGAAAACTTTCCGGATATGAGGATTACAACCTTTTCTTATGCAACTCAGGAGCAGAAGCCAATGAAAATGCATTGAAACTGGCTTCATTTCATAACGGAAAAAACAAAGTGCTGTATTTTTCAGGTTCATTCCATGGAAGAACTTCTGCGGCAGTTTCAGTGACGGATAATCCTAAAATTGTAGCTCCGGTTAACTTTTCAGAAAGATTTATCAAATCAGAATGGAATGATGTACAGCAGCTTGAAGAAACTTTTGAGAAGTATGGAAATGAAATTTCTTCCGTCATCATCGAAGGAATCCAGGGGGTAGGAGGAATCATGATTCCAACACCGGAATTTCTATCCAAAATTAAAGAGCTGTGTGACAAATATGATACTGTTCTTATTTTGGATGAAGTGCAGTCCGGATATGGAAGAAGTGGTTATTTCTTTGCGCATCAGGAGTTTGGTGTAGAAGCAGATATCATTACTACAGCGAAAGGAATGGGGAATGGTTTCCCGGTTGGCGGAGTTTTGATCCATCCTAAATTCCAGGCAAGCAATGGTTTGCTGGGAACTACATTCGGGGGAAATCACCTGGCTTGTGCGGCTTCAATTGCTGTACTGGATGTCATGAAAGATGAAAATCTTATCGAAAATGCTCAGCAGATGGGCGCGTATATTGAAAATGAAATTAAAGATTTACCACATATTAAATCCATCCGAAGGAAAGGATTGATGATCGGAATAGAACTCGATAGAGACTGTTCAGAAATAAGGAAAAGCTTATTGTTCGATCATCATATTTTCACAGGAAACTCTAATGATAAAACAGTGTTGAGGATTCTTCCGGCACTGAACATCAAAAAAGAGGAAACGGATCTTTTCATCAATGCTCTGAAAACAGTATTGGAGAAAATTTAAATTATAAAAGTCACAAAAGATTTTAAACACTTAAGTTTTTGAAAATCTTTGATTTTTATCTCATGTGATCTTACCTATTTTCAAAATAATAAATTTTTAAAACTTAAGAAACTTAAGTGTTTAAATAAAAACTTTTGTGCCTTTTGTGGTTAGATCAACAATTAATGTGTAAACAAAATCTTTAAAATCAATTCAAAATGAAAAAATTCACCTCTGTAAGTGATGTAGAAAACTTACAGGAAATCATAAAAAAAGCTTTAGAAATAAAAGCAGACCCCCTTACCGAAACAGAAAAAGGAAAAGGGAAAACAATAGGACTTGTATTTTTAAACTCAAGCCTTAGAACCCGTCTGAGCAGTCAAATTGCAGCACAAAACCTAGGTTTAAATGTGTTGACATTAAACGCTGCACAGGAAGCCTGGAATCTAGAATTTGCTGACGGAGCTGTCATGAACGGAGATACAGTAGAGCATATTAAAGATGCTATAGAAGTTCTGAATCAGTATTGTGACATCATTGCAGTGCGTTGTTTTGCAGGGATGAAGAGCAAAGAAGATGATGTGAATGAAAGCATCCTAAGTCAGTTTGAAAAACATGCAAAAGTTCCTGTCATTTCATTGGAATCCGCAACCCGTCACCCGCTACAAAGTCTGGCAGACTGTATTACTATTACTGAAAACTGGGAAAAAGAGCATAAACCAAAAGTGGTTTTAACTTGGGCACCACACATCAAACCTATTGCACATGCTGTAGGAAACTCTTTCGCAGAATGGATGCAGGAAATGGATGTAGAGCTGGTAATTGCCAATCCCGAAGGGTATGATTTGGATAAAAACTTTACAAAAAATATAAAAGTGGTTCATGATCAGGATGAAGCGTTGAAAGATGCAGACTTTATCTATGTAAAAAACTGGTCTTCTTTTGATGACTATGCAGCAATGCCTGAAGTGAAGGGAGATTGGATGCTGACGAATGAAAAATTAGCCAATACCAACAATGCAAAAGTAATGCACTGTCTTCCGGTTCGCCGTAATGTAGAATTGAGTGATGAGGTGATGGATGGAGAGAACTCTATCATTTATCAGCAGGCAAAAAACCGTATTTTCTCTGCACAGGCTGTGTTCAGTGAAATTTTAGATGAATTAAAAGCCAAATAATTCTTTTGCTTTTTATCCCTGTCAAGGTTCAAAACCTTGACAGGGATAAAAGAGGTAAGGATCTCAAAAAGTTTACAATGAAAAAAAAATTATACATCATAAAAATTGGGGGAGCTCTAATTGATGATGAGGAATTATTAAACCAATTCTTAGAACAGTTTTCTGAAATCCAGGAAAAGAAGATCCTTGTTCATGGCGGTGGAAAGTTGGCGACAACGCTGGCTGATAAACTGGGTATCGAGCAGAAAATGATCAACGGAAGGAGGATTACGGACAAAGAGACATTGGACATTGTAACAATGGTATATGCAGGAGGAATCAATAAAAATATTGTTGAGAAATTACAGCAGAAAAAATGCAATGCCATAGGCTTCTCCGGTGCAGACGGAAATCTCATCAAGGCTAAAAAAAGAGAAGATCCTGAGATAGACTTCGGATTTGTGGGAGATATCAATAAGAAAAGCGTGAATAAAAAATTGGTTTCTAAATTAATGAAACTGGATCTTGTACCTGTATTTTCTGCAATTACCCACGATAAAAAAGGAAACCTTTTTAATACCAATGCAGATACAATTGCTTCTGTAATGGCGCAGGCTCTTTCGGAGAAATATGAAGTTGAACTCTTGTATTGCTTTGATAAAGCAGGAGTTTTGGAAGATGTAAATGACCCTGAATCATTGATCAAAAGTGTAACGGAAGGAGAGTTTGCAGTATTAAAAGAAGAAGGAAAGCTTCACAAGGGGATTTTACCCAAACTTGAAAATGCGCTGGGAGCGATAAAAAATAATGTAAATAAGGTGTTTCTGATCAAAGAAACAGAACTTAAAAACCATATAGAAAATCATCATGCAGGAACTGAAATCTGTTTATAATAAAGAAGAATTGTTGAATAATGCAGTCGGATTGCTTAAAAATTTGATTGAGATTCCTTCATTCAGTAAAGATGAATTCAATACGTCAGTGGAAATTGAGAATTTTTTCAAGAAACATCAGATTCCTACCAAACGTTTTAAAAACAATATCTGGGCAGTGAATAAACACTTTGATGTGTTTAAACCTTCCGTTTTGCTGAATACACATCATGATACCGTAAAACCTAATAAGGCTTATACATTGGATCCATTTGTTCCTATTGAAAAAGACGGGAAACTGTTTGGATTGGGAAGTAATGATGCCGGAGCTTCTTTGGTTTCTATGGCACAGGTTTTTTTACACTTTTATGATAAAGAAGATTTAAAATATAATTTAGTTATTGCTTTGACGGCCGAGGAGGAGATTTCAGGATTTGATGGAATTGAAGCTTTATTTTCGCAGCTGCCTAATGTAGAACTCGCCATTGTAGGAGAACCCACGCAGATGAATCTGGCGATTGCAGAAAAAGGCCTTCTTGTGATTGATGGAGAAATGAAAGGAACTCCTTCTCATGCCGCTCATCCTAATGATGATAACTCAATTGTAAAATGTATGCTGGATCTGCAGAATATTTTAGCCTTTAAATTTCCAAAGGTTTCAGAATATCTGGGAGAAGTGAAAGTTACCTTATCCGGAATTCATGCAGGAGTACAACATAACGTTGTTCCGGAGTCGTGCCATTTTACGCTGGATGTGAGGGTTACAGACGAATATTCCAATCAGGAAACATTTGAAATCATTCAGTCTCAGATGAAATCTACGCTTACTGCCAGATCTTTCAGACTGAATTCTTCAAAGATCGAAATGGACCATCCGTTTGTAAAAGCAGGGATTGAAATCGGAAGGACAACTTACGGTTCGCCAACCTCTTCAGATCAGGCGATTATTCCATGTACATCCGTGAAAATGGGCCCTGGAGACAGTAGGCGCTCTCATACGGCAGATGAATTTATCTATATCCAGGAAATAGAAGAGGGGATAGAAATCTACATCAGAATTTTAGAAAAAGTGTTATAAAAGAGAGAAGTTAGAAGCTAGAGACCAGAAGTTAGTAAGAAAAGGCCACACAAAGGTTATAACTAAGTTCTAACATCTAATTTCTAATCTCTAAAATATATGTTTTGACTCCGCCCGGCAGGCATTGAAGTTTAGTTTTTAATAAGATTTATGCAAAAAGAAAATTAGAAATGAAGACTTTACATAAGGAAATGTTTTTTTATAGTTAATAGTAATAAGGATTGCCTTGCTGGGCATGTCAAAACCAACAAATATTTTAAATCAAATATTATGAAATCACTACCCATGAATTTTTCTGGTAATACAACAGATAGAAGTGGTGATTGCATATGAGTTTAAAAAAATAGACAATTACATATGAAAAAGATATGGCAGAAGGATGACCTGGCCACCAATATATTAGTCACTCAATTTACAGTCGGGAAAGATCTTGACTTTGACGAACGTTTAGCAAAATATGATGTCAAAGGTTCTATGGCACATTGCAAAATGTTGGCAGAAACCGGCATTATCACTCAGGAAGAATCAGAGCAGATGCTATATGTTTTGGAGACTATTTTAAATGAAATTGAGAATGGGAGTTTTGAAATTGATAAAGATGCTGAGGATATCCATTCTCAGGTAGAAGCAATCTTAATTGAAAAATTAGGAGATACGGGAAAGAAAATCCACACAGCGAGATCAAGAAATGATCAGGTTTTACTGGATATTAAATTGTATTTATTGGATGAAATCCGTGAGATCACAGCCCTTACCGATGAGTTTTTCCAGATTTTAATTCAATTGGCAGACCAGCACAAGAATGTTTTGCTGCCGGGATATACTCACTTGCAGATTGCAATGCCTTCATCATTCGGTTTATGGTTTGGAGCTTATGCGGAGGCGCTTTTGGATGATGTGGAAATGCTGTTTTCAGTAAAGAATATCATTAATAAAAATCCACTGGGATCAGCGGCAGGCTATGGTTCGTCATTTCCTATCAATCGTGAAAGTACAACCTATAACTTAGGTTTTCAGTCGATGAATTATAATTCAGTGTATGCTCAGATGACCCGTGGGAAGTCAGAGAAAATGCTGGCCATGTCTATGGCGACTTTGGCGGGAACGCTTGGTAAATTCGCTTATGATGTTTGCCTGTATCTGAGTCAGAATTTTGATTTTATCAGCTTTCCAAAGGAATTTACAACAGGAAGCAGCATTATGCCTCATAAGAAAAATCCGGACATCTTTGAGCTGGTTCGTGCACGATGCAACAGAATCCAGTCCCTTCCGAATGAACTGATTCTTTTGACAAATAACCTTCCTTCAGGATATCACAGAGATGTACAGCTGACCAAAGAAATCCTTTTCCCAGCCATAGATTCTTTAAAAGAGTGCTTAGAGATCCTAAGCTATACTTTGCCTAATATTCAGGTAAAAGATGGGATTCTGGAAGATGAAAAGTATAAATACCTTTTCAGTGTAGAAAAGATCAATGAAGAAGTGAAAAATGGAAGCTCATTCCGTGATGCTTATGTGAAGGTAGGACAGGAGATTGAAAATAATGAATTTGAATTTAAGCAAGGAAATCTTGAACATACCCACCAGGGAAGTATCGGAAATCTTTGCCTGGATAAAATAGAATACCAGTTCAATAAACTGAAAAATAAATTATTGGGTTAAAATCTAAGCCATTAAGGTCATCAAAAACTTAGGCAGAATCAGTGGAATTTCTAAAATTTATTTAGCCTGCTGTCTTTTCGTTTGTAAACCTTAATCTTAATAAATCTTAGCTGCTTAAGTGATCTTAATGGTTTGATTTTACTCTGCTCTTTGAATTTGATGATTGATTGTATTGAACCATTAAGGTAGACTAAGACTTTAAGGTGATTTAAGAAAATCTGCGATTTTTTAGCTGCATAGTTTTAAAATTCACTTGCGAATTCTTTAATTATCCTTCATTCTTTAAAAAATCTTAATGGTATAAAATAAAAAGATTTATTCTATATCAATTTTAAACTTGGTAGATTCTGTTGGCCCGTGAAATATTACTTATAGTTGAAAATTGAGAGTAAATATGCTGCCCAAAATTTTATCGAAGATAAAATCTTTGCGCCTTATAGCATAAAGTTGATAAATTTCTTTGCGTCTTTGCGTTTTTCTAACAAAATAAAATATTCGAAATACAATATGTTGGTAAGCGCAAAAGTGCAAGGAATAAAACAAATATGTATAAGGATTTCAAGGCGCAAGAAAATCAAAGATTTTCAGCAAGTGAAATCGAAATTAATATTGAGTTTAATAATAGAAGAATTTATTCCAGATCAATTTTGAATTTGGTAGATTTTTTTACTTCGTGAAGTACAATAGAGCTGTGGTACTGCCCGATATTAGGAATATTTGAGATAACATTTACAGCAAATTCGTTATAAGAATTGATATCTTTGGCAATGATCTTCAGCATATAGTCATACTCTCCGGAAAGACTGATGATTTCCTGTACTTCATCATATTTTCCGATATGCTCCTCAAAGGTTTCCAATACTTTCTTGGATTGTTCCTTGAGACGGACATTACAGTAGACTACAATATTTAAACCCAGTTTTTCACGGTTTAAAAGCCCGACATATTTCTGAATGATCCCCTGTTTCTCCAATTGTTTGATTCGTTCATACGTAGGAGTAAAAGTAAGACCAATCTTTTCGGAAATTTCTTTAACCGATAGAGTAGAGTCTTCCTGAATAATGCTGAGAATCATTTTGTCTTTTAAATCCATAGAATAAATTTGAGTTTTAACAAAAATATTAATTTTAAATGAGAATAAGGAAATACTGATATTTTTAATTTATTTTAAACTTAATTTTTGTAGGTTCATAAAATTGTTATATCTTTGCACCTAATGAATAAAAAAGCATTTATATCATTAGATTTACCGGGCGAAAGCGCCCTTTACGATATTTATTGTTATTAGCGAAGATTGTTGTCTTCGCTTTTTTTATGCCCAAAAATAAGAATTATGTTTACGATTACAGAACTAAGCACCGAGAGAATCAACAGTATACTGACAGAAGCAATGGCTTTTGCAAACGGTAAAACTGCTAAAATTGAAGGAGAAGTTTTTTGCTCAAACCTTTTCTTCGAAGACAGTACAAGAACCAAAACAAGTTTTGATCTTGCAGAAAGAAAACTGGGACTTCAGGTAGTTCCTTTTGATGCATCACACAGTTCGGTAAACAAAGGCGAAAGTCTTTATGATACAGTAAAGACTATTGAAAGTATAGGAGTAGATCTTGTCGTGATCCGCGATAAGAAAGACAGATACTTCGAGGAACTGAAAAATATTAACATTCCTGTGATCAATGGAGGTGATGGAACAGGAAATCACCCTTCACAATGTATGCTGGACTTGTTGACGATCTATCAGGAATTCGGAAAGTTTGAAGGATTAAAAGTAGGAATTGTTGGAGATGTAAAACACAGCCGTGTTGCCAACTCAAGTGCAGAAGCATTAAGAAGATTAGGCGCTAAAGTATACTTCTCAGGACCTGAACAATGGTTTGACGAAGGAGCTTTGATCAACGGAACCTATCTTTCAGTAGATGAACTGATCGTTGAAGTAGATGTGCTGATGTTATTAAGGATCCAACACGAAAGACATGATGCGGCAATGAGTTTCACTGCCTCAGAATACCATAAGAGATATGGTCTGACCAAAGAAAGAGAGCGGGTAATGAAAAAAGAAGCAATCATCATGCACCCGGCACCGATCAACAGAGGAGTGGAAATAGATTCAGACCTTGTAGAATGTGAGAGATCAAGAATCTTCAAACAAATGCAAAACGGAGTATTCGCCAGAATGGCCATTTTGAAAGAAGCGTTGGAAAGCAAAGGGTATACCTTTAAGTAAGAACAAAGGTAAAAGAACCAGGTTAAAAGTTAAAGAGCGGTCTGCTAATAAAAAAGAGAAAAGCTATAAAGCAAAAAGGATATAGATAATCCGAGCCCCGGAGGGGCGACCTGTTAATAATATAAAATAATAAGAGATAAAAGTTTAAAATGAAGAAAAAATTAATACTGGAGTCCGGTGAAGTGTTTCATGGAGAAGGTTTCGGAGCAGAATTGGAAACTGCAGGAGAAGTAGTTTTCAATACCGGAATGACAGGGTATCAGGAATTGATTTCTGACCCATCGTATTGCGGTCAGATAGTTTGTATGACCTATCCGCTTATCGGGAATTATGGTATTAACCGTGATGATTATGAAAGTATAGAGCCGGCAATCAAAGGGCTTATCGTAAAAGAACTTTGCGATCTTCCTTCCAACTTCCGTACTCAGATTACTTTAGATGAATTATTTAAAAAGAAAAACCTTTCAGGAATTTCAGGAATTGATACGAGAAGACTGACAAGAATTCTTCGTAATTATGGAGTGGTGAAAGGAAAAATCGTCAACGCTGATGCTGATGAAGCTGCAGTAGCTGCAGAATTGAAAGCAACGAATTTCCCAACCAATCAGGTAGAGGAAGTTTCAACAAAAACACCTTATGCTAACCCTAACAGAGGTTTCAAAGTAGTGTTAGTAGATTTCGGTGCAAAACTGGGAATCATCAGAGAATTATCTCAAAGAAACTGCGATATCATCGTTGTTTCACAGGATACCACAGCAGAAGAGATTTTATTGATGGATCCGGACGGAATCATGCTGTCAAACGGTCCTGGTGACCCGGAAGATGTGCCGCATGCTTTGGATATGATCAGAGGATTATTAGGGAAAGTTCCCATCTTCGGAATCTGTTTAGGACACCAGTTGATTGGTCTTGCTTGTGGAGCGAAAACTTTCAAACTGAAATTCGGACACAGAGGTGGAAATCACCCGGTATTGGATCTTGAGAAAAATACAGTGGCTATTACTTCTCAGAACCATGGGTATGCAGTAGATCAGGAAAGTTTAAAAGGAACAGACCTTATCGAAACACATATCGCATTGAACGACAGGACAAACGAAGGTCTGAAACACAAGATCCACCCTTGTTTCTCCGTTCAGTATCACCCTGAAGCAAGCCCAGGCCCTGAAGATGCAAACTACCTGTTTGATGAGTTTATTCAAATGATGGAAGACTTTAAAAAGTAAGAAAGACTTCAGATATTAGACATCAGATAACAGACTCTATCATGCATAATTTTGAAAAGTTAGTTTTTTGGCAAAAACCGATTGAACTTGCAAAACAGGTTTATACCATTTGTTCAGAATTACCTAAAGATGAAAAGTTTGGTTTGATTTCTCAAATTAAAAGATCTGCAATCTCCATTCCTTCAAATATAGCAGAAGGTGCAGGAAGAAATATTGCAAATGCTTCTTCTTTTGAGTTACAGACACAGTTAATTTTAACTAGAGAATTAAATTTACTTGATGTAGAAAAAGTTAACAGTTTAATATCAAATCTGAATGAAATTCAAAGAATGATTTATACATTCAAATCTAATTTAAAAAAGTAAAACATCCTGTTGGATGTCTGAAATCTGACATCTAACATCTTGTATCTAAAAAAAGAAAAATGGCAAAACGTACAGATATAAAAACAATTTTAGTAATCGGTTCAGGACCTATCATCATTGGTCAGGCAGCTGAGTTTGATTACGCAGGAACGCAGGCTTGTCTGTCTTTAAAGGAAGAAGGCTACAAGGTAATTTTGATCAACTCAAACCCTGCAACAATTATGACAGATGTGGAAATCGCTGATAAAGTATATATCGAGCCGATTTCATTACAGTTTGTAAGCCACATCATCAGAAAAGAACGTCCTGATGCATTATTACCAACGCTTGGAGGACAAACAGGACTGAATATGGCTGTTGAGTTGGAAAAATCAGGAATTCTTGAAGAATGTAAAGTGGAAGTATTGGGTACTACACTTTCTGCCATCAACAGAGCAGAAGACAGAGACCTTTTCCGTGAATTGATGAGAGAATTGAACGAACCGGTTCCAGACTCTGATATTGTCAATACTGTAGAAGGAGCCCTTGCTTTTGCTGAAAACATCGGGTATCCGGTAATTGTTCGTCCTGCCTTTACAATGGGAGGTACAGGAGGTGGTATCGCTTCCAATGAAGTAGAATTGAAAGAAATTGCTGAACTTGGATTGAAGCACAGCCCGGTTACACAGTGTCTTATTGAAAAATCAATTGCAGGTTTCAAAGAAATTGAATACGAAGTAATGCGTGATGCAAACGACAATGCCATTGTGGTTTGTAACATGGAAAATATAGATCCGGTAGGAGTTCACACAGGTGACTCTATCGTAGTAGCACCTTCTCAGACACTTTCAGACAGAGAGTATCAGTTACTGAGAAACGCTTCTTTAAAAATCATCAGAGCCCTAGGAATCGAAGGAGGATGTAACGTACAGCTGGCTTTAGATCCAAACTCATTCGACTACTATATCATCGAGGTAAACCCTAGAGTTTCCCGTTCATCAGCTTTAGCAAGTAAGGCAACAGGATATCCGATTGCAAAAATTGCTGCAAAAATTGCTGTAGGATTAACGCTGGATGAAATCATGAACCCGGTTACAGGAAAAACATATGCATGTTTCGAGCCTGCTCTTGACTATGTAGTAACAAAATTCCCAAGATTCCCATTCGATAAATTCGAAACAGCAGACAGAAGACTTTCTACTCAGATGAAAGCGACTGGTGAGGTAATGGCAATCGGAAGAAATCTTGAAGAATCCCTACAGAAAGCAATCCGTTCATTAGAAACAGGAATCAAACATTTAGGATTAAAAACGAAGCAGGCTGAGGCTCTTACTGCTGAAGAAATCGAAAGAAGAATCAGAGTGTGTGATGATGAGAGATTATTCATCATCGGTGACGCTTTAAGAAGAGGATATGATTGGGAACAGATTGTAGAATGGAGTAAAATCGACAAGTTCTTCATCTGGAAACTGAAAAAATTAGTTGACTTCGAAAAAGTAATCGCTGAGAACAAATTTAATAAAGAAACATTAATTGAAGCCAAAAAATTAGGTTTTGCAGATGTTAATATTGCCGTTCTTTGGGATGTAGCAGAACGTGAGGTTTTCAACTTCAGAAAAGAAAACGGAGTAATGCCGGTTTACAAAATGGTAGACACTTGCGCTGCTGAGTTTGAAAGTGAAACTCCATATTTCTACGGAACTTACGAAGAAGAGAACGAAAGTGTTGTTTCAGACAAAGAAAAAATCATTGTACTGGGTTCAGGACCTATCAGAATTGGACAGGGAGTTGAGTTCGACTACGCTACCGTTCACTCAGTATGGGCAATCAAAGAAATGGGTTACGAGGCGATTATCATCAACAACAACCCTGAAACTGTTTCTACAGACTTCTCGATCTCGGACAAATTATACTTCGAGCCGCTTACGGAAGAAGATGTAATGAACATCATCGACCTTGAAAAGCCTAAAGGAGTAGTCGTACAGTTCGGAGGGCAGACGGCGATCAACCTTGCCGATAAATTGGCATCTCACGGAGTACAGATCTTAGGAACTTCACTAGAAGACCTTGACAGAGCTGAAAACAGAGACAAATTTGAAAAAGCACTTCAGGAAATGGGTATTCCTCAGCCAAAAGGAAGAACATCTACATCAAAAGAAGAAGCTATAAAAATTGCTAACGAAATCGGTTACCCGGTATTGGTACGTCCAAGCTACGTTCTTGGAGGTAGAGCAATGGAGATTGTATACGCAGAAGCAGAATTGGCTCATTATATGGAGAACGCTGTAGAGGCTAGCCCAGAGCACCCTGTTTTGGTGGACAAATACATGGTAGGAAAGGAAATTGAAGTAGACGCCATCTGTGACGGTGAAACAGTAGTAATTCCGGGAATTATGGAGCATATCGAAAGAGCAGGAGTTCACTCCGGAGACTCTATCGCGGTATATCCACCACAGAATATCTCTCAGAGCGAAATTGATACCCTGGTAGACTATACGGAAAGGCTGGCAAAAGGATTAAAGGTGATTGGATTAATGAATATTCAATACGTTCTTTTTGAAGGAAATGTTTACGTAATCGAGGTGAACCCACGTTCTTCAAGAACAGTTCCTTTCTTATCTAAAATTACAGAGGTTCCAATGGCTAACCTTGCAACAAAGGCAATTTTAGGACAAAAACTGAAAGATTTAGGATACAAAAACGGATTGGTTCCAAACAAAGAAGGCGTATTTGTAAAAGTACCGGTGTTCTCTTTCTCAAAATTAACGAAAGTTGATATCTCTTTAGGCCCTGAAATGAAGTCTACAGGAGAAGTAATGGGGAAAGATACTACCCTTGAAAAAGCACTTTATAAAGGATTGGTAGCAGCTGGAAGAAAAGTTCCTATGCACGGTTCTATCCTGTTTACGGTAGCAGATAAGCACAAAGAAGAAGCGGCAGCTCTTGCAGCAAGATTCCATGAAGTAGGATTCAGAATCTGGGCTACAGAAGGTACTGCGAAGTTCTTCGGAGAAAAAGGAATCCCTTGCAAAATAGGATACAAGATAGGAGAGGAAAGCGTAAACCTTATCGACCTGATTCAGAAAGGAAAAGTTCAGTATGTTGTGAATACCACTACAAAAGGTAAACAGGCTGAAAGAGACGGATTCCAGATCAGAAGAATGAGCGTAGAAAACGGTGTTCCTTGTTTAACGTCAATGGATACAGTAGAAGCGATCTTAAAAGTAATCGAAAGCATGAGCTTCAAAATGGAGACGATGTAATTTCGACCAAAAATAAATATTCTAAACCTCATAGATTTCTGAAATCTATGAGGTTTTTTTATGCCCAATTTCTTGAAACAGATGCCCACAATAAATACTACAAAAGGGTAATTGTCCTGTAGTGTTGTACAGCGTAATTTTGATAAGGTAATAAGTAATATAGAAAATAAAGAGATGTTTTTTAACTGTACAATGCTGTTAAAAATATAAATATTATTAATCCTAAAAAACAATACAATGGAACCTAATCAATGTACAAAACTTCTGGAAGGTGGAATTTATACCACTTTGAATGTCGTAAAAACGGGTGATTTTCTTTACGACTTGAAGAAATACTATGAATCTGAAAAATTCAAAGATGATTTTAAAGCTCAAAAATTTTCATTTGGTTTTGAAGCAATTGACCCTACATCTATGGTTAATAATGTCTTAAATTTTGGTGCTTCCGATGATGAAGTTAATAGTTTCCAGGAGAAAATTAAATCCCTAGAAAAAATTACGGTCTCACAATCATTTTTCGATTCATTTAGTCTACATACTCCAAATAAAGATGTGATTGAAGGATATGTGAAATGTTTAGAAGTTCAAAATAATAAAAAAGGATTATCAACAGTGGTGCAGGAAGGAGATGAAGGGGTAACCATTTATATTTTTTATAACAAAATATCAAGTACAGATCCAAGTCCTGTTGTTGAAGATTATAAGATAACCAACGGGATAGAAATAAGTAAAAGCTTTATTAAAGGAGGTATCCTTGATGATGATAATTCAATTACTTTTAAAAGAAGCGATCCGTCAAAAGATATTTTCTTTTTCTTAGATACAGATAAAGGACCTGTAAACTGTTTATTAAATGGACTTCCTAGTGGCTTTAACAAAGATTTTCCTGTAGGTACAGTACTTTCCTCATATCTAAATTGGGAAGAATTTCAGGAAGTAACCAAAAATAATTTGACAAATCCTGATAAGAACTGGAATAGCAAATATTCAAAATGGGCACCTTGTGACGGAAGAAGAATTGATAATACTTGTGGCTTGGCACGTGCTACACAAAATTTGGGTAATGTTCCGGATTTAAGAGGTGTTTTTTTACGCGGAAATAATATCTTTGATTCAAATGAAGCTGGGAATGGCATTCCAGGAGTTTCTCAACATCAAAAAGATCCTTCCGATAATAGATTACGTGGTAGTATCCAGGAGGATCAATTTAAGGAACATAATCATCAAATTGTACAACAAAGTTTCGGGGGCATAGTCGCAACACCTCTAGCCGTTTCCGGAAATACATCCTGGGCTGATGGAGATCTTGATGGCTCACAAATAATTAGTGGTTATGACAAGACTACAGTTCCTTTAATTATTGCTAATGCAGGAGGAGCAGAAACTCGTCCAAAAAATATGGCTATCAATTATTATATAAGAATAAATTAAGAACATGAGTGATCAAAGTTGGTAATGAGTACAATTCATATTGAGTTTTCTAAAGTAATAGAAAACATGAACTTCAAAATGGAGACGATGTAATTTCGACCAAGAATAGATATTGTAAACCTCATAGATTTCAAAAATCTGTGAGGTTTTTTAGTTTGAGATAAGATATGTATTAATTTCTTTATCATATCTAGTGATTGTTTAAATAAAAGAATGTGTAAATTGGGATTATTCATAGTCTGTCAAATAATTTATTTATGAAGATATTCCTTCAAACTTTTATAATGCTTTTATTTTTCAATTGTCAGCAAAAGGGGCATTTGAAAGAAACAAGGCTTGAAACCACAATCATTGAATATAAGCAACCTAAGCTTTCTGATATTCAAAATATTGAAAAGATGAATGGTGGAATTAAGTACTTCAATAATATTGATATAAGATTATCAAAAGAATATTTTCCAGAAATAGAAAAATACGAATTTGAACAACCCATAATTTATCATAGAGATACTGCCAACTTAGATACACAAGTTTCTTATTTTTTTACAAAAAAAGACAGTGTTATACGTTTAATTGAATATAGCTGGAACCAAGATCAGAATAAAGAACCATTTATAGATAAACTATATCAATTGAATAAAAAAAACATAGCTAGTGCGCTAGAAATAGAAGGGCTTGAAAAGAATGAAGGCGTTGATTATTGGTGGCAAAAAATTATACGATGGGATAACAATATTGTTCATGTTTATAGCTTTATTTTTGGTATTAATGAAGGCCAGAGGACAAGAGTTATTGTTAGATTCAAATAGTATAAAAAGAACAATACTTAGTGTATAAAATATGGAAAATAAAAATATTGATTTTAGAGCACAACAGCTTCATCAGGAAGCGAGAGTGTTGGGACAAACCGGAAAATATGATTTGTCAATATCAAAACTTCAGGAAGCAATGGAGATTCAACCAACCTGGGCATACCCGGTATATGATCTGGCATTTACTTATTTATTGAAAGGAGAAGATGATAAAGCATTAAAATTTTATAAAAAAACAGATGAATTGGAACCAAAAGGATTTTTTACTACAAAGACCGCAATATACTCTTTGGAAGGAGAAAAACTTGGAATATTCCCTAAAGGTTTATATTTGACATATATGCAAATTGAGTGGACAGGTGATATTAATAAAAAACGCGAAATCATTAGCTTGCTGACACAAAATGTTCCTGATTTTGCACCAGTGTGGAAAGAACTTGCAGATATATCAGAAGATGAAACAGTACGACTTTATGCAATCAATCAAGGACTTTCAAAAAAACCGGATATTCAGACAGAAGGAATTTTGCTGATTAATAAGGCTATAATATTGAATAATAGCCAAGATAAAGAAGGTGCGAAACAAATATTGAATACTCTTGTTTTATCAGAAAATGTAACAAAAAGCAATGCTGAATTAGCTGAACTTGTTTTAAACTCTTTATCCTAGAATAAAAACTTTACTAGAATTGTTGATAATCCTTTGTCGCAAAATAATAAAAAAACAGATTTTAAAATCTGTTTAATTTTTTTGCCGAATTATTTATAAATTAGTGCGTTACAAAATAAAAGCTATAACGATATTTAAAAACAGATAAAAATTCCATCAAATCTAAGAATAACCATGGCAGAATATCAAGCAAAATCAAGCAATTCTTTATCTTTTGAAGTTACAAAAGACAGTCAGTTCATAGGAAGACTTATCTATACAAGCTGGTTTAAATTTAATGCAGAAATTGAGATTGGTAACCGTTTTTATCTGGTTGAACCCAAAGGTTTCTGGGGTACCACTATTGAGTTGAAAGATAATGAAAGGGTTCTTCTGAAGTTTCGCATGAACTGGAATGGAGAAATTGTCATTCAGACCTATTTCGATGGAGTGAAAGACGGTTTTCTTTTTAAGCATAGAGGAATATTTAAAGAATCATTTGTATTGGCTGATCAGGAGGGAACAGAACTTTTTGTGATGAAGCCGAATCTGAAGTGGAGCTCTCTGAACTATGAATATCATATCACGACCTCTGAAAAATTCGAAACGCTTCCGAATAAAGAAATTGTTTTAATTAATGCATTGCATTGTGCCAACTATTATATGTCCATGATGATGGCTATGTAATGAGATAAGCTTTTTTAAGGTCTTAATAAGTTTCTATGGTATCAGGATTTGATCATATTATTGCTCATTTCAGCCATTATATTAAAGTGAGTGAAGCTTTGAGAAATGAGCTTGAAAGCAGATTGTCTTTTCACACTTTTGAAAAAGGTGAGCTGGTACAGGATGCGGATAAGGTTTGTACCAAAAGCTATTTTATCCTCAAAGGGTTGGTGAGAACCTATTATCTGAAAGATGGAGTTGAGATCAGTGAATATTTTTCCTGTGAAAATGAATGGATCAATTCTCCTAAAAGTTTTATAGAAAGAACGAAAGACATCTACTATATTGACTGTCTTGAAAAAACAGAAACCTTTGGTCTGAAGGTGAATGATCTCGGTTATCTTTTCGACCATTTTCCGGAAATGGAACGGTATGCAAGACTCTCTATGGGAAGCGTATTCGGCCACCTTATGGAAAGAATTACTTCACAGAGATTCACGACTGCAAAAGAAAAGTATGAACATTTTCTAAAAGTGTATAAAGGGGTTTACCACCGGATTCCACTGGGAATGGCTGCTTCCTATCTTGGAATTACACAATCTACTCTGAGCAGGTTACGTACAGAAAAGTAGTTTTTGATCTAGAGCAAAAATAAATCCATTTTACAGGTCTATTTTTGAAAAAAAAATCATGAAACTATTATTTAAAATTTTCTTTTTTCTGTTAATAAGCGTTACCCTGAATGCGCAGGATACAATTCATTCAGAAAATACAGATGCTGTCTTATATACTCCTTCAAAAAAAATAAAAGGGTTGATAGTAGGCTTGGGAGGCTCAGAGGGAGGTAATGCCTGGGCGTCCAGACATTGGAAATCAGTACGGGATCAGTTCCTTGACAAAGACTATGCTTTTTTGGCATTAGCCTATTTTGGTTCAAAAAATTCCCCAAAGTTTCTTGACAAAATTGAGATTCAGGATGTGTATAATGCAATATCGGTTGCTAAGCAGAAAACTCATACAGATAAAATAGCGATAGTAGGAGGTTCCAGAGGTGCTGATCTTGCCTTGCTTCTTGGAAGTTATTACCCTGATATTTCTTGTATTATTGCTCTTTCAGCCAGCCATGTTGTTTTTCCCGGAAATACCAGTCATTTTTCAACTTCCAGCTGGACATTTGGAGGTGAAGAACTTCCTTTCGTTCCTGTAAATGAAGCTGCAGTTCCTTTTATGATTCAGCACAATATAAGAAAAGCGTTCGAAGCAATGCTGCAGGATAAAACGGCGGAAAGTAAATCTCTTATAAAAATAGAAAATTCCAAAGCTTCTATTTTACTGATGTCCGGTACTCAGGATGAAATATGTCCATCGGAAGAGATGTCAGATAAAATAATTCAGAGGCTTAAAGACAAGCATTATCAATACCATTTTGAACATCGTAAATGGAAAGGTACCCATACTGAACCTTATCAGCATTTTGACCAGGTTTTTATCTTTCTTCAAAAATATTTTTAAAATAAAAATGTAAACACAGATAAAAATTGGGTTCTTGAATTTTCAGGAACCCTTTATTTATGGGTAATTCAAGAAGAGAGATTTCATGATTTGTATCATATTTTTATTTAGAATTAATAAAAATAAGTAATTTTGCTCCACTAAGCTTAATTATAAAAATGAAAAAAATTACTATTTCTGCATCTTTGTTAGCAGTGGCTATGCTGAGTGCACAGGAAACGGATACCATTAAAGTGGCTGAGATCCAGTCCGTATCACTCCAGGGAACACACAATTACAGAACCAAAAAATCTGAGTCCATAGCAAGACTTCCTTTGGAAAACCTGGAAAATCCTACTGTTTATAATCTTGTTCCTAAAGAAATCATCAGTGAAATGGGAGCTGTTGATTTCAATACCGCAATGGCTTCTGCTCCGGGAGTTGTTGTAAGCAACAGTGTGAATGACAGTGGTAATGATATTTTTCTGAGAGGATTCAGCTCGAATGCTAGTTTCAGAAACGGATTGACGCAAAACCCAAGAGTACAGTCCGAGATCGCTAATATTGAAAGAGTAGAAGTAATAAAAGGACCTTCAGGAACCTTATTCGGAGGAACGTTGGCCAATTACGGTGGAGTGGTGAATGTGGTAACCAAAAAACCACAGGAGAAATTCGGGGGAATTATCAATTACACGACTGGAAGCTGGGGAATGAACAGAATTACAGCGGATGTGAATACGCCTTTAAATAAAGAGAAAACAGCTTTGGCCAGATTCAATGTGGCTGCTTATTCACAGGACTCTTTCCAGGATGCCGGTTATAACAAAGGATTATTTTTCTCAGGAAGTGTTTTGTACAAAGTAAGTGACAAAACAACCGTAACACTCGATACCGAATTTCATGCACCGGATAAAACATTGAATGCTTATGTAAGAAACTCAGAAAAACTGACCTTACATTCGATGAAAGACCTTGAAGTAGCCTATAAAAGAGCATTTACAAGCAATGATATCGGTTCCAAAAGAACCAATTTTGTAACAATGGCTGAGGTTACTCATAAATTCAACGATCAATGGACTTCACGAACATCTTACCAAAGAGGTGAAGCCAATGAAAATGAATCTATCTTTTTAGTCCTCAGGTATTTGAATAACAATCAGGTAGAAAGAATGATCCGCCCTTTTGATAGTTTTAAAATTACGACAGATAATATTCAGCAGAATTTTACCGGAGATTTTAAAATAGGAGGCTTAAGGAACCGCCTTGTTGTTGGAATAGATTATTTCCAGCAAAAAACCATATATCAATATCCATATTATGAAGCCAACGGATACAGCAATGTCTTCCTGCCTTATGATAAAGTGAATCTTGACAGTTCTTCAGCATGGGACCCGATCTCAAGAAATAAATTCATGAATAAGGATAGAAAATCTACAGAATCTGATATTACAACATTCAGAACAATAAGCGGTTATATCTCTGATGTATTGAATGTCACAGATAACCTTTTGATAATGGCAAGTTTGAGAGTAGACAGCTATAAAAATGACGATACCATTGTGAATGGGGTAGAGATTTCTACTAAAAACGGATATCCTGAAAATAAAGTCTCGGGGTACAGCCAGACCCAGTTTTCACCAAAGTTTGGGTTGGTGTATGAAATTGTTAAGGAGCAGATTTCATTCTTTGCCAATTATGTAAATGGGTTTAAAAACTATGCTCCGTCCCTTAATGAAGCCGGAGTTTTAACAAAATGGGATCCCGAACAAGGAAATCAGATTGAAACGGGTTTCAAATTGGATCTGTTCAATAAAAAATTACTGACAACGGTAAGTTATTATAATATCAATGTCAAAAACAGGCTTGTTGCTGATCCAGGCGGAATAGGAAGCATTCAGGATGGTAATATTAAAAGTCAGGGACTGGAAATAGGAATTATCGCCAACCCCTTTAAAGGATGGAATATCGTAGCTGGATACGGTTATAATGATAACAAATATGATGACCGAAGCAAAGACAAAGGGAAAAGAATGGCCTGGACCCCTAAACATGTAGCCAATCTATGGACCAGTTACAAGATTATGGATGGCGCTTACGAAGGAATTGGTTTCGGGGCAGGATTCAATTTTGTAGACCAGACATACATCAACATCACAAATCATTTCCTGGCACCGTCTTATACAACGGTAGGTGCTACGATTTTCTATGACAAGAAAAAATACAGGATTGGGCTGAAAATGAATAATGCCCTGAATGAAATGTATTGGAACTTCTATGGACAGCCACAGAAGCCAAGAGAGATTCTTGCCAACTTCGCATTCAAATTTTAATCCTTAAAAAAACAAAAACAATCTCAAAGAAAATATAAGGGTGAAAACCGCAAAGGCGCAAATAGTAGATTTATAACGTGTAAGTTTTCCTGGAGCTTCAAATATGCTAAAGTAAACAGTAACAGGAATACTCCTTTCACTTTACAACATGCACAATGATAAATTCTTTTGCGCCCTTGCATTTTCAACACATATAATTTGGAGATACAAAAAGATATGGAAAACAAAAAAACTAATCCCAGGAAAAAGCAAGGAAAATCCCTTACCAAAAGGATTTCCGGATGGCTGCATCTCTGGCTCGGATTGGTATCCGGAATCATTGTGCTGACTGTTACCCTTTCAGGAACGGTATTCGTCTTTTGTGACGAAATTATTGATCTGTGCGGTGGAAATGCCAAATATGTTCAGGCTCCGGCCAATGCCAGAAAAATGACACCCGAGGAATTGCTTGCCCAGTTTCATCAACAAGTTCCGGACAGAAAAGCATTTTATTTCGATACCTATAAAGAAGCAGACAGAAGCTTCAGAGTAGCTTCAGCCACCCAGCCATCTAAAGATAAAAATGCGGGTAAAGTAGAGAAACCTAAAAAGAAAGAACGCGGTCCTCGAGGGGTATTTGCTTATCATTATCTTGACCCTTACACCGGAAAAGTGATCGGTTCTACAAAAAGCTATGAATTTTTCTATGTAGTAGCTCATATTCATGCTCAATTGCTGGCAGGAAAGTTCGGTAAAACGGTGGTCGGAATTGCCTCCATCATATTTTTTATTCAGCTAATCGGCGGACTGATTCTTTGGTGGCCAAAAAAATGGAATAAAACCACAAGAACTGCTGCATTTAAAATTAAATCAGGAACAAAATGGCGTAGAAAAAACTACGATTTTCATAATGTCTTTGGTTTCTATTCATTGCTTCCGGCGGTATTTATTACCATCACGGGACTGATTATGGCTTACAAGGTTTTGACAGATCTTACGCAACAGGCTTTCGGGGGAGCAGCAGACGCCCATATCATTGCTGAAAAATACGAACCCAAGTTTGATCCTCAGAAAAAAGCATTGTCCTTTTCTGCTTTTGTAGATAAAAATTTCAAAGAATTTCCTACAGCCAAGCAGTTCAGAATGAGCATTCCCAGAAATGACTCTACAGCTGTTTACCATGTGGCTGCTGCCAAATTCATTGGTTTAAAAAGTCTTGTGAACGGAAAAACAATGGAAGCCAACAAATACACTGGAAATGAAGTCAATTATCCAAAGGAAGTTCAGATGCATGAAGTGATAGAGCATATGAATTTTGATCTTCATGTAGGCTATTGGGGCGGTATGTTTGGGAAAATATTCACCTTCATTATCGGAATTATCTGTACAAGCCTTCCTATTACAGGATTTTTGATCTGGTGGGGCAGAAGAAAAAAATCACCAAAAAAGAATAAAGAAATTACAAACATTCATCAACACAGAAAAGATTCACATCATGAACAATTGGTTTAAAATTATATGCCTTCCACTATTTTTATTGTGTACATGGGGTAAAGCTCAGGAGAAACTGACAATAGGAGAGAAGCAGAACTTATTTTCAAAAGTTTTAAATGAAAACAGGGAAATCTGGGTTCACCTGCCCAAAACATATAACGACAGCACCATCAACCCTGCAAAGTATCCGGTAATTTATCTTTTAGACGGAGAAATCAATTTTGAATATTATACAGGATTGACAGATTTTATTGCCAGAACACCTTATGCAGATATTCCGGAATGTATTGTCGTAGGAATAAAAAATACAGAAAGAACAAGAGATCTTACTCCCACAAAATCTCAAAAGAAAAGCCCGGTAAATCCTACTCTTACTCTTTTTGCTGACAGTGGCGGAAGTGAAAATTTTGTAAAATTCCTGCAGGAAGAACTGAAGCCATTCATCCAAAAAAATTACAGAACACAGGGATATTCTGTTTTGGTTGGACATTCTTTTGGAGGATTATTTGCCATCAATACATTTCTTACTCATCCTGACTATTTCAATGCCTATGTTGCAAATGATCCGAGTTTATGGTGGGATCATAATGTGATGATTACAAAGACAAAAGAATATCTGGAGAAGAATAAAAAATTCCCGGCAAAAAAAACGTTGTATGTTTCCCAGGCAGACAATGAAGAGCAGCAGAAAAACTGGAATTCTGATATGACCCAGGCCATTGAAGAATTTAAAGGAATCATAGAAAAGAACGGATCCCTGAACTATAAACACCGCTTTTTTGAAGGAGAAACCCATGGAACCGTTTCTTATCCCGGAAATTATGAAGCGTTGAAATTTATATTTAAAGGTTTCAGAACCAATATAAAACAATTCGCCAAAAATCCGAAACTGCTTGAAGAAGATTATAAAAAGCTTTCAGAGAAAATAGGAACCGAATTTACCCCTTCAGAAGCCTACCTGAATGTAGTCATCAAGTTCATGAAGAGCAACGGTTTTAAAGAGTCCGAAACTTATTTTATCAACCTCAAAAATAGATATTACCCCATTAAATAATTGACTGAAACCATAAAAGCAAATTTGCAAACGAGCAGATTTGCTTTTTTTTATGCTTGTAGTTGAAAATAAAATCACCCTAAAAGGGGATGGTAATGTTAAGGTTTTGTATCTAAATTTGTTAAATGAACAGTTAGAAACTTATTGAAAGACACATTATATATGTAGATTGAAACAGATGAATCTTACTAAAAGAATACTAACTTAAAGAAGTGAAAAACTGACAAAACTGATATCATGAAAAAACAAATTTTGATAATTTGGGCACTATTTTTTATTCCCGGTTGGATATTGTCGCAAATGAACATTAATCAGGCAGATCTTCCCAGGAATATTCAGGTGGGTGTAGCTGCAAAAGCCATTATAGAGCTTCAATATGGAACCCCCAATATAAGGTTCGGAATCAGTACAGGAGTAGGATATCTTGCTTTTAATTCATTGCTGCCAGCTGTAAATATTGAGTATATTATCAATTATGGCGGCCTGAGTACGTATCAGGGTCCAGATAAAAAGCGGTTTTCGAACCAATTTGTAGGTTCATTATCTTTAACTTCGGGTTTGAATAATGAATTTAGAAACAACTCTTTAGAGTATATCAGGAACAGAAATAAACCTCTTTATTACTTTACAGATTTAACGCAGCCATCATTACAAAACCCATTTAATTCTTCATTTACCTTTGGAACCAACTGGATCTATCATCTTTCTGCCAATATTTCTAAACCGAACCGTTTACAAAGAGTTGGTTTTCTGGGTCTTAAAATAGAAAATTTTCAATTTGGATATCTTAATGATGGGGGAACACCAATTAAGAAAATTGGCTTAGGAGACAAAGAAGATCGATATTATACCGGGGGTGGATTTGTCAATATCAATTTACCAATGGACCGTAAAATCAATACTATTAATGCCAGTTTTTATAGGTTTACAGGATATTCGGAACTTGCTTTTGATACTGCAGATGAATTTCTTTTTGGTTATGTGGATTATGCTGACCCGAAGCAAAAATACTTCAATCATGGCTTCTGGAATTTTGGGATAGGAAATACAGAGCATTGGAACGGATTTATAAGGCTCAATAATGTTTATGATTTGTCTGAAGTTCAGAATATTATCCATTATTTGACCAAAAGCTCTTATCATCAGAATCAGAAACCCTTTTATATTTCTGCAGGAGGTTCTTATAATATGTCTAATCTTAATCTTTCCAATCATGAAAAATAAAGTGCTTATATTTTTATTATTACTTTCTCTTTTCAGTTGTAAAAGTTTTTTCAATCAGACTGAAAAAGAGGTAGATAGGTTAAGAGGTGATGAAGAAATCAGATTCTCTGAAATTAAACTCTCTGATTTTACCGCTTTCACCCGTCAGGTAAACAGAGATTACCCTTCTAAGCATTTCTATGGAACTAATAATCCTAATAGGCTTTCAGAAGCTAATACATATAATGAATTAAATCTGAATCCCGAGAAGGTTGAAAAATTGGAACAGCAGTATGTTTTGATTGATAAGGTTAAAAATGCTAAAGGACAGAAGAGAGTGATCTTTATTAGTACCATTCAACCTTTTAAAAGTGGAAAAAAATTAAGCTATGATTATCCTGTTTTTGATAAAGATGAATATATTAATATTAATTTTTTCAATTTTTTTAAGCTAGGGTATTTGGATGAAAGTAAGTCTGTCATTACTTTTTATAAGGATTGTTGTCACAAAGATTATTGGCATTTTAAGTGGAAAGAAGATGGTTCTATCTACATAAGAGGTTTAGAATTTGATTATAAAACAAGATTTGGGGAAGCTAATGAATTTTATTGTTTGGATAAAAAAACTTGGATGCCAATAGAATATCATCCGATAAATAATTTTAAATTTATTATTAATAGTGATCTGGGAAGCTCTCCGGAAGGCGAGTGTAGCACTGAAATTGCAGAAGAAAATAAAATTTACTTTGATGAAATAAATAAGAGAATGTATTTTCACTTCAATACTTATTTTGATTATGGAAATAAGTATAAATGGCTGTATTTTAAAGGAGATAGGGTGATTAATCATTGGATAGATTAATAAAAAGGTTTTCTTGTAGAGAAAACCTTTTTACCATTTTACTTTTTCATCCCATTAATGTCTGTTATCACAATTTATCGGGAAATCCTTCTCTTTTTTATCTAAAAAGCTAATGGAAGGACAGCCAAAAGACTGTGCAATAAATCCAAAAACAACAGGAGGTTTTCCTTTAAAAAGATAGCCTGTATATTGGAATCTGTTGGCTTCGTCGGCATCTATTCCATAAAGCGGTAAGAACTCACCCCCATCACTTCCGGCGAGAGAAAATGTCTTTTCAGCAATCTTCTCATTATGATCATTGATGATTACAAGTTTACGTTCCACAGTGTTTCCTTCTTCAAGATAATCCTGCAGATAATAGGTCATATTTTCATATTGTGACTGGTAGGTTTTTCCCTGAATCAATTTTGAAGGGCTGAAATATTTTTTTGAGATATCCGTATTGGCTTTTTGCCATTTCACAGCCTTCATTTTATTTTCCACGAAAGGATTTTTATTCCCAAAATAAGCGATGGCATTATTGAACCGGTCGTAGTCCGCTATCTTTTGGTGAGTGGCTACCTGAAAGCCCATCATATAAGACTCCGGATCCAGTTCTTCACTATCTGAATAAGGACTTAAATAAGCTACAGCTTTTAATTGGCTGATCGGCATTCTTTGAAGTTTATTAGAGCCATATTCATAAATATACAATGAGTCATTCTCAGTAAGATGAATACCGCTAAGCAGTTTTTTTCTGCTGGGAGCATCCAGCTCAAAATGCTGGCGTTCTTCAAAAGTCATCTGCTTCTGATTTTTCATGATATCAGCCGGAATGGGCGGAGTATCCTTAAAGATATCTGAAACAGAAATAAAAATATCCATATCGGAATCTTTTTCAGCTGATGAAATTGTAGACAAGCTGAAAATATTAAAATTCTGATAATCTATTTTCTCTTCCGTTTTTATTGTTTTTACAGAGTCATTAGCTGCTTTTGTGGTTGTGACACTTGTTTTTTTGTCATCTTTTTTACAGTTTACCATAACTAATGGAAAAGATAAAAGCGCTATGGCTGTGTTGATCTTCATAATTCTTCTTAACATGAGTATTGTGTTTAATTATAATTTATAATAAGGTTCTGAAAAGTACTTGCTCGGTTTGATGTAAGCTACTTGTCTCTCCATATCGAAAATCCAGATAAACCTGCGGAGCATATCTGCCCCGAAATAATTTACATGCTGGGTTTTCAGATCACCTGAGAAAAAGCCTGCTGAAACATCTTTGAATACGATATTTCCCAACTTGAAAAAAGGCAGAATTCCCTGTTTCGTAATCATACTTTGTCCTGCTGAGTTTTTCAGTGTTTTTTGGCCCGTCACTTGTAGTTTTGTATCAAGTTCCTGTTCTTCAGCAAAATCATTGCTGTATAGAATACCTCCTGAATAACCGGATTGAAGCACAAAATAAGCCTCTTTCTGATGCTTTCCATCCACAACGTTATCTGCTGATATATAAAAGGCTTCATGGTCTAAAATGATTTTTATGGGTTGAAAGCCGCTTAGATCAGGTTGATGCTTCTGATCATACATGACAAATTGGTTATTGTCATAATCGATCTTAAAAGATTTACCATCAAAAATCCCGGTTCCCATTTTCCCGTCAGCTTCATGTCCTGCTAATTGATTATCAAAAAAACGAACATCGTTTTGAGTTATTTTTCCTATTTCTATGGTATTATCGTCGCTTATTTCCTCTTTGTTGAAAATAATATGATCTGCTTTCCGCTGGCGTTCGGGTGAAATAGCACAATCTTTCATGGCAATCTGGAACATAAGATCCAGCGAATCCTTTTTATTGACAAGGGTTTTGACAATGATATTGTTATGCTTTGTAATCCGGAAGGGGATGGTTTGCTGTGCTTTCATACCAGACAGTCCGGCAGAAAACAGTATCAATAGGACTGTTCTTTTGAGCATTTTAGGTGATTAGTGTTTTAAAAATTTAAAATTACCCATTATCTTTGGAATAACAAATAGTAAAATGAAATGGTTGAAAAATTGCTTCAAAGCGGAATCCATTGGGAAAAGAAAGAATTCAGGAGAAATGAGTTCCTTAAGATTTCAGGCAGTACGGATACCGACATTTATTATATTGAAAGCGGAAGTGTCCGGATCTTTATGATGGATGAAAATGAGGAAAGAATCATTCGTTTCGGATACACCGGAAATATCATTGTCAGCCTGGATTCCTTTTTATCAGGAAAACCATCGGATCTTTATATTCAGGCGATTAAAAAAACAACGGTGAAAGTCGCTTCAAAAAAGGATTTTTATGAGTGGATACATTCCAATGAAGGACACATGAAGTTCTGGATGAATATTTTGGAAGATCTGGTACTCCAACAGTTGGAAAGAGAAAAAGATTTGCTGATCAATGCTCCTGGAGAACGTTTTGAGAGGGTTTTGAGGCGAAGCCCGAAGTTGTTTCAGGAAGTCCCCAATAAATATATCGCCAATTACCTGAGAATGTCGCCGGAAACTTTGTCAAGGCTTAAAAAATCTTGAGTTCAGTCAAGATTTAAGTAGGATAAGATCAGGATATTTGCATAAAAAGTATAATGAAAATTTCAGCCTCAGAATTATTAGATGAACTCAAAGAACGAACTCACCAGCATTTACAATATGCAGAAAAGCTATTACAAAAAACAGAAGAAGAGCTCAACTTTAGAGCCTCACAGGATAGTTGGAGCACATTAGAATGTCTGGAGCACCTTAACCGCTACGGAGGGTTTTATATCCCGGAAATTGCAAACAGAATATCGGTCTCTAAAACCTCAGCAAAACCTCATTTCAAGCCAGGACTCCTTGGAAATTATTTTGCAAACACAATGCTTCCGAAGGAAAAATCAAATACAATGAAAACCCTTAAAGCAATGAATCCTATCCACAGCAGGTTGAATAAAAGTGTTGTGGACGTATTTATCAGCCAACAAAAGCAGTTACTCGAATTATTAGAAAAAGCACAGCATATTGATCTGGAAAAAACAAAAACGAGTATCAGCATTTCGAAGCTGATCAAACTGAAGATGGGAGATACTTTTCGTTTTGTTATTTATCATAATACAAGGCATATTGAACAGATAAAAAGAATAGTAATTCATAAAAAAGAACATAGGGTTTTCAAAAAGGCTTAATTTTAACCTAATGGAAATCATACACCAAAAAAACATATCCACTCCTCTGGGAGAAATGATTGCCTGTGCTGTTGATCAGGGAATTTGTCTGCTTGAATTTACAGACCGGAAAAATATTGAAAAACAACTGAAGGCCTTATCAAAAGCTTTGAATGCAGAAATTGTACAAGAAGAGCATCTTCATTTCCGACAATTGGAAGATGAGCTGAAAGAATATTTTGAAGGAAAGAGAAGCCACTTTGAAGTTCCATTGTTTATTACGGGAACAGCGTTTCAGGAAAAAGTATGGCAGCTTCTCCGTGAAATTCCAATGGGAGAAATAAGAACTTATAAGCAGCAATCAGAATTTCTTGGAAACCCGAAAGCGATACGTGCAGTAGGAACAGCCAACGGAATTAATAAAATTGCCATAATAATTCCCTGCCATCGTGTAATAGGCTCAAATGGTGAATTGGTAGGTTATGCCGGTGGTATCTGGAGAAAACAAAAATTATTGGAACTGGAAAAAGCAATCTTGTTTTAGAAATAGTAAAAGACATTTTTATTCCTATCTTTCACCACTTAAAATAAGTTTTTCCCATCGTTTTATGAAATCGAAAATCCCGGCTATTTTAATTTTTTCAAGACTGATTATTGGGTTCGTCATCATTTCTTTAAGTCTTCTCAAAATAGAAAACTATCAGATAATTGCTGTCATTCTTCTATCCATAGGATTATTGACTGATATTTTTGATGGAATTATAGCAAGACATCTTCATGTTTCAACTCAGAAACTCAGACGTCTGGATTCTACTGTTGATCAGATCTTTTTCGTCTCGGTAGGAGTGGCCACTTATATCCAATGCCCAATGTTTTTCGAAACAAATGCTTACAAAATAGCTATTCTTGCCGGATCTGAAGTTCTTATTTATCTGGTAAGCTTTTTAAGATTCCGAAAAGAAGTAGCAACACATTCTATCGGTGCTAAAATCTGGACTTTACTACTTTTTGGAACATTAATTCAGGTTATTTTACAATGCCAGTCAGTTGTTTTATTTAACCTTTGTTTTTGGATTGGCCTGCTTACGAGAGCAGAGATTATAGCGATTCTTTTAATACTCAAAACCTGGACTAATGATGTTCCTTCCGTTTTTCATTCAATCCAGCTCAGAAAAGGAAAAGAGATTAAAAGAAGTAAAATTTTCAATGGCTAATATTGATTTTAAAAAGGATTTAGTCGGAATAATATGTTAATAGAAAAATATCGGTAAAACTAAAATTATTGAAATTTGAGAAAGCTATTTTGTTTTGATTTTTGTAATTTTAAGCAAAAATTTACACGTGAAAAATTTAATAGCAGCAGTTTGCATTTCAATTTCAGCATTCAGTTTTGCACAAGATTATTCTGTACCGGCAGCAAGTCCGCGTCAAAAGGTTGAGCAGCAGTTTTCAATGTCCAAGATCTCCATCGACTATGGAAGACCGGGGGTGAAAGGACGTAAGATCTTCGGAGAATTGGTTCCTTATGGTCAGGTTTGGAGAGCAGGAGCTAACTCGTCTACGAAAATTACTTTCGGGCAGTCCGTTAATTTCGGTGGAAAAACTGTACCGGCAGGAACATACGGATTATTTATTGTTCCTACAGAAAAAGAATGGAAAGTGATCCTGAATAAGGACTTCCAACAATGGGGTGCTTATACTTATGATCCTAAGCAGGATGTAGTAGATGTTACCGTACCGGTAAATCAACTGGCAGACAAGCAGGAATGGTTTGAAATTACTTTGAATCCTACAGACGAAAACTCAGGAAATCTGGTAATCAAATGGGATATGGCTCAGGCTGAAGTTCCTTTAAAACCATCAAAATTAGATACCGTAATCAAGATTTCCGACAAGTTGAAAGAAATCAAGAAAATAGAATCAGATTCTACTAAAAAGAGCTAAATAATGAATTTTTCTATTCAGCCTGTTTTAGAGAATGAAGAATTTCAATTAATCCCCTTACAGCAAGGGGATTTTGAATCTTTATATGAAGTAGCTTCCGATCCTAAAGTTTGGGAACAACACCCTAATAAAGATCGTTATAAGAGAGAGGTTTTTGAAAACTTTTTTACAGGAGCTATGGAGAGTGGGGGTGCTTTTAAAATTATTGAGAAAGCTACCGGAAGTGTATTGGGAAGCAGCCGTTATTATGATTTTGATGAAGAAGATAATCATATTTTTATAGGGTATACTTTCTATGGGACAAAATCCTGGGGTAAAGGGATCAATCCACAGGTTAAAAAGCTGATGCTGGATTATATCTTCCAGTTTGTAGATAAGGCTCATTTCCATATCGGAAAAGAGAATTTTCGTTCTCAAAAAGCTTTGGAAAGGCTTGGAGGGCAAAAAATAGCGGAAGAAGAAGTCGCTTATTTTGCAGAGCCTACAAGAACCAATTTTGTATATGAAATCAAAAAAGGAGACTGGGTATGAAAAAATATAAAATCCAGCAATCTCCATTTGTCGTTCCTACTACAGATGGAAAACTGATTGAAGAACATTGGGGAAACTCCACTGGTAATTCTAATGTTTCGATCGCTCACATGGTAGCCCCTCCGGACTGGAGTGAACCTCATCAGACCCCTGAATTTGATGAATTTACTTATATTATTTCAGGGAAAAAGCAATTTGAAATCGATGGTGAGATGGTGATCCTGGAAAAAGGGCAAAGCATTCTTATTGAAAAAGGAGCGAGAATTCGGTATAGTAATCCGTTTTCGGAACCTTGCGAATATCTTGCGATCTGTCTTCCTGCATTCTCTATGGAACTCGTGCACAGAGAAGAATAAGGAGATTAAGAAAGTTTATAAAAATAGAAAGGCAAATTTGCAAAACAGCGGATTTGCCTTTTTTCTTGCTGAAAATTACTATTTCATTCTTTTAATAATCCGGAGAAACTCATCTTTTTTCCTTTGTGATACCTGCAAAGAGGTTTCGTCACTCATAATGATATAACCGCCCCGCCCACGGATATATTTTTCAACATGCTGGAGATTAATCAGGTGTTGATGATGAATGCGGACAAAACCTTGTTCTTTCAGTGTTTCTTCAAAATAGGCGAGGGTGTGGGATACCATCATTTTTTTTCCTCCTTTGAAAAAGATTAAAGTATAATTGTCATCAGCCTGAAGACGTACAATATCCATGGTATGAACGTAGACCAGACCTTCCATGGTTGGCAGTGCTATTTTGCTCTGCTCCATAGGGCTTTTAATATGATGGAGCAGGGCAGATAGCTGCTGGATTTTATTTTTATCTTCCAAAAGCTTAGCCACCTTATTTACGGTGAGGATCAATTCATGAATCACAATGGGCTTCAGAAGATAGTCTACCGCATGATGTTTGAATGCCTGTACAGCATACTGATCATAAGCAGTAACAAATACGGTGTAAAAATTACTATCGGATACCTTTTCAAATAGTTTAAAACCGTTTTCAACAAGCATATTGACATCCAGAAATACCAGCTCCGGGGATGTTTCTCTGATGACCTCAGCGGCTTCACTTACAGAGGCGGCTTCCCCTGCTATTTCAATATCCGGGCAATATTTGGATAAGAAGCGAAGAAGGGTTTCTCGTGATTCCTGTTCATCGTCTACTACAATAGATTTTATTCTGCTCATAGAAAAGGAGTGTTTTTGATGGTTATTTTGACAATTGTGCCCTGTGTGGAGGGGCTTATGGTATTTTTATCAGTGATCTCAGTAGAAATAGATGTTCCATAGAGTTCATTGATGGCGGAAATTCTGCCTGCGGTAATTTTCAAGCCCATAGATTTATAATCGTCCGGTCTGCTGTCGAATTCACGGGCTTTTTCAAACCCTACACCATTGTCTTCTACAATACATATGATAGAATCTTCGCTCCGGGTACAGGAAATCCGAAGAATTCCTCCTGTTTTCAGATGCCTCAATCCATGGCTGATAGAGTTTTCAGTATAGGTTTGAAGCAGCATTGTAGGGATTTTTAATTGTTCCAGTCCGGTTTCTACTGAAATCTCATACGTAAAGTGATTTTTAAAACGCATCTGCTCGAGTTCAATGTAAGTTTTCAGCATAGCCATTTCTTTATCAATCGTATTCCAGTGCTCTTTGGAGTGGGTGAGAGTCTTTCGGATCAGGTCTGAAAAGGCTGCCATATAATAATTGGCATTCAATTCATCTTCTTTACCATAATAATTCTGGATAGCATTCAGGACGTTGAAGATAAAATGAGGGTTGATCTGTGCGCGGAGAGCCTGCATTTCCAGTTCAGCGATCATTTTTTTTCTTTCCGTTTTTTCCGCTTCTTTTTTACGGATAATATTGACACGGTGTCTGTATATAATGATCATAAAAACAAGCAGCAACAGAAATATTCCTCCCATAAACCAAAGGTCTTCCCAAAAGGGAGGTTTTACGGCAATAGCCAGTACAGCGGGTGTTTTATTCCATATATTATTTTTTCCGGATGCCCAGATGCTGAGATGATAATTACCGGGCTTTAGAGCCCCCAGATTTAATGTGCTTTCTTCTGTAATGACCGTATCATTCTCTGCTCCGGACAGAAGATATTTATACTTAATATCCTTTTCATCAAGATAAGAAATAGCGGTATAGGAGATCTGTGCGTTATTCTGATTGTATTTCAGACTGATCTTTTTAGGATAATAAACGATGCTGTCTTTGAAGGAGGCTTTCAGAAAATATACTTTATAAGGCTGGCTTTTGCTGACCTGATCCTGATTGATGGCAATAATCCCATTGGATGTAGCAAGAAAGGCTTTTCCTTCTCCAAATGTAATCGTATTGATCATGTGACTCGGAACTCCATCAGCTGCTGAAAAGTGATAAATAGAGTAGTGCATGCGGTCGTCAAAAGTGACTCTGGATAATCCTTTGTCTGTATTGATCCACAGCCTTTCTTTCTCATCTATATAAGCTTTTTCGCAGATATTACTGATGAGTCCATTGGTTTTATTCAACTTCATTACTTTCTGGCCATCACGAATGAAAATACCATCAGAATGAGTGCTGATCACAAGTCTGCCTTTCAGGAAATTCAGCGACGTTATCCGGTTTCTGCCTAAAGCCGGATCCTTTATGAATTTTTTTAAAAGCGGATTATAATAGAATAATCCCTGTATTGTTCCGAGCCAGTAGATGCCCTTTGCATCAATGGCTGTTGCCGGGGCAGCTATGTTGGTGCTCAGTGCTGGCAGTGGGCTAAATTTTCCTTCTTTAAGATCATAAATAAGATGATTCTTTTTTTCATTACTGGTATAGCTTACCAGTGCGGTATTATTTCTAATGAACGCTGATTTTTGAGAAAATTCCAGAAGTCTTGTGTATTGATTTCCGGTCAGACTGCATTTGTATAAACCACTGTCTGTTCCGACAAAAAACGATTCATTGTCAATAGGTAAAAAATACCTTAGTCTGTTCCATTGCCCGTCACCCAGTGTATATAAAGGTCTAAAGCTGTTTTTATCCCTGATCATAATAGCACTGTTGCTATATCCTGCAAGAAGTTTTCCTCCCGGCAGATATTTTATAGTGGGAACATTATTATCTATAAGCCCGTCAGCTGTGGTATATACAAAAGTTGTATTGGCCGGCTGCATATAGACCCCTTCATTGGTAGGGTACCAGCAATTACCTTGTTGATCTATAAAACTGCTGTAGCTTACAATGTCTTTCATTGCAATGTAATATAGATTTTGACCTGCCAGCTGATCAGGATCATATTCCAGAATTCCACTTGTGGTACAGAACCATATCTTATCATTTTTACCTATCGTAAGGTCGATAATATTGCTGGGCAATTCAATTTTTTTAACAAGAGGTGTAGTTCCTTTAAATACAATATCATATACTGTTTTTAAATTTCTTACATACAGATGGCCGTTCAGATAAAAACTGGCTCTTACAGCTTTTTCTTTAAATGTATAAACTGTTGTTGATTTTTGATTATCCTTCCTTATGATCTTTTTCAAAGTCATGTAATAATGATTGCCCTGATCTGAAAAATGCAGGTGGGGAGATTGTGATGTACTGTCTTTTGGATTGGAAATACTGCTTTTACCTATAACATATTTCCTGTGCTGATCAGAATACGGATGCCATCTTGGAGCAATATCGTAGAAACCAATTCCCTTTTTTTCCATGAGACGGCAGAGCTTATCATTCTGTACAGAATATACTTTTCCATTATAAATGTAAGTAGGGCTTCCGTTATAGGTGCTTACCCATAATCGCTGCCAGGAATCTTCCCATGCCTGAAAAGTTTCATTGTCCGGAAGTCCATGATTACTGGTGATGGTTTCAAAATGATGCCCATCAAACCTGGAAATTCCCCAGCTGGTACAGAACCAGATAAACCCCTTGCTATCCTGATACACAGAGTATACCGTATTGCTGGGTAACCCATCACTTAAACTATAATGACGAAGTTGGGGCTTCTGACTGTATATCAGCAGGCTATGAAGCAACAGGAATAATATGAGACGGTAATGATACATAGTTTTCAGGCTAATATAGAGAAATCTCCAGAATGAGAAATACTTCAATAGGTCATATTTACCGTTCTTCTTCTCATTGAATCCATCAAAATACTCGCTTAGGTTTTTATCCTGCTCACTTGCTCATTAGTTCTTTTTTTTTTTCTAAAAAAGAGACAACTTGTACCTGTTTATCGGTAACGGCATCCCGTGATAATCAAAGAATGCCATCACAAAAATATTATCTTATGAAAACAACTTTAACTAAGATCTTTCGATCATCAGATTCATTTTTAAAAAGAAGAAAAATAAACCTTCTTATTTTTACGGCTTTATTTTGTAGTACGGCTTTAAGTGCCCAGATAATAATAACTGATCCTGGTGTTCCATCCGTTCCTGCCAATACAAAAGTAAAAATAACCAGACAAATTGTTGGTTCTGGTATACCTGGAGATGTTTCTTCACCTGTATCATTGGAAATTAAGTCAGGTTCAGCATCAGAAACTCATTCATTCTCTCAATATCTGGTTCAAGGCCAAAACCCAATAAATACCTATACGTTTCCATTACTTCTTACTCTTCCAGGATATCCACCGTCAGTACGGACTTTTAAAGTTTATTTTCCTAATCCCGGGTTGACAAGTAAATACTATCCGGTTCCCACGGCGATTGGAGGTTCTACTACGATTATTCCTGGATGCTGGACACCTGATATGGATCGCGGATTATACTATGATATTGGTCCCACTAACAGCTATGGATACGGAGTAACTCTTACCCGTAAGGCTTCTGCAGAATATCTTCTTCAATGTAGTAAATTCCTCTGCTATGTATGTGATCCATGTCCTCCTGTAATTTCAACGATGAGTAAATCAAATACATCCGAACAGAACAAACCTAAACTTTATCCCAACCCAAGCAGTGGATTATCAGAATTTGCATATACTGCTTCAGGAAAAGAGACTATTACGGTAATGGTTGCAGATATTGCAGGCAGAACAGTATATGGGTATAAGACAGATATGGAATCAGGGGTTAATAAACTACCCATAGATATTCAAACTTCGGTATCAGGAACTTATTATGTGAACTGGCGTTCCAGTAACGGAAACTCAGGCTCATTACAATTGATAAAGAAATAAATAGATACCGGTAAAAACTAATATTGATGAAAAAGGCGCACTAAGGTGCGCTTTTGTGATTTATGATCTTGAAACCCTGATGTATACTGTGTTCTGGGAAATAATTAGCTCAATTGATAGCATTTGTTTTTGAATTATTTTGTAAGTTCGCGGACTTAAAAAAATGAACTAATTAAAATCTATGAAAAACAAATTATCAATAGTATTCATGCTGGGAATCGTGCTTTCTACTACTTCATGTGCAACCATTTTTACAGGAACTCAGGATTCAATAGCTTTTTCTTCAAGCCCTGAAGGCGCAAAAGTATTTCACAAAGGAATCGAAAAATGTACAACACCTTGTACGACTAAAATCCCAAGAGCTTTGGGTAAGCAGATGATTACATTTGAAAAAGAAGGATTTGAGAAGAAAGAAGTAAAATTGACAAAAAACTTTAATGCTGTCACCTTACTGAATATTATTCTGGGAGGTGCTATTGGAGTTGGAATTGATGCGGCTACAGGATCTCTGACCAAATATTCTCCAAAAAAATATGATGTTGAGCTGCAAGCAAAACCATAACTGGATAAAATATAAAAGAGCAAAAGAAAAAAGGCAAATTCGGAATGAGCGGATTTGCCTTTTTTATTCTTATTTCAGTATTTCTTTCAGGAACATCAAGGTATGATTCCAGGCTCTTTTAGCCATTACGGCATTATAATCCGGTGATTTTGGATCGGTGAACGTATGTTTTGAATGAGCATAGGTGATAATCTGCCAGTCGGCGTTTCCTTCGTTCATCTCTTTGATGAGGTTATTATAATCATCAGGTGTTACGCTTTTATCATCAGCTGGATTTTCAACCAGGATTTTAGCGCTCAAAGCTTCGTTTTTTCGACTCTGATCTCTCGTAAGACTGCCATGGATGGAAACAACGCCTGCAACAGGCAGATGTCCTCTCGCGGATTCTAAGGCACCCGTGCCTCCAAAGCAATAGCCAATAACGGCTACTTTGTCAGAAATTGCTCCGTTTTTCTTCAGCTGCTCCAAAGCCAGCGAAATTCTTTTCTGATATTCCTGGTAGTTCTGCTTATAATATCCTGAAGTTTTAGAAGCTGCTTCATTGTCAGCAGGAATTTTTCCTTCACCATAAATGTCAGCGATAAAGGCAATATAACCTTGCTTTTCAAGTTCAATAGCTGCTGTTTTAGCTTCTTCATCAATCCCTTTCCAGGCGGGTAGAATCAATACTCCCGGAAGTTTTTTTCCTGCATTGGAGGTGATCAGACCATTCAGTTTCTGAGAACCGTCCTGATAAGAAACTGTTTTAAGTTTCTGACTGAAAAAGGTACCTGAAGCCATAATCATTGTGGTTAATAAGATTGAACGTATCATATATGTATAGTTTAATTTTTTTTGGAGCTATTTCCCGCTCTGCGCACTCGCTATTTTCTTTTACAAAAGAAAATGAGCTCAAACAAATGCTACGATCGGGGCTAAGATTATAGTCATTAATTTCAATTTTCATCCACCGAGAGGAGCAAAGCAACGAAGCAATGACAAAAAAATCCTCATCTAAATTAATAAAAATAACTTAGAATGAGGATGAATAAAATGTTAAATGAAGGTTCTAAACAAGGCTAATTGTAATAACTTTATAGTAGAGCATCAACTGCTATCGGTTATTTGTTAAAAAATTGCACAAGTCTGTTTGTGTACCACACCGGATTATCTTCACCCAGAGCGTGCCCGCTGTTCGGAACAATACCGTATTCAACGTTGGAAGCTACTTTGGCTACACAGTCAAATGTTTGCTTAGACGGAATTCCTTTTTCCCCGTTAAGGACTAACACAGGAATTGTTAATTGGGTTTTGAAATTGGATCTGTTGTCCTTTCCATCCTGTATCAGCGTAGCATAATGCTGGAAACCTCCTTTCATCGCACCAGGCTTACTGTATTGACGAATGTATTCTGCTCTTACTGCTTGGTCGATATGCTTGTCCGGCGACATTAGATCATACATTGGGTTCAGATATGCGGCTTCTTTACCTGCTGTAAGCATTGCTGCCAGATCTGCCTGTGCATGAAACCCAAAATGCCAGTAGCCTCCTGTAGCCGGATTCATTAATTCTTCTAAACCGAACCCGGGGATCAAAGATTCACCCAAAACAAGTTGCTTAACTTCATCCTGATGCTTCACAGTATAGGCATAAGCCACCATCATCCCAATATCAATACCCACAAGGCGAATATCTTTCAGGTTCAGCTGCTGTACAAGCTGATGAATGTCTTCTGCGATATTGATCTTGCTATAGCCGCTATCACTAATTTCAGAATCACCCATTCCACGGAGATCGGGAGCAATAGCAGTATATCCGGCTTTTGCCAATTGGATCATTACCGGCTTCCATTCCAGCCACGTAAACGGCCAGCCGTGTAAAAGAATTACTGCAGGTCCGTTCCCACAGGTTACATAATGAAGCTTAATACCGTTAACGTTGGTGAAATGGCTTGTAGGAACTGGATCCGCTGATTTATTTGTTGGAGATGAGACTGGCTTTACTGTTTGGCCAGAGGAAAACTGAAAAAATAGAAAACAGATCAGTGAAATTATTATTCTTTTCATTGTAAAAAATGATTGATTAGAGAGTTATAGTTAGTTGAATTAAATTTGATGTAGAAATGGATAATCGGTGTATCCCTTCTCATCACCGCCACCATACATTGTGGCTCGGTCAGGTGCATTAAGCTCAGTGTTTAAATGAAACCGTTCCGGAAGATCCGGGTTTGCAAGGAAAAGTGCCCCAAACGAAACCAGTTGAGCTTTTTCTGCTTTGATAACTTCTTCAGCGGTTTCTCTGGTATATCCAGCATTAATGATCAGCGGCTTTTGAATGGTCTTACCATATCCTTCGATGACATCCTTTGGGTATTGAGGATATTCATCTATTGGAAACATCGGTTGCATAAGATGAATGTAAGCAATGTCCAATTTATTGAGTTCTGTGATTAAATAGGTGTACAGACTTACCGGATCCGAATCTAATATACCATGATAGATAATGCTTGGTGATAGTTTTATACCCACTTTTCCGGGTCCGATAGCTTCTATTAAAGCTTTCATAACATCCAATGTGAAACGGCTGCGATTCTCTATGCTTCCTCCGAATTCGTCTGTTCTGGTATTGGATGATTCCGATAAAAACTGATTGGGTAAATACCCAAAGGCGCCATGAAGTTCAACACCATCAAAACCTGCTTCTATGGCATTGATTGCAGCTTGTTTGTAATCCTGTATCGTTTGTTTGATTTCTTGATTGCTCAGTTCTCTGGGGGTCTCAAAAGGTCTCTGTCCTATTTCGGTAAAAACAGTTTGTGTAGGGATCGCAATAGCAGAGGGTGCAACGGGGATTTCTCCATTTTTATTTTGAGAATGTGCAGCGCGGCCCATGTGCCATAATTGTGCGAATATTTTACCACCGGCCTGATGAACGGCATCGGTTACATTTTTCCATGATGCGATGTGATCCGGAGTATAAATACCTGGTATAAAAGGCATGCCAATAGCCTGCTTAGAAATAGTAAGTCCTTCCGATATGATCAACCCTGCGCTTGCCCGTTGTTGATAATACAGAGTAGTGAGTGGGCCGACAAGTCCGTTTGCATCAGCACGGCTTCTGGTCATGGGAGCCATGACCATATGATTTGTCAATTGAATGCTGCCAAGATAGGTAGGTTGTAAAAGGTTCATGTGTAATATTTTTATTGTTAAATGTTGTTTTCAAATAAAGTAGCGGATTATTTTTACCCTGTATTTATTTGATTTCTTACAAAAGATTTGCAAAATTATATCAATTGCTTTATATTTGCAAGTAGGTACACTTATGTACATCAATGACAAAATATAAAGTATTACCGTAAAACCTAGATATAAGTGAGTGAAATTGATAAAAAAATAACGTGCGACATGCAAAGTGCGTTGGAGGTATTGGGAGGAAAATGGACTTTTCTTATTATTTACACTTTGCTGGATGGCAAGAAAAGATTTAAAGAGTTAGAAAGGGCAGTGATTGGAATAAATACCAGAATGTTGGTCAAAGATTTAAAAACACTGGAAGAGCATCGAATTGTAAAGAGGGAAGCTTTTGCAACGATTCCGCCAACAGTTGAATATTCCTTAACTGAAAAAGGAAGAGAGTTGGAGGCGACGATGAGGGCACTCAATAATTGGACTATTGAATGGTTTTATAAAAAAGACTAATAATGTATGTAATTATCCAATTTTTATCCCCAGTTTGATGAGTTCCTGCTCCAAATTTGTTTCAGGATCTACCTGAATGGTATGAAAATTTAATGATTTTGCCATTTCAATATTCTTCGTATTATCATCAATGAAAACCGATTCCTCAGCCTTGATATTGTATCTTTCCAGCAGCACATGCCAGATTTTAGGATCAGGTTTGATCAGTTTTTCTGTTCCGGAAACTACAATTTTACCCTCAAATATCTGGAAGAAATCATAGTTTTCCAATGCATAAGGAAAGGTTTCTTCCGACCAGTTGGTCAGTCCGAATAGGTTATAGTCTGTATTTTTAAGCTTTCTGAGAACTTCTACATTTTGTGGAATATCGCTTTTCAGCATGACCGTCCAGTTGTCGTAGAAAGCGTGGATCTCTTTTTCCCATTCAGGGAATTTTTTCACCTGAATTTCTGTTCCTTCAGCAAGACTTCGTCCTCTGTCCTGTTCTATATTCCATTCATCCTGGGCGATATTTTTCAGGAAATATTCCATTCTTTCGTTATCGTTAAAATAATTTTTGAAGAAATATCTTGGATCCCAGTCCATGAGTACACCTCCGAAATCGAATATGATGTTTTTTATTTTCATAATGTTTAATATTATTGTGAAATCCTCCTGTTTTTGTGAACCATCCCGTCAGAAAAGAGGAATTTTTACCGCTCTACTCAATATTGGTACAACGGGATGATTTTGTGCTATTCCGGTCTGTAAAACTGATACTGTCCTTCTTTATAATACGCGTTGATATGCTGAAGCCCATTGGTCAGTATGATTTCTTTAGCTCCAATAATGGAATTATATCTGGCTGTTTGTTCAAATGTTTTTTCCGTTAATTTGATCTGTGGAGCCTTGCATTCGATCAAAATTACAGGTTCCGTTTTTTCAGTAACCAGAAGGTCAATACGTTTGGTAAGACCATTCAAAACAATCTTCTTTTCGGTAATCAGGGCCGATGCAGAATAGGATTTTACAGTAAGGTAATAATGTATCCAGTGCTGTCTTACCCATTCCTCAGGAGTGAGCAGAAGATAAGTTTTACGAACCAAATCATAAATAAAAAACTTATCTTTGTCTTTCTTGAATTTAAAATCAAAAGTTTCCTGAAAATTCAGTTTTGGAAGTTCCATTAATAAGATGAAAGAATTAGATTTAATCCTCAAAAATATTAAAAATAAAGAAGTTTTACCTATTTATTTTTTCCACGGAGAAGAAGCTTACTTTATTGATGTCGCTGTAAGAGCTCTTGAACACGGCTTTTTGGAAGAAGATGAAAAAGCTTTCAACCAAACGGTTACCTACGGAAAAGATACTTCTTATCAGGAGGTGCTTTCTCTGGCAAGACAGTTTCCAATGATGGGGGACAAACAGGTGATCATTGTGAAAGAAGCTCAGGATTTAAGACTGAATGAAGAGGAAAACAGAATGCTGGAATCCTATGTAGAAAATCCAATTCCTTCTACGGTTTTGGTTTTTGCACACAAACATAAGAAACTGGACAGCCGAAAAAAGGCCGCTAAAGCATTAGACAAATCCAAAGCGCTTTTCCTGAGTGAGTCCGTAAAGGAAAATAACCTTCCGAAATGGATCTCAGATGAATGCATAAAGCTTGGCATCAAGACGGCTCCCAATATTTCTCATCTTCTGGCAGAGTATCTTGGAAACGACCTGTCAAGAATTGCCAATGAACTGAACAAACTGAAGATGATCCTTAAAGAAGGAGAAATCCTTGATGGAGCGATCATTGAAAACCATATCGGAATCAGTAAAGAATACAATATTTTTGAACTTCAAAAGGCTTTGGGAACAAAAAATGCCAATGCAGCCTTTAAGATTGCCCATTTTATGGGGAAGAATCCGAAGAACAATCCTTTTGTAATGATGCTGGCAAGCCTTTACAATTATTTTTCAAACGTCATTATCTACCAGACCATGGCAGGGCAGTCTCCGCAGACGATTGCATCACAGATGGGCGTAAACCCTTATTTTGTCAAAGACTACGCAGAAAGCGCAAGACTTTACCCTTTAAAACATGCTACAAGAGTCATTTCTATTTTACGTGAATTCGATATGAAAGGAAAAGGCCTTGGAGCAGTGAATATGGGCGATGCAGAACTGATCAGAGAACTGGTATACAAGATTATCAATGTAGATAAGATTAAGATGAAGGTATAATGTGTGTTGCAGGGTAGCGAGATAAGTGATTCGAGACATACCGGTACGAGATATGAAAATAGGAGTGTTAGATTTTGCAATCCGAATCCCAACCCTCCCAACAATTACCATCGAAATTCAACATATCAGATATTGACAAGTATCATTAAAATAACTTTAAAAAGACGGTAAAAATTACGAAATTAGCGGTCTTAATTAAATCTTTTCGAACAAGTAAATTATGGAGCAAAATATTTTAGATTGTGTGATCGTTGGATCCGGGCCTTCTGGCTTTACCGCTGCTATCTATGCAGCAAGAGCAGACTTGAAACCTGAATTGTATACAGGTTTGGAGCCAGGCGGACAATTAACAACCACTACTGAAGTTGATAACTTTCCAGGGTATCCAGCAGGGATTACAGGTCCTGAAATGATGATGGATCTGCAAAAACAGGCAGAAAGATTTGATACCAAAGTTCATTATGAAATGATCACCAGAGCTGAGTTTTCTAAGGAAGTAGGCGGTGTTCACAAATTATATGCAGGAAACAAAGAAATCCTTGCCAAAACTGTCATTATCTCTACAGGAGCTACAGCAAAATATCTAGGTCTTGATGATGAGAAAAAGTATGCAGGAGGAGGGGTTTCAGCTTGTGCTACATGCGATGGATTCTTCTACAGAGGAAAAGATGTAGTGGTAGTAGGAGCAGGAGATACTGCAGCAGAAGAGGCTACTTACCTTGCAAAACTATGTAAGAAAGTAACTTTATTGGTAAGAAAAGACGTGTTCAGAGCTTCAAAAGCAATGATTCACAGAGTAGAAAGCACTCCGAATATCGAAGTGAAATTCCACCACGAGCTAATCGGAATTGAAGGGGAAAACAGCCTTGTAGAAAGAGCGGTGATCATCAATAACCAAACTCAGGAAAAGTCTACAGTGGATGTTGAAGGGATCTTTATCGCCATTGGCCACAAACCGAATACTGATATCTTCGCAGGTCAGGTAGATCTTGATGAAAACGGATATATCGTTACTGAAAAAGGTTCTTCAAGAACGAATCTTCCGGGCGTATTTGCTGCTGGAGATGTTCAGGATCATATCTACAGACAGGCTATTACAGCTGCCGGAAGCGGATGTATGTCTGCAATGGATGCAGAGAAATATTTAGCTGAATTACACTAGTCGTATTTAGTTTATAGAATACAAAGCGTACCCAATGGGTGCGCTTTTTTTGTTGTGTTATTGTGTTGAGAAAACACAAGAGTGTAAGATTTTTTTTAATTTTTTGAACCATTAAGGAATTTGAAGCTGTGAAGGGAAGTTAAGGAAAACATCAAAGATGTTGTTAGAAAGCATTGTATTTCATCTTAATATTCTTAATCATTTAATTTTTCTTAATGGTTTTTAAAATATGTGGTTATCAATTGTATCGCAGATAAAATCCTTGCGCCTTATAGCAGATTACTTTACTATAATTAGCGCCTTTGCGATTTTCCAATATCCTCCATTAAAAAATCAATTAAAATCGTGAAATAGGTAACAAAAACATTGATATATTTGTGAAAATGCAAAACGATCCAAACTTGGATCTAAAGAAACTATCAACTGAACAAAAACGAATAAAAAATGAAAAGAGTAACCGCTATCGGAGGCATCTTCTTTAAGTGTAAAGAACCTGAACAAGTAAACGAATGGTATAAAACCCACCTGGGACTGGAAACCAGCCCATACGGAACTAAATTCGACTGGAGAGAAGCAGATTCTGATAAGAAAGGATATACACTATGGAGCCCTTTTAAGGAGTCTACCCAGTATTTTGAGCCTTCCACAAAAGAATTTATGATCAATTACCATGTAGAGAATATTGAAGCTTTGGTAGAAGAACTGAAAAAAGAAGGAGTAACGATTCTGGACGAGATTGCTGCGTATGAGTATGGAAAATTCGTTCACATTCTGGATCCGGAGGGCAATAAGATCGAATTGTTCGAGCCGGCAGGAGAATAGTACTGATTGGTCATTTCGAAGAAATACAGCCTGTTATTCTTATTAAATGGTCAAAAGAATTGTTGAGATTCCTGCGGAATGATATTATAGAAATCCAGTTATGATCATTCTGAAAAGGAAGTATTGGAAAATTACCATTCTGGGAAATACCACCATTGAATATGACGGGAAAATTCCCATCCTTTGGAGGGGTGGCGAAAATTCAAAGAATTTTTGACGGGGTGGTTTTATCCGCAATTTATATAAAAAACAGCTTTCATTAGAAAGCTGTTTTTTGCATTTGTTATTTTGTTTAATCCAAAATATAGATTTTCTTCTCTTTAAGATTGAAACCTAGCTTTTTACCCAGCCAGTTGATACTCGTTTTACCTTCATAAATAAGACCTTCTACAAAAAATACATCAGGTTTTTCTACGGTTGCAAAAGAGGTTGAAATAGAGCCAATACTACCTTTATAAAACTTAGTCGTCAAACCGGGATTGAATTCACTTTTCTTCTCCACTACCTGCAGACCTTCTTTTTTGATATCCAGGGTATTCATCAGGCGTTCACTCAGCCAAAAAGAATCTTTGCCGGCACCGGAATCCAGAAGAACGTTGATCTTATATTTATTGTTCAAAAGTACATAGGCCGTAATATCCAGAGACTGATCTGCATTGGTAGACAGCTGGATATCCATTACTTTTTTGCTGCTCAGTTTTTCTTTTGGAAAAATAAGTTCTTTGGTCGTATAATCGATAATAAATTCTGTATCATAAAGCATGGGAAGGGAAATCAAACCATCAATTCCTTTAATTTCCATCTCATGCGTGGCATACCAGGTATCTTTAAATTTTTTACCATTAAAAATAATCTCTTTTGATTTGAAAAGAGGAATGGTCATTTTTTCGCCCGTTGCCCGGAAAGCTGTCAGGTAGTTGTATGTTTCTTTGGGGGCAAGGTCTTTGGAAAAATTGTTCAGAAAAAGATTGATCCCTCCTCCGGTATCCAATATAAAATTTCCCTTCTTACCGTCTACTTCAGCCCCTACAATCAGGTGGCCGGATGGAAGTATTGACATGGGCATCTTCTGCGCAAAAGCCATAGAAGAGAAAACTAAGGAAGCGGCAATAACCGTGTTTTTGATAAAAGATTGAGTAAACATTTGAAAATAGTATTATTAGTTTTTAGTTCTGTTATAGGGTGATATGAATCTTTACAAATATACTCTATTCTGATCACTGGTAAGGTATACAGGTCTTTCAAAAGTGGCTCTAGGAGTTTAAGGAAAGGGGGAAACAAATTTTGATGGCTATAAAATAAAAAATGACTTCCATTGGAAGTCGTTTTTTATTCTTATATAGAAGAGATTATCCCTTTTTTAATTTTGCATTTTCTATATTTAAAGCTTTAATTTCCTCGTTCAGAAGATTAATGTGTTCCTGCTGGTTTTCTAATAAGTAATTTGGAATGGTATGAATTGATTGTAATCGTAATGCTTTATCCAAAAACTGATTTGATCAATAAGATTTTTAATGAAAATAATTCCCCTGATTCCTAGTCTATTATTAAGTTTTGTTAAAATTTGTGTGGGAAAAGTTTTGCAGAAAATAAAAATCGTTCTATATTTGCACCACTGAAAACAACGGTATAGCCGGAGTTTAGGGAGAGATGGCAGAGTGGTCGATTGCGATAGTCTTGAAAACTATTGACTGTAACAGGTCCGGGGGTTCGAATCCCTCTCTCTCCGCTAGTTGAGAAACTAAAATAAGCTAAAACGCTGTAAACATTAATGTTTACAGCGTTTTTTGTTTTTGCGCTAGTATCAAAAAAAATCAATATAGGTCACAATTTATATGACCTATTCCGTGACCCATCCTGAAAATTTGAAAATAGGTCACGAAAAATTCAGGGAAACCCGACCAATAGGCAGTCTAATGATTGTACATCTTGCAAAAAGAGGTAACAAAAAGTAAATTATTAACAATTAAAGTTACCACACAATGAACAAAACATTTAACCTGTTATTCTTTATAAAAAAGAATAAGATCCGAACAAACAGAACCCCATCTACTTGCGGATAACAATAGATGGCAAGGCAGCGGATATTGCTGCTAAGAGGTATATCGATCCAAAGAAATGGGATAATAAAAAACACAAGACAGTAGGTAATAGCCAAGAAGCCAAAACACTGAACCTCTATCTTAAAACTTTAGAACAACAAGTTTACGATTACCATTACCAGATGGTGAAAGAGGAGAATAATCTAACAGTAGTGAGTTTAAAATCTAAACTGCTTGGAACCGACATTGAGCAAAGAATGCTGATTCCTATTTTTCAGGATCATAATGATAAGGTCGAAGCACTGGTAGGTCAGGATTTTGCACCCGGAACTTTGGAACGGTATAAAACCTCTTTAAAACACACACAGGAATTCCTAAACTGGAAATATAAAATTTCTGATATAGACATTACAAAGATTGATCACGCTTTCATTATGGATTATGATTTCTGGCTACGAAGTGTACGTAAATGTGCTAACAATACCGCAGTAAAATACATCAAGAATTTCAAAAAGATTATTCGGTTATGTATTGCGAATGGCTGGCTCTCCAAAGATCCTTTTCTAGGATACAAAGCAAAACTTAAGGTAGTTGAACGTACATATCTTATCAAGGAAGAAATTCAGAAGATTTATGAAAAGGAATTTGCGTCAGACAGATTAAACCAAGTTCGTGACATTTTTCTTTTCTGTTGCTAAACCAATCGATGGAAGCAGATATATTTTGTCAACTATAAACTTCATAGCAAGATTTTTATCATTTTAATAATACTTTTTGGATAAGTAGGGATTATTGTGTTTGTAATTCAAACTTTTATAAAAAATTATTTATATAAATATTATAATGATATTTATTAATTTTTAAATAATTTAGCGACTAATATTATGAAAAATATCATTCCTGATAATGAGTTAGGAAGATTGAAAAAATTAGAATTTTTTGATCTGCTGAACTTAGGCAAAGACCCTCAATTTGATGTTTTTGCAGAGACTGCATGTCTCATTGCCGATTGTCCTGCTTCTTTAATTGCAATTATGGAAAGTGAAACTCAGACCATTCAAAGCTGTATAGGTCTTGAGATCGACTCTGTACATCGCGAGAATACGGTTTGCCAGTATTCGATAGCAAGCGGAGAAGTGGTGATTATCAATGATACGCTTTTGGATGACAGATCCCGGAACAACCCACTGATTTTGGAAGGAGGGATACGATTTTATGTAGGCATACCATTTATTGATGACGAAGGTTTTGCATTAGGAACAATTTGTGTGATTGATTATAAACCCCGAACTATAACAGACAGACAGATTGCAGCACTCAAAAAACTTTCAGATGTTATTTCTAACCTTCTAATGGTAAAGAGAAAGACAATTTATGCAGAATATTTTCAACAACTCTTCAATATATCCAATAATCTGATCTGTGTTTTAGATGACGAATTAAAGTTTAAAGATTTCAATCCGGCAGTAGAAAAAGTCTTTTCATTAAAGAAAACAGAAATGATTGGGGTTCATTTCAATCAGGTTTTCGATGAAGGCAATAAGGAACTTTCAAAGCTTAAAAATCTTACGAAGAGTTACCAGGAAGTATCTTTTACTACTTCTACCATAGTTAAAGATGGAAGTTCTGTGATTGTAGAATGGGTTTTGAAACCCAATCAGGAACTTTCTGAAATTTTTTGCTTCGGAATCAACATTACTGCGCAGACTGAAGAAAAACGTCAGTTGGAAAGCTCAGAGAGACGTTTCAGGAGTTTCTTTGAAAATGCCATCGGTTTGATGAGTATGCATGACATGGAGGGCAACATTATCGCTGTTAACGAAAAAGGTAGAGAAACGCTTCATTATTCTATAGATGAGGTAAAAAAATTAAACCTTAGGGACCTTGTTCCTGAGCATAATTGGCCTTCTTTGTACCAGTATCTTGATAGGATTAATAAAAACAAGGAGGATTTCGGAACCATGATTCTCAAGGCGAAGAATGGGGTAGAGCAGATTTGGATGTACCACAATCTTGTTGAGATAGATAAAGAAGGGAAACCTTATATAATAAGCACAGCATTGAACGTCACCGAAAGAATGACTTTAGAGAAAGATCTGATTCATACCAAAAAAATGCTGGAGCAGACAAGTTCTGTAGCTCAAGTTGGGGGTTGGGAAGTAAATTTGAAAAAAGACACTGTATTTTGGTCTCAAAGTACCAAAGAAATTCATAAGATAAGTAATGATTTTCAGCCTAATTTAGAAAATGCTATCGGTTTTTACAAAGAGGATAGTAGAGAAAGAGTTAAATTTTTATTCAACAGAGCGGTGACAGAAGGAGTTCCGTATGATGATGAATTTCAGCTAGTGCGTAATGATGGTGTTACGATCTGGGTAAGGGTAAAAGGAATTCCGGAATTTGAAAATGGCGTTTGCAACAGGGTTTATGGGATAATTCAGGATATTGATGTATTCAAAAATATGTTCCTTGATGTTGCTAAAAAAGAAGCAATGATGCAATCGTTTGTAACTTATGTTCCAGTTGCCGTGGCGATGTTTGATATAGATCTTAATTATATTTCTGTAAGCAGTAGATGGAAAGATGAATTCAAAATGAATGAGACTGATATAATCGGAAAGAATCTTTTTGTTATATCACCAAACATTCCTGAAGAACGAAAAGAAATTTATCGTGCTGCTTTGCAAGGTAAAACTTATATAAATGAAGATTTTGCGATGAGTATTGAGGGCAAAGAAGAAATTCAGCATTTCGACCTTAAAGTTGGTCCATGGTATCTGTCAGATAATGAAATTGGAGGGGTGATTGTTTCTGTTCAAAATATAACTAATTCTGTGCAGACCAATGAAGAACTTAAAAATGCAAAAAAAATGGCTGATATCGCAAGCAAGGCAAAATCAGAGTTTCTTGCTAATATGAGTCATGAGATACGAACACCTTTAAATGGAGTGATCGGTTTCTCTGATCTTCTTTTGCGGACTCCTCTCAACGATATTCAGACTCAATATCTTAATTATATTAACGAATCCGGGGAAAACCTCTTGAATATTATTAATGATATTTTGGATTTTTCTAAAATAGAATCCGGTAAAATGGAGCTTCTGATAGAGAAAAGTAATGTTTATGACATGGTAAGTCAGGTTATTAATGTGATTCTATATCAGTCTCAGAAAAAAGATATTGAACTTCTTCTTAATATTGAACAAGGACTTCCAAAAACTTTATTACTTGATGAATCCAGATTAAAGCAAATACTTATTAACCTCTTGGGTAATGCAGTAAAGTTCACGGGGCAAGGTGAAATTGAGCTGAAAGTAGAAAAACTCCGCATGGATGATAGCAACATTGTTCTACGATTTTCTGTAAGAGATACAGGGATTGGCATACCTATCGAAAAGCAGAAACATATTTTTGATGCTTTCACACAGGAAAACAGCTCTATCAGTAAGCGTTACGGAGGAACCGGTCTCGGCCTTACCATTTCAAACAATATTCTTGGATATATGGGAAGTCATTTATCGCTGATCAGTACACCTGAGAAAGGTTCAGTTTTTTACTTCGATATTGAAATTCCTTACGAAATATCCGAATTGAGAGAAGAAGAAGATCTTACTATAAAAAAAGTGCTAGTGGTGGATGATAATGAAGCAAACAGGATCATTCTTCAACACATGCTTACCTATAAAAATATAGAATCTACACTGGCAGCCAACGGAATGGAAGCTTTACAGTTATTGCTTAGAGGTGAACATTTCGATGTGATACTGATGGATTATCATATGCCGGTAATTTCTGGTTTGGAAACAATTGATAAGATCAAAAAGTTATTTATTGAACGGAATGAGACCTCACCATTGGTAATTCTTCATACTTCTTCGGAGGAACATGATGTCATTAATTCTTTCCGTAAGGAAGACAATTCTTATTTTCTCTTAAAGCCCATTAAGTCTGATGATCTTTATAAAACACTTAGACGTGTGGCACAAAATACCGTGACAGAAGTTACTGCTCCGAAACATTTTGAAAAAGACCAGTTTTCTTTTATGAAAGAGCTAGAAGTTCTTTTAGTAGACGATAACCCGGTGAATATGGTTCTGAATAATAAAATGATGAAATTACTTATTCCCGGCGCACACCTTACAGAAGCGGTAAACGGTCTCGAAGCTTTGGAAGAATGCAAGAAAAAAGAATTCTCTATTATTCTTATGGATGTACAGATGCCGGTAATGAACGGTATTGAAGCTACACAACAGGTTCGCCTCTTACCCGGATACAAAAACATACCTATTATTGGTGTAACAGCAGGAAACGTTTTGGGAGAGAAAGAAAAATGTATAGAGTCTGGGATGACCGATTTTCTGCCTAAACCTTTGCGACAGGCAGATCTTTTGGAAATGCTCAAAAAGTATATTGCCATTCAAAAAGATAAAGATGTTGAAACAGAAGCTAAAATATTAACCAAGAAATATATCAACATGGATATGCTGAATGAGCAGATTGGTGGTGATGAAGAATTCAAAGATATTTTTTTAAACCTTGTGATTAACGAGCTTATACAGACAGAGAATAATATTGTTGACACAGCAGCAGTAAAAAATGCGGACGATATCAAAATGATTCTTCATAAGCTTAAAGGCACTGCCGGAACTGCCGGTCTTTTCAGGCTTTCAGATTGTGCATTGAAATGGGAGAAAAAAGTTGATGAAAATATAGATTTTTCAGCGATGGAGAAAGAAATAAAAGAAGAAATAACAATAGCATTAGACCTAATAAAAAGTTTACTAAAATAAAATCAAAAGCTAAGTTAATTTTGATTGCCGAAGATAATAATCTGATTTTCAAAACAAGTGAGCTTACATATTTTCTTATCAATAATCTGGTCCGGTATTATTGATAAGAAAATATGTAAGATTATCATTTATGCGGATGAAAAAGCACTGGTGATTCACAATTAAATATTTTGGTATTAAAAGATATTTTAGAACCCTTTTTTCTTCAAAGGTTGGACGATTCAGAAAAAAAGTATTTCTGATAGCATTGGGAATTTGTGAGCTTGGCTTCTGTCGATCTGCCGATCTCCTGTTCTGTAAGTTCAAAATGATTTCACGGAACATTCCCTGAAGGCAGCGAGTGAAGAATCTTGTTCTGATGTACAAGATCCCACAATTTCTAGGGATGACAAATTGGGAAATAATAGAATGTTTACTGATTATACAGCCTAAGAATCTCCACTAATTCGGGTACGGATCGTATTTTCAGCTTCTCAAACAGCCTGTTTTTGTAAGTACTGATCGTTGATGAATGGAGATTCAGCTGATTAGAAATTTGTTTGAGGGGAAGACCTTCTGCAATCTTACTGGCAATTTGCAATTCGCGGTCTGATAGCGCTTCAAAGGGAGAATTTTTTGTCACACCATTTAATGATTCTAAGAAAATCGCTTCTTTTATATTCTCACTAACATATCGGCCCTTACTGAGCATCGCCGTTAAAGCAGTCTCAATGACTTCAGTCGAACTTAGCTTGCTGAGATAGCCACCAGCACCCATTTTCAGATAACGCATTCCATACAACTCTTCATCCTGAGAAGAAAATATCAGAGTTTTTAATGCAGGTTGGTGAATTTTTATGTAATCTATTGCTTCCTGAACAGTACCATTAGGCATATTAACGTCCATAATGGCCAGATCAAATTCTTCTTTCAGAATTAATTTGTAAAGCGATTTATAATCCTCTACTTCTGAAATGATGGCATCGGGTCTGAATCGTTTAATTGCTTGTATCAAACCCATCCGGACGATACCATGATCGTCTGCTACAACAATGCGAATGTTTACTTTTAAACCCATTACTCTATAAATTTACGTAAAAAAAGGGAAACCGTGGTGCCTTTATTTTCAGTGGAAATGATTTGGAGGTTTCCATTAAGCAAGGATATAAAATTTTTTACAATTTTCAAACTTAATCCCACTCCTTTCTCGCCTGCAGTTCCCAGAAATATGGGATTGCCATGATTATAGATCCCAGGTAAATACTTTTCATGTATTCCCGTTCCGAAATCAATCACAGAAAGCATAATCTGATCACCTTCTGTAATCTCCTGTAAATAAATATCTTGACCCGGTAAGGAATATTTTACCGCATTGTTAAAAATTTTATCTAAAATATATTCGAGCAACATACGATCGCTTGTAAGAAATGCGTTGTGATCTCCTTTAAAATAAAATTTAATATTTTTTTCTTTTAATTGAGCAGCGTATTTTTCTTCTAAATAGTGAAAGAGATCCATCACCATGATTTTAACGGGTTTAATCTTAAATTCCCCGTATTGTGTTTTTAGCCAGGCAATGCTGTCCTGGGTAGTTTGCAGATTCTTTTGGGCATCGCGTTTTACCTGCGGCAACAACTTAAAAAAATCTTCCTCACTTAAAGTTTTTTGCTCTAACTCTTCTATAAGCCACAGAAAAGTTCCAAACAGTTCTTTTGAGTCATGAGACAATATCGAGATCAGTCCGTTCTTGAAATTGATTTCGTTTTCCAGTCTTTCGATTTTTAATTGGAGTTCATTGACAAAATCATTCATAAATTCAGTATCATGGTTTTAGAAGCTGTTTGAATTATTATTTTTGAAAAAAGGCGGAAAGCGTTATATTCTTTAAATACGAATAAAAACATATAGTTCAGGCCTTTCTTCCAGGTGCTGGCAAGTTATAAAAAATATCATATTAGTAAAAAGAAAAATTGAATAGGATTTACCTGAAATAATAAATCTACTATTTTATTTAACTAAAAACGGCTTTATGTGGCATAATATTTCGACAGGCTTCCACTTTGTAAATTGTTTACTGGCATTACCGACAATGGGCAAAAGATGGAAAATGGACAATATCAAGAGATAACTGATCAAATGATGCAAGATAAAAAATGACAGCTTGAAGCGTCAATAATTGATAGCCAGACTCCAAAAATGTATCTACGAGTGATGAAAAATAAAGGGTTTGATGGAGGAGAACTCATCAAAGGAAAAAAGGTTTCTGGATAGAGATCCTTTAGGAAATCTTTTGGACAGTTTTGTGTTTTCGGCCAATTGTGGAAATGAAACCATAAAATATTGGTTAAAATGTACTCACAAAACAAAATGCTGGAAGCGTGAACACAGACTTCTCTTCCAATTAAGTACTCATGGTACAAAGCTCCATAATCTATCAATACCGTGCTGATACGGCGATTGATTATTGCTATTAAAATGCTCCATAGGGAAGAGCTATTTCAGAAAGTGTTGTTAAATAGCCGTAAAACTATAATAAACATTGATAGAGTATGTGGTATTTTCCTTCCCTACCAAACTTTGGGCACCCGCAGGTGGTATGGTGTATCTTACGTTCAGTGCACGGTCCAAAACCGGTGCTCCGTTAAAGAGTATTTTTTGAGGAGTTTTGGATAAGGAAACATTTACAGAACTCCCATCGATACCAATTTGTAAAATGTTGGAATTGATGCTGGTCTGCAGACCGCCTTTCTTGAAATAATTTTCGTCCGATTTTACATAGAGCTCAAAACTTTCATTATTGGACAACATAATTTGGTTGGGTATCATTTGTGACTGACCATCAGTGTAATGAGCAGCAGTATTAAAATTGAAGTTTACACTGCGCCCGGAACTGGGAATGGTGATCTCCGACAGAGGAAGTACCTTCAACTGAACAGCCGTATTTTGCAAACTGTTAATGGAGTTATCTGTACTGCTGGCATTGAAGTTCAAATCAAACGTATACGTTCCGGCTTCAAAAAAAAAGTTTTTAAAATCTTCCGCAGACACATAAAGCTGCGGAATTAAGCTGTTTCTGTTTCCTGCTACAACACTGAAATTAGAAGCAGAAAAATTCTGAAAATCGGAAGATAAGGCTTTGGTAGTGAGTGCCGCTCCATTACTGCCCAATTTAATGCTTGCTATATTTCTGGTTCCCGGAACACCTTTAGAGGACGTGAACTGAACTGTTGTTGCTGCAGCTTTCGCCCAAAAATTAAAATCAACCGTATTTGCGATTTCCGTATTCCCCAAATCCCACACCCGCGTGCTTGTACTACGGTAGTCATTCAAAGAAGATATTTCTATGTATTTTGTTAAGGAGTTTGCTACCCATCGTATAGCTGAAGGGATGACTAAAATTGTTTTAAAATTACGGGGTGTGAAGTCATTATAATTCTGAGTTATATCCATGGAGTAATTCCCGGCCCGGAAAGCATTGGTACTAAATTGCGAGGCAGGAATTTTAAATGTAAAATTGATATTTCCCCGGTTGAATCCGCCCCCGATACTGATGGATGGCGGTTCAAACCATTTTACAGCGCTTGTACTGAACGATTGAAAACCTGGTAAGTAACCTGAAAGTCCGGTAGATGGCATCTGTCCACCCATACTTTCCAACTGCCACAGAAGCACGGAACCGGGTAAAGTAAGTGAGGAAGAAGAGTGAGTAAAATTTGGCCCGGAAACAGAGGTAAATGTAGGAGCTGTTGGGAGTAATCCCAAAAAGGCATAATCCCAGTTGGTTCTGTTGGCGTTCGTCATTACCCTTGTAGGTACTGAGGTAAATTCGCTCCTGTTAAAAATAGTATTATCAGGGACCGACAGGTAAACATCCTGAGCTTTCGTAGCTGTAGACCCGAACAATATGGTAAATATTCCTATTAGAAAAGACCTCATCTTTTTCATACTTTTAAATTTAAAACTTTTTCACCTTAATGGTGGTGTCTTTCTTTTTATACTCAAAAACCACGGCTTTTGAATAACCTTCTTTTGTCACCTGAATAGTTTGGCTGGGTTGTGTATAGCTGTATTTGTCATTTTCAATATAGAGATTGTATTTTCCATCTTTCAGGAAAAACTCAAACTCATTTTTTTGGTTAACCACGGCTGTATAGATCGTACCATCTTCACTTTTTGCATATACTACTATTCCTGTTACATCCGTTTCCACAGTATCGTAGGCTTGTTTGATCTCTGTTAATTTCCCACTTACCTTAATGTTTTTTACCAAGCCTACTTTACGGTTAATATTGGCATGCACCATAATGACAGGATCCATCATCAACCGGGCACCTGCACTTTCGTTCATTTTCAGAGTGTAAGTACCTTCAGGCACATTCTGAAAAACTACTTTTCCATTCTTATCTGTTATCGCTACATAATTGTCCAGTTTTACAATTTCATTAGCAAGTACCGATTCACCGGATTCCAGAAGCCCATTAAAATTTTTATCTTCAAAGAACTGGAGAGCCACTTTATAATTTCCGAGAGCAGTTGCTGTGGTAAAATATTTTTTAATTCCCACTCTGAACTGGTAATAACTTCCACTGGTTGCATATTCAGCCGTAGATTTATAACCGGACAGATTAAAATACCCTGTGGTGGACCAGGAAGGCGAAATCTTATACTCCAGATTACCGGTGATATTACTGTTTAAATTTTTATAAAGTTCCGAATAGAAGGTCCCGGCTGAAAAAGATCCAGTCAGATTATGATTAAACATCTGGAAATTATAGGAGGCATACACATTATAATTGGCGAAATTACGGTTTCCATCATAATAAGAATTTAAATCAAAGACACTGATTGCGTTCCATTGGGCTGTTCCGTTGAGGGAGAATGACTTATATCTGTAAGATAAAGTTGTTCTCAAACTATTGAACCAGTCTGGTTGATCATTCTCTTTTGAATAAGAATATTCAGCCGTCAGGTTCAATCCGTGGGCACCTAATGTAGTACTGATGTTGGCTTCCAACCGGTAAGAAAAAAGTTCCTGTGATGTATAAAAATTAGCTGTTTTTTGTTTTTCAACCTTTGGATAAAGTAGGAAATTCCACTTCTTTAAAGAAAACTGATACCCTAGTCCCAAAGCTTCTGTACTGTTGAAATAATAACGCAAATTAGAAGTATTCCCAGGTTGGATGGGTTCACTCTGGAAACTCAGGAACTCGGGTTCTACCTGCGAATTCTGATATTGTATAAAAGCACGCTGAGCAGCAGAAAATTGGCGGCCGATCCGCTGATTTGAAAAAAAAGATCCTCGTTTGATCCCTGCATAACTTTTGGTGGCAAAGGAATTGAAAGATTGTACATCCCATTTCCCTATTTTTCCCTCGTAATTGGCTCCCATTGAAGCTCCTGTGTTTTCGTCTTTGTTCGAAAGACCTTTTTCGTTACTCACTCCAACCTCCGTACGGATGATGTGTTTTTCGTTAATTAACAATGATGTTACCGCATTCGCTACCTGCGTATCTACGTTAAAGCGCGGATCATGGTCGAAAATATAGGACACTTTTCCATTGAAAGATTTAGTATTTCCAAAAGCATATTTTGCACCCACCATGGTAGATCCTTCTGTTTGCTGGAAATAAGTACCGTACAGATTATAATTACTTTCCAGCGCAAGAACTTCAATCTGATTATTGTTACCAAATTTGGTAGAAACTTTCCCACCTCTTCCGAAAACAGGGTAGTCGTAATCGCTGCTGTTAACATTTCCCAAGCGTAAAACCGTATTTTTTCTCTCCAGTTCCAGCCAGGTATCATACACGTTATAAAGACCGTCTTCAAAATAGTAATCTGCACCGATATTGAAGCGCGATTTTAAATTCTCAGTCACCCGGAATGCTGTGTTTCCCCTCAACTGAAGAAAATTGAAACCTGAACTGTTTTCATTATAGCTCATTTCCGCAAAGTTACTTCCGCTCACCGCTTCGTTTCCACGGGCAATTTGTCTGTTGTGCGATAAAATAACTAAGTAGAGCGTATTGCTTCCCACAATTTTATTATCAAGCAGATCTGTGACGATTGCATTAATATTAAATTCCGGATAAAGTGTATTCTGTTTTCTGACTGCAATTTTGATCTCAACCGTTTGTTTTTCTAACCCTTCCAGAGATAAGGTTTGCTGTTTGGGTAAAATTTCCAGACCATCAGGAATTGATTGCAAATCAATCTTAACGGTTCGTTTACTATAGCCCTGGTTTTCTACAGTCAGCATAATTGAAGATTGGGGCAAAGCAGGGTTAATGAAATTTTCGTAGGTAGCCGTATAAATTGCGATGTTTTTGTTCTCGCCTTTAGCGACAAAGAACGAGGCGCTTTCAGTTCTGGTAACCGTTGGAGTGGCATATGAAACCTGGAATTGGATCTTATTGGATCTCAGTTTCATAAAATCTACGTTGGCGATCAGTTTCACAGGAAGATTTTTAGACTGACCAGCGCCTAAGGTAAAGTCATTTTTGGGATAGAAAAGCAATCCCGGATATTGTTCCTGAGGGATGATATTCTGAATCATAATCTCTTCAGAACTTTTATTCTCAATGACCAGGAAATTAGTAAAAGTAGAACCCTTCTCAACAGTTACACTGTCATTTTCAAAATGGATTTGTATATCCTTTTTTTCCTGTGCAAAGGCCCACGAAAAGTGCAGAAGAACAAATACAAAAAATAAGATTGTTCTTCTTAGTACTGATATTGATATTCCATTCTGTGGTTTCAAGGCTTAATTTTAAAATTTAAAGTTTTTTTCTCCTACACGTAAATCATTGGATTCTGCCATTTTAACGATAACCACGCCAAGGAAGTTCCCTGAAATGTTCTCTGGTAAAGAAAACTGAACAACCTGATTGGTATCCGGAAACATGGAGATGGAAATTGCGGGTAATTTTATTTCTTTACCACTGTCTGTATTGGTGAGTTCAAATTCAACGGTGGCATCATTGATGGTGTTTCCGTCATTATGAATGCTTACAGCGACTTTTCTATTCGTAGTACTCTCATTGCTCACTTCTGAAATATTGGTAATATCCAAACTTTTCACATGGTTTCCCGGTGGAGTGTAAAAGATGTGAAGTCCCACCTCAAATAAAGTGATAATACCAATACCATTCTGAATACGCGCCTTATCTGCCTGCTGAGGAAGTTGGGTAAAAAACAACATACTGTTTGTAACAGTAGACTGTGATGCGTTTGCCGGAATCTGCATGGTTACTACAATCTCCTTTGTACTTTTGGCAGGAACTGTTACAGCATTTTCTAAGGTAGACACCCAGGAGGCATTGGAAGTTTTTGAACTGCCTGCTTCAAGATAAACTTTATTTCCGTCTTCTTCTCTAACCCAATCTTTATAGTTGAGATTAAAAACATAATCTTTATCCGAGTTGTTTTGAAGCGTGACTGTCTTTGTTACTTTTTCTCCTGGATTACCTGTGAAAAACAAGCGTGTAGGTGACATAGAGATGCTTTGTGCCAGAAGTGAAGAAGACCCTGTAAGGATAAAGAAAATGAAAAGGTAAATAAACTTGTGCATGGTGTAAATAGTTTAATAATAAAAGATTCTCAAAACTACTGAAAAACGCAGCAAAATGAGCCTTTACAAACTAAAAATTTTATTATAAAGCAGTCGCAGTATAAGTAACTGTTTGCGTATAAGTTCCAGCTGGTTTACCTAAAATATCAGAAGAAGATGATTTTGCCGCTGGAATAGTATAGTCCAGATTCAGTGTTAATGCACTTCCAAGAGGAGCATTGGTAACTAAGTTCTGATCCGTTGCCGATAAAACTACAGCATTTTTTGTTCCGCCCATTGTTCCGGCAGCTGTAGCTGCTTTAATTGTCAAAACATTTACAGGGATTAAGTTCGTTCCATTCATGAAATTAGTGCCTCCTGCTTTTACTTTAACATTAAAGTTCTTCGTGGAAGTAACTTTTAAAGAGTTGGCTTTAGTAATGGTCTGATCAGAATTATAGTCTGCTGCAGTAACATAGTTAAAATCAACCGTATTACCAATGGCTGTACTTCCTGCGTCGATAGAGATTACATCATTCAGAGTAATGTTTACCGTTGTGGTTGCTGTTGTATTTTGAGCTTGAACATTATTAGTTCCTAATATGATTGCTCCAAAAGTTAAGGCTGTGATTACGATTTGTTTTGTCATGGTAGTATTATTTAATTGTTATTCTTGTTTACTTGTTCTCTTTTGAATACTACAAATCTACAGCGGTGATAAAAGTTTCTTTGTAATGGAAAACGGAAGTGCATGTAGTAAAATAACTACACGGTTTATTCATATGATAAATAGAAAAACCCTCAGCACTTTCCAGGTACTGAGGGCATGTATATTGATGTGTTTTTTTTATTATAAAATTGATGTGTTTTTATATTATAAAGCAGTCGCAGTATAAGTAACTGTTTGTGTATAAGTTCCCGCTGGTTTACCTAAAATATCAGAAGATGATGATTTTGCTGCTGGAATAGTGTAGTCCAGATTCAGTGTTAATGCACTTCCTAATGGAGCATTGGTAACTAAATTCTGATCCGTTGCAGATAAAACTACAGCATTTTTTGTTCCGCCCATTGTTCCGGCAGCTGTAGCTGCTTTAATTGTCAAAACATTTACAGGGATTAAGTTCGTTCCATTCATAAAATTAGCACCTCCTGCTTTTACTTTAACATTAAAGTTCTTTGTGGAAGTAACCTTCAAAGAGTTAGCTTTAGTAATGGTCTGATCAGAGTTATAGTCTGCTGCAGTGGCATAGTTAAAATCAACCGTATTACCAATGGCAGTACTTCCTGCGTCGATAGAGAT
>NZ_JBWKTO010000001.1:0-608479 GCF_059420365.1 Chryseobacterium sp. GW821-FHT04C04 | reverse complement strand
GCTGTTATTTCTATTATAAAGCTGTCGTAATATAAATTCCCGGATTTTGAATTTTATCTATATCGGTACAATACATACAAAATCAAAGGCCTCCTGAGGAAGCCTTCGAAACACCAAATCACAAAATATTAATATGAAAAAATTTTATTATAAAGCAGTCGCGGTATAAGTTACTGTTTGCGTATAAGTTCCCGCTGGCTTACCTAAAATATCAGAAGAAGATGATTTCGCTGCTGGAATAGTGTAGTCCAGATTCAGTGTTAATGCACTTCCAAGAGGAGCATTGGTAACTAAATTCTGGTCCGTTGCCGATAAAACTACAGCATTTTTTGTTCCGCCCATTGTTCCTGCAGCTGTAGCTGCTTTAATTGTTAAAACATTTACAGGGATTAAGTTCGTTCCATTCATGAAATTAGCGCCTCCTGCTTTTACTTTAACATTAAAGTTCTTCGTGGAAGTAACCTTCAAAGAGTTAGCTTTAGTAATGGTCTGGTCAGAGTTATAGTCTGCTGCAGTGGCATAGTTAAAATCAACCGTATTACCAATGGCAGTACTTCCTGCGTCGATAGAGATAACATCATTCAGAGTAATGTTTACAGTGGTGTTTGCTGTAGTATTTTGAGCTTGAACATTATTACTTCCTAATATGATTGCTCCAAAAGTTAAGGCTGTGATTACGATTTGTTTTTTCATGATGGTAATATTTTATTGTTATTTTTTACTTAATTGTTATCTTTTGTATACTGCAAATCTACAGCGGCGATAAAAGTTTCTTTGTAGTGGAAAAAGGAAGTTTATGTAGTAAAATCACTACACGGTTTATCATTTTGACTTAGATAGTAAAGCCCCCCAATACTTTCTAAGTGTTGAGGGCGTATATAAATTGCTGTTATTTCTATTATAAAGCTGTCGTAATATAAATTCCCGGATTTTGAATTTTATCTATATCGGTACAATACATAAAAATCAAAGGCCTCCTGAGGAAGCCTTCGAAACACCAAATCACAAAATATTAATATGAAAAAATTTTATTATAAAGCAGTCGCGGTATAAGTTACTGTTTGCGTATAAGTTCCCGCTGGCTTACCTAAAATATCAGAAGAAGATGATTTCGCTGCTGGAATAGTGTAGTCCAGATTCAGTGTTAATGCACTTCCAAGAGGAGCATTGGTAACTAAGTTCTGATCCGTTGCCGATAAAACTACAGCATTTTTTGTTCCGCCCATTGTTCCTGCAGCTGTAGCTGCTTTAATTGTCAAAACATTTACAGGGATTAAGTTTGTTCCATTCATGAAATTAGTGCCTCCTGCTTTTACTTTAACATTAAAGTTCTTCGTGGAAGTAACCTTCAAAGAGTTAGCTTTAGTAATGGTCTGATCAGAATTATAGTCTGCTGCAGTGGCATAGTTAAAATCAACCGTATTACCAATGGCTGTACTTCCTGCGTCGATAGAGATTACATCGTTCAGGGTAATGTTTACGGTTGTCGTTGCGGTAGTATTTTGAGCTTGAACACTATTAGTTCCTAATATGATAGCTCCAATAGTTAAGGCTGTAATTACGATTTGTTTTGTCATGGGAATAATATTTAATTGTTCTCTTTTGAACATTACAAATCTACAGCGGTGATAAAAGTTTCTTTGTAGTGGAAAACGGAAGTCCATGTAGTAAAATCACTACAGGATTACGCATTTGGTTTAAATATAAAAGCCCTCAATACTTTTGTAGTATTGAGGGCTTTTATATTTAAAATTGTTATTTAGTTACAATGCAGTGGCAGTATAAGTTATTTTTTGGGTGTAAGTTCCCTGTGGTTTTCCCAGAAGGACCTTAGATGCATTTTCCGCCGAAATGGAGTAGGCAATATTTAAAGACTGTTGGGTACCTAAACTTGCATTACTCACCAGCACCTGATCAGTTGTAGATAAAGTAACCTCATTCAGGGTTCCTGCCAAACTTCCGCCTGGTATTGCTTTTACCTGTAATATATCTACGGGAATTACGTTTGCGCCACTCACAAAGTGTGCACCTTCAGATTTTACTTTTACATCAAAATTTTTAGAGGAAATAATGACTAAACTATTGGGAACGGTCACATTTTTTGATGAATTATAGTCTTTTGTGCTCCCATAATTAAAATCTACAGTACCTTCAGAAGCAACAGAGCCAATGCCCATTGCAATAACGTCCGATAAAATAATATTTACTGATGTACTCACCTGATCTGAATTTTGTGCCATAACCCGGTGTGTCCCTAAGGTAATTGCTCCCAGAGACAGCGCAATGATAAAGATTTGCTTTTTCATGATTAATAAATTTAGTGAGGTGTAATAATATTGTCATTCAGAATTCATTATAAATCTAATAACATTATTCGAAATTACCAAAGCTTTAATGTTATTAATTAACTAATTTGCTCGCCGAGAAAAGACTCTGAATCTTTTTCAAGATGATAAAAGTTAATATCCTATGCCATTATCTCAGGCTGATCACACATTTTCACAAGCCAGATCAATGATAGACTTCAATTCTCTTACATTTCCAGGGAAATTAATAAAGGTGAATTTCATAGTCGGGATTTAGCTGAAGGTTATATTTCAAAATTTCTCCAAAATAGAAGCTTTATCTTCAGATTTTATTAAGCGGCTCTCTAAGAATTGATTATGGTGCTCCAAACGTTTTAGCTTCTCTTCTAGTTCTCTGATCTTTTGTTCCGGGGTTTGCATGGCTTTACTTTGTGAACGGTTATCGATATCAAAGTTACCATATTTTCTGCGCCATTCAGTAATAGTACCATGCCCCTGGATACCATATTTGCGCATTGCTGCCCGATTACCAATCGAACCACTTTCTACTTCATGTACTACGGCTAGTTTAAAGGATAAACTGTAATCTTTTTGGCTCCGCTTTACATACTGATTATTAAATCCTTCCATAACATAACTTCTTTTTGTGTAACGCTATGTTAGGACGAGACATTTCCAAAAGCATAAAAGGACAGATCACTGATCTGTCCTTTTTATTTTTGCCTGCTTCACTTCTATTGATGCTGCTCTATTGTTGCTTTAGATCTGTACTTTTTATCTAATTCACGTACCAAATTCATCGTTGTGGCAGAAAGAACGTAGGCATTCTTATCTTTTTTTGAAGCTTTATCATATAAGTATACAAATTTGAAAGGATCCTCAACATGTTTGATTAAGTCTTTTTTTAAGCCGGCTTTCTCTATAATAGCGGACATATAACACCCCGGAACATGACCACTAGTGTTCCCAGTATTGATCAGCTTATTCATTTTTAACTTGGATCGGTCTAATGGTTTTACAGACAATAGAGAATCAATATTTTTAATTACTTTGGCTCCATCTGCTATGAATTCTTCACGCGTTCCTCTCTGAAATTCCAATAGTTTTACTGCATCTTTTCCCTCATAGATCTTATCCGTTAAATCAGCACTTCCTTCATTCAATATTCTCTGAAGCAAATTTACAATAACTGCATCCTGATCTTCTACTTCAAATACAAGCTGGGGTCTTAATATATGATGAAGCTCGTGGCCTCCCATGGCTCCCATTCTGTTGTTATCATGAAAATACGCACACATCAGAGTGAATATTATCCAGCTATTCCTCACATGCGCATCATTGTGTATAGGGATAATGGTCACTTTATAGTCTTCAGCTTTTTTCTGATATTTCTTTGGAAGCATCTGATAGGTATACTGGTAACAGGTGTCAAAATAATGTTTTGGATCTTTTTTAATATCGGTAAGATATTTTTTCATTTGATCCTCATTCACCTTATACTCATTGATAATATAGACCCACCAGTTTTTCATTGGAGTTTTCAGTTTTTCCTTCAGGGTAGTACTGTTTTTTGGCATATAAACGATTTCCATGTTCTTCCTGTACCCATCTATGAAAATACTGTCCCAACCCTGATCCTTAATATAAACCTGCATGGCTTCATTTTTCAAAAACTGATTCCATGTTTTTTTGTCCAGAGGTTTATCATTTTTTAAGTCTTGAGTTATTTTAAAATATTCCCAGCATGTGCTGTCCTCAAAGGTTTGGGAATACACGATCTGAGAAGATAAAAAAGCAAACAAAGTACATATTATTTGTTTAATCATTGATTTGTTTTTTAATGAATGTTATGTTGCTAAAGTACAATAAAACACATGACCAATCAGAAGTATTTAAAGTAACACACGTAATTTCTCCACTAAAGCCAGTTGGTAAAGTCAATGTATTTTAAAAATATAACAGATCACCTAATTTTTCATTAATCGTCAATGATAGATTTTATAATCCGAGCCTTTTTTACGATAAGCATATATCCGCTGATTTTTAAAGGAACTTTCAGTAGATCTTTACCCCGAATTATTATTTGAAAGAAATAATGAAACTATTGAAAAAGGTTTATTTATATTTTTTTAGAATTACAGTAGACTTACTGCAACTACAGAATGGAAAGGCCAAAAAACTTTCACAGAAATTAAAAAAAAAGGAATTTTGAACATTGAAATTAGGAAGCAGTATTATCAAATTTCATAAAAATAAAGGATACTGCAACTACAGAATAGGGAGGTCAAAAAACTATTATAAGAGCTGAATAAATCTGAACTTTGAGCTCTGAAGAATGTGAATAGTTATTGAATTCAAGAACTATGGACTTCCATTTAAGGCGATTATGCTTTGAACAATATCGCTCTTTCCCCACTTATCAATTTTATCAAAAGTAATTTTCAAAAAACACATGAGTACACCATTACAAACAATTTTCAGTTGGTTTGAAACTGGAGATTTTCCAACAGAAGCGCAGTTTAAAGAAACATTTTCATCTTTTTACCATAAGGATGACCAAATCCCTATGGGAAGTATTGAAGGGTTTGAAGATATTTTTCAATTATTTGCCAGTGCAGAGGCCTTTCAGGCGCATTTAAAAGACCCAAAGGCCCATTCGGAATATTTGGCTTTACTGAATGCGGGTAATCTAACCCCAGCTCATGTTACTAGCTGGAAAAGTAAACTTGGAATCAGCAATGCTGCTACGATTGATGATTCTGGCCAATTGGGTAATGCATACACTAAGATACAGATCGATGGCTTTATTAGTGAACTGAAAAATGCTGATAAAGACTTAGCCCTGAAGATAGAAAATATTAAAAAGCTGCTGTTATCCAATGATCTGTCTTTAGATGAACTTCAGGAAATCGTGGATTTTATTAAGAAAAGCCGTGAGGATATTGAAGCGTTAAAAGCTCTTTCAGGGGAAACGAGTGAAGATAAAGTAAAGCTGTTACTTGACTATGATGGGGTAGGCAGCCCGAAAAATCAACAGGAATTTAATAAGAAAATCTATGATAAGGTTTTGTTGATATCACAGACCCCTACAAGTGCAGTGGTACAAGTCACAGAAAGCACCGTGTTTCCTAACACCCTTGAAACGGAAAATGTGATCATCCAGGCGCGGGATAGTGTTACGGGTAAAAAAATAAATATTGACGATTACGCAACCAATCAAACCATAGAGATTAAGATGTTTGGTGACCTCGTTCATCCTATTAACATTCTCATTTTAAAAGTTAAACCATAAAAAAATAAAAAAACATGAATAATAACGCAGTAATAAGTAATAACGCCCATCAGGATAATTTTTTTGGAGAGCTGCAGCATACCCGCTTTCAATATTTTGATACACTTCCCAATACGGATAAAGCGCTCCCAGGCTGGATCATTGATTATAAAAGTGAGCTGCACCAATGGAACGGAACCAAATGGATTAATCTGGCTCAAAATTACGTACACCCCGATTATCCACTGACCAATAATCCATTTCAAACAGATCAAACAAGCGGACTTCTATTGCTAAGTCAGATACTGACCAATAGTTCAGGACATGTTATCAAAATAGCTGGTAGAAATCTTAGCAATGCAGATATTGTCTCTATTTTCCTGAATGATGCCGTACAGTCAGGTACCTTTACATGGTCATCCAATAAGATTAAAAATTATATTGAAAACTTAGTGGGACAAAGTCTTACAGGAGCGTTGATTTATCAGCCGGGAGGGTATATTCCTTCTCCTGTTAAAAGCTCAATGACAGCACCATTACCCATTACATCAGCTGCTATTAAAACAGGGATGGTATGGGTTATTACGGCTAATGGCTGGGTTGGCAGTGAACCTGTTTCTATTGGCGACCACCTTATTGCTAATACTGATAATGGTTCAAATGTTCCTAAAAATTATCAGATTATAGAAAAAGGAATTCCTGACATTGTAGATGCCACAGAGAGTGTGAAAGGACTCATTCAAATCGCTACAGAAGCTGAAGCTATGGCGGGAACTGATGCCCTTAAAACAATGACTCCAAGATCTACTAAATTTGTTTTGGATGCAAAAATCAAATCTAAAACCGTGCTGATTGGAGATGGCTCTTCCGTTACTTTTCCCATTAATCATAATTGGAATACCTGGAATGTTGACTATATCTGTTACCGTACTACGGATAATAGAAAAATAAATGTAAGCTGTGTAACGACCTCTGCCAATGACGTACGAATAGACGTTCTGGCACCTCTTACGCAAGATGAATATAGAATTACTTTAACCGCAAGACTTGATTAATGGCATCACTAATAGCACCTGAATATTTTAACAATCACATCGCTGTTGAAGGCGAAATCATTGTAAAAAGTGTTCCCAACGACACCGGTTCTGTGTTGGTTTGGAATCCCACTACAAAGAAAATATCTCAAAGAACAAAAGCTGAGATTATTGCTGATTTAGATGTAATGACTTTAAGTACCAATCAATTTGTAAATGGTCAAAAATCTTTTATGAGTGTTGGTTCGCCAAACGAATATGCCAATAATCTATGGGTGAGAAGTGATGATGGATCACAGCCAGGTATTACATTCTGGAAAACAGGATTTATATCTTCTACTCTTACTCTAAGAGATGATGGATTTCATTTTGGAGTGGGAACGAGTAATCATTATGAACATGTAAAGGCTGAAGGATTTAGAAAGAATGGTTCTTCTGATAACTACTTTTTAACTGGAGGTGGGGCTGACTATGATAGTAGAAAGAAAGAAGATTCTTATATTCATTCATCACGGGATTTTGCCAGCGGTACTTTAATTGAAACTGATGTAGACTATTCAGTTACCTCTGGGGAACAGTTCCTTCTGGAAATGAAAGGAAATATGTATAGTAATGGAAATTATTTGCCATTGGACTTTAAGCTTCAGGGGTATATTTACAATGATACTATAATTTCTGAAGGCGGATATTCTACACTATCTTATTTCAATTATGTTATTGCTTTAAATTCTAATGGAAAATTAACTTTCTGGTTTCCAAGATTAGGATATTGGCAAGGATTTGATGCGAAATTAACTGGTGGGTATGGAGGTTTAGATCAAGGTAGAAACCGGATTACTTCAGTTTCGGATAATCCAGACCCAGGAGGGACAAAAAGAGTTCAAATCAATCTTAAACATCTCCTTACAAAAGAAGAACTTGTTTCTGAAAATATATTTTGGGAAAAGAAAAATGTTGGCGGGTATTGGGCCTTGGATTCAGATAAACCTATAGGCGGACTCAATGGAAATGCTGCGCAAGTCATTTTATCAGGTGGTTTACTGGCTTCATCAAGCTATACGGATTCAGCCTATATACCCAATGAGGGGATTTTTTCAAAAGGTTTAATTCAAACAACAGAAGGCTTTCAGAATAAATGGTATAAGCCTCATCAAAGAAACAGAATATGGTCTTTTGGTGATGCTGATAATTATGGAATGTCTTATTTTCAAGGTAGCGCTCATATCTTAGGTGAAGGTATTAGTTTTCACTTTGGCGATGCAAGTACTACAGGATTTAAAACATTTATACAAAATAATGGTAGAATATTTTCAGAACTGGATGGTAATTCAGGAGATTGGAAACATAAAGTGTACAACGTAAATAATTATCTAGGTGCAGATTATATAGGAGGCGGGCAGGAAAAACCTAATTCAACATATTTTGGTGCTGGTAAATTAAAATTACAAATGTTAGATGCTACTCAAATGGGTAATTCTAATTTTGGATGGTCAGATGTTTTATGGATGTCTTCATACTCAGGAAGCGATGTTAAAAAATCGACAGCTATTGTTTCATCTAAAAATAATGATAGAATAGGTTTTGTCAAACAAAATTACGATGCTGCCGATTGGGGAACTTTCCAGGAGTTTTGGACAACCGCTAATTTAAATCCGGCAACTCTGACAGATTTAGATAATTATTATCCTATAAATAAAGGAGTAGGTATCACTAATCAATCTGAATTAGTGCCCAATGGCTTACAAAGTATTTCAACAGCCAATTCAGGTTCTAATTTTGATGGTGAGCTGGCCAATAAAACACTTGAAGGAACTTTTGCAAGTTTTAATGGCTATTCTAAGACATCAAAAGATTTAGGATTTACTTTATTTGTACCAACATCTAAAGAACAAGGTGTTTATTATAAAACCTGGTATGTAGGAAATCAAGCCCCTTGGAAAAGACTTGCTGAATATTCTGATTTATCAGCTTTTGTATCCTCTTCCGAGTTAGAAAACTATCTTAGAAAAGATGGCGGTACTATGACGGGGGCCTTTAATATGGAGTCTCCGGCTATGTTAGGGAGATGGAAAAGTACCGCACAAACAGGGAATTATTTGACTTGGGAAAAGTATGATGGGACTAAAGCGATAGCTTATATTGGAGCTGATGGAGAAGCGGCTTCAGGAGGAGGATCAGGAGATAATTTTGCTGTTAGAGCTGTAAATAATGGTGATTTATTATTAAGTTCAGATAGTGGGGTTGTTAAAATTCAAGGTGCTATTCCCTGGACTTCTAGTAACTTTAATCCTGGTGAATACTTAGCAAAAAGAGGAATACATCAAGATGCCACTGCAGTAAAAACTGATTTTCCTTTAAGTGTTACAGATTGGGCCTCAGGTACTGGATTTCCGTCTACCTATGGTAACTCTTTACACATTGCAGGGGATAATACATGGTACCATAGAATAGATTTCCCTTTATTCAGCGATCACTTAGAGTATTGGCAGGGTGTTAATACAACAGTTATGACGAAAAAAGGTAATATTCCTTTGTTGTCAGATGGAGAAAGACTTTGGACTACTAATAATTTTAATCCTGATCATAAAGTTAATTCTTCAGAAAATGCTGAAACATTAGGATTTTCAAATGGTTTATCAACAGATGCGCCTTACATATATCATAGAACAGATGGGTATGTATTCCTGGCTACTCGATCTTGGGCTAATAGTAAGTTTGTTAACGTTGATGGTCAACAAAATATTACCGGGCTTAAAATTATCAAAGGCAGAGCAAAAAATACAGGTACAGGCTGGGGTAATACTAGTACAGCAACTGACTATTCTTTTTTAGTAGAAACTGAAAGTGGTTCAAATACTGATAATCAGTACACAGGATCTATAGGGTTTTTCTCTAACAGTGGAAGGCAAGCAGGTATATATGTGAGAAGCAATGACGGGGATGGTACATCTATGGCTTTTGCAACAACTAATTCGTTTGCAGCAGGACCTCAGATAGCGATGACGATTGATAATCAGGGTACTGTTAATCACGTAAGAACAAGACCTACATTCCAAGGAAATGTAATCTGGGATGCTGGTAATCTTACTACTGCTATGATAAGCAACTGGAACGATAAGTTTAAAAATTTAAAGTATGTTGCTGATTTAAACTTAGTTTCTGAATCTGGAATTTATAGGCAAGAATCTCCATCTTCAGGATTTAACTATACTACTACTTTAAATTTAAACTCATCTGATGGAAGGCAGCAGTTGACCATTGATAGAGGAGGTAATGGTATGAAATTTAGAGGTAATAATTCAGGTTCTGGAAATACCGGATGGGGACTTTGGAGAACTGTTTGGAGTGACGCAGACTTTTCACAAAGTCATATTGATAATTGGAATAATATGTCTACTGGTGCTGTTATAGTCAACCAGCAGTTTACGAATAACACAGGTAACGCATTATTTGTTGTTGACGGCTATCAAGGTGGAGAATCTGGTATTTATAATAAAAATGATAAATTCTATTTAACAGTATTAAAAGATGAGTATTATAAATATTCAAGTACGTATAAAGGTTGGGAAGGTATTAATTTCAATAGAGGAGATTACAGGATTGGTATAGGTACAAAAGCTAATGGAGCAGATAAAGTAAATGTTTTAGGTTCAGTAAAAGCTACTGAAAACTTTAAATCAAAGGATGAAAAACCTAATACTTTATTTATTCCGGATGGAGAGCTAGCTTCTCTTGATGATGAGATTACCAATGAAGATTATAGAATGAGATTATCTCATAGAATGATCGAACAGCAGTCAGGAGTTCAATATTATGATTCTGATAATAGAATGCTGGTCATTAGATGTACAGATCCCGGTACGCATTTTACATTAGGAAAATGTTTTCCGGGGCAGAGAATACTGGTATTAAATGCCAGCGATAACGGAGTACAAGGATTTGACATAAAAAATGCAGGATTTTCATATAAAATAAAACCGTTTACCTCTATCCAGTTATTTGTCTGGGAAGATGGTAAAGTCTATAAATATGCAGAAAATCAAATGTAATAAAACCTGAAATTGATAAGTACAGGAATTGACAAATATTCAGATAATATAACTTTTACAACGAAAAAGCATCACTGAAAAAGTGATGCTTTTTTTATCCCGGGTCATCAGATTATTCAGGATACCATTTTCTTTTCATAAATAAACTGGCTTTCACGAGTAATATCAATACCGGGACTTCTACCAATGGTCCAATAACTCCTACAAATGCCTGCGGTGAATGAACTCCGAATACAGAAATAGCTACAGCAATGGCCAGTTCAAAATTGTTTCCGGTAGCGGTAAAGGCTATAGATGCATTTTTATCATAAGAAATTTTTAATAACTTATTAATTATAAAGCTCACAAAAAACATCAGAACAAAATAAATGATAAGCGGTAGGGCTACTTTTGCTAAATCCATAGGCAGCTCCAGTATTTTGCTTCCCTTTAAGCTAAACATTAGTACAATGGTAAATAATAAGGAATATAATGTAACAGGGGATATTGCAGGTACAAATTTTCTGTTGTACCATGCTTTTCCTTTTGATCTTATCAGAATATAACGGCTGATAAAACCTGCTAAAAACGGAATTCCCAGATAGATGAGTACACTTTCAGTAATATCTTTCATAGAAATATTTACATTAAAGCTGGCCAAGCCCAATTGATCAGGTAATATATTGATAAACAGCCATACCATAAAGCTGTAAGTAAATACCTGAAAAATACTGTTCAACGCAACCAGTAAAGCGGCATATTCTCTATTTCCTTTTGCCAGGTCATTCCAGACGAGTACCATTGCAATACATCTTGCCAGTCCGATGAGGATAAGACCCACCATATAATCAGGTTCATGTCTTAAAAAAAGGATAGCGAGCCCAAACATAAGGACTGGTCCTATCATCCAGTTGAGAAATAAGGAAACGCCAATTACTTTTTTATCTTTAAATGCTAATGGCAGAAGAGAATAGTCAACCTTAGCTAATGGCGGGTACATCATGAGAATGAGCCCAATTGCCAGAGGAATATTGGTTGTTCCTATGGATTGTGAATTGACCATGTCAGGAATGGCTGGGAAAAAATGCCCTAAAGCAATTCCTATACCCATGGCCAGGAATATCCATAAAGTAAGATAACGATCAAGAAATTTTAATCTTGGCTGCATGATGATTGGTTGATTTTTGAAAAAACATAGAACATTTCTTCTGCAATTTGCAAGCTTCTTTCAGCATATATTGTTGCCTGTTCCGGAGTATTATCCGCAATTTTAGGATCCTCAAACGTGATGGGAATTCTTTTTTCAGCACCAGGAATAAACGGACATCCACCGTCTGCCTGTGAACAGGTCATAATGGCTGCAAATCCGGATACAGGATTGAAAGGACTATCATATTTTTTTGAAAAACCTATGATAGGTAAATCATTAGCTTCATATTGTATTGCATACACGGGATTGGCTGTTTCAGCAATGCTGAAAATACTGAACCCCTGATCGGCTAATGTTTCAGCCACTTTAGGAAATAAAGCGGTTGTTTCTGTTCCTCCGGAATAGCAATGAACACCCTGAATAGCAAAATAGGAAGAGGCTGTCTGCGCCCATATTTGTGACAAATGGCTGCGGCGTGAATTGTGAGTACAGATAAAATTGATATTGACTTCTTTTCCTTCATCCACCTTTTGTTGGATGAAACTGATCAATGGCTCCAGAACTTCTTTTCTATCAGCATCTATATTTTCCCATTCTAGAGATTGGATTGTGTTTACTAATTTTTGATACATAGTATTCTAAGGTATTAGCAGCAGCCTGAAGCAGGATTGCATGATGAAGGGTTTGCAGAGAACTCAGACAGATTTTTCTTTTGCTTTTCGTTAGGAATTCCGCAGGCTTCCTGGGCAAGGCAAGCCGTGGTTTTATTGTTCAGGACAAAGTTTTTCCCATTAAAACTTAAGTCATATTTACCAATGGTTTCCCCCTGATATTCAACTTCAATTTCTGTGTCTTCTATTCCCAGTTTTTCTTCAGAAAGCCGAATAATGTGAAGAAGCTTCCCCGGTTTCAGACGATGTTCATAATCATCAGCGTCCCATAACTGAAAGTTGACTACTCTCTCATTTCTAATAACGCCGCCACAATCGATGAATTTTTTTATAATCTGGCCCACTTCTGTAACATGGAAATGTTCAGGAACAAAAGTGCCGTTTTCCAATTGAAATTCAACGTTTTCCAATCTAGGAAGAATTTCTTTGATTTCTGATAATCTCATAGTGATTAAAATTTAAAGATTAAAATTATAATGTTATATTGCAATATTACGATTATTTTGTTCAAAAAAAATGCCTTAGCAGCATTGTTTTATAGTGACATCCTGATTAAAGAATGCATTGAATTCATTTTGAATATCTTTCCATACATTTTCATTAATGCAGTAGCAGACAGATTTCCCATCAATAGACCCTTTAATGATCCCGATATTTTTCAGTTCTTTCAAATGTTGAGAGATCGTAGCCTGAGCCAGACCAAGTTCTTCAACCAGATCATTGCAGATACATGCTTTTTGGTGAATGATATATTGTAAAATGGCTACTCTGGCAGGGTGTCCCAAAACTTTAAGCAGAGAAGCCAGTTTATTTTGCTCTTCGGTATAGATTTCTGTTTTAGTAACTCCCATTGTTTTAATTATTATATTGCAATATTACGATATTAATTTTATACAGCCATACAAAACGTATTAATTTTCACAAATAAGTTTTAAATAAATGATAATTAATACATTACACTTGTCTCTAAATGGATAGTAAAGCAAAACATAAAAAAGATGAAGCAGAGCTATGCTTCATCTTTTAGTATTTTGTTAGGGTAAACTAATTTTTTTGCCTTGTTCAGGGAAGATATAATTTACTTTTAAAGGATTGCTTTTTAATAGTTCCTTTTTGATAAGTTCAGGATTGTCACCTGTGGGTTTTCTATGGGTAACTACAATATTAAGACCTTCAAGGCTGCCTTGTCCGGTTTTTTCTTTCAGTTTACTCAGTTCTTCAACCAAAAGAGTAGGAGTAAGGTGGCCGAACAGCAGATGTTCCGGCTGGCTGTTGGGGAAAGAAACTTCAATTAATATGGTGTTGAGTTGTCTTTTTTTAACAAGGGGTGCTATTGTAGTCCAAAGGTGATCAAGACGGTCAGACTTTTCGATGCGGTCAGCGCCTGTATCGCCCAGATAAAGGAGGTAATGATCATCTCTTCTTACTAATGCCGCACTGCTTTTATAAGGATTTACATGGCTCAGCTCATAGCCTGTTATAAAAAATGGGGTTTTAGGTGCCGGAATTTCTGTTCCTTCCTGAAGCTCATTATAATGATACTTTCCAAGGATCGGTTTTTGACCCTGATCAGCAAAATTAATCCAGGTATCTGTTATAAAGTAATGATTTTGCAAAATCTGAATCACGGGTGCTATCGCGAAAATATCTTTTTTAGAATCGGCCGGAGAGTTGATAATCAGTCCCGATAAATGATCCAAATGACCATGTGATACAAAGTATCCTTTTATCTGATCCTTAAGAACCGTTTCTGCTGAACCGTCAAGGCTTTTTAATTGAATAGCTTTTCGTATCCCGGCATTTACGGTACCGGCATCAAGACAAAGAAATGAATTGTCTTTCGGTGCGCCTACCAAATAGGCTGATAAGTTGTCTTCCTGTTCACCACCATAGATCCCTAAAGGAATAACATCAAAATTTTGTGCCTGACAAACAATATTCAGAAGAAGGGCTAATAAAGAAACTGCTGTTTTTTTCATAATACTTACACTGGAAAACCATCCTTTACGAGATGGGCAGAGCAAATTTACGCTATTTTTGGTGACTGGCATTGTGAAGTAATAAAGCCTGCTGAAAATCAGCAAGCTTTATTTGAGTATCATTTTATTGAGGCTGTTGCTGGGTTACACAATGTACCATGCCGCCATTGGCAAATAAATTACGACAATCTATTCCTACTACTGTTTTACCAGGATAAAGCTGCTGGATAATATTGTTGGCAACTGCATCATTGGGATCGTTGTAGTTAGGTACCAATACACGGTTATTCGCAATATAATAATTGATATAAGAGGCACGGCCTACATTCTTTCCGTAAGTGGTTATCACATCGTTTCTGGTCAAAGGAACCTTTACAAACTGATAAGCAGAGCCATTTTTTGTGGTTGCATCATATAATTTGTCAATATCGCCATCCGGAACCTGCCAGTAAGCCAGATCATTGGGGCTCATGGTGATAATGGTGGAGGAATTGGCAAATCTTGCAAAACCATCAATGTGCATATCTGTAATGTCTAGCCCAGCCTTCCCATTCAACCAGATAAACTTGGTAACCCCTAAATTTTGGGTAAATATTGCTTCTGCCTGCTGCTGAGTCATTCCAGGATTTCTGTTACTATTTAGAATGGAACTTTTACACGCCATCAATACTCCGTTTCCATCAATTTCTACACTTCCGCCTTCATTGATCATAACCGAATTGAGATCAATTTTTGGAATGTTGGTATCTGCAGCAATTTTAGAAGGAATTGTATTACACTTGCTGTATTCTGCTTTATTACCCCAGCCATTAAACCCCCAATCCTGAATAAATAACTGCCCGTTTTGATCTTTCACATAAATAGGCCCGTTATCTCTTACCCAGAAATCATCTGTGGGATAAAGCTTAAAATTGATATTGGTAAGCGGAACCCCTGCACTGTTTAATAATCCTACAATACGGTCTTTTTCTATCCCGTTATACGCAACGATATGAACCTTCTCACTTTGCGCGAGCTCCTTGGTCATTGCTACCCAGGTTGCATCCAGCCGGTTGCGGTAGGTAGTTCCATATTGATACTGGTGAGGCCATTGAAGCCAGGTCCCTTCGTGCTTTGCAGATTCTTCCGGCATTTTGTAAACAGGAGTTCCCGGGTTCGTAGTTCCTGGAGGTTCTATAGGCTCTGTTTGAGAGCAGGCCATTAAAAAAACAGGTAATAACAGGAACATGATTTTCTTTTTTTGCATAATTGATTTATTTTTTAACAATGCAAAATTAGATTGGTGAAAATTTTTAAAGTTGTCCCAAATTGACAACTTATTTCAAGGGTAATAAAATGTAAGTAATTTGGTTTTCCTGATCCTCTTCAGAAGTTGTATGTCTTTCGTATTTTTCTATGATCGGAGTATGGGAAAATTCAAGTCCTGAATTAAAAATCCAGCGGGAATAGATTTTGGTATAGGTGTCATCTATTGTTTCATAGCTGCCTGTATGAGTGAAACGTGCATATTTGCCGCCAAATATCATTTTTGAAGGCAGTTTTTTATGGTAAGACTGTAGGGTTGCACATGAATCATACCGGCAGTTGATTTCAGTTTTGATCAGGGGTTCGTCGGCGATAACCCCAAAATATTCTGTGCCGGCATCAGGGAATTTATTTTCCATGAACTTTTCCCAAAGCACTTCAATTTCTTCATTGTTATAATAGGTTTTAATACTCTGATAATAGACTTGTATGGGCTTAAGATATACAATTTCAGGTTCCAGCAGTTCATCAGATGTTACCGGAATGATCTCGTCTTCACAAAGAAGTTTTTCCTTACTTAATCTTGCGGCTTTTGGGGAAATCCCAAAATGCTGTTTAAAAGCTTTAGAAAAAGAAGCGATATTGGAAAAACCGACTTCAATAGCAATGGAGGTGAGGTTTTCCTGGGTATATAGAATCCTTTTATAGGCATTTTCTACCTTTAATCTTTGTTGAAAAGATCCTATTGTTTCTCCGCAGCTGTACTTGAAAATACGCTGTATATTTCGGTAAGAATAATGGGAAATATCTTCCAATTCCTTTACGGAAACAGGCTGATCATAATTCTTTTCCATGAAGTTGATAACTCTGTAAATACAATTCAGGTTGTCTTCCATAAGCCATTAAGTTTTCCAAGGTGAGCATAATGAAATAAATTACAAATAAAAGAAATAAAAAAATGTCTCGGCAATATTGTATTTTAGCTTCAGGTAAAAAAACTGGAAATAATTTTAAAAAAAACCAATATAAATTACCATTTTAAAACTAGAATAACAACCTAAAAGCTTTCAACAAACCATGGAAAAAGAATTATCAGACTTAACCGATCAGGAATTATTAGAGAAGAAAAAAAAGACAAAATCCAATGATATTGTGAATGCTGTAATCCTGGGAGTATTGGTTGGTATTGCTATTTATAGTACCATAGCCAAAGGGTTGGGGCTCATGACTTTTATCCCTGTTCTTTTTGCCCTTTTTGCGGTGAATAGTTGGAATAAAAACAAGAAGGCATTAGAAAAGGAATTGAATGCCAGAAACATAAAATAAATGCAGGATTTTAACAGACAAATACAAGAGGGTGCAGTAGCGTATTTTCGCGACTGTATAAAAAATGGGGATGCTAAAGGGGCTTTAAGCTGTTTTCATCCGGAAGCGGTATACATTGACAGAGAGGGAAGAGAGCTGAGAGGGCTGAATGAGATACAATTGGCAATGGATGAGATATGCAGGCTAAAAATGAATATACAAGGGGGAACACCTCATGTTACGGTCGTTAATGATATTGCGATGTGGCTAGATCAGTGGGAAATGACGGGAAATGCTCCGGACGGACATCCCATAAAAATGACAGGTCATACTTCCTGCATTATGAAAAGACATGAAAACGGAAACTGGCTGTGGCTGGTAGATAACCCTTTTGGTTCTGCTGTATTTAAAAATGATAATATGGTGTAAAGCTAAAAATAATGCTGGGCAACGTTTCCCGGTAAATAAATAAAAACCTTCAGATTTGATCTGAAGGTTTTTATTTTGTATCTGTTGAATGATCAATTGATTTTAGTTGCGCAAAAATTGGCCGATTCCCGGAGAATCAAAAGTGAAGACATTCTGATTTTCAGACTTGTCAATTTTATTGCTGATAGTTAATGCCCATAAAACTAATTCTTTACAGAAATTCTGATCTTCCGCACTCAGTTCAGATGCATTTTCTTCCACTACTGTGACTAAAGGTTCTATTTTATCAAGTTTAGCATAGAATTCTTCATCTGTATCATTGTAATTGAGCTCCAGGTGGTTTTTGTTGAACCATCTGATCAGGTCGGTATAAGGTGTTTTGATTCCTTCTTTTTCCAGCTTGGAAATACGTGGAAATATACGTTCAAATTGAGTAATGACTGCTTTGTCAATCAATATTTTGGCTACATAATCTGCTCCTTCTTGTTCTCCTTCGTACACCAGTTCAATTTTTCCCGTGATAGAGGGAATAATAGACATGAAATCAAGCAAACGGACTGTCGTTTTCTCTGCATCGGATTCAATTAAACGTAACTTGGCTGCTGCAACTAAGTTTTCCATAGCACTTATTGTCAAACGGGCACTTACACCGCTTTTAGCATCTACATATTCACTAATACGGGCCGCAAAAGCAACTTCTTCCAGAAGGTCTTTCGCAAAATCAGGAATTTGTATCTGTGCTTTATCTTCCGCTGAAATTAAAGCTTCCTGTTCGGTAATTTGTCTGGCAAGCGCTATTGTTTTTGGATAATGAGTGAAAATCTGAGACCCGATTCTGTCTTTCAAAGGGGTAACAATGCTTCCTCTGTTGGTATAATCCTCGGGATTGGCTGTAAATACAAACTGAATATCAAGAGGCATTCTCAACTGGAATCCACGGATCTGAATATCTCCTTCCTGTAAAATATTAAATAAAGAAACCTGAATTCTGGCCTGTAAATCCGGCAATTCATTTAACACAAATATAGAACGGTTGGCACGCGGAATCATTCCATAATGTAAAACACGTTCATCGGAATAAGGCAGTTTTAAAGTGGCTGCTTTGATGGGATCTATATCACCAATTAAATCAGCAACATTTACATCTGGAGTCGCCAGTTTTTCATAGAAACGGTGAGAACGATGAACCCATGAAATAGGCGTTTTATCGCCCAGTTCGGCAATGAGATCTTTTGCAAATTTTGAAATAGGGTTGAATGGGCTGTCATTGATCTCAGATCCTTTTACAATAGGCATATATTCATCCAGAAGGTTGACCATGCTTCTTGCAATTCTTGTTTTTGCCTGTCCTCGTAATCCTAATAAATTTATATGGTGACCGGCAAGAATGGCTTTTTTCAATTGAGGAACCACGGTGTCTTCATAGCCCCAAAGTCCTTCGAAAACAGGTTCTTTAGCTCTGATCCTCGCGATTAAGTTCGCCTGGATTTCCTCATTGATTGTTTTATCTGTATATCCGGAATCTTTTAATTCTTTGAATGTAATATCGTTTTTCATTTTCTTGTAATACTAATTATCTGGTAAGATTTTTTATTGTAAATATTTTTGATAGCAAGTCAGAAATCTGACCCCTATATTCTTCTTATTCTGTTTTTCTCGTAATCCTCAAAAATCATTTGCCCTAAACCTGATAGCCCGGTCAGGAAGGCTTTTCCTTTGTTTTGAGCTGTAAATTCCTCTACAAATTGACGCAGATAAGGATCCTGGGCAATCATAAAGGTCGTGATAGGAATTTTCAGTTTTCTGGCTTGTGCAGCTCTGTTGAGACATTGAGTGACAATTTTTTCATCCAATCCGAAACTGTTCATATAAAACTCACCGCTAGGCAGCTGAATACAACTCGGTTTTCCATCGGTGATCATAAAAATCTGCTTATTGGTATTCCTTTTTCTACGAAGAATATCCATGGCCAGTTCCAGACCTGCAACCGTATTGGTATGATATGGGCCTACTTTTAAATAGGGCAGGTCTTTGATCTTGATGGGCCATGCTTCGTTTCCGAAAACGATGATATCAATGGAATCTTTGGGATATTTCCGTTTAATAAGTTCAACAAGTGCCATAGCAACCTTTTTGGCTGGTGTAATACGGTCTTCACCATATAAGATCATGGAGTGGCTGATGTCTATCATAAGGACGGTACTCATTTGTGCCTTATGTTTGGTTTCTTCTACAATAAGGTCGTCTTCCGTAAGGCGCAGGTCTGAAATTCCGTTATTGATCTGTGCATTTTTTAAGCTTTCAGTCATATTTACGGCTGTAAGGTCATCTCCATATTGAAAGGAGCGGTTTTCACCATCGCGTTCGTCACCGATTCCTGTTTTGCTGGTACGGTGATTTCCTGCTCCGTTCTTCTTCAGTTTTCCGAAAATCTGATCTAAAGCATATTCACGGAGGGCTGCTTCCAGCTTTGGGGTTAATATATTTTTACCTTTTCCACTTCCGGTATTACCTTCTTCGGGGTCTTCTTCTTTAATATACCCACGTTTTTTCAGATCTTCCTCAAAATCCTGAAGGGTATATTCCTCGTTGAAGATATCATATTCCTTATCAAGCATATCAAGCCACTCAAAGGCTTCCTCAAGATCTCCGGAAGTATGGGTAAGCAAATCTTTGAAAACATCAAAGACTCTGTCGAAATGAGATAATTCCTCCGGCACATGTTTGCTGAATATAAAGCCTTTCTGAGAATTTAAATTTTTATCTGTCATAAGATGATGAATCTGTTTGCTGTTATGGCTTTTGAATATTTCAGTGTATCATACAATAAAACTGTCTGAAGTATTTTGTATTCCTTTACTTTGTTTCAAACTGAAAAGTTAGGAAATTATCACTTCAGGATTCCTCCTGAGAAATAGAAAAAACTAATGATGGTGATATGGAATTAATATATAAGCTTATGGTTGTTATAAGATATAAAAACGTTCTATATCGTAGATTTACATTGAAAATGCACAAATAAAAATTTGTGCATACAATGGTAACTGGAGAAAAATAGGTTTTATGAAGGTATGGCAATCATAGTTGCTGTCATTTTTGCAATGAGTTTTTCTTCTTTTTGGTCATATACATAGCCTTCACAAATGGTAAGTGTTCTTCCTGCGTTTAGAACTTTTCCAATGGCAACGAGCTTATCTGTATTGGCAGGTTTTATAAAATTAACTTTGAATTCTACTGTCAGTACATTAAAATTTTCGGGCATTGTTGTCAGAGCTGCATATCCGCAGGCACTGTCTACAATCGTTGTCAGAACGCCTGCGTGGAAAAAGCCGTTGTGCTGGGTCAGGTTTTCAGAAAATTTGCAGGTAATTTTCACTTCTCCTTGTTGAACGTCTTCCAGACAAGCGCCCATTGTTTTCATAATTCCCTGCTTGTCGAAGCTGTTTTTTATTCTGTCGTACATAATGTTTGGTTTTTTAATCATGAAATTTTAGTCCATCCAGAGCTTTATCTACTTTTTTATTTTCTCCGTATATAATCATACCTACCAGATCCAGATTATCTGCAGTATGTTTGGCTATTTCTAAAACATTTTCTTCACCAGATCTTGTATCAAAGAGCTGTCGGGTATAGATTCCGATGGCCAGCTCACGGTCTTTTGACCGGCGGAATGCTCTTTGAATTTTTTCTTTACTGTCTGCTTTATAGACAAGGGTAGGATGCTTTATAAAAGCCAGGAATTCTTCATGGTCAGCCGTTACGAATTTATTACCGTGGGTTTCTGGAAATTCAATGGCAATACTTCCGGCCAGAAAAGAAACAACATTAAGTTTTTGCCATGGCAACAGGTCGTCTTTGATAACAACGGCTACTTTTTTATCGTACATATTTTTACTTTTTTATATCTAATTCCATTTGAATATTACAACGCTGATAAGGAGTTGAACGTCCGTATACTTTCTTGAACCCCAGTTTGTAATACAGATTAATGGCAGGTTTCAATATGGTATTGCTTTCAAGATATATTTTTGATGCTCCGGCATCTTTTGCTGTGCTGGTGATAGCCTGTCCCAGCAGCCAGCCTAAATTTTTTCCTTGTGCTTTGGGAGATACAGCTATTTTTGCCAGCTCAAAATCATAATCAGGATCATCCATTTTGATAAGAGCACAGACCCCTAGAGGTTCATCATTATAGAGTGCAACAAGTATTTTTCCTCCTTTATTTAAAATATATTCTTCGGGGTTATCCAATGCTTTATAGTCGGCATCTTCCATTACAAAATAAGTAGAAATCCACTCTTCGTTGAGTGCTTTGAATGCACACTGATATTTCGGTTCATAGTCAACAATTTTTACATTTTTGCTCTCACGTGCTTTCTTCTGTTCTTTTACTCTTGAAAGCAAAGATTTCTGTTCAAAAAGGTGCTCCCATTCTGCAAGTGCCTCCCAAAGATTGTGTGTAGCCTCCTCAATAATTCCATCAATAGCAAGATCTATATCCGTACATTGTACTGTTACCATTCTCTCAGCGAGTTGTTTCCCTTTCGCAGTTAAGCCTACGATATTTCTTCTCTTATCACTTGATTTAAGATTATCCTCAACCAATTCTGCCTTTAGCATTTCCTTGATAATTTTTGTTACTGAAGGCTGAGAGTGTCCAATTTGTTCAGCAATTTCAGTAATGGTTTGATTACTTTCTTCATGCAAAACAAAAAATACAGGAAACCATTTTGGAGAAAATTTTTCTACGTTATACAGCTCATAAATTTTAGAAGCATCGTCTGTTACCTTTGCTGTCAGCAAACGAAGTCTACTTCCTAATGCCATTTTACCTGTTCTATTGAATAAGTCCATATTTCAAGGTTTTTATTAGTAACTCTCAGTTTTGTTGGGGAAATTCATTGCCTTTACATCATCTATGTAATGCTGTGCAGCTTCTGTCATTACAGTATGCAGATCTGCATACCGCCTTAAAAATTTGGGTGAAAAATCTTTGTTCATTCCCATTACATCTTGTATAACCAGTACCTGTCCGTCTGTCCCTGCACCTGCACCGATTCCTATTGTCGGGATAGATATCTGTTGAGAAATTTGAGCAGCGAGATCAGCCGGTATTTTTTCAAGTAATATTCCAAATACTGCCAATTCTTCCATTAACTGGCAATCTTCTATAAGTTTTTTTGCTTCGCCTTCTTCTTTTCCTCTTACAGCATACGTTCCATATTTATTGATGGATTGAGGCATTAACCCTAAATGAGCCATTACAGGAATACCAGCATCAATTATTTTTTTTATATCCTCCCTGATTTCTGCTCCACCTTCAATTTTAATGGCATCCGCACCCGTTTCCTGCATCATACGGATAGCTGCATCAAGAGATTTCAAAGGATTTCCAGATACCGTTCCAAATGGCATATCCGCGATGACCAAAGCTCTTTTTGTACCATTCACTACTGCTTTTGTATAATAGATCATCTGATCTAAGGTAATGCTTAATGTGGTTGGATTTCCAATCATTGTATTGGATGCACTATCTCCCACAATAATTACATCAATTCCTGCTTCGTCAATGATCTTTGCAGTTGTATAATCATAAGCAGTCAAAACACTTATTTTTTCTCCTTGCTGCTTCATTTTTTTTAATTGAAGCGTGGTAATCTTTTTTTTATCTTCTTTATGAACTGACATTTTTATGTTTTTAAGTTTTAAATCAAGTCCTGTACTTTTTCTACCAGAACCATTCCCAAATAGTAATAGAATGAAAACATTTCTTGATCTCCCGTAGGTTTTTCTTAATAGGGAGATTACATAATAACCAATTATATAACTGATTATGCAAATGTAATAAATTAAAGAATATTGCTATAAATATTTTGGTTAAAAAATCATAAAATGAATTGAATGTGTTTGAATTGAGTGTATTATTGGGTTTTTGTTTTATGTAATGCGGATAAAACAACAAAAAGCTCCGAAATAATCCAGAGCTTTATAGGTACACATCATCTTAATTATTATATATTCAAGATTACCATCCTAAATAATATTCACGGTCCAGCCAGTATGGCCAGTCTAATTTAAAATGATCCTGAAGCATTTTTTCAGCTTCACAGAAAGCTCCTTCTACCCAGCCCTGCTGGTCAGAATAGGCTTCGCCGATAATATGGATATGCTCATCCACTAGTGGTTTTCTCATATAAGGCATAACATGTTTCACAGAAAAACCAGCTTTCCATGCATGATATCCTGCACCATAAGGATCATCTGTCCAGTCTCTGAAATAGGTGACATACGGTTCAGGAATATGTACTTTGTCCCCATGAAGTTCTCTAAGTTGGTTCATCAATTCATTTACCATGAATTGAGTTGCCTGAACATCATCCAGTTTGTGTAATTCTTCCAGTGATGCTGATTTGGCTGCTCTTACTTTAAACAGAACTTTATCATCAGAAAGCGCTTTCCAGAATGTTTCGGTTTCCATATCACCATAACTTCCCAACAACATTGAGTTTTTGGTTTCAGGATCGGTACCGAAATAATAACATTGTCTCATAGGCAGGTCTGTAATAGAGTGTCCGGAATCAATATCCAGTTCTTTCCACCACGGACGTTCAAATCCCATTAAGATTTTAAAGGCCGGTTCCATAATAATAGAGCGGATATTTTTGTTGAGTTCAGTATGTTTATTAGCATCAAAAAAGAAATTGTTCTGATCCAGAAGTTCCAGTGACTTTCTTGGCATCCCCAATACCAATGCATTGGCATAGACTTTCCAGGTTGTGTTACTTTTTATATTAAGAAAAGTCAGTTCATATTTGTGAGTATGAGCTGAAGGGTGATCTTTGGTGAATGTAATCAGCTTATTTTCAGACCAGATTCGGGCTCCTCCATGTTCCATATAAGCATTGGCTACTGCATAGGCGATGCTGTCATAACCTTCCTCAATGGTTTTGTAGGTCGTATCAGCAGAAAAATCTCCTACCATATAAGGAAATGCCTCAGCAGAGTTCCAGTTAATGGTATTGGAGTAGTATCCTCCTGCATTAGCCAAGAATTCATATCCTTCCTGAGAAACCTGGTCTTTGATCAGGTTCCAGAAACCGATATCGTTAACCAGACGCTTGTCATAAGGAGAACCCGGGAAATTGTAAATCAGCCTTGGTTTTACAGCATCCCAATCTTTACTGTCCAGTTTGAAAGTATAATCATAGCCGTTAGGGTCTGCAATGATCAGATCTTTATAGGTTTCAGCTACCCATGAATCTGCCATTAAAACATTGTAAATAATTTTGTTGAATAACTGATCAGAACTGAAACCTTCATCGTTTTCATTCAGATAATAGCGGGTAATCAGTTTATTATTATTTTTCTGTTCTTCTGTCCAGGCATTCTGTTTGAAACGTTCTTTTCTGATATACATAAAGAGTTTGTCCGGCTCACCCATGTGGAATGGGATAGGGGTCATCTTATCCTTCAGGACAGGAGTTCTTTTGCTTAAATCTTTTTCTTTCAAAGGGTAACCCTCTATCAATGTGGTTACAATTTCCTGAGATGTCAGATAACGCATTCCCCCGAGTTCGCCCCAGAAGTTCATTCCAGGCATAATCACGGATTCCAGCCTTCCGCCCAACCTGTCACTCATGTCGAAGACCTGTACTTCATGAGCTTTATACTTATTATCGGTTACTAAACGGAAAGCGGTGTATAATCCGGAAGTTCCGGCACCGATAATAGCTACTTCTACTTTCAAATCGGGCTGCATTCCCGGATACAGAGGTGTATTTTTATTCATGGTTTTATAATTTTTAAAGTCTAAGAAATATTTATATCCTGATCGGAAAGGGGTAATATTAAAATCAGGGTGTCCATCTACTCAAAATAACAAAGAAGAGAGTATATGTTCTTAGAGTGTAAATAACCAATTATTGCATTGAGTAGAAATACTGAATGGCAGGAAAAGCTTGTTTAGCAAGGGGATTTTGATCTTTTAAATGGTTGGATATAGGAGTGGTCCTTCGTCCTTTTTCATACATCATTCGACTCATTATTATTTGATGTATACAATAAAATCAACAGATGGAGAATATTTTACAAGGCTTCAACTTTTGCAATTGATCTAATAAAATGAGTTTACGTGAATAAAACTTAATGTTTACAAAGCGTTTTAATAGTAAATAAAATTAATTTGTATTTATTTTATCAAGAATCCATTATTACAACAAGACAAAAATTACTTTAACTTTGCTAATTAGATGCTGTATAACTATTATGAAATTTGCAAAAATAATAGTATATTGTTAAAAACTAATGTTAAATGAACTTAAGTAGTCAGGAAAATTAATTTAACTGATAAACAGATATGAAATATAAATTCTTAAATTTTAAATTGAGAAAAGTTGTTCATTATTCACTGATCCTTTGTATTTTGTTGATACAGGTCATTATTGCCATATTTTTTTATAATGAATTTGTTAATGGGAAGAAGCTGAAGTTTATAAAAGATCAGTTGGAGGAAAGCCGTGCACTGGGAGGATTGACTGATAATTCCAGAAAGGATTTTATGGATGCCCAGGATCATCTTCAGAAATATATGGCTACTCAGGATAATAATGAACTGCAGTTATATTTTCAGTCCTTGAGAAAGCTTAAAATGAATTTCGATAAAATTGGGGAATATGAAAATACGAGCCCAAGACTTAAGAAAACGTTGGCCATTCACAGCCAGGATACGCTGAAGACTGCGAAGCTGAAAACATTAATAGATTCTGTATACCAAAATTCCCTGAATCCACCGTCAAAGGTTGAAGATAAGCAATATGAACCAGCCAAGTACAAAAATGATTTTGAAGATTTCAAAATTCAAACCCGTACGTATGCCGATACGGTTAAAAAGAAAGGCTTTTTCGGGCGTATAAAAGATGCCGTAGCAGGGAAAGTAGATGTTCAGAAGGAGAGTACGGTGATCACAATGACCAACAACAAAACCATAGATCTTTCCCAGGTAAAATCCAAAATGGACAATACGATAAAGTCTATGGATAAGCATTATGCTGCCGAAGTAAAAAGGGTGCAGCTGCTTGCCGCTCAAAAACAGAAGAATAATTTACAGTTTTATAGCAACTTCAGTAAACTACTGGTTTATAGTAACGGGCTGATAGAGGTTTACGAAAATGCCATTAAAGATTTTAAATCAGAACTGGAAAAAGAATATAACCAACAAAGTTCCAATAATAACCACATCAGGACTTATCTGGTATTAGGATTGATGATTCTGATGTTTATTGTATCTATTCTGATCATGTACTTTACAAGAGTAGCATTTATCTATGAGCGAAAGCTTAATGCTGCAAATGATGAAATTAAAAAGAACCTTAATTTTAAAAATAGAATTTTGGGAATGCTGAGCCATGACCTGAGATCCCCGTTAAAAATCATCAATATTTTTATAGATAAAATTTACAGAACAACAGAGGACGAAACAATAAAGGATTATCTTAAATCTATTAAGTTTACCAACAGCACTCTGCTTCTGCAATCTAACCAGATTCTGGAATACACAAAAAATGAAAATGCCGAGAAAGAACTGATAAAGTCAGTTTTCAATCTTAAAGAGGAGATCGGTTCTATTGTAAAGGTTATTACTCCTTATTTGGAAACCAGAAACAACAGATTTGTGGTGACAGACAGAATTCCTGAAGACTTGGTGGTATATTCGGATAATATAAGAATCAATCAGATTTTTATGAATATTCTTGGGAATGCCAATAAATTTACAGAAAACGGACAGATTGATCTCATGATGACCACAGAACCGCTTGGAGAAAATCAAATTTCCCTGATCACAACAATTGGAGACACGGGAGTAGGGATATCAGAATCTGATCTTGGTAAAATCTTTGATCCTTATTATCAGGGGATGGTGTCTGATGAAGTAGATAATCTGGGGGCCGGATTGGGCCTTAATCTGGTAAAAGAAATTGTAGAACTTTTCGATGGTGATATATCAGTTGATAGTAAGCTGCACAAAGGAACGAAAGTGACATTCAGGATCAATTTAAATCGTAATAATAATGGAAATGCCAATTCAAAATAAAGAGATTATATTTCTGCTGGCAGACGATCACAGTATAGTGCGCCAGGGGATGGAAATTGTGATCAGTGATATTGTTCCTCAAGCTAAAGTTTATCAGGCTTCGTCCTTACATCAGGTATTGGAGCAGATAGAATCAAAAAGCATTGAAATGGCAATCATTGATGCTCATTTTCCGGACGGAAACAGCCTGCATATCTTACCTCAGATGAAAAGTGTAAATCCTGATATTAAGATTTTGATTTTTACAGGACTTGAAGAGGACCTGCATGGCCTAAAATTCATCAAAGCAGGTGCTAATGGCTATCTCAGCAAACTGAGCGAAGAAGATGAGGTAAGAGAAGCGATTACAACTTTTATAGAGAAAGGAGAATATTTCTCTGAACTTCTGCGGAACCTATTGGTACAACTTGTTTACAATCCGGATCTTATAAGTCCTCTCAACAGTTTAACGAAGCGGGAAATGCAGATTGCAGAACTTTATGCTGAAGGATATGGTAATCTGGAAATTTCGAATAGTCTGGACATAAAACAAAATACAGTAAGCACAATCAAAAAAAATATCTTTGAAAAACTAAAGATTGAAAATATAATTGAGCTTGTCGAACTCGTCAAAACCCACCATAAACTTTAGGGTCTGTAAGGGATTCTTCACTTCTTGCTGTCAGAATTTTTTATTTTATCGATAAATATCTATAAGGTGATCGATTAGTATCGATGGGGTTTATAGATGATTTTATTTTGTAATGTTGTTCCTTTGTACTATGAAATTGAAGCAATGAAAAAAGTAAATGAGAAATGCTTTTTTAATTTAAAATTTCATACACAAAAACAACAAATGATTATAATTATTCAATTAGAGGATAATTATGAAAGACACAAATGATGAAATTAATAAACACTGATGAAATTAAAGAAGTGTATGAGTAATCTTAGACAGGATTCTTAAAAAACCAAATGAAAAAACACAAATACATATAGTGAGGTTCGGTTGATAGGTTACGAGTACAAACAAAAAAAGAGGCAAATAGCCTCTTTTTTTGTTTCTGATGTATAATGTTTTAAGTTACTTAACATATTGATGAATATGATTATACAAAAATTCTCTTGGATTATCTCTGGTAATCAGCTCCAGCTCATTCTCGGTTAATCTTCCTGAAGTGTCTGCCCACATCTGTTTGTCACTTTTCTGGCTCCGTACTACGTAAAAGTCGCTTCCATACAGAATGCGGTCACTGATTCGGCTGTCTTTTTTTAAAAGCGATTTTAAAAGAGGAAATATATTTTCATCATGAAGAATGTAGCTGATGTCAGCATATACATTAGGATGCTGTAACATCAGACTGTAAATAATTGCAAACCATGAGTTATGACGCCATGAATTTTCCAGAGCAGTAGGAATGAAATTGATGCCTTTACCCACTGGATTGGTGAATCCATTTTCAGAGAGATACCTGTCTCGCTCCATATATTTTATCCATTCATCTTCCCCTCCGAAATGCCCGAAACAGATTTTAAGCTCATGCAGATTTTTAGCAAGCGGTTGATCTTTCCCGGTATAGCCGAAGAGAGCATATAAAGAATCATCATTGTAATATTCCAGAAGTCTTTTCAAATAATCTTCATTCAACAGACAAAGGTAATTGAGAGGATGTGTAAAGTTGGTCGAAAAGTCACTATTGGTAAGTTCATACAGGGCCAGCGGTTCACTTTTCCCTTTTTCTCCGGTGGACTGCATAAATACAGGATGGCTGTTCCATTCTTTCTTTTTGTTACCCCGATAATAAATAGTTCCTCTGATACAGTGATTCAGAACGGGTACCTGATTTTCACAAGCCCATAACATTAAGGGCAGAATATCTTTATCAAAAGGGTAATATCCAAGAGCAGGATAGGTTTTGATTCCTCTGAAATTTTCATGTACAATACAATTTTTTATTTCATCAAAATAAGTAGGATCATCCTTTATCCTTCTGGGATCAGCAAATACAAAAGGAAGACAGGTTTTGGGTTTGGTCCGTCTGAGCTTTTTAAGCTCTTCAAGTTGTTCCCGGTAACTGGATTTGGAAATGCCGGCGTCCATATAATCCATATCCATGGGAAGAACTACGAAACGAGAATCTGCAGGATATTGCTTTTCTAACATTCTGAATATCGTCATTTGACTTTTGTGAAATGCAAAACGGCCTATACTGATGTACCGCTTCAGATACGCTTTCGTTTCAGGACCAGGAAGGATGCGTAGGATTTGAAAAAGACTTTTGGCAATAAAGATGATCAATGTTCTTCCGGACTTGATCAGTAAGAATAATACCAATACAATCAGAACTCTCAATATTGGATATTGTAGACCAGGAAGCAGATAAATACTCTGCATAAAGCGATTCAGCCATTCAATATATCCGAACCAGACCTCATGGTGATATTTTCCTTCCAGGTAGCCGAAGAAGAGAATCAGCAATGTATCTACAGTAAGTATCACTGCAATCGGAATAGTAATAAAAGGGACTTTCTGAAGAAACCATTTAACACGAAAATGAAAGGCCTGCCAAACTTTGTAAGGATGTTTATATTGCCATTTTGTAGGAACCCGGTAATACCATCTGAAAAAGTTGATGATAAGTCTTATCGTAAGAATCCATTCAAGACCTGCTGGCAGAAGTTTTTTACCCAGAAACTGCGGAATATGGTCTCCGGTAAAAGTATGGGTATGACAGTTAACAAACGGATTCCGCTTTTTTTCAGATAAATCAGCGTCTGGTATAGTTTTCATGAATAAGTGAGGGATTAGTTTGGAGCCTAATTTACAAACAAAATATCATATGTGATTCTTTCCTTTTTGAAATAAAGAAAGAGCCGGTAAATTCAGTTTTGGCAATAATAGATAGAGGACGGGATTTTTTATCAAATGATAAACGGATGCTGTGATCTATCTCTTAGTTTTGTATTAAAAAAAGATGTCAGGAGAAAAGGATTTAGCAGTTCTGCTTCAGAACATGGAACCCGTATTGAATGCTGGTGAATACGTGTTTTGTACGGTTGAAAATTTAGGGGAGATAAAGGATATGGAAAAGCTCCTGTTTTTCTTTCGGGAAGCCGAAGCCGTTACCATTGTTTTACAAAGATCTATAGCAGAGGAATGGAGGATGAATTACAGTTATGTTTCTTCATGGATCACCCTGAATATCCATTCATCCCTGGAAGCGGTAGGGCTTACTGCAGCTTTTGCAAATGCCCTGAAACAGGAAAGTATTAGCTGTAATGTAGTGGCAGCTTATTTTCATGATCATATTTTTGTTGCCAAAGAAGATACTGAAAACGCAATGAAAGCTCTTGACGCTTTAAAAACGTCTTAAAGATCTTTAAAAATGATTTTTGAACCTTTTAATTTTCACGTTCAAAAATGTCTAATAGAACCCCTAAAATGTCCTATTAATAGAGCTTTTGAATGTTCTGCCTGTTTTTGTGTTTTATGTTTGCAGCATAATTACAAAAATAAACGACAATGAAAGTAATCAGAAAAATCTCAGCCTTAAGCCTATTATGCTTAACTATTTTTACAGCAGTGACAATGTCCTGCACTGAAGAAAATGAGCCTCCCACGGTACAGGAGATACAAAATGGGAATCACCAAACAGCCAAAACCCAATTCGTAAACGTTAAAGGAAATGCTATTGCATACCGCGTTTTAGGAAAAGAAGATGGAGTCCCACTGGTCCTTTTGCCAGGATTGGGTGGTTCGATGGATGATTGGGATCCTGCAGTGACAGACGGATTGGCAAGGAAATACAAAGTAATTATCTTTGACAATCAGGGAGTTGCTTTGTCCAAGGGAACTACTCCAAATACAGTTCAGGCTATGGCCGATGATGCGGTTGATTTTATCAAAGCTTTACGTTTAGAGAAAGTAAATATCATGGGGTTTTCTATGGGAGGATTTATTGCACAAAGAATAGTGCTGACTCATCCGGCACTCATCAATAAAGTGATTTTAACCGGGACAGGACCGCAAGGAGCCATCGGATTGTCTAACTTACCTAATATTGTTGCCGGAACAGCAGGATTGAGTCCTGAAGCTTCATTTCTGAAATTTGGATTTACAGAATCTGCCCAAAGTATTGCAGAGGGAAAAGCATCCTTTGCAAGAATCCATCTTCGAACAGTAGACAGAGATCTTCCGTTAAGCGATACTACTTCAAACTCACAGTTTACTGCAGTATTGAGCTGGGCTCAGCCGAATGCTGATGCTCTTACCGAAATAAAAAAGATCAAAAATCCTGTGCTGATCGTTCATGGCGAAAATGACCTTCCGGTATCTGTTCAGAATGCTAAAAATATGGCACAGAATCTGGACCACGCAGAACTGGTGATTTTCCCGGATTCAGGACATGCTTCTTTCTATCAATACCATGATAATTTTGTAGGGAAAGCAATTCAGTTTCTTGGGAAATAAATGGAATATTAAAATTGAGAGATAAAAAAACTCGCTGATTATAAACAGCGAGTTTTTGTTTTTTATTGATGGAAAGGCTTAGCTGAATTTCTTCACTGCCTCCACACTCACAGGCGTAAAGAAGTTAATCATATTTCCATCCGGATCACAGAACAGAAGTGATCTGTTTCCCCAAGGCATGGTTGTCGGTTCCTGGATGATTTCTGAAGTGATTCCTTTGATTCTTTCGTACTCTTCGTCCACATTGTTAACCAAAAATTCGATAATGATTGATTTTGTTCCGGCGAAATCGGTTATACCTTCCGAAAACATTTGCATTGTCCGCGTACTTCCAATTGCGATTGTAATAGAATCGGTGGAAAGCTCTGCAAAATCTTCAGTATACCATCGGGCAGCTGCTCCAATAGCTTTTTCGTAAAATTCTACTGATGCTTTGATGTCTTTTGTAATAATTCTTAATGACGTTAATTTCATGTTGTTTAAATTTAAAACAAAAGTAAGGTAGAGTGATGACAACAGGATGTCAGTAGAAATTAATGAATTTTATTTTTTTACAGAATATCAGGAATATGATCTGGAAAATAAAAATCCCGATTCAAATCGGGATTTTATCTTATTCTATGGAGTGGTTATCTGTTGAATGACAAAAGTCTCCGTATCCGTTGTATGGGCTGAAAAATATCCCAAAGCTCCATTGTTGATATTACTGGGTGGGTTGGCTGGTGTGGCACTTCCGCCATTGCCTCCGGAAATCTGAAGCAAAGCACTGTAATAAGTAAATATATTGGTATCTATGCTTTGCATTTCTACATGTATTTTATCTCCTACTACCACTTCATGATCTCTGCCTTTATTATCATCATTCGGAAGAATAAGAGGCTGCTGGTTAGGCAATCCGTTATTGACATTGTCCGAAAAAGTATTCATGTATTTTTTAGGAAGTTCATTGATTGTAAAGCTAAAAAGATAGCGGTTTCCCAATGGCATAGGATCGGTAAAGATGGGTAAAAGGGTATAAGTGGCTTTATCACCAAATTTGAAAGAACTCTGTTCTAATCCTTCAAAATTAACAACTTCCGGCATCTTACTCTGAGCGGTATACTGCTTTCCATCAGCCTGTACTTTCAGGGTATAGGTTCTGCCTGGTGTTCCCACAAAAGTAGAGGTTTGGTACATTCCATTTCCTGCGTACTGAAGAGTTTCTGTCTGCCCCATATCATCACTCAAAATAACCTGAGCACCGGTTACGGCTGGGTATTGGTTAGGTTCTGAAAAACCAACTGATTTTGTGATTTTTACGATGTAAGGTCCGGGTTTATTGGTTACATTTCCTTCGATGACAATGTTTCCGCTTTGATCGTTTAGATCCAGGTCAATCTCTTTTTCACAAGACGTTAAAGTGAAGAGAGCGAATATAATATAAAATGTATTTTTCATGATTTAGAATTTGAAATTATAAGTGATGTTTGGTACCCAGCGGAATAAAGACGTCTGCATGGCACGTGTTGTTCCAGGTCTGTCGGGATTATCTTCAAAATTAATAGTATAAGCGTTCTCACGGCCATACAGGTTATAAATACCGAACGTCCATGAACCACGGAATCGTTTATTGGAGCTTGGTTCATAAGTAGCACTTACGTCCATTCTGTGATAAGAAGGCATTCTGTCTGCGTTTCTGCTGCTGTACTGGAATATAGTTTGTCCGTTCAGCTCATATTTCCCGGTAGGAAAGGTAACCGCATTTCCTGTACTATACACAAAAAGTCCGGAAAGAGACCATTTTGGATTAAGCTGGTAAGTGGCAACGATGGAAAGATCATGGGTTTTATCCATTCTTGCATTGTACCATTCATTATTATTAATTCCGTCGATCTTTCTTTCTGTTTTAGAAAGGGTATAGGAGATCCATCCCGTAAGCTTTCCACTTTTCTTTTTAGCAATAAGCTCCAGACCATAGGCTCTTCCTTTTCCAAACAACAGCTCACTTTCTACATCAGATCCCGTATCAAAACCAATCTGAGCCCCGTTTTTGAAGTCGATTTGGTTTTGCATAGACTTATAATATACTTCAGCGTTTAATTCATAATTATTATTGTTGAAGTTTCTGCTGTAGCCCATACTGATCTGGTCTGAAATTTCAGGTTTTACCGTATAGCTGCTTCCTATCCACTGGTCAGTAGGATTTCCACTGTTGCTGTTGCTTAAAAGGTGAAGATTCTGGGTATTACGGGAATAACCTCCTTTCACACTGCTGACCTCATTGATGCGGTAGTTGGCACTAATTCTCGGTTCAAGATTCGTATAGGTCTTCCCGAATTTTCCTTTCTCTAAGAATTTACTGTCGGTAATCAGGCCATTTTCATAGGTATTGAAGGTATCGCCTCCAAGGACACTGAACATAGAAAGTCTTAGTCCATAATTGATCGTTAGCTTTTCTGTTGCTTTATAATCATCATTGATGTAAACAGCATTTTCCCATGAGTATCTCGGATTCCTAGGAAAACTGCTCACCGTAGTACCGGAAGCGCTGCTTGGGGTAAGTGTATGGTAAATCGACTGAAGACCAAAACGCACTGAATGTTTGTTTCCAGCAAACCATGTGAAATCCTGCTTAAGATTCCAGTCCTGTATTTTTGAATTTAAATCAAACACAGTGTCATCATTTTTCAGACTGATTTTATAATCATAATTACTATAGATGAAAGACGTATTGGAGAATAGCTTACTGCTGATAATACTGTTCCATCTCAAAGTTGCTGTCGTATTTCCCCAGTCTGTATTGAAAGTGTCTCCCAGACCCAGTACATCTCTCCCAAAATATCCGGACAGATAGATACGGTTATTTTCATTGATCTGATAGTTGGCTTTCAGGTTAAGATCATAGAAGTATAGTTTGTTGTCTTTATAATCCTTGTTGGTTTTCAGGAATAAATCAGCATAGGTTCTCCTTCCTGAAACAATGAATGAAGATTTCTCCTTTTGAATAGGTCCTTCTACACTCAGTCTGCTGCTGATAAGACCAATTCCACCATTCACGTTATAGTCTTTATTATTCCCGTCTTTCATTTTGACATCCAGTACAGAAGCAAGACGGCCTCCATATTGGGCAGGGCTGTTTCCTTTAATAATGCTGGCATCTTTCAGGGCATCACTGTTGAATGTACTGAAAAAGCCAAGAAGGTGAGAGGCATTGTAAACCGGAGCTTCATCCAGTAATATCAGGTTCTGATCTGTGGCTCCCCCTCTTACACTGAATCCGCTGCTTCCTTCGCCGTTACTTTTGATACCAGGTAAAAGCTGTATGGTTTTCATAACGTCTTTTTCTCCAAAAAGAACAGGCAGTTTCTCTATACTTTTAATGCTCAACGTTTCCGTTCCCATTTGGGCAGATGTTAAGTTTTTATCCTTTTTAATGCCGCTTATAACGACTTCATCAATTGCTTTTGAGACTTCTTCCTGTTGAATAAGAGGAAGATCAATTTTTATATTTTTGTCAACGGTTATCTGCTGTTCAAAATCTTTGTATCCGGGATTCGAAATAATGATGGTATACTTACCTTCAGGCAATGAAAGTGAGTAAAAACCATATTCGTTGGCTACAACATTAATCGTGGGATCTTCACTTACTTTTACAGATACTCCGATGAGCAGTTCCCCGTTTTTTTTGTCTTTCACGGTTCCGCTTACAGAATAAGCTTGTTGGGCCATTGCCAGGGTGCTGAAGCAGAGCGCAGCGGTAGCTGCGGTAATTTTAAAAAAGGATGTTTGCATTAGTTTATTTTAAAGTAGTAGATCTTTTGTATATGAATTAATGTTTTGATGATACATGATTAGTTGGATGAATAGGAGATTAGTTACACCTAAAGCTTTAATTATGAAATAAATCCATTCAAAAAAAGCTTTTTACAGCATTGTTCCGATATTTATAAAATAAGAATACGTGAGAATTGTTAGATGAAAAATAATATTATGTATTGGATATTATTTTATTCGTACATTTTCTTTGTTATTGAAATTAAATAAATTGTTTTTGATTTTTTGGTGTATTTTATTATAAAATAGTAATCTTGGGTCAGAAAATAGAGCTGTGGAATGGAATAAGGATTGAATGATAATAAGAGTGAAAAATAAAGGCCCTAAAGATTGTGTAATTTTTCATGGTGATTGTTTATATAACATAATGGCGCAAGAAAATTTGAACTACGGAACAAAAATGATGAAAGCCACAGATCAAAAATTGGATCGTTGTCAGCCATTACTGTTCGCAGATATCTTTTAGTTTTCTTCTTCTAATTTTTTATCTAAACTCTGAAATAACTAAAATATTGCACAGCGAATAATAAAGTTGATTCACCTTTTTATAATCAGAATATTTTTTAATCATAAAAAACTGAATTATCTGTACCTAATCTTGCTTGGTAATATATTAAACTTTCTTTTAAATGCTGCGGAGAAATGTCTTGGATTTTTATAGCCAATCACATCCGAAATCTCATTAATGTTCATATCGCTTTCAAAAAGCATTTTTTTCGCCAGTTCCATTTTAGTATCATTCCAGAATCCGAAAACAGTAGTTCCAAACAGTTCTTTAAATCCTTTTTTTAAAGTAAATTCATTGGTTCCCACCAGATGGGCAAGTTCATTAAGAGAAGCGGTGGCCTGCAGATTATGGGCAATATAATCTCTTACAGCATATATCTTTTCTTCATCTTTTTTGGACAAGCTGGAAGCAGAAGGTGTTTTGTGAAAAAGCTGTTCCAGCTGAAGCAAGAGCAGTTCGCTTACTTTAGCCTCAAGATACATCCTTTTAAAAATCCCTTTTCTGTCACAATGCATAAGATCATTCAGAATCTGGTACATTTCCAAAGTGATGTAGTTATGATTCGGCTGAATGAGTGACGAGTTTTGTTTGTCAATCGAATTTCTGAATAGTTCAAAGAGCCCAAAGTGCTCGGGTAGAAATTTTTTAAAGAATTCCGGGGCCAGGTTGATTTCTAAGAGATGCATTTCCGGACCGTCGAATTCCATCTTACCTTCCATATGATGGGCATAAATAATATTGTGCTGGTAGCTGTCAAATTCTACCGTTTTCTCGAATTTTCCCGAAATAGCCTTGCTTTTTCCCTTAAGGGCAAAATGCATTTCTACGGTATCAGCATCGCTTTCAAGATACAGCTGAAGCCGGTTGGCCAATGAAATATTTCCAAAGCTGATATGAACATTTGCAAAGCATATTTCATGATAAAAACCATTTCCATAAGGAGGACTGAGCTTTGTAATATATTCCTGAATATCACCATCATCTGAGAAATAAATATCAGGATAATCTTTCTCCATAAGTATTTCCCCAAGGGTTTCATTGTATAGCCGTACTGTCATTTTGTTTCCTTTTGTTAGAATTTCCGTATGACGGACTTTTTATTCCGTTTTGCATACCTACACTGTTGAATGTATAGGGTACTTTTGTACAAAGATAATGGTTATTTAGAACTATTCTTAATAATCAAATTTATTATTCCACACACACGAAAAAGTAAAATGAAATGGATGTGTTGAAAGCGTATTAAAAATTAATTATTTAAAAAAAATGAAATATTCAAGTAAAGTAAAATGGTCTTTTGCAGCGGCAATAGCGGTATCAATATGCTGGCTGGTGGGTGACATTTTTGTAGCCGGATTTGATCCGAACCCTGCAAATTATCCATTGTTTTCAAAAACGTATGCAGAGCAGGTAAACGTGGAATTTGCCACTTTAATGTTGGACGGATCTACTTCAAGATTGATGTTTGGTGCTTTGATCGGTGCCCTTACAGGTCCTTTACTGCTTCCTGCAACCTGGCTTGTGTATCAGTTTTTTAGAGATACCCAGAAATGGTATGCTATTTTTGTCTATTGGGTTTTAATGGCCGGAGCGGTTTTATCTCCTTTAGGCCACGCCGGATTTTTCTATGTTGGGGAAATCTATAAAGCAGTTTACCATACAGATCCGGTTTCTCACACTTATCTTTTGGAGACAGGAAGAGGGTTCATGAAGATGTTGAATATTGCCTGGGGAGTGGCCATTGGTGTTCTGGCAATCGGATGGATTTCATTGGCGGTCTGCATACTTCTAAAGAAAACTTTGCTTCCAAAATGGATGGCTTTATTGACACCATTTGTTTTGACTCTGTTTATCATTCCTGTAAAAAGCCTTTTGCCACTTCCTTATTCAGGATGGGTGGGAGGGGCAATATTCAATATTGCTTATCTGATATTTTTCAGTTCATTATTATTCATTTTCAGAAAGAAACTGCTGGATAATAGATGATTCTTAAAAGAGCTTTACCATGAGAATAACTTAATATTAAAGTGCAGTGAGAAGTCTTTAAGTCTTAGGATTTAAAGGCTTTTTTGTTTTATAAAATTATTCTTTTGAACCTTTAACGGAATATTAACCTTATATTGGCTTAAGAATTACGCAGAAGAATATGGGAAATCTAAAAACATGGATAAGAAAGAATGGTTCCACCGCTATACTGATGGTTGTATTCATTATTGTATTGATGAATAAGGATGCAAAGGCATGGCTGATGAGACAGGTTGCTTCCACGGGAATCCTCAATTCCAGCATATCAGAACCCAAAGAAAAGCAGAATACCTCAAAAAGATTTACCTATGCAGGGTTTATGCTGAAAGATGAAGACGGAAAGATTATTGATATCTCTGCTTTACACAATAAAGTAGTCTTTATCAATTTTTGGGCATCATGGTGCCCTCCCTGCAGAGCGGAATTTCCGTCTGTTCAGAAACTTTATGATCAATACAAAACGAATCCGGATATGGTATTTCTTACCGTAAATCTTGATGATAAAGAGACCCTTGGAAGATCTTATTTAAAAGAAAAAGGATTTACAGTTCCTTTTCTGGTGCCTGCCGGCAATATTCCTGCTGTGCTTTATAGTGGTTCTTTACCCACAACAGTCGTGATTGATAAAAAAGGAGAGATTCGCCTGCATCATAAAGGATTGGCAGATTACAGCAAAGATTCATTTTACAAACAGATTGATGAGCTGTTGAAACAAAAACCATAAGTTTTAAGTTTAATGATAAGTGCCTTTACCTTATTAACTCTTGAAGAAATTTCTTCCAAAATACTGAAAGAAAAAACACCGCTGCAGAATTTTCCAAAGACCATAACATTCCCTTTCTCCAAGCGATATAAGGATTGGGTTACCCAAATGAATACAACAGAAATTTCTTCTGAAACCATCCTGTATAACTCAGTGGATGCAGTCAACGAAAATAAAGAATTTACTCTGCCCAATTATTGGTGTTTCGCTTGTAACGGACAGGGTGACCGATGGTTTTTTAATACAGATGACCAGGTTTTCTTCTATGACCATGACTATGATGAAAAGCTGGAGCCTATGAATATTAATTTTGAAGAATGGCTGCAAATGGCATTTATCGTGAGTCAGCTGGATATCTATTTTGATGAATATGAGACCATCCCGAAATCCATTAAACAGGAGTTTTTTCAAATCCTGAATAGGATCCATCCAACATTAAGTGACAAGTACCCATTTATATTGTAACCCTATTTATATCACAAAGAATATGATTTTAAAGAACTTGGAACAAAAATATAATTTCCGCTATCCTGAAGTCTACAGAAGATTATCAGAATCCGGTATGCTGGATTGGGGAGAATCCAATGCTGATTGGTATCAGACTGTCTTTCCAAAACTGAAAGAGAATCCACCTTTACTGTTATTCGGGTATGATATTGAGATCTGGAATGATGAGCAGTCCATCAGTTCTTCTATTCATGAAATATCTGAGGAAGATGATTACAGAAACATTCATGCTGGGTACAGGTTTGTTCCGTTTGCCAAAAATGGGGCAGGAGATCTGTATGCTTTTCAGTTTGATCTTGAAAATGGAGGTGATGTTCCGGTCACTTTTATATCCCATGATGATGATGAAGCTGAAATATTGGCTAAAAATTTCCAGGATTTTATCTTTCGTCAGCTCCTTGAAGCAGTCGTAGAAATAGATGAAGACTCTATGTTTTATGAAGAAAATGAAGCAGATCTGAAAAAAAATCTACTCAACCAGTTAAAAACGCATGAATCGTATTTGGCACCAAAGCACATTGATATTCTGAATGAAATTTATCAGAGAGATATTTTTGAATATACCTACAAAGTACCCGCTGGCAATACATTTGAAACAGAAGGACTTATTACATTTGATGAAATAGATGAAATCCTGAAAAGGGAGATTGCTTTTGACAGACTGAATACAAAGTTCAATTATACAAAAGAGATAAAATGAGTTTTAATATAAAAAGTCTGTGCCAGGATATCCTCTTAAGCTCCCCATCTTTTGTGCCTTTTGTGGTTTAATAAAAAAGCTTAACCAGTTTTAAAAGTAAAAAGCCTGCAAATGAAAGATTGCAGCCTTTTTTATGGACGGATTTCTGATTATTATAGGGATTTCTGCATTGAAAAAACAGTAAATTTATACCATAAGAAATAGAATATGCAGCAGCTAAGGGCTCACATTGAAAAAATAACTCCTCTAAATGATAGCGAATTTGAATTCATATCATCTTGTTTTACCTATAAAAAATATAAAAAACATCAGTTTTTGGTACAGGAAGGAGAAGCCGTGCCCTACAATTATTTTGTATTGAAAGGCTTGTTGAAATTGGTTTATTCTGATGAAACAGGAAAAGAACATATTATCGGATTTGCCATGGAAGATTGGTGGGAAACAGATTTTCCAGCTTACTATCAGCAGGCTATGGCAACGATGTCTCTGGAATGTCTTGAAGATACAGAAGTATTATGTCTTAAGTTAGGCGATTATAAAAAGCTCTGTGCCCAGCTTCCAAAACTTGAACATTTCTTCCTTGAAAAAGCATATATGGGATTCATTACAGCGCAGCAGCGTACTATCTCAATGATGACAACAGGTATAAAAGATCGTTATGACCAGCTTTTGAAAAAATATCCTTCTTTGGTTCAGCGGGTTCCGAAATCTCTTTTGGCAGCATATCTGGGAGTATCCAGAGAAACTTTAAGCCGTCTGTCGCTGTAAAATGTGACTTCCCTCACACCATAATCGTGATCCGGATCACAGGGGTTTGCTATATCTATTCTGCAATTTTGCAGAGTAACCCCATAACAAATTCAATACAATGGAAAAAAGAACGGTTAATCCATGGAAATGGCAGGATGAGAGAAGTTATTCTCAGGCTGTAGAAGTAAAAAATGTTGAAAGTACTTTATATTGTTCAGGGCAGGCTGCTATTGATCCTGACGGAACATCCAGTGATAAGGATATGAAATCCCAGCTGAAACAAGCCATTGCTAATCTGGAAGAACTAATCAGCTCAGCAGGATATGAGTGTGAAGGCATTGTCCGATTAAATATCTATACAACTTCTACAAAAGAACTTTGGCCCTATTTCCCCATTCTTCAGGAGTGGATTGCTAAGCATAAGATTCAGCAGGCAGTAACAATGCTGGAAGTAACAGGATTATTTGAAACATTAAAGGTTGAACTCGAAGCAACAGTGGTAAAATAAATGAGAAATAAAAATTAAAAAAAGATCTTCAAATCAACTGCACTGGTTTATACTGGTGCTTTGTTGTATTGAGAAAGTCGGATATGAATTATTGTAAATAGATTTTTTTACCAGTAAAGCTTTTCATACATTTATATAGATTAATCAATACTCATTATCAAGATGAATATTCAACTTTTTTCAAAAAATGCTTTAGTAGGTGGGGCTACACAGGGAATCGGAGCCGGAATTGCTATAGAATTAGCAAAATGCGGAGCCAATGTCACGGTTATGGCCCGTAATGAAACAAAGCTTAAAGATTTTGTTTCTTCAATGCCGGTAATCAATTCTGATCAGAAACACGAGTATCTGGTGGCTGATTTTTCGGATGTTGAAAGCTATAAAAAAATTATTGCAGGATATTTTAATACTCATTCGGTAGATATTTTGGTTAACAATACAAACGGTCCGGAACCTGGTTTGGCTCTTGATAAAAATACAGATGATTACCAGAAGGCGTTTGATCTCCTTTTTAAAACGGTTTGCGAAACAACATTGCTGGCTCTGCCTCATATGGTCAAACAGAGAAACGGACGGATCATCAATGTTTCTTCACTATCGGTAAAAGAACCAATTGCAAATCTGGCCCTTTCCAATTCTATCCGTTCTGCAGTCATCGCGTGGGCAAAAACCCTTTCCATTGAAGTTGCCCAACATAATATCACCATCAATAATGTGTTAACGGGGTATTTTGATACCGAGCGAATTCAAAAACTGGTTACCCATGAAGCGCAGCAGACCGGCACTCCGGCAGAAGAAATAAAAAAAGCCAGAGAAAATAAAATTCCAATGAAAAGATTCGGGCAGCCTGAAGAATATGGCCATCTTGTTGCTTTCCTGGCATCAGAATATGCCGCTTACCTTACCGGAACAAGTATCCCTTTGGATGGAGGTTTGAATAATACCTATTGAAAATTTTAGACCACCTAATCTATTTATACAATATTATTTAAAACTTATTGAATTGAGTTAAAGCTTTTGCAGTTTTTGGATTTTATCACCTGAATATTTTTATCCTAAATAATATTTTCAACTTTCATGTAATAAACCCTTTTTTTCAGTTGTCATATACATATTGAAAAATAGTATATGAAAAACTGGTCTTTTAAAAAATGGAACACCGTAGTGGGATGGTTCCTTTTCGCTGTTGCACTCATCACGTATCTCTCAACCATAGAACATTCCCTGAGTTTTTGGGATTGCGGGGAATACATATCTTCAGCAGTGAAATTGGAGGTAACCCATGCTCCGGGAGCCGCTTTATTCCAGATTGTGGGAGCGGTGGCGAGTATTTTTGCATTGGGAAACTCAGAAAATTATTCTATTGTGATCAATGCAATGTCAGCAGTATTCAGTGCTTTTACCATTCTGTTTCTGTTCTGGACGATTACCCATTTTTTAAGACGGCTTTTGAATAAAGATTTTGAAGATATTACCAGATCTCAGCAGATTTCAATACTCTTTGCCGGAGTAATCGGAGCTTTATGCTTTACATTCTCAGATACTTTCTGGTTCTCAGCGGTAGAAGGTGAGGTATATGCAATGGCTTCTCTGTTTATTGCACTGCTGGTCTGGCTTATCACCAAATGGGAAAACGAATATAAGGCAGCAGACAGCGAAAGATGGATCATTCTTATTTTCTTCATAATAGGTCTTTCTGTAGGGGTTCATATGATGTGCATGCTGGCGATTCCGGCTATATGTCTGGTGTATTACGCCAGAAACTATACTTTTTCCTTGAAGAGTTTTATAATAGCCAATCTGGTTACGTTGGGAATTCTTGCATTTGTATTCAAATTTATTTTCCCTTTGGTCATGACCTTGTTCGGGAAACTTGAAATTTTCTTTGTGAATGGGCTGGGGCTTCCTTTCCATTCAGGGACGATTGTTGCGTTTGTTCTCATGACCGTAATCAGTTATCTTTTGATTAAATATGCCAGAAAAGCCAAGAGAAAGCTGTATCAGACTATCGTTTTATCTCTTGTATATATGATCATTGGTTTCTCGTGCTGGCTGGTGATTCCGATCAGAGCGAATGCCAATCCTCCAATGAATCTTAATGACCCGGATACGGCAATCGGAATGAGAGATTATTACAACAGGGTACAATATGGAGACTGGCCTACCATTTACGGACAGAACTACACGGCATTTCTTGACAAAAATGGATTGGAAAAAGATGAAGATGGGAGCTATAAAAGAGATGTCACTGGAGATATTTACGAAAAAGATGAAAAAACCGGAACATATAGAAAAACCGGGGAAAGATTCAATTATGTGTTTAATAAATCCCACATCAGTTTTATGCCGAGGATGTTCAATGAGGATAAGGAGGTGACAGCCAATTATATTTCCTTGTATGGAGCTCCGGATTTTACCTTCAATTATGAAAATGCAGAGGTAGCAGACAATCCGGAGGCTAAACGGATTTTTGAGGAGCTGAGAGCGAAATATGAAGGAGATTCTATCACAGCAGAAGATTATCTGAAGGTAAAACCTTACGATCTGATCAAAGTAAAACGCCCTTCTTTCGCTCAAAATATGGATTATTTTATCTCTTTCCAGAACGGATACTACTTTGTAAGATACCTGATGTGGAATTTTGCTGGAAGACAAAATGATCTTGAGGGACATATGGAAAATACGAATGGCAACTGGATCTCAGGATTTTCTTTTATAGATAATGCAATGCTGGGTGATCAGGATCATATGCCTGCCAAATTTAAAAACGAAAGTACCGTAAAGTTTTTTTTCCTTCCATTGATACTAGGTTTGATTGGCTTCTTTTTCCAGTTAAACAGAGATTTCGGAAGATTTTATGCCATTCTTTCATTGTTTGTTCTGACAAGTATGGGAATTGTCTTTTATACCGGAGTAAAGCCATTCGAAGTAAGAGAAAGAGATTATGCAATGGTAGGCTCATTCTATGCCTTTGCGATCTGGATCGGTTTGGGAGCAGGAGCTATACTTTGGTCAATTCAATCTAAACTTAAATCCAGTACAACCCCTATTGTTTTGGGAATTGTATTGTTAGGAATTCCTTTTATGATGGGGTTCCAGAATTATACTTCACATGACAGAAGCAAAAAAACGGCAGCCCGTGATTATGCATATTCATTTTTACGTTCGCTGCCTAAAAATGACATTATTTTCATTTATGGTGACAATGATACTTTTCCGGTATGGGCCATTCAGGAAACGGAAAGATTCAGGGATGATGTAAAAACGGTCAATTTTACTCTTTTGGCCACACCCTGGAGTATCGATCAGGTAAAAAGAAGGACATACAATGCCATGGGAATTCCGGGAGAGCTGACCCATGAAGAATACAGAGATGGTGTAAATGATCAGGTTTATCTGATGAAAAAACAAGACTGGGAAGGGTTTTTCCAAATGTTGAAAGAACAGGGAGCCCCCGATACAGAATTTCAGGAATTCAGAAAATATCTGACTCAGGATTCTCTCACCTTGAAAGATGCTATCAAATTCCTAAAACTAAAATCATCCGCAAAGGATGAACTATTGAAAATGTATTTTGGTGAAAAGCAGTATGAAAAGTACAATATTCTTCCGGTAAGTAAATTTATTCTTCCTGTAAATAAGGAAAATGCTGTAAAATCAGGAATCATTAACAAGGCTGATCTTCCCAATGCGGTGGATCAGATTATGATCAATTATGAAGCAAATACTCTTTATAAAAGCAATCTGATGATGCTGGACATGCTGGCCAATTTCGACTGGAAACGATCTGTAAATTTCTCATCAGGCGGAATGTATGACAGTGAAAATATTTTTTATCTTGGTGAATATCTGCAGTTTGATGGTTTCAGTTACAGGCTGGTTCCTATTCATACTCCTCAAAGTCCGGATGGAGATAAAGGAAGGGTAGAGGCCAACTCTCTTTATCAGGTGGTGAAAAACTTCAGATGGGGTAATTTTAAAGACCTTAGTATTCATTATGATGAAACGGCTACTTCAAATATTCTGGGCTACAGGATATCGGTAAGCAGAGCAGTGTCTGCACTTGTAGTAAGCGGACAGAAAGCTAAGGCCCTGGAACTACTGGATCTTGCGGCAAAAGAAATTCCTGTTGAGAAATACAACGACCCACGCTCATTAAGCTCAATGGTCACCGGATATATCGTTGCAGGGCAGGAGCAGAAAGGTCTTCAGCTGGCAGAAACCCTCAAGAAAGGAATATTTGAAGAATATGATTACTATCAGAATCTTTCACCTTCATTTAAGGCTGCTTCCAAAAGACCGATGAGGTCCAAACCGATGGAATATGCATTAGTTGTTTCAGCGGTTACGGATGCTTATAAAACTTTGGGGCAGAACGAAAAAGCTCATGCATATGTTTTAAAATCTGTTACACCGATCGACAAAAAATTCAATGCTTTTGTAAACAGGTTACAGCAAATGGGTAAAGAGAAAGCGATGAAGGAATCTGAAAATGTCCGACAGATTGCTCCTTTTTACCAATATTTATTCAATGTGATGGAGCCTTTTGACTCTGCTTACTCCAGGAAAAAAGAAATTGAAATAACCAATGCCATGATGAAAGCAACGCAGTAAATGATATATAAGAAAATGGCTGTCTCAAAAGTGTTATTCTGAATGAAATACCATGAAATTTCAAATAAATGATTAACAATAAGATTCAGAATGAAAAATGTTTAATGATTTGACTTTTGAGACAGCTAATTTTTTTGTTATCTATTTTAAAGGACAGCAGTGAACTCTTTTTCCAGTCGGATAGCTTTGGGAAACAGAATATTATTTTCGAGATGAATATGTTTATGCAAATCATTTTCAAAATCCTGAAGCATCGCAAAAGCAACCTTATACGTGTTGCAGGCATCTGCGGGAGGAAGATATTCATTGGTGATTTCTGCAATCCTTCTGAAACGGTTACCTTCCACTGTATGATCGTGCTCCATCATATGAACAGGATTTTCCACTGTTCCAAAAGCGGGTTGCTGCAGAGATCCACCGGATATTTTTGCCTTCATCATATTTCTTACAAAAGGAAACAGGATAAGTTCTTCTTTTTTCATATGAGCTGCCAGGTCGTGGGCTGATTCGTTAAATAAAGTATTGATTTCAAAAAGTTCCGGATGTCTTTCTCCATGAACTTTGCATAACTTATCAAGGAAAGCTTGTAAAACCGGAGTTTTTTCCTCCACATAGCGGTGATGGGTTTTCTCAATATAATCTGCCAGCAGATCCAAAGGCCAGCTGTTGAAGTCTATTGATGCCCCTTCATTTTTGGGTAATGCTTCCAGTTCTTCATAAATCTTTTCAGGTGGAAGTTTCTTATTGCTGCAGGCTTCTTCAATAGTTCTTCCTCCTTTACAGCAGAAATCAATGCCATGTCTTTTAAAAACAGCAGCTGTTCTGAAATCTTCAGCCACCATATTTCCTATAAAGTCTGTTCTTGTGTTCATAATATGATACTTTTTGTTTTTGATTACTTTTTGAGTGACAGGATATATTTTACCATCAGCTTGGCGTCTTCTTTACGTAATCCTGTGTGAGGGGTCATCGGAATATCTCCCCAGTTACCTTTACCTCCATCAACGATTTTTTGTGCCAGCATATCGAGATCTGCGTCTGTATATTTTGCAGCAACTTCCTGATAAGAAGGTCCAATTAATTTTGAATCTACCTTATGGCAGGTAAGACAGTCGGTTTCCTGAATTAATTGTAATCCTTTATCCCCAGTTGGATTCGGTATTGTGACAGGAGCTGGATAAGTTTCTACGGGTAGTGGAGCAGTCTGCTGAGCGGTAGGATCTGGTTGCGGAATAGGGGTGGTTTCTGTTTTGGAACAGGAAAATAAAACGAACGACAACACCAGAATAATGAGCGTTTTTAGCAATTGTGTTTTCATAATATAGGTATTTAAGATATAATTTCATATTGATTTATTTAATATTAAAAGATCTTTTTATCTTTTATTTAATTAAATTTTTTTAAACCTTAAGGTGGGTTAATTTTAAATCCAGATTATCAACAAACATTTGAATCTTAGAGGTTTCCAGCATAATACGAAGATCCTGTCTGATTTTTTTAAACTGATCATGAAGCGGACATGGATGAATTTCTGAGCATTGGTCAAGTCCAAGTCCACACCCTGAGAACAGCTTATCCCCATCTACTTCTCTTACGATATCAGCAATAGAGGTATTCAGGTTTTTCTGATCCATATAAAAACCACCGTTCGGGCCCTTGGCAGAGTGTACAAATCCTTTTCTGCTGAGATCCTGCAAAATTTTGGCGATAAAATGTTCCGGTGAATGAATGCTTTTTGCTATGTCTTTAATCCCGACCCTGCTGCCGTTTTTAGACTGCTGGGCAATGTAGATTAAAGCTCTTAAAGCATATTCACAGGTTTTTGAAAACATTTTTCTGATTTTATGAGACAAAGGTACAAAGAGATTTTTAATAAAAGACAAATAACTCTTTTATTTTTTTAAATCTGACGAAGGTCATGAAAAGCTGTTTTATCCAGCTATGTTGTAAGTGACCGGAAGAATAATGTATTTATCCAAAAATTTTAACCCTAAAATAGTAGAATGATGAAGCAATTACAAAACAGTAGAATCAGCGAAAATTCCATTTTTAGTCATCTATCCTTTATTTCTGTAATTTTTGTTAAAAAAATAGGGAGTGTAATTTATTTATAAACAGGTGTTTGACTTTTTTAGTGAAAATTTTATCATAAAAAAGCGTAGAAAAATTTGGATTTAAGAAGCGTTTTTCTATCTTTGCAGTCCCTTAAACAAAGGGATTTACTTAAAAAAGTAAAGTGGCCGACTCGGTAGCTCAGCTGGTAGAGCAATACACTTTTAATGTATGGGTCCTGGGTTCGAATCCCAGCCGGGTCACTAAAAAGACATTCTTCTCAGAATGTCTTTTTTTATTTCGAAAATTCACAAAACTTTTACTCTCAAAAATATTTTTTTCCAGGCCGGATAGGTAATGAAAGTATCCATGGAGTTTGATTCCGGGCTTGCTGGCTGAAAATCTAATCCTTTATCATCATTTCAGGCGATGTATAACGGTATCTTTGTAGATAAATTACGCGGCATATGAAATTCATTCACCAGATTGATCCATTAAAATTTATCTTTTTTGAACTGTCTCATTGTCCTGATCATTATTTTCAAAGTTCTCAGCGGAGCCATTTTTTTGAAATGATATGGATAAAAGATCATTCAGGAGATGAAAGCGATCGGAATGAAGGTAATGATTATATCTATCTCATTCCCCCATATCGTTTTACAAAATTAGATCTGGAAGATAAAAAAGGTTGTATACTCTCTTTTAAAAGAGAATATCTGGAAGAAGATGACAAAGAATATGCGTTGGATGTTTTCAATCTTTTTAATATGCATGGGCAGTTTAGTGGTTTTTCTATAGACCGTAGTACTGCAGAAACCTTGAATCATCTGATAGTATTGATACAGAAAGAGTATAATAACCCAATGGGAACTTATCTGGTTTTAAAAGCACTTTTGAAAGTTCTCTTATTAAATCTTATCCGCATCAACCAACATTATTTTTTACATCAGGATGTCAATCAGAAAAGGGTGTATCAGTTTATTATACTGATGGATGAATATTACAAAACAGAGCGAAAAGCGGACTTTTATTCTTCAAAAATGGGAATCAGTGAAAAACGGATCAATCAGATTCTGAAAGAGAAAATGGACCGAACGCTTACGCAGCTGCTTCACGAAAGGCTTATTGTAGAAGCTGATCGGATGCTGGTTTCCAGTGAATTCACGATAAAAGAAATTGCATACCATCTGAGTTTTGATGATCCTGCTTATTTTTCCAGATTTTATAAAAACAGGAAAGGGCAGACCCCTGAGGATTTTAGAAATCAAAGTATTGGCATGTGAAATCATTCTGTCTTTTCGAGTTTTTTATAATGTAGATTTTATGAATTCAGCATATTCTTCATGCTTTTGTCGTATTTCCAAATTGTACCATTAGATTAGGAAATAATGCAAGAGAACTTATACAGCTCTGATTTAATTTTGTGTCAGGATTCAAAGCCTAAAGGTTGAAGAATCAATACATGAATCTAAAAATATCTGAATTATGGAACTCACAAAAGAATCGGAACAACTAATGTTTCAGGATATCAATGCTCTTTTATCACCTAAACCAATACCTCTGGAAGCCGGTATCAAAAGACTGGAAAACGGAATGCTGCATATTGCAATGAGAAATGTGATGCATCACTGCAAAGGGAAGATGCTGGATTGGTGGTTCACTTATTTTGAAACAACTGCAGACCTGAAATTATGGCATCCGCATGATCATGTGGTACACAGTGGATGGGACAGCAAATGGATCAAAAACGAGAATTACATCGGGGCTACAATACATGCCACAGAGTCATTGGGGAATATCCCCCCCGTACCGGCTGCCATTAAGTTTCATGATCCTGTGGAAATTTTTAATCCTGCTATTTTAAAAAAGGCATATGACAACGATGAGGTGAGTGCAGTAATATATGCCAGAATAGGGTTTGGGGAAAACACCCCAAAAGACGCTAACGGTGATCCCCTGGATGGGTATATGGTACATGTTACCAGAGATACGCCACAGGGATGTGTGTTGAGAAGTCATTTTTTCCTTGGAGCATTAGCTGCAGACAGTGATCACCTGTTGCCGGATGAAATTGGATTTGGATTGATGGAGCATTGCTACACTGAATTTACTTATCTCTCCCATGTTCTTCCTTCTCTTTACTATGCAGAAAATACAAAAGGAGATAAGGCACCCCTTCTTTGGTAATCCTGGGACATTAAAGTCTCTCATGGCTAAAAAGTAAAATTTCCATTAATTTTTTTTTAATACGATACAGGAATCTTCATTTTGTGTTTTTTGAAAGAATTAAATTAATACACAACGACTTAAGAATAGAGAAATTCGGTTTGAATTTCATATCAACTGCAAATGGCTTCTGTTTACTCAAAATAATATGAAAGTTTATGAGAAAATACAGAGAAAAAATTTGGAATTTTAGAAAAAGTTTCTATCTTTGCAGTCCCTTAAACAAAGGGATTTACTTGAAAAAGTAAGTGGCCGACTCGGTAGCTCAGCTGGTAGAGCAATACACTTTTAATGTATGGGTCCTGGGTTCGAATCCCAGCCGGGTCACCAAAAAAAAGCCTCAACGAAAGTTGAGGCTTTTTTGTTAAATATACTACACCAGTATTCACTCATTTTTATGACAGGTTTCAATACCCAAAGTCAATGAAAACTGATGTGCAATGTAGTTTACACGTTAGACATTGTCTTGAATTCAGTAGGTCTCATATTGGTTAATTGATAAAAATTATTACTGAATGCAGCGATGTTGGAGTATCCAATCTCATAGGCAATTTCGGTCATATTCAGATCACTGTCTTTAATCAGCTCCATCGCCCGGATAATCCTCAGCATTTTTATATACTGAATAAAGGTAATGTGTAGTTTTGTCCGAAATAGACGGGTCAAACTTCTTACGCTCATGCCCCATTCCGTGGCCACATGTTCTAAAGTAAGATTTTCATTCAGCTGATTCCTAAGCTGGGCAACAATAGTCTGGAGCTGCTGATCGTCAGTAGTAGGAAGCTGAATCGAAAACTTTTTCAGATTTTCCTTGGGAAGTACATTTTTCAATGTTGTTAAAAATTCAAACTCCCACGATCCTTTGAAATAATCACCCTGCCATTTTTCGCTGAAAGACAGCATTTCAGCTAAGAGCTTACTCACCGGATAAATACCCAACTCATTATAAAAATCATGAGAACTTTCTCCTGGAAAATAAATGTTGATGATGTACAGATCCTGCGTGTTGAACATCAGGTTATGGAGATAATTTTTAGGAATCCAGATATAATGATTGGAAGGAATATAGAAATCCCTTTCGCCTGTCTGCAGGTAAGCAATCCCTCCAAAAACCAATAATAACTGAGCTTTATCGTGTTGATGTGAAGGCAGACGCTGTTCGGTTTGCTGTCGTACCACCAGGATAGAGTCAGGATTCTGATCTACACTATTTATAAGCTGCTTAAGAGTATCCATGTGGCCAAATATAACAAATATTAGGCTAATTATATAAAAAGATGATTTTCCAATGTGAATAATTTTGTGATGTAAATAATAACAGAGTCATTATGAAACAGAAAATCATAAACCCTAATAAACACATCGAGCTTTTGACACAAGAGAAACTTTGTGATCATGAAATATATCATTCAGAAGAAGAAATGAGCACTCTTAATATCTACTGGCTGGCTTATTCTTATCCTTTCGTACCCATAATTGATTTAACAATGGTATTTGATGAATTAAAAAAGATTGTAAAAAAGTGGTTTTTAAATAAAAGAGACTATGGAATCATGTATAAAAAGAAAATCAATGAAACGATATAAATCAATTCCAATTTTGGGAATCCTACTGCTTTTCTTTGCAAAATCTCTATATGCCCAGGATGCAGGAGCTCCCCAAGCATTAAGTTTGGAAGAAATATGGAAAGTTGCCGAAGCGAATAACCGTCAGCTAAAACTATCGGATTTAAACCTTCAGCAAAGTAATTTAGAAGTACTTGAAGCCAAAGACCGCGTGCTTCCGGAACTTTCAATAAGTGGAGACGCAAAACTCAATTCTCAATTTCTCATTTACGATAATGGATTATTCTCATCCCCGCAAGATGTCCCTGTAAAAGGTTATGGCTATGGAGTGGGATATAACCTCAATTTTACTCTCTTTAACGGGGGTAAAGAAAGGAGAAATATCAAGATGAAGCAGGTGGAAGAGACACATAAACAATATGAAGCCGATCTGCAGAAGCACAGTGTAAAATATAATGTTGCTGTTGCTTATTTTGATCTGTACAAGTTTCTGAATTTCCGCGATTTTCTTGCTGCTGAAATTGCGGCAGAGAAAAAACAGCTTTCACTCATTGAAAGTTTACACAAAAACGGGATTGTGTTAAAGAGTGATGTGCTGAGAACCTCGGTGAAGTTGTCACAGTTGGAATTAAGTCTTTCAGATATTGAAAAGAAAACCAATGTTACCACACAGCGTCTTAACATTCTGATGGGCCGCGATAACGAAACAGAATTAGAGATCAACTATCAAGGTAGTTTTGAAATGGAAGCTATCAATGATTCTGATTACGCTGATTACATAGCTATGGCGCTTCAGCAATCGCCCGCGTATAAGATGGTCGATAGTGATATCAAATGGAGTGAGCTCAATATCAAGCAAATTAAAGCGGTGATATTTCCTAAAGTTTCCTTGTATTCCAATTACAATTATACCTATCCGCAGATCTCATTTTATCCGTACTCGAATGATTTATGGGCGTTTGGACAGACAGGAATCAAGGTGCAGTTTTCTATTGATAATGTATACAAAAACAAACATTCCATTGCTCGCGCCCAGGTTGTAAACAATCAGGCAAAAGAAAAAGCAAACATTAAAAAAGATGAAATTTCAATTCAGGTAAAAGAAGCTTATTTACAACAACAGCAGGCTTTGGAAAGTGTAGAAACCGCAGAAAAGAACATCACTAAAACTACCGAAACCGTTCGGGTTATCAGAAACAGTTATCTCAATCAAGAATCACTTTTGACCGATCTTTTGGAAGCGGAAAATGCTTTGCTGGAGGCCAAATTTAACCTGACAAACACACAGGCAAATTTAAAACTCAGTCATATCCAATTACTGGCAATCGTAGGAATTCTTTAATACAAAAATTATGAACAAAAATAAAACAGATAAAATAATCATAAGCTTAACCAAATGGTTGGGTATCTCCTTATTCACAGCGCTCATCATTTGGGGAGTTCTATATTTTCTAAAAGGATACCGCTATGAACAAACCAATGATGCACAGGTGGATGCCTATTTATCGCCTGTAAATGCAAAAGTAGGTGGGTATATCAGTAAAATTTATTACAAAGACAATCAGCAGGTTCGAAAAGGAGATACGCTTGTAGTGATTGCGGTGGACGAATATGGACTGAAAAGAAATATCGCATCAGCAGAACTGGGGAGTTCGCATGCCAAATTACCTATTTTGGCGGCTAATGAGGAAACGCAAATAAAGAGTATCGCCGTCATAAAAGCACAGCTCTCAGGGACAAAAGCGAAACTGATTCAGCAGCAAAGAGAATACGGACGTTATAAAAATTTATTGGCTGACGAATCTACCACACCACAAAAATTTGAGAGTGTGAGTATGTCTTTGGATATTACACAATCTGATTATGATCAGGCAAAAGCTTCCCTGCAGGTTGCAGAATCCAAATTGAATGATATTCGGGCACAGCATAATGCAATAAAGGCAGAAATAAAAATTAAGGAAGCGCTGCTCGCACGGCAGGAACTAGATATTAGCTATACCGTAATCACTGCACCTTTTGACGGGCGAATTGGTAAAAAGACCGTTCAGGAAGGGCAATTAATACAACCAGGGCAAACTTTGGCATTTTTAGTGAACGAAACAGAAGAAAAATGGGTAATAGCGAACTTCAAGGAAACACAGATTGGTCGTTTCAAGATAGGGCAGCCCGTATCCATAGAAGTAGATGCTTTTCCCAACGAAAAATTCAATGGGGTCATCCAATCACTTTCTCCGACTACCGGTTCCCGATATTCATTGCTGCCACCAGACAACGCTACCGGTAATTTTGTTAAAATTATCCAACGTATTCCCGTTAGAATAAAGCTTACTGATAAGCCTGAAAAATTAGGTAAGCTCTCTGCAGGAATGAATGCCAATGTTTATGTTTTAAAAGAGTAATAATGCAAGCACATAAAATTCCGGTTTTCAAACCATGGGTATCCGAATGGATGGCAAGATCAGTAATATTTGGCGTTCTGATGGCCTGTCTGTTTGCTTTCACGTTTTACAGTAGTCCTGTTGCGGTAATGGGCTATTATGGGGTGCAATCTACTGATGTACAGTATGCCATGATCGTTATTTATGGATCTTGCGTAGCTTTTTTGGCTTTGGATTTTCGTATTGTAAAGTATTTTGCACCAAGGAAATACCTGATGATGGCACTCACTATTAATGCGCTATGTTCTGTTATCTGTTTTCATTCCAAAGATTGGACACTTTTTGTCATTTGCCAGTTTGTAGAGGGAATTACCTGTGCATTGATGTCAGGCATCGTCCTACAGCTCACTTTTCCACGATTGGAGTCTACACGTGCCCGGGTAATTGGATATAGTCTCCTGTATGGAAGTATACAAATCTCAGTTCCGTTTTATTCCATCTATTCCAGTGTAGTGCTTTATTTTTATGATTTCAACTGGATATTTTATGGGTTCATTATCATGCTCATCATTCTGGCATTTGTTGTGCTGCTGACGATGAACGGCGAAGCGAGATTTACCAAAAAAATACCGTTGTATCAGGTAGATTGGGTGGGATATCTCTTTTATGCCTCTTTTATTTTCATAATAGGATATATTTTGATCTATGGGCGGCAATTGGGTTGGTTTGAAAGTTCATTAATCATTTTTCTTAGCCTTATCGGTGCAATCCTCCTTGTGCTGTTTGTTAGTAGAGAATCAAAGCTTAAACGACCATTGATTAACTTACAGATCTTCAAAGTCAAGAATTTTGTTATCGGTCTGCTGCTGCTTTTTACTTTTTATATTTTTAAAGGAAGTACCGGACTTGCTTATGGTTATCTTGAAGTCATTTTAGGTAATGATCCACTGGGTACTATTCCGATATGGAGCGCTGTAATTGTTGGAACTACGTTGAGTATGTTTGTTACGTCCCGATTGGTCTTGATGGGCTTTAACCTGATCAGGATTATTATAGCAGGTTTTGGGTTGATGGCTTTGTATTATGGCTATATGATACTTTTTGTTTCTGTACAGGGAGAAACAACTGACTTCATTCTGCCAATGTTTATCTATGGTGTTGCAACAGGAGTTTTATTTGTACCCATTGTTTCATTCACCAGCTCAGCAGCACCGCCAAATATTGCGTTGAATGCATCGCTTGTAGGGATATTGGCGAGGTTCACTGGTTTTACGGCCAGCCTGGCCCTTAATAATGAAATTCAGTTGTTTTCCAAATCTGCAGTGAGGGAGAAGGTTCGAGAAACATTAACAGAAACTAACCCACAATTGCCAGTTACCTTACTGGATATTCAAAACAAATATATCAATGCCGGCAGTGATATCTATACCGCAAAAGATGCTTCAGGAATGTATTTTAATAAACTGATAGGACAACAAATATGGGCTCGTGCCACTCGGGATTATTATGATCTTATGCTTTTGGGAGTAGTTGTTGTAATTGTTATTCTCATCATTTTACCACAGATTCAGAAAGTTGTCTTAAGGATAAGAAAAGGAACTATTCCTTATTAGATAGCACACCATCTACAAAACAACAGGTGGAGGGGAGTGGTAGAGAACATATTTCATGATCATGCTATTGCTCTGATCTCCACTTGGTATGCTCCCTGTTTCCTGAAATCCTATTTTCCTGTACAAGTTGTACGCTTTATTATTTCCAGGAGCAACTTCTAAAATGATTTCAATCCCATTAAATGTTTCACAGGCTTCATGAATAACAGCCTCAATCAATCCCTGACCAATATTTCTTCCCTGAAACTCTTTTTTTACATACATCTGGTAAATATTCCCGGTATTATTTTCATCTTTAACAAAAGTACAGATCCCTATAAGTTCCTGATCTGCAAAAGCACCAAACACAAATCTTTCCGGGGTTTGATTCTCAATATCGCTTTCCATTCGGAATTTTTCAATCTTCAAGGCTTCTTGATAGTTTGCTCCAAAAGATTCAGGAAATTTTTCGAGGCTTTCCAGGCGGATTGTTCGGTAGTTTTTACTTTCTTCAGGAAGAAGTTTTCGATAGCTAATATTCATTATGTTAACCCTGTTTGTCATTTTCATTGGTATTCAACTGCAAATATGTGGATTATTTTGAATTTCTTTTCAATATAAGTGTTGGAATTTAAATAGTTCTATTAAAATTTTAAAACCAGCCGATGCATTTGTAACAATTTTCATTTCATATAGTCTTATTATGAATACAACAGACATTTATTGTAATCAGAAAATCCTACACAAACTTTCTGGAAATTTTAGAAAATGTCTGTTTGAGGGGAAAATAGCTTGCTTTATTTTAATATTGCTTTTATGTAAAATTAAAGACTTATTTCATAATAAGTATGATAAATTGTGTATATTTATAACACATATTGGGGAAAACAATAAATAATAATAGATTTTTATCAACATATTTCGATGAAATATGAATAGGTAGGTATGTAGATTTAGGGAAAAGCGGTGGTGATGGGAAAAATTAATTTGATTCTTTTTAAGAATAAAAAAATACAGTCAAAGAACATACAAAAAATACTAGCCTATACAATCTGCATGGGATTATTTCTATGTATTATTTCTTGCAGCCGTGATTCTCAGGATAAGGAAAGAGAAGATTTTGATATTTCTTTATCAACCCAAAGTGCAGAGCTGCAGTTATCCGGTGAATATGAAGCACTCATCAGGCTTAACATAAAATATCTGAAAAAGGCCGGTAAAATGAAGTACAAAGCAGGAAAAGGCCTTTGCTATCTGAATATGGCTGGGGTGAACGTTTCTGCAGGGAATTATGAAAAAGCCCGTTTTTTTTTCAACAAAGCTGAAAAAGATCTGGAAAACTCTGAAAATACTTTTCATAAGGCAACATTCTATGATGATTATGGTCAATATTATTCTCATCTTAAATTAAATGATAAGGCTATAGAGTGTAATAATAAAGCATTTTATTATTTAAAACAGGCAAAAAAAACAAAGCTTACCGATAAACTTCTTCCAAGATTGTACGTCAACAAAGGAATTTATTATGCCTTAAAAGGGTGGCTGGGAACCTCCTTACAATGTTTTACTAAAGCGAATATGCTGGAAAACTCTGCGTATACCAATTGTATGGTTGCACAGTACTATTTATTTTTCCATAAGCCGGATTCTGCAGGAATATATATTGCCCGGGCAGATGAAAAGATGCTGAGCCAGAAAACCACTGATGTAGAATCTCTTTGGGTATATTACACGATGGGATATTACTACAATGATGTCAATAATAATGAAAAAGCTGAAAAAGCCCTTAAGAAAGCGTTGGAAATTAATATTAAAGCAAGACATACCTATTCTTCCCATATAAAAGAGGTTTATAAGTCTCTTGCAGAATTGTATAAGAAAAAAAATGACGGAGGAAAGGCTTATTTTTATCTGAAGAAATATATGGAAGAGGAAAAACGTTTTGATGCAGCCCGATTTGCAGCGATGAATAAAGCTACGGAAGATTTCATCCTGGAAATGAAGCAAGAGTCGGACTGGCATAAAAATGATCTCCCATTGTTCATTGCATTGTCTATTACTGTTATTACCATTTCGGGAGTATATGTCCGAAAGATGATCAATGCTTTGAAATTAAAGAAGAATACTCTAAAAGAAGAAACAGATGAATTGAAAAATAATGTCCAGACCAAGCAATTGGAAGAAGTGATTGAGCTTGCTAAACGAAATGACTCTTCTTTTTTGTTAAAATTCAAAGAACTATACCCTGATTTTATAAAAGCACTGCTGGAGATCAAACCAGATCTTGAAAATTCGGAATTGGCATTCTGCGCGATGTTAAAACTGAATTTTTCATCCAAGGAAATTGCAGACTATACTTTCGTACAGCACAGGTCTATCCAACAGAAAAAATACAGGATCAGGAAAAGACTGAATATCTCTGGAGAAACAGATATTTACGATTTTTTTGAAAATTTAGCACAATCAATAAATGAATCACAATAAAAGCAGCAGGATTTTGTTTTATGAAAAGATTTTATTGTTGATCTCACATTGGAAGTAATTATATTTTGTACAAGAATTTAGCTTATATAGAGAATCACATGATGCGTATTTTTCTTTTTGTTTTACTTATTATTATCGTTTCGTGCCATTCTCATTCTAATAAAGAGGTGGAAAAGAAATTTGATGTTTCTTTGCTGAAGCAGAACGAGAGGTTCAGGCTTGCAGGAGAATATGACTCTTTAATCAATCTTAATAAAAGATATTATAAGCAGGCTGATAAACTAAATTATGCAGACGGAAAGGCACTCTGCTATATCAATCTGGCAGAGCTTAATATCTCACTTGAAAATTATCAGAAGGCTCAGGTTCTTTTTGATAATGCAAAAGAAATCCTTGATCATTCAGAAGATAATATACATAAAGCCAGATTTTATAACGTTTACGGCCGTTTCAATGTAGAGCTCAGAAGGCTGGATAAAGCGTTTCAATATAATAATGAAGCAATGAACTTCATTCATAAAAGCAATACATCAGCACTCAAAAATGATCTTCTTTTCAGTATATATTTAAGGCAGGCCCTTTATCTTATTGAAAGAAAAGAGTACGAAAAAGCCCTTTACTATTTTCATAAAGCAAAAAGATTAGATGATAGTGGTCTTACAGAGTGTGCTATGAGTGATTATGTCTATATGCATAAAAATAGAGACTCAGCCTATAAATATATAACTCTTGCTTATGATAAAGCCAATAAAAATGGTAAAGAAGACGGGATATCGCTGTACACCAATACAATTATGGGAGAATATTATATTACCTATAAACAATATAACAAAGCAGAAGAAGCTCTTAAAAAAGCATTGAAAATCAGTGAAAAAACAAAACGGATCTATGCCTACTACACTAAGTATATTTATAACGATCTCAGAATATTATACGAACGTACAGGGGATAAAGAAAAAGCATACTTTTATCTAAAGGCGTATACCGATGCTTATTTTAAGACCAATACCTCTTTGCTAGCTACCATTAACCAGGATATGGAGGCATTTATTACAAATGCCCAAGAAGATACTGATAATAAAAAAAAGTATATATATAGGATTATTTTTTTGTCTATTGTTGCCCTTTCTCTATTGGGAATCTATGCATGGACAATTATCAGTGCATTGGGAAAAAGAAAAAAAGTTCTTGGTATAGAAGCGGAAAACCTGAAAATTCAGATGAATGATAATAAGCAGGAAGAAATTATAGAACTAGGTAAAAATAATGATCCCGAATTTTTCAATCGTTTCAAAGAAGTTTATCCGGGGTTTATAGATCAGCTTTTAGTAATCAATCCAGGCCTTGAAAGTTCTGAACTTGTTTTTTGTGCCATGCTGAAACTTCATTTTACCTCTAAGGAAATTGCGAGCTATACTCTGGTTCAGCACCGAACCGTTCAACAGAAAAAATACAGGATTAGAAAAAGACTCAATATTCCGGGAGAAACGGATATCTATCTTTTTTTTGATACATTGAAATAATTCAAAAAAAACTGTCTGACATATCAGGCCAGACAGTATTCGAAATATTCTCTTTTCACCACTCGGATTTTGTGTGGTCTCTTGTGGGCAAATATCAAAATTTATAATGGGAATGAGAAAAAAAAATCTACTACACAGATACTACACTACATAATTTTCATTTTAATAAATTGATATTCAATTGCTTGTATTTTTTGTTAAATTGAGCTTGTTCATTCATATAAAGGCAAGCTAATGATGAATTAATACGCCGATTTTCATCACTCATCTTAAGATCTCTGTTCAGTGGGACAATATGTTGCACTGTTTTGAATGGGTTTATTATCCCGTATTTCAGATTAGATTTTTAAGGGAGTACTTTTTTCAGTCTTATTTTAAGTAGATAAGGTTATTTTATAATTGGTTGTAAGTTAATGCTTTACGTTTGTGTTGTATCTGTGTAGTATCATGTTTTTTTCTAATTAATTGAATATATATCGCTTTTTAGATAGTTTTGCTTGTGAAATATTCATGGAAATGTATGTTTTGGTTAATTTATAGTAATTTCTACTTGGGGTACTTTCATTAATAAATTCATTCACATGCCATCTTTTTAAATCATATCAACTACACTTATTCACAATAATACTTTAAATAAATCTATGAAAAAAAGAATTTTATTTGTTTGTGCGTTAGCATCTTGTTTTACCGTTTTCAATGCCCAAAGATGGGAATCTACAACTCAAAGAACTTCGCAGATAAGAAAAGGAGTGGAAGTACAGCATTCTTACAGAGTTGATCTGAAGTCTCTGAGAGAAATGCTTAGAAATGCTGAAGAAACAGGGAAAGATGCAAGACCTGTTATTATTTCTTTACCTACGGTAGAAGGAAAAATCGAAAAATTTGCAGTCTATAGCAATCCGGTGATGGATAAATCTCTGGCAGACAGATACCAGCTAGGTTCTTATGTAGGAGTTGGAGTAGATGATGCTTCTAAATATTTAAGATTCAGTACATCTCCAAGCGATATGCAGTCTATGATTATCAAAGATGGCATATTCCAGTTTATAGAGCCAATAAGCGCCGATAAACAAACGTACGGAGTTTTCTACAAAACAAAAGAAAGTGGAGAACATGGCTTTACATGTGAGACCGGAGAGAAGCATATTGATGATATTGGAAAACTGGTTGCAAATGGTAAAAAATTGCTTTCAGGAGTAGGAATTACCCAAAGACCTACCAACACAAAATACAGAGATTTCAGAATGGCATTGTCTGTTACCGGAGAATACAGTCAATATCAATTAACAGCGGCAGGAACTCCCGGTAACGCTACTGATGATGTAAAAAAAGGGGTTGTTCTGGCAGCAATGAATAATACAATGACTCGTATAAATGGTGTTTTTGAACGTGATTTTGGAGCTCATTTAACGGTTCAGAACCTTCCGCAGCTTATCTATCTGGATGCTGCAACAGATCCTTATAGTAATGATTTAAATACTCAGTTACAACAAACACTTACTTCTGTAGTAGGGAATGCCAATTATGATATTGGACATGTTCTTAATCAAAATGCAGAAAGAAGCGGAAATGCAGGAGGAATCGGTATTGTGTGTATAGATCCTGCTAGTAATACAGATAAACAAAAAGGATCAGCTTATACACAAGGGCCTGTGCCTGTAGGAGATGTTTTTGACTTTACTGCGGCTCATGAAATGGGGCATCAGCTGGGAGCTAATCACACATTTTCAAATACCTCGGTTACAGATGCTAATCAAGGAGCGAATGTAGAACCTGGAGGAGGAACAACCATTATGGGATATGCCGGGATTACTTATGATAATGTTCAGGCTAATGCGGATGGCTATTTCCATTACAAATCAATTGATCAGGTATTGACTAATTTAGAAAATAAACTTAATTGTGGGGTTTCTCAAAATATCACTAATAATACAGCTCCTGCTATTAATCCTTTGGTGGCTTACAATATTCCTAAAGGAACTGCTTACTATCTAGAAGCTTCTGCTACAGACGCAGAAAATGATTCTGTGAATTATACGTGGGAGCAAAATGATAGTACAGATGGATTTTCTACCATTTCAGGAGACAGCGGATGGGGATATAATCCAAAAGGGGCTTTGACAAGATCTATTCCTGGAACGCCTGACGGAAGAAGGTATTTCCCTAAGTTAGAAACTGTGATGAACGGATCACTAACGAACAAGCAAAGTTGGGAAACTGTATCTTATATTCCTCGCGTATTGAATTATGCGGTGACGGTAAGAGATCAAAATCCGCAACGTTCTATGGTCTCCAGTTCTACAACGACCGTTACAGTAAAAAATGATGGTCCTTTCAAATTCAATGGGCTTACTGCATCTTCTGTGTTGTATAATGATGCGATGAACACGATATATTGGGATGTTGCCAATACCAACGCTGCTCCTTATAATACAGCCAGTGTAAAAATTGATTATACTACAAATAACGGAGTTACATGGACAGATCTGGTTGCTGCAGCACCCAATACCGGAAGTTATAATGTACAAATGCCGGGTAATCTAAGTGGAACAGTTAAACTAAGAGTATCAGCTGTAGGGAATATATTTTATGCAGTGTCACCTGCTGTTACTGTAGGAAGTGCTCCTACATCTTCTGCGTCAGCACCTACAGGTATTTCTACCATAGATACTGAAGTTTTCAAAACAACAGCAAGGGTTTCATGGAATAGTGTTCCGGGAGCTACTTATTCTGTTAATTATAGAAAAGCAGGGACTGTAAACTGGTCTAATGCTACTAGTCAGGCAAATTCTGTGGTACTGAATAACTTAGAAGACGAAACGAATTATGAAGTACAGGTGGCAGCAGTAGTCAATTCAGCTTCAGGAGCTTTTTCTAATAACTATACATTTAAAACAAAAGGCTTAAAAACGGGAGTTGATTACTGTGTACTAAGCTCAGGATCCCCTTACTTAGGATCAATATTAAAAGTGGCGGTTGCCAATATTGATTATACTGATGCTACAGCAAGATCTTATAAAGATTTAAGCGAAGATCCTACTAAGATTGTTAATTTGACACAGGGCAATACATATACTATTTCACCTAGAATAGGAAACTTGTTGCAAAGCGGTATGCAGGTAAACGTATCTGCATGGATTGATTACAACAGAAACGGAATTTTCGAAGTATCAGAAAGAATTGCTCAGGCATCCGGTGGAGCCCCTGCAGGTAATGTTGGGATGGGTAACATTAGCTTTACAGTTCCAGCAGCTACTTATTCCGGAGATAAATTACTAAGAATGAGAATTGTAGGTAAGTTTTCCAATTCAGCTCTGAATGATGTTTGCGGTGAAATTGCAAGCCAGGCAGGAGGGGTTATGGATCTTCCAGTGAAAATTACTGCAAATAACCTTGCCGTAAGAGAAGCTGCAGATACAAAATCATCAGAAATATCCATTTATCCTAACCCGGCAGATGCATTTGTAGAAGTGAAAAACCTGAAGGGTAAAGCCGATTACAAAATCTATAGTGCAGACGGAAGACTTGTTCAGGAAGGAAAACTTGACGGACAAAGAATCAATGTTGCCTCACTGGTAAAAGGAATGTATGTGATCACAATAAAAGATGACAAAAACACTTATAACACCAAATTAATTAAAAAATAAAAAACAGGAATGAATCTCCGTATCAGGATCTAAAAGCGGAGAGAAAAAGGATTTATTTTAACTAAAGAAGGCTGCCTCTGATTGGAGGCAGCCTTTTGCTTATGAATTTAAATGACCATTAAAAAAATCAAGCATGGTTGTTAATGATTTTTCAGAATGCATTCGCTCTCCGTTTTCAAGGGATTCCTGTGTAGCAATAGCAGCTCTTTTGCGCATATTGTTTTCGTAGTGAGAAATGGCTTCCTGTAAAGAGGTGTACCTGTTATCCGTCAAATATTCACTCAATTCAAGAGCATCCAGCATAGCCATATTGGCGCCTTCTCCTGCAAATGGAGGCATTACATGAGCGGCATCTCCTATTAGCGTTATATTGGGCTGGGCTTGCCAGGTCTGATCCAAAGGCATATAATAAATAAGGCGTGGAATAAAAGGTGCAGCAGCATTTTCAAAAAGTTCATCCCAGATTGGGCTCCATTCAGAGTACTCTGTTTTAAACCATTTCAATACCTGTGTAGTATCGGAAAAGTCAATACCGCTGTTGGTCACCCAGTTTTCGTCTGTTTTAAAGCTTGCATAAAATCCAAGATCCCCATTTCCTTTCTGGCCGAGTAAAATATTTTTAGTATTTCCAAATGCCATGATCTTTCCCCCTTTAATCATCGCATCAATCTGAGGTGCATTTTCTTTTGAAATATTTCCTTCCAGCATGATCACTCCGGAATAAACAGGTTTAATATCAGTAAGATAAGGACGTATCTTAGAATTGGCTCCATCACCTGCAATAACAAGGTCTGCATACACCGAATTTCCATTTTTGAAATGCAGCAGCCAGCCTTCACCCTGGCGTTCCATAGAGAGAAAATGACTGTCCCAGACTACCGTTTCGGGATGTAGGGATTTCAGAAGCATATTTCTTAACGGACCGCGGTCTATTTCAGGACGAAAATGTTCGTGCCCAAAATCCTCTTCAGGCTTGGTTTCATGATCATTAAAGAATATTTCAGCCTGTTCATTGAGAATCAAGGTTCTGTCTGCACCAGGACGGAAAGTCTTTTTAAACTCTTCCAGCAGTTCCGCCTTACGTATAGCTGCCAGCCCTGAATCTTCATGCATATCGAGAGGAGAGCCCTGTACCCGTGCATATTGATTAAAGTCTCTTTCATATACTTTTACATGGGCACCTTTTAGTTGTAAAAGTCTTGCCAGTGTAAGTCCTGCCGGACCACCACCAACGATTGCTATTGATTTATTTTCTATCAGCATTGTTAATTTAAATTTTACAATGCAAATTTATTTTCCTTTCAATACTGATAATAGTACAAATCGGTCGTTTTTATTTTTGGATAATTCTTTAGGGGCAACTCCTGAGAACTTCTTCACTTCTTTGATGAAATGATTTTGATCCGTGTAGTTGAGCTCAGGAAAGAGTCTTCCCTGTGCGATATGTTCCAATGATGCCCTGAAACGCAATATAGTAGAGTAGGCTTTCAATGATAAACCCAGCTGTTTGGTAAAATACCGGTTGATCTGCCTGCTGCTCCAGCCTGTTTTCTCGGACAGCTCCAGCACACTCATCTCTCCTTTTGAAGCATAAACCAATTCGAAAAGTTTACGTTTTCTCTCATCCACCTTTTGAGGAAGAAGATCTTTTATTTTTTGAATTGCTTTTACACAGCAAACATCAAAATCCTTTATATCATCAGCCTTAAAATTCCAGAAATCAGGGGAGAGTTCTTTTCCAATATTTAATAAATCTGCGATGGAAGTATGTAAAATATACTCAACAGCAAGAGGTTTGAAACTGACAACAAAAGCAATGGTATGGGGATGAATATACCTTTGTTCAGGATACGTTTCCAAGCCGAGAAGGGTAATGTGGAAAGGTTCGGAATCCGACTGTGAGAAAAATAGATCTATTCTTCCGTCAGGAATAATGACCACTTCTTTAGATTCATTGGAAAGATTCTGAAAAGTTCCCAGATTTTCTACAAAATCAGCGATCTCTTTATCGGGCTCGATGAAATGATAAGAAAAGTCATTGTCCATAAGTATTGCCTGCAGAAGACTGCTTTTTAATGAAGAAAATTACAAAATTTGGCATAAACCAGCAAGCCCAATAAAAATTCATAATGATACTTGGTCATCCATTTTATCGAAGATAAAATTCTTACGTTTTAAAACTATTAAATAGAATTAAAAATAAAACCCGGACTATAAAAAAATATAGCCCAGGTCTCCACAAGATTAAAAAATATATTAAAAACGGTTAAAATGAATATCCTACAGAGGCTATTACATTTCTGGGCGCTCCCGGGAAGGCCCGCGTATAATCAAAGCCACCCAGGAAATAGTACTTGTCAAAAATATTGTTGATATTCACAGACATTTTCATCTTTCCGATATGGTAATATACTGCAGCATTTACAGTTGTATAAGAAGGCCATTCTCCCCAAAGTGCATTTCCGGTGCTGTCTTTTCCGATGCTGTTGTCCATACGTCTGGTATCTACATAATAAACTCCGGCTCCGAATCCCAACCCTTTCAAAGCAGTGGTTGAAAACACATATTTCAGCCACATGCTTGCCATATTTTTAGGAGCTCCCGGTAAAGCCTGGCCTACTTCTGAAGCAATAGAAGATGATTTTACTTCGGTCTGATTGTAGGTGTAATTTCCCATGATCTGAAATTCTTTGGTCAACTGCCCGCGGATATCCAGCTCAACCCCTTTTGATACGGCCTGCCCTGATTGTCTGTAGACTGGAAAACCGGTTGTACTGATTTCACCTGTAGCGATCAGCATATTTCGGCGTTCAATCTGAAAGAGAGAAAGGTCCATCTGCAGTTGATTCTTAAAAAAGCCGGTTTTAAGACCTGTTTCAATCTGGAAACTATGCTCTGCGGTAAAAGGTTTATCCGCTCCGTAATCCTGATAATTCTGAATAAAATTGGCTCCCACAGGAGCAAAACCCTGAGAATAGCTTGCAAAATAGTTGATCTGATCATTGATCTGATACGTCAGTCCGATACGCGGCAGCCATGCATTTTGTGTGGCACTGTATCGGCTGGAAGAATTGATGGTTTCAGAATAATAATGTTCATGACGCAATCCTACAACAAGCTTCAGCCTTTCCGCGAATGAAATCTGATCCTGCACATAAATTCCTGTTGTTTTATAAGGGCTTAAAAATGGATAACTGCCCTGTGCCAGCCATACATAATTACTGAGATCATGTGTGGTATACGTAGGATTATTAAGATCAAATGTAAGAGGAACTATTTTTCCGTCTATTTTCTGCTGTCTGGCTTCACGCTGTTGGTTGTTGCTGTCTCCTTCGTATTGTGCATAATCCACCCCGGCGATAAGATGATGTTTGATGGTATTTCCGGTGGGGTCCCATTTCAGATAGACTACAGAATTATCTGTATAGTCTTTTCCATGGCGGTCAAAGAAACGCATATTCATAATCGTATTGTTGGGTGCATCTGCATAGCTGTTCAAGGTACGGTGTTCATTGACATCTTCCTGATAAACCGACTTCATATAGCTGGCATTCAATGAAAGGTTATGCGTAAGTCTCTGGCTTACTCTTGCACTGAAAGAGAAAGATTTTGTGTTGTAAAAATCTGAAGGCTGGCTTAACGTAAAAGATCGGGGCAGAGCATAAAAATCATTGTTCCTAAGACCCATTCCACGGTCCAGATATCCATGAAACTGATCGTACACAAGATCTATGTCTACCTGGGTGCCATCCAATGGTTTGAAAGTAAAAGAGGGGGCAATCATAAAGTTCTTCTGCTGATTGACATTCCGGAAGGTTTTGCTGTCTTCATAGCCTGCATTCAGACGATACAGGATTTTCTTATCCTTATCCAAGGGTCCGCCAAGATCAATACTTGTACGGACTGTCTGAAAGCTTCCCACTGAAAAATTCACTGATCCTTTTTGGGTTTCCAACGGTTTTTTTGTGACCATATTGATGGTTCCACCGGGAGTAATGTCACCGAATAGAGAGGCTCCCGGACCTTTTAAAACAGAAACACTTTCCAGATTAATCGTCAGCGGAGAACGGTAATAGCTGTTTCCATAGCTGTACCCGGAACGAAGTCCGTTCACGAGACGGATTCCGGTTTCATAACCGCTTTTAAACCCCCGAATGATAAGATCATCATAAGAAGAAGCAGTCGTTACGCCTGCCAAATCCTGTGCAACTTCACGCGTTGTATAAGCCTGTTTGTCTTCCATAAACTCGCTGCTTACAATAGAAACCGACTGTGGAAGATCTTTTAAGTTTCCTGAAAATTTCCCACCCAGTTCAAGATTATTTGTAAGATAAGAATTGTTTCTGCGGGCAGTGACCAGAATTTCCTGAATATTGGTTTGATTTTCTGCCAGACGAATAACAATCCCTTTTTTATCATCATAAGAAAGAGAATCCAGGGTGATATGAGAACCGGAATATCCTTTAGCATCAATTGTAAGCTGAGCCGGATACTGAACCTGATTTTCAAATGTAAAATTACCGTCTTTACCTGTGGTAGCAGTTGTTCCCTGATTCAAGGAAATGATGGCATGGGAAATTATTTTTCCCTCCTGATTCAGAACTTTTCCAAAAACAGGATGTATTTTCTGTGCCGATAAGGCAAAAGGAAGTAAGAGCATTATACCGTTAATGTATAATACTTTCTTTGTTGTATTCATGTATATTTTCTCTGTATTATTTATTTTCTGCGGAAATCATCAGCTCCATGTGTAAAGTAGGATAGGTTCCTTCATAGCAGGATTTAAGAAGCCTGAATCCCTGTTTCAGCCAATATTCATAAGCTCCTTTAAGGAAAGGATGGGTGTGGAGGTATAAACGTTTGATATTTTTTTCCTGAGCCGTTTTTACAAGTTCCTGAAATAGCCGGGTAGCAATACCAGCTCTTCTGTAATCAGGGTTGACGAATAATCTCGCTACTTCTACAGTTCTCATTTGATCAATATCCAGGTGAGGAAAACGATAGTCATAGGGCATCATTCCGATCACTCCTATAAGTTTTCCCTCCGATGTACGAGCCTGTATAAAGGACCCGGAAGGAGCCTGAAGATAGTTCTGTTCAAAATTAACCAGATCTTTGGGAACGATCAGCGGATCAAGCAAAGGATACAGCTGACGCCTGAATTCCATCACATAAGGAAGTACTTCAAATACATGGTAGTCTTCTACTTTCGATATCGTTATTTCTTCATTGTTTTTCATATATTTTTATTTTAATTGGGGAGCAAACATTGGAGTTCCCTGGTTGTCTAAAGCCAGTAAAGGAACCTCATAAGTATCTTCAAGAAGCCGTTGCAGTTCATTTGTTTCCATAGATTGAACAGAAACCAGCTCATGATGACGCATCACAAAAAAATCATCTCCAAACAGGAAAGCGAGATTAGGATCATGCATCACACATAAAACAGTAGTCCCTTCATTCACCAACTGGCGGATGACTTCCAGTACAGCGACCTGATAATGAAGGTCGAGATGGTTGGTGGGCTCATCCAGCATCAGTACGTCCGGCTTTTGAACCAATATTCGGCATAACAATACCAATTGACGTTCACCACCGGAAAGAGAAGTGTAAGGTTTATCTTTTAGGTGGAATAAATTAAGTTTCTGAAGGATTGTTTCAACCTCATTATAGTCTGCCTTTCCAGGGGCAAATCTTGAAAATGAAGCCCGCCCTGTCAGGATTACATCAAATACGGTAAATGGAAAAGTAGTCTGATGAAACTGGGTTAAAAATCCCAGACGGAGAGGAAATGATGTTCCAGTTTTTATTTTTCGGCGTTCTTTATTGCCAATCCATACGCTTCCTGTGTATTTTTTTTCCAGCCCTGCAATAATTTTGAATAACGTTGATTTTCCGCTTCCGTTTCTTCCCAAAATGACGGAAAGTCTGCCTTTTTTAAAGTCTGCTTTTACATTTTTCAACACTTCTTCTTTTCCGTAGCAAAAAGAAAGCTGTTCAAGAGAGATTATATTTTTCATGAGTTCCAGTTTATCGCATTTCGACGCATCAGATAGATGAAGATAGGGGCTCCGATAATCATGGTAAAAACCCCGATAGGGATTTCAAAAGGCATTACGGTACGGGAAAAATCATCAATTAATAATAAAAATGTTCCGCCGATACTGATGTTGGCCCATACTGTGATCGTATTATTGGGTCCGAAAATCATTCTGCTGATATGGGGAACAATCAATCCAAACAAACTGATCACCCCTACAGCAGCCACTGATGAAGCGGTAATCATTGTGGCTACGGCCATCAGGATAAGTTTAAAAAGGGTAGGATTTACGCCTACTGCCATGGCTTCATGATCTCCCAGTGCAAGAAGATTCAGTTTCCAGCGAAGCATAATAACCACAGATAATCCGATAAGAATCGGAAATACTGCCGTATGTACTTTTTGCCATGAAGCGGTATGCAGGTTTCCCATAGTCCACTGTACAATAGCCTGCAGTTTATAAGGATCACTCAGATATTGCAGAACCGTCAGCAAAGCTGTAAATACTCCTGATACGATCATTCCTGCAAGAACCATACTTATAATAGAAGTTTTGGCTCCGGCATAAGAAACAAGGAACGTAATAACTACCGCTGCAACTCCAAAAATAAAAGCTGAAAGATTGACTGCCATTACCGGGAACAACATCGCCAATGCTGCACCAAATGCAGAACCTGACGAAATTCCCAAAGTAAAGGGGTCCACAATCGGATTCCTGAAAACAGCCTGAAGCACTCCTCCGGAAGAGGCCAGTGAAGCACCTACCAGAAAAGTAAGGGCAATTCTTGGAAGGCGTACCTGCCATAAAATGGTGTGCAAACTTCCTTGTATAATAGGTTCGTTTTTAGAAATTCCTAATTCCAGGGCGATATGATAGAACAGTTCTCCAAAACCTATATTCTCACTGGAACCTATCATTAAAGAAACGAATCCCAATATAAAAGGCAGAAAAATTAATATGAAAACTGTTTTACTATTTTTCACCATTAGAGTAATCCTTTTTTACCATAGATAATTTCAAAAGCTTTTCTCACATCCTGATCCAGCTGTCCCTGAGTATATTCCGGCATGCACCAGTGACGGAGCTGCTTGGCAAACAGCATAAATTTTACCGTATGCGGATCATAAGGAAATGAAGGAGACATGACAAATACCTGTTTGTTTTTTACAGCAGGAAGTGCAGCCAGCTCTTTAAGACTGTACACATCCGACAGTTTGGAATTCCAAAGGATAATTAAATCAGGATTCCATTTATACATTGTTTCTGCGCTGATATTGGGTGCCTCTACCGGAACCGGGCATGCATTTTGAGCTCCGGCCAGCGTGATAGCCATATCGATGAGGCTTCCTTTCCCGGAAGTAGACATGATACGTCCTTTTGACCAGGCATAATAAATCTTTTTAGGTGATGTTTCATGAGAGGCTCTCATTTTTTTCACTTCTTCAGAAACATATCCTGTAATTTTGTCTGCGCGTTTTTGCTTTCCAAGGAGTTTTCCTACATTCTTCAGCTCTTCCAGAATTTTTTCATCATTTAAAGAAGAAAAAGTAAACACGGGAATACCAAGATTTTCAATTTGGTTGATATTGTCGTCGTCTGTGCTAAAAGTCAATACCAAATCAGGTTTAAGCTCTACAATGCTTTCTGCGTTGCTGGATTGTCCGCCAAAAGTGGGAGTTGCAATACTTTTATTTTTGATTCGCTTATCCAGTTTAGAAAGGAATTGATATGTATCTTCCATTTCATAGATCTGCTGCGGAATTCCTACAATTTTGTCACCTGCCTGAAGCATATAGACATCATCCACAAGAGCATTGTATAAGATGACAACACGCATGGCTTCATGGGGAAGAGTGATGGTTTTGCCTCTGCTGTCGGTTGCAGTGACCTGGGTGTTGGATAAATCTCCTTTGTGATCAGAGTCTTTAGGGGTATTGCAGCTTTGCAGGAGAATAAGCAATCCGGAAAGACTTGTTATCAAAAAACTTTTAATTTTCATGTGCTTTATTTTTTGCCAGATAACGTAATGATTGGGAGGATAATAACTGGTTGTCTGTAAGTTCAATACGCGTCCCGTATCTTGCGGATAATTGCTCGTATAAGCGCCCATCGTAAGGAACCGCAAATTGTTGCTGACGGATTAAAAATATCGGCAGATGCTGATTTCCGATAAAGTAGCAGAAGTCTGCTGCTTCAGCATCATTTTTTGCAGAGAAGCATATGGTAAGGCATGTTTTGATTTCAACTATAGCGATGAGCTGATCATTGCTGTATAAATGGTCTCCGTGATCCCATTCTTTTCTGTTCTCTAACCTCAGTTCCAAAATCTGCCCGGATTTTGTAGTCCGGGTCAGTTTTTGTTTTTTATTTTCAAACCATTCGATTTCCAGGATATCAGGATGCAGTTTATTCAGGTTTTCACCTGCTTTCACTTGATCTATTACGATTGGCGATGTGGTATTCATAAGTTTAAGCTTCCTGAGCAGCGCTTTCTTTTTTCAATTTTACTTTCTCTTTCAGCCAGTTACACCATTCATCAATTCCGTCTCCGTTTAAGGTGCTGATGGTCATTACTTCCAAATTGGGGTTCACCTCATGGGCATCTTTTGTTACGGCTTCTACAGAAAAGGGAACGTAGGGAAGCAAATCAGCTTTGGAAACAAGCATCAGTTCACTGGTTAAAAACATACGCGGATATTTTTTAGGCTTGTCATCTCCTTCTGTAGAGGCCAGAAGGGTTACACGATAATCTTCTCCAAGGTCAAAAGCAGATGGACAAAGAAGATTTCCTACATTTTCTATGAACAATACATCCACTCCTTCCAGGTCAATATGATCCAGAGCCTGCAGAATCATCTGCGCTTCAATATGACACATTCCACCTGTTACGATTTGCAGTGCATTGATTCCTGCTTCACGCATTCTGATAGCATCACGCTCGGTTTCTGGATCTCCGACAAGAATAGAGATGTTAAGATCCTGAGCCAGTCGTTTTCCTGTTTCCTGCATTAAGGTGGTTTTCCCGGAGCCCGGTGATGAGCATACATTGATGACGCAAATGTCTTTTAATCGTTCTCTGATGGCTTTGGCTACAAAATCATTAGCCTTTAATAAATGAAGGGTTGTATTATCACATTGAACGGAACCTATGCGGTTTCCTAAACTTTTTGGATTAGTTGTTGACATATTAATGGGGTTTTTGTTTGAAAATTACTTTTGAGATGAAGAGTTCGTTTCCCTGTACGATATGAGCTGATGGAGTTCCGCAGTCATCACAGACAAACCTGTGGTACCTGACGGGGAAGTCTTTTTTACACTGTTCACAATGGGCAATAATATCATTGACGAGCACTTCAAGTTCCATTTCCCGATAGTAGGGGTGTTCGGTAATGAATGCATCAAATGCATTCTGAATGAGGACAGGCTGAACATTGGAAAGTAATCCTGCTGTTACCTGAACCTGCTGGATATCTTCTACTTTGGCGTCATAATGTTCTTCCAAAGTGTCAAAAATATCCTTCACTATACTTAATTCATGCATAGCTTATTGGTTTATAGGTGAAAACTGATTATCCGGAAAATGCGGATAACCTCTTTAAGAAAAATGAATTGTAAATACCCGCAGAATGGGTTTTACAGATAATAATTAAGAGATACTGATCTTTAGATTATGGAATAAAAGATATTTGGGAAGATGGTAATGATGTACTGATTCTGAAGCAGAACCTGCAGCAACATTAGAGTTTAAATTATTTCCCCACAATACTTTATGGTAAGCAAAAAGAATAAAAGGAAGATCGAAGAAAGCTTTGTCCGCATCAAAATCATTTTCGGCCATGGAGCCAATGAATAACATATCATGCTGTACAGACTGTACAGATTCGGACGATTTTACACCAACCTGATCCTTTGAATAACTTTCATGAGCGTTATTTTTCCTGTCACTGGAAAGCCCTGTCATTATGGTAAGAAACAGGATCAGCAGAAAAGTAACGGATATGTAGAAAGACTTCTTCATTGGTACTACAAATGTAGACCTTTTAACAGCCTGTGTTCTTACCAAAAACCTTTTAAAAATGTTCAAAAACGGGATTAAATGCGACCTTTTATACTCATAGGAAATAATGTTTTTTTTAAATTTCATGTTTTTATTTTGTTGATAATCAGCTGTAATTGTTTTGTATTTGAATGTGTAGGGAAATTAAGGGTCAATAATAATGTTTAAAATGGTGACTGCGAACCATAGCTTTTTTATCATAAAAGAATGACATTTTTAAACATTGAAATAATAGTGTTTTTATTTGAACCGCAAAGAAATACAAGTAGGATTTAAGTATTAAACTTTTCTTTTTTACCCTTTAATGTTTTATAAATACTATTTTTGTTTGGACCGATTTCAAAATAGATGTTCACTAGCACTTACTCTCATGGATAAAACATCAATTAACACGTATTTTCATTCCCTATTCAGTATCAAAGGGGAAGTGGTTGAAAAGATTACCGAAACCTTTAATTATTTTGAATTAAAATCGAATACGGTTTTGTTGAATAAAGATGCGATCAGTACCAAAACCTATTTTCTGGAAAAAGGTTATGTCCGTTCGTATATACTCAATGAAGATAATGAGGAGATTACGACCCATATTTATAGAGCTCCGTGTTTTGTGAATGATTTTCTGTCCTTTTTCAGGCAGCAGCCCACCAAAGAAACTTATCAAACTGTCACAGATTGTGTTTTCTGGGAGACCGGATTGGAAAATGTACAGCATAATTTCCATAATATTCCTGAATTCAGAGAGTTTAGCAGACTTCTTTTTGTCCTCAATTATTATAATATTCATGATAGGCTGATAGAAATGGCCAGCCAGAAGGCTTCGACAAGATATTTCAACCTCATGAAGAAAGATCCTGATATTTTTCAGCATGTTCCACTGAAAGTAATTGCTTCCTATCTGGGAATTAAAGACAGCTCACTGAGCCGGATCAGAAGGGATATTCATAAAATATAATTTCTTTTCATTTGTCAAGTGATAGTTCAGAAGCGATCACCCATCTTTGCTAAAAATAATTTCATGAACAAAAAACATATTGTCGTTGTAGGATTGGGTGGAGTAGGTGGTTACTTTGGTTTTAAAATAAATCAGACCAATGAAGTTTCCGAAAAATATACGGTATCTTTTGTTGCCCGCGGAGAAACCTATGAGAAAGTAAAAGAAAACGGATTGACTCTTTTATCTCCTGAGCATTCCAATCCGCAGACTCATCCAAATGCTATTGTGCAGAGCATCGGGGATATCAAAAATCCTGATCTTGTTCTTATCTGTGTAAAAGAATATGACCTTGAAAACGTCTGCAGGCAGTTACTGCCAGTCATTAACAAAGACACCATACTGCTTCCAATGATGAACGGAGCCGATATTTATGACAGAATACGTACTATAATTCCAGATCATACCGTTCTTCCAACCTGTGTGTATGTGGCCTCTCATATTAAGGAAAGAGGAACAGTAGAGCACAAAGGAAATGCCGGTAAAATAATTGTGGGAAGAGATCCTGAGCATTTTTCTACTCCGGTGGAATGGGTTACAGACTTATTGAATGAAAGCAAAATAGTGTTTGATTTTAAAGATAATTCATTAACAGCTATCTGGACGAAATTCATATTCATTGCAAGTTTCGGATTGGTGACAGCAAAACATAATTCGTCTATGGGCGCAGTATGTACTGATGAACACCAGAAAAAAGAAGCGACCGGAATTATGAACGAAATACAATTGATTGCAGCTAAAAAAGGAATTGATCTGCAGGAAGATATCATCAATGCAACTTTTGAAAAAGCTTCTACGTTTCCTTTTGAAACGCCTACTTCCTTGCAGCTTGATATCAATTCGGGAAAGAAGGAGAACGAACTGGAATTGTTTGCCGGAGCAGTGCTGAAATATGGTTCTGAAGTAGCTGTTGAAACTCCTTTTACTCAAAAAATCTATACCGAGATTAAAGAAAAATAAGTTTAGACTAAAGCCAAAGAAGAAAAAATATAAAAAGGGCGGGTTAAAACCCGCCTCTATTGAAATTAAATATAAAAGATAGAAGTTTAAGCACTATGCATGAATTTCTGCCGGTCCAGCAGCACTTCTTCTGTTTCCCGATGGTCAGGATCATCCACACAACAATCTACAGGGCATACCGCCTTACATTGCGGCTCATCATGAAACCCTTTACATTCCGTACATTTCCCGGATACGATATAATAAACTTCATCCGATACAGCCGGATGATAATCATCGGCATCACCTTCAGTACCATCAGGAAATGTGATAGGTCCTGAAAGTTTTGTCTTGTCTTTCCAACGCCAGTCGATAGCACCTTCGTAAATGGCTGAGTTGGGGCATTCAGGTTCGCAGGCTCCACAGTTGATACAGGCATCTGTTATTTTTATAGCCATATTGTTTGAATTTAAAGGGGTTTAAAAAAGGGATTTCTTCAACGTTTCACGATTCGGAAATCCCCGCTAAACTTAATTACAGCAGTTCAATACTGTTCTTTGAAATAAGCAGCATAAAGCGTGCTAATTTTTATTTTTAAAGGATTAATCTGCAGCGATTTCTACCGACAGTCCATCCATCTGGGCTGTAAGGTGAATCTGGCAGGCTAATCTGCTGGTTGTTTTGGTCGTAAATAATTCTGATAATAAAGCTTCTTCCATATCATTTTTTTCAGGCAGAGGAATAGTTTCACTCAGAACAAAGCAATGACAGGTTGCACACATAGCCATACCCCCACACATGGCTTCCATAGGTAATTCATAGGCTTTGCAGATATCTTTAAGACTGAGTCCCATTTCTAAAGGGCACAGTAAAGTATGTGTATTACCGTTTTGGTCGATAACGGTAATGGTAATTTCATTTTCCATAATCCTTAGTTGATAGTGGTCATTTGCAGAATAACATCCCTGAAAGGCCGGAACCAATGATCAGTATATCTGTTTCTATCATGTTATAAATGGTTTATAGTCGTTTTTCTATTTTTTTAGACGTTGCAATACTGATGAGTTTATCAAACTTACCGGAATAGAGCTCTGAAACTTCAGTTGAGCTGTCAGGGGCAAATAATGATGATCTGACAATAGGAACACTGAATGGCAATGGCCAGGCACGTAGTGACTTGGCGATAGAATCCATAGCATTGATTCCCTGCATTGCCTGAAGACCATCTGCCCAGCATACCAACCCCACAGTTTTATCTGTGAGATAAGGCTCGTACCAACTAGCTGTAACTTCAAGCCAATCCAGGCAGTTTTTCATTACGCCCGGAATACTTCCATGGTAAAGGGGGGCCAGCCAGATGTGTAAGTCAGCCTCTGTAAATAGTTGAGCCATCCGTTCTACTGCCAAAGGAGTTTTGGGAAGAGTGACATCAAACAGCGGAATGCCGGAATCTGCAAGGGTAAAAACTTCAGTCCGGATTCCCAATATTTTCAGGCGTTCTGAAAAATAGTTCGAAATCAGTCCGGAAGTAGATTGAGTTCTTCTTTCCAGTGATCCGTTGAATATGATTGCTTTCATTTTTTTATTGTTTAAAAATTACTTTGGGTAATCCTATCTCGCCATACATCAATGTTTTTACGAGAGGTTTCAGAAGTCCTGCAGCCCACAAGTAAAGGGAGGGATCATGAGCTGTACTTGCACGGACAACTACCTTCTGATTTTTATAATGTTTCAGGTCAGCATAGATGAGACGGCGTTTCCAAAGATCAAGAAGAACCGTTTCCGCGTTGTTTAAATCTACATAAGAAGCATAAGGAGACAATTTTTCCATGAGCAGCATATACGCCCAAGGCGGGATGATGGCATCCGTAGAACAGATGATTCCTACTGCCTTTTCGTTATATACAGAAAAATCTACCGCAGCAATGGATTCTTTAAACTCTTTCTCCTTGACAATCATTCCCATGAAAAGATGATTTTTGATATCCAGTTCCACAATTTCCGTTGTCGGTTTGTAATCTGAAAGATCAAGGGCAATAATACCTGAAGCTTTTGCTTTATTGATAAACGTTTCCTGATTCATAGCTGGTTTACAATCAGTGTTAATTATCTTACTTTTGACAAAGCCTCTTCATATTTTTTCTCAACAGACGACCAATCTAATACAGACCAGAAAGAATCCAGATAATCTGCCCGTTTATTCTGATAGTTCAGATAATAAGCATGTTCCCACACATCTATTCCAAGAATCGGGAAGCCCCTGTTCATCGAAAGAACATCCATCATGGGATTATCCTGATTAGGGGTAGAGCTGATGATCAATGATCCGTTGAATTTTACAGATAACCATACCCATCCGGAACCGAACTGTGACAAACCTGTTTTTTTCATTTCTGCCTTAAAGTTCTCAAGACTTCCAAAAGTTGTTGTTATAGCATCATTAAGCTTACCTTCAGGATGTAACTTGGGTTGAGGAGAAAGAATTTCCCAGAATAAAGAGTGGTTGTAGTGACCTCCTCCGTTATTTCTTATAGCAGGGCTGTATTCACTTATTCTTTGCAGTAACGAGTCAAGATCTGGATTGACTTCATTGGTTTGTGCCAAAGCTGCATTCAGATTATCAACATAAGCCTGATGATGACGTTGGTGGTGAATAGCCATTGTTTCTTTATCTATAAAAGGTTCCAAAGAATCATAAGCATAAGCTAGCGGTGGTAATGTAAATGGGTTCATTGTATTTATTTTTGATTAACGTATGACAAAGGTAAAAATATATTTTAATAAAACAACTTATAAGTTGTTTTATTGATTCTGAGATTTACCCTGATAACGCATTGTAGATGTTTGTATTAGTCTTTGTTTTTTTGGGATTATAGAAAATGACTATATTTGTTGTTGAAAAATAAAACAACCTAAATATTGTCAAATGAAGAAGCCGGCTGTAGATCGTATTCTTATGTTTTTAAAGATGAGAGGTGAAGCTACTTCGCTCCTTATTGCTGAAGAATTGTCGATTACCAAAGAAGGGGCAAGGAAGCATTTACTGAATCTTGCTCAGCAAGGGTTGATAGAATCTTTGGTGAAGAGTGAAGGGGTAGGCCGCCCCTCTACCTACTATATTCTTACAGAAAAAGGATTGGCTCAGTTTCCTGATACTCATGCAGATGTAACAGTTCAGATTCTGAGATCAGTAAAAAATCTTTTAGGCGAAAATGCTTTGGAGTTATTGATCAGTGACCGGGAGAAAAATACCCATGACCGGTATGAAAAAGTACTTTCCAAAGCAAAATCTTTAGAACAACGTCTTGATTCTCTTGCTAAGGTCCGAAGTGAAGAAGGCTACATGGCAGAATGGAAAAAAGAAGGGGAAGATTATTTTCTGATTGAAAATCATTGTCCTATATGTGCTGCTGCAACAGAATGTCAGGGGTTCTGCCGTGCAGAACTGTCCAATTTTCAATCGTTGATAGGGAATGATTATAAGGTTGAAAGAATAGACCATATTATTTCCGGGGGGCAGCGCTGTGTTTATAAAATCAGCCAGTAATATATAACTCATAAAAATTATCATTCAAAAGATGGCTTTACAAGCAGTGATATTCGATATGGACGGAGTGCTGATAGATTCAGAAAAATTCTGGACTCAGGCAGAACTTGATGTATTTTCATCATATGGTGTACAGGTCACAGAAGATCTTGCTGCACAAACCAAATACATGACCACTCAGGAAGTGACAGAATTCTGGTATGAAAGATTTCCCTGGGATAATCTGGATGTGTCCGATTTGGAAAATAAAGTGGTAACAAGAGTGATTGAGATGATACAGACCAAAGACTGTATAATATCCGGGGTGGAGGAGTTTATCAGACACCTTAAGAGTAAAGACTATAAAATAGGACTTGCGACCAATGCTCCTTTGCGTGTGGCTCATGTTGTTCTTGAAAAACTTCAGGTTCGTGACCTTTTCGATACCATTCATTCATCTGAATTTGAAATCCAGGGAAAACCTCATCCTGCTGTTTATCTTACTTCTGCAAAAAACCTGGGGATTTCTCCTGAACATTGTATTGCTATTGAAGACAGCCATTCTGGATTAACAGCGGCAAAAGGAGCTGGAATGCAGACCATTATTTTTACCAATAATGATGAAAGCATAGATTCAGACCTTGCCGATTTTAAAATACTGAGCTTTAATACGGCTTTGCTGCCGATGTTTAGTGAATAGTCAATCTGCTTCGATGTGAATTTTGATCGTGTTTTATAAAAAAATCCAAACTCGGGCAATTCGAACCCCATCACTCATTATCTCGTCAAAATCTCCATCAACATCAGGATCGTTACCAGTTTTTTAGACGACTGGTACTCCGGATTCAGTTTTTCACGGATTTCTCCCAAAGCTTTACTTAGTTTATTGCTTACCGTCTTATTGCTTATCCCCAAAGCTTCTGCTGTTTCATGGACAGACATATTTTTCCGGATCCTCATATCGTATACCTGCTGTTCCGTTGAAGGAAGCTGGGCAACCACTTCATCAATCATGGACAATAAAGCAGAGATTTCGTTTTCCTCAAGAATTTCAAAATAATCCGTATCCGCCATTTCAAGTTCACTGGGGATGTCAAACTCATCAATACTCAGGGTGGGAGGGGCTTTTTTATAGCTGTTATAAAAATCAATGATACGGTAATGAAGATGGCGCAGGAGATAGCCTTTGGCACTTTCAGCATCATCCGTTTGTATGGCATCTGTATTTTCAAGAATCTTCATCCATAAGTTCTGTAGAATTTCTTCAGCGATTTCTTTATCCCGGGTCCGTACAAAAACAAAGTTATATAGACTATCCCAGTATCGGTCATACAGCAGCATAAATGCAGGACGGTCACCTGATTTTATTTTCTTTAATAATATATAGTCTGTTGGGCTCATATTCTTGTCACAAAATTACCTAAAGGAAAATTAACTTTTTGTGAACTTTGGGTGTGTTAAGATTAAATATTTCTGAAAAACGAGGGGTAAATAGGAGGTCAATGTTGAGTAAATGTGAAAAATGGTGAAAATTATTAACAATTTGGTTGCAATATGAATATAATATTAATAACGCCTTAGGGAAGTTTTTCATTTTCACAGTCTTATAGATAGAAGTATCAGTGAATACGATGAAAGACTCTATGAAAAAACGTTTAACCTATAGAAATATTGAAGCCTTTGTTTTCAGACTTTGGGAACGGGAAGTTTCAGGAAATACAATTTCTGAAAAGGAAAATGAACTTTTAGAAAAATGGAAGGCCTATGCAGAAAAAGATCTGGATGCTGTTCATAAGAAAGAATCCAAAGAAAGGGTATTATCCGGGCTGGAATACTATTTCCCTCAAACGGATATTATTTCTATACGATCTGCAAAAAGTTTTAAAAGAAACCTCTATAAAATTGCAGCGGTTATTATTTTGCTTTTATCACTAGGAGGAATATTTACCTATACCATGTTCGTTAAGCCTGATATTTATCTTGCAAGATCAGGAAACCGGATTGTTCATCTTGAAGACGGATCTGTAGTGACTCTTTTGCCGGGCGCTGAGCTGACTGTCGCAAAATCATTTCCCGCTTCCACCAGAATTGTGGACTTAAAAGGAGATGCTATTTTTTCCGTAGCCAAATCAAAAATACATCCTTTCATTGTTCGTGCAGATGGTTTCAGTACAAAAGTATTGGGAACGGTATTTAAAATTTCACAGTCCGGGAATAAAAAAGCAGTTGACCTTTATGAAGGGAAAGTGGCTGTATCTTCTCCGGGAGTTCCGGTTTCTTTTCTTACACCCAATCAGAAATGGACAAATTTTGGGATTGCCCATACTACAGCTGTTATTGCCCTAAAACCGGTGAAAAACTCTACAAACAAAGTTTCTGCAATATTGTCTTTAAGCTTTAATGATGTTCCATTAAAAGAAGTTGTGGCTGTTCTGGAAAGCAGTTATAACACCAAAGTATTGTATCCTAAAGAATCTGAAGATAAAAAGATTACCGCAGATTTTACCGGAGGAACAGTAGGCGAAAATATTGAATCACTGGCCTTTATCCTGGGACTGGAGGTACAGAAAAAAGAGAATACCTATATCCTGAAGAAATAAATCATTACTAAAAAAATTAAATAATCATAATCAAGAGAACACTATTAAGTATGAAAAGTTTGAAATGTGGGATTACCATAGCAGCCTTATTTTTTACTGTAGCCGCAGAGGCTCAGGAGCTGGTTCAGAAAGTAACATTTTCCGTACCTGCCAACAGACCATTGATTGAAGTGTTGGAAGAATTTGCCGGAAAAACAGGAATGAGACTGGCTTACTCCAAGGTAGATATTAAAGAGCTGAAGGTAAAAGGAGCAAAATGCGAAAATACTTCTGTCAACAGCTGCCTGAAGGATATTACCAACGGTCTTCCTGTTGTATACCGTCTGCATGGTGATCTTATTTCGATTAAATATGAAAGTTCTAGCATCGCTGTACCGGGAAACGGACGTATTTCCGGTAAAATAGTAGATGAGGTGGGAAATCCTATTACCGGAGCAGAAGTTATTATTGCTCAAAAAACCGTTGTAACGGATAATAATGGAGATTTTACGGTAGATCTTTCCTCAGGAACTTATAATCTGACCATAAAAGCTCCCCAATACAATACGCTGAGGGTTGAAAAATTATCTGTCACCAACAAAGAAACCAACTCCGTTTCATTTGCTCTGAACAAAGCTTCTGATAAAACGACTAATATCAAAGAAGTGGTCATTACAGCAGCCCGCAAAGCAGATACACAAGCAGGGCTCCTGGCTCAGCAGAAAAAGGCAGCACAGATGAGTGACGGTATTTCAGCGGAGCAGATTTCTAAAACACCGGACAGCGATGTAGGAGGAACATTGAAAAGAGTAACGGGAATCACCACCATTGATAATAAATATGTAGTAGTACGGTCCATGGGAGAACGATGGAATACCGCAGCTATGGACGGAATCAATCTGCCAAGTACGGAAGCCTATAATCAGAACTTCTCATTTGATATCATTCCTACGGCAATGGTAGAAAGTGTAGTGGTAAGCAAATCGGCAACACCTGATATGAATGCCAGCTTTGCAGGAGGCTATGTAGAGGTAAGAACGAAAGATATTCCCAATGAAAACTTTACAACCGTAACGATGGGAACTTCTTATAACGACCAGTCCGCATTCAAAGAATTTCTGACCCGTAAGCGTGGAAAGTATGACTATTTCGGATATGATGACGGGACGAGAGACTTTCCCAAAGGATTGGAGGCAATGAACTGGACAGATCCAAAGTTTTTTGAACAGTCAAAACAATTTACCAACGACAATTTCAGCACCTATAAAACCAGAGGTGATATGGGATCTAATATACAATTGGCATTGGGAAGAACCTACGCACTAAAAAACAATAACAAGTGGGGATTTGCCGGAGCATTTGTTATAAGAAATGAGCAAAATAAACTGGATATAGACCATACGGGAAGAGGAAACTGGCTGGATACCACAGGAATGCCGGATGCAAACGGACAGATTCCATTTTACAATTTCAAAAACAGCGGAGCTTCCTACAACTATAATTCTACGCTGGCAGGGATGTTGAATTTCGGTTGGCAGCTGGGAAAAAACAGGATTTCATTCCGGAATTCCTATACCCATATTTTTGATAATACCCTGACAAGAGTAACAGGATGGAATGAATATTCAACCGGGAGCGGAATGGCCGCCAATGCAGAATTAGCCTATAATTATTTTTATAACGGAATCATTCCCAATAATGATCCGGCTCAGATCAAAACATTAGACAGACCTTATACAGATAATACCAACTATCCGATTTTTCAGACCCTCTTGCAAAATAAACTGGAAGGGAATCATAAAATAGGAAACACGGAGATCAGCTGGTTTGCAGCCCGTACAGGAGTGTCTTCCGATACCAAAGATTATACTCAGTATATTACCCGCTATGACTTTATCGGAAATGAAATTTTAAACTTTCATAAGATCTACAATTCCGGAGCAGATTTTTACAGAGGATATATTGAAAACAGAGAAACAGATTACAACTACGGAGCTTCTGTGAAATGGGACATGGATGCCGGAAGTTTTAAAAATAGCATCAAAACAGGATATGCCGGGACTATAAAAAACAATACCAATCAACAGCAGAAGTTTTTCCTTCGTGTTGATGAAAACCGGGACGTTCCAGGGAGTGAGAAGAACTATTTGACGATGTATGGTTCTCTTGCTGAATGGTTTAATGGCTCTCATTATGTTCCGGGTGGTATTGGTTGGGAAACCAGAGGATTATATAAAAATGACAAATATGAAGGAGAAGTTAATCAGCATGCAATTTTTCTGATGTTTGACAACCGTTGGAAGAAATTAAGATTGGTCTGGGGACTTCGTGCAGAATATTTTAAGTACGATATGATTTCCCAGCAGCTGGATCCTTCTGATTCCAAATACATCGTGAGAGCAGCAATAGAAGATAAGCCGTGGCAATTCATGCCTTCCGTGAATTTTACCTACAGCCCTACCAATAAGATCAATTTGAGACTTGCCTATAACAAATCTGTAATCCGGCCACAGTTCAATGAAAGAACAGGGCTTCCTTACTTTGATCCGATTGCCAATGGACTGATTTATAATACGGAAATGAGCTCGTCGGTTATTAATAATTATGATTTCAAGTTTGAATGGTTTCCCGGTTTGGGAGAAATATTTTCAGCAGGCTTGTATTACAAAAACATAGACAGACCTATTGAACGGGAAGGCCATATATCCAGTGAAGGAAACCTTTTCTTATACAACGGAAATTCAAAAAATGCAAAGCTGGTAGGAGTTGAAGCAGAAGTGAGAAAAAGCTTAGGTTTTATTGCGGACGGGACTTTCCTGGAAAAACTTTTCATTAGCGGAAACTTTACTTATAACCATACGAAAGTAGTTGCTTTTAAAGACTTGTATAAGACAGGCGATAATGATGAAACCTACGAAGTGAAACGCCCGCTTTACGGACAGACTCCCTATGCTTACAATCTTGGATTGATCTATGATGGAGACCGCTTAGGATTGAGTTTTTTGTATAACGCGAAAGGAGATCAGTACATCACGGTAGGATATGCTTACAAAGGGGAGGAAATCCAACGTCCCTATGCAGTGGCAGATGCTCAGATTTCTTATAAGTTTCTTCGTAATAAAAACGTTGAAGTGAAATTTAATGTAAGAAACCTATTCAACAGAGTAAAGGAATATTATAACAACTTCAATTCTTATCTGGCAGCAAAAGATGGGGGTGGAAGTAATGTAGGAACAGAAAGAGAAGCATGGGAACTTCTTCCGGGAGCAACGGATAAATATGACAAAAATATTGATAAGATTATGTTCCGGGCTTACAGTGGAAGGATGCTCAGCCTGAGCGTGAATTATACTTTTTAAAAATAAGACACCAAACAACACCCTATAAAAAGAGCTCTTAAGATAGCAGCGTACAGGTTTCGGGAACCTGATCAGAGACTGAAAAATTACTGATGATGCGCACAGCAGTACCAGTTTAGAAAAAAACCGAACGTTAATCGCTTTTCCCAGGCATTAGCGGCTTTCATGGGAACTCCCGCAATGCAGTTCCTCCTGCAGCGATGGGATGAACACCAAAAAACAAATCGAAGGAATAGAGAGGAAGATATTCCTGAATATTAAAAAACTGATCTGGTATAAAAAATACGACCGGATTTTACTAAAAATTATAACAATGAAAAGACTAACTCTAATTGCAGTGGCAGCATTATCTCTTACAGCTTGTCAACACGATCAACTGGCAGATTCATCATCTCCATTCGATATGAAATCTACTTCTGCTGAATACCTTACAGCTTCGGCTCTTCCGGTAACCAGCGTTAGTGGTGCTATTACTACAAATACTACATGGAGTGGTGTAGTTGAATTAGATGGAGTTGTAACTGTAAAAGATGGAGCTACATTAACAATCCAGCCGGGTACATTCATTAAAGCTAAGCCAAACACTAGCAATACCGCTACAGGAGTTTTGGTAATTGCTAAGACAGGAAAAATAAACGCAGCAGGTACAGAAGCACAACCTATCATTTTCACAAGCTACAAATTGTTAGACGGAAATGAAGATACTACTGCTGCTCCTGGTGATTTCGGAGGAGTTATCATGCTAGGAGATGCTCCTACTAACACTCCATTCACAAAAACGATTGAAGGATTATCTGGTCCTGATTTCTATTACGGAGGTACCAATGCTTCGCATGATGGTGGAACATTGAAATATGTACGTATTGAGTTTGCAGGATTTGATCTTTTAGCTCCAAATTCAGGAAACGAAATCAATGGTCTTACTTTAGGAGGAGTAGGAAACGCGACTACTTTAGATCATATTCAGGTATCTTTCGGGAAAGATGACTCTTTCGAATTCTTCGGAGGTACTGTAAACGCTTCAAACCTTGTTTCTTTTGCAGCGGATGATGATAACTTCGACTTTGACAACGGATATACAGGAACTATTACGTGTGCTCTTGCTTTGGCAGACTACAATTCTACACACAGTCTTAGCGGATCTAGCCCGGATTCTAACGGTATCGAGCTTGATAACAACGCAGATGGTTCTTCTACATCATTGTTGACTCACCCTGTTATCAACAACCTTACGATTATCGGTTCTAAGAACTCTTCTAAAGGTGCTTTGTATGAGAACGGTATCCACATCAGAAGACACGGAAGATTAACATTAAATAACGCTGTAGTTACAGGATACCCTGTGGGAATCAAAGTAGAAGGAACAGGTTCTGAACTTTCTTCAGCTTCAGCTTACAACACTATTCAAATCCACGGATTTACAACTTCAGTTACAGGAACAGGAACAGCAGGAATCCCTGCAGCTAACCTATTGACTGGAACTCCTGCATCTCTATGGGGTATGAGCCAGCCTTTCTTCAACGAAGGTGGTTGGAATGTATCTCCAAGAAACTGTGGAAACTTCCAGGGACTTTGGACAAAATATAATTTCTCCATTGTAGAATAATAAAAAACTTTAAAAAGCAGGGAACAGCATATGCTGATTCCTTGCTTTTACTCTTCAAAAATCTTAATAATCAGTGTTATGAAAAAAATAATTTTATCATCTGCTCTGTTTTTATCCCACCTGGCTGCAGCGCAGACTCTGGTTTGGGGAAATTCTTTTGATACGCCTGCTGACCTTCAGGGATGGACGTTCCATGATCTGAACGGAAATAGCAACGGATGGGTACAGGGACAGAATATCTACCACAACGGAACAACTTTAACTTATGGAACCACTGGTGTTCTTCGTCATTCCATCAGTGTGGTACCCACCGGTAATGCTACAGGATTTACTACAGAAAATGACTGGATTATTTCTCCTCAGATTGATCTTACAAATACTGCAGGTACAGTTACTTTAGCTGCGAATATTGGAAGGCAGAGAACCACCCACACCATTGTTGCCAGAGATCTTTTTATCTATGTAAGTACCCCACAGAAGGAAGTTCCTACATTAGCTGATTTCCAGGCAATGACGGTAGATGGGAGTGGAAATGATGTTCCAAGTCTTTATAAAATACAGGTAGGAGACTCAGCCAATCCTTTTCCGGCAGATCTTACTGAGTTTGTACAATCTCTTGTAGATATTTCTGCTTTCGCAGGAAAGAAAATCTATATCGGAATGTGGTCAAACAGAAAAACAAGCGGAAATAATGTCCAGAATATCAATATTGATGAAATAGGAATCTATGCTACAGCATTTTTGGGAGCTAAGGATGTAAAAGGAAACAAAATTGTAACACAAATAGCAGAAAATCCAGTAAAAGAATCTTTACAGCTGCAACTAAACCCGGCTTTGAAAGAAAATATCACCGTGATTACTATTTACAATGGAGCAGGACAAAAAGTATTGACCACTCAGTATTCAAAAGCTATTCATATAGCAGGTTTAACATCAGGAGCTTATATAGCGGAAATTACAGATGGAAAAACGACTGAAAGGCTGAAGTTTATTAAAAAATAATTATTCTATCCCTTAGAATCTGATTTTAGAAACACCAAGAAATTGTAAATATACAATAATGGATAGTATTTGAAAAAGGCTATCCAGAACATATCCAACTAGTTTTTTTATAATTATATATTGCCCTGCTCATGGGCTGGGCAATATTTTTAAGTTTTACAATGAAATAATTGAAGAAAGATGAATAAAATCTTTGCATTACTACTATTTTTTACCGTACTATTCTCATGTACAGACAGCAATACGATGGAGTTGTATGATAAAGTACAGAAGCCCGGAGAGGTTAATATCAAAGGATTTTCCAAACCTGATGTATTGCAGCTGAGGTTCAACGGAGCCCCTGTATCCATCGACGGAAAAATGTCCTACACCAATAAAATAGAAACTCAGCTTCAGTTTGTTCTGGATCAGGGAGAAACCAACAAACTGTCTATCTATAACAATGAAACAGGAACCGAAATTGCAAAATACAATATTACCTATGACAATATAAATGATTACAAAAACCTATACTTTTTTAATCTTCCCGGAATCTATTTACAGACCTATGCTGTAAAACCTCAAGTTAATCTTGGGAAAGTAGGTTTTGAATTTATTTTCCCCAACCTGGGTGAATTTTCAGGGAGCTCTCTGAAAAATGTGAAAGGCATTTTGAAAAGGGAAAATGGAGTAGTGCTGGCAGAATTTGACAATATCGGGAAAGACAATTTTACGGCAGTGAAAATCTATAATTTTTTCAGTGCAACGGCCCCTATATTTCTGGAATTGTACAAGCCTGGAACTTCAGAACCTTATGCCGGATCTAAAATGATTCAGGTGAAATTGAAACAGCATACAGGTGCCAACATGGTAGTCCTTCAGGAAAAAATGGAAAATGGAGAATGGGTGGTAAAAGGAGATATAGATGTAGCGGAATATCTGTAATTGCGTATGAAAAATTTTCTAAAACTTCAACTGATTATTGCTGTCTTTCTTATTTCATGCACGAATAATGATGAAAGCGCACCTGTTTTTCCCGAAGGAAGTACAGAATCTGTGAATCTCTGGGTTCAGGACAGTATGAGACGATACTATTATTGGGCAGATCAGATGCCTGCTAAGCCTGACTACCGTCTTTCTACCAAAGATTTTTTTAAAAGCCTGCTGTCTTCTCAGGATCGGTTTTCTTTCATGGTCAATACTGAAGATTCTTCTACCTATCCGCGGTCTATTAGAAATATGTATGGTTTTGATTACACCATTGTTCAGCTTCCGAATAATGAGGTGGTTACTGTTGTGAAACTGGTCCTTCAGAATTCTCCAGCTTTCAATGCTGGGTTGGAAAGAGGAATGATCGTTACCAAAATCAATGGGAAAACAATTACTACATCCAATGCTGAAACAATGGCTTCTTCCATTAAAGATCAAACTGTGATAGACCTTACCGTAGGAAAATGGCAAAACGGAGCCATTGCTGATCAAAAGAATATTACGGTTTACTATGGATTCTCCTTTGAACAACCCATTTTATCAAAAATTTTTGAGAAAAACGGTAAAAAAGTAGGATACCTGTATATCTACGATTTTCCTGATGGAATGACACAGGTATTGAATCAGAAGTTTGCAGAATTTAAGGCTGCCGGAGTACAACAGCTGATTCTTGATCTCCGATACAATTATGGAGGTTCGGTATCGTCTGCAGCTGCGCTCTGTTCACTGATTCCTTCGGGGTTGTCATCCGGTTCACCGTTCATCATTTTTAAAGGAAATAAAAACGGCGGCGAAGTAAAAAGATCATTTGCCGAACAGATTGCTTATGATCCCAAAGCACTGGATTTTGCCACCTTACGTGCTAACGCATTGGGATTACAGAAAGTGTTTATCCTTACCTCCAACAGTACAGCATCCGCAGCAGAAATTGTTGTCAACAACCTGAAACCTTATATGCAGGTGATTCAGATCGGAGATACTACGCTGGGGAAAGATATGGCCGGATTTGTAGTGGAAGACAAGCGCAAGCCGAGAAAAATTTCCTGGCAGATTCATCCGGTCATTTATAAAGTACTTAATGCCAATGGAGCCGGAGAATACAATAATGGAATTTCACCACAAGTCATGGTCAATGAATACGCCGGGCTGCCATTATTACCTTTGGGGGATCCTAATGAAACCCTTATTTATTCAGCTCTTAACGGAGGGTATTTCAAATCTTCTGAGCAAGAAAAGATAAATGGGAATGTTAAGATTTTATACCAGAGTGATGTACCTTCAGCGGTGCTAGGAAAATAGTATTAAGGGGAAAAGCACAGGGTAAAAAGGTGAATTTGCTCATTATCCCAACTCATTTACTGTAATAATAAATAAAAAAGACAGAGAATCGTAAAAGTAAAATCTATAAAGTCTCTTTACTCTTTACTTACTCAAGAACTCAATAAAAATCATAAAATCATGCAGGGAATAGAACCAAAACTTCACATGAACCTGACCAGCCGAGTTGAATATTACCGTCTGCTGATAGAAGCTGCAGAAGACCCCGAAAGCCAGCCTTCAGATGTCATTACACAGATTTCGGAACTGGGTAATCTGTATGAAGAATATCTTCTTAATAAAAAGAACCTGGAAAACAGCATCAAAAATTACCGTGAATATCATAATGATTTAAGGAAAAAACTGACGTCAAGACTTCGTGAGCTGAGAAGAAAAGCAAGACAGAAATAGCTTCTGAAATCTGCTTTATCCGCTGATTATATTGAGAAATTCTTACCTTTATAGCATCAAGTTGAAGGATGACAGACTTATGAATTTTAATCAGACAGAACTTTCCGGTTATTTGTATACATTTTGGCAGTTTTCCTGGTCAGAGTGGATCATATTCAGTCTGATCATTAATGTTTTTCTGTATATGTTTTCTATTGGCTTATATCTTTTTATCGAAAAGACCTGCCGGAAAAGCCAGTTACAGGAGAAAAATCACCCTGTTACCAGATCCGATTTTTACCTCAGCCTGATGACTGTCATATGTAACAGTTTTGTACTGCTGCTTGGGGTTTTCTTATGGAAAAACGGATGGATTGTGATGGGACAAACTCAATCTGTGATTGGAATAATAGGGGAAGTCATTGCCCTGCTTCTTTTGATGGATCTTCTGATGTATTTCTTTCATTTTGCAGCGCATTTACCCTTTATCTACAAAATACTGCATGGAAAACATCACGAGCATGTAAGCACCAATTTTCTAAGTCTTTTTGTTTTGCATCCTTTCGAAACCATAGGATTTGGATTGATGATGCTGGCTTTGCTCATCGGTTATGATTTCTCTGTAATTTCCATTTCAATATATCTTTTGCTCAACCTCATCTGGGGAACCATTGGACATCTGAACAGAGAGTTTTTTCCAGTTTCATTTGATCGTTTTTTTGTGGGAACAACAAGGTTTCATAACCAACACCATTTGGATGAAAGTAAAAATTTTGGATTTTATACTTCTGTCTGGGATAGATTATTCGGGACGTATAAGTAACCGTGGAGTTTTACAATTTTATATAATTCAGCATCTTGCCTAGCAGATAATTAAAATTTTCCAATTCTTTAGAAGTGAATATAGAAGCGGCCTGACGGGTGATATTCTGACGGAAAGTTTCCGAATTTTCTATAACAAATCTTCCTTTATCCGTTACTGAAAGATTAAATTTCCTGTGATCTGTTTCCACCTGTTTCCGGATAATGAAATCATTACTGATCAGAAATTTCAACTGTTTTGAGACGGCAGCCTGGCTGATGTTAAACGCTGTTGATATCTCTTTTCCCGTTGCGATCTCTTTCCTCATGATAAACTCAATGATATTATAATGAGCTGCGGTAACACCGTTAATATCCCCCCGGTTCATATGAGCCAGAATAAGACATTGAAAATCAGTAAATGTGTTAAAAAACTCTTTTTCAATGGGTTTCATAATAAATATACTTAACTTAGTTAATGATTAACAAAGTTAAGTATTTTAAAAATGGAAAATATAGAAATTACGAACGCCCGTCAAAATAATCTCAAAAGTATTTCCATAAAAGTTCCTAAGTATAAGATTGTGGTTTTTACGGGAGTATCAGGATCCGGGAAATCTTCCTTGGTTTTTGAAACCATAGGAGCCGAAGCTCAGCGGCAGATCAATGAGACGCAGAACAGTTTTATCAGAAACCGTCTGCAGCATTATGGTTTACCGGATGTAGACAAAATTGAAAATCTGAATGTTCCTATCATCATCAATCAAAAAAGATTAGGAGGAAATGCCCGGTCTACGGTGGGAACAGCTGCTGATGTATCTGCTTCTTTAAGGCTGTTGTTTTCCAGAATGGGAGAGCCGTTTGTAGGGTATTCTAATGTTTTTTCATTTAATCATCCACAGGGAATGTGCCCTGAATGTGAAGGGCTTGGCTTTATTCAGACTCTGGACGTGAATGCTTTAATTGATCGTGAAAAATCTTTGCATGAAGGAGCTGTCCGGTTTCCGACTTTCCAGCCAGGCGGATGGCGTTTAACGAGATATACACTATCCGGTTATTTTGATAATGATAAAAAGCTGAAAGATTTTAGCACTAAAGAATGGGAAATTTTGTTGTATGCGCCGGAACATAAACCCAGGCATCCACACAAAGACTGGGGGAAAACTGTAAAATATGAAGGAATTGTTCCAAGGATTGAAAAAGCATTTCTGAAAAAAGATTCCAAAGAAAATATTACCAGAAAAGATGCCCTGAAGCATATTGTAATCACGAAAACCTGCCCGTTATGCGAGGGAAAACGACTGAATGAAAAGATATTATCCTGCAAGATTAAAGGAAAAAATATAGCAGACTGTATGGCACTTTCAGTAGACGAGCTGCTGGAATTTATCACTTCTTTGGATTCAAAGGCATATGAAGTGGTTCTAAAGGAAGTTTCCGCAAAACTGCAGAATATTATTACCATTGGGCTTCAGTATCTGACCTTGGACAGAAGCACCAATACACTTTCCGGAGGAGAATCTCAGCGTATAAAAATGGTACGGAGCCTGGGAAACAGCCTAATAGATCTGTTATACATTTTTGATGAACCCAGTATTGGCCTTCATCCGAAAGATCTGCAGAATATTGTAACCATTATAGGACAGATCAGGGATAAAGGAAATTCTGTTTTAATTGTAGAGCACGATCCTGATCTGATAAAAATGGGAGACTGGGTTATTGATATAGGTCCCGGTTCAGGAAGAAACGGTGGAGAGGTAGTATATGAAGGTACATTTAAAAACTTAAAGACATCATCTGGAAAAACAGGTTCTTATTTTGCTGAGAAAGCATCTGTAAAACAAAAATTCAGAAAGCCTGATGGTTATCTTGAGATTAAAAATGCCAATAAATATAATCTTAAAGATGTAACGGTAAATATTCCAACCGGGATAATGACGGTGGTAACCGGGGTAGCGGGGTCAGGGAAAAGTACGCTGATAAACCGTGTTTTACCGGATCTCTATCCTGACGTAACCATTATAGATCAATCTTTGTTTGCTGCAAGTGCCCGCTCCAATCTGCTTACTTATCTGGGAATATCGGATAAGGTACGTAATCTTTTTGCCCAGTTTAATCATGTTTCAGATAAACTGTTTAGCAGAAATAGCGATGGTGCCTGCACAAACTGTAAAGGATTGGGAATAGAAAAGATTGATCTTGCTTTTATGGATGATATAGAGCAGCCTTGTGAAGTTTGCGGAGGTTCGGGGTTTGATCCTGATGTGCTGGAATATACATACAACGGAAAAACAATTGTGCAGGTCATGAATATGACGGTTTCTGAGGCCGTTTCTTTTTTTGAAGAAGAATCTGTTCTCAAAAATTTTGATCTGCTGATACAGTTAGGCCTCGATTATCTGACGTTGGGGCAAAGACTGGATAGCTTTTCAGGGGGTGAAAGGCAACGTCTGAAGTTGACAAGAGAACTGAAAAACACCCATCAAATTATTATTCTGGATGAACCGAGCACAGGGCTGCATCCAAGTGATACCCAAAAACTCTTGAATTTTTTTAATGGCCTGGTAGATCAGAATAATACACTGATTGTCATAGAGCACAACCTTGATATTATTGCACAGGCAGACTGGATTATTGATATGGGCCCTGGTGCAGGGAAATTTGGCGGTAAAGTTTTGTTTGAAGGAACTCCACTGGAGCTGTTAGAAAATAAAATATCGTTTACAGCAGAGTTTTTAAAGAAACATGTTCAGTAAAATGAAACCATTAAGATTAAAAAAATAATGTTGACAATTTAGTTATGTTGACTAATACCTGAAAAATATTCTTGAAGGTCATTTAAATAATTTTATCACAACATTTTTATCCATTTGCATATTTTCTGCTTTGAATATGTCAGAATATTTGTAAAGACTAAGGATATATAAGCAGTCCTCGCTTCCTTACCCTCCACAATGGAAGGATATTCAAAGACTGATTGCTGGCTGTGATACGGAAAGGTCAATAGATATTCGAGATAAAGCTATTCTTATGTTACTATCTATCTATCTATCTATCTATCTATCTATCTATCTATGGCATGAGACGTAGCGAAATTATTAAACTTCAATTGGATGATATTGATTGGGAAAATGACAGAACTTATATAAGAAGATCAAAAAATAGTCCAAACCACAAATATTTCCGCTCTCACCGAATGTTGGAAGTGCCATAATTCATTACCTGCAAAAAGTAAGACCAAACAATATTCCCCAAAAAGAAGTTTTTCTAACTACTCTGGCACCTTATAAAGAGCTATCAGTTCATACGGTATACAAGATTGTTGAAAAGCGGGGGTTAAGACCAATGCAATTAGGAATTGCACATCATAGTCCTCATGCTCTACGCCACGGATGTGCTACCCATTTAATAAACACGGAGATATGTTTGAATGAAGTCCGCGATCATTTGGGGCAATTAAGCATGTATGCTGCCCGAATATATGCAAAGGTCAACCTTGTCAGCCTTCGTAAAATATCTGAATTTAATTTATCAACAGGAAAATACCAATCCTATATTCAAAAAAAGAAGACCACCAGGATATCCTGGCGGATAGCGAAACTTATTTCCTGTAACCATTTCAGATCACAAAGGAAAATAAATTAGAAAAGATGTATTTTCCGTATTTTTTTAACTAAAAAGAGTTAAAATTTAAAATTCCATTAAAAAAAATAATTTATATCAAAAAATAATTTAATTTAGAAGTAGAAATTAATACCACAAAATATTAATTACCAAATCATTGAATATGAAAATATAATCATTAGAAATCATCCAAGTTTTTTAATTTTCTAATAAATATTCATAAGTCATTTAGCTCTCCTGGATCCTGTACCGTTATTTTATATCAATCGATCAATAAAAATGTACCACTCTCTAATAGATGATTTGGGATAGAAATTGTTGACCTGTCTCTGCTCTATATGATTGATCCCAATCTTAAAAAAGCTAAAGTGATGGATTGCATTTAGATTTTTAGAGATTACTCTATTAATGAAACTTGATCATGCCATCAGCATTATTTTTGATCAATCAATAAATTTTCCTATGAAAAATTAATAAATAATACAACCATGAACACCCTATCACTACTTAATAATCATTTTAAGTATCCATTCCCAACATTAAAAACCCCTAACGCAGATCTTCTTCAGGGGATTACCGAAAATGACTGGATCGACGGAGAATATCTGTGGCTTTACGAGCAAAATCCAGACCTGCGCAAGAAGTACAAGAAAACCCAAACAGCTCATATCGCTGCTCAGTGGTTCCCTACTGCGCCGGTTGAACGTTTTAAGCCTATTTGCCGGCTGATGCTTTGGACGCTTTACAATGATGATATCTATGAAGAAAGCGAGCCGGAGGATATTGAAGCTGTTCGAAGCCAATCTATTGCCATACTGAATGGTGAAATTAATGCCGAAGAATCAACCATTCCTTTGGGAGCCATGCTATTTTCACTGAGACAGGAGCTTCTGCAATTTATCCCGGAGGAATCAATCTCCAGATTTGCTCAAATGATTAACAGATATTTTATCGGATTAGAAAAAGAAGTGCAGTATAAAAAAAATAAAAAATTCCCGACAATAACGGAATGTATTGCCCTGCGGGAAGATTCAATCTGCTTATATCCTTTTTTGCAGATGACAGAAGTGGAAACCGGTGTTATTCTCCCTAAGGAAATTCATGAACACCCTGTGATACGTCGTTTACAGGCATTAGCCTGCCATTTGGTAACCTATTTTAATGAAGTGCAGTCTGTAGTGAAGGATGAAGCTACAGGAAGCATTTATTATAATATTGTAAAAGTAATCCAAAACGAGCGGCAGCTTTCCCTGGAAGAAGCCTGCCTGGAAGATCTGCGCCTTCACAATGAAGATCTTAGGGAATTTGTGGAATTACAATCCTCACTTCCCGATTTTGGTATCTGGCAGGATGCTGTTGTCAACTGGATACACTATATGAGCATGGTTTTAAGCGGATGGAAGAATATCTCCACAAAGCTGACCCGTTATAATGCTATGGACTTTCCGGATGCAGAAGAGCTGAAAAGCAAGCTGAATCAGATATAAAAAAGACAACTAATAATTTACTATAAAATTATCTAAATAAAATGAAACCAGAAGAATATAAATCAAAAAACTACCTGCCACGCGGCTTTTACCCCTGGCCCGATCTTATCAGCCCACATGCAGAACAGATGGGGAAAGATATGGATGGATGGATTGATAATGACTATACTTTCCTTACCGAAAAGCAACGGGAAAAATACAAGAAAATGAGGTTACATATGTGTACTGCTCGGATGTGGCCTGATCTAACCTATGAACAAAGTATTCCCTGCAACAGATTCATGCTTCAGTATGTTGCACTGGATGACCAGATGGAACATTCACCCCCGGAAGAAATGGAATATCTTCGGAACCGTTGTACAGAAATTCTCAGAGGAGATCAGCCAAAGCAAGAAGAAAATGCACTCTGCCAGCATATAGCGCTGATAAGAGATGAATTCCGTGCTTTTATGCCGGACATCTGGATGGAACGTTTTATTAATTATTTCTATCAATCCTTCCGATATGGTATTGAATTGGAATATCCATACAAGACAGCTCAGCGCCCACCCTCACTTACGCTTTTCAAAACCATCCGGGAATATTCTGTTCTTATGCGTCCGTATTTAATCTTCGGCGAAATAGAATCCGGACTTGTTTTACCCGAGCATATTTTTGAGCATATTGTCGTTCAAAAAATGATATCTCATATGACTTTGACCGTGGCATGGCAAAACGACATCCACTCTCTGCCAAAAGAAATGGCGAAAGGGACAGAAGTTTTTAACCTGGTATTTGTATTGCAGCAAGAATATAATCTTTCGCTGGAAGATGCCTGTAAAGAGACACTCCGTATTCATCATGAGGAAATGCAGGCATTCATGACCTTACACAAAGAATATCGTGAATTTGGTGAATATCAGGAACATGTAGATAAATTTGTTTATTACGCCGGAATCGGACTTCAGGGAGTAAATACTTTCTATCTGGAAACTGAAAGGTATCAGCATGGCGGGACGGGTTTTGCCTGGCCGGAAATTAGCAATATATAAGAATTAAAAAAAATTAACGAGACATTATACTGCACTGCAGAGAATTACCCTCTCTAGTTATTACCATTCAAAATAATTTAACCTCTAAAGAGATTGAAATAGAAAAAGAATGTTTAAATATGAGCACAAGGCTTCTATTGTTCTGTAATATGCCAGAGAAGGAGATATACATATTCCGTATAATATTTTCGTAAAAAAATAATTTCATAAGAGCTAATAGCAATACAGGAAAATGAATTTACATTCAATATTTCTGTTTAATTTTCAGAGCTGAGAAATATAATAATGTTGAAAATATTGAATGGATGGGGTTCCATAGTGCAGATATTCTTAAGACGGAATCATTGCAAAATATCTTTTTATATTCAAAATATGATCAGATAATTTTGGAACTCTCTTAAAAGAAAGAATAGCTATTGACTTAAAATTAATCAGTTACATAGCTATTCTTGTATTTTCAATATTACTAACAATGAATGACTAAACATGAAAACTGATATTATAAAAGACAGGCTTGCAGAAGAATTAAGCATTGATTATGATACATGGCATACTATACTAAACAATACACAGCCAAAGGATTATGTTTGTAACCACTGGCTAGTAGAAATTAATCCAGCAGATATTGAGATTGATGTTCCTAATGGAATCTTTTTGGTTAATGATGGTTTTTTTTCTACAAATGGAACATTAGGGTTAGATAGCGAAGATATATTTTACAATAAAGCTTTTATTGCAAAAGGTAAATTTAAGTTAGACAATCCATACAATCTAAAAATAGAGGAAATTAAAATTGAATTTGAAACATATATTTTTTAGACTACTTTTTTTATTAAAAAAGAACCCTCATAAAACTTAATGGAGTGTCCTACAATAATGTTGACAAGATTAATAAATATAACAATACAAAATATAGAATATTCCTTTATAGATTGCATAGAGGTAACTATTCTTTAGTGCTAAAATGGATTATTTAAAACATACTTTTTTCTGATTAGCTATAAGTTGACAAAGTCTTTGAAACACTACATAATAGATTACGCAACATAATGGGAATAAAGAGTATTAAGATGAACCATGTTGTCATTGCGAACCGCAGGTGAAGCAATCCCAGAACTTTAACTCAACTTAATACTCTTACAATCTTATCAACCTTAATGGTTTAAAGATTATTTTTATTACCAGCTTTCACCGCTGACTTTATTGCTTTCTCAACAATTCTCCAATCGTAAAAGTGAAATACCCTGCCGTTACTCATTGCAACGAAAATTCCTTTAGGAAATTTCGGACCTAAATTAACATTAGTCACCTCAGAACCATCACTTTCCAGTGTAGAAACAGGGATTTCTGCAATTCTTCCTTTGGACTGATCTTGTCTTAGATAGACATTGAATGTATCATTCTGCTGATTTGAAACCAAAATATATCCTTTTCCTTGAGAAGTAGGGTAGATCGAAATTCCTTCTACGTCAGATTTAAAATCTCCTTTCCCGAAAACTGATAATTCCTCATTGCCTTTCGCAGGATCTGCGTAATATTTGTGAACTCCGAACTGCTCATCAGAATAATAGATGTAACCCATTTCATCATCTACAGCAATGCTTTCAATCTCTTTCAGGCCGCTGTATTTTCCAAATTTACGCACAACTTCTCCTGTGATGGAACCTTTTTTTTCAGAAAGTTTATATTGCCAGAGATACCCGTCACTTGGACCTGATTTTCTTCCCACAATAACAAATATATCTCCTGTTTCAGGATTTTTATACATGGAAACTCCCATTGGGCCACGTTCTGATTCTCCGTCAAATACAGAAATCTCTCCGATTTCTTTCAGCTCAGGAAGCGTATATAATTTTACTTTATTGGTTTCTCTTTCGGTTACTGCTGCGATATCTGTTTTTTTACCGTTGATGATAAAACCATATTCAATATCAACGTTATTGGGACGTTTCAATCCCAGCGCCTTATTGATGATTTTTCCGTTAAGGTCAAAGGCATACAACCCGCCATCAGTATCTTTATCTGTTCCGATGATGATACTTTTTGAAGCATCCTGAGGATTGATCCAAATGGCAGGATCATCGGTATCATGAGCGACAGTTTCCGTAATAACGGTAGGTTTTAATTTTTCTGTTACTTCTTTCTGCCCAGTACAGTTGATCACAAAAGGAAGAACTGAAAGAGCTAATATATAATGTATGTTTTTCATGCGTATTTTAAAAATCAAATTTCACCCCCATTGTAAATCTTGGTCTGTAATATTCAGCCTGGGCGGTTCTGCTTTGAATTCCCTGGTAATATCTTAACGGCTGATTGGTCAGATTATTTGCTTCTGCGAAAACTCTAAGCTGGCTTGTAATCTTGTAAGAAGCATTGGCATCAAGGAAAAACTGCTTATCGTAATAACGGTCATCAAACGCCTTGCCGCCCAGTTCGTCAATATAATGAGAAGCATAATTCATAGAAATTCTTGCTGAAAAACGTTTGTTTTCCCATGAAAGAGATCCATTGAACATATGAGGAGCCGCTCCCGGAAGACCTACATCTGTCCTTTCAACACCATCTTCATTGGTAATTCCTTTTGCTTTAGATTTGGTATAGGTATAGTTTACATAGACTCCAAGTCCCTTCCAGAAAGCTCCCGGAATAAAATCAAGCTGTCTTTGCAAAGCGACTTCAAAACCATAAATATCTACATTGTCACCGTTACGCTGCTGGGTAAATTTCCAGTTGCTTTCTCCGGCAGGAATAGGATTGGTTTGTCCTGCAAAGTCATTCGCAAAATCGTTGGCGGTATAATTTCTTTTGGAATAGGTGTAAATAAAGTCATTCAGGTTTTTATAAAAAATTCCCCCTGAAAGAATTCCCACAGACTTAAAATACTTTTCTGCCATGAAATCAAAATTATAAGCATACGTTGCCTTTAAATTTGGGTTTCCGGCGGCAACGATCTCATCCTCCGAAATAACGTTAAGATAAGGAACCAGTGAGTAGTAGTTCGGGCGGGCAATTGCCGTAGTAAAAGCTGCACGAAGCACGAGATCCTGTACCGGAACATATTTGAAGGAAATATTCGGAAGTACGTTCGTATACGTATTGGTATTATTGATTTGTCCTACCAGATCCTTTTCATTCATCACATAGTTTCCGGTATAATCAATCTGCGTGGTTTCAATACGTGCTCCGACAATCATGGATAGTTTATCATTAAAATCCTGATCCCAACGGATATATCCCGCATAGATCTGTTCCTTTGCACTGTAGTTGCTTGAAAGATATTTTTCAGGTTTCAGGGTACCCTTGAACAAATTTGGATTAAATAAATCCAGACCTCCAAGATAAGAAGGATCTACGAAGGTCCCCGGGACATAGTTTCCTGGTTGAAAGTTCTGACCATCAAGAGATACTGTTGGCACAGACAAAAGGCTTCCCATAGGGTTGATGGGTGTGAACGCATAGAAATCATTATCTCTTTCCTTTTTCTTCAAACGCATACGCAAACCAGTACGAAGACGTCCTTTCTGACCATCAATCACTGAAAATGGAAAACGAACATTCACTTTTGCTCCTAACTCTTTTTCCTGCGTAAAACTGTTGGCATCCGAAAGATCACTTAACTTATAACTGCCTAAATTATCCGCAGCAAGGAGATTGAACATCGGTTTTTCAGGATTGCTAAGGTCAGGAGAGAAATTCATCTTGCTGTTTTCAAACTCTATATAACGCTGATGAGGTTTGTCCTCACTTGCTGTTGCATAATTTACTGACCAGTCGAGATCCACTTTGGAACCTAATAAATGCTCTCCTCTTAAAGCATAATTCTGAACTTTTTGTTTTTCCAGACGCGTATTGTCATTATTGGCATCACCTCCTTTATTTTGTCTTGTGATACTTCCTTTCCAGTCTGTAATTTCTGTTTCGTCAGCATTGTAAACCGGTTTTATTTTATATCCTAATGCAAACCTGTTTTCTTTATCATTTCTGAAATTATACATTGCAGAAGCATAGATCTTGTTTTTGGAATTGAATTCATAATCCATATTAAGATCAAAACTATGTCTGATACGATGTTCATTATAATAACGAACTCCCATTTTACTTACATACACTGTTTGTGCAATATCATTAGCCTGGCTCCACACAGGTTCTATATTATCCGAACCAAAATTGTTGTTATTATAAGAAAAACTGAATACAGCACCCAATTTTTTATCTAAAAATCGGTTTCCATATACAAATCCGGCAGTATAATTTCCTTTTTCACGGATCGGGTTGTATCCACCGGCAACGGTTGCAGAAATTCTTTGTCCGTTCGGGGAAGCTCTGGTAATCAGGTTTACAGAACCTCCGATGGCATCAGCATCCATATCAGGAGTTAGCGTTTTGTTGACTTCAATGGTGGAAATCATATCCGAAGGAATCAGGTCCATCTGTACATTACGGTTATCTCCTTCGGCAGACGGAATTCTGTCACCGTTTAAGGTAACTGAATTAAGATTGGGGGCAAGTCCTCTGATGATAAGGTTTCTGGCCTCACCCTGGTCGTTCTGTATGGTAATTCCCGGAACACGTTTCAAAGCATCCCCGATATTGGCATCAGGAAAACGCCCGATCTGATCTGAAGAAATTACATTGGTAATATTGGCATTGCTTTTTTGCTTATTTAAGGCTCTTGCCTGGTTTTTTAAAGTAGATCCTGAAACGACAACTTCTGCAATAGATGTTTCTTTTTTGTCGAAAACGATATTTTGCCGGGTGTTTTTTTCAGGTTCAACAGTGATGTTGTATTCATGAACACCATAGCCGAGATAATCAATTTTCATAGTATAACTTCCTGGAGGAACATTCAGGAAAACAAAGTTTCCGTGTTCATCTGAGGTCGTATAAATATTTCCCGGACTTAGGGAGATTTTAGCTCCCGGCAGGGCTATTTTCGAGTCGTCATTAATGTTTCCGGAAAGAGAACCGGTCTGTGCATAGAAAAAAATAGAGGCACAAAATAAAACAGAGGTAAAAATTTTCTTCACTTTTCCTTTTTTAGATAAAAATCATAACGAAATTAAACATCTGTTTGGAAAAGGAGTTGAAGAGAAAATTAAGTTTTTCTTAAGAATTGTTAATATAGAAGCCCGGATTTCCGGGCTTCTATATTAAATTTTCAAAAAGTATTATTTAAACTGTGTTTGGAATTCCCGGAAAGTTTTGCCAAACTCTTCTGCGAATTCATAATTACTGAACTCATATTCTTCAAGCACTCCTGTTCGGGTAGAAAATCGAATATTTCCATAACGTACTACAGGAATTTGATAATTACTTTTAAACCTTTTGTCACGACTACCGTTTTTATTAACCTTTGCCCAAGTTTGCCCAATGATTTTGGAATCTCTGGGAACCGTTGATGTTTCTGTAAATCTGGTATGGGTTTGCTGAAAATTCAGTTCATCAATCCCTATAATTGCAAAGTTATTTTCATTGTTATACATGACAATAAATGTTGGATAAATATAAAAATCTGCTCCATTTGCATTTTTCAGATACAATGCCTGATAATCTGACTTTATATAAGGAATTGATTTCAATGCAAAATGAACTTCACGTCTGCTTACCAGCGTACCTGCAGAGGATCGAGTTGCCACTCTGTCTTGGAAATGTGAACTTGTAATATCCCATATCTTATGAGAAGTCGTAAGTTTCTTGAAAGCTTCATACAGCATTTCAAATTTTCTTTTAATCTCCTGATCGAAATCAATTTCAAGGTTAACGTAACATTTTTCGATCATCATTTTTATCTGATCTATAGCTTGTTGTTGAGCCTGGATATCTCTATCAGAATTTTTGGGAATACTTTTATTGATCAAACCATAAAGAAATAGAAAGCTCAAAAGTTTTTTTGTCCTTGTTACAAAGAGCGTTCTTGAAGTTTTTTTAAGGTCAATAATTAATTCCTTTTTTTGTTGATGGGCTAAAATAATTGATTCTTTGATTCCCTGCATATTTTGGCTTGTTACTTCATGAATGTCAGCACTGAAAATATTTTCGTCATAATATGAATGATTAATAGGATTCTCCGGATACAGTGAAGCAGGTGAAGGTTTAAGTTTTGGACCGGAATTAGACACTGATTGAGGGCTGGTTAATTGATGCCGGCCAGAAAAACCAAGAATAGTAGTATTTAATACCGTACCGGATTTACTAAAATTAATACTGGCTCCTTTTACACCTATTGTAGTAGATATTCCTCTTTTACTGAAATTAAGATGTACTCCGGGAATCACTTTGATCCTTTTTCTGTAGCTCCAGGCCATGATTATTGTTTTATGGGTTACAGGTCAAAATTAAACAGTAACACGGTCGTTTTTTTACGGTTTCCCGTAACAGCCTATGATCAACTAAAGAAATCCTATCTTTCAGAACCCAGATTTTTTTCAGTATGATTTCCTTCCACCAGCAAAGTCAGTTCATCACATCGTATAATTTTATGATCCTGTATGGTAAATTCTGCCAATACTTTATGAGAAACAAAACTTCCGTCTTTTAATACGGATCTTGCCATATGATTGGTAAAGATGATCTTCCCATTTTCAGCATGGTTGATGATCTCGATCTTCTGTTCAGCCACTTTTTCTTTCAGTTTTTTAATATGAAGAACAAATTCTTCGTAATTTAATTGCTGGTGATCAACCGATTGAATGTAGTCTTTTGAAAAATATTTTTCAATTAATAATTCGTCAAACGAAGGGTTTTCCAGAACTTCGCTGAAAACCTTTTGGATAAAATGTTTCATAATTTTTTATTTGAAACAAAATTACCTCAGGGATGGATGATCAAACGATAACAATTGTAAAGAAATCATCTGCGGTTCCGGATTCTGCTCAGTGAGACACTGGTAATTCCAAGATAGGAAGCGATATAGTGTTGTGGGAAGCGCAGCAGAAGCTCGGGTCTGTCTTTTAAAAGCTGTTCATATCTTTTCTGTGGAGAATCTTTAATAAAGGAGATCAGCCGTTGGTTGATTTCACTGAAACGTTTGTAAAAAAGTGGATGAAAAGTTTGCTGAAATTCCTGATTTTCCATAAGCTTATGAAAAACATCTACGTGCATTTCATAGAGTGTAGAAACTTCCAGCGTTTCAATGATAAATTCACTCCGGGTACCATTCAGAAAGCTGTCAAACGAAGATACAGCCTGATTTTCTGTTATAAATTCCAAAGTAAGTTCTTTGCCGTCCTGATAGAAAAACTCTCTTAAGGCTCCGCTTTTTACAAAGAACATTCTATCTGAAACTTTTCCTTCATCAAGAAGTATCGTTTTGGCAGGATAAGTAACTTCGGCTAATACATGAAGCTCCGTTTTTAAAAAAGAATGAATATCCGGAATGTTCATATCTGGTCTGGATTAATGTAAAGTACTCAATATATTTTGCATGATCATTTTAAATGAATCCTCGTGCATAATAAAGCTGAACAGCAAAGAAAAGTACGGTGAAAAACCACACGACATAAGGATGGTAACTGAAATTATTCTTCAAAATGTAGTGTAGTGCTTTGAAAAGTTTAAAGATACCGACAATACCAACAATCATAAAAACAAGAAAGACCAGAAAAAACAAATAGTCTCTTGTCCCATATTCACTCACCTTCCCGAGACGATCCAGATAAGACTCTACATTCAAAGTTTGTCCCAAAAACATAGCTGAACTGATTAATATAAAAAATGGAGTAGAGGTATACACAGTAGTATAAATGAAAGAAAACAGCAAAGTCCGGAAAGTGACTGTATTTACTTTTTCCTTTTTGTACCATAATAAAACAACACTGAATACTACTGCGGTAATATTATTCATCAGGAATATAAACAGTGCCTTTTCCATCATACTTAGTCCCTTGATCTTCGAAATAATATTATGTTCACCACCATAATCCATTAAAAGAACAGAGATTATGACAGAGGTATACACGGAAAGTTTGATGGGAGAAAGGTAATCCTGAAAGCGTTCCGTTTCTTCTTTTTCCATCTCGTGTATAGAAAGATCATAGCAGCGGCGGGGATCCTGAAACAATTTGAAAACGGTTACTGGAACCAATAATATTTCAATAATAATCTGAAGGCAGAGCTTCTCAAAGCTATCGATCAACTTTTCAAACATATACACGGGTATTAGGGAACGCCTACGCAATTTAAATAAATTTTGAATTATATATCAAAAATAAAATAGGCGAACAAAAAAAGAATGGACGGTTCAACCAGAACCATCCATTTTTTTTTGTATAAAAGGCTTTCTTACTTATTTAGGAAGTCCTCTTTTTAATGCGTTATTCGCTATTTCTACTGCTTTTCTTTCTTTCCAGTCCATATACCTTTTTTTGTATCGTCCTTTCATGAAGTTGTCGAAATTACGCTGTACAGTAAGATTCCATAGAGAATGTGCTTTTACAGCCCAGCTTTTATCCCATGCACGCAGGGAGATAGAGAAAGAGCCATCCAGATATTTCATCCAGTGCCACCAGCCGGTAGGCATGAATAAAGTATCTCCATGTTCCAGAAAGCATTCGATTCCTTCAATACCATCAAGGGCAGGGAATTTTTCAAAATCAGGATTTGAAATATCATAATCTTCCAGTGCATAAGTGGCATATGGAAGCTTATACAGACGTGATTTCCATTTGTATTCAAACAGAAGGACGTGCTTTCTTCCATTGAAGTGAGTATGGAAAATATGAGGCATGTCGATATCATAGTGAAGGAACGTTACAGAACCTTTACCTCCGAAAAACATACTTGGATATTTATCTAAAAATCCTCCCATCAGATTCTTTGGCGGAACATAATCGTTCAATAGCTTTGGAGCAAATTTTATAGGATCAAAAAAGAAGATTCTAAGATCAGTAGGCTCCCTTTGAATCAGGTCTACATACTCGCTAAAAGGCATTTTTGTCGTTGGAGTATTGATAGGTGCTGCAGGATCAGCCTTGGAACTGTCATATAAAGGAACTTCAACATCGCCTACTACTTCCTTTACGTAATCCATCGTCCACTTTTGATAAGCAGGCCAATTTCTAGCCATATTCTTGATTACCACTGGCTTACATGGCTTTAGATATTTTTCACGAAATTCTTCTTGTGAAATGTCATCTACAATATCAATCGGTTTAAGGATTATTCCCATTCGTTCAAATTATTAAGCTAAAGTATTAAATATTTATGAAAATAAAAGTAAAGAATTGAAATTATTTGGAACTAATATAAATAGAATTTGATACAAGTCTATAGACACGCTTTGACGCATTTATAGCCAAATGATTAACACTATTTTTCAGCATTAAAATACGGGCTTTTTTGATTATAAAATACGCTTTGAAGACAATATTATTATCTGTATAATTGTCATTGGTAAAAAACAATCATGAAACAGATTTCCGTCATTTTTTTTTCACTTGTATTTTCGAGTGCTTTTTCACAAAAATCAACTAAGATTTTTACGTCAGATATCGATAATTTTTGGGTGGCTTATGACAGCATTCAAAAGACAGATAATCATTCCAAAAAAATGGATCTGATTAAAAGGCTTTATACTGATAAAGGAACAGAAGGATTGAAAACATTCATGAAAGTAAGAGACTATAATGATACTGTTTTTGTAAATATCATTGACAAATACCCTACATTCTGGAACTCAATCAGACCCAATACTCTGGCGATAAAAACCAAAACCCATGAGCTGGAAACCAGTGTTGTCCGACTGAAACAGCTCTATCCTGAATTGAAAGAAGCCGAAATGTATTTTACAATTGGCGGACTCAATTCCGGGGGAACAGTAAGTGGAAACAAAGTATTGGTAGGTGCTGAAATTGCCACAGGGCTTCCGTCTACAAATGTTTCGGAATTTCAGGATGATTGGCTGAAAGGTGTTTTTGCAGAACAGTCTTTAGATAATATTGTCTCTTTAAATGTTCATGAATATATCCATACTCAACAGACGGGAAGCCGCCGAAGAGTTTTAAGCCAGTCCATAAAGGAAGGAGCTTGTGATTTTATTGCCGAATTGGTGATGAATACCACTCTGGAAAGGAAATACCTGTCTTATGGAAAGGCTCATTCAGCAGAAGTTAAAGACCTTTTTAAAAAAGAAATGTTTACCGGTAATTTTAGAAATTGGCTCTATAATGGAAGGCAAAAAGGAGAGAGTGCAGATCTGGGATATTATGTGGGGTATGAGATCTGTAAATTGTATTATCAGAATGCAAAAGATAAAAAACAAGCAGTCAAAGATATTATTGAACTGAATTACGATGATGATAAAGCTGTTGAAGATTTTCTGATCAAATCAAAATTTTTCAAAGACAAGATTGATAAACAAAAACTGATCAAAGAATATGAAAAGAACTTACCATACGTTGTAAAAATAGACCCTTCCAATGGTTCTGTACATGTAAGTGCTGACACAAAAGAAATAAGAGTTACTTTTTCAAAAGAAATGATTGCTGGAAGCTACTCTTTCAATCTTTCCGATAAGGGAAGAGACTATTACCCAATTTCCAAAATTGTGGGAATGGAAAATAATAACAAAACATTGGTAATGCTTGTCAACCTAAAACCTAATAAAGAGTATGAATTTGTACTGACCAACAAAAGTTTTATTTCTAAAGATGGCTATCCCCTGAAAGAGGAGAAATTTCTTATAAAGTTTAAAACGGACAATAAATAATTTAACCATCAATGAATCAACTTTTGTACCTGGCCTCAATAGTTTGTTTCTTACTTATATGGCAACCTTCAGGCACAACCGGAAGTTCGGTGGTGCCAACATGATATTTTTGTGTTTAATAATACAATAGATTGTAGGTTTTATCATTCTCATACGCTGAAAAATATTTATCTTTAGACTCTGTAAAATTAAATACATAAAGCATCAGAAGATCGCTGTAAAAACCCTTGAAAAGACTATTTAACCATTTTAAATTCAGATTTCATCAAAGCTTCAGACTATTAAATCTTAATCCAAGAGCAAGTGTTCCTGTTCTGATTATTCTGGGAGTTCTGATCATCATGAAATTACCTGAAAGCTATTATTATCCCTTTTTATTTTTTATACTGACACTGCTTTTTCATTACGAAAGAAAAGACATTCCTTTTCTGAAAAAAGTCTTTGTTAAAAGCTGGCGGTTGATTATTGTATTGGAAGCGGCCATTATTTACGGGATTCTGCTATGCGGAAACATCCATTATCAATTGGAGAAAACGGCATTATTATCTCTGCCCATGTTGCTTTTGTTGGCTTTTGTGGCTCCAGGATCGAAGCCATGGTTTGCCTTACAATGGAATTTTATTCCGGACGATTTGTTTGAATGGAAAAGTTTTCTGAGAAAAAATACATGGTTGGCAGCCCTGGGGCTTATCCTGATCTGGGGTTCATCTTACCATCCGATAGTTTTGATCCTGGCAGGAACTTTTGTATTGGATTATATTTCACATATTTACGAGCCCAATGAAAATAAAGAGATTCTCGAAATGTATTTCAAAAAATATACTTTAAAAGAGAAGCTCAGGAGAAATTCTCTGTTTTTCAACACTTTGCTTTTGCCCACGTACTGCTCATTTCTGATTTTCAATACGGCACACAGTTTATATGTTCTCTATTATTTTGTCTTTATGAATTTGTATGTAATGCTGATTCTGACCCGGAAATATAAACAGTATCATTATAAAGAAAAGAATAATTACTATAATATTGGAGTATTTATTGAGTATACTTTATGCTGTATGACCATTATTCCGGCCTTATTCCTATTGAAAAACAATATAAAAGAAGCTTCTCAAAATATCAAGACCTATGTTGGAGATTAAAAATATAAATGTTCATTTTAAAAATCAGAAAGTTTTGAACTATCTGAATATATCAATAGAAGAAGGATGCATATTGGGACTGCTTGGAAAAAACGGCGCAGGAAAAACCACGCTGTTTGAATCATTGTACCGAAGTGTGCCGTTTTCAGGAAATATTACCTGGAAGAATGAACGGCTGAAACGGGAAATGATTTCCTACCTGGAAACTGAAAACTATTTTTACCCTTACATCACCGGAGAAGAATATCTGGCTTATTTTACCTCAAAAAAAGAAGCTGAAATCAAAGACATTATTGAGAAATTCAACCTTCCTCTGAAAAAATATGTACAATATTATTCCAGCGGGATGAAGAAAAAGCTGGCCCTCACCGGAATGCTGATGCTTGATAAACCGATTAACATCCTGGATGAACCATTTAATGGAGTAGATTTTGAAGGCGTCCATATTCTTTATGATATTATCAGACAGCTGAAGTCAGAAAATAAAGTAGTGATTGTGAGCTCCCATATCATTGAGACCCTCTTTCATACCTGTGATAAAATTGCCCTTCTGCAAGAGGGAAAAATTGAAAAAATCTACGGAAAGGAAGAATTTAGCCAGTTGAATACATTTACATTCTAAAACAGATTGTAAAATTTAGCACTATTTAACAATCGAGATCAAACCTGTTGATTGATTTTTTTATTAAATTACCTTTTCAAACTAATAACTTATTTATTATGAAAAATTTAAAAAAAATCGCGAGAAAGAGTTTAAAATCTATCACAGGAGGTCGCCCGCCAGCGGAGAGTGAATGTATGGCGTGTAACTGTCCTACATCAACATGTTATTACAAAAATGGAAACGGCGGCGGTGGCGGTTGTGGTGAGATCAGATGTGCATAAAACTTTTATAAACAAACCTTCCGGTTAACGGAAGGTTTTATTTTTTCTGTATTAAAGCATAAGTTTTGCATATCTCTTTCTTACGATCAGTATAATAAGTGCTGACATCATACTTATAATACTGCACCCTATTATGTTCTCAACGCCATAACGGGAAATCCAAAACCCTCCGAACAAAGTCCCTGCCGTTACTGCAAAATTTCCGCAGGAAGTAAAAATACTATTGATGAATTCAGAAGAACATGCAGTAGAGGAGGTTATATTGATATTGCTGATCAGAAAACCTCCGGAATGAACCAGTCCCCAGCATCCGATAATCCATACCATAGGTGAAATGAAAGTCCCGTAATGTCCGATCAACAGATGAATCCCGGATAATAAAATCAAAAATAAGAGAGTGGTTTGAAACGGATACCGACTCATATATTTTCCTGCTATTTTATTTCCTGCAATCCCTACAATGCCAAATAAAAACAGCATCAGACTGATTTGTTTTCCATTCATCTTAGTCACATACTGCAGAAAGTCAGCCATATAGCCATACGTAGAATACATGCCTGCAATGATGAAAAATGCAAGAAAAAGACTGATCCACAAAAGCTTACTGTGAAAGATCTCAGTAGGAAATCTCTTTGATACGTTTTTTGTCGTTTGAATAGAAGGTAAATAAAACCAAACCCCTATCAAAGCGACTCCATTAATAAAAGCGGTCAAGACAAAAGAAGACTGCCAGGAAAACAGATCAGACATAAAAGTTGCCAAGGGAACTCCCAGTACGGTTGCCAGAGTAAGCCCGGAGAAAATAATACTCACCGCTTTTGACTTCTCGTTGGGATCCGAACTTGCTCCGGCAGCAGATAAAGCAATAGACCAATATACCGGATGGAAAAATGCAGGAATCATTCTGACAGCAAGTAACACATAAAAATTGGTCATACAGGCAGACAGAATATTGGTCACAACAAAAATAAATAAAGAAAAAACCAGCAGACTTTTCTTTTTGAAAGAGGATAATGCAAGCAGCATAAATGGGCCAAAAACAGCAACGATCAAGGCAAAAGCACTCAGCAGCCATCCTGCTTTTTCAATAGAGACGCGGAATGCAGATGCTATTTCGGGGAGGACACCAATGACTCCAAATTCAGTGGTCGTAATTCCGAAAACACCTAAAGCCAGTACATAAAGATTTCTGTTCATTTTCATTATTTTTTTTGCAAATTTGCAGAATAGACTATCGGAAAGCTATATACTTACCTTTTAGTTCTATACTTACCTTTTTGAAAGTGTACCTGTAAAAACGATTATTATGCCCGAGTTTTTCCATGATAAAAGACTGTATTATACCCCCATTGAATTTGCATTAAACCATATCGGAGGAACCTGGAAAATGCCTATTTTGTGGAGGTTACAGGAGAAGCCGCTTCGTTTCAGTGAGCTTAAAAAGGATATTCTTTATATCACGGACAAAATGCTGACCAGCCAGCTGCGTGAGCTGGAAGCTAAAGACATGATTCATCGTGAAGTATATCCCGTAGTTCCTCCAAAGGTAGAATACAGCCTTACAGAGAAAGGAAAAAAAGCCATTCCGGTCATTGAAACCATTATGAAATATGGCTACGATCTGATTAAAGATGAAGGAATTGTCTTTCCGCCTAAAGAATGAAAAGCACCTGTTTTTTCCATTAAATAATAGCTTTTTTCATACCTTCACATAAAATCTATTTCAATACAATGAAGCTGAAATTAGGGATCTTAGACCAGTCACCTGCAACAATGGGGGGGACTGCCGCATCTGCATTGACCAACAGTATTAATCTTGCCTTGTTGGCCGAAGAGACAGGGTTTCACAGCATCATGTATTCCGAGCATCATGGTGTAGAAGCCTATGGAAGTTCCAGTCCGGAACTTTTAGCAGCTATTATCCTGAGCAAAACACACCGGATCAAAATAGGAACAGCCGGAATTATGATGAGAAACTATTCGGCTTATAAAATTGCAGAATGGGCCAAGTTGCTATCAACTGTATATCCCGAACGTTTTATTCTCGGATTAGGAAAAGCTCCCGGTGGATTAAAAGATGCTGTCATGGCTTTGAATAATCATAAACCCGTCGTACTGTCCAATATGGAAACGAAACTGGAAGAAATCATTCAGTTCATCAGGGATGAAAAAGGAGTATATGAAGGTCTTATTGCACAGCCTACACATGTACAGCATATCCCGGAAATCATGTGGCTGGGATCAGGAATGACTTCTGCAAAAGAAGCAGCAAAACATGGGATAGGATATTCTTTTGCCGCCTTTATGAACAGTGAAAACGGAATGGAAAATACGGAGGCTTATCTCAGAGAATTCGACGGAAATCAGTACTTTCCCAAGCCTTCTTTGCAGGTTGCAGTGGCTGTATCGGTAGCAGACAGCATTGAAGAAGCTAGAAGGAATGCTTATGGGATGGCCTATCAGTTTTTACAATCCCGCCAGTTAGCCAGTCCGAATGCCGTTCTTTCTTCTGAAGCTATAGAACAAAAGATATTGGGAACTGAAGATGAAGAAGAGTTTTTTACAATTTTAGACAGAATTATAATAGAAACCCCGGAGTCTGTTGATCAGAGATTACAGGAGGTTTCAGAGAAATACAATACGGATGATCTCCTGATATTGTGCAATATGCACCGGGAGAAAGATCGTATCTACACCTATAAAAGTATCATTAAAAATAATAAATAATCCTGCAGAATATCTTAAGTTGCTGTTGTACTCAGGGTTATTTTAAGAAATAAATTAGCCTTATGAAGCAGGAAAATTCAATGTTATATATCATTACAGGCGGTCCCGGAGCGGGAAAAACGACCTTACTGGATGAATTCAATAGAAACGGGCTGACCGCTGTTCCCGAAGAAGGCAGGAAAATCATAAAAGAACAGATCCATTCCGGTGGAGAAGGACTTCCATGGCTGGATAAGGAGCTTTTTGCTCATCTGATGTTTGAAGAGGCCGTAAAAAATTACCAAAAAATAACTCAGATCACCCATCTGAAACCTGTTTTCTTTGATCGTGGGATATTGGATACACTGGGATACATGAGGCTTGAAAATATTCCCATTCCGGAATCAATGGAATCAAAAGCAAGAGAAATCGTTTATAATAGCACTGTATTCATTCTTCCCCCATGGAAAGAGATTTATGAAAATGATCCCGAAAGAAAACAAACCTTTGAAAAAGCAATACTTACCTTTGAATATATGAAAGAAATTTATCAGGAATATGATTACAGTCTCATAGAAGTCCCGAAAACTACAGCTGAAAACAGAGCACGCTTCATCCTTGATACTATTTCATATAATAATTAGATTAATTGCCTCATCATCTATCAATTATCATTCATCATTTATAACATGAAGAAACATCTTCCTTTTGAAAAAGAGCTGATTGAACTCGCTGACAAAGACCTGTCCGTTAGAGAAAAGCTGTTAAAAGCAGGAGAATTATCCGGCGGGTATCATCCTGAAATGGAAAATATTCATAAAGCCAATGCGCAACGGCTTAGGGAAATTATAACCGAAATCGGTTATCCCACCCTCTCAAAAGTAGGCAAAGAGGCAAGTGATGCAGCCTGGCTGATCATCCAGCATGCTATTGGTGAGCCGGAATTTATGAAAGAATGCTATACCATGATAGAGGATGAGAGCAGTGATATTAATCCAGCCCATAAGGCGTATCTATACGACCGGATTCAGTTTTTTCAAAGTAAGCCGCAAAGATACGGGACACAATTGACGGCTGAAGGAATGATCTATCCTGTAGAAAATAAAGAAGACTTAAATAAAGAACGCAAAAAGGTAAATCTGCCGGAATTATCTCAAGAAGAAATCAATAAAATTCCGGAAGTTCAGAACATTCCGGAAATAGAGAGTAAAGATGCTGATTATACAGCTTGGAGAAAAAAAACTGGATGGATTTAGAATCTTTTCCAGTCTTCCTAATTAATTTTTAAAACTTCACGCACTTCAATATTTCCCCCGATTTTAAAGATAGGATTTCCTTTAGCCATCTCTACTGCTTCATCAATAGATTCTGCCCGTACAATAATATACCCGCTGATGAACTCCTTGATCTCGGTATAAGGACCATCTGTTACGATATTATCCGGTTTTACTGTTTTTGCAGTTCCCGGTGCAGGTAAAAGGGTATTCCCCTTATCTACCAGTTTGTTTTGAGCAGCGATACTTCCCAGCCAGTTCATACGCTCCTGGATCTGTTCCGGGGAAGGTTTAAAATCAGAAATATCTTTCAGTCTGAAGATCAATGCAAATTCTTTCATGTTTAAATTCTTTTTATAATGACGATTAAGACTGCACGATAGGGACAGTACTTTTTTATTTTATTTTAAATCTGTCCTTCAGCTGATAGAGTACAATCCCATTCTTTAATTCTTTTAGTTGTTTAATAAAGATCTGGGATCAAACAAAACTTTCAATGAATGAATCTTTCCCTCTTTTATATGATACCATCCGGAAGCTTCTACCGTTTTTTCTCCCATATCAATAGAATACCAAAGACATGTGTCTTCTCCGGCTGTAAAAGTTTTAAGAATTTCATACTTAAACTTCATCTGCTTCATATCTGTGATATAAACAGAAGCACCTTCTCTTTTTCCCAATACTCCAATAAATTTAAAATCAGGGTCCAGACAGCTTTCTGCCATGTCAAAATTTTCCTCATTTAAATATTGGATAAACTGTTCTGCTGTATTGTTCATAAGTCTTATTTTTATTATTAAATACAAATTTAGCTGGTCACATATTATTTCATCTGTGATTGTAATCACAAAATGATTCGTAATTTTTACTATTTTAAGTTTGGAATTCTGCCTTTAGCATAAGCGATCTGCTCTTTTTCCTTTTCCTGATCCGGATTGTTTTTAAGGTACATCTGATAATAGGTCATGGCATTCTTGGGCTGTTTTAGATTGAGATCATACAAAAGCCCCAGGCGGTAATAAATAATATTGCTGGTACCAAAGGTCAACCCTCTTTTATAAGCAGTTACAGCATCATTATACTGATTTTTTGCTTCATAAATACCCGCCAGTGCTGCATAATAAAGAGTCGTATGATCCGAAATAGCTTCCTCAATGGTCTTTTGGGCATAGATTGCGGCATTGTTATAATCTTCCAGTTCCCGGTAGCTTAATGCCATATAATATAAGGTGCCTTCATTTTGCACCCCCATTTCCTCAAGTATTTTATAAAGACTGATGCACTTTTGATAATCCTTTAGATAAAAGTAAGCTTGTCCCATATCGTTCATCACATTTACATCTGCATGATTTTTCAATAGCTTTTCCCCTGTTTCAATTACCTCTGTATATTTACCAAGCCTATTAGCGATGGATAACTGAGCTTGCTGCAAAGTAAAATTTTCTGTGTCGGAAGCAATGGCTGTTTTCAATACATCATAAGCTGACTGATATTGTTTGAGTCCATTGTAAACCATGGAAAGATCATAGGACACATCAGGGTCTATAGAATTTATAACATTGGCTTTTTTAAGGTAACTTAGCTTTGTATTTGGAGTTTCTGCATAGGCTGCAAGCTGTTTATAAGCGTTAAAGTTAAGACTGTCCAGCTGAATGATCTGCTGAAGATAGGTCTTAGCATTGGAAACATTGCCCCGTCTGGAATTGATCCCGGCCAAACTGAATAGAGTAGCCATATTGTTAGGTTGAATTGTATTGATTTTCAGGTAATTTTTTTCAGCTTCAGGAAGTTTTCCTGCCATCATATTACAATAGGCTATTTGTGAAAGAACTTTCATATCCTGAGTGTCTTCCGGATATATGCTTTGCAGATATCGGGCAGCATCGGCATAACGTTGTGTTTCATAATATTCAAGAAGCTTTTCACTATCAATTTTTGAAGATTGAGCTGTGATTTTGTTAAAGCCTAATACAAATAGACACAAACAAATTCCTGTTTTCATCATGGTTATTTTTTAACTAAAATATTGGATATTTAATAAGATTCCAAATTTTATCCTTACTTATTGGGAATTTTTTAATTTTATGAATAGTTTATAATTGAAATAAAAAACTTTTCTCATTAGATTTCTTATATTCATTCTATAGAAAAAGGATCAGACAAAGTTTAATAGATATGGAAATAAAAACTGTAGAATCATTCCTGGATTATTATAAAAAGATAAGAGAAAGAACCCATCGTATTATTGAAGTGGTTCCTCCAGAGTATATTGATTTTTCCTATAAACCCGGGAAATTTACGATTGGCGACCAGATCAGACATATTGCTGCTATTGAGCGGTATATGTATGGAGAAACCATTTCCGGAAGGAAAAGTGCCTATCCGGGATGTGGAAAAGATCTGGCAGATGGCTATGAAAATAGTGTTATATTTTTCAATGAGATGCACAGACAGACATTGGAAATTATCAACGGACTATCTGATGAAGATCTTACCCGTAAATGCTTAACTCCGGCTAATAACGAAATTTCAATATGGAAGTGGCTTCGTGCCATGATAGAACATGAAATTCATCACAGAGCAGAATTGTATATCTATCTCAACCTTTTGGATGTAAAAACACCCCAGATCTATGGCTTTTCTGCGGAAGAAGTTCAGGAAATGAGTGTGAAATTATAGGACAAAAGGAATCACTGAAGGCTATTCAATCGGGTGGGGTTAATTTGTATATTAGCCTATTCAAAAAATAGTAATGACCAGACCTTTCATCATTCCTCTAGTGCTGTTACTAAACAGTGCTTATGCACAGACGCATTCAGAACTGAAACCGGGAGATACTTTAAAATATGCTCCTCAGTCTCATAAACCTTCATGGATTTCGGTACAATCCGTAGATGCGAATTTGGGGGTTGCATTGTTCATGGATGGCAAGAAATTGAAAGAACAGGATGATTCCAGAGGAATAAAAAGTGTTGAACGTTTATACTTTACCCCAGAAAAAGGAAGAAAATATGAGCTTAAAATCTGGGCTAAATCTTATGCTGAGAAAAGTAAAACGGCTAAAGTTTCCATTACTGAATCTAAAAATGTAGCTATATTACATGGGCAGTTCAGCCCTGATCAGTTTGTGGAAGATCTTAGAACATTCCGCTCTATCAGAGAAAAAGCCAACTCAGGGTTGTATGTTTACAGAACGAGAGAACAGATTGACAGCATTTATCAACAGGCTGAGATTGAAGCCCGAAACAGCAAAAATATTTTCGATTTTTATAAAGTTATTGCCAATGTTACCGGATTTGAAGGAAGTTGCCATAACTATACAGATCTGCCCAACCACGCTTCTTATTACCTCACCCAAAAACCGGAATATTTACCCATTACACTGAAGAATATGGATGGCCGTCTGCTTCAGGATTCAAAAGACGTGGCATTGCCTTTAGGTGCCGAAATCCTTTCTATTAATGGAGTTCCTGCGAAAGAAATGATTAGCCGTTTTTCAAAATATTATTTTTCTGACGGATATTCAATGCCTTACAAAGAAGTGGCGGGTTTTGAGAGAGGGATGCTGGACAAGTTTTACATAGAATTCGGTACTCACAAAAATTATGTCATCAGCTATCAATGGAATGGAAATGTAAAAGAAGTTTTATTACCGGGAATCTCATTAGAAAACTTTAAAAAGCTTCAGGATTCAAGACATTCATTAGTTTTTGACAAAAAGCTACTCTCCGAAAAATACAGTTTTACGAAAGAAGGTGAGGGAATATATCGGTTATCTTTGAGGGGATTTGATTTTGCAACCGGAAAAGAAGATCCTGCTTATAAAAAATTCAGTGTTTTCCTTGACCAGATGATGGATACCCTGGAACGTGAGAAAATAAATAACCTTATTATTGATCTTAGAGGAAATACCGGAGGTACAGGAGCTTTGTATGAAAAAGTATTCTCTTATCTTACAGAAAGACCTTTCCGTGACAGCCACTATGCTTATACTAAGTTCAATGAGGTGCCTATGGAAGAGAAACTGATCATCACTTCTCTTTTTCTTTCCAATGGAGTGCAGGATAAACATGGGCTGAATGCCTATCTGAAACAGCTTTATCCTAAAGAGGTTCAAGGAAAATATTACTGGGCAGATGATAAAAATCCTTTAATTATGCCTAATGGCAGGACATTTAAAGGGCAGCTTTATCTGCTGGTAGATCAGCGTGTGGCTTCTGCGGCTTCACATCTTGCCTCATTGATTAAATCCTACACCAATGCAGTAGTAATTGGAAAAGAAACAGTAGGTGGGTATTACGAACATAACGGGCATCTTCCATTAGTATATGAACTTCCCAATACCGGCATCCAGACGGGATTTTCTATTGTTCATGTGATTCAGGATGCACAGAATCTTCCGGATCAGAAAAGAGGACAGGGGATTATACCTCATATAAAAATTCAGCAGACCGATCAGGAGTTTCTGGATCAGACAGATGTTTATCTCAAAAAAGTCTCAGAGCTTAGAAAGCAGTAAAAATCAATCATTGAAGTATTATATATAAACCCCTCTGAAAATTCATTATTTCAGAGGGGTTTATTGTTGCTGAAATGTAGAGTAACTTTATGTTATTTCCATTTTAAGTGATAAATATGATGTTTTTATTTATTAAAAATTGTTAAATATTAATCTGATATAGAGCTATTTAATTGTTTTTTTTAATCATTTGCTTTAGAGTTATTAATAAAAAGTCGTAGAACTACTACAAATTTTCAGATTAGCTTCTGAAAATTTTTTGGATAGCAATTACCACTCTATCTTTGTAATACCACCAATCCAATTACAAAAGAAATTAATAATGATTAAAATTTGCACCTCATGACAGCAGTATCAAGAAGAATTATACAATTCAGCAGGGACATAAAGTAGACTTACTGTTCTGCTTTTCCTTTTTACGATTACTATATACCCCTGTTTGACCTCAATATACGGATTTCATAGAATGGAATTCGGATAACGAAAGTGTATCTGATTTTTTTCAGATAGATTTTGCCTTAAAAAAAATTTGACACCCAATCAATCAAAATATTACAATTATGTTTCAGGATGATCATTCACCCAAAATGCCTGTTTCCAAAGATAAAATTCCAGCTGTAAATAATCTGAAAGAAACTCTGACAGATCAGGCGGCCGGCAAGGCTGCTCAGGAAGTACAGAAAAAATCAAATGGAGCCATAAAGAAAGCTACAGAAAAAATGGTTCAGGCTCAAGCCTATACAGGAATGGTTCAAAACGGTTCACAAATGTTTATGAACCAGGTCAAACAGCCTAACCCTCCCACGCTGGTAGAAGATAAAGTATGGTCCAAACAACCGACTTCAGGGATCTATAATGCGAATACAATTCCTGGCAATCAGATGGCAGGAATCAACCGTGTCGTAAAACTTGAAATTGTGATTGACGGAAAAGTGATCAAACATTTCAAGCATTTTCAACTCAAGCAGAGTGCTGTAAAGCATCATGAATTTGATCTGATGCTGGCTCACGATATTCTGGGGAACTCAGAAAACCATAATCTGGAAGAAGCTCAGAACTTTTTAGGAAAAAGAATTACCGTAATTTTCAGATATAAAGATGTAGAAGACGGGCCCGAAAGAAACTTTGTAGGAGTGATTACCGAAGTAGGTTTCAGCCAGGAAAAAGGCAGTCTTGGAAATATTGTCCTTACGGGGTCAAGTCCTACGGTCCTGTTGGATGCAGCTCCACACATTCAAAGTTTTGGAGGAGCACAGGAAATTAGTCTGAACAGCATTGCAGATCAGGTCATCAAAGAAGGTCTGGGGCAGAATAACTTTGATTTTAGAGTAGATGCAGCACACGGAAATATTTCGTACACCTCCCAATATGAAGAAACCCATTACAATTATCTGGCAAGAATTGCAGAAGCCTATGGGGAACAGTTTTATTATGATGGTGAAGTTCTTCATTTCGGAAAACTCCCTCCTCAGGAAAAACCTGTAAAACTGACTTATGGAAGCAGTGTAAGCGATATCAAAATAAAGATGAAAGCGCAGCACGTAAACCCATCATTTTATGGATATAACAGCAGTAAAAATGAAAAATTAACCGCTGGAAATTCAAAGATTAATCATACTTCGGATATTGCAAAACGAGCCTACGAAATTTCAGAAAAAACCTTTACAACCCCTTCGTTAAGAGTGGCTCCTATAAAAGCTGTGTCTTTTATGGATGTGGAAAATTCCCAGAAAGGAACGGCAGGAAGCAAAGCTTCTGAAGTATTTGTTATTTCAGGAATTACCACAGTACCATTCCTTTATCCTGGCTGTATTGCTGATATTGAAATGCGGAAAGCCGAAAGCAGTGAAACCACCTATTTCACTAAACTTATGATTACGGATATGTATCATGAGGTAGATGCCAGAGGATATTACACCGGAACATTTGAGGCGATAGCTTCTGATACAGGATTTATTCCCCGCCCGGAGTTTCACACCCCGAAAGCAGATGCTCAGTTTGCAAAAGTAATCTCCAATACCGATCCTTTAAATCAGGGAAGAGTGAAAGTTCAATTTGATTGGCAAAATGGCTCTACCACAAGCGAATATATCCGGGTAATGACTCCCGATGGTGGTGGAAGCGAAAAAGTGAGCAAAAATAGAGGGTTCATGGCAATTCCGGAAGTGGGAGATCAGGTAGTGGTCAACTTTGCCCACCAGAATCCTGACCGTCCGTTTGTGATGGGAGGAATGTTCCATGGTGGAGTTGGCGGCGGTGGCGGAACCGGAAATAACATCAAAAGTCTAAGCAGCAAAAGTGGACATACCATGAGCTTAGACGATGCCGGAGGGATTACCGTGAGAGATAAAGATCAAAACTCTGTTTTTCTTGATGGAGCCGGAAATATAACCATAGACAGTAAAATTTCCATTACTCTGAATTGTGGAAGCAGTTCTCTTTATATGGATAAAGATGGAAATATTCAGATCAAAGGCAAAGAAATATTTGTGCAGGGAATCAATATCGGAGTGGGAGGAACATCGAGCATTGGAGTGGGGGTGGGACCTGAAGATGGTGATCCTACTTCAGGAATCGGAATCAAATCAGAGACATTGGATATCGGAACCAAAACACTTTCCATGAGAGGAGATACAGAAGCCAATCTCAGCAGCGGGGGCAAAATCAATGTAGGTGGCGGAAGTGAGACAAATATTGTAAGTGGAACTGTAAAACTGAATTAAAAGAAAATGAATCCTGTAGACCTGGAGTTGGTGAAATTAAAAAGACAATGGCAGAAAGTAGTTTCAAAGAACGAGGAAAGACCTATGCTGATTTGTATAGGAGAAAAACATGAAACCGATCTTTTTGACGGATTTATTAAATCGAGACTTTCTGAAGATGAAGAAAGTGATGATGTTTTTTTGCTCCATTATCAGGAATTTAACGGGATGAAATCCTTTGGACAAGCATTGCTGGATGAATGGACTGAGTTCTATGAAATGTTGAAGAAAAGTGAAGAAAATATTCCACAATGGGAACTCAAAGATCCGGAGGAGGATTTTAAAACAGATGCTTATAAAGCATTTTATCCTTTGCTGGAACTCAAGAAAAACTTCCCCAATATTCAGCATTCCAAAATCTATCTTTACATCGCTCCGCTGAGGATCAGTGATACTGAAGAATTGTCTTTGTGGGTAAAAGAGTGGTGTAGGATCTGTGAAACATCAGAAAATAAAGATATTAAAATGGTTTGGGCAGAGCATCACACGTACAGAACATTATCACCAATTTCTTCTGCGCACAGTTTTAGAGTAGAAGTAGATATTCATCAGTTAATGCAGAATACCGCAGCTCATACCAACCGGAAGAAAAACAGCCCGGATACAGATTTTCAGCAGCAGATTCTTATAGCGAGTAATCATTTAAGCAAAGAAAGATTCAAAGAAGCAGAATATGCGTTGAAAACAGCGGTGAAGCTGGCTAAAGAACAGAAAAATAAACAGGGGGAGATTTCTGCCTATTTTATGCTTACTCAGGCTTATACTGCAGATAAGAAAAAAGACAGAGCAGAAGATACTTACCGGATAATATTTGAAGAAGTAGAGCCCGACTCGCCTTTGGAAGTTCAGATGTATATGAATTATGGAAGTCATCTGTTAGGAAATTCCAAAAAATCCAAGGCTGAAAAAATATTTGAAAAAGCTGCAGAAACAGCACAAAAGATAGGAGAATATGCGATGGCTATTGAATGTTACAGAATCATCGGAACATTGAATGATACTGTGCTGACAAAAGATAAAATGATCAGGTATTTTGAAAAATGCCTCGATATAGCAAAATTAATGGATCCTTCGGTACGAGACCAGAGCAGCCTGCGGTTTGTAGCCTCAATGCTGATTCTCAAATACGAAGGCGATGGTGAAAAAAAAACAATACTGGACAATGAAATGAAGACTTATTTTGGTGATGACTGGAGGGTGAGTGTAGAAAAACCAAAAGCAGGGTAATCTCAAATTAAAACAATCATGGCAGATCTGAATAAAAAAACAGTAAAACCGATCAAAGTTGAAAAACCTAATATGAATCCTGACCGATCTCTGAAGGTGAATGCGGACGTTACTTCGGGAAGCTGGGACAAAACCACACAGGGCTGGAAGAATGGAATGAAAAATAATGTCGACTCCCTGAATCCGGTTTCTATGGTGAAATCTATAGCTGGAGGAGACAGCGCACAGCCTGCAAAAAGTAGTGGCGGAGGAGGTGGAGATAGTGCTGTAACAGCAGAAAAAGCCGCTCCGGAAAGTAAAATAAAGCTGATAAAAGTCAATACTCCGGCAATGCCTTCTACTGCGATTCAGCATACGAGTAAACATTTTGATATTGTGCTGGCCATTGATATCCACTGGACATTGATTCCGCCGCCACCATCATTTATGCTGATTCCTCTGCCTTTGCCACATCCTTTTATCGGGATTGTGTTTGATATTATGGATTACATAACCATCACCATTCCGATTCCTCAGTTTGCAAGGAATCTGATGCCGTCACTTCCGGAAAGCATTCCGATGGGAGGTTCCATATACGTTCACGGAAGACACAAGGCAACCACTACTACAAGTGTAATGGGGGTAGTAATTCCGTTCAGGCATATCACCTCATTGATTCCCGTGTACCTCATTCCTTTTCCGCAGGAAGCTCCCCATGAAGGAGAAGTCTATTACGGCTCACAGACCGTTCTGGCCCAAGGAAGCAAAATGAGCGGAAACCAGCCTCAGCAGGTACTTACCTGTATGGGATTCCCTTTCGGAATGACCATGCTGCCAGCGATGCCGGATAAACCAAAGAAAAATCCATTGGCTTACTTTGCCTTCTATAATAATTTTTCAAGCATGTATATCCAGATCAATACGGGTGGACCTGTATTGGTGGGAGGAGCTTTTGTTCCGCATGTCTATACACCAGGAGAAATGCTGATGCGTCTTGCAGGGATGTTTTTAATGAGAAGTCTGACTAAGAAAATAGGGAAACTGGGAGCGAATGGATTGAAAAAATTGAATAACAGTGTCCTTAAAAAAGCTCCATTCAATAAATTCAAATTTGCCAATGCCCTTTCTAAGAAATTATGCCACTGGGGATTGGAACCTGTTAATTTTGCTACAGGTGCCATGGTTTTTGAATGGGATGATTTTGAAATTCAGGGAAGCACTCCTTTAAAATGGAGAAATATGTGGCACAGTGACAGACCTTATGATTTTGGGCCTTTAGGAAACGGGGTCTTTAATAATCATGATCTGTTTATCCTTCCTGAAGAAAATAATAAGTTTGCCGGATGGATGCATCCTTATGAGAATACTGCCATGCTAATCCCTGCACCGGAAATTGGCGAAGAAATGACCTATTTCAGAGATCAGAAGATATGGCAGTACAGACCAAGCAGCAGCATTTGGGTTATTCGCAAAGGAACCGATATCTACACATATAAACGTTTTCATCATATTACAGAAGGAACCATCTACAAAGTAGTTCGTATTGAATATGGTGATGGCACAATCCGTGAATACGAATATGAAGACCGCAATATTGTCCTGAAAAGTATCAAAGATGTAAATAGTGGGTTCAGTATAGAAACGGTTATTCATCCGGAGTATAAAAAAGTAACGGAAGTATATTACTGTTATAAAAAACAGAGAAATCTGCAGGTTCGTTATGATTATGATGATCTTGGAAATCTTACCCATGTCTGGGATATTCACAAAAAGGCGATTGCCTTTGAATATGACGGGAAAAACCAGGTGGTGAAAAGAACCAACAGAAACGGAATGAGCTATCAGTGGGAATATGATGCAGAAGGAAGAGTAGTTCATACCAAAGGAGTGGATGGGTACATGGAAGGCAGGCTTTTTTATAATGATGACGAAGGTTTTACAGAAGTACTATATCCAAAACAGAACAATAAAACAGAACGCTATTATTACGATGAAAACTTTCTTGTTTACAAAAAAGTAAATGGAGAGGGTGGGGAAACATGGTATGACTTTACAGCGCACAACGAGTTGAAAATGATAGGAAGCCCGGAAGGGCGGGTTCAGGGATATACCTATGATGAAATGGGAAATATTAAGATTTTCCATAGTTTTGATGGGGAAGAGTATCATTATCAGTACAATGAATTTGGACAGGTTATTGCGCGCTTTTCACCATCCGGAAGTTCTGAAACATGGAGTTATGATGAAAATGGAAGATTGATTAGTCATACAAACGCAACAGAAGAAAGTGTCTATTATGAGTATGTCGAAGAGGAAAGACTTCCCGAAAGAAGCATAAGAGAAAATATTACAACATCTTACGAATATAACAAAAGAGGCCAGCTTATTCAGCTGACCAATGCAATGGGAACTGAGCAATATTGGAAATATGATGAGTATGGAAGATTATTGGTTTTCAGTCCGAAACCTCTAAACAGAGTCCTTTGGAACAGAGATAAAATGGGAAGGGTTGTAGAAGTGAATGAACAGGGGCAGCTGCCTTTAAAGCTTCGTTACGATGCCTATGATCTTCCGGTTTATGCTACAGATGGCCGGGCAGAATGGCTGATGAGCTATACTCCTATGGGAAGCCTCAAAAGACAGGTTCGCCGGAATGCGCTTACCAGTAAAAAAGAAGAAACCTTAGCTTTTGGATACGATGCTTACGAGAACTTAATGAGCATCACCAATGAAAAAGGAGAGATCTACTCTTTTGAAAGAAATAATAACAATGAAATCATAGGAGAAACAAGCTTTGAAGGGCAGAAAAAATTCTTTGTTCGTGATAAAGACGGATTGGTTACCCAAAGAAGAACCCCTCACGGGAAGAATATTTTTTATGAATATGATTTAGCAGGAAGAATAACGCAAACCCATTATCCGGACGGAACCTGGGAAGCCTACCAATATGACACTTCAGGATTATTAGTTAATGCAGATAATGAAAATAGCAGTGTTGCCTTCCAAAGAAATAAATTAGGACTGGTTACCAGTGAAAAACAAGGCGAACATTCCATTGAATATGAATATGACAATCAAGGGAATTTGGTGGGTTTAAAGAGCAGTTTGGGAGCCGAAATTGACTATAGCTACAATGATTTTGGACAGCTTAGAACAGTTACTGCTACCAACCGGATTATTGAAGTTCCGTGGCAGATGAGTCTTCAGGTCAGTCGGAACGGGCAGATGTATTCCCGTGAAATGACTGGCGGTGTAGAAAGTACTTTTGAATTCGATCATCTCGGAATACCAGTAAGCCAGAAAGTAATGGTGAATAAAAACAATACCAGTTTCCATAAAGATTACGATTGGGGAGCGGGAAACCGTTTGCTGCATACCCTGGATAGAGTGACTGGCGGAAGGACAAGGTTTGATTATGATGCTTTCGGAAGCTTGATGGCGGCTGAGTATTCCAGCGGAGAAGTACAGTACAAAAATCCGGATGCCACAGGATGTTTATATGAAAGTGCCAAACGTACGGACCGTATTTATAACAAAGGAGGGCAGCTGATGCGGGATAAAAACTGGTTTTATCATTATGATGATGAAGGTTATTTGCTGTTAAAAAGTAAACGACCGATCAATAATGTGAAGCCGGAGCGTACAGAAGATTCCAATAATACGCATCCTTACTATAAAACCATTGCTTCAGACTGGTTAAGTAATCCGAAAATGCCGGATGGAGCTGATTTACCTAATGTAAATGAGGAGGTTTCAACAGGAGCCCAAAACCAGGAATGGTTTTCAGGAGATTGGGCTTATTCCTGGACTGCCAGCGGAATGCTTGCTAAAGTAAAACGCCCTGATGGTAAGGAAATAAGCTTTGAATATGATGCGTTGGGAAGAAGAACTTCAAAAATTGGACTCAAGAAAATAACTCGTTATATTTGGGATGGTAATGTCCTTCTGCATGAATGGAATTACGCTACAGAGGAAGATCCTATTACGGTTGTAGATGATGAAGGAAATGTTATTGCAGGCAAAGAACCTATGGAGAATGTGGTGACCTGGGTATATGAAAGAGGAAATCATGTGCCGAGTGCCAAAATAGAAGATGGTAGAAAAGCATCCATTATTTTAGATTATATAGGGAGGCCTGTACAGGCTTATGATGAAGATGGGGGTCTAATATGGAGCGCAGAATATGATATCTTTGGAAAGTTTAGAGTCTTTAAAGGAAATCAGCATTTTATTCCATTCAGACAGCTTGGACAATATGAAGATTCAGAGCTCGCCGGCCTTTATTATAATAGGTTTAGATACTATGATTCTGAGAGTGGGAGATATATCAGCAAAGACCCTATAGGTTTTGCGAGTGGTGAGCCTAACTTCTATGGGTATGTAGATGATAGTAACAGAAAGGTGGATATTTTAGGATTAATGCCATTTGATCCCAAGCCTATTACCTCTGGTAGCGTTTTTAGAGGCGTAAAATCTGGGCAGGCTCCTTTTTTTCCTAGCTCAGGAGATATTGCACACTTTAAAAATACTGGAACAATGCCGGGACTTTCTACAAAACCTAAGTTAAATAGTCAGGCAACTAAGTTTTTTGAAAAAATTGGTGTTAAAGATATTTTAGAAATTGACACAGAGAAATTGAGTAACTTGGAAGTAATTCAGGATGGAAAGGAACACGCAAGTGTTAAACCAACTGATGATTATCTGGCAAGAAATAATATGAGCATGGCAGAAGCTTTAGACGATTGGAATGCGAAAGGAGAATCACATCCACTTAGTATAGAACTTTCCAAAGCGGCAAACTATAAATAAAATCCAATGAATTTAAAATCATTCATCAGTAATGAAATTTTACGAACAGAAAACGAGATCAATACTTTTTTACTTAAAAACGATGTAGAATCATTAATAAAAAAAGAAGTAGTTTATGGAAAAAGAAACAACTTTATCCTTCATTCGCTTGAAGGAGGTAAAAAAGAAATATTTACATTTTCTATATCATATACATTTAAAGAGGACATAGAAGACGAGAGTGGTCAAAGACCTAATGATATCACTTTAAGCATCATATTACAAATCAATGATAATAAGAATTATAAAGTTAATCAGGAGATCACTTTTGGGACTGAGCTAGATGATATTGAATTCGAAGTAATAGATATAGATGATATAGCCAATGTAAACTTTGAACAAAAATTCAATTTTGATGAACTTAGAAAAGTTTTTGAAGTAAGTATTATGAACTTTATTAAATTATTATGATAATATCTTTGGGTGGTCGTGTTCTTTACATGCATGGAGTTGTGATGTTCTGTAAAGGTTATAGAGGATGAAGGAAATGTCAACCGATTTCAGAGGAATTGGGTTTAAAAAAGTCGGTCAATCTTTATATGAAGTTATAGAAAACTTAACAGGGAGTAACTTCAAAGAATTTTTACGATTTTCAAGTCAACCTCTGGCAAGAATTTTTAAATGTTTAAAAAAAATTTAATGCCAGAATAACATTTCCTCCAATAATAATTAATATGCTCAGTATAAGAAAAATACAGAGCCGTTTTAATGGTCATCTCAAAATTTTAAAAAATTCAATGATAACATAAAATTCATATCGCTTATTCCTTTATAAAATATTTAATCCAAATCCAATTCATATATGAAGAAAATATTCTCTGAACTTAAAGGTTTTGTGGTATTCAGTCCACAGCTTTTAGCAAAATACCTGGAAGAAAATCATCTTCAGGGTAATAATATTTTAAAATATTTTGTAGAAAACGAACATGGGGATGAAATAACGAAATCAGGAATCGCTATTCCAATAATAGGTGTTGAAGAAGACTATTATGCATTCCGGGTTTCAGTGAATGACGAAAAGATTTTGAATGATGATGAGGTAGAAGTGGAGTCGCGAGGCTGGATATTTCAGACCGCTAATAATGAAGTGAAAATTGTCGGCATTGGATATTTAAAAGATATTGCTTCTATTAATGAGGGTAATAGCATAACTCTTTCCTTAGAAAACGGATGGTATTCTTTAAAAATACGGGGTGGAAATAAAAATGGTGAAAGAGTATTTGAGCTGAACATGCAGAAACAGGACATGCATCCGGCCTTTAGCGGGGATGTCAACACAGAATATTACTACGGATAAAATATGTGTTGAAAAATAATATTAAAGACAAAACATTCCCTGTTTATTATTAACAGGTTGATGTTGAGTAATTAATGTTCTTGTTTTTGAAATCCGGGAAAATGGAGTTTTCTGTAAAATTGCAGAAATTCAATTTTTTTTGAAAAAATATTTTGTCAGTAATAAAAAACTTTCTATATTTGCACCACTGAAAACAACGGTATAACCGGAGTTTAGGGAGAGATGGCAGAGTGGTCGATTGCGATAGTCTTGAAAACTATTGACTGTAACAGGTCCGGGGGTTCGAATCCCTCTCTCTCCGCAAGAAAAAACCTTAGAATAATTTATTCTAAGGTTTTTTTATTTACATGAATTGCTGAAATTTTGCTTTTCAAACAGGTCTTAATTTATTTTTTGAGTTTGAATAGATCAAAAGAATTATACTGGGGATCGTAACCTGTTAGAAGTTTGGTCTTCTGAATATCAAGTCGCTTATATGTATTAGAAACACCATATAAATTACCGGGTTTTATAGGCATCTCGGTGTTAAGCTGAATGTCTTTTGGATAACCTTCTATTGTTTGTGCACTACTTGCATAAATAATTTTTTTACAACCCGCTGCAATGGCTGCATCAATGATATTCTTTGTTCCAATGATATTAGCGTCCAGTAAATCATCAAATGTAGCATCCGGATTGGCAATACCACCCAGATGAATAACAATGTCCACATTTTCACAAGCCTTTAGGAGGTATTCCTTATCCGTAAGATTTCCCTGAAAATATTCAATGGATGCATCTTGCATCTTAGGGGGATGCAGATCAAAAACTCTAAATTCATATTGATCTGAAAAAGATTTGATAAAGTGGCTTCCAATTTTTCCAGAGCCACCAGTAATTAATACTTTGTTACGCATAAGTATTTTTATGAAATTATATAAGAAGTGTAAGCTGTTGGAATAGTTGAAATTCCACTGTCATTGCTTGGATCAGGCAAAGGTTACCAGTGGAAGAACTATAAAAGCACTAGCTATGCTCACATGCAGATGCTACATGTTTCAATTGTTTTGCCTCTTCATTTTCTGTAATATTTTTCGGAAAGGTCACAAAGCTCAGAATAAATGTTACTGTCAAAAGCAAAACACTCACCCATAAAACATACTGGACTCCGTAATAGGCACTTACTATCCCACCGAGAAATGCACCTAAGGAGATTCCAATGTTAAAAGATGAAGTCAATAAACTGTTAACAAATTCCAGTGAATGATGCGGAACAGATTGTGTGGTTCTGATATTTGAAACCAGAAATCCTCCGGTATGGATCATTCCCCATAGAGAGACGATGAGGACCATGGGTATAAAGATTTCTCCAAGGTAATAAGCTAGAATCTGTACTGTCACTAAGAGGATTAAAAACAATCTTGCAGTCACAAGTACATTGCGATTCAAAGCTAATCCCATAAGCCAATTTCCCAGAGTTCCCATGCCACCGAAAAGAAGCAGCATCATACTAATCTGGGCACCATCCATCTTTGTAATCTGTTCAAGAAAAGCAGTAAGATAGGTATAGCTGGCAAACATTGCTGCCAGCGTGGCAATGCTAGAAATAAGATTGAGCCACAAAAGAGGGCTTTTCAATACGGCTAGCTGATTCTGTGCTGATTTTGTGTGATCTGCAGGAATAGAGGGGATGAAAAGCAACAGGCCGATAAAGGCAATTAAACTTATTGCACTGCTAAGAAAAAATGATGCCTGCCAATGATGGAAGAGGTCTACGGCATAGGTTGTTAAAGGAATACCGAGCACCGTAGCTAAGCTTAATCCCAACATTACTGTAGATACTCCCTTTGCTCCTTTTTCCTTGAATGCAATAGCAATAGAAATATTCCAGAACAGAGGATGCAATATCGCCGGTAAAATTCGGGCGATCATGAGCATCGTAAAATTGGTGGAAAATGCAGAGATTAAGTTAGAAAGGACAAATATGCTCATGACCAGGCACAGCAAGAACTTACGGTTTATTTTGGTCGTAAATGAAGTGATAAAAGGGGAGGAAACAGCTACAGTGATCGCAAAGGCACTAAGCAGCCATCCTGCAGTATCGATGGATACACCGAATTGCCGGCTAATAGTAGGGAGGATACCGACTATCCCAAATTCGGTGGTAATAATGCCAAAAGCTCCCAGTGCCAGGATGTAGATTGATGTTTTCATGAATGCTTACAATTTTGATGTAGCAAATTTGAACAGAAAAATTGTAAAAAATCAGTATATTTTAATGATAAATGGGTATTTTTATCCTATGAAAAGAGAGAATATAGATCAATTGGTAAAGGTAGAATACCATCAGGCCGCAAACTGTCCCTTAAAAGACAGCCAATTCTCCTTTTTCCAGATTGTATATGTCATTTCAGGAAAAGGTTTCCTTAAAATCAATAATAATATTGCTTCTTACAATGAAGGAAGCCTGATTCTCCTGACACCTAATGACGAACATTATCTGGAAATTGTTGAAAAAACAGATCTTTTGCTCGTGAAGTTCAGTGAACGGTATGTAAAGGAATACAAGTGGAATAGTATTAATTCGATGGAGTGTTTATTGTATGGTGCTTCCTTTTTGTCTGGATGTATTTTACAAAATAAGCCGGACATCGTTTTGGTTGATTCAATCGTAACTTCGCTGCTCCATGGTCTGAATCATCCTGACCTCTACCATGAGGAACTGACTCTACACTACGTAAATGCATTGATCGTGATAGCAGCCAGAAATATTTCAAAGATGAGAGCGGAGAATGTGGCTTCCAATACTGATAAAAGAGTACTGGATATCATTAATTATATCCAGGGAAATATCCATGATCCGGAATTGTTGAAGGTCTCTGCGATATCTCAGAAATTTGGGTTTTCTGAAAGCTACCTTGGGAGTTACTTTAAAAAGCAATGTGGAGAAACCATACAGCATTTTATATTGAATTATAAAATGAGATTAATCGAGCATCGACTTCTTTTCAGCGATATGCGGGTCAATGAAATTGTTACCGAATTTGGTTTTTCAGATGAAAGCCATCTGAATAAGTTTTTTAAAAAGCAGCATAATATGAGCTTGACGGAATTTAAAAAGACAAAGGGTCTTAAATCAATGGTTTAAAATCATAGTTTATCCCTAAATATTTGTCCACTTATTGTTCTTGTTATGAAGGTAAATAAATACATTGTTACTTTTGTCTTTTCTAACACCAATTGATCCTGCAGCAAAATCATTACGGTACTTTAGCCATTTTATTGGGATCGCCTTTCCGCGGATTGGGTATAAAAATCTTCTGCAGTTTTATATTGATTATCTAATTCATTAATTGTTATAAATATAGAAACAAGAATTCCATCTTCAAACCTTAAAGATAAATGGGGGAACTATTAGCCAGTTCTATTTCAGTATTGCTAAACTATACCTAAAACGGTGCTGGTTCCGCTGCAGTGAAGTATTCCGGTAATTCTGTGATCTTGGTTTGCTGGTAATCGTAAAGTCATATTAATGATATACGTGAAAACGACACTGTAACATTCGATTTTGAATTAACGCAGTGAATGTTCGAGTAGTATAAATTCAGTAGAAAGCCTCAAAACTTTCTTGATTTACCCGAAGAATGTCAAAAGTGGAATGAGCTATTCCACTGTAGCTTCCGACCTTTACAAATAAGCCTTAGAATCCAAGATCCTAAGGCTTATTTATTTTTGAATAAGGTGATTAATACCTTTAAGTTGTTAACTTAATATCTCACAGGGTGCTATGCAAATCACCCAAGGACATCTTTTGATTCCCGGAGGTGGGCAGCATGCTTCAGAACAGCTTACTGCTCCGCCGTTAATACTCTTTAACTGGTCTCTTGAAATTTTTTTGGAATTTTTCATAGTCAAGTAATTAAATTAAAAATTTAAGGCTGATTTCCACCCCCGCATCCGTCATAAGGCATGCATTGCCATTTTCCGCTGATTAAACATAATTGACCACCTCTGCAATCAATACCACCTTTAATTGTTTTCAATTCCTGTCTTTCGATTTTTTTTAAATTTTTCATAATATTTAGGTTTAGTACGATTCGAAATTAATCAATTTTTGGCAACTAAAATGAAAATGTATTGAAAATATTTATCGTTAATTCATTTATTTGTGTGATGTTTTATTGTAATTCTTCTGAAATCAGGTAAGAATATAATCTGTACAAAGGGTGGAATACCTGTTTAAACAGAATCTATAAAGAATGGGTCTCATCCAGATAAAATCTTGTCCTGTGACAAGTGGGTTTTCATCATGACTTGGTAATTTTGATTAAAAGTTTTTAACTAACCTCAAATCTCAATAATAGTATGAAAAATGTATTCAAATTCTACAACCTGTTGAAAACAATACTGATCATTGCAATCATTATGTGTACAACATCACAGTTATATGGACAGAAAATAAAACCTTCTGAAAGTGGCTATGCACCAGTTAATGGCATTAAAGTGTATTATGAAGTGTATGGACAAGGAGCACCCATTGTATTATTGCATGGTGCCTTTATGACAATCGATATGAATTGGGGAGAATTGATTCCTGAGCTCTCAAAAAACCGGAAAGTAATCGCTATTGAACTGCAGGGACATGGGCACACTCCTTTTTCAGAAAGAAAATTATCGCATGCCACCTTAGCAAGTGATGTAGCAGGGGTAATGGATTATCTGAAGGTTGATAAAGCAGATGTCGTAGGATATAGTTTTGGTGGAGCTATTGCTTACCAGTTTGCTATACAGAATGCCAAAAGATTAAATAAACTAGTGATTATTTCAGCAACGTATAAAAGCAGTGGCTGGATACCTGAAGTAAGTAATGCTTTTAAAACAATGAAACCTGCCTTTTTTATGAATAGTCCTTTACAAACCGGATATGAGGCAGTAGCCCCTGATAAGACAAAATGGACAAAATTCTTAGAGCAGATGATCGCTGCTGCCGGACAGCCATTTGATCTGGGAGATGCTAATATTTCTAAAATTTCAGCACCTGTTTTAATGATAGCAGGGGACAATGACGGACTGGATAAAATTGAGCTTGCAAAAACCTATAAATTATTAGGCGGTGGTATTGCTGCTGATATGGGCGCTATGCCTAAATCTCAATTGGCAGTTGTTCCCGGTCAAAGTCATGTCAGCCTGATGATGCAGACCACAACGATTCTGAATTATCTGAATGGTTTTTTAAAATAGACTGATAAATAAATAGTATTATGAATACAAAATTTGAAGCGGGAATTAATATCGCCTTAAAAATTCCCAAAAATAAATATGAAAAAACAGTTGCTTTTTACAGAGATGTTTTAAAATTTGAAGTTGAGGAAAAACCGATTAATAATCCCACGATTTCCAGAACACATGAAGTGAAATTCGGGAATAACGTCCTTTGGTTAGACTGTGTGGACAACTACACCCATTCCGAAACCTGGTTACAGCTTACAGTTCCTGATATAGAAGAAGCAACACAATATTTGCAGTCAAATGGCATAGAAACCTGTGACGAAATTGAAAAACTTCCTGAAAATATGCATTGGATTACAGATCCGGCAGGTACGGTATTCAATGTACAAGAAAGGGAATAAGAATTAGATCTTCAATGGTAGGAATTTATGTATTGAATTATATTTTTTGAAACAACAAAAGTATTAGTAGAAAGCTGAAACTTATTGTGGTTCTGCAAAAATGAAAAAGATTAATGAAAATTTTATTGAGGCAAATAATGTAATTTTAATACCTTTAGTCATCCAATCATTAAAATTTTAAAATAGTCCTATGCAGACAAAACCATTCACTTTAATTCTGACAATCTTTTTTCAACTAGTAAGTATAGCCGCTTTTTCACAGAAAACAGCTGCTTTAAACTCTTTATTAGACAAAAATTCTGAATTTATTTTCCCGCAGACCACTGATAAAATTTCAAAGGCATTGAATGTAAAAACGGTGTTTTATGAAGATGCCAATGAAGAAAAGTATGCAAAATGGCCTACAAAAACAGGATTGGAACTTTATTGCAGCCTGGGAAAAGATAATATGGTGAATGAAATGTTTTTTACGATTTCAGACAATAAGTATTTGATCGTAGAAGGATTGCCTTTTGGTCTTACCATGAACAAAAGTACATTGCAGGATAGTAAAGTTAAATTGAGTAAATACAATCCGAAGACTCAGAAGCTTGATGCCGGAAGTGAATTTCCTGGCGGTTCAAAACTGATTTTTAAGAAAGGAAAACATTATGCAACTTTACTGTTCGACAGTAAAAATCTCTTAAAGTCATTAGGGCTTACCACAGAGCTTATTAATCAGGCTGTGAATTAATGAGTCTAAAAGAACTTAAATATAATAGAAAATCCGTCATAATGGCGGATTTTTTTATTGGGTGAATGAATCCTGGTTACAGAAATAGAGTCGCTGTATATTCATCTGTAAAAATCTCCCATTTATTTTTTTATTTCCTTAGTTCATTGTTTTAGGTTTGAATAAGAGGCGTGGTTCTAATAGTTTTGACCTATCAAAATAGAAACAACAGTTAATACTATAATAGATGAACAGGGAATTAATTTTTTTAAGAACATTTGCTTTTGCAGCAGTCATTGGAATTGTCTTTTTAACAGCTTCTGCATTCAAAACGGACGGACATCAGAAATTTACTGAAATAGATGTCGAAAGAATCAATATCGTTGAAAAAGACGGTACTGTAAAAATGATTATTACCAATGTCGGGAAATTTCCTAACGGAGAAGATAAGATCAATGGAAATCCTACCAATAAAACAAGAAAGAAACGATCAGGGATGCTTTTCTTCAATGAAGATGGGATTGAATGTGGTGGTTTTATCTATGACGGACAAAAAAATAAGAACGGCCACAGTTCCGGATTATCGCTCACCTATGATCAGTACGACGGGGATCAGGTGATGCAGCTGCTGACTCAGGATTACAGAAAAGGAGATAAAAGAATAGTATCCAGCGGGCTTTATTTCAATGATCGTCCATCAAAAGAATCACAAATCAAAACGGGAGAGATTATGGCAGAGCTGGATCTGCTGAAAGACCAGGAAGCGGTACAGAAAAAATATAAAGAATATGAACAACAGGGACTGATTGGAGGGGCTCCGCGAATGTTGCTTGGGAAAACTAAAGATGAAAATAATGGGCTGTTTTTATTTGACAGCAAAGGACAGCCAAGAGCCAGGTTTTGTGTGGATAAAAATAATGAAGCCAAGCTGGATTTCTTAGATGATAAAGGAAATGTTACTGCCTCGTTTCCCGAAAAGAAAAAATAATAATACAAAGAAATAGCTCTGTAAAAATATAGGGCTATTTTTGTGAAACAATGACCACTCATAAAGCTGATGAAAACTATTTTAAAACAGATTAATCAGAACAGATATTTCCTTCTGTTTATACTTTTGTTTGCCTATCTGCAATCTATTCATATCCGTATAATTATAAGAAGGACATTAGATGCATATGTCTTTACTCCGGAAGCTGCTGTTGCCACTTTTATCAGTGCCTGTATTCTTTTTTTTGTAATGGATTTTTTTATTAAGAATTGGAAAAAATCATCAACATTCAGTATTGCGGATATTCTTAAAATATTCAGTTCTTCACTTTTGACCTACCTTTTGGTTATAAAAATAATAGGCTTTATGATTTCATTGGCCTTCGGGACCATTGAGAAAAATTTCAACAAGGAAGTTGTCACCCTCTCTACTTTTTCGGACCTCATTGGTGGCTTTATATATGGGAGTTTTTTCCTGGCTTACCGTTATTATAAAAAGAATACAGCCTATCAGAAACAGCTGGCTCTTTATCATCAGGCACTGTCTGACAGTAAAATTAATCAACTGAAAGCACAGCTTAATCCTCATTTTTTGTTCAATAATCTCAATATTCTGGATCAGCTTATTGAAGAAGATAAACAAAAAGCTTCTGACTTTTTGAACGAATTTGCTGAAATATACCGCTATGTTCTGGATGTTTCTGATAAAAAAATAATTTCAGTGGAAGAAGAATTGGCTTTTGCAGAAAAATATTTTAAATTGATACAGTACAAATATGGAAATGTTTATTCTTTGAAAGTGAATCATAGTGGGGGGGCAGGGAATATTATTCCGCTTTCACTGCAGTTGCTGCTGGAAAATGCAGTTCAACATAATATTGGGACCTTTGCCAGTCCTGTTTTGATTGTAATAGATCTGAATCATAAAATAACAGTTTCTAATAACAGGCTTCCCAAGCGAAACAGTAAAAAAACTTCCGGAAGAGCATTGAATAATCTTATCGAGCAGTATGCGCTGCTAACAGATCAGCAGGTAGAGATTTTAAAAACAGAAAATGAATTTTCAGTAATCATTCCTATAATTCCATCATAACAAGTATGATAAAAGTGGTAATCATCGAAGACGAAATCCCGGCCAGAAACAAATTGAAACGTTTCATCAGTGAACTCGACGAATCGGTTGAAATTGTTGCAGAAATTGACAAAGTAGAAGAAGCCATCGCTTTTTTTAAAAATTCAAATGTTGATCTGGTCTTTTCTGATATTGAATTATTGGATGGAAATGCCTTTGAAATCTATAATCAAGTGGATATTTCCAGCCCGATTATCTTTACTACGGCCTATGATCAGTTCTTGATGAATGCCTTTGAGAGTAATGGAATAGAATATCTTTTAAAACCATTTTCACAGGATCGTTTCCAAAAAGCCTGGAACAAATTTCTCTTACTGAAAAGCGCTGTATCTGAGCAGCAGGATGTGTTCGTAAAACTTCAGCAAATGCTTAATAACAATCATCCCGGGAAAAACTATAAAAAGAGATTTACAATCAGTTCACATCAGGGAATTTATTTTATAAATACTGAAGATATTGCTTTTTTTGAAGCAGAAGAAGGAATTGTTTTTGCCGTTGACACTGCTGGAAAGAAAAACCTGCTGAATGAGTCAACGTTAAAAGAAATTGAAAAACAGCTGGATCCTTTAGCCTTTTTCAGGATCAACAGAAGTGAACTTGTTCAAAAAAAGCATATTGAAAGAATAGAACGCTACAACAAAAACACCCTCTCCATCAAAATAAAAGGATACAAAGACCGTCTTATTACCAGCCAGAGTATTACCTCTTCCTTCAGAAAGTGGATAGAAGAATAAGGGATGAAATATTTTTTAGAGTCAATAATTTTTAATTCCTAATCAAATCATATGGTCAGTCCATGATTGTTTTTCACCTCAGCCATGACAAAAGTACTGTGGGTACTTCCGATGGAATCTACAGAGCCTAACTTATTAAATACAAAATCCTGATAATGTTTCATATCTCTGACCTGTACTTTCAGAAGAAAGTCAAAATCTCCGGAAATATTATAGCACTCAGCAACTTCTTCAATTTCTAAAATTTCTTTTACAAAATCATAGCCTACAGACCTGTCGTGAATTTTTAGTTTGATCTGACAGAAAACGGTAAACCCACGGTTGAGCTTTTCAGCATCAAGAACAGCAGCATATCTTTTTACAAATCCGTCCTGTTCGAGCCTTTTTACCCTTTCAAAAACCGGCGAAGTAGAAAGGTTTACTTCTTTTGCAAGTTCTTTTACGGTCAGTTTTGCATTTTTCTGGAGCAGCCTGAGCAGCTGTACATCCTTATCATCGAGTTGTTCCACAGAATATTATTCTTTTATAGTATTAAAACAATCAAATTTACAGAATTATATGCTTTAATTTTATTTTTTAAAAGATTAATTTGCTTAATTAATTTACTTTTATTGTGCTTTTGTTCTGTATTATTAATTTTACACAAAATTAAAAACTTTTAATGATGACAATTGTTATCAATAAAAGTACAGTTCTTTAAAGATACTTCATCAAACAGGAAAGGTTTTACTTAAGGTAAATTAATAGGGAATCGTGTGAGAATCACGAGCTGTCGCGCAACTGTAAGTAATACACCAAAGGTTTCTGTCCTTGCATATCCACTGCCAAAGCGGGAAGGATGACGGAAACTGTTACAAGTCAGGAGACCTGCCTTTACTGAATTGACAATGCTTTCGCGGTCTGAAGCTTTTGGGTCATACAGATGATATATCGGATAATGCATTTTTTCGTGTGAGAAAAAATGTACCGTTCGTTATATTACTATTTTCCAAAAACTCTTTATCCAAAGCATTATGAAACATTTTAAAGGGCTTTATCATTAAGTTTAATTAAAAAGTTTAAAAAATGCAAACTCACATTCTGGGCTATCCGCGTATTGGTAGCAAAAGAGAACTCAAAAAAGCCTGCGAGCAATATTGGTCAGGTAAAATTCTTCTGGAAGAACTTCTGAATACAGGCAGGAATATCTGTAACCAAAACTGGAATATTCAGAAAGAAGCAGGTATTGATCTTATTCCGTGCAATGATTTCTCATATTATGATCAGGTGTTGGATATGAGCCTTGTAGTGGGAGCAATCCCGGCACGTTATCATGAAGTGGTGCTGAAAAAGAATAATTCTGAACAGGATCTTTATTTTGCTATGGCAAGAGGATATCAGAAAGAAGGATTGGATATCACAGCGATGGAAATGACCAAATGGTTTGACACCAATTATCACTATATCGTTCCCGAATTTTATAAAAACCAACAGTTTAAGCTGAGTTCAGATAAAATTTTCAATGAATTTGCAGGAGCAAAGCAGGCGGGAATCAACGCAAAGCCGGTTATTATCGGACTTGTTTCTTATCTTCTTTTAGGAAAAGAAAAAGAAGAAGGATTTGATAAACTGGATCTGGCCGGAAATCTTCTTCCCGTATACACAGAGATTTTAACCAAACTTCAGGAGCAGGGCGCTGAATGGATTCAGTTTGACGAACCTTTTCTGGCGTTGGATTTAACGGAAAAAGCGAAAGAAACTTATCATTTTGTTTATTCTGAGATAAGAAAACGCTTCCCGAAACTGAAATTTATTGTTGCTGCGTATTTTGACGGATTGAAAGATAATGTATTGCTTGCTGCTTCACTTCCTGTGGATGTACTGCATATTGATCTTGTAAGAAATCCTGAGCAGCTGGATGATATTCTGAGTGCTATTCCGGAAAGCTTAAGCCTTTCATTAGGAGTAGTTGATGGAAGAAATATCTGGAAAAATGACTATGAAAAGTCATTGTCCTTTATCAAAAAAGCTGTTGAAAAATTAGGACCTGAAAGGATTTTAATTGCTCCATCTTGTTCATTGCTTCATTCACCTTGCGATCTGGATTTTGAAACCCATCTTAATGCTGAGATTAAAAGCTGGCTGGCTTTCGCCAAACAGAAAGTGGAAGAAGTAGTAACGCTTAAAGAACTGGCTTCCGGAACAGAAGATGAACAGATTCTTACAATATTTGAAGACAATAAAAAAGCAATTGCAAGCAGAAGAACATCCTCTCTTATTCATAATGATAAAGTGAAACAAAGAGCCCATGCTGTAACTGAAAAAGATGCGCAAAGAATAAATACATTCAAAATCCGTAAAGAAGAACAGCAAAAAGAATTACAGCTTCCTTTATTCCCAACCACAACGATCGGATCATTCCCTCAGACAACAGAAGTAAGAAGCTGGAGAGCAAAGTTCAAGAAAGGAGAGCTGACGGCAGAACAATATGATGCTCTACTGAAAGAAGAAACCCAAAGAACGATTCGCTGGCAGGAAGAAATTGGAATTGATGTGCTGGTACACGGAGAATTTGAGCGCAATGATATGGTTGAATATTTCGGAGAACAGCTGGAAGGATTTGTATTTACTAAAAACGGATGGGTACAGAGCTACGGAAGCCGTTGTGTAAAGCCTCCTGTAATTTTTGGAGATGTTTCCCGTCCGACTCCTATGACGGTATATTGGTCTCAATATGCGCAATCTCAGACTGAAAAATGGGTGAAAGGAATGCTGACTGGTCCTGTTACGATTTTACAATGGTCATTTGTACGTGATGATCAGCCTCGTTCAGAAACGTGTAAACAAATTGCTTTGGCGATCCGTGATGAGGTGGTAGATCTTGAAAAAGCAGGAATCAGAATTATCCAGATTGATGAACCTGCCATAAGAGAAGGACTTCCATTAAGAAAAACCGACTGGCAAGACTATCTGAAATGGGCTGTGGAAGCTTTCAGGATTTCAGCAAGCGGAGTAGAAGATGCCACACAGATCCATACCCATATGTGCTATTCTGAATTCAATGATATTATTGAAAACATTGCCGATATGGATGCTGACGTGATTACCATAGAATGCTCCCGTTCTCAGATGGAACTGCTGAATGCCTTTGCAGACTTCAAATATCCAAACGAAATTGGTCCTGGTGTTTATGATATTCACTCACCAAGAGTTCCTTCAAAAGAAGAAATGATTGAGCTATTAAGAAAAGCCCAGAATGTAATTCCTGCCAATCAGCTTTGGGTAAATCCGGACTGCGGACTGAAGACCAGACATTGGGAAGAAACAGAAAAAGCTTTAATAGCAATGGTAGCAGCAGCTAAAGAAGCATCAGTGGAATATGCACTTTAAAAAACTTTCAAATAATTAGATTCAGCAATTCAGATCGTGTTATGATTTTCATAGCACGATTTGTCTTTTTTAGTCCCTAAAATATTGATGAATTCTAGTATTGGTTATTCATTTATATAGTATATTTTTGCACTTCGACATTTTTAAAATATTTTTTTTTATTTAAAAATTGTTGACAATTGATAACCAGTTAACTATAAATAAATCCATGAAAGAATCATTTCCTGAAATGAGATCGGAAACCTACAGCCCTGAATATATTGCCAGACTGAGGTGGAGCATTGTCATTCTTTTTGCAGTAATCGCTGTTATTTTGCTCATATTTTTTATTGAGGCCGTTTCAGCATCTTCTCCAGATACTTCTGCTACGACGATCTTTCTTTTTCTCTTTCTTATTACAGGAGCGTTATCAGGTTGGCTGGCTTATGAAATCACCAGAAATAAAGATAAGAAGATCAGTGGTATGCTGATCAATCATCAGGGAATTCTGTTTCTTAACAGAAATGATAAAGTTCTTTCAGAAATTAGATATCAGGATTTGGTCAAAAGCCAGGATCCTTATACAAAAGATATCTATTCTGAGGCTGCTTCCAACGGAAAATACAGCAACTTCAGAAAGAATCTGTATGTTCATGAAAAAGATGAAAACAGAAAATCCAGAAAGAAGCTTATCAATCTGGATATAGTCACCCTTAAAAACCGATATGATCTTATCGGGCATTTTCTGAAAGGCATACAAACTTTCCGTCCTGATCTGAAAATTGATACAGAGGTTTACACAGATTTTTATCTTGATAAGAAAACATTGCGTTATGCTCCTGAAAATCTTAAAAGCGATATGAAAGTGAAAATCATTACCATAGCAGTTATAATCCTGATCATTCTCGCTTTCAGGTATGTTTTTTTAGATGAAGTTTAAGTTATTTTGCCTGTAATGAGCTTGGAGAAAATCCAAACTGTTTTTTAAAGGCAAAAGAAAAGTGAGATAAATTTTCAAATCCAAGATCAAGATAGATCTCAGAAACCGATTTTCCTTTTTGGGTAAGTAGAAAATGGGCCTCCCGTAATCTTCTGAGCTGCAGCCATTGCCTTGGTGGAATCCCAAATATTTTTTGAAAATCTCTTTTAAAGGAAGATAAACTTCTCCCTGTTAAGTAAGCAAAACGCTCTACATTAACATTGAAATGAAAATTCTTGTTCATAAAAGCTTCAATGTCAATTTTATAAGGTTCCGAAAAATCAAATAAAATATCCTTAAGACCTGGATCATAGTTCAGCAGAAGCAGTAAAGCTTCTTTTTGTTTGAGACGCAGAATTTCTTCGGAAGCAGTAAGATCTTCATATGCCAATAATGAGTACATAAAAGAAGTTAATGCCTTTTGATCCGGTTTTATAAAGGCTGGAACATTGTCTTTCTTCTCTGCCTGATATCCATATTCACGGCTGAATTCATGGAGTATAGCATCGTCAAAATAGATAGAAACAGTTTTGATTTCACCATTTTTAGGCGGATATTTTGCAAATTTCAGTAAACTGTTTTTCCTCGCAGAATAAAGTTCACCTTCCTTGAACAGGGTTTTGTTAATGCCGTCATTCAATTCCATTTCTCCGGAAAGAACCAGCCCAAGACTGTGAATCTGCGCAAACTGTTCTCCTTCTCTGAATTCTGAAAAGTAGCAGGAATAGTTGATAGGAAAGGGAATGTTATTTTCACTCATGGCTCAGAGGATTATTTTTTGATCGATTCTTTTTCAAACTTACAAAACTTTTTTAGCATCATAGAATCTTCACAGCAGAATGATCCTGGGAACATTTTGCTGTGAAGGATATCATATTACGCCAGAATGGCTTTTGGTTCCAGATAGGCTTCCAACCCGAACACCCCAAACTCACGTCCGATACCGCTTTGTTTAAAACCACCAAAAGGCGCAAAAGGATCATGTGAGAATCCATTTATACAGATTCTTCCGGCGTCAATCTGTGCTGCAACATTTTCTGCATGTTCTTTATCCGCAGAGCTGATGTAAGCGGCCAGACCATAAGTGGTATCATTGGCAATCGCAATCGCTTCCTCTTCATTGGCATAAGGAATAATAGACAATACAGGTCCGAAAATCTCCTCCTGTGCAATACGCATATCATTACGGACATTAGTAAAAATGGTAGCCTTTACAAAATTTCCACTTTCAAGGCCTTCCGGTTTGCCTTCTCCTCCCGCAAGCAGAGTAGCCCCTTCTTCCTGCCCCAGGCGGATATAACTTTGTACTCTTTCAAATTGCTTGGCACTTACCATAGGCCCGACAAGAGTGTCTTCTTCATTAGGATTCCCTACTTTTACCTGTCCTGCAGCTTTTTTAGCCAGTTCATTCACTTCATCCAGTCTGTTTTGAGGAACAAGCAGACGGGTAGGGGCGATACATGCCTGCCCGTTGTTCATATAAGCTCCGAAAACAGCCATAGGAATAGCTTTATCAAGATCAGCATCTTCCAGGATGATATTAGGAGATTTTCCGCCAAGTTCTAATGTTACTCTTTTCATCGTATCTACAGCACCTTTAGCAATCGCTTTTCCTGTTAATGTAGATCCGGTGAAAGAGATTTTAGCGATGTCCGGATGCTGGGTAATTTCAGCTCCTACTATATTTCCTAATCCATTTACGATATTGAATACGCCTTCCGGTAAACCTGCTTCATGAAAACATTCCGTAATAAGCTGGGTTTGTGCTGCACTCATTTCACTTGGTTTGATTACAGTTGTACATCCTGCAGCAATAGCAGTGGCAAGCTTGCTGCAAATGAAACTGTTGCTGGCATTCCATGGCGTAATGATTCCCACTACTCCCAGAGATTCAAAACGGACTTTAGAATGTCCGACTGTTTTTTCAAAGTCATAAGATTCCAGAGTAGTAATGGTGGTTGTGAAGGCTGAAATCGCATTTTGAACGCTCATCCTGCAGAACTGCAATGTTCCTCCATATTCATTCACCATTGCAGAAACCAGTTCATGCTCCCGTTTGCTTACAGCTTCATGAAGCTTTTTAAGAATACTGATGCGTTCTTCTTTTGTTGTTTTTGAAAATGTTTTGAACGCTTTCTTCGCTGCAGCGATGGCCATTCGGGTATCTTCTTCATTTCCCAGAACTACTTCTCCGGTTTTTTGATTGGTAGTAGGATTTATAAGGTCAAATGTTTCTGTTCCGTTCGGTGTAACAAATTCACCGTTGATATACATTGTATTAATCTGTTTCATTTTGATGATTTTACTACCACAAAGTTCGTCAGAAACAGAAAATACAGGTTTGTTGTATGGTTCAAATTTTATTTGTTGTATGGTTCATTTTAGAGTATTAATTGGGTTGAAAACATAGCCTGATAATTTCGTTTTTTTAATAAAAATTTAATAACATGTTATTCTTCGATAAAATTGACTATTTTTATCATAACCAAGTAAATAACTCGTTTTGAGAACAACTCTTAAACTTATTATCGCTTAGTATCAGTCTCAGTAACCACAGGCTGATCGTTCTTTCGTTTGGGTAATTCTACCCGAACAGGTTTTCATTTCATCATATTATGTATTGCATTGCCTGTAAAGGGCAGCTGTATCTGCTGTTTCAGTTTTAACAATTACTATTGATAAAAAACTGAAATATATGGCAAACTATACCTTAAGAAATACTCTTTGGGGTAAGAGCCAGGTGCATACCGACTTTCTTGTAATGCTTGAATAGTATGGAAAAAATCCAACAAAGAATACGAAGCACAATTATAAGTAATGAGTACACACTATATATGGGAGGTACAAGCTAAAAATACTCCCTTACTCAAAAAGAAATGCAGCCATTGTAACAGCGAAAGATTTTATTGCAGCGATAAATTCAGATTAAATGCTCAAAAAAAGAATATTGATATATGGCTAATTTACAGATGTGTAAAATGCAGCAATACCTACAACCTGACTGTATTTTCAAGAATAAGAACAGAATCCATCAGTAAAGAGATATTCAACAAATTTTCAGAAAATAGTACGGAAATCGCCTGGGAATATGCTTTCTCACAGGAAATAAGAAGGAAAAATAATGTGGAAGCAGATTTGGAAAGTGTAGAATATAAAATTCTACATCAAACCCTTCCAGTAGAGGATATTATCAATATGGACAATGAAATGATTTCGTTTCAAATACAATGTCCTTTTGATTTTAACATAAGAGCTTCAACGGTTATCAGAATATGCTTAGGCCTTTCATCATCTACATTGAATCTGCTGCTTGACACAGATGCAGTTTATTGTAATGAAAAACCTTTACAAAAGAAATATAAGATTAAAAGGGGTGACATTGTTACGATCAACAGACAAAAGCTGATCAATATTTATCTTATTGAGAAAGAAATTGTGAATATTATCAATGACAAATAATTGAAATAAAGCCTCCAAATCAATGATCTGGGGGCTTTTTATTTACATCTTACTTTGATTGCTTTAAAATATTGATCTGTTTCTGCAAAGTCTGTTTTTCCGATTTTGATAGGGTAAGACGGATGGCTTCTTCAAAATGATGAATGGCTTTATCTGTATCGAGCTCAGCATACAAATATCCCAATAATCCATGATAATATTCATTGTCTGTGAGAGTAAGTTTTTCCGCTTCAGTGATTGCTGTCTTATTTCCATAGACTTTGGAAAAAGCAAAAGCTCTGTTTAAAGCAGTAATGGGAGAATATTCAAAAATAATAAGCTGATTGTACAGGTTTAAAATATGCTGCCATTTATTTTTACCAGCCGGAGAAGTATGCCAATAAGCGATACCTGCTTCCAGATGATATTTAGAAATGGAGGTATTGCTAGTCTGACAGGCTTCTATCAGGTAATAATTGCCTTTTTCAATCAAAGCTTTATCCCATAATGTTTCGTCCTGCTCATCAAAGAGAACCGTTTCACCTTTATCATTCGTTCTGGCATCGAGCCTTGAACTCTGAAAACACATCAATGCCAGTAATGCATTAGTTGTAGGGGTATTCGTAAATGGATGATCAGTAAGAATCAGGGTGAGTCTTATCGCTTCCAGACACAGATCTTTACGGATTAAAAGGTTATTTGTTCTGGAGAAATAGCCTTCATTAAACAGTAAATATAAAGCAGTCAATACCACTTCCAAACGTTGGTGAATATCCTGTTCACTTAAAGATTCTATTGTAAAATGATGGGTTCTGAGCTTTTCCCGTCCCCGTTGCAAACGTTTTTTGATGGTTTCCGTTTTGGAAAGAAAGGCATTAGCAATTTCTTCTATACTAAAACCACAGAGAATCTGAAGAGCCAGACCTATTTGGGTTTCCTGGGAATTGACAGGATTACAGATCATAAAAATCATTTCCAGCTGGCTGTCAGATATATTTTTGGTGTCAAAGTCTATTGTATAATTTTCATTTTCAAATATTTTTACCCCTTCCTGTTTGTTTTTTTCAATAATGGAAAGATGCTTGAAATAATCTTTTGCTTTATTTTTAGCCACTGTATAAAGCCATGCCGCAGGATTATCCGGGAGTCCGTTTACAGCCCAATATTCTGAAGCTTTCAGAAAGGTTTCGCTGGCAATATCTTCTGCAATTTCGATATGTTTAATATCAAAACTTTTACAAAGTACTGCAACGATTTTGCTGTATTCGGTTCTGAATAAATGTGGCGTTATTTCATTCGGATTGACCATGGTATATCAAAAAAGCTCTATCAAATGTAATTATATTTGCTTTGGATACGCAGAAGCGCAATAAAAATAGTATCTCCTTCACTTCCCAATTTTTTGATTCGTATCAGTGACGATTGATTTTCTCTAACGGGGACAACTTTGGTAAATATAATGGGTGGAATTATTTCAGAACCATAGTTGTTCTGAAAACCCCTACTGCATTTCCGGTAATACTTATGATGTCGGGTTGATTGTCTTTGACAGTTACCCGTACCTTTACTTTACCAATTCTGTTGAGGGTTTCACCCTGTTTTCCTGTGAATTCAAAAATCCCATCAGCAGCCTCCCTTATTTTGTTTTGAATAAGATAACCTCCCAAAGGTCCGTTCGCATTTCCGGTAACCGGATCTTCAGAAATGCCGATGGCTGGAGCAAACATTCTTCCATTGGTTAAAATATCTTTTTCATCCGTATCAAAAGTAAATACAAAATACCCATTACAGCCGATTTCTTTACTAAGTTTTTCCAAAGCGATAAGATCAGGAGTAAGTTGATTTAAAGTTGTACTGCTTTTAATGCCGATCATGACTTTTGAATGTCCTGTTGAAGCAATTTGTACCGGACATTTTTCATCAAGATCATCCATGGTCAACTCCAGAGCCAGCACAATTTTCTGAATGGTTGAAGCATCAAAAACAGGGCTCAGTTCAAAGTTTCCCTGTGTCATGGTGATAAGATAATCATTGCTTTTCCTGTCAATATAAATCGGCAATATTCCGATTTGGGTATTTATTGTAATGGTACAGGAACCCAGCTGGTCTTCCTGAGCTTTTGCATAGAGTGCGGCAATAGTAGCATGCCCGCAGGAAGGAACTTCTGTGGTGGGAGTGAAGTAACGAACATGATAGTCAAAATTTTCTTCCCGGGTATCAGGTTTGAAAACAAATGCGGTTTCAGAATTGTTAAGTTCCCGGGCAATCAGCTGCATTTCTTCAGACGTAAGATTTTCAGCATTTAATACCACTCCTGCGGGATTTCCTTTGAATTTTTCTTTGGTAAAAGAATCTATTTGATAGATGATTACTTCTTTCATGACGGATGATTAAGTTTACTGTAAAAATAAGGAATGAACACGGAGATTAAGCATTTTATTTAATCATCATTCAGCCATTCCAGGAAATTCTGAACCCGTACTCTGCTTACAATAATTTCGTGGGGGCATTCTGGTTCAAATTCGATATTCAGCCTACTATTTTCCACCTTTTTAATTCCTTTGATCGCTTTAATATTGGCAATGCAATTGCGGGAAACCCTGAAAAACAGATCTTCAGTGAGCTGATCTTCCAATTGGTCCAGAGTATAATTGATGATATACCTCTTATTGTCAAAAGTATGCAGCATCACTACTTTTTCTTCACTATAGAAATAGGCGATGTTTTTGGATTCCACATACAGATATCCTTCACGGGAATGTACCAAATATCTGTTTTTTACTTTTTTCATCAATGATGATTCCACCATACGAATGCCTGTTTCTTTTTGTTCTCTGTCAAAATGCAGGTCTTCCAGCTTTATAAGTGCCCGTTCCAGATCCTCTTCAGAGATAGGTTTCAGTAAATAATCTATACTATTGACTTTAAAAGCCTGGATTGCATATTCATCATAGGCCGTCGTAAAAATAATAGGAACTTCCACTTTGATGTGATTGAATATTTCGAAGCAGCTTCCGTCCGAAAGGCTAATATCCATCAGGATAAAATCAGGGTTATTTTCCTGAAGAAATTCCACAGACTCCAGCACACTTTGAGCTCTTGCCAACAATATATCATTCGGACGGAGTTTATCCATCATTCGTTTAAGTTCGGAAAAAGCCAGACGCTCATCTTCAATGATCAGGTATTTTTTCATTCTACGAAAGGTATTTTAACAATAAACTCATCCTTTTCTTCTATTATTTCAAGTTTTTTATGATAGCGGTCGTATTGTGCAATCAGAAAAGACAGACCTATTCCTTCTCCTTTGATGGCATCATTTCGCAAAGATATTTTGTTTCGGAAAGATATGCCGTTCTCATCGGCAGAAATATGAATCAGCAGTGGAGTTGCGGCTGAACTTATATTGTGCTTGAAGGCATTTTCCAACAGGAGCTGAAAGCTGAAAGCCACAATTTTCTGGTGTTGCCATTGATCCATTGTTTTGATATCAATGATAAAGCCTTTCTCAAATCTTATTTCCATTAAAAACTGGTATTGGCGAAAGAAATGCATCTCTTCCTGTAAAGTATTCAGTGGTTTTTTACTTACAGAAAGTACCTGTCTGTATACCTGCGACAGAGCTTTGGTGTATTTGTTGGCCTGTTCCTGATTTTCATATATCAGGGAAGACAGTACATTCAGAGAATTGAACAGAAAATGTGGATTTACCTGTGCCCGCAATGCATTATACTGATACATCAGCATATTGTGTTTTGCTTTTTCAGAAGCTTTAATGGCTTTGCGCTCTGCCTGAAAGTAAAATAATAAATCGAGTACCAGCAGAATGGGCAGATTGGCAGTTATATTAAGAATAAGACCTGTTTTATAAGAAAGAGACTGCTTTATTCCTAGATCAAATATCTCTGTAACAATAAAATTGAATGCAAAATACAGCAAAATACAGAGCAGAATATTACTTACAAATAATGAAGAAGCATGTCTATACATACTGGTATGCATGGGAGTAATTCCATTGATTAATTTGATCAACAGATAATCCAGAAAAGTCATTACCAGTACAATAGGGTATATAAGCACAAACTGCAGCGGAAAATTATCCCACAGGCTGATTTTAGACAGAATACTGCTCTGCATAATGGTATTGAAGAAAAAGATCTGGTATACGGTGTAGATGGAAGTGACAATGAAATAATAAAGAGCAATCACATATTTCCTGTTCTTTGTCTCCTGATCTTTGAAAATTTCAGCAAAATCCATATTCAATATTGTGTTGGTGATAAAAGGTATAATAAAGCCGTTCTGTTCATTTTTGTGATACAAGAATAAGTTATTTTCGTTTTCCTGCAAAGTTATATTTAATCCCTGCAGAAATATAAACTGAAGGATCAAAAGTAGCATTTCCCCATTTCAAAAATTGGGAAGGTTCCCGGTCTCTGTATCGGTCTGTACGTCCGAAGTTTGCTCCAAATGTGCCACTGAACGTCCAGTTGTTGATTCGATACTCAGGTTCTATGCCAAGACTTACGAAATGATGATCAAAATATTTCTTCTGTCCGTCAATTTTGGCAAGAGAAAAGAAAAATTTCGGACGGTTTACAATGCGCAAAGCCAGAGTTTCATTAAATCTGTAGCCCACAGAGAATTTGGGAGTATAACTAAACTCAGCATGGTATTCCATTCCCCGTTTTTTTTCACTATGGTATTGAAAATAAGGCATGGGAATAAGCATCGGCTTATCAAAAGCATTATTTGCGATGAGGGCAACGCCAAGTTTTATCTTAGGACGGATCTGCCATATCAATGAAGAATAGGCGTTTATTACAACCTGATCTATTTCGAGTTTTTGAAGATCGGTATGGGTAGAATATACCCCTGCTGAAACTCCTCCGACAAACATCAGTTTCTCATGTATCGGAGTCATATACAGTACTCCAAGGTCTGTAGATGCCATTTCTTTAGGCAAGGCTTCTGTGGCAGCGCCCTCATTGCTGAACGAAGTGTATGAAGCATTAAGCGTTGCTGCCCATATTTTAGGTTGTTGATAAGCAGTTGGCTTTACACTTACCGGAGCGGTTACTGTAAGGGTGGTGGTAAAAGCAGAGCTTTTTCCGTCGGTTTTTTCCCGGTTATCATCAATGTATTTTTGCTGTGGCAGATATTCAGATCTGATTTCTATCTGAGCAAAAGCTTGAACTGCCTGTGTGAAAGCAGCCATTATAATCCATTTCTTTCTCATATATTTCTTTTTTGAAAGCACAAAGAAACTTTAATATTTGTTTAGTTTATTGTTTGTCAGATTGTTAAATGATGGATTAAAGAAAAGGAAGGATAGAATGAATTATTCTGATGATGAATTTCTGTATACGATTTTTTACAATCCTGATTATGTGATAAAAAATAAACCAGAATCCTGAGATTCTGATTTATTAATTAATGAATAGAAAGTTTATTGGGAATTTTAATCCCATTTATTTTGGGTAGAAACAGCATATTTTCCGGCACCGGTAAAGAAAAAACTGAGACTTACCAGCATATAGATTACCAGAAGTTCCAGAGCCCAGCCTCCAAATTCATTAAGCTTGAAAATATTAGCCTTTTGGGCAAGAATAGTAGCGGTGAAGCAATTGGCGGCAAAGATCAATCCTGCCAGACGTGTCCGGAATCCAATAATCAATAGGATGGGAGCTATAATTTCTCCTGCAAATACCCCATAAGCAAAGAATGATGGTAAACCGTGCATCGTCATCATATCTTCAATAAACCCAATCCCGTGGATTAATTTATTGATTCCATAAACCGACATGGGAAATCCGATTGCTATTCTGGTGATAAGTAGTCCTAAATCAATGTTCTTTTTCATTTCTTATAATTATTTAAAAGTTATATTTCACAAATGCCCCGATATTTTCCAGGGTCTTTTTTCCATTATTAAACTGGTCGAAATTGGAAGCCAGTCCGTACATCATTTTATCCTGTTTTACGCCCAGTCTGATAAACTGCAGTCCTCTGGGATATCCGCTGTCATCAATATTCCCAATAGAGAGTACACTGAAATATCCCTTGAAATTTTCTGTCAGACAGGGGGTGTATTCAAATGATACAGACTGTTCCAGAGAAAATCCTTTCTGATAGGTAGCTCCTATAGAGTAGGAAAGAGAATAAGAGGAGTGAATGATTTTATATTGGAGATAAGTACTGAAAAATGCTCCCGGGTTTTTCATTCCAAATGCTGCATTGGCGCTCAGTCTTTTGGTAATATTATAGGAGAGAGTATTTCTGATGAAGAAAATATTTTCTTTGTCTTTGGTATATTCTGTATCAAATAGGGTAAGATTGTTCAATTTCAACCGTTCATTCAGCTGATAATTGACATTGTGCATATAAGTATAGGAGCGATGTCCTAAAACAAGATCCGGGGTATAGGAAAGTTTCTGTGCATTCAGACTCAGCGAAGCTGATGCAAGAGCTATTATAGCGATAATTTTTGCCTTCATATTTCACTCATTAAATTTCTGTGAGCAAAATTATTAGGGCTGGAGGGGAATAAACTTAAGAAATCTTAAGAAACGTCAGACAGGTGCTTTTTTCTCAGATAGCTCAGATATTCGACGGTTATTCCAAGATGAGAAGCGATCATGTATTGAGGAAAACGCTGTTCGATATTACGGTAAGTAGTGACAAATGTTCTGTATTTGGTGTAGGCATCAACACGTGAATGTTCAAAGGTTCTTTCCTGTAAAGTAACATAGGCAGACTGCATTTTCAGCCGCCAGAATTCGGAAATGGCCGGAACTTCTTTGTATAATAGCTCCAAATTGTTTTTACTGATCTGTACAATTGTGGTATTTTCATTAGCCTGAATAAACATCCTTGAAGGCAATTCACTCAGGTAGCTGTAAAGATCATTCACCCACCAGTTTTCAATACCCAGCTGAGTGGTGTTTTCTTTTCCCTTTTCATCAATATGATAAGCATACAGACTTCCCTTTGCAATGAAGCGCATGTGTCTGGAAACCTGTCCTTCACGAAGCAGAAAGTCTTTCTTTTTAAGTTGTATGATTTCTAATCTGGGAGCGATACAGTCAATATCTTTATCTTCTAAAGAGACTATTTCCTTAAAGTGTTCTATCAGCTGTAAAAGTATTGTATCGTTATCCATGATAAAATATTGTAGCTTACCGTAATGAATCTAAGGTATTGCCTACAGTACAAATTTACACAAATATTAAAAATTTCAGGAATAACAAAGGCTGAACCTCAGTTGAAAGAATGATTAGTATTGAAAAAAGTAATCTCATTGAAAGCTAAAATACTCAACAAGAAACTATTATTTGTAGTTTTGTGAATATCATGAAAATAGAGAATATGTCATTCATCAACGATTTAGGCAAAATTATTTTTTTCCTGTTTCTGCTGTTAAGCGCTTTTTTGATTACAGCAAAATCAGAAAGGAAATTACCCAATTATCTATTTGCAGCCTTTCTGTTGATTTCTGTGATTGATCTTTCTGGCTTCTTTCTGGCACCGTCTGATAATACAATGATTAAAGGGTTCAAATTAGGCAGTGTTCTGCTCCAGATGCCTCTCTATTTTCTGTACGTCAATGCTGCCTGTTATTATAATTTTACCCTTCGTACAAAACATCTCCTGCATGCATTACCGTTTTTGTTCTTTTTGTTGTGGTTTAGCATAACAGGAATTTCTGAGCAAAATAATCAGATATTTGATATTGTTTCTACGGTTCAGTATTACTGTTATATCGTTGCTGTATTTCTTGTACTCAGGACATTCCGGAAGCTGTATAAGGAAAATTACTCAAGCAATCATCATCTTACGTATAAATGGCTGATGCAGACCACTATTCTCTTTTTGATCGGGAATTTTTTTGTATTGCTGAGAGGTTTTATGAAGGTTGATTCTTCTGCTTTTATGTATTTATATGCATTTTCATCACTGTTTGTTTTATTTATCATCAGCTGGTTTGTATTAAATGCTTTATACCGTCCCAATCTTTTGGCTGGGATCAATAAGGATCTGACTCCTATACAAAAAATTGAAGAGCCTCAAAAAGAGGAACCGGAACAGTTGAAAAATCTCCTGAAATTTATGGAAACTGAAAAACCATATCTGGACGATAAGCTTACTTTGCAGAAACTGGCGAAACAGATCGATATTCCGGAAAAGCAATTGTCGGGATTAATCAACCAGCATACGGGTAAACATTTTTTTGACTTTATTAATGAGTTCAGAATTAATAAAGCGAAAGCGATTCTTAAAAATCAGCCTCAGCTTACCGTGCTTGAAGTTCTGTATGAAGTGGGTTTCAATTCCAAATCTTCATTTTATACAGCATTCAAAAAAGAAACAGGGGTTACTCCTACAGATTACAGAAAATCAATTGTTTAGATAGTGTCCGACTTTAAATCGCACTGATTTTTTAGATAAAAATAGTCCGATTTCCGGTAGTCGGATATTTAAATCATTGCAAAATATCAGATTTGCTTCATCATTAAAATTTAAAACAGATGAAACCACAAATCAGATTGGCATTGTTTCTTTTTATAATTCTGAACACCGGATTTTATTTCGGACAATTGACGCAGCAGGATAAAATCCGAAAAGCAGATTCCATAGTGAGCAGTTATTCTAAATCCAATACACCCGGAATGGCTGTTGGTATTATAAAAGACGGAAAAGTAATCTATAAAAAAACATACGGACTTGCAAATCTTGAAGACCGGATTCCCGTGACCGATTCTACGGCTTTTAATATTGCTTCCGTTTCCAAACAGTTTACCGCATTTGTAGCACTTTTGGCCGAAAAAGAAGGGCGATTGTCTTTTGAAGATGATATCAGAACTTACCTTCCGGAGTTGAAACATTTGCCTCATAAAATTACCATCAGGCAGCTTACTAATCATACCCACGGACTACCGGATTATACAACTATCAAAGACTTGCAAGGAATTGGAATTGAAGTGAGGGTGACTAGTGCGGATGCCGTAAAAACAGTTTTGGCTATTAAAAGTATCAACTTTAAACCTGGTGATGAATACAGATATAACAATACCGGTTTTCTGATGCTTGCAGAAATTCTCCACAGAATTTACAAAAAAGATTTTGCACAGATACTTAAAGAATATATTTTCAAGCCATTGCATATGGATCATACAATGGTATTGGAGGATGCGGTAAACATTACTCCGAATAGAGCAGAATCTTATCAGGAAAACAGTTCCGGTTTTATAAAAACACCTCTGGGGCAAATGGGAAATGGAGCTTCCAATATTTTCACTACACTAAACGATCTGTGTACATGGGCAATTAATTTCCAGAAACCATCCATTGGAAGCCGCGAGATTTATAATAAGATGCAGCAAAATACCTTTTTAAATAATGGGGAAAAAGTAGAGTATGGATTAGGCCTGCAAACCGGAAAGTATAAAGGTCTGGATATTGTTTTTCATGGTGGAGGTACGGCCAGCTACAGATCTTATATCCTGCATATTCCCGCCTATAATCTGTCTATTGTTCTTGCCGGAAATAAAAGAGCCTTTGACGGATTGCTGATTGCCTATAGAGTAGTAGATGTATTTCTTAAAGATCAGCAGATTCTTCCGCCGCCTCCCCAAAAAATAACGTATACCGCTGCCGAGCTGAAATCATTTGAAGGGACTTATGAAATCAATCCTGGAAACTATCTGGATATCACAACAGATGGCAGGAATTTGTATCCTAAAGGGAGTAAAACTTCTTTGGAGACAGTGGGAGATAACCAATTTAATATCCCTTCTATTCCGACAGGAAGCCTTACATTTCATCCGGGATCGGTAACATTCAGGATCGGTGATTTTACATTTATCTGTAAAAAAGTAATCTTAAAGCCTTTGAAAGAAGATAAAATAGATCTTACCAAGTTTGTTGGGTTTTATAGGAATGAAGAATTCAACACCATTTATCAGTTGGTTGTAGAAAATAATAAACTGATTGCCAGACATCCTTTGAATCCCGATATTCCGTTGTATTTCCTAAGCGATTCAAAGCTGTATTCTTCTCAGTCATTCTTCGGACGGCTTGATATTAAATATGACAAAAATAAAACAGTATCCGGATTCCTGTTGTCGGGAGGAAATCTCTCTAATATTGAGTTCAAAAGAATACAATAGTCTTCTCAAAAGTGTCATTCGGATGTTCTTACATGGAAAACAAGAATGACACTTTTTAGGTAGAGATAGAATTTATTTGTTCTGTCCGATATCCAGCCTTTCAAATTTGCCTTCAGCATTTTTATGAAATCTGAAAGATACAGGAAATGTTCCCCATTTTCCAGCCTGAAAGCTGCCATAAATATCTTTTCCATCGTTTTCTACACGGTCTATGCTGAGAAATTTCTCCTTACCCAGAGCGTTAGAGAAAAACGATTTAAAGTCTACATGCTGGCCGTCATCTGTCATCGTTGGGTTTTCTGTGAAGAAGCTGTACCAGCTTTTATTGCCGTTCTGCAATGCTTCGATCGCTTGTTTTACCGAAGGGTCTGTTATTTTTGATAAGTCCATTATGGGTTGTTTTTTTGAAGACTGGTATTTCTCTTTGTTCGTATTTTGTCCACAGGCTATGCAGAAGAAGCTTATTAGAAATAGGGTTATCACCTTATAGGCTCTCATCCGTTTTTAGCTTTTAAAAGGATGTTGAAGATAGACGATCAGAAGATTCAAACAAAGAAAAGGAAGCTCTATCATAGCGCCTTTCAGATCTTTGTTCAAAAGCTGGAAACAGATGATCAATAGGATACCGGCTGCCATCAGAAAGTTTCCCCAGACAAATGTTTTCGGAAATAGCATCATGACAGAAGCCAGCATAGTGAATGTTCCATTGATGATAAGTCCCGTTTTGTCAAACCCCCATTTTCCAAACATTGCTGCCATCTCGGGTTTACCTGAAATCATGGCAATTCCTTGTTTGAAGCCCATAAAGGCTGCAAATAGAATCATGGCAGAATTGATAATCTTTAGAATCATTGATGTGTTTTTTATATTATTAATACAAATATCAACGAAATTAATGAGGTATCAATGGTGAATTTTTCGGAAATTAATGTTGAATGGTGACAAAATCATAAATGCTGTTTGTTGGATTCCAAAAGAAGACCACAATCTATGGAATAAATTGTGGTCTTCTTTCACTAAGAATTATTTAACTACGACTCTGTTTTCAAATAGCCATAATGTAAAGCTGTTTCTTTTCCGAATAAGCTTGAGAAAATATTCTGAAACTCATGGATGTATCTGCATTTTATAGCGTTGCCATATATTTTCAGACCTTCCAGTATTTTTCTGGAACTCAGGTCTATATCATATTTTATAAAAGCTTCCGGTCTTTCATACCGTATGCTCTGATCCGAACTGTAAGTTCTTGAAAATCCTAACTTTTCAAGCCATTCTTCGGTTATTTTAATAGGCTTGATAGATGCTGCCGGGACTGAAATACTTTGAATGTCATTTTCAATTTTAACAAAATAAGCCTGTTCAACATTGTGAAAGATCTCAGTGATTGTATAAATTTCGTTTTTGTACTCAACTAAGTTCTTGATTTTTAAATCTGCTACATTCATAATATTTTGAGTTTTTAGGTTGATGATAAAGTCTCAAATAAATAGCAAATAGTATGCCCTGCATCATATTGTTAAGCGCTGTTTTAGTGAAGATTAGGTTAAATTTTTACTATAAAAAATTAATGATATGTTAAAATAGCACACCCATGCGGGAATAATAGCATTTTGAAAAAAAATAGATGTGGTATGTGTGTGGTACTAGTTTTTTGTTCTTTCTTTTGGAACTCCATTCGCAGTGGTCAACAGAAGTGCTGCAATCACCGATATAATAAGTACAGCTATGAAGATATTCCAGGAATAAGCATGAAGAAGATATCCTGTACCACTTCCCAGAATGCTTGAACCAAAATAATAAAACAGCCAGTAAATAGAAGTGGCTGAAGATTTTCCACGTTTGGCATATAATGCAGTCATCTGACTGGCCATCGTGTGGGCTGCAAAAAATGAAAGGGTAAAAAGGCCAAGTCCGAAAATAAGGATATAAATATTTTCTGATAATAATAATGAAGCTCCGGTAAGCATAAATAAAATAGCACCTTTCAGAATATCATTCATACCCAATCTTTTGGAAAGCCGGCCTGCAATCATAGTTCCGAAAACCCCAAAAATATACATCAGGAAGATAAAAGCAATGATAAAATGACTCAATGAAAAAGGTTTTGCCTCTAGTCTGAATGTCAGGTAATTGTATACACTCACGAAAGCTCCCATCAGCAAAGCTGCTGTGCAATATAAACGAAGCATATAAGGATTTGTCAGGAAAAACTTCATCTGCTTTACTTTAAGATGATAATCCGTTTTCTGAGGATTGAAAAATCTCGATTCCGGAAATAGTTTCCAGAATACAATACCCAGAATAAAGCTTTCTATCCCGATGAGAAGCACGGCATTTCGCCATCCGAATTCTCCTGCCATAAGAGTTGCCAGTATTCTTCCGCTCATCCCGCCAATTGTATTGCCGCTGAGATACATACTGATTGCCGCAGGTACCGCCAATGCGTTCACTTCCTCTGTAAGATAGGCAAGAGCAACTGCAGAAACACCAGAAACGACAAAGCCTTTCAATACTCCGATAGCAATTAACAGGCTTAAGCTTGGGATCCAGGTCGAAATAATGGTAAGGAGGGCAGACGAAATCAGCGAAAAGACCATCAGGCTTTTTCTGGAATAACTGTCGGCTTTAAAAGCAAAAAACAATAATCCTAAAGCCATTCCTATCGTAGATGACGACACGAGTAGGGAAGTATCACCTACAGACACCCCAAATTGTTCTGCAGCCATTGGCAGCATAGGCTGGAAAAGATAAAGCTGGGCAAAAACAGAAAGTCCTGAAAAGAAAATACAAAGTTTAATATATCGGAAACGTTGGCTTCCCTGATTGGTTTTTTCAGATGAATTCATGATTTTTTGCAATTAAAATGCAGAGGTTTGACAGAAAATTAAGTCTTGTAAATTTCCTGATTATTTTCCGAATTAAAAAATCATTATCTCAATGGTATTGATTGGTGAAACAAATCAGTGTAGGTGTAAACTGCTGATGTATTCTGAAGGAGTGATGTTTTCCATCTGCTTGAACACCCTGTTGAAGGTAGACTGGTTTGAATACCCGGCTTCCGTATAGATATACTTAAGGGTTACCTTCTCAAGATCATTTTCATTAAGCAGTCTTTTGACACACTCAATTCTGTACATATTCAAGTAGTTATTGAAATTGGGATATCCCTTTACCTGAATTGATTTTGAAATATAGTTGCTGTTGATTTCCATTTCTGTAGAAAGCTTTGAAATATTAAAATTAACATCTTTATACAGTTTTTTCCCTCATTACAAGTTCAATTTTATCGAATAGTCCTTCTGCAAAAAGTGTTTTCTACTCAGAGTCTTCTTTTCAATTTCACGGTAGATTTCAACTCTTTTTATTAAAGGCTTGTTTTTTTCTGGGGCGGGAATAGTACGAAATTCCTGCCCCGTTTTTTTAATGCATCATTTCGTACACCTTGATCAGTTCTGCAATATTGGTGACATCAAGCTTTTGAAAGATTCTTTTTTTGTAAGTGCTTACTGTAGACATCTGGATATTCAGCCTGTTGGCAATTTCCAGGTTTCCGTTTCCGTCAGCAAGGAGTTTGAAAATTTCATATTCTCTGGAAGATAACTTTTCTACAGGATTGTTTCTTTTGTTTTGAATAATAAGACCGATGAGTTCAGCAGGATAGAAATACCCTTTTTCAATTACAGTTTTCACGGCATTTTTAATTTCTTCTTCACTGCTTTGTTTGTTCAGGTAGCCTTCAGCGCCTTCTCTGATATATTGGATGGCAACATCTTTATCATACCCTGAAAATATGAGAATCTTGAGGTCATTTTGTATGTTTTTAAGCTCAGGAACCATTTTTTTATACTGTGTTCCGGGCATATCAATATCTAAAATAAGAAGATCATAACGTTGATCGCCCAGCTTTTTTTTAACCTGTTCATAGTTTTCTGCAAAATCTATTTTTAGTCTCGGATAAGCAGTTTCAAGAACCATAGAAGTCCCTGCCCTTACTACATAGTGATCGTCAGCGATTAAAATACTTTCATTCATAGAGATTAGTTTTTATTGAGCGTTATCTCCACAATAGTTCCTTTGGGCTGGTTTTTTTCGAAATTGATCTCAGCGTTGATCTTTTTTACCAGATGGATAACCATATGCAGACCAAGCCCTTTTCCTTTGAAGCTGGGAGTTTCCAGCTTAGGGTTTCTGAACAGATTCATATAAGTAGCAATCTGCTCTTCAGACATTCCTGTTCCGGTATCAGCAATGATTATTGTGGATTGTTGTTGTTTTTCTGTCATAGTAAGAGTGATTTCTCCCTCAAATGTATTTTTCACAGCATTATCAAGGATGTTGTGGATAATAGCGGTTAAAATACTTTCATTCACTTTAGAATAAACCTGATGATCAGCAAGATTGGTGATGGTAGTTCCTTTTTCCTTTGCAATTTCACAGAATAATCTGCTTTTGATCTCCAGGATTCTATTCATAGGATATTCCTTTTCTTCAAAAATATTTTCAGCCTTATAAAGCTCAGTATATTCTTTTAAGTTGAGAGTAAACTGATACAGCTGCTCTGAAGACTTATAAATACTGTCGAAATACTTCTTCTGAAGTTCCACATCATCAGACTCATGAAGTTTTTGAGAAAGCATAGCAATGAACCGGATAGGAGTGGTAATGTCGTGGCTGATGGTCTCTACCAGCTTTTTCTGATATTCTGTTTCTTTTTGCAGGTTGCTTTTTACTACTTCAAGGTGAAGAGAAGTCTCTTTCAGTTCAGAATTTTTATTATGAACAATCTGTTTTAAGGCTTTGTTTTTTATTCTTAAAAAATTGGTTGTCAACTGAACAATGATGATAATAATAATCAGGATGATGATAGAAGCTGACACCCTGAACAGTAATGTCTGATAAAAAAGAGGCTGAATTTTGAAATGGATTGACCTTTCTTCATACTTCCCATCAGGAGATACCAATATTCTTACACTCAGCGTATATTCACCCGGAGAAAGATTACTAATGGTATATTTTAATTCCTTTCCGGTTGCGATCTTTTCCCATGCGGAGTTTTCCTTTCCTGATATCCTGGCTTCGATATAAAGATTTTCCAGATTGGAAAAATAAGGAATGTCAATAAAAACGTCAGCGGTTTTATAATCATTCTTTAAATCAAGTGTTTGATGAAAATACTGAGGTTCAGAATTTCCGATTTTCACCCTTTCAATATAGATTTTTTTCCTGTCCGGATAATACGTCCGAATGCTGTCCGGATTGAAAAATACAAAACCGTCCATTGATGGGAATACAAAATCTCCGCTCTCAAGAGCATGGGCGTTGGGCTCCGAACTGCCATTGAATTCATTGGTCAGAAAACCATCTTTCTTGGTGAAGCGGTAATAGAAAACCGGAGTTTTTCTGTCTTCCGCATATTGAAGCAACTGTTTTTTGAGAACTTTAAACAATCCGTTGTTCGAAGAAATCCAATAATATCCTTTTTGATCTTCAAGGATATAATGTGCCGACTGCAGGTAATCGTTCCTGTCGTTTGGCATCTTGGTAAGTTTGCGGTTTTTGAAAAGATAGAACCCGTTTTTATTCGTAGTGATCCAGATTAGATTATCTTTTGTCCTGATGATGCTTTTTACATAGATATTTTTAAGTAAAGGGGTTATTGTATTGCTTCCCAGCAGTACTGAATACAGTCCATCACTGTTACCTGTCAGAATTTCATTTTCGCGATACTGATGAAAAATATTGACAGAACTTTTAAAATGATAGGTGAAGTCCGGTTTTGTAAACTGGTCCTTTTTGTAAAGATTAAGCTGGGTGCCGGAAGGGCCAGTACATGTGGTCCCATAAAGATTCCCGCTTTTCATAAAACTTTCAAGTCCTTTATTGATAAAAGTAGAATCCTTCTTTTTATACCCTGAATTTTTATAAAACCTGACAATGCTGTTTCTCTTTCTGATCAGAATATTTCCGGAATTGTCATACATCATAAGGTAGTTTTCATTACTGCCAAACAGGTGTTTTTTGACAATGCCGTTTTTTCCGAATTCTGTTCCGTCTTCAGCGATGATTGTGCTTTTGCTGAAAGGAAGAGAAGCGTAATATACATTATTGGAAAAATCTGCTTCTTTCTTCGAAACATAAAAATGAGAAAGATTAAGCACATTCAGTCCGTTATTGAGCGTTCCCAAATAAAGTTTGTGGAATTCTTTACCATAAAACATAGAATAGTAGGAATGATTTCCGATTTCTTCAAATTTTACAAGAAATTTCAATCGAAGGTCATTTTCGCTGCCCTCTACAATATAAATGTTATCATGATTGATAATAAAAGTCTGATTGGTGATCTGCTGCCAATAGATTTTAGTGTCCGGATGATTAAAGAGAGTAGGCTTTTCGGAAACAGAAAGATGTCCTTTATAGAGGGAATAGGTTTTTCTTCTTTTCAGATCATTGATAAAAAGAATATCATTCAATACGAAAGCATAGTTCAGGTCCTTATTGGTAAAAGGGATTACTATTTTGATTTTCTTTTTCCCTTCCTTATAGATGATGGTGTTCTTTTCTGTAAAATGATAAACCGAATTTTTAAGTTGAATAAAATACTGGACATCGTTATAAAAATTTGAGGATATGATATTATTGGCAATTCTATGCACAAGCCCGGTACCGTTGAAAAATGCCATTTTATCATTGCTGGTAAGATTAGAGAGTTTCGGAAACCTGTTTTTAATGATAATCTTATTTTCCTGAGAATTATTGAGGACCGTAATGCTGTCCTGAAGCGGGTCACCAATAAACTCTCCGAAACGCAGATTATTTACTTTGAAATTATTAAAAGTAATAAAGGAACTCCCGTCATACCGTACAAGTCCGTTTTCTGTAGAGATCCAGATAAAGCCATACTTATCTTTAACAATGGCCTTTGCACTACTTTGAGGAAGCCCATTGTCTATATTGTACCACGTGGAAGTATGGTGCTGACCATAAATGTTTAAATATACGCAAGCAAAAACAAATGCCCAAATTCTCATATATGTGCAAATCTGATCTATGTCTGCTGCTAATGCAAGAGACGGTTAATATTAGTATTTGTACAAGTCGAAGTTTTTTTAATGGGTAGGAACGATTGAAAATAAATTTTTATCATTGAAGTTTTCTGGTCTTTTGTGTTTTATTTTTTTGATCGTGTAAAAATAGTGAAATTATGGAGATAAATCAGTATGGCACGATCTGTTTTATATAAGTTTTATCCGGGTTTACCGATAGTATAGCATATGAAATTTTACATATTTCAAAAATAAGTGATAAATTTATATGGGATTTCTTTTGAAACATTTTCTATTAATCTCAATGCTGTACTATGATTGTGATTTCTTTTAGGATTTTATAAATGAAAAATATTGATGCTTCTGTATTTTTTTTAAATTTATTGATTAACGGTTTGAGTTTTATTTAATTGCTTTTTGTAGTAAAAGTTTGACAAAAATCTGAGGTTAATTCTACATGGTATCTTTGCTAAAGCTTATGAATATTCATATTTTTGCAAAAATATTCTCAGAACAATTAAAGAAACCCATCGTTTAAATAATGATTCTAAGAACACAAACGGTTTTATCTCAAAAATAAAAGAGACTGTCTCCATTTAAAGCAGTCTCTTTTTGTTTTTTTATTCTCAGAATTTACCATTTTATGCTATAAAAAACCTCCCGGAAATGATGGGAGGTTAAATTAAACTGATTGTATATTGAAGTGTAATTCAATCATTATTGATGAGTTTCGAGCCACATTAGCCTGCGTTGATCCGGTAAATGTTTTACAGTAAAGTTTTCAAAAACAGCATTGAATCCGGTTCCGTCAGGGCAGGCTGCCATTAATCCTACCATCACAGGGGTGTTGTCCTGCAAAGGTGCATTTCGCATGAGGATATAGTTCTTGTCATCAAAAGAATAAAATATTTCTACAGCATCCAGTCTTCTTACTGCTTTTATCCATACTGCAGGTGGCGTTTTTTCTAATGTAATGACACTCCAGTCACTTTTGTTGTTAGTGACAACAGTGCTGAGGTTATATTTACCGTCTACAAACTCCACTCCGGCTTTGATGTAATGCTCTTTGTCTGTTCTCAGCATAAGGCCCATCTGATCAAATCTTGCTTTATAGCTGCCGGTTATTTTTACTTTTGCTTCAAATTCACCTCCGTAAGTAGTGTAATAGAAGGGAGCATCATCCACAGTAAATCCATAATGTGAAATCCTCCAGTAATCACTCTGCGGGGTTACAAACATCGACAGGCTGTTGTTTTTGATTTCCCATTTTTCAGGTTCATTAAACCAGATCATTTTCTCCAGAGTCTGGGCAGAAAACTTTTGAATCAGGAACAAGGCACAAAAGCCTAAAATCAATTTCTTCATTCTCTTTTGGATAAGTTCTAAGGGTAAATTATTATTTTAGCAAAAGTATTATTAAACCCACATTGTGTCAATACTGATAAATAACCATTATGGAAATCCGGGAACAACTTAGTCATCAATTATTGAATAACACTTCCAAAAAATGCATGCTTGATATTGACGTCTATAAGCAGAGGGCTCATGCATATTCAGAAATGGAAGGTGCTGTATGTGTATTAAGTGATGTGCAGGCAAATAAAAGTTATATTTATAAATCTGCTGCAGCATTAGAGCTTGGGTTGAGTAGGGGTGAAAATCCCACAGAAATAGATACAATCTGGGAAGAAGAGATGCTGAAAAAGATACATCCCGATGATCAGCTGAAGAAGTATATCCATGAACTCCGTTTTTTCAAATTACTGGATGCTATGGAAATGGAACAGCGTGCAGAGTATAGTGTCGTGTCAAAGATCAGAATGAAAGATAAAAATGAGGAGTACCGATGGGTAAAACACCGAATGTTTTATGTATATTCACCCTATAACGGCAGGCTGAGGCTGGCGCTCTGCCTTTATAATATTTCCCTGACCACGTCTGCAGTCCCTGATTTTATGATTATTAATACAATAAAGGGAGAAGTTGTGGTTAAAGATAAGCTTGATTATAAAAATATTCTGAGCCCAAGGGAGCTGGAAGTTCTAAAATTTGTAGGAGAGGGATACGCCAGTAAAGAAATTGCCGACCGGCTTTCCATAAGTATCAATACGGTAAGCAGACACCGTCAGAATATCCTGGAGAAGCTGAAAGTGAAAAACTCTACCCAGGCCTTCAAAGATAGTTTCTATTAGATATTCAACTCGAATATCCGAAAAGTTCACCATCTTGTTTTGTATCTTATCATTAAATTTATACCTTGAATACCAATTAGCTAGAACAACACAAGATGAAAAGAAGCGAAGAGATTACACATCAATATTTTGCCTTTTTGGAAAAACACATTCAGGATGTTATTTCAGGGTCGGTTTCCGAATTTATGGAACTGAATAAAATTGCCAGAGAACTTGCTGTTTCTCATGCACATCTTACCGATACGATAAAAAAAGAAGCAGGACAGCATCCCTGTTTTTTTTATGACGAAAAAATTATTGAACAGGCAAAACAGATGCTTATTATTTCCGATAAATCCATAGCAGAAATTGCCCGTATTTTTACTTACGATCCATCCAACTTTTCAAAATTTTTCAAAAAAATGACCGGTCTTACTCCTGGAGAATTCAGAAAATCCAATATATTCTAAACTGACTATTTTATTTCTTTAAAATTGCTGTATCAGGCTGTTTATGGTGATTTCTGTCTCGGAATAGGGATTTAATTATACTGGAATTTCAGCATCAAAAGTGGATTTAGTGAATTATAATGTTAAAATTGCCGAAAAATAATCTTTTATAAATGAGATGGTTGTAAAGAAATAATCGTCTTTTTTTATTATTTATCTATTAATATTTCTTTATTGTTTACTTTTTTTATTAAATTTAGGTAAGAAAAAACTAATTAATTCAATAGAATAAAATGTTAAAAGATCCAGATATATACAATGAGTTTGGTTTCCAGAGAGTAAGAATAAATTATTGTGTCTTTAATAATATTTAATCTTAATTAGGGAGCTTAAGCCCTTTAAATAGTTATATATTTGTTTTTTTAAACCACAACAAACAAGATTAAGGATGAGCATCAATTTCACAACAGCAACTATTAAAGACTTTGAGAATATACCAGATAATAATATGGCTCAAAGGGCTGAAATATTTTATGAATATTTAGACTATGTAAAGTCTAATGGTCATATGAACTACAGACTGAAGAATACTTCAGGAACCAATGCAATACTGAATGTAAATATTGCAAACCAAAACAGAGAGTTTGTTAGTTTTGTATCAAGTGATTATTTGGGATTTACACAGCACCCAAAAGTAAAACAAGCTGCAATTGAAGGGATAGAGAAATATGGTACAGGTACAGGAGCGACTCCTCTTATCGGTGGCTATTTTGATTATCACAATGCTTTAGAAAAGAAAATTTCAAGTTTTTTTAAACGAACAGAAGACGAAGCCGTAGTATTTACTACCGGTTATACAGCTAATAGCGCGAGTTTACAATGCTTAATGCAGAAGGAAGATCTCGCTATTTTAGACATGGCAGTGCATGCCAGTGTACACGAAGGATGTGCTTTTACCAATAAAAAAACATTTCCGCACAATAATTTGGAATCTTTGGAACACATTTTGAAGGTATCTGAAAATCTGTACCGTACGAAACTCGTTATTGTTGATGGAGTGTATTCCCAGGATGGTGATACCTCTCATATTAATGAGATCTATAATCTTGTGAAAAAGTACAATGCCTTTCTGATGGTAGACGACGTACACGGTGTCGGCATCCTTGGAGAAACCGGAAGAGGTACTTTGGAACAAGCTGGATTATTGGATAAAGTGGATATCATCACTGGAACATTCAGTAAAACGTTTGGTAACCTTGGAGGATATGTTATAGCCGACAAAAAATTGGCAGCATTCATGAGATTCCATTCCCGCCAGCAGATCTTCTCAGCTACAGCCCCACCATCATCCGCAGGAATCGTTAAAGCCATTGATTTAATAGATGAAGAACCCATCTGGAGAGAGAAACTCTGGAACAATATCAACTATTTCAAAAAAGGACTTGATGATTTAGGATTGGATACTGGAGTTACCTGTTCCGCAATCATACCCGTAAAAATTGGAGATCCTTATGTAACAGGAGAAGCCGGAAAACTACTTATAGAAAAAGGAATCTATACCAACCCAATTCTATACCCGGCTGTACCAAGAAAAGATGCGCGTATAAGGATGAGCGTAACGGCAAGACACGAAAAAGAACATCTGGACAAAACGCTTAACGCGTTTGACGATATTAATAAAAAATTGCATATTGCAAAAAAATAATAAATTATGCCTAGAAAAGTAGTGCAGGGCCCCATTAGGGACAAAGAAAAAACAAAACAAAAACTGCTTGCTGCAGTTGGTAAAATTTTAAGAGTAAAAGGATACTCCGGATTAAAAGTAAGTAAGATTGCCGCAGTGGCCGGATTTGATAAAAAATTGATCTATGAGTACTTTGGAAGTACTGATAAGCTGATCGACGAATATATCAAATCTCAGGATTACTGGAGCCAGGTAAATCAGGACGTCAATATTGATTTTTCTGACGGAGGGCAAGAGCTTACCAAAATGGTTGTTCTGAACCAGTTTGAGAATCTGAAGAAAAATAAAGAACTTCAGAAGATTATTCTTTGGGAACTTTCAGAAAGCAAACCTATCCTTAGAAAATTAGTAGACCAACGTGAAGAAGTAGGAGAAGTGCTGTTTGGAAATATATCAGACCCTTTCTTTGGAGAAGGAGCAACAAGACACAGAGCAATTATGGCCCTAATTGTTTCGGGAGCTTACTATCTCAACCTTTATACAGCTTATAACGCAAGTAAATTTTGTGGTATAGATCTGAAAACAGAGGACGGAAGAAAAGAAATAGAAAAAGCTATTGTTGAATTGATTGGATTTGCATACGATAAGAAATAATCATTAAAAGTTTTCCGATTTGAGCAGAAATACGTTTTTGTTGATATTTGAAAACTTTTAATTTTCAAATTAAAACTATATTTCTTATTTTTGGCCAATGGAAAATTTTATAGTATCTGCAAGAAAATATCGTCCTCAGGAGTTTGATACTGTTGTGGGACAATCCCATATTACGGATACTTTAGAACATGCAATTGAAGAAAGCCAATTAGCTCAGGCATTGCTTTTTTGTGGTCCTCGTGGTGTGGGTAAAACTACTTGTGCCAGAATTCTTGCAAGAAAGATCAATGAGAAAGATGGCTCGGTTTCAGAAGACGGTTTTGCCTATAATATCTATGAGTTGGATGCTGCATCCAATAACTCTGTAGATGATATCAGGGAGCTGATAGATCAGGTAAGATTTGCACCTCAGGTTGGTAAATACAAAGTATATATCATTGATGAGGTTCATATGCTGTCTTCTGCCGCTTTCAACGCTTTCCTTAAAACGCTTGAAGAGCCGCCTGCTCATGCTATTTTCATTTTGGCAACCACGGAGAAACATAAAATTATTCCAACCATTTTATCCCGTTGTCAGATCTATGACTTCAAAAGAATTGTCATTGAAGATATCCAGAATCATCTGAGAACGATTGCCCAGAAAGAAAATATCCAGTACGAAGACGATGCATTGTACCTGATTGCTCAAAAAGCTGATGGTGCATTAAGAGATGCACTTTCTATCTTCGACAGACTCTCCACATTTTCTCAGAAAAATATTACGCTGGCTAAAGCTGCCGAAGTCTTAAATATTCTGGATTATGACCAATATCTGAATATTGTAGATCTCGCTAAGGAAAACAAAATTCCTGAAGTGCTTTCTGCGTTCAATGAGATTGTAAAAAAAGGATTTGACTCTCATATTTTCATTGCCGGACTAGGAAATCATTTCAGAGACCTGATGATGGCACAGAATACTTCTACTATTGATCTCATCGAAGTAGGAGAGAAGACAAAAACCAAATTTATAGAACAGGGACAGAAGTGGGCCGCCCAGCAGCTGATCGATGGTATTGAGATCTGCAATCATGCGGATATTAATTATAAGAACTCCAAAAACCCAAGACTTACGGTTGAAATTGCATTAATGCAGCTGGCTTCACTGACAGCTAATTTAGGCGATACTAAAAAAAAAAGTTCCTGATTCTAGCCCCGTTTCTTAGTGAGAAACAGAAGTTGAGGATGCCGGAAAAAACTCCGGAGAAAAAAGAAGCTAAAGCAGAACAAAAGTCTGCAGCTCCTGAAAAAACAGAGGAAACTTCTCTAACCAAAACAACCAAGCCATTATCAAGACCGGGAATCTCTTCCGGATTCAGCATCAATTCCTTTTTGAATAAAGAAGATAAAGTGGAAACAGCAGAAAATGTTGTTGTGAAAACTGAAAATCTTCCTCAGCATCATTTTACAGATACAGATCTGCAGATGGAATGGAAAATTATGCTCCAACATCTTCAGGTAAAAAATAACATTGTATTCAATGCTGTAAAAACCTTCAAACTGATAAAATCTGAAGAAAATAAAATCAGAGTTTTATTCCCCTCAGATTCTGCTAAAGTAGAATTCGATAAAATAAGTGGAGAATTTTTCAATCATTTTAAAAGAAAAATTCAGAACCATGCTATCGAGGTAGAATACGTCAGAGACGTTGAAAACCTGAAGATTGAAGTCGTTACCAAGAGGAAAATGTTTGAAAAATTTATAGAAAAAAATCCACTTTTGAAAGATCTTGATGATTTAATGAAGTTTGATTTGACATAATTTTTATATATTTGTAAAATATTTCTGTTGAAAATACGTTTTCAACAAGAACAAATTGCAACCAGAAACGCTAAAACAAAGACATTTCCAGAATAAAATGGAAAAATTGACTAACACATATCAGTCTTTTTTTGCACCCGCTAATTACTTTTTTAGCGGTTATTTTAGTTTTTCTGCTTCTTATTATAGAAATTTCAGAACCTATTACCGATTTTATTGGTATTGTTAACTGAATTTCTTTCCAAAAAATACAGGAGAAGTAGAGCCCTATTATTTTCCTGATTCCTTTAAACAATTTTTGAACGGCATTTTTTGAAAAGAATTATAAATTAATTTTATAATCCAAAGGGCTATTGCTGTCAACTAAAAAATTATACAAAAACAATAAAATTTAGAATATGAATTTAAATGATTTAAAAAACGAGTGGATCGATGGGCTTACACAGCCTTTAATGATTGCAGGACCATGTAGCGCAGAAAGTGAAACTCAAATGCTTGAAACGGCTAGGAGAATTAAAGAATCCAATGCGAATGTATCGGTTTTCCGCGCAGGAATCTGGAAACCCCGTACCAAACCAAATGGTTTCGAAGGAGTAGGGGTGATCGGTTTGAACTGGCTAAAAAAAGTAAAAGAAGAGTACGGTTTCAAAACAGCTACTGAAGTAGCGAATGCACACCACGTTTTTGCAGCTTTAGAAGCAGATGTGGATGTTCTTTGGATCGGAGCGCGTTCTACAGTGAACCCGTTTACTGTACAGGAAATCGCAATGGCTTTAAGAGGAACCAATAAGCCGGTATTCGTAAAAAACCCTGTTAATCCGGATCTTGCATTATGGATCGGAGCGTTGGAAAGACTTTTAGGACAGGATATTAAAAACCTGGGGGTAATTCACAGAGGATTTTCAACCTACCAGAAAACAAAATACAGAAACAATCCAAACTGGCAGATTGCCCTTGATTTCAAGAGCCAGTTTCCAAATATTCCAATGCTGATCGACCCGTCACACATCTGTGGAAACAGAACAGGTCTTGCAGATATTACGCAGGAAGCTCTTAACGTAGGATACCAGGGTGCTATTATTGAGTCGCACTGCAATCCTGATGAAGCTTGGAGTGATGCTTCACAGCAGATTACTCCGGAGGTTCTTGCAGATCTTATTGGTAATCTGAAAGTAAGAAGCACCAATCTTGCAGGTTTTGAAGGTGAGATGGGAAGACACAGAACTTTGATCTCAGATCTTGACTTCCAGTTAATTGAACTTCTTTCTCAAAGGATGAAAATTTCTGAAAAGATTGGTAAGCTTAAAAAGGAAAATGATATTGCAATCTTCCAGCCGGAACGTTGGAAAGTAATTACAGAATACGCTACACAAAAAGCAAAAGAAACCGGAATGTCTCAGGAATTTATAGAAAAAGTCTTCAAAGCGATTCACGAGGAGTCTATTGAAGTTCAGAATAATATTATGATCGATAAGAGATAAATTGCAGATAATAGGTAAGAGAGATTGAAAACTTTTACCAGATTTCCGGCAAGAAATACTGATTAGGGCTTAGACATCAGGACTTAGGAGAATTGAAACATGTGTTTTTAACCTATTTCCTGAATTCTAAGCCCTAATTCCTTATATTTGCACCAGCATTATCTATGAAAGGAAAAATCATTAAATCTACAGGCAGTTGGTACCAGGTTTTGGAATTGGAAACAAATAAAATTTTCGAGGCCAGAATCAGGGGGAAATTCAAATTAATAAAAACCAGACTTACCAATCCACTTGCTGTAGGAGATTTTGTTGAGTTTCAACTGGAACAGGATGATATCGCCTGGATCACAAAAATTGAACCCCGTTTCAATTATCTGATCAGAAAATCCGTAAACCTTTCGAAAGAAGCCCATATCATTGCTTCTAATATTGATACGGCATGCTTTATCTTCACGCTGAAACATCCTGAAACATCATTAGGTTTCCTGGATAGGTTTCTGGCATGCTGCGAAGCTTATAATATTACACCGCTTATTCTTTTTAATAAGATTGACGTTTTACATGAAGAAGAAATTGAAATCGTAAAAGACATAGAATTTGTGTACCAGGAAATAGGCTATGACACATTGGAGATTTCATCATATTCCAGATTGAATCTGGATCAGCTTCAGGAGATCCTTAAAGATAGAACTTCAGTATTCTTCGGGCATTCCGGTTGCGGAAAATCTACTTTGGTGAATGCTTTACAGCCGGGATTAAATTTAAAAACATCTGAAATTTCAGACACCCATCTGAAAGGAAAACATACTACTACTTTTGCTCAGATGCATTTCTGGGATTTTGGCGGGAATGTTATTGATACACCCGGTGTCCGTGAATTTGCCATGATCGATATTGAAAAAGAAGAAGTACAGCACTACTTTCCCGAAATTTTTAAAAAGAGAGAAGAGTGCAAATTCCACAACTGTCTTCACATCAACGAACCCAAATGTGCCGTTCTTGACGCTCTGGAAACTGGCGAAATTCAAGATACGCGCTATTCTACCTATATTAAATTGATGGACGAAGCAGAAGAAGCTTCCCAAAAATAATCAGAAACAGCATCTTATCATACTCATGCAGATTAATTCGAACAATCTGTACATATTCTAATGCCCTTATGCTAGAATAATATTTTTATAAGAATCATATTAACTTTCCTGTTGGGTTATCTGTTTTTATGGCTTATTTTTTTAATTTTTTGATGAAAAAAAATCTGTTTTGAAATAACTCTACTTTTTGGCATAGCTATTTTGGCAGATAACTCCACTTTTGTCACATTTTGAATTTTCATTACAAAGATATTTTGGAAATTTCAATTATTTTATTAATTGCCATAGAAACAATAATGTTGTTAAAAATGATTCTGTTTTGGTTGTAAAATTGTGGAATTGATAAAAAAAACGGTGTTTTTTGAGAAATAAAAAACCCAGCCGAAGCTGGGTAAAAACTAATAACCATGAAAACTCAAATTAAACATGAGAATCGCAATAGAATAAACAATTACTGTGCCAAAGTTTGGTTCACAATTTCTTAATAAAAGTTATTTTTATGTTAAAAAAAAATTAAAATAAAAATCAAAGATATTTTTTGTAATTTTGCGCCATTAAAAAAATATACATTTATGTCTAACATTACATTCACTATGATTAAGCCTGATGCAGTTGCAGACGGACATATCGGTGCTATATTGGGTAAGATTGCTGAAGGAGGTTTTAAGATCAAAGCTTTAAAATTAACTCAGCTTACAGTTGCTGATGCAAAAAAATTCTATGAAGTACACGCTGAAAGACCATTTTATGGTGAATTGGTAGAATTCATGAGTTCTGGTCCTATCGTTGCTGCTGTTTTAGAAAAAGACAATGCGGTTGAAGATTTCAGAACATTAATTGGTGCTACTAATCCTGCAGAAGCAGCAGAGGGTACAATCAGAAAAATGTTTGCAAGAAGCATCGGAGAAAATGCTGTTCACGGTTCAGATTCTGACGAGAATGCATTGATCGAAGCTCAATTCCATTTTTCAGGAAGAGAGATTTTCTAAGAAAATCATCTTACAAAATAAAAATCCGGAGAAACTTCTCCGGATTTTGTTTTTGATAAAGGTATGTTTCGATCGATATTAAAGATTGTTTTCGATAGCCCCCACATTTTCTCGGTAAAGCTCAAGAGGCTTATTCAGCAAAACAGCAATAACGGTCATCTGCTTATCAAGTCTTTCTTTGGGAATGTCAATATAAATAATTCCCGGTCTGTCACTCCAGTAAAGTTTATTGTAAATGGTATGAGGAAGCATAGTGCCTTCACCCACAATTCTTATTCTGGAAATCTCATTTTTTATTCCTTTTAGGGCAATGGGTCCCGTAGGTGTTCCTTCCACAAAAAGATAAAGAGTCTGTTTGTCTTTTGATAAAGCACTCATCCCGGAGTAATGTCCATCCGGTAATCCTTTTTCAGTTTCAAAAAAAGCTTCTGCATGTTTACCGATCCAATTGATGGTTTCGGTGTTGGATAGAGGTTTTTTTACGAGCTTCATATCAAGTCCGTCACTTGTCAACCCTGAGTTATTCAATAAGTTCATACCATTATGTAATGAATTAGCCAGATCATAAGCTGCGAATAATATATTTTTGTTTTGGAGTACTGCAGTGAGGGAAAGTTTTTCTTTCTTAAAATCTTTAAGAAATACAGGGGGAGTATCAAAAGTAAGTTCTGCCACAGTGACATCCTGATCAAATTTTACATTAGAGAAGTTCAAGGTCAGCGTTTTTTCAGCGTCGTAATCCATTTTGATAATGGCTGAAGGATCTCCTATAATTTTTGCTGAAAGAGGTTGGGCTGCCAATCCATAGATCTTTGTAAGTTTTTTGGCTTCTTCCAGGTAGAGAAATAAAGTTTTTTGTGATCTGGATAAGGCAGATTTCCCTTTATAGTTTTCAAAGGGAATTCCGCGGGTTGTTTCATAAATGGCATGTTGATTTTTAGAAGTCCAGCGGCCAAGGTTTTTCAGGATTTCAATTTGCTCTTCCGGAATCGTGCCGTCTGATTTGGGGCCGATGTCAAGCAGTAGATTTCCTCCCATGCTGATCACATCAGCCAGGGTTCTGACAATCATATTGGGTGTTTTGTACGCTTTATCATAGGGTTGATATCCCCACGAATCATTCATAGTGTAACAAAGTTCCCAGTATGGATTTTGTGGCGGAATTACAGGAACTCCCTGCTCAGGAGTATCATAATCCCCATGATGATTAAGCCTGGAATTGATAATGATGTCAGAATTATGTTTTTTAAGAAGGTTAAGGGTCTGAGTAGCTTTCCATTCCTCAGAAGTATGTTCCCAATCTCCATCGAACCAAAGAAGATCAGGAGAATATTGAGAAGACAGTTCATTAAGCTGACTTTGGTAATAGCTGATAAAATTCTGCCAGCGTTTAGGATCATTTTTTATTTCGTAACGCTTTTTTGTCCGGGTATTGATGTCATAGTACGGATGGTTCCAATCCGGCAATGAAAAATAAAGCCCGGTTTTTAATCCGGATTTTTTCAGCGCGGCAACAAAAGGACTCAGAACATCTTTTTTTGCCAAAGACTGGTGAGGAATTGTCGTTGCATTTTCTGCTTTAGAATTCCATAAAGAAACTCCATCATGATGTTTAGTCGTGATGACAGCATATTTTGCTCCAGACTCTTTAATAAGGTTCACCCATTGTTCAGGCTGGTATTTTGAAGCTGAAAAACCATTCAGCTGTTTCATATAATTCTCGTGATTGATGTAATTGTTGAAGAATGACCAGGATTCGGAGATTCCGTTGACAGAGTAGATTCCCCAGTGAATAAAAATACCCAGCTTGGCATTTTTAAACCATTCCATTTTTTTGCTGTTGTCAGCCGTTTGACCCTGTGCATCGATACTGTATGCCGACAGTGTCAATCCAAGGAAAATAGCTTTAATCAGACTGCTTTTCATAGATAGATTTATTTTAACACTAAATATAAATAAAGAATATATTACAGCATATAATAGTTTCTTATTATTTACTCATAATTGTTATGAAAACGTTTCTTTTATTATTGTATATTTCTTTCAAACTATTTTTGAAAGAAAAGGCTGTAGAACAATACGAAGAAAAGGAAAAACAAATACCAGATCTGAATAAAACGGTTTTAAAATAAGAATTTCAATACACACAACATTTATAATATTGGAACGTTTATTGTAAATTCTATCTGAAAAATAAACAATTATGAAAATTCCAACATTATTAATGGCAAGCTTACTGGCTGTAGGGGTTTCTGCACAAACTACAAAACCCGCCAATAAAGAGAAAAAGCCTGCAAAGAAGAATAAAAAAACAGCAATTACTGAAACACCAGGAAAGCCTAAACCAGGTAAATCTACAGTGATTGTAAAAAAAGACAGTGTAATTCCTCGTGGTCATGGATGCCCGGCTTGCGGAATGGGATAAAAGATGAGAAAGCCACTGTTGGGAGTATCCATGATGGCAGAAGCAGACTTTGTTTCTGCTATTTTGCCGTTGCTTCAGAATAATTCCATTGAGGTATTGGAATGGTCTTTTGATACCCTTTATCATACTCATGAACCGGACTGGCTTTGTGATCTGTTGAACTTTTATGCCGAAAATGACCGTTTGATAGGACATGGCGTTTACTATTCTCTGTTAGATGCAAGATGGACAGAAAGACAGGAGAAATGGCTTGAAAAATTAAAAGAAGAAGTTCAACAGCGGAAGTATAATCATATCACGGAACATTTTGGTTTCATGAATACTGACAACTTTCATCAGGGAGTCCCATTGCCGGTATCTTTGCATCCTAAAACCTTACAGATAGGAAAAGACCGATTGTATAGACTTCAGGATGCGGTTGATATTCCTGTCGGTATAGAAAACCTTGCCTTTTCGTTCTCTGTGGACGATGTTAAAGAACAGGGAATGTTTCTTGATAAGCTCACAGAAGACAGCAATGGTTTCTTGATTTTAGATCTTCATAATATATATTGCCAATCCTGTAATTTCGGAGTAGAAATGCAGGAAATAATCAATTTGTATCCTTTGGACAAAGTAAAGGAAATTCACCTCTCAGGAGGGAGCTGGCAGGAGAGTGTTTATGGGAAAATGCCGGTGAGGAGAGATACTCATGATGATGTTATTCCGGAAGATATTTTTCCTGTTTTACCTGCTGTATTGACACAATGTCAGAATCTGGAGTATGTTATTATTGAAAGGCTTGGGCATACCCTCAAAACAGAGGAGGAAAAAAGTAATTTTTTACATGATTTTAATAAAGTTAAAACAATTATTGAAGCCTCAGACTGGAAAAATAGAAGTGAGAATAGCTGGACTAAAAAGGAAATACAACTTACAGAAAAACCTGTTGAAGATCTGGTTTTGTATGAAGAGCAATCGAGGCTTACCAGGCTTCTTTTTGATAATGTAGGAGCAGCAGTCATCAAAGATGAGGGCTTTCATTATTTTAACACAGAAAACTGGGATTCCGAAATGATTTTGACAGCCCAGAATATCATTAAAAAATGGAATCCTTATTAAAACTCAATCCTGATAACCAAATCAAATTATATGAAAATGACAACATTAGTATTGATCATTACTGCCGTCCTCACTGCTTTGATAGGAGGACTTTTCTATGCCTATTCATGTTCAGTTGTTCTGGGGTTGGGAAAACTCTCTGATACGGAATATGTAAAGGCTATGCAAAGCATCAACCGGGAAATACTGAACCCTGTTTTCTTTATGAGCTTCATGGGAACCGCGGCTCTACTTCCTGTATCTGCCTTTTTGTTTCGGGGGCAGCAGCCTGTTTTTATTTTTCTTTTGCTGGCAGCACTGGCTTATTTGATCGGTGTTTTTGGAGTAACGGTTGCAGGGAATGTTCCTATGAATGATGTTTTGGATAAGTTTGATATTTCCAATTCTACAGCAGATGCCATCAAACAGATGCGTGAAAATTTTGAAAACAGATGGAACTTCCTGAATAATATAAGAACTGTATTTTCTGTGGTTTCCATAATTTTTGTTGTCTGTGCCTGTATCTGGAACAAAGAGGTGTGAAAAAGATAAGAGAGATTAAGTGAAAATACGGAGTTAAAAGATTCGGTATTTCTACGGATGCATATATAGGGTTTTATTCGGATATTTGTGTTGTTAGCGAGACATAATTTAACATTTTCAAAGTGTTGAAAAAAAGATTATAACCAAGACGACTTAAGTTCCAAACAAGAGAAAAGGCAGCCATTGGCTGCCTTTTGCTTATGATAAAATATAATCTGTTAGATCTTCAATAGCTCGATCATTTTTTCAGGGCTTTCCGCTGAGAAAACAGCATTTCCTGCAACAAGAACATCAGCTCCGGCTTCAAATAGTTTAGAAGCATTGTCAAGATTCACACCGCCATCTATTTCGATAAGTGCAGTAGAATTGTTGCTTAAGATAAGGTCTTTGGTTTCTGCAATCTTTTTGTAAGTATTTTCAATGAATTTCTGACCTCCAAAACCTGGATTTACACTCATTAATAATACAAGATCTACATCTGCAATAATGTCCTCAAGCATTAATACCGGCGTGGAAGGATTTAAAACAACCCCTGCTTTTACCCCTTTGCTCTGAATGTGATGGATGGTTCTGTGAAGATGCGTACAAGCTTCATAATGCACAGAAATAAGGTCTGCACCATGATTGATAAATTCGTCAACATATTTATCCGGTTCTACGATCATCAAGTGAACATCTACAAATTTTTTAGCATGCTGTTGAACGGTTTTCATCACCGGAAAACCAAATGAAATATTAGGAACAAATCTGCCGTCCATTACATCAATGTGGAACCAGTCGGCCTGAGAGTTATTCAGCATTTCAATGTCTCTTTGCAGATTCCCAAAGTCTGCAGATAAAAGGGATGGAGCAATAAGCTTCGTTTTCATTTTTACTTTTTATACTTTTTATTTAGATATAAGATGCTAGATCTCAGATTTCAGATCTTTAAAGAGCAGAAGTAAATGTATTTATTAGAGTCTGATATCTGCTGTCTCATATCTGAAATCTCAATTAATGATACTTCAGCTTCATTTCAGGTTTGATCTTAAGAACAGTTTCATAGATAAGTTTGATAACGTTTCCTACATCCTCTTTAGATACCATTTCTACCGTAGTATGCATGTAGCGCAAAGGTAAGGAAATTAACGCACTTGGTACCCCGCCGTTAGAATGGGCAAAGGCGTCCGTATCAGTTCCTGTAGCTCTGCTTGCTGCTGCTCTTTGGAAAGGGATTTTTTTTGTTTTCGCCGTATCAATGATTAATTCTCTGATAGTATGATGAACACTCGGAGCAAAAAATACGACTGGTCCTTCACCACATTTCTGATCACCTTCTTTTTTCTTTTCAATCATCGGAGTGGTGGTGTCATGGGTAACATCGGTAACGATGGCGATATTAGGCTTAATCGTGTCAGCAATCATATCTGCTCCATATAAGCCTACTTCTTCCTGTACAGAATTGGTAATATACAGTCCGAAAGGGATAGATTTTTTATTTTCTTTTAAAAGTCTGGCTACTTCAGCGATCATAAAACCACCGATTCTATTATCAAGTGCTCTGCAGACAAAGTATCTGTCGTTCATTTCAAAGAACTCATCGGGGTAAGTAATCATGCATCCTACAAAAATTCCCATTTCTTCCACTTCTTTTTTGGATGTAGCCCCACAGTCAATAAAAATGTTTTCGATTTTAGGAGTAGGTTCATTCTGATTTGTTCTTGTATGAATGGCTGGCCATCCGAATACGCCTTTTATGATTCCGTTTTCTCCGTGAATGTGGACAACCTTTGAAGGTGCAATTGTTTGATCCGAGCCTCCGTTTCTGATCACATAGATCAGTCCGTCATCTGTAATATAATTAACATACCAGGAAATCTCATCTGCATGTGCTTCAATCACTACTTTAAATTCAGCTTCAGGATTGATGATCCCATAACAGGTTCCATAATGATCTACTTCTATTTTGTCTACATAAGGTCGGATATAGTCCATCCAGACTTCCTGTCCTTTGTGTTCATAACCTGTTGGTGATGATGTGTTTAAATATTTTTGTAAAAATTTCAAAGATTTCTTTTCAAATTTCATAAAAAGGAATGATTTTTGCGTTTAATTTTTGTTCTTATAAGTGTAAAAATAATGAATTTTAGTAAGATTATCTGCCTTTTTATTTTCTTTTTTGGAGTCAGTGTTTTTGGCCAAAAGGATGGTGTAGTGGCAAAGCCACTCAATCAATATCCGGCTGAATCATTGAAAACAGATGAATTTGGAAATAAATATTATTATGATGAACAGCAAAAGGTCAAGATTTATGAAATCAATGGCGAGCCTGTAGTCGTACTAGATGAATTGATTTTGGTTAATAAACCGAGATTTAATAATCAGCTGGATAGAAATTACTATTATTTTCTGAATAAAAAGCTGTACAGAGTATATCCTTTATTTGTCACGGCACTCCAGCAGTACAGAGATATTCAGAAGGATATGAACGATATGGATAACAAGGCCAAAAGAAAGTTTGTAAGAGAAAGACAGAATATGCTTGCGGATCAGTATGAAAAGCAACTGAGAGATCTTACCACTACCGAAGGGCAGGTTTTTGCAAAACTGATGAATAGAGCTACCGGAAAAAATGTATTTGAAATTATCAAAGAGTTGAGAGGAGGATGGAGCGCTTTCTGGTGGAATGTAAAAGGAAAAATGGCTGATATTGATCTGAAAGACCGCTATGATCCCCATAAGAACAGAACAGATGAATTTGTAGAATCATTGCTTCAGTCCAATTGGAATTCTGGTTATCTGCAGCCTTATCCGGGAGCAAGTGATTTTAAAGTCAAAAAATAATATAAATTCCTGTAAGAGCACTTACAGGAATTTTTCTTTTAATTTATCGAAGACTATTTTATCTATTGGGAGAGGAAAAGGATTGTCTGGTCTGTCGATATCAATCCATTCTGTTTTTTCAATGCAGGGATCCATAATAAGGAAATCCTCTTCATTGGCAATGTCTACTATATAATATATGGTAAGAAGCTGCTCATTTTCTTTGAAACGGGAAACCAGAAAGTTTTCCTGAGTATAAAAATGTTCCAGAACATTTACCTTTACATTAAGCTCTTCATCAAACTCACGATGCAGACACTCTAATACACCTTCACCATATTCTAATCCACCACCTGGAAATTTCATTAAAGCTTCGCCGGCATATTCCTCAAATAAGGTCAGAACTTGTTTATCTTTTACCGCACATCCATACACTCTAATGTTGATCTTATCTATCATATATATATAATGTATAATATTTGTATAGCTAATGTAAGGAATTTTTATGAGTCATATAAGGGTAAAAGAGCAAAATACTAAGCAAATTTCCTTGTTAATCATTTCATCCTTTTACTATTTTACAGCTTCACGGCATTAATCATCTCTCTCTTTCCTGGAGGCCCCTGTTTTTTCTCTACTTGAAAATTCAGTTCCTGAAGAATTCTTCTTACGCTGCCTTTGGAAGAGTAGGTCGTTAATAATCCGTTAATGGCCATTTTGTCAGAAACCAGTTCAAATAATGGTTTTTCCCATAAATCAGGCTGTACTCTGGCTCCGAAACAATCAAAGTAAACAAGATTGATTTTAGGCAAATCAATGTCCTTTAGGTCAAAAAAATCACATTCTATCTTATTTAAGTTGAATCCATTAATGATTTCTACTGAATTTCCCCAATCTGCCAGATGAATTTTCTGATAAATATTTTTAAACTCAGGGTTGTCAAAAAGCTCAAAGTAAGCCAAATCCTTAACTTCAGATTCATTTATTGGATATTTTTCGAGTGAAAAATAATTAATGACATGATTTTTGTCAGTTTTTAAATATTCATTAATTGTTACTAAAACATTCAAACCTGTTCCAAAACCGAGTTCTAGAATATTAATTTCGTAATCATTTATCAAATTTAATCCATTTTTGATAAACACATGTTCTGCTTCTTGAAGTGCTCCATGATGAGAATGGTAGTTTTCATTTAATTCATTGATAAACAGTGTTTTACTACCGTCGTTTGTGGTCTTAATCTCTCTTTTCAAGCTATTTTTTTGTCAAATTTACTCTAAAATTTTTATATTTAGAAAATTATGTTAAATTTGTAGAACATCGTAAAAATTTTAAAAAATGATAATTCAAAAAACTGAAAACTCCAGAATTTCTACATTTGACCCTAACAATTTTTCATTTGGTGGTACTTTCATTGATCATATGATTATTTGTGAGTATGAAAATGGAAAATGGGGTGATGTGAAATTAGTTCCTTACGGTCCGATACCTTTTACACCTGCTATGATGGGAGTAAACTATGGACAAGCTTGTTTTGAAGGCATGAAAGCCTATAAAGACAAAGACGGGCAGGTTTTACTTTTCAGACCGGAAAAGAATTTTGAACGTATCAATAAGTCAGCAAAACGTCTTGCTATGCCAGAGGTGACTGAAGAAATGTTTTTAGACGGATTAAAAGCATTAGTAGATATCGACAGAGAGTGGATTCCACAGGGGGAAGGAATGTCACTATATATCAGACCGTTGATTTTTGCTACAGAAGAAGCTTTGAAAGCTAGAGTATCTAATAAATATATGTTTGCTATCGTTGCAACACCAGCGAAGAGCTATTACTCAGAACCGGTATCAGTGAAAATCTCTGATCACTATTCAAGAGCTGCAAACGGAGGAGTAGGTTCTGCAAAAGCTGCAGGTAACTATGCTGCTTCTTTCTATCCTACACAATTGGCTATCGAAGAAGGATATGAGCAGATTATCTGGACTGATGATGCAACTCACGAATATTTCGAAGAGAGTGGTACTATGAATGTCTTTGTAAGAATCAATGATACCATCTATACACCTCCGACTTCTGAAAAAATTCTTGATGGGGTAACAAGAGACAGTTTTATCCAATTGGCTAAGAAAAGAGGAATTGAAGTAAAAATAGAACCAATCCCAGTGAAAACAGTTATTGAAGCTTTGAAGGACGGTTCTCTTAAAGAAGTATGGGGAGTAGGTACGGCAGTGGTTACCACTCAGTTCCAGGCTTTAGGGTATCAGGGTGAGAAATTGGAACTTCCAAGATTATCTGATGATGAAAGCTATGCAGCTCTCCTTAAGAAAGACTTGGTAGACCTGCAAAATAACTTAACTGAAGATCCATTCGGATGGAGAGTTATCGTAGATCATGCTCTGGAAACAGTTTAATCTTAACTGAACAAAATAATATACAGAAACCGGGAATTTCCCGGTTTTTTTGTATGCATGCATTTATATAAATATAAAGTGGGTGAATATCCTTTAACTCTTGGACTAAATTTAACAGTCTGGTTCTATTAGTAGATAGATACGTTATTACATTCACATATTTCTTCATCAAGTTTTGTAATTGATTCGCGAAATGTGTATTTTCGCAAAAGTTTATGAGAAAATTACTCTTCATATCAGCCATAAGCCTGTTGAGCTGCAACAGAAATGCACAGACGGCCCATCCACCTGTAGGCGGTGTTTTGAGCCAAAAAGACCTGGATGTTTCTAAAAACAGGATGAAAAATCTGAATACCATAGAAAGAGGCCAGATTCAGGATTGGATCAATGGCCAGTCTGTGAAGTATTATCCTACGCAGCTTAATTACTGGGTGACGGCAGAAGGCTATGATCAGAGAGAAAGAAGAAAAGATGAATCTTTGATTTCTTACTCTTATGATTTGTACGATTTTGACCAGACTAAAATCTATGAGAAGTCTTTTGAAAGAAGAGATGCCAGATTCGGGCACTTTGATGAACTGAGAGCAGTGGAAAACGCTTTGCGCTTTATACATGATGGAGAGGAAGTAACGCTTTTGGTGCCGTCTTCTTTGGCTTACGGAACTTTCGGAGACGAAAAGAAAATAGATAACGACATTCCATTAATCATAAAATTAAAAGCCCTATAATACATGAAATTGTTTAACAAGAATATAATTCTGGCAGCGGCAAGTATTTCGCTGATGAGTTGTACCCCAATTTATAAAAAAATGAACGTAGACAAAGAAACTTACGAAGGTCTTAATGACGGGCTTTATGCCAATCTTCAAACCACAAAAGGTAATTTGATTGTGAAGTTTGAAGACAAGAAAGCACCAGTAACTGTAGCCAACTTTATCGGTCTTGCAGAAGGGAAAATCGACAACAAAGCTAAGGCTAAGGGAGTTCCTTATTATGACGGAACTATTTTCCACAGAGTGATCAAAGATTTCATGATCCAAGGGGGAGACCCTAAAGGAACTGGAGCAGGTGATCCGGGATATAAATTCGAGGACGAAAGAAACGACCTTAAGCACACAGGAAAAGGTATTCTTTCTATGGCGAATTCTGGACCCAATACAAACGGTTCTCAGTTCTTCATCACTGAAGTGGCGACTCCTTGGCTAGACGGAAGACACACGATCTTCGGAAAAGTAGTAAAAGGTAATGATGTCATTGATGTCATTGCTAACGTTGAAAAAGGAGCTCAGGATAAACCTAAAACAGATATCGTTTTAGAAAAAGTTTCTGTTTTCAGTAAAGGTGACGAATATAAGCACTACGATGCAGCTAAAACGTTCAACGAAGGAAAAGCTAAAATCGCAGAAAACAATAAGGCTTTTGCTGCTAAGGAAGAAGCTGAAAAAAAGAAAAAAGAAGAAGAATTCAAAGCTAATCAGGAAAAATTGGTTGAAAACCTAAAAGCTGGTATGCAAAAAACTGAATCAGGTCTTTATTATAAAATCACAAAAACAGCTGATGGTAAAGCTCCAAAAGTTGGTGACAATGTATCTGTACACTATGCAGGTAAATTGGTAGATGGAACTGAGTTTGATTCTTCATTCAAAAGAAATGAGCCTATCGATATTCCAATTGGAATGGGAAGAGTAATCAAAGGATGGGATGAAGGTATCCTATTATTGAAAGAAGGTGAAACTGCTACATTATTGATCCCGCCGGCAATGGCTTACGGAGAAAGAGGTGCAGGAGGAGTGATCCCGCCAAACTCTTGGTTAGTGTTCGATGTTGAGCTTGTAAAAGTAAAATAATTGAATCTTCAAAATATTCTCAAAAGCCGTCCGATAAGGACGGCTTTTTTTATTCAGCTCAAATACATTGTGTAACGATCTGCATACATGTTGCGACACATTTTAATATCTGGGAAGTTTAATGATTTTTCTGGTGAAAAGTAATCTTAAAATTGGTAACAACTATTAAATAATGAAAACTAAATCACTTCTGTTTCTGTTTGTTCTGCTGTCGTTTATGACTTTTTCTCAGACCAAAGCAAATCCTGACGATGCAACGATAAAAAAATCACTTACTTATTTTGTAAACAGTATTAAATCTAAACAGATAGATCAAGCGGTAAGTTGTATATATCCAAAATTCTTCACCATCGTTTCAAAAGAGCAGATGACACAGATTTTGAATATGACTTACAATAATCCATTCATGAAAATTGAAGTGCAGGATTTAAAGTTTGGAAATATTGAAAAACCCGAACTCATTACGGGTGAATATTTTTCTATTACCCATTATTTTTTGAAACTGAAATGTAATGTCAGTTCATTAAATGATGAGATGAAACAAAAAATGAACAGTGCTTTGACAGCCAAATATGGCGCGAATAATGTAAAATATCTAGCCAGTGAAGGTTCATATCTCATCAACGCCAATATGAAAGCCTGTGCTGTTTCAAAAGATAAAAAAAACTGGAAATTTGTTATTCTGGAAAAGGAATATAAAAAAGAACTGGTGAAAATCTTACCGAAGAAGATTCTGGATAAATTTTAAAGGGTTAAGCAGCAAGCTTGGATTTTTTTATTAAAATAATGCCGTCTTGAAAAAGACGGTTTTTTTGTTTCCTATAAATACCGTAGAAATACGGATTTCGGCAAGGGTTTAATACTTCTATCTTTATCCATCACTTATAAGAAACAAAATAGAAAATATGTTTGATCTGAATTACGACCTGATAAAAAAAGAAATTGAGTCAGAAATGTGTGAAGAACACGGTCTGCATCCGGAACTCATTAAAACAGATGAAGGCTTTGGAATAAAAGCCTGTTGTGAACCTTTCAGAGAGAAAATGGTTGAAAAATCCGGTAAAATGATTGAGGAAGAGACAAAAACGATTCTCGATAAAATGATGAAGGATCTTTTTAAAGAATAAAATTTTTACGATGTGATGATAACCTTAGTTGTTGTCGCCAGAGCTGCTCCGAATGGGGTGGCTTTTTTTGTTGTCCATTTTTAACCTTACTATCAATAAAAGTAATGAACAGTAAATTGTAAAACAAAAAAACCGTCCCCAAAAGGACGGTTTTTTCAGTAAAAATTAATTGAAAGTTATATGTTCTGTTATCTTTTCTTCATACCAGTTCCAGCCAGGGAACTAATGAATACAAGGCCAAAGCCGATATAAGCGGCAAATGCCGTCAGATATATTATTAAGCTGTTTAAGCTTGGTTTTAAGGCGTATACCAAAACAGAAAACGCAGCAAAACTCATCACCAGCAATAGGCTCCATATATTCAATTTTGCAGCATCTTCATTTCTCTTAAAAATCATTTCAAAAAAGGCTCTCATCATTACTACCATTTTAAGGGTTATACATTAATTAAAGAATAAAGGCGCACTCATCACGGTAAAAAGAATAAAATTCCTTTACTGGGCTAAGATTCACGATGACTTTGCCATTTATTTATATCGTAATACCGGGCTAAAAGTCCGGGATATTTTTGTTTTTTTGAATCAATAAAGATTCTTGGTTATTGATGATACCAGTTAGATACGGGGTGCAAAACTGCTGTGATTAACTAACGGGGGTTAGTTAATCACGAGCCCGTATCTTTTACGGCATCGTAGAAAAAAAAGGATTCATATGCTAGATATGAACTTGAATCAGTGGAAAAACTGAAAATCCACAGAAAACCTTTTTTCTCATCCTTAGTGTTTTTTTAATTTTTTCTCAATATTCTAAATGCCAATATCATGCCAAAATATTACTTTCTCGATTAACACTTTGTTTTAAGAGGTTGATAAGACTTGTGTTAGAGCGTATTTTCATCTGTTATTTCCTTAAACAAAGAAAAATTTTCTATTTTTAAGGTGTAATAATTTAAAACGAAGAAAATATTACAGTTTGATCTTATTTTCATCCCATTTAAAATATTTGTAGAAAAGTTTTAAAAATGAATCAGGAAAGTTTAAAAACTAATATTGAGTTCTGTATAGCTAATCTCTTGAATTTGGCAAAGGTTCATTGCTGGAATACAATTTCCCCTCATTTGTTTTTTATTCTATCTGATTTTAATGAATTTGAAGGATCCAATTTATCTGAGAAGATGAAATCCAGGACCAGAATAAATAATTCAAAAACACTATTGACTTTAGATTGGGCACTGGAAATTTTGCATAAAGAGTTTTATGATCTTTACGATGTCACTCTGTATATTTTTCAAGGAAATAAATATGAAACTATTGTAGAAATTCAATATTACAGGAAATCCAATTTTGATGCTGATTATTTTGCTGTAGTAAAAGATAATCCGCCAATGTTTCATTCAAAAATTGCAATGCCGGCATATGCATGGGAGGGAGGAAAGTTTGATATCAATTGGGAATCAGGTGGAGGGATGGATCATGCATGGAAAATATTTTGGTGGCGGAACTTTTTGTATAAACGTAAAATTTAAAGGAAAAAAATACAGATAGCACAAATGTTTTTGCACGAATTTTACCAATGAAACGACACACAATGATCTGTGTCAATCTTTGAAATCTGTAGTTACAAATAGGATTTTAAAATCATTATAATTTTTGGCTGAAGTCATTGGACAGTATCCATAAAGATAAACGGGCTAAAGCCCGTTCCTATTGAATTATATCTTAGTATCAATATTTAAAAAAAGAAAACCGCCTCTAAAGACGGTTTCATATGTATTACCAGTTTTTATCAATCATATAAATAATCTGTGTCAAAGTGGTAGCGCCCAATAAGAGCTCTCTACGGTTCACCTTTTCAAACGTATCTTCTTCCGTATGGTGAATATCGAAATAACGTTGAGAATCCGGCATCAATTCAGCTGCTGGAATTCCCAGGTCATGAAGCGGGTAAAGGTCTGTTCCTGAAAATCTCTCTTCGAAATTATAAACGCCATAAGGAAGGAATAGGTTTGACCAGCTTTTAATCTGATTTCTTTTCGCATCATCCATATCCAGGGCAATACCTCTTGGTGCAAAACCTCCGGCATCTGTTTCTATCGCGAAAAGATGTTTTTCATTCTTCTCTTTTACTGTTTTACCATATTGAATTCCGCCTTTTACTCCGTTTTCTTCATTCGCAAAGCAGACTACTCTGATGGTGTGATTGTTTTGTATTCCTAGTTTCTTAAAGGTTCTCAAGACCTCGATGCTTTGAACAATTCCTGCTCCGTCATCATGGGCACCTTCGCCCACATCCCACGAATCAAGGTGTCCACCCACAACGATTACGCTTTGGTCTTTCTTGCCTGTAATTTCTCCAATAACAGAATGAGAAAGTTTTTCTCCTTTCATTCCGCAGTTGGAATTAAGTTTAGCAGTTATTTTCTGGCTTTTCAACAAAGCTTCCAGTTCATCTGCTGTAGTGCTTCCAATGGCTACGGCTGGTATTTTGGTTACTTTATCTTCATAACGCATCGCTCCGGTATGGGGAACATCGTCAAAAGCTGAAGATAAAGATCGGATGATCGCAAATTTACCTCCTTTTTTGGCGGTTAAAGAAGCGGCTGTAGTCCGATATTTTGCAGCATCTCCATATCCTTTGAATGTCTCTATGAATGACTGGCTGAAAGGGTAGTTAAAGAATACAATTTTATCTTTTACTTTTTCAGCAGGCAGCTTGTCATATTCTTCCATGGATTTAACCATGATGATTTCTCCTGAAACATCTTTTCCTCCGGTTCCTTCAGAATTTCCAAGAGAAAGCATTTTAAGGCTTTTCCATTTTCCGTTGGAAGCTAGGATGTGAAGGGATTCTTTTCCTCTTACCCATACCGGGATCATCACTTCCTGAAGCCATACTTTATCAGCTCCGGCATCACGAAGTTTCTGTGCAGCCCATTGTACTGATTTTTCATAGGCTTCGGAACCGCTTAAACGGTGTCCGATATTTTTTGTAAGCTCTCTCAGCTCAGTATATCCTTTTCCATTGTTCAGAATTTCCGTAGAGATTCTTCTGAACTGAATAGAATCATCTTTGGATTGGCCAAAAACAGCCATTCCAAAAAGCAATAATGAAGTTCCTAGTATCTTTTTCATGGTTACCAATTTTTATCGATCATATAAATAAGTTGTGTCATCACCGCAGAACCGAGTAACAGTTCTCTACGGTTGACTTTTTCAAAAGTGTCTTCTGCTGTATGGTGAATATCAAAATAACGCTGTGGATCAGGAACCAGCTCAGCGGTGGGAACTCCCATTTCGTGAAGGGGAGCAATATCTGATCCTGAATATTTTCCGTCAAAGTTATAAACGCCATACGGTAAAAACAGATTGACCCAGCTTTTGATCTGGTTTCTTTGAGGTTCATCCATCTCCAGGGAAATTCCTCTGGGTGAAAAACCTCCGGCATCTGTTTCTATTGCAAAAAGATGTTTTTCGTTGTTTTCTTTGGCAATTTTGCCATATTGTTTTCCGCCTTTTGTTCCGTTTTCTTCGTTGGCAAAACAAACTGCGCGGATGGTATGGCTATTTTGTATTCCTAATTTCTTAAAAGTTCTCAGGACCTCAATACTCTGTACAATTCCTGCTCCGTCATCATGTGCCCCTTCACCTACATCCCAGGAATCCAGATGACCTCCTACGACAATTACGCTTTGGTCTTTCTTGCCTGTAATTTCACCAATCACAGAGTGGGAGAGTTTTTCTCCTTTCATCCCACAGTTGGAATTGAGTTTAGCAGTAACTTTTTGATTTTTCAATAATGCTTCCAGGTCATCAGCTGATGTGTTTCCGATCGTTATGGCCGGCACTTTGGGAATATTTTCGTCATAGCGCATGTTTCCTGTATGAGGAACGTCATCAAAAGCTGAAGAAAGTGACCGGATAATAGCAAACTTGCCTCCTTTTTTAGCCGTTAATGAAGCAGCAGTTCTTCTGTAGGGGCTTGCATCACGATAAGAAATAAAAGTTTGTACATTCCCCTGATTAAAAGGATAGTTGAAAAATACAATCTTATCCTTTACTTTTTCAGCGGGAAGCTTATCATATTCCTCCAGTGATTTTACCATAATAATATCACCTGAGACGTCTTTTCCGTTCGTACCTTCTGAATTTCCGAGAGAAAGCATTTTAATACTTTTCCATTTTCCGTTAGCGGTTTGGATATGCAGAGATTCTTTACCTCTTACCCAGACAGGGATCATCACTTCCTGAAGCCATACTTTATCAGCTCCGGCATCACGAAGTTTCTGTGCAGCCCATTGTACCGATTTTTCATAGGCTTCAGATCCGCTTAAACGGTGTCCTATATTTTTGGTAAGCTCTTTCAGCTCAGTATATCCTTTACCATTGTTCAGGATTTCAGTGGAAATCTTTTTGAACTGGATAGAATCTTTTTTAGTCTGGCCAAAAACAGCCATTCCAAAAAGCAATAATGAAGTTCCTACTATCTTTTTCATTGTTACCAGTTTTTATCAACCATAAAAATCATCTGTGTTATTGCAACTGCTCCGAGAAGAAGTTCTCTTTTATTCACTTTGTCAAAAGTATCTTGTTCGGAATGGTGATAATCAAAATATCTTTGGGTATCTACAACAAGCTCTGCTAAAGGAATATCCAATTTTTTTAAAGGAGAAATATCCTGAATGGCTTCTGTTTGGTCGAAATCATACACCCCATAAGGAAGAAAATATTCTTTCCATGGATAAACCAGCCTTCTTCTCTGAGGTGACATGTCCAAAGAAAATCCTCGTGGAGAATACCCTCCAGCATCTGTTCCTAAGGCAAATATGTGCTTTTCATCTCTCTTTTTGACATAAGCAGCGTACATCTCACGGCCTTGTCCTCCGTTTTCACTATTGGCGTACAAGACTACCCGGATGGTGTGGTTGTTTTCGTATCCAAGCGCCTTCAGTGTTCTTAAAACTTCGATACACTGCACAACTCCTGTTCCATCATCAATAGCACCTTCACCAAAATCCCAGGAATCAAGCTGAGCGCCTAAAACAATCACTTTAGAATCCTTTTTGCCCTGAATTTCAGCAATGATATTTGGATTCGTCGTGTCTCCTTTTGATTCAGCAGTCATGTTGATTTTAGCAGTAACTTTTTGTTTTTTTACTATTTTTTCCAACTCATCCGCGGATCTTACTCCAATAGATAAAGCCGGAATCTTTATTTTATCATCCGGCTCATAATAAATCATCTTGGCATGGGGAGTATCGTCATTAGCTGTTGTTAATGATCTTATAATTAATGCTTTTGCACCTGTTTTAGCAATGATAGAAGCGGAAACTAATTTTGATTTTGCCGTCTGTAAATAGGAATCACTTGTATTAATAATTTTCGGATCCATTGGAACATTTACGAAAACGATTTTATCTTTTAGCTGGCCTATCGACATTGCGTTGAGCTCTGAAGTGGAATTGATTAAAACAATTTCACCTACCAGATCTTTTCCACCTGTTCCTTCAGAGTTTCCAAAAGAAAGCATTCTGATGTTTTTCCAATCTCCGTTTCCTGCTTTTATTTGCAAAGATTCTTTTCCTCTGATCCAGACAGGGGCTTTTGCCTCTTGTCTCCAGATCATATCAATACCAATTTCCTTGAACTTTTTTTCTGCCCATTCTACTGCTTTTGCATAGCCGGGAGTTGCACTGAAACGTGATCCGACCCCTTTCGTAAGTTCTCCAAGGTTATCATAGGCTTTACCATTGGTCATAATTTCGTCCGAAATCTTTCTAAACTCATCATGATAATTGAATTTGGCAACGGTACCTTTTTTTGCCGGACTTTTTTGTGGCTTTTTTTGAGAAAATAAAAATCCACTCAAAAAGAGTGGAAGTATAATGAATAGTTTTTTCATTTTTTATTTACCTTTCTTTTTCCATTGATAAAAGTAGGAAAAAAATGGGAATTTATTAAGGTTTCATGTCGTACATTAACAGAGCTGTAATCAGTTTTGGTTCAATAAATGTACATTTCGGAGGCATGCTTAGTTTTAGATCTGAAATTTTAATCATATCATTAAAACTTACAGGATAGATTCCAAAACCAACCTTACCTTCACCGCTGTCTATCTTTTCTTTTAAAATATTGATTCCGTTGATATTGGAGGTTCCTTTTACATAAGAGATCAGCTCAGAGCTGTCCGGATCTTCAATTTTCAGGATATTTTTGAAAATATATTTGTCTAAAAGATGATGGTCCAGATTGTCCAGAGACATTTCTTTAGAACGAAGGTCATGCTTTACGTGAAGAGAGTAGAATTTCCCATCTAAATACATTGAAATATGGAATTTCTGAGAAGGATAGTAGGATGTTTCTCCTTTTTCATGGATAAGGAAATAATGCTCAAGCTCTTTTAGGAACGCCTCAGGAGAAATGCCATTCAGATCATGTAAAATCCTGTTGTAGTCATGAATTTTAATAGACTGGTTGGAAACGATAAAACTGAACACAAAGTTGTAAAGTTCTGTGCCGTTATGTCTTTTGTTTTTCTCTTTATGATACTTTGCATTCAATGCTGTAGAACCTATTCTGTGGTGTCCGTCAGCAATGTAAAATGAATCGATCTGATCAATTACTTCTTTGAATTGCTGCAGTTTCAGACGGTTGTCTATTCTCCAGATTTTATGTCTGATGCCAATAGAGTCTATGTGATTGAAGATAGGAACATTCTTTTCCTCATGATTCATCAGCAGCTCAATTTTTGAATTGGCAGGGTAGGTAAGAAGCACAGGTTCTGCCTGCAGATTTACTTTCTCAAGATAGTGAGCCAGTTTTTCCTTTTTCTGAGGAATGGTACTTTCGTGTCTTTTGATTTTTCCATTCCAGAAATCTTCAATACTAGCCAATCCGAGAAGCCCCCTGAACACTTGTTTGTTGGGGTAGATCTGCTCATAAAGATAATAGGCTGAATTGTCCTGGACCAATTTCTTCTCTTCCAGAAGTTCTTCAAATGTAGATCGGATCTTTCGCAGATTCCGGTCAATATCTTTAGATTTACTTACAACATAGGGTTTAATCATATTGATGTAAGTATTTTCAACTTGAGCTTTCTCTGCAATCTCTTCCTGGGTGAAATTATCCAGTGGATGTGTAGGGAAAGTACTCTCAAAGTCTCTATGAGGTCTAATTCCACGGAAAGGTTTAAAAACAGGCATATTTATCTTATAGTTTCTTTTTGTAGCTTAATAATTTGTTCTGCAAGTTCGATACCGATTTTCTCTTGCGCGTCTACTGTATTTCCTCCTACATGAGGAGAAAGGGACAATGCGGGGTTCATCAGTAAAGGAAGTTCCGGGCTTGGCTCATTTTCAAAAACATCCAATGCCGCTCCTGCTATTTTTCCTGACTCAATAAAATCAATCAGTGTCACTTCATTGATGACACCGCCTCTTGCAGTATTTACAATATAGACTCCGTCTTTCATTTTTTCAAACTGAGGGGTGTCTATAATATACTCATTCGTTTTCGGCGTATTGATGCTGATGAAATCTGCATCTTTAAGAAATGCGTCCATATCATTGGTGGAAGTGATTTCAAAGTCTACCGATTGTCCGTCAAAGAAGTTCAGGGTGAGAACTTTTGTTTTAAGGCTTTTCGTCAGAACAGTTACTTTCATTCCTAAAGCAATTCCTATTTTTACGACTTCCTGTCCAATACTTCCAAAGCCGATTACTCCTAATGTTTTCCCTGAAAGTTCATACGCATTACCGAATGACTTTTTCATAGCGTTGAAATGGGTATCTCCTTCCAGAGGCATTAATCTGTTAGATTCGTGAAGGAATCTTGCCAAAGAAATGAAGTGTCCGAAAACCAATTCTGCCACTGATTTTGAAGATGCTGTAGGCGTGTTGATTACTTTAATGCCCTTGCTTTTGGCATATTCAACATCAATGTTATCCATTCCGATACCGCCTCTTCCAATTATTTTAAGGCTGGGGCAGGCATCGATAAGGTCTTGCCTCACTTTCGTTGCACTTCTTACCAAAAGAACGTCCACATTATTATCGTTGATAAAATTAATAACGTGATCCTGAGCCACTCTATTGTCCAGAATTTCAATTCCGGCTTCTTTTAGAGCGTTTTCTCCTGCTTTTGAAATTCCGTCGTTTGCTAAAACTTTCATGAGTTATTTGATTTAAAGATTGAAAGATATACATATTTCAAAATTTTAAAACTAGGGTGCAAATTAATGAATTTAAATTAACTGCTCTTCAGTCTTTCAATCTTTGAATTTTTTTAATGATTAAATTATTTGATCGATTTCATTACATCCACCAAAACCTGTACACTTTCGATAGGCAAGGCGTTGTATAAACTTGCTCTGTATCCGCCTAAGCTTCTGTGTCCGTTCAGTCCGCTGATTCCTGCAGCTTTCCATGCATTGTCAAATTCTTCTTTCTTACTTTCGTCTGTGATGTTGAAAGAAACATTCATGAGTGAACGGTCTTCTTTTACGCAGAATGCTTCAAATAACGGATTGCTGTCGATTTCATCATATAAAAGCTTAGCTTTAGCTTCATTTCTTTTTTCTGCAGCAGCAATTCCTCCGTTTCTTTCAAGATACTGAAGGGTAAGCAAAGAGGCATATACAGGAAATACCGGCGGGGTATTGTACATGGATTCTTTAGCAATATGTTGAGAGTAATCCAATATAGAAAACATGTTTTCTCTTCCCGTTTTACCCAGGATTTCTTTTTTTATTACCACTAAAGTAACTCCTGCAGGTCCCATGTTTTTCTGCGCACCGGCATAGATCAGATCAAATTTAGAAAAATCCAGTTGTCTGGAAAAAATATCAGAACTCATATCACAAACCATTAGCGTGTCCACTTCAGGAAAAGATTTCATTTGAGTTCCATAAATAGTATTGTTGGAAGTACAGTGGAAATAATCGTATTCTGAACCAACCGTATAATCTTTAGGAATAAAAGAGTAGTTTTCTTCTTTTGAAGAACCTAATACATCTACTGTTCCTACTTTTTTAGCTTCTTTGATGGCTCCGGCTGCCCATGTTCCTGTATCCAGGTAAGCTGCTTTTCCACCTACTTTCATCAGGTTGTAGGGTACCATTGCAAACTGCATGCTGGCGCCTCCTCCTAAATAAAGAACTTCATAATCATCACCAAGATTCATTAATCTTTTTACAATCGCACGCGCTTCGTCCATTACCGCAACGAAATCCTTGCTTCTGTGGGAAATTTCAAGAAGAGACAATCCGATACCGTTAAAGTCCAGGATAGCCTGTGCTGACTTTTCAAATACTTCTTGTGGTAAAATACATGGCCCTGCGCTGAAGTTGTGCTTTTTGTTCATATTTTTATTTTTTGGTTGCTTCCAGAATTTAAACTCCTTTCGCTTATTTTTTTTGTTAAGTTGGATTTTTGATCAAAAAAAGCCGCCCCATACATGATGAGACGGAATTATTTTTATTCACCGTGTAAGAATGCTTTTTTATTAAGCAGTGCTTCTTCAGATTCTACGTGATCTTCATCTGGAACACAGCAGTCTACAGGGCATACCGCTGCACACTGAGGTTCTTCGTGGAATCCTTTACATTCTGTACATTTATCTGTTACAATAAAATAGACATCATCACTTACAGGCTCTTGTGGTGCTTCTGCGTCTACAGTAAGTCCCGACGGCATTGTAATGGTACCTTGAAGAGCCGTACCTTCAGAAGCTTTCCAATCTACAGCTCCTTCATATATTGCATTGTTTGGGCATTCCGGTTCGCAAGCTCCACAATTAATGCATTCATCAGTTATTTTGATAGCCATCGCTAATTTTTTTTAAATTTGCACAAAATTACAAAATATTCCCCAATTTTAAAGTAATTATGAATACCGAAAATCAAGTTTTAGGACTTATTAAATTAAGTGATTATATAAAAGCGTTTCTAGCGAAGAAACCAGAACATCATAATGAAGATGATGCTGATATTGAGTTATTATTAAAAAGATCTGAAATAGAGAATCCGTGGTTTACCATTGATAATCAGAAATATGCTTTGCAGCAATGGGCAGATCTTCTGACGGAAGAGAATATCAAAAACTGGCTTGGAAATTATTCCATCTCTAAAATTTCAAAAAGAGTAGGACTTATTCTAGCCGGAAATATTCCTTTGGTAGGATTTCATGATGTAATGTCCGTTGTTTTGAGCAATCATACACCTGTTATTAAGCTGTCTTCAAAAGATAAACGCATGATTCCGTTTTTATTAAAGAAATGGAATGAGTTTTCTGATGGAAACGTAGCTTTTGAATTTGTAGAGAAATTAGAGAATTTTGATGCAGTTATCGCTACAGGAAGTAACAATACGGCAAGATATCTGGAATATTATTTCAAGAATCATTCAAGTATTATCCGTAAGAACAGAACTTCTGTTGCTGTGCTGAAAGGTGATGAAACGGATGAAGAGCTACAATTGCTGGCAAAAGATATTTTCCAGTATTTTGGGCTGGGATGCAGAAATGTGACGAGAGTTTTTATTCCGCAGGATTTCCTTATTGACAGGTTGTTTGAAAACTTCCTGGCATTTCAGGATATCATCAATCATAATAAATATGCTAACAATTATGATTATAACAGAGCGGTTTATCTTTTAAACCAGGACAAATTCTGGGATAATAATTTTGTGATGCTGAAAGAAGATGATAAGCTGTTCAGCCCGCTTTCTGTGATCAACTTCAGCAGATATGAATCTTTGGAAGATGTGAAAGCCTTTGTTGCTGAAAATGAAGAAAATATACAGTGTATTGTGGCTAAAGAGGGATTAGGTTTGAATGCAATTCCTTTTGGAGAAGCACAGAATCCGGGACTTGATACCTATGCCGATAATGTAGATACAATGAAATTTTTAGAACTGGTCTGATTTTCGTATCTTCCATCACTTATTTCACCAGATAAAAATAAATACTATGAAAAAATTATTGCTGGGACTTGCACTTGTGGGTGGGCAGTTAGTGTTTGCGCAGAAGGTGGCAGGTGTAAAGGTTGAGAATGTCCAGAAAAAAGAACAGCCGGCTGCTATAAGTAAGGAGAAAGTCAGTTTGTATAATGATAACTTCCTTAAGTTTGTGGATGCTTTACAGGCTTCTGACCGTGTAACTATTGATGGATTGCTTTCTGAGAAAGTAAAGGAAATCGTGACGGACAATGTTCTTAAAAACGTCAAAGATGGAATTGACCCCAATAAAAAGCTTGAAATCTTAAAAGCAGGATATTATAAAACAATGGATGGTACCAATCATCCGAGTATTAAATACAAATATGCAGGAGAATCATCTTCCAAAGAAGCCATTACAGCTGTATTTGAGGATGATGGAAAAATATTGGGTGTGCTGCCTGCGAAATAGATAAAAATTTATTTTCGATTAATTAAAAAAATATTAACTATGATGACAGATGTTTTAGTCGCTCATTCTTCGGATGTGGAGAAGGCGAGTTTTTACAAGAAGACCTATTTGCATGTTGCATTATCTATTCTTGCCTTTATTGGAGTTGAAACGATATTATTGAAAACTGTTCCGGCAGAACTTATCGCGATGATGTTTGGTCAGAGATATATCTGGTTGCTGATTATCGGAGTTTTCTGGTTAGCTTCAGTTTTAGCTTCCAAATGGTCTCTTTCACAAAGTAAATCTACCCAGTATTTAGGATTAGGTTTTTATATCCTGTTGGAAGCGATTATTTTTATGCCGTTGCTTTTCATTGCAACCAATATGACAGGAGGAACGAATGTAATCTTCCAGGCTGCTACTTTAACTATTGCGATGTTTGCAGGTATTTCTGCAGTTGCATTTACTTCTAAAAGAGATTTTTCTTTTTTAAGAAATATTATTGTCATCGGTGGGTTTATTTCAATCGGACTGATTGTAGCGGGAATGATCTTTGGTTTTAACCTTGGATTATGGTTTTCAGTTGGAATGGTAATTTTAGCTTCAGCTACTATTTTATACCAGACAAGCAAACTAAAGGATTCCTATGGAACGAACCAGTATGTTGGAGCGGCGTTGCAGCTTTTTGCTTCTATTATGCTTTTATTCTGGTACATTCTGAGTATTTTGATGAGCAGAAGAAACTAATTGATAAGTTGATTTTATCTTTTAAAATAATAGTCCCGGTGATATTTTCATCGGGATTTTTTTTAATACAAATAATGCTTAAACACAAACGGCACTAATGATTTCACAAATAACACGAATTCAATAGGAATGAGCTTTAACCCGTTTATCTTTAGTATATCATCCAATGGCTTTAGCCGAAACCTATAACGATTTTAAAGCTGTTCTTGCACCCCAGGTTTCAAAAATTGACACAGAGATTGCGCATATTTTTTGATAATGAATTTCAGGTTTTTTATTTGTGAAATTTGTTGAAAACATTTGTGTTATTCATGTTTTAAACCGTAAACCCAAAAAATCCTGATGAAAATATCACCGGGATTTTAATTGGATATTCTTTAAAAATTTTCATGCAACTGCCAGCTTCATATGACCGGTTAAAGTACTTTGAAGTGAATTTTACAGTTAAAATAAAAGGGTTCTTAAAGAATAAGAAAAAAAATATATAGGAATGAGGAAAACCTCAGGCATTTTGTGTTTTTACAATCTTTTGATTAGAAATAATCGCAAGATGTTATTTGTCGATTGATCCTAAAACCTTTTGAGCAAAAGAGTTTAAAGCGTCTTTTTCGCTCATTCCGCTCTGTACATTGGAGTGAACTTCTAAAGCTCCACAAATATTCGTGATCAATTCTCCTGCAACATTTAAATCTTCTTCGCTTGTTCCTCTGAATTCGCAGAAACTTTCCAGTACTTCTAATGTTTTTTCAAGGTTTTCAGGAGTTTGATTCTGATAAAACTGTCTGATTACGGGTAATTTCATTATGCTAATTCGTTAAAAAGGTTAATTAAACTTTCTGCCTGGTTAGACTGAACCTGGTTCACCAATTCTCCGTTTTTAAAGATGGCGAAAGTAGGTAAGTTGTCTACTTTTGCTAGTTTTCTGCTTTCAGGAAGCTTTTCTGCATCTACGTATAAAAATGGGATAGAATCATTTTCAGACGCTAATTTTTTGAATTTTGGCTTCATGATTCTGCAGTTTCCGCACCATGTTGCGCCATATTGAACAACTACTTTTTCGTTGTCGCTAACTATATTTTGTAATGTATCTTCGGTTAATTCTGTGTACATGATTGTAATTTGAAAATTTGTTAATTTGAAAATGTATCAATGTTTTGTAAAGAAGAAAATGAGATAATTTTTGTTAATCCTCAAATTATCTCATTTTCAAATTAACACATTATATTAGTTCTTAGCTAAGTATTCTGCTGTAGAAGTTCTGTCAGCTTTCATTGCATCTTTTCCTTCTTCCCAGTTTGCAGGACATACTTCACCATGTTTTTGAACGTGCGTGTAAGCATCAATTAATCTTAAGAATTCTTTTACGTTTCTTCCTAGAGGCATGTCGTTTACCGCTTCGTGGAAAATTTTTCCAGTTTCGTCGATAAGGTAAGTTGCTCTGTAAGTTACGTTAGAACCTGTGAAAACTTCATTTCCATCCTCATCATATTCGAAATCCTGATCAACGATTCCCAACGTGTTTGCCAATTGTCTGTGAGTATCAGCTAAAAGTGGGTAAGTTACTCCTTCGATTCCTCCGTTATCTTTTGGTGTGTTCAACCATGCGAAGTGTACTTCGTTAGTATCACAAGATGCACCAATTACTTTAGTGTTTCTTTTTTCGAATTCACCTAAAGCCTCCTGAAAAGCGTGAAGCTCTGTAGGACATACGAAAGTGAAATCTTTAGGGTACCAGAATAAAAGAACTTTTTGCTGGTTGTTTACTGCTTCATCAAGGATGTTGATTTTAAGATCGTCACCCATCTCAGACATTGCGTCGATTGTTAAATTTGGGAATTTTTTTCCTACTAAAGACATAATTTTTTTTGTTTTATATTTAAATTTCTAATGCAAATATATAAAAGATTCATCTATCGAACAAACAAATATCGATAAATAAAATCTATAATTGTTTTAGTGTGCTGTGAAATAAAAAAGCCCTGAGAACAGGGCTTTTTGTTGATTTTAGTAACCAAATATTTCAGTTAAATTAAGTTTTTTTACCTCACCTAATTTCTTCATATCGGCCTCATTTACTTTGTCTTGAGAAGCAACAAGGCAGTAAGTGTAGTTTTTGTTTTTCATTTCCTTATCATGGAATGCATTGATGTCTGTAAAAGACAGTTTTGGTGCCTGTTCGTAGACATTCTTTCTCATATCGAAATTGTTTCCAAGCTTTTGGGATTTCAGATAAGAGAAGATAATTCCGTCCTGAGTAATTCTTTCAGAAGCAATTGATTTTTTCAATCCGCTTTTCGCTGTTTCGAATAACTGTTCAGATTTTGGAAGGGTAGTCAAAAGCTCATTCATTGCCGTTGTAGACTCATTAAATTTATCCGCCTGTGTCCCTACATAGGCCATAATCATATCTTTGTCTGTTTTCTTGCTAGGAAGAGCAAAGTAAGAATAGGTAGAGTAGGCCAGTGCTTTAGATTCTCTGATCGTCTGGAAAACGATAGATCCCATTCCGCCTCCGAAATAGTTGTTGAATAAATTTACGGTAGGAGTGATGGTAGCATTGTACTGATCAGAATTTCTTACCCAGAACACTTCTGCCTGTACCATGTCATAATGAGCGAATAATACTTTGTTTTTATCAGTCGGGATCTGAGCGAAGGTTTTAGACTTAGGAAGATCTTTCAGCGTTGCAGGAAGTTTGTGAATTGGTTTTAAAGATGCCACCACTTCGTTTCCTGATTTCGGACCGTAATACAGTACCCTATGTTTGAAATTAAACAGGTCATGAAGAACATTGATCAGATCTTCTGCTTTTAAGGCGTCAAGTTCAGCATCACTCAATACATTGTTAAACGGATTCTGTGCGCCATATTGTGCATAGCTTCTCAATCCGGCCATAATAGTGCCTTTATTCTGTTTTGCATTTGCTCTGGCTTTCTTCAATCTTGTTTTGTAAGCATCAAGAGCTGCCTGATCCGCCTGGCTGTTTTTAATCAAATCTTCAAATAAAGCGATTGTTTTATCGAAGTTTTCATTTAACCCTTCCAATGATACGTAAGTTTCTTCATTTCCTGCACTCACATTGAAGCTTGAAGCAAGTTTGTAGAATTCCTTACTGATCACTTCAGAAGATTTATCTTTAGTTCCTAAATATTGAAGGTATTCTGCTGCCAATGGAAGAACTTTGTTGTTCCATTTTCCTGAATCAAAATGATAATACATTCTGAAGAGTGCATTGTCGGTATTTTTTACAGAAAGTACATCTACGTCAGCTAATTTGTTTTTAGCAATGTCTTTATCGTAGTTTAACCATACCGGAGCGATAGGATTTTCAGGCATTTCATCAATCTTCTTAAGGAAAGGAGATTGATCTTCTCTGTTAACGGAAACCGGAGTAATGGTTGGTTTATCAACCTTTACGATGCTCTTGTCTTCTCCTTTTCTTTTATAAACTGCTACGTAATTGTTATTCTGAAGATATTTGGATACGAAATCCATGATATCTTTCTTTGTAAGTTTTGAAATTTCGTCAACATATTCCAACGATGCTTTGTGGTCAATATCCGAAGTAAATTCATCCATCAGGATGCTTGCTCTTGACGAATATTTTTCATCCTTCTGAATAATGCTTTTCTTTTCGTTGTTCACAATAGACTGAATCAGATCATCAGAAAAATCTCCTTTTCTTAACTTATCAATTTCCTGAAGAAGAAGATTTTTTACTTCATCCAGAGATTGTCCTTCAGTAGGCTTCCCTTGTAAAAGTAACACTGAATAATCTTTTAAAGCATAAGACCCGGCGTAAGCTCCCAGTAATTTTTGTTTTTTTACCAAATCAAGGTCAATTAATCCTGCCTGTCCGTTGGTAAGCATATTTCCAACAAGATTCAGCATTCTTGCATCCTTCGTTGAAGCTCCCGGAAATCTGAACCCAAGCATTACATTCTCAGGATTAGGTCCTACTACTTCTTTTATAACAGGAGCGGTAATTGCTTTTTCCTGTCCTACTTTATATTCAGGAATTGCTTTAGGTTTCATGTAAGAGAAAGCCTTGTCAATCTTTGCAATGACTTCATCCGGATTAAAATCTCCGGACATGATGATGCCCATATTGTTGGGAACATAATAGTTATTGAAATATTCTCTGATAGCATGCAGAGATGGATTTTTCAAGTGCTCAATCGTCCCGATGGTTGTTTGTTTTCCATAATTGTTGTTAGGGAAAAGGTTGGCAAACATGGTGTCGAAAACTTTATCTCCATCATCATCCAGAGATCTGTTTTTTTCTTCATATACAGCTTCAAGCTCCGTGTGGAACAATCTCAGAACCGGCTCTCTGAATCTTTCAGCCTGTACAGCAAGGAATTTGTCAAGAACATTGGAAGGTACATCTTCTGTATATACCGTTTGTTCAAATGACGTGAAAGCATTGGTTCCGTCAGCTCCCATACCCGCCATCATTTTGTCATATTCGTTAGCAATTGCATATTTGGCTGCTTCTCCGGAAACCCTGTCAATCTCTTTGTAGATCTCTTTTCTTTTGGCTTCGTCTTTCGTTTGGTTGTATTTCTCGTAAAGAGCGTCAATCTGGTCTAAAAGAGGTTTCTCTTTGGCCCAGTCTTTAGAACCAAACTGATTGGTCCCTTTGAAAAGCATGTGCTCCAGATAATGGGCAAGACCAGTGTGGTCTGCAGGGTCGGTTTTACTACCTGCTTTTGTTGCGATATAGGTTTGTATTCTCGGATCCTTATTTGTTGGACTCAAAATTACTGTTAACCCATTTTTTAAGGTGTAGTACCTTGCTGACGTTGGGTCGTTGGTTACGTATTTATACTTGTATCCATTAGAAGTCCCTTCCTTCCATTGAAAATCCTGGCCAAAAGCATACCCTGCAAAACTTGCGGCGGCAATACTTGTTGCAATAGTTAGTTTTTTTAACAGATTCATTGCTGTTGTGTTTTATTTTTGATGGTTAGTTTGTTAATTGAATGATTCCAATAAGTTTTTGATTCGTTTCATAGCTTCTCTCAAATCTTCCTCTGAAGCAGCGTAAGAGAATCTGATGCATTCCGGGCTTCCGAAAGAAAAACCTCCCACACATCCTACATGAGCATTTTCCAGAAGGAACATGGCAAAGTCGTCTGAATTTTTGATTTCAGTTCCGTTCAGCGTTTTTCCGATATAGTGCGAAATATCCGGGAAGAAATAAAATGCTGCTTTTGGAAGCAATACTTTAAACCCTGGAATTTCCTGGATCAGTTCATACACAAGATCTCTTCTCTTTTTGAAGGCATCAATCATGTATCTGTATTCGGAAGGATCTGTTTTCAATGCCGTGATGGATGCTCTCTGTGCCATAGTATTGGCCCCGCTGGTCATTTGTCCCTGTACTTTTTCACAAGCTTTTGCCAGCCATTCCGGACATGCAGAGTATCCTATTCTCCATCCTGTCATGGCAAATGCTTTTGACATTCCGTTGATTACGGCTGTCTGCTCATATACTTCAGGAAACTGGGCAATAGAGGTCGTTTTTGTTTCATAATTGATGTATTCGTAGATCTCATCAGAAATGATAGTCACCTGAGGGTATTTAGCAATAACTTTAGCAATAGACTTTAACTCGTCATAGGTATAATATCCTCCTGACGGGTTACATGGTGAACTGAAAAGGACTGCTTTGGTTTTTTCTGTAATAGCTTCTTCAAGCTGTTCTGCAGTTACTTTGAAATCTGTAACATAAGATGTAGGAAGCATCACAGAATTTCCTCCCATCATTTTTACCATTTCATCATAACTTACCCAGTAAGGGGCAGGAAGAAGAACTTCATCTCCATCATTGATAATGGATGCCAATACATTCAAAATAGCTTGTTTAGCACCATTGGAAACACAAATCTGGGTAGGTTTGTATTCCAGGTTATTATCTCTTTTTAATTTATATGCAATAGCCTCACGCAGTTCCAGAAATCCCGGAACAGGAGAGTAGTGGCTGTAGTTTTGGTTGATGGCATCGAAGGCTGCCTGTTTGATGTTGTCCGGAACGTCAAAATCCGGTTCGCCAAGAGTTAAGCTGATAACATCTATTCCGTTGGCTTTCATTTCTCTGGCTTTATTTGACATGACAAATGTCTGTGAGTATCCTAATCTTTTTACTCTATCTGAAAGTTTATCCATGAATTTTTTTGAATTTTAACAAATATATAATAAAAACGTGTTGCAGAGATAATAAAAGTGGGATTGCTTTAAAGATTTTTATCAGGTTTTTATCATTTTTTTTGGATGGGGATCATTCTGATTCTTTGATAGATATCAACAAGTTGATTTCTTTTTTAGTAAAATAATAATCAATAAAGAGATTAAACAGAAAATTGTATGGGAAATAAAAATTATTTGTGAAGCTCAGGGTTTTGTATCTTTAATCGATTTAAGAATTATCCTATGAAATATTCCGTTTTTTTATTGCTGATTTCCTGTACTGTTTTTTCTCAGGGACGTTCAAAAGATAAAGATGATGAAGTGAAGAAATATGTTTTGCAGGTCAATGAAGACTCATTAAGATCATACATCAGTACTCTGGTAAGTTTTGAGACTAGACATACTTTAAGCTCCATAGACGACCCCAAACGGGGAATAGGAGCCGCAAGAAACTGGGTTATTAAAAAATTCAATGATCATGCTAAAAATTCTGGTGGCAGAATGGAGGTATACCTTCAGCAGGAAGATCTTCAGCCGGATGGGAAAAGAATCGATAAAGTCTTTAATCTTGGGAATGCGGTTGCTTTTCTGAAAGGTACTGATCCTAATGATAAAAGAGTCTTCCTGATTGGCGGACATCTTGATTCTAGGGTAACAGATGTGATGAACAGAACTTCCGCAGCGCCTGGAGCCAATGATGACGGCAGTGGAGTAAGCGCTGTTATAGAATCCTCGCGGATATTGAGCAAATCTTCATTTCCAGCTTCCATCATTTTTGTGGCGTTTTCAGGGGAGGAGCAATCCTTGCTGGGATCGAAAGTCCTGGCCGAAAAAATAAAAAAAGAAAATTTACAGCTTGAAGCTGTCCTGAACAATGATATGATCGGAAATCCTAAAGCAGGAGAAACTGGGGAGATCAATACCCGTATACTTCGTGTATTCAGTGAAGGGCTGCCTTACAAAGATCTGGACAAAAAGGCGATGGCTATCAGGAATCTGGGTTTTGAAAATGATAGCGAATCCAGACAGTTAGCACGATATATTAAAGAGATTGCAGAACAATATGTCAAAAGACTTGAAGTGAAACTGATCTACAGGAATGACAGATTCTTGCGTGGAGGAGATCATACCAGTTTTGTCAATAATGGTTTTCCATCGGTAAGACTTACTGAATATTATGAAAACTATGATCATCAGCATCAGGACATCAGGATAGAGAACAATAAGCAATATGGTGATCTGCCGGAATTCATAGATTTTAAATATTTGAAAAAGAATGTCGCCGCTAATGTTGCCGTGCTGGCAAGTCTTGCAAAATCTACCTCAAAACCTGAGAAAGTAGAAATGGATGTTAAAGAATTGACCAATTCTACAACCCTTCATTGGGAAAACCCAAAATCGGGAACGCCAGCAGGGTATTATGTATTGGCAAGGGAAACAGACAGTCCGATATGGCAGAAAAAAATATTTACAACAGGACTTTCCATTAAAGTTCCGCTCTCAAAAGACAATTATATTTTTGCTGTACAAACAGTCAGCAAGTCCGGGAACCTTAACGTACCTGTAATTCCGGGTGTTGCAAAATAATATCCTTGTTGAAAACAGGTCTCAGGATTGGGTCAGAAAAAGTAGATTTGAATACAAGAGAAATAAAACTTATTTTTGTGGTTTATAATAATTCACATGTCTGCATCGTTACTATTAAAATATTTCCCGGATCTTACTGAAAAACAGGTAGAACAGTTTACACAATTGGAAAAACTGTATAATGAATGGAATGAAAAGATCAATGTAATTTCCAGAAAAGATATGGAATCGCTGTACGAAAAGCACATTCTGCACTCTTTGGGAATTGCAAAAGTGATGGAATTTGCACCAGGAACTAAAGTATTGGACATCGGAACCGGAGGCGGTTTCCCAGGAATTCCTCTGGCCATCTTGTTTCCTGAAACACAGTTTACCTTAATCGATTCTATCGGTAAGAAAATCAGTGTGGTACAGGCTGTATCAGAGGGAATAGGATTAACGAATGTTACGGCTATTCACGGGAGAGCAGAGAAACTGAAAGAAAAATTCCACTTTGTCGTGAGCAGAGCGGTAACCCAGATGCCTGAATTTTTAAGATGGCTGAAAGGGAAGTTTGAAAAAGAACAGTTTAACCCTAAGCATAACGGTGTTTTGTATTTGAAAGGCGGTGATCTTGCAGAAGAGCTAGCCGGACTTCGATGTGAAATCTTCGACCTTAAACACTATTTTGATGGAGAATTTTTTGATACTAAAAAAGTAGTTTATGTATCAAAAGGTAATTTTAGTTCCTGATTTTATATAATTGGGGAATAATTTTTGCTAAATATTTATTAATAATCAGAAAATTGAAGGTTATGAAAAAACTTTTAAACATTGGATTTTCGGTATTAGTGTTTGGCGGGATTCTGGTTTCGTGTAATGACGACGATTACCATACAGTTGAATCTATCGATAAGATCAAAATAGACAGTGTAAAAATCGTCAATGATACGATGGACGTTTTTGCGATTCAGAGCATAAAAACTTATTCCACTTATCCGTCTCACTGCGAAGGCTTTTACGGATACGATTATATTTACAACAATAATCTTGAAAGAACGGTTACTTCCTATAAATATATTACCAGCGGACCTTGTACGCAGGGGAATTATGTAGGGGCCAACCAGATCAATTTCAGCCCACAAAGAAAAGGAACCTATACTTTTAAATTCTGGAACGGCGGAAATAACTGGATTACGAAAACAATTGTGGTGGAATAATGAGATTGACTTTTGTATTGTGTTTGCTGGCTGCTCAGACTGTATTCGGACAGGTAATTACCTGGCAGGAAGGTAAAAAACTGACGTGGGATAATTTTAAAAGCCCGGTCAATAAGAAAAATAATCCTGATGTAGCAGCATATACCCACTGTGGCTGGGAGTATTCTGCCATAAAATCCTCTAATCCAAAATCACCGGTTACGATTACCATCAAAACAATATTTAACGAAGATAAATCCTGGAAAGATGTCAAAAGAATGGATGACTATATTCTACTGCATGAGCAGAAACATTTTGATATTGCAGAATTATTTGTGAGAAAATTCAGAAAGGTAGTCGCTGAAAAAATCAAGACATCAAGTGATTACAGCAAATATTTCAAAGCAGTTTATGATGAAATATCTGCGGGTTATAAAAACTTTCAGATGGCCTATGACAGAGATACCCGCCATGGAATAGATAAAGAAAAACAAGCAGAATATAATACTGCAATTTCTAAAGAATTAGACAACTTAAAAAGCTACCAAGCCCTTGAAATTCCTCAATAAGATCATTCACGAACTGCTGACGCAAAACACGGATCTTTCTGCGTTTAATATCATTCTGCCCGGAAAGCGCCCCATTGTATTTATCAGGCAGATTCTGGAGGAAAATAATTATTCAGGACTCCTGCCCAACTTTTTTACCATAGAGGAACTCATCAATACAATTGCTGATCAACAGGCAATTCAGGGAATTCCATTATGGCTTTTTTCATTTGATGTATACAGAAGTTTAAATCTTATTCCAAGAGATGATTTTTCGGACTTTCTGAAGTGGTTTCCTACCTTGCAGAAAGACTGGGATGATATTCTGAAATTTTCAGACAGTGATCTGGCGGTTCTGCAGTATATGTTTGATGAGGAAAGGATCAAGGAATGGGCTCAAAACCTGGGTGAGGAGGATGATGTCCCAAGGAAGAAGTTTCTTAATTTCTGGCAGAATATGAGCGTTTTTCTCCCTGTTCTAAAGGAGAGACTGCAGGAAAAAAACTGGGCTACCTCCGGAATGATTCATGAGGCAGCGAAAGCTAAGATTGTTGATTTTGCTAAAAATACCAAAGAACAGTTTGTTTTTTGCGGGTTCAATGCCTTTACTCCGGTAGAGGAAAAGCTGGTAAGAAGTCTTTTGCAGTGGAACAAAGCACAGTGCTTCTTTCAGGGAGACCGTTATTATTTTGATGATGAGAGGCAGGAAGCCGGAAAATTTCTGAGAAATCATAAAACATGGAAAGAATTTGATGATAACAGGGCTTTCCAATGGATCGAAGACGATTTTAATCAACCTAAAAAAATTAAGGTATACGAAGTTTCCGGGAATGTAACCCAGACCAAAGTGCTGCCTGAGATCTTTAAAGAGATCAATAATAAAACCTATTCCAATACCGCTGTCGTATTGCTGGATGAAAACCTTCTTCCTGCAAGTCTTGATGTGATGCATGGTGTTGATAATTTGAATATTACGATGGGATTCCCATTGAAGAACTTATCTTTTTCTAATGCTGTAAAACGTCTTTTCTATCTGCAGAAACAGCTGGAAAAAAATAAATCCTCTTACTATTACAGGGATGTTTTTCCAATCCTGGAGGAACTTCCAAAATCTATTGAAGATGAGCAGGTTATCAATGATTTTAGAATCAAAGTAGAAGAGAGGAATATTGTGTATATCTCCAAAAAGCTTTTATATGAGCTGCTCAGCGGGCTGTCTTACTTTGGGCTCCTTCAGAAAGCGGAAGGAACAAACGGGTATCTGGATATGCTTATCGACTTCTGCCAGAAGGTAAAATGGCTCGAAATAGATGATATTCAGTACGAGAATGTTTCTCACTTTGAAAATGCATTCAGAATCATCAAAAATCAGCTGACTCCCTACAATATCGAGATCAAAATGGAAACGCTGGAAATTCTGATCAACCAGCACATCAACTCTGAAAGTATAGATTTTCAGGGAGAACCGTTGAGAGGATTACAGATCATGGGACTGCTGGAAACCCGTCTCCTGAACTTTGAGAATGTCATTTTGCTTTCTGTGAACGAAGGGAAACTTCCATTGGGAAATTCTCAGAATACCTATATTCCATTTGATATCCGAAGGTTCTTTGATCTTCATACTTTCCTGGAAAACGACAGCATTTATGCCTATCACTTTTACAGATTGATTCAGGATGCACAGCATGTACATTTGCTGTACAATGCATTAAGTTCCGGGGTGAATACAGGAGAGAAAAGCCGTTTCATTACGCAGATCGAAATGGAAAGCTCACATGATATCGAACACGTGATTATTGAAAATTCTTCGGAGCCTATCGCCACCCAACCGATAGAAATTTCCAAGACACAGATTGTGCTGGACCGCCTTGAGAATTGGAAGAAAAAAGTATCTGCATCTCACCTTACAAGTTACCTCTATAATCCGATTGATTTTTATCTTTCCAAGATTTTGAATACCTCGGAAACAGATGAAATTGAAGAAGAATTGTCTGTGAAGAATTACGGAAATCTAGTCCATTATTCACTTCAAGAAGTATATGAGGTGTTAAAGGGTAAGGTTTTAAAAGAAAGCGATTTAATGAATTCAGTTAAAGCAATAGATCACTATATTGATATTGCCATTGAAAAGCTGAAACACCAGCCGGAATTTTATGAGAAAGGGATGAACTATATCCATAAAGCAATTGCTAAAAAAGTGATTGAAAATGTCCTTAATCATGATCTTGAACTGATAAAACAGGGTAATAAACTGGAGATTATTGACATCGAAAGAAAGTTTGAAAACATCGATTTTCCTCTTGATGGTAATGATAAAATTTCCTTCTTAGGATATATTGATAGAATTGATAAGCTGAACGGAACGTTGAGGATTATCGATTATAAAACAGCCAAGATCAAAAATCTCAGTGTGAAAATTGACGAGGATAATGTAGCTGAATATTTTCATAACAGCGATAGAAAACAGGCACTTCAGCTTTGTATTTATCACTATGTAGTACAACATCTTCCTGAGTTTTGGGGCTTCCCGATAGAAACAGGGATCTGGAGTTTTGCAGATGCTAAAAAAGGAATGGTTTCTCTGCAGTTCGACAAAGGAAACATTGATGATGCCATGAAATCTGTCAAAAACCTTATCCTAGAAATCCTGAATCCGGATGTTAATTTTGTGGAAACTATAAAAACGTATTAAATATTTTGTTTATGATGCTTTCAAACAAGTTGTGTTAGACAAAGAGATAATAAAAAAGGGGGTAAATCTTTTTTGGATTTAGGGTATTCAAAAAATAATTGAAAAGCTCATATTGATGTATCGAAAATTAAAACATATCCCCATCATCATTCTTTAGTAAAGGTTGTAAGAAGGAAATAAAACTTTTCGGAAAGGCTCTTATTTATTTATCTGAAAAAAAATATAGATTATTCACTAGTAGTTGAATTTTAGAGGATGATCTATGATTTTGTGTGTGTTTAGAGATAAATAATAAAATTAATTTGAGCCTTATAGAAAACCTAAAATTCTGGTAATACCAAGATATTTGCCCCATAAATACCAAGGCATATGGAAACAGCACTTTATCCTTTTTTTTACCTCACAGCCAGGGCAGCTGAGCCAGCAGAAGAATACAAAACAGATTATCAGTTGGTATTTATCATAGATGGAAAGACTACCTTAAATGCGGCAGGAGGGAGATGCAATTTTAAACAAGGTGATGTATTTCTTCTGAAAAACAAACCGTATATATCATATGTAACCGATGCTTTAACAAGAAGAGGTAAATCTGAGGCCATTAAGCTATCATTAACTCAAGATCTGCTCAAAGAATTCTTTCTATATTATAAATTGGAAATCAATTAATTACTTTTTGCTGTATTCTAATCAGAAAACTTTAGACAAGTTCTATTTTAAATGCCGTAAATGTATTTATTTGCTTGGCGGATTACCGCTGATAAAGCAGGTAACTTTTTGTGTATCTTTACTACTTATTAAAAACTTTTAAAGCACTGCCAATGAAAAAAATCCTGATATTTTTTGCTATCGCTTTCTCTCTTATTATCAAGTCTCAGCAAAAGAATGATTCTCTGAATATTGCCCTTCAGAATGTCACCAAAGACACCAAATTTGGTCTTGCACTTAGTGGAGGCGGAGCAAAGGGATTTGCCCATATTGGAATTTTAAAGATGATCGACTCATTGGGAATAAAGGTGGATTATATCACAGGAACCAGTATGGGGGGGATTCTGGGAGGCTTATATGCAATGGGATATAATGCTGACCAGCTGAAGCATACAATCTACAAAGTGGATTGGGGCAGGATTCTGAGCAATAAAATGCCTTACAATAAAGTCAATATCAGTGAGAAAGACGAATATGATAAATATATTCTGGAGTTTCCGGTAGTAAAAGGAATTCCGACTCTTCCAAGTTCTTATATTGAAGGACAGTACATGGGGGAAGTGCTTAATAATCTTACTTTTAATGCAAAACATATTAACGATTTCAGCAAATTAAGAATTCCTGTACAGCTCACGTCTTCTGATATTGTGAATGGAGGGCTTGTGATGCAGAAAGAGGGATCTTTGCCACTGGCTATCCGTGCTACATTGGCAATTCCAGCAGCTTTTGCACCGGTTTATATTGATGGGAAACTTTTGGTAGATGGAGGATTAGATCGTAATTATCCCGCGAATGAAGTCCGTGAAATGGGAGCAGACTTTGTGATCGGAGGCTATACCGGTTTCAGGCTTTTTACCAAAAAAGAGATTGAGAACCCGATGAAAATGATTTATCAGACTCATGCCATTCGTTCAGTGGAGGATTTCAAACATCAGAAAGAGCTGTCTAATATCCTGGTAGACTTTGTAGACCCATTAGGAGAGATTACCACGAAAGATTTTGCCAAATTCAGAAGGATTATTAAAATAGGGGAAGTGGAAGCCAGAAAGCATCTTCCTGAGTTTGTCGCTTTGGCAGAAGCCCAACGAAAGTTAGGCATCAGGTATGAGCACGAAATGATTGAAGAAGTAAAATTGCCTACAACGAAATTTACTTACAATGAAGAAGATGGAACTCCTATTACAGATCCGGCAGAGATTGAAGTGCTTAAAAGGCAAATGGGGCTTACAGAAGGGAAGTATTACGATGCTAAAACCATCAATGAAGCAATAGACAGAGTATTTGGAATGCGCCAGTACACAAAGGTGTATTATACGTATACCAATGAAAATGACGGACTCGTGATGAATGTTTTTGTAAAAAGAGCGAAAAAAGGAGCTTTTAAACTGGCTCTACACTATGATACGGAGCAGTCCGTAGGAATTATCATCAACTATACCTACAGGAATATCCTTTTGAACAGATCAAGATTTTTGGCAACGGTAGATATTTCAGAACGTTTCAAGGCTAAAGTTGCTTATCAGCAGTTCTTAGACAGCGGAGAACGTTTATGGCTGGATCTGGAGGCTAAAATGGTTAATCTTAAAAGTAATGACCTTAACTTCAGACTATATGATATAAATGAAGATGGCGGCGACCGTTTTCCTAACCATATGTACCGTAATATAACCGGTAAGATTGCCCTGAATTATAATATTACTCCAAATGCCTATCTGTCACTGGGAACGGAGTTCAGTACGGAAAGAATGTACAGTTTACTGGATAAAGTAGATCAGTCAAAAGTAGATAATTACAGTAAAAAACTATATAATCACAGCAATTTCAATACATTCCTTAAGTTTGAACAGAACAATCTCAATAAAAGATACTTTACAACAAGAGGGAATCATCTTCAGGTGAGTACAAGATTTTATTACGGCGACAGATATCAGCTTTACGATCTGGAAACAGTACAACCCTTTTTGTATGCAATACTTAATCCAAAAGACGCTTATTATTACGAACCTAATAACCTTATTTCTTTTACTTTGAATGAAAATTTTTATCATCCAATCACAAGAAGGCTGACCGTAAAAGCAAACGTATTTTTGGGAGCAAGTTTTGGATCAAAGAGGGAAGGTCAGGTTCCATATCTATTCCTGAATCAGAAATATAACCTGGGAGGCAGTGAATATAATTATGATTTGCTAAGCCCCGAATTCAATGGTCTTCGCCAGAAAGAGCTTCCTATGACTTCGGTTGCTAAGGCAGCAATATCCCTTCAGTACAGAATTATGAAAAAACTCTACCTTACGCCTTCTTTCAGTTATGGGAAAGTAAGTGAAGAGCTTTCACCTTTTAATAACAGTTTTGATATGTTTGGGTATGGAGTGAATCTTGGGTATGAATCTCTCATCGGGCCTATCAGTTTGAATGTTTCCAGAAACAGCCAGCTTGATTTTTCAAGGATTTATTTCAGTGTTGGATTTAAGTTTTAAGGAATAATTGATATCAATTGAAAAGCATTAAAAAAATCCTTTTATCTAAATAACTACTTTAGATAAAAGGATTACTACTAATGTTATCAATTAATTAATCTATTTTCTTGGGATTTCCGGTCTTGGCATTTTATAATAACTTCCGGACATACTTTTCAAAAATGAAACAATGGCATCCATTTCCTGTTCATTCAGATGTAAAGGCTGTATCAAATGGTCGGTAACAGGAAAATTAGGATCGGCTTTCTTTTCTTCGGGAGTAGGGTTTATCATCTGCATACCGCTATTGTAAAGGCTGACAATTCCATGCATATCATCCATTAGTCCGTTATGCATCCATGGAGCTGTATAGTCCAGATCTCTCAGAGAAGGGGTTTTAAACTTTCCTGTATCATCTGAGTTTTTAGTGATATGATACAGTCCAAGGTCTTCATACTCCCTTTTGTAATAGGTAAGTCCTATATTGTGAAAAGATTCGTCTGTCAGATATTTCCCATAATGACAGTTCATACATCTTGCCTTAGTCCGGAATAAATGCATGCCGTAGATTTCCTTATCACTCATAGCTTTGTAATCTCCTTTCATAAACTTGTCCAGTTTGCTTGGCTGGCTTCTTATTGTTCTTTGGAAAGTTGCTAACGCTCTGGCGATTTTACCAAATGTAATCTTGTCGCTCTGGTAGACTTCTTTAAAAAGCTGTCTGTATTCTTTCAATTTTGATAACTTTCCAGCGAGTTTTTCCGGTTTCATGTTCATCTCATTGTGCGCGGAAATAGGTCCTACAAGTTGTTCTTCCAGTGTTTTGGCTCTTCCGTCCCAAAAATAAGAAAGGCGGTCTGCAATATTAAAAAGAGACGGTGTATTTCTTTTTCCCTGTAAATGATCGGTTCCCAATGCGACTTCCTGACCGTCTCCCCAACCTAGCTCAGGATTGTGGCAGCTGCTGCAGGATACCTGGCTGGATGATGAGAGCTTTGGATCAAAAAACAGCTTTTTTCCCAGCATTACTTCAGGAATCTCCTGCGTGTCATAATAATTGGAATCCCATTCTATAGCCTCAAATTCCTTCCAGCTGACCCCTGCATCCACTGACGGTTTAGGCCAGTATTGTGAAGGTTTTTTATATTGTTCCACAGCTTCTCCATAATCTACCCTGTATTTTTTAAGGGTATGCTGCATACAGAATAGTGAAACACCTCCAAGAACTGCGACTAATTTAAGATCTGAAAATTTTATCATAATGTGTTTAAAAAATACTTCCTATACTGAGTGAAAATAGGGTGTTGCTAATACTTTTAAAATTGCTGTACATCATCTTACCCCCTATAAAAGCACTCTTGATAACAGTGAAACTGAAATGAAAATTAATATCAAGCTTTGCCTGCCAGAAATCTGAAGACTGAAAGGCAAAATTTTCCTGAAGCATCGTATTGATGGACGGCTTTCCGGAATTATTGAAAAGAGCATCCGTTTGATAGACATTGGTTGCAGAAAGTCCTACGATTACAGATAATACCTGTTGATGATTGAAAGTTTTCAGCCACTGATAATCTGCTCCATACATCATCTTGTTCAATTCCATTTTTGATGCCGGGCTGCTGTATTTTTCCTTTTCCTGAGCCCATCCAAAAAAAGGAGACAGAGATGAGGTGGCCTTTTCATTCCCCATTTGTACAAGTCCTTTAAAAACAAGACTATTAACCTTGTGATTATATTTTTCCACACTTCCTATCTGTATGTAGTTTCTTGAATTTTCATTCAGGAACAGGTTCTCAGTGCCTTTTCGTTCCGTACTGTTTCCTTCGGCAGAAACTCCCCAGATTATTTTTCCGGAATCAAAGAATTTTCCCGCTGAAAAGGTAAGCTGTCGTTCATCAATTTTGGAAGCGTTGAGATCTGCATATTCTGTCAATAGCTTATCAAGATTAAACTTTTTTAACCCCATATTCAGGTACCAGCTTCTGTTGTCTGCTTCAAAGATCTGTAAACCTCCTCCATAAGACCAGCCTTCATAATACGCCTGACGGAGTTTTCCGGAAAGCAGTTCATTGTAATTTCCCAGTCCGCTCATATTATAGATCATAGGATATCCCTGATTGCTCACAAAGCTCAGATAATGCTTCTGAGTATATTTTTCAGCATTCAGATAAGCTCCGATCCTGAACTTCTGAAACATCAGTTTATTAGCCCCTATGGCTAAAGAAAACTGGGCTGCCGTATTTTTAGGGCGTGGATCTACATCTCTGTAGTTTAACGTAGCCTGATAACTTCCGGTAATCCCCAGGGTGTAGGTATTCATCTTTTTGGAATATCCTCCTGAAAAGCTATAATTTTCAAACTTCATATCACCACCTACGCTGTCGGCGGCTACGTAAGGGTAGATACGCTCATAATCTGAATTTTCATTCCACACCACCTGCTTGTTTTTCCCCTGAGTATAAGAAGCATTGCCCCATACTGTTGTTGTATTATCGAGGTTCTGTAAGCTGCTTGCTTCCACACCCCAAAGATTTTTCCCTTTGCCTTTTTGCTGGATCTGATTGGGTGTTTTGCTGTTTTCAGTAAACACATTGAAAGTGGTAATACTGTATTTCCTCGCTCCCGCATGGCTGGCAGGATTGATGGTAATACTGTTTTTAATAAGCCTTTCGTAACTGTACTCTTCACGTACTTTTTCTATGATGGTGTCATTGATCTGAGCCTGGAGTTTTATACCTGAAAAGGAGATCAGCAGGATGGATATGGGAAGAAAATATTTCATTTTTTAATTAAATAAAGATGGTTTTACACCATGTTCAAAATCTGCTGTAGAGTTGTTGGTATCTTTAAGAATATTTTTACCATCTATTGTTTTTCCTGTCACTTTTCTGCGGACAGCTTTACCAAAACGATTTTTATCTCCATCAAAAGTTGTTACAGAAGTCCATCCCATATCCAAAGATGGAGAAGTTACCAGCCATTGGAATGAATCCTGCACACTTAGATTCACAGCATCTATGATCCATTCATTTGGGATTTTGACAGCAGTGCCGTCCATAGGATATACATCACCGCCGATAGTAAGGTTGTAGGTATAAGTATATGAATTTTGACCGATCAGAGCCTGATTCGTCATCCCTTGTGGCATACGTGCCAAAGCATAGGCATAATATCCCTGCGTATGAATTACCATTTTTTCAAAAACGTTCACCATTTTCGGAACCGCGGGATTGTCGATATCATCAGAATCTTCTTTGAAAATCTGGAAATTGGCATTGGAAAGATTAATAGACGAAGGATTAAAATCTTTATGATTAATCGCATCTTCTGCAATAATAACGGATTCTCCAGCTTTTACAGGATAGGTTGTTCCTGTTCCCGGAATTCTGATAATAGCACCGGCAGACAGCGTAGTTCCTATGATATTGGGGCTGTAATCCTGTTTTTCATTGGTCATAAAGCTGGATTGTATCAATAACATACCATCGGCATATAAAGTCTTGTCCGTATTATTGGTGATTTTAAAATACTGATCACCGAAATACATGGCTCCCTGTGGTGTTTTAGTTCCGGTAAAGAAAACCTCTTCCAGGATAAGATCATTGCTGCTTCCTGATTTTAATGACAGATCCAGAGTCTTGCTTATTTCGCTTCCGTTAATGACTATTCCGTTTTGTACCCCGGCAACTTTAGCCTCTGTCGGCCCGGAGTTGTCAGCATACATAATGCTTCCTTCCGCAATGATGTTATAGGTCCCTGAAGGAAGGACAACCTGCAGAGTATTGGTGTTTGTAAGCTCCTGGGTAATCGTAAATCCGGAATTAAGTTCTTTGAAATTGATCGTAAGATGTTTGTATTCTTTAACCTGCATATTGTCAGGAACTACTTTGAGTTCCAGTTTTAATGAAGTCTTTGCTTCCGAAGCATCATTGGAGTCTGAAGAACAGGCTGTAATAGCAATTGCTGCACACAATACGAGCAGTGTTCTTAATACATGTTTTAACATAACTTTATTGAATTGAAATTGTTTATAAATTGAAATTGATTTCCATTCCGAAGTAAGGATCATAAGCTCCTTTTCTGTTGATGGTAAATCCGTTGATGTTGTAAGGGGTATAATAGCTGAATAACCGGTTGGCAAACATAGAGACAACAACCGCTTTGTTTCTGAAACTTTTGGTGACTTTCAGATTGACATTCATTTCCATAGGTCTTCTGGAGCTGTTGTAGAGATCTTCATTCTGAGCAATAATCAGGCTTTCCAGAATGGTTCCTTTTACGGAATCCGGATTATAGAGAAGTACTGTACCATTCTGATCCACATAATGACTTGGGGTTCCGCTCATGGGAAGAAGTTTTCTCATAGAATACCATGAAAACTGGAATGATGAAGAAAAAACAAGATCCAGACGGGGAATATAAGTATCCATCATCAGGTTGGTGTTCAATACTTCATTCACAGAGTTGGGCTCCATTCCGTCATATAATCCCAGATAAGGATAAGGTCTTCCATCGATTAACAAATCTCTTCCTCTGTATACCGGAAGGCTGTTGCCGTATTTCGTTCGGAACCATGCTCCATTTACAGTAAATCTTGTGTTGATTACAGGGATTCTATTGGAGGAATATTGAAACTCCACCCCTTCTTTGTCTACTTTGCTGCCGTTTTTTTGAGTCGTATAAAGAAAGTTCTCATTTACTGTCTGATAGGGAAGTGTACTCACATCCGGCGGGGAGGTGATGGCATCATGATTCAGCCCTGAAGTATCATATTTTTTGTATTGATACAAGGTATATTCATTCATAGAACGGAATGCATTGCGCATATTTTCTTTAAAAACAGTAACCGATAGCTGATGTGCTCCCAGACTGAAATCTATTCTTGCTTCAAACTTTTCATTCACAGCGGGTTCTATATCCGGATTCTGTGGGTTGTAAACCAGTGTTTTATAATTGACTCTTCTATAGTTTGGATTATTATGAAAATAATTCAACTGCTGAATGTCTTTGTAAATAAGTTCCGGATACAGGAGATTAAGATCCGGGAACAAACTCTGCTTACCATATCCTAATGTTAAAGCTATGGTTGCTTTTTTTTGCATCAAATCAAAAGAAGGGAGTTCCCATTGAAAGTTGGCTCTGGGGTCTGCATACAATTTTCCGTTCATTTTGAAATGAGAAGGCAGATTCATCATCGTATTTCCTCTTAGTCCTAATGCCAGTGTAAGCTTGTGCTTACCTGCTTGTAATGAGTTGATAGACTCCAGAAACAATGCAGAAGTCATATAAGCAGGAACATCACGGTAAGCACGCGGTCTGAAAGTTGCCTTGGGATCAATGGGTCTGTAGATATCAAATAGTTGTCCTTTGCCCCAGTTTTTGCTCATTTGCCAGTCAAATCCGGCATTGAACTCATGCGTTATCGATTTATAATTGACCTGAAAGTTATTGATCATTTTGACAAACAAATCGAGAGGTTTTCCGTCCACGGTATAGTTTGAAATATAGCGGGGTTCCGGGTAGTAGCCATCGTATTCCCCTTCAGTTGCTGATAAAGGAAAGGCAGTTGCATTTTCCAGCTGGATAAATTTAGTCTGTTTTATTTTGTCAAATCTTTGGTTGATGGTTGCCTGAATTTCGGTTGATCGATAGAACGAAGGCTCATTTTTAGTATAAGTAAACAGGTTGGAAAGACTCAAAAGATGATTGTTCACTTCGTAAGAATTGAGTTCAGACAAATCGATGTCAGGGTCAGATTTTGAACCGTCCAGTGAGCCCGTATAGCTAAGGTTGCTCTGCCATCTTGCGATTCCACGATCATATTTTTTTTCTTTTATAATAGCCAGGTGAGCGGTTATTCTTTTATAGCTTTCAAGTTGGTCTCTTGGGTCGGATTTTGCATTCAGGTAGTCGATACCTGTGTTTATTTTAAGGTCTTTTTCTTTATTTTCAAAACCTTTACTCACCGCGAAAAGCTTACTGTAACCATCTGCTTTAAATCTTGCCTTCCATTTTGTATAGCCGGATTTATTGGTGATTTTTACAATTCCTGAAGTCAGATTTCCATAGATTGCAGAAGGAATTCCGCGAAGGATCTCCACACTTTCAATCTGATCTGTAGAAATACTTCGCATATCTACACCACTGGTTATATTAAGTCTTCTTTTGAGACCGTTATTCGTTTTATCTAAAAAATCATAGGTATACTGCAGATTGGAATTAGAGTTCAAAGGAGCTCCATTTACCAGGAAAGTAGTCCCCATGGAAGATGTATTATAATCGCTGCCGGGTCTGCCGGTTTCGCGAAGACTGATTTTGTTAGCCTGATTCAGAACCGGGTCTCCAGATCTTCCTCCGGGAAGAAGTTCCAAGAGATCGGAAAAGCTTGAAGGCTGTAAATGCTGCATCGCCCGCTGGCTGATTATAGAGGAGGACGTAAGCCCTTTTCCTTCCTTGGCGGTGATAACGACTTCTTCGATAGTATTGAGTTTCTCTGAAAATGAAAATACGAATGTTTCAGACTTTGTTACGGATATCTTGCCGGAATACCCCAGAATTCCGTTTTTCCAGGCTTCTATTTTATATTTTCCCGGAATAAGATGTGTTACTGCGATTCCATTGTCATTGGTAGACGCTGTATAGGTATTTTCTTCAGAAAAAATCTTTATTTCAGAGCCTTTTACTGAGGCTTGATCGTTGTTCTTTATTTCAAAGGTGATTGTAAACTGTACGTTCTGTGCCTTGATTGCTGTAATGGTTGTAAGAAAAATAAGAAAACTGAAAAATCGGAGCCTTAAAAGGGATTGGGAGTCATTATGTACCATCTGGCATTATTCTTTCGGCAAAAGTAGCAGGCTCAGTATAAGTTTGCTAATTTTATTTAGAATAATTTAAAATAAATGACAAGAATCATTTATGTGATTTTAAGATAATATTTGTTGGGAATTAAAATTTTAGGATGTAAAATGATTAATAATAATGAATTACGTAATTCTTTTTGTCTTTTATTGAGTTGTATTTCCAATTATTTTTTGTGGAGTTATTTTGATCTGTTAATTCAGGAAGAAAGATTATAACATTGAGAACATATATAAAAAAGCACTTCATTGCTGAAGTGCTAAAATTAACTTGAAATGATATTATGAAGAGGATTGAAGTTATAGTTTTACTTTTTTATAAATGACTTTTCCATTAGAAAGCGTGACTTGTACCAGATATACCCCCGGTTCTAAATTTCTGGATTCAAATAGTGGTTTGTTAACTTCCTGCTGAACAATCAAAGAACCGGAAATACTGTAAATGCTGATATTTTTAATGTCATTGCCGGCTTTTGCAATAATCTGCTGTTTTTGAGTAAAGATATCTGTATTGCTTTCGAAAGATGATGTACCGCCAATTGCTTTATTGAATTGAAGATTATAATACGGAGTTACCACTTCAAATGTGTAGTTTTTATTCTCAAGGTCCTGTAAACTGATTCCTCCGGCTTCACGGTATTGTTTCTGAGAAATGCTTTTAACCAGCATTTTACTTTCATCAAAAACATAGACAGCAGAAAGTTCGTCCTGATCAACTTTTAACTGTAGAACAGATGGCGTTGCAGATTGTACGATTTCGTTTTCAGAAACCTCTTTAGGAGTGTTTTTGATGTATGGAATTATTTTATTTTCATTATTTTCTGATACTTTCAACAGATAAACTCCATCTTTTAAAGTAGATAAGCTGCGGTCGGTTGCAGTTCTGCTTTGCGCTTTTTCTTTATTGAAATCTGTAATTTCAACCAATTCCATAGCACCAAGGTCAGGTTTTATCTGAGATGGAAGAAGAGTGTTTTTTTCATTAGCCCTCTCTGCTGACTGCTTGCCGAAAATGGATCCCGCAATCGCCCATTCATTAAGAAGTCCGCCGCTTCTCAAAGTATTGAATTTGACATTGGAAGCTAAAGTGAAAGGCAGAATTCCTCCTACATGGCCGATAGGTCCCCAGTAAAAAGAGTCCAGCTTATATTTATTCAGATCCCACCATGCATAATATCCACGCTGAACATCGATGGTTTTGGAAGTGTTTTCAGGCGGAATAGCCAGGTCTACAGTAGAATGCCCCAATGTCATAGGTGTTTTATTGTACCAATCGTAGACATCTTTTGGTTTCATGCATTGTCTGAGTTTATTATTGGGATTGGTGGTGACATCGTTTATAAAGTTTTGAGTAAATAATTTTCGCCATATCACAGGGCCCCATAAAAGGCCTCCATTATCCTGAACAACATGATAGTTATACTTATCAAGATATTCTGCAGAAATAACTTCCGAAATGTTGTTGTTATAGGTTTTATATCCTGTGTTGTTGCAGGTATGAAGAACGTTGGCAAGGAATGAGGTAAACGGATAAAAATCTTTTTCCAGGACTCCCTTATTTAGAGTAACTCCAGAGAAATCATAGGGACCGTCGCCCATATAGGCATACTTGAATTTGATATTATTGGGATTCGAAATGCTTAATCTTTTTAAAGTAGACATGGCAGCATGCGCTCCCTGGGAATATCCGGCTAAAAAGTACTCATCATAGCGTTTTACACCCAATTGCCCAAGTACTTTATTGGCAGCAGTAATAAAATCAATAGTAGCTCCTGCTTCAGTGGCATAGTCTACATAAGGATGAACCCCGTCTCCAGATCCCATTCCTACATAGTCAGGTGCCATTAAAACATAGCCATTAAGTACATAAGACAGTTCAACAACAAATCCTGCAGTTAAAGTTCCCTTGAAATTAGAAGGAACATTGTTTCTGCTGTCTGTTGTTCCATGATCTGATACAACTGTTGACAATTTGAATCCTACATTAGGATACATCAGCAGTCCGGTGGCTTTTACAAGAACATTATTTTCATTTTTGGTGTAATAAGTAATCTTGTAACCTTTTAAGCCGACATTAAAACCGTTGAGGTAATTGGCAAATTCCGGGGCATCCTGTTCCCCTAGATTATTGGCGATAAAATTAATGACTCCCTGTGGTGTTAAATCCAGTTTCTGTTCAGCGCTTACCAGATCTCCTGCCTGCTGAGCAAAGTAGAATGGAGCTGTAAGACCCATTAAAAAAGTCGTAATTTTTTTCATATTGATGGTTTTTTGTGTTCATTAAGGTAATAACTTTAATAAATAGACAAAAATATTAAAGCATCAATAATTATTCATTGAATATCAATTCTCTGTAAAGTGAGTAAACAAAAGAGTCTGGCCGAAGGCCAGACTCTTTTGTTTATATTTTTTGTCTTTCTTTAGAAAGCGTTGATTCCTGTAATATCCAGTCCGGTGATCAGCAAGTGAACGTCATGTGTTCCTTCATAAGTGATCACAGATTCCAGGTTAGCAGCATGTCTCATCATTGGGAATTCACCCATAATTCCCATACCACCAAGGATTTGTCTGGATTCTCTGGCAATTTCAATCGCCATATTTACGTTATTACGTTTAGCCATAGAGATCTGAGCCGGAGTTGCTTTGTGGGCATTTTTAAGATTTCCTAACTGAAGACATAATAACTGAGCTTTTGTAATCTCTGTTAAGAATTCAGCCAATTTTTTCTGTTGAAGCTGGTAAGAAGCGATTGGTTTTCCAAACTGTTTTCTTTCTTTAGAATACTGAACGGCAGTACAGTGGCAGTCAATTGCAGCACCGATTACTCCCCATGAAATTCCATATCTTGCAGAGTTCAGACAAGATAGAGGTCCTTTCAGTCCTGTTACTCCAGGAAGAAGGTTCTCTTTCGGAACTTTTACGTTATTGAATACCAGTTCTCCGGTTTTAGAAGCTCTTAAGCTCCATTTATTATGAGTTTCAGGAGTAGTGAATCCTTCCATTCCTCTTTCCACGATCAATCCCTGTACTTTCCCTTCCTCATTTTTTGCCCATACCACCGCGATATCGCATAGTGGAGAGTTGGTGATCCACATTTTAGCCCCATTCAAAAGATAATGGTCTCCCATATCTTTAAAATAAGTTTCCATAGAACTTGGGTCTGAACCGTGGTTAGGTTCTGTCAATCCAAAAGATCCGATCATTTCTCCGGCAGCAAGCTTAGGAAGATATTTCATTTTCTGTTCCTCAGAACCGAATTCATTGATAGGAAACATCACCAAAGAGCTCTGAACCGAAGCAGCAGAACGTACTGCGGAATCTCCTCTTTCCAATTCCTGCATAATCAGACCATAAGAAATCTGGTCTAATCCTGAACCGCCATACTCAACCGGGATATAAGGTCCTAATGCCCCGATTTTCCCCAATTCTCTCATAAGATTAGGAATATCTGTATGATTTTGAGCGGCCTGATCAATCTGCGGCATTACAAAACTCTCTACCCAGTCTCTTACAGATTGGCGGATTAGTTTGTGTTCTTCAGTAAGTAAAGCATCAATTCCATAATAATCAGGGATGCTTGTAAGAGGATAATATGACATGATTTTTTGATTTGGTTAAAAATAGCATTTTTCGTGGTGTCTGAGAAATTTTTTTGAAAACTTATCTTGCGGTTGGTTTTCAGACAGATAATGCCCTTTTTATTTGTTTATAGGATAAATTCTACATTTTAAACCTCCTCATCATTAGAGATAGGATACTGATTGGTAGAATTATGAACTTCAGTTTTAAATTTATACAGATAAGGGGCTTTATTGGCTGAACCATCATACAGTTTTTCCATTCTGTCAAGGATATTTAAGCTTAAAATTTTACGCTGAAAATTATTTCTTCTGAATTTCTGTCCCAAAATAGTTTCATAAAGAGACTGAAGATCTTTCATCGTAAATTTCTCAGGAAGCAGATTACTGGCCGCCACTTCCGTATTAATATTCATTCTAAGATATTCTAACCCGGTTTCTATGATTCTGTCATGGTCAAAAGCCATCTTGGGTAGGTTATTGACCTCAAACCATTCACAGCTTTCATTGAAAGCATCAGGAAAAGTATTTGTCAATGAAAAGTCGATAAGACTGCAATATCCTACGGTAACAAATCGTTGAAAAATCCAGTGGTCTCCAGGAACTTCTATTCCTTTATTTTTAAGAAGGATCTGGTGAACATTATTTTCTGTACGGTCTATTCTTCCAAAAGTATGAAACTGCTTCAAAAATAAACCTTTAAGATGTGTTCTCTCATACAAAACCCTTTCAGCAGCCTCCCTTAAATCTTCATCATTGAAAACAAAACCACCTGGAAGTGACCACAAATCAAGATCATGGTACTTTAAAAGAAGAACTTTCAAAATGTTATTATGAAAGCCGAATATAGTGCAGTCAACAGATATATGGGCTACAAAATCTTTTGTATCGATAAGTTCCCGAAGTGTTTCTTTACTTTTTGTGTCTTTGATTTTCATGGCAGTAAAAATAAAACTATTTTCTTTTTGAAACATTAAAAAATACAAAACTAATCCCAAAAAGAAAAATTACAGAAGATAAAATATATAAAGGATAGAAATTTAATAGTTGTTTTTCAAATAATATTGCCATAATAATAGAGCTGACAGAGCTGCCCAGAGAAGAGAAAATAACAATAAGAGAAGTAAAAAGATTGACCTTTTCTTTATCCACCTGTGCGATCATCTTCGAGTTGATGACAGGATAAAGGGGAGATAAAAATAAACCTATCACAGGAAATAAGAAAAGAATCAATTTTGAATTTACAGATTCAAAATATTGTATTCCTAGAATAATTAGCAGTAATGCAATTATGAAAGCCATACAGGAAATATAATAACTCGGTAATGAAAATCTTCGGATGATATGGGCTGTTATCGTTCTTCCTGCATATGAAAATACGGCAAGGAAAGAAGTGGCCTGAAGGGCAAAAAATGAATTGACTTTCAGGTGGTTTTTATAAAAAGACGGAAGCCATGAATTGAATCCCTGTTCTACAAAAACAATAGAAAAAACGACTCCTAGAAATAAAATTACTGTAGGGGTCGTAAATCCTGATAGTTCAGAAAAGATACTCTTATCTTCCAAAGGTTTGGATTCTGATATTTCAATCTTTGAAAGCAAAAATATAGTGATTGCAGCTAAGAAAGCGATGATTAAAAAACAAAATTTCCAATATTCAGAATAAGAACTGGATATGACCCATCCAAAAAAGGTATTGACGACAAAAATTCCGATCATAAAAGAAGCTTCCACATTATTCATCGTTTTTGCCAGTGATTTTTCATCCGAAATATTGTTTCTGATGATCCCGAAAACACAGATCTTACCAATAGCAAAACAGGCTCCGATGATGGCAAACCACAGCTTAAAAAACCAGAAAACCTCTATAAACGGAAGAAGGCAAGAGCAAAACCCGACAATCATCAAAGCAGAAATCAAAGCTTTTTTCGTTCCTGTTTTGTTAATAAAACTTACTGCAAAAAGAGAAATAAAAGCAATGGGCAAGTCTTTAAAAGATTCTAAAAGTCCCAGTTCTCCGTAAGTCACCTTTTCTTCAGACAGCTGCAAAATGATAAGTCCCATACAGTTCAGAACCATTGAAAAAATTAGAAAGGAAAGTTTTAAAGGAAGAGAAATTTTAGAAAGCTTGATGACCATTTTGGGAGACTTCTTTATTGTTTTTTTGTGAAATTTTATGAAATATTGATGCGAAGATAGGGCTTCTAACCCTGAAAAATAAAAGAAAAATTAAAATATTTGTGAATAGAATGTTAATTAATTGAAAAAAAATATATTTTTATTGTCTCAATTTGAGAATTAAACAATAACTGTATATGAATGTAAGAATATCAAGAAGTCTTGGAGTCATTGCTGTGCTGTATTTTACAGCAAATTTCAATGCGCAGACTACCGTAAAGGACACTGTCCCAAAAGAAAATAAAATAGACGAGGTCGTAATGATTGGTTATGGCAGTCAGAAAAAAAGCAATGTGACTGGAGCAATATCAAGTATTAAAGCTTCTGATATTGATAATGCTCCAACAGCAGGAAGGCCAGAACAGGTACTTCAAGGAAGGGCCGCCGGTGTTTCTGTCATATCAAATTCAGGACAGCCGGGAACTGCTGCTACTGTCCGTGTTCGTGGTATTACCAGTTTTGGAGCAGGAAGTAATGATCCTTTATGGGTGGTAGACGGAATTGTAGTGGATAATATTGGCTGGTTGAATCAGTCTGATATTGAAGGAATGGAAATTCTTAAAGATGGAGCTTCTGCAGCCATTTATGGAGTATCTGCTGCAAAAGGAGTTATTTTGATCACAACAAAGAAAGGAGCAAAAGGAAAAATGAATCTTTCCTATAATGGTTTCTTTGGTGTTGGAAATGCTTCTAAAAAGCTCGACCTGTTAAATGGATCGCAATATGCAACCATTATGAATGAAGCTTACCTTAACGATGGGTTGAAGCCTGTGTTAGGAGACCCTTCATCGTACGGAGTAGGAACAGATTGGCAAAAACAGATCTTTAACAGTGCACAGCGCCAGTCTCATGAATTTAGTATTAGTGGAGGAAATGATAAATCTACTTTTTATTCATCTTTTGGATATTACGATCAACAAGGTATTGTATTAAGAGATATCTCAAACTATAAAAGGGTGAATGCCAGATTAAATTCAACTCACAAAGTATTCGACTTTTTGACAGTAGGCCAAACTTTTGCGTATACTCATACAAGATCTCAGGGAGTTACTGATAATGGTGAATTTGGAGGACCTTTAAGTTCAGCAATTAACTTGGACCCATTAACTCCTGTGATTGTAAAAAATGGGATTAATAATGAGCCTAACTTTAGCGATTATGTTAATAACCCAAATTATGTAAGAGATCCTAATGGAAATGCATATGGAATCTCACAATATGTAAGTAAAGAGATGACCAATCCGCTGGCTTTCAGACAAACGCAGTTAGGAAGATATAAATGGTCTGATGATATTATAGCCAATGTATTTGCTGAGCTAAAGCTTAATAAACATATCACTTTTAAATCAAGCATGAACGGGAAGCTTTCTTATTGGGGAGAGCAGATCTTTACGCCAACTAATTATCTGAGTACAGCTAATAAAAATGACTTCAACAGTCTATTCAGACAAACTGATAAAAAGTTTGAGTGGAGTACTGAAAATACATTGACCTATCAAAATAAGTTTGGACTGCATAGCTTAAATGTATTACTCGGACAAGGTTACTATGAATATAATATCTCTTCAGGACAAAATACAAGATTTACCAATCTTCCGGTAAATAATTGGGAAGATGCATCTTTCAATTTTGATATCTCTCCGGAAAATAAAACAGGTAACGCCTGGGATGGGAAGCAGACCCACAAAGCTTCTTATTTTGCCAGAGTGGTTTATGATTATGATAACAGATACCTTTTTACAGGAACAATTCGTAGAGATGGATCTTCAAAATTCGGAAGCAATAATCACTGGGGAAACTTCCCGGCAATGTCTTTAGGCTGGAATGTGTCTAATGAAAGTTTCTGGCCGGAAAATAAAGTAATTACCAATTTTAAACTGAGAGGAGGATATGGTGTATTGGGTAATGATGCTATTGATGACTTCCAGTTTGCTAATTTCTTAATTGCGGGAAGTAATTATACTTTCGGAGATAATATTATCCGTGTCGGATATGCGCCAAGTACCCTGGAGAATCCCAACTTGAAATGGGAAAGAACATCACAGTTCAACATTGCAACAGATCTTAAGATTTTCAAAAATTTTGATCTAAGTGTTGATGTTTACAGAAAAAAAAGTACCGATATTTTAAGAAAAGTTGAGCTTCCCGGCTATTTAGGATTAATTAATAATCCATTTAGAAATATTGGGGATATGAACAACGACGGGGTTGAAGTAAGCTTAGGTTACAAAAAGAAATGGTCAGACTTTGGTTTTTCTGTCAACGGTAATTTTGCTTATTTGAAAAATCAAATTACAAGACTTGAAGATGACAGGCCTTATGTTAACTTTGCTTCTTTTCAAACTTTGGGAGCTGTTTCCAGATTGCAGGTAGGAGAGTCTTACGGTTCTTTCTATGGGTATAAAAACCTGGGTGTTTTTCAAAATCAGACAGAGATTGATGCCTATAGAAATGCGAATGGAGGATTAATTCAGCCTAATGCAAAGCCAGGAGATTTCAAAAGACTAGATGCAAACGGAGATGGAGTGATTGATGAGCAAGATTATATCAATCTGGGGAATTCAGTACCAAAATATACGTTTGGACTTACGATTAATATGAATTATAAGAATTTCGACCTGATGATTTTCGCTCAGGGGCAGGCTGGTAATAAAATTTTCCAGGGTCTGAGAAGACTTGATATTCAGGAAGCCAATTATCAAACAGCTATTTTGGACCGCTGGACAGGTGAAGGAACATCCAATACAATAGCTAGAGTTACAAGAAATGATGATAATCAAAACTATACCAGAATGTCTGATTATTATCTTCAGAAAGGAGATTACTTACGTCTTAAATTGGTTCAGATAGGTTATACTTTATCTAAAGATGCGGCACAATCTATTGGAGCTTCAAAAATCAGATTCTATGTGACAGGAGAAAATCTTGCAACTTTTACCAAATATACAGGGTATGATCCTGAAATTGCAGGAGCAGATACATTTGGGATAGACAGGGCTTTCTATCCACAAGCGAGAACTTTCCTTTTCGGAGCTAATGTTCAATTTTAATAATTAAAAAAATGAAAAATAAAAGATTTATCTATAGAAGTCTATCTGTTTTATTTCTAGCAGGTATTAGTTTTGGAGCGGTATCTTGTGACAGAGGAAACTTAGAAGATGTAAAAAATACAGGTACTTTCGATTCAAGCAACTATTTCAAAAATGAAGAACAGTCATTCAGCGGTTTGATAGCCACCTATGATATGTTGAGAAAATACTCCGGTGGATTTGAAAACATGGTGACATTCTTCAATGGAGCCTCTGATGATTTCTACTCAGGAGGAGGAAATTCTTCAGATGGAGCTGGTATCCAAGGATTCTCCAACTATTCAATTAATCCAATTATCATGCCTCCCAGCTATTGGAAAGACTATTATCAGGGGATTGCAAAGGCTAATCTTTTGTTAGATAGAATTCCGGGTGCCAGCATGAATGAGCAGACAAAAAAGAGATTTGTTGCAGAAGCCAAAGTACTAAGATCATTATATTATTTTGAACTCTTAAGAATGTTCAAAAATATTCCCCTTATTCTGAAACCAGTTTTGTCTACAGATGATTATTATAATATTCCACAGGAAGATCCGGCGAAAGTATATGCTCAAATAGAATCTGATATTGTTTCTGCAATACCAGACCTTATGATGGTTCCTTCTGGTGCCAGTGAAAAAGGGAGAATTACACAAGGTACAGCCCGTGCCATTTTGGGTAAAATCTATTTATATGATAAAAAGAATACTGAAGCAGCAGCACAGTTTGCTGAGGTGAATGGTACCCCTGGGGGAACCAGTCAATATGGATATAAACTTGTTGCGAATTTTGCAGATTTGTGGAAGGTAGATAATAAGTTTACTACAGAATCTGTTCTTGAAGTGATGCATACCAATGTAAGTAATGCAGATTGGCCGTTCTGGGGTTCTGGAAAGGATGAAGGGAATTCTATCAATGTAATGTTAGGAATCAAGTCTTACGGGCGTGTAGCCAATGTTCCGAATAATGATGCTCCGGATCTTTATGCAAGCTGGGGATTTAACCCAGTGACAAATGATTTATTTAATTTTATGCAGGGAGATCCTCGTTTGGATGCTACGATCTTTAACGGTAAAAAATTTAAAGACGAAGGGAAAATTACCTATTCTCCAGGATACAAAGATACAGGATATTTCCTGAACAAATACTTACCGAGAAATGCAGATAAATCTACGCTTCCAGGGCCTACAGAGCTTAATTTCCGTCAGAATTATATTGCTATAAGACTTGCAGATACCTATTTGATGGAGGCAGAAGCGCTTGGTGGTATGGGAGGAAGGGCTCAGGCATTATTAGATGCGGTGAGAGCAAGAGTAGGTTTAGCATCAGTTCCGGTTTCTTTGCAGGCCATTAAGGATGAAAGAAGAAGAGAGCTGGCAGGGGAAGGTCACAGATGGTTTGACCTGGTTCGATGGGGAGATGCACCGGCAAAACTGGGAGCCAGAGGGTTTATAGTAGGAAAAAGTGAGATTTTGCCTATTCCTTTTAATGAATTGGCTAATACTGCTTTAAACCAAAACCCAGGATACTAAAACATGAAGTTTCACAACTTATATAGTTTCTTTAGAGGTGCCGCACTACTTAGTGGTGTGGCCCTTTTTTCTTTATCGTGTACCTCAGTAGCAATGAATAAAGGAAACGAAGTGCAGTACTGGCTTACAAAAGGCGATGAAACCGTAAAATTACAGCTGCAGACTCCCGTTAAATTTGTAAATAACTCCAACAGCTTTCAGAATATTGAAATTGATGATGCTCAAAAATTTCAATATGTTGATGGTTTTGGATATACATTGACCGGAGGAAGTGTTGAGGTAATCAACCGATTGTCTCCTTCCAAAAGAAAAGCATTGCTTAACGAACTTTTTGGAAATGATAAAAATTCAATCTCCATTAGTTATTTAAGATTAAGCATAGGAGCTTCCGATCTTGATGGTGAAGTATTTTCATACGACGATCTGCCTGCAGGAGAAACCGATGCTTCTCTTTCAAAATTCAGTCTGGCAAAAGATAAAGTACTTATTGCGATGTTGAAAGAGATTTTAGCAATCAATCCGAAAATTAAAATCATTGCAGCACCCTGGTCTCCTCCTGTCTGGATGAAAGACAATGGAAAATCAAAAGGAGGAAGCCTGAAACCTGAATTCTATGGAACATATGCTCAGTATTTTGTAAAATACATCCAGGGAATGAAAAAAGAGGGCATTACGATTGATGCTGTAACTCCGCAGAATGAACCTTTGCATCCTGGAAATAATCCAAGTTTGTATATGCCATCCGAACAGCAGGGGGATTTTATTAAAAACCATCTCGGACCGGTTTTTAAAGCCAATGGAGTTACCACTAAAATTGTTGTCTACGATCACAATTGCAACAAACCTGAATATGCTATTGATATTTTAAAAGATTCCAAAGCTAATCAATATATAGACGGATCTGCTTTTCATTTGTATGAAGGAGATATCTCTGCATTAAGCACTGTGCATAATGCTTTTCCTGATAAAAACCTATACTTTACCGAACAGTGGACGGGTTCAAAAGGAACTTTTACCGAAGATCTGAACTGGCATACCAAAAATGTAATCATCGGCTCTATGAGAAACTGGAGCAAAATCGCTTTGGAATGGAACCTTGCAAACGATCCGAAATATGCCCCACATACACCAGGCGGTTGTACAGAATGTAAAGGAGCTATTACGGTTTCTGATAGTGAAAACTTTACCAGAAATGTTGCCTATTATATTATTGCCCACGCTTCAAAATTTGTTCCTGCAGGTTCTCAGCGTATTGCTTCCACGCAGACTGATAAGCTCTCAACAGCAGCTTTTATGACTCAATCTGGGAAAATAGTTTTAATTGTGCAGAATGATAATCAGGAAGATGAAAATTTTAATATTAAATTTGCCGGGAAAACTGCTGCTGTAGCAATTTCGGGACGTTCTACAGCAACCTATATTTTTTAATTCGATACAATGAAAAAAGCATATTTTTTACTGGCACTTTCCACATTAGGAATGAATGTTTACGGACAGAAGACCATTGATCAGAAGGTAGCAGAGCTGCTTTCTAAAATGACTTTGGAGGAAAAGGTTGGGCAAATGGTCCAGTACAGCGGGTTTGAATATGCTACCGGACCCCAGCAGTCTAATTCAGCAGCCGTTTTGGAAGAAATTAAAAAAGGGAAAGTAGGTTCTATGCTGAATGTAGCGGGCTCTGAGGAAACCAAAGCATTTCAGAAACTGGCCATGCAGTCAAGGCTGAAAATTCCTTTATTGTTCGGGCAGGATGTTATCCATGGATACCGTACTACATTTCCCGTGAATCTGGGACAGGCAGCAAGCTGGGATCTGGGAATGATCGAAAAGTCAGAAAGAATTGCTGCAACGGAAGCTTCGGCTTATGGTATTCACTGGACTTTCGCTCCGATGGTAGATATTGCCAGAGATCCGAGATGGGGAAGAGTAATGGAAGGTTCCGGGGAGGATACTTATCTGGGAACAAAAATAGGATTGGCGAGGATCAAAGGATTTCAGGGTAGAGGGTTAGGAAGTCTTGATGGTGTGATGGCCTGCGCAAAACACTTTGCTGCATATGGTGCAGCTGTTGGCGGGAGAGATTACAATTCTGTGGATATGAGTCTCAGACAACTGAATGAAACTTATCTTCCACCATTCAAGGCCGCTGCAGAAGCAGGAGTAGCCACTTTTATGAATTCCTTCAATGATATCAATGGAATTCCGGCGACTGCTAATCAATATATTCAGAGAAATCTTTTAAAAGGAAAATGGAATTATAAAGGTTTTGTGGTTTCAGACTGGGGAAGTATCGGGGAAATGATTCCTCATGGCTATGCCAAAGATGCCAACGAAGCCGCTGAGAAAGCAATACAGGGTGGGAGTGACATGGATATGGAAAGCCGTGTCTACATGGCGGAACTTCCAAAACTGGTGAAAGAAGGAAAAGTAGATGTAAAACTGGTAGATGATGCCACAGCGAGAATTTTAACCAAAAAATTCGAAATGGGGCTTTTCGATGATCCTTACAGATTCAGCAGTGAAAAAAGACAGAAAGAACAAACCGATAATCAGGAGAACAGAAAATTCGGAAGGGAATTTGGATCAAAAAGTATTGTCCTTCTTAAAAATCAGGGAAATATTCTACCGCTTTCAAAAACTACAAAAACAGTTGCTTTGATTGGTCCTTTTGGGAAAGAAACGGTGGCCAATCATGGTTTCTGGTCTATCGCTTTCAAAGATGATAACCAAAGAATTGTTTCGCAGTTTGACGGAATTAAAAACCAACTGGATAAAAATTCTACTTTACTATATGCAAAAGGCTGTAATGTTGATGATCAGGACAAAACTCAATTTGCAGAAGCGATAGAAACGGCCAAAAAAGCTGATGTTGTCATTATGACATTAGGAGAAGGCCATGCCATGAGTGGTGAAGCGAAAAGCAGAAGTAATATCGGTTTTACTGGGGTACAGGAAGAATTATTGAAAGAAATTGCTAAAACAGGGAAGCCAATCATTCTGATGATCAATGCCGGAAGACCTTTGATTTTCAACTGGGCAGCAGATCATATCCCTGCAATTGCATATACATGGTGGTTGGGAACTGAAGCAGGAAACTCTATTGCAGATGTTCTGTTTGGAAATGTGAATCCCGGGGGGAAACTTCCGATGAGTTTTCCAAGAACAGAAGGGCAGATTCCTGTGTACTACAATCATTATAATACAGGAAGACCGGCAAAAAATAATACAGACCGAAACTATGTTTCAGCTTATATAGATCTTGATAATGATCCGAAATATCCGTTTGGATATGGATTAAGCTATACCGATTTTAAATATTCTGATATGGATTTAAATTCGGTAAGCCTTACAGGAAACCAGACTTTGAATATCAGCGTTACCGTTTCCAACACAGGGAAATATGATGGTGAAGAAGTGGTACAGCTTTATATCAGGGATCTTTTCGGAAAAGTAGTACGACCTGTAAAGGAATTGAAAGGTTTCCAGAAAATATTCATCAAAAAAGGAGAAAGTAAAAAAGTAGAGTTTAAACTGACACCGGAAGATCTGAAGTTTTTTGATGACGATTTGAATTTTGACTGGGAAAGCGGAGAATTCGATATTATGATCGGAACTAATTCTCAAAATGTGCAGACGAAAAGAATTAATTGGACAAAGTAAAATTCAATAGGAGCGGGCTTTAGCCCGCTTAATAAAATATCAGCAAATGGCTTTAGCCAAAATCTAATAACATGAATTTGAAAGTTAAGAATATCATCAAAATAGGTGCAGCAGGGACTTCGTTTTTCTTTGCTTTAAACTGTGCTTCAAATAAACCTGATGCTCATAGAACCCTGATATGGAATGATGAGTTCAACGGTAAAGGACTTCCTGATTCATTAAAATGGAATTACGATGTTGGTGGAGGAGGCTATGGTAATGAAGAAGCTCAGTTTTATACAAAAAAAAGACTTGAGAATGCCAGAATGGAAAAAGGAAATTTGGTCATTGAAGCCAGAAAAGAAAATTGGGAAAACAATACATATACTTCTGCAAGACTTTTAACTAAAGGAAAATTCTCTTTTCAATATGGTACAATAGAAGTGAGAGCAAAGCTTCCCAAAGGTCGTGGAACATGGCCGGCCATCTGGATGATGAGCGAGAAAATGAAGAAATGGCCGGATGACGGTGAACTGGATATTATGGAACATGTGGGTTTCAATCAGGGATATATACATGCTTCAGTCCACACTAAAAAATACAACCATATCCAGGGAACGCAGAAAACGGATACTTTGATTATAAAGGATGCCAGCGAACAATTTCATGTCTATAAGGCAGACTGGACACCGGAAAAAATAGACATTTATATTGATGATCAGAAATTTTTCACCTATCAGAATAAGGAAAAGAACTATGAAGCATGGCCTTTTGACCAGCCTTATTTTATCATCTTAAACCTCGCCATAGGAGGAATGTGGGGCGGAAAAGAAGGCATCGATGATACTATTTTCCCACAGAAGTATTACATAGACTACGTAAGAGTCTATCAAAATAAATAATGAAAATGAGGACGATGCGGGTCCGGAAACAGAAAAAATCATGAGAAAACTAATTGTAAGTTGTTTTGTAGTAGGCGTTGTCATCAATGTCAATGCTCAGAATTATTGGAAAAAAAATGAAGGGAAAACAGCTAAAGTAATCCTTACCAACTCCAAAGTAAATGAGAAGATGGTAGATAAAGGTGCCGTTAAGTTTGAGCAGTTTGGACAGCCCAAAGAAACGGACGCCTGTATTTTTGTAGCTCCCAATTTTAAATATCAGAAACTGATAGGAATTGGTGGTGCTATTACAGATGCATCAGCAGAAACTTTTTATAAAATGCCAAAAAATAAGCAGAAAGAAATTCTGGATGCCTATTTTGGAAAAAATGGATTGGGATATACGGTTGTCCGCACCAATATGAATTCATGTGATTTCTCCAGTGATTCTTATACCTATGTAGAGGATAATGATACTTCGCTGAAGACTTTCAATGTTGCTCATGATGAGAAGTATAAAATTCCGATGATTAAAGAAGCTCAGAAAGCTATTGGAAATAATTTCACATTCTATTTCTCTCCTTGGAGCCCACCGGCCTGGATGAAATCAAATAAAAGCTTATACAAAGGAGGAAGATTGGAAAACGAATATTATCAGACCTGGGCAGATTATTATATCAAATTCATCAAAGAATACGAAAAAAGAGGAATTAATATCTGGGGACTGACCGTTCAGAACGAACCAATGGCTACCCAAAGCTGGGAATCATGTATCTACACGGCTGAAGAAGAAGGTGAATTCCTGAAAAAAAACCTCGGACCAACCCTTTGGAAAAACGGATATAAAGATAAAAAAGTCATGATCTGGGATCACAACAGAGACCTGATCTATCAGAGAGCAACCACTACATTAAGTGATCCTGAAACCTCAAAATACGCTCATGGAATCGGGTATCATTGGTATGAAACATGGAATAATAAAACCCAGCTTTTTGACAATTTAGCAGAAACACACAGAGCTTTTCCAGATAAATTCCTGGCCTTCACCGAAGGATGTAAAGAACAATTCAGTATGGATAAAATCTATGATGTAAGCCTGGGAGAGCTGTACAGCAAAAATATGCTGAATGATTTCAATAAAGGAAATGCTTTATGGACCGATTGGAATATTCTTTTGGATGAAACCGGAGGACCTAATCATAAAGGCAATTTCTGCTTTGCTCCCATTATTGCAGATACCAAAACAGGAGAGGTATTCTATACCTATGAATACTATTATATAGGTCATGTTTCAAAATATATAAAACCGAATGCTCAAAGAATAGGAAGTTCTTCCAACAGAGCAGCATTGACATCTTCCGCATTTATGAACGAAAACGGACAGCTGGTAACTGTTATTATGAATGATTCCGACAATGATATTGATACTAATCTTTGGATTGAAGGAAAGGCTGCCAAGTTGAATGCTCCGGCACACTCTATACAGACCGTAATTTTATAACATCATATTAATATTATTTTTGACAGATCCGGCGGCCTCAAAGAGGCCGCCGGATTTATATTATACCTTATAAATTCAATGGGTGAATCTTCCCATATGGAAATAGTTTAACTAAAACGGATGGAGTACCGTATAATGGAAACAAAAAACCCATGAAACAGATTCATGGGTTTTAATTTATTGTAAACGAAACTGTATCAGTTCGTTGTTTTTGAAGATGACTTGTTGTTATTCAACATCATATTTGCTGATTACTTTCTGAGTAACCCCTGAGCTGCTGAATCCACCATCGTGGAAAAGATTCTGCATGGTTACTTTTTTAGTAAGATCAGAGAATAGCGTTACACAATAGTCTGCACATTCAAGAGCCGTAGCGTTTCCTAGTGGAGACATATCTTCTGCATATCCAAGGAATCCTCCGAAACCTTTCACACCGCTACCTGCTGTAGTCATTGTAGGAGACTGAGAAACGGTATTTACACGTACTTTTCTTTCACCCCAATAGTTTCCGAAAGTTCTTGCAATACTTTCCAGATATGCTTTGTTATCAGACATATCATTGTAATCCGGGAATGTTCTCTGTGCAGCAATATAAGTAAGTGCCAAAATACTTCCCCATTCGTTCATACAGTCTTTTTCCCATGCTACACGCATTACTTTATGGAAAGAAACAGCTGAAATATCCCAACCTTTTTCCAACCAATCGTAGTTCATTTCTGTATAATGTTTTCCTTTTCTTACATTGATAGACATACCAATAGAATGAAGGATAAAGTCGATTTTTCCAAATTTGGCAACAGCGGCATCAAAAAGTTTTTCAAGATCTTCTACAGAAGTAGCATCAGCACCTATTACTTCAGAACCTGTTTTTTCTGCTAAATCATTGAGCTCTCCCATTCTCAAAGCAATTGGAGCATTAGATAAGATAAATTCAGCACCCTCCTCATGGCATCTCTCAGCAACTTTCCATGCGATAGATTGTTCATTAAGGGCTCCAAAAATAATTCCCTTTTTGCCTTTAAGTAAACCGTATGACATAATTTTTTAATGTTTATTATAATACAAATGTAGCAATAATTGTGGTTATGACATAATAAAAATGGAGCCTTATCAATTTAAGACTCCATTTTATTGAAAATATTTATATGACTGAAATACTAATTTGTTTTTTTATTCCATTCTGCCTTTACATCCTCTGCCGCATCTTTGGTTTTTTCCCATGCCTCATCTGCTTTATCCTTAATATCTTCCCATGCATCGGATACATTAGCTTTTACCTTATCTAACCAGTCTTCCTGATTGGCCTCCTGATCATTACTCCTCTTTTCATTGATAAAATCTTTGGCCTTGTCTGCCAATTCATTGACTTTCCATTTCGTTTTGTCTGCTGCATTCTGTATAGAATTTTCTACATTGTTTACTGCATCTTCCGCTTTGTTATACTCTGAATTGTTCATAATACTATAAATTTTAGTTTGGTATCAGTAATTAAACAATAACCATTCCTAAAATTAGATGTCTCTGTTAAATTTTTCATAATCTTATGTTATAATTTTTCAAATCAAACTTACCTTAGATAACAAAATAGAATATGATGGAAAAAATACGCTGTGGATGGTGCGAAAAAGATGATCTCTATAGAAAATACCATGATGAAGAGTGGGGAAGACCCATCTATGATGATGAAACAATATTTGAATTTCTGATTCTTGAAAGTTTTCAGGCCGGACTGAGCTGGTATACTATCTTGGCCAAAAGAGAAAATTTCAGAAAAGCTTTTGACCATTTTGATTATAAAAAAATAGCAGCCTATCCTGATAAAAAGATCGAAGATCTGATGAATAACTCCGGAATCATCAGAAACAGGCTTAAAATAATGGCTACAATTACCAATGCACAGAAATTTATGGAAATTCAGAAAGAATTCGGAAGCTTTTCCAGCTATATCTGGGGGTTTATAGGCGGAAAACCAATTGATAAAATACCCAAAACTCTAGCCGATGTTCCTGCCACTACAGAAATTTCCGACCTTATTTCTAAAGATCTCAAAAAAAGAGGGTTCAAATTTGTCGGTTCAACGGTAATTTATGCTCATATGCAAGCGACCGGAATGATGAATGACCATATAAAAAGTTGTTTTACGAGAAAGTAATACTTGTACTTTATTCATTTTTTAGTGATGTTTATTAATAATAATATAATTATAAAAACTAATCATAAAATTAGAGATATCTGTAAAAGCTTATGAATACATCATTTGATAACTACTTGATATTTAAACATTTTTCATTAAATAGTGATTAAGGTTTGTTTTAATCACTATAATGTGTTTTTAATTATGATTTTATCAATAAAATAGGTATATTGTTGAAAATTTGTATATTTGCGTCCTTAAAAAAAGCAGATAATGCATAAAAACTATAAACTACGATTCACCTTTCTTTTATTATTCTTTAATTATTTTATATATGCTCAGGTTGGGATAGGAACTCCTAGCCCGGCAGCCTCAGCCATGCTGCATATTAATGCCAGCAATAAAGGGGTACTCCTTCCAAGTATTGCTTTGGCAAGTACAACGGACAACGTTACCGTGCCTTCACCGGCAGACGGGCTCATCGTATGGAACAATGGAAATGCAGTTTTAAAAGAAATTGGGTTTTATTATTGGTTTGAATCAAAATGGAACAAGATCTTAACGAATGGCGGTGATCCCACTAAAATAGATAATGGCACAAGCTGGAACCTTACAGGGACTAACGCAGGGAATTACGGAGGAGCAAATACCACACTGGCATTAGGAACAAAAACATATGACGATCTTATCTTCAAAGTTAATGCATTAACAGCCGGCAGATTGGGCGTTGATAATTCTATAAGTCTGGGAATAGGATCCAATGCAGGGCAGAATGGTATTGCCATTGGGAGTGCTAGCGCTGCATTTATGGGAATATCCATTGGGAGTGCAACAGCAGTTTCCGGTAATGAAGCTTTAGCAGTAGGAAATAAAACTGCAGCGGTCGGATTCAGGTCTACGGCAATAGGGTTTCATGCACAGACGAGCGGTAACGAATCTGTTGCCGTTGGAAATAATTCCTCAGCAGATGGATTTCAGTCTATCGCATTAGGATATAACGCGAAAACGAATACAAATAGTGAAACTGCTTTAGGATATAATGCAGTAACAAATAGTCAAAACTCAACGGCTTTAGGCTCTGGTGCTAATGCATTGGGACAATATTCAACAGCAGTAGGATACGGGGCAACAACTTCACAGGCCAATGCCATTGTTTTGGGAGATAATAATGCAAATGTAGGTATTGGCACTGGTGCTCCGAATACTTCTGCGAAACTGGATGTAAGCGGGCAGTTCAAATTGGGAGAGAGAGGCAGTGTGCAGAAAAATCAGATCAGTTTTGAAGCATGGCCGGGAATATCCATCAATAATTTGCCTCCCGGAAAATCTACAACAATTGATATTCCGGTTCCGGCAGGATATCAGCCTGGCTCTACAAGAGCTGTTGTCGTGGTTTCTCCAGCGGGAGACTTTCCTGGAAATTCTTCATTTTCTATCTCGAATCCAAGGATGACTTCCACTTCCAGTATTACCATTAATCTCACGAATATCTCGGGAAGTGCGAGTGGTTTGTATTACGGACATTTTTATGTGATGATCAATGAGTTTTAAATAATAGGTTTTTTTATTATAATTGATATGGTGTTAAGGACTTCCGACTGGAAGTCTTTTTTATTATTGTTATCAATTTTAATTAAGCTTACGGGACTGAAGCTCCTTACGGGCATCTTGCCAGCTTTTTCTTATAATAAGATATAAAGGAAAGAAAGCTAAAGGAAGCGGGGTAATTCCATTGAACCCTTTCTTTATGGTGACATAAATACAGGCTGCTAACAGCAGCGCCAGAATAATGCAAAAAGAAATATGGGCTGCGGAACGTTTTTTTTCTTCTTTTGTAAGTTCCTCAATGGAGAGTTCAGAAAGCTTATTCGTTTCCGGCTGCTTAGTGTTTTTCATATTCAATGGTTAGTTTTTGATTGAGCTAAAATAATAAAATAATCATAGCCCGAAATACAATCCGAAACAAAATATAGAGTGTGCCTTTAATCTTCCATGTCATTAATGCATAGAAAATATACCTGACGAAGAAAAGTTTGAAGTAAAAGGAAAGAAAGTTTTGTCTTCAAAACTGGTTTTCTAAGGAATGACAATGTCAATATTTTCAACAAAATAAAATTCAATAGGAACGGACTTTAGTCCGTTTGTCAATACAATAATAAACCATTGGCTTTAGCCAAAACCTATAAAAAAACTCCGGAAATAGCTTACGGAGTTTTAATATCTAAATGTAAATAGATTTAATTACTTAATAATTCTTTCCAATACCCAGTCAATAAGGTTTTTCTCAGAAGCATGGTGGTCTGCTGAGAACTCACCGCGTCTTCTATTGGCAATAACGTTGTTTACCGTGATTGCTTTGTGGCCTAATAATTTTGAAAGAGCGTAGATCGCAGAGGTTTCCATCTCAAAATTGGTCACTCCAAGATCATTCAATGTTTCTAAAAACTTGTCATCCACTGCTTTTAGACGAAGCTGTCTTCCCTGTGGCGCATAGAATCCCGGGAATGTTGCTGTATTTCCGTGGTATTTGGCATCTTTGTAATAGTCACCCATTTCTTCTGCCCAGTCTGAGAAGTAAAGCATCGGCTTTATTTTTTCGTAAGGAAATTTCTCCAGGAAGCTTTTAGAAAACTCATTTTCAAAGTTGTAATCCTGATAGAAGTGCATCAATCCGTCCAATCCTACTACATTCTGAGTAACCAGCATATTATCAACCTGTACATCCGGGTTTACACTTCCACAAGTTCCCATACGGAAAAGTTCAAGGGCTTTGTGCTCAGTTTTAAACTCTTTGTTTTTAAGATCGATATTCACCAAAGCATCAAGCTCGTTCATGACGATATCAATGTTTTCAGTTCCGATACCGGTTGACATTACGGTAATTCTTTCTCCACGAAGCGTTCCTGTATGCGTATAGAATTCTCTTTTATTTTTTTTGATCTCTACAGTATCAAAGTATTTTGAAACTTTTGCCACTCTGTCCGGGTCACCCACAAGGATGATTTTGTCAGCAATATCTTCAGGGAGAAGATTCAGGTGGTATACACTTCCATCTTCATTCAGAACAAGTTCTGAGGCAGCAAGTTTGTTTAGCATAATATGTATATTTTTTGTTTTTTAATTAATCATAATAGCGTCTTTGTAAGGAGATGCCATAACCTCGTAGATGTCATTATATTCTTCTACAATCCTTTTCTGACCGTTCATTACCTCATATACAGTAACGACAGTTTTTTCAATATTTTTAGGATCTTTCCTTTGTGAAGTGATTTCGTAGAAATGATCATCTTTTTTAAGAATCGAAACCAATTCTTCTTTTGTGGAGTTGTTGGATGTCATCATTCCAGGAAAATCCATAAGAATATTGTTAAGGTCAGTATAAGTTTTATAAGGTTTGGTTACCCCATTGGAATATACATAAACATTAGGAATCTCTTTATCCTTCTCAAGGCGGACCAAATAATAATCAGAACCTCTTTTCTCTGCATATACAGCCATTTCCTGCTGCTTCCCGGATTGTTTTTCCGATTGCTTTTTTTTCTGTGAAAATGCAGTCAAAGAAAGGAAACTTGCTGTAACAGCAAACCATAGTTTTGTTTTCATAATACTATCTTAGTTTTTTGATGTGTTGAATTTAATGTAAAAAATCCTCTCCCAATAATCTCCCGCCATTATTTTTACCGGTATTTTGAAAAACCGTTTCCTTTAGAATAATGAATTTGATTTCGGGGTTTAAAATTAGTGAAAAATATTGTATCAGAAATATAAACATTATTTAATCTGCTATTAAAACTGAGATAACATCAGATTAATACTTTTGCCGCTAAAAATTAATGAGATCTTACCCACTGCTTGTAATTATCCTTCTGATAGGATTTGCAGTAATGTCTTTTAATCCTGTTTATAAAGGAATAGAAAGTGAAAATACATTTGTCAATAAAGGATTAACTGATTTTAAAACCAAGCTGGAACAGCTGAAATCAGATGTTGATAAGTTCTCTGAAGACCGTATTTCTCTTGAAGAATTACAGAAATCCCTGAGCAGTACAAGAAATTCATTCAAGGAAATAGAATTCTATATCGCCTACCATTATCCTGAATTTTCCAAAACCCACCTTAATGCAGCCCCTTTGTTTCATATTGAAGCTGCGGGAACATCGGCATATACACTTCCTCCCGAAGGATTGCAGGTGTTGGATGAACTTATATTTTCAGATGAAGCAAAAAATGAGAAAGAAAAGATTAAAACCATTACAGCCTTTTTATACAACAGCTATTCCGGGTTTTATTTAAGTGCTTTAAAAAACGGGTTGAGTAAAGGAAACAACAGGACATTACCCTTAAGGATAGAACTGATCAGGATATACTCACTTGGAGTGTCTGGTTTTGATACTCCCGGATCTTTGAACATTTCTGAGGAGACAAGCCATGCGCTTTCAGGGATGCAGAAATACATTAATGATGATCCTTATTTTAAAAATTATAATACTAAGAAAGCCAATCAAACTTTAACAGAAGCAATCAGCTACCTTTCAAAAAACACCGATTTTGAAACTTTTGACAGAATTGAATTCTATAAAAAATACATACAGCCATTGTATGAAGAATTAGGAAACTGGGACGGAAGACCTGATGATCTGAAAGAATTTTCCGGCTGGAATGTTGGAAATAAAAACTTTTTCAGCAGTGATTTTTTAGATCCTTATTTTTATACTTTATTGAAATCTTCAGAAGATAATCCTGACCTCCGAAACCTGGGGGAATCTATTTTCTATGACCAGAATTTGAGCGGTAACGGAAAAATGAGCTGTGCGACTTGCCACCTTCAGGAAAACGCCTTTACCGATCTTAAAGCAAAATCACAAAGCAATGTAGAAGGAAAAACAGTTTTGAGAAATTCACCTTCTTTATATAATGCTGTTTTTGCCAAGAGGTTTTTCTATGACCTCCGTGCTTTTTATCTTGAGCAGCAGGCAGAGCACGTTATTTATAATGACCAGGAATTCAACACCAGCTATGAAAGCATTATTCAGAAGCTAAAAACAAAACCTGAATATAAAAAAGCATTCCGTACCGCGTTCAAAGACGGAAAGATCAGCAAAGAGAATTTTTCAAAAGCATTAAGTTCATATGTTGCTTCATTGTATTCGTTTGACAGTGATTTTGACCGCTTTATGAGGAATGAAAAAGAGGTGTCTGATGATGTGAAAAAAGGATTCAATCTGTTTATGGGAAAAGCCAATTGTGCAACCTGTCACTTTGCGCCTCATTTTTCAGGATTGGTGCCCCCATTTTTTAATGAAAATGAATCTGAAGTACTGGGAATAACTGCCAGACCGATCAAACAGCTTCCTGTGGAACTTGATCAGGATTTAGGAAGAGGAAACAGCCCTGTGAAAAAGGAAAAATCATGGATTTACGACTATTCTTTCAAAACGGTGACGGTGAGAAATATTGCCCTTACCAAACCCTATTTTCATAATGGAGCTTTCAACACATTGGAGGAAGTTCTGGATTTTTATAATGAAGGAGGTGGAGAAGGATTAGGATTAAAAATGAAAAACCAAACGCTGGCCCCGGATAAGTTAAATCTCACAGAAACAGAAATAAAACAGATGATAGCCTTTCTGAATGCTCTTACCGATGTGAGTAAAGCGAAATAGGAGGAGTTATGTTTGAGAGTTTTAGAGTTGGAGGGTTTTAGAGTTTGGGATGCAGGAGATAATTATGTGATTGGGAGATTCAGATTGAAATGTAAAATATGATTAAATAAAAGATAAGCAGCTTGTTTAAAGTTCATCATTTTTGTATTTCCTCTAATCAGCATCTAAAAACTTTCTCCATTTTGAATCCCGAAACTTACCAGCACACAAAACATATACCGAAATCCAACAACTCGCCTCTCTAATTCTAAAACCCTCCAACCCCCGCACCTCGAACCCGCATTATTTAACGAAAAATTAATCCCCTTAACATTAGGTTTTTGATAATTTAATATTGACCGATTTATATTTAAAGTCCTATTAACAGAAGGAAAGCTTTAAAAAAATAGTTTTGCAACGTCTAATAAATCTAATAAGAAATGAAAAGAAAACTACTAGCAATAGGAACTTTGGCTGTACTTGCCAGTTCTGGTATTCAGGCGCAGACCTTTATATTCAACAAGAATGCGTCTTGGAACTACAAAGATAATAATCAGGCTCAGCCAGCCGGATGGAATGCTAAAACCTATGACATTTCAACATGGTCGGTAGGAGACGGCCCGCTAGGATATGGAGATCCGGTAACTACAACGATCAATTCCGGGCTTACTACAGCTTATTTTGCTAAAGACTTTACCGTAGATTTTTCAACGCTTTCCGATAATATGGAGCTTGGGGTAATGAGAGATGACGGTATCATAGTATACCTTAACGGTGAAGAAGTAGTTAGAGATAATATGCCTGCAGGTACGGTTACATTCAACACTTTCTCAACGACTACTATTGACGGGGCGGCAGAGAGTGTTTATAACCTTTTTTCTATCCCAAAATCAAAATTTGTAAACGGTGTCAACAGAATCTCTGTTGAATTACATAACAGAAGTGTAACCAGTTCAGATTTAAGAATTGATGCTTATCTGAAAACAACAGCCAATACAACTATTCCTGTAGCTTGTAACGGAACCCATATCAGCTGCTTTACTTCCATTGTACCTACAGCACAGACCAACAAACTGATTATCCCTGCTGAACATAAATACCAGCTTATTCTAAAAGAAGGAGATAGCTATACTGAAGGGGGGGGATTCGTAGGAGGTCAGAATGACTTTACAGGGTATGTTGCAAAAGCAGGAAGCAGTACGAACGGATATCTTTCTGTAAACCATGAAACAAACCCTGGAGGAGTTACCATGGCAGAGATCAACTATAATGCGACTTCAAAGCTTTGGCAGCTGACAAAATCAAGAGCGGTAAGCTTCTCAGATCCAAGTCTGGTACAAACCATCAGAAACTGTTCAGGTGGAGTTACCCCTTGGGGAACAATAGTGACAGCAGAAGAATCTGTTACTTCCAATGATGTGAACAATGATGGATATAAAGATTACGGATGGTTGGTAGAAATAGACCCGGCAACAGCACAGGTTATCTCTAAAAACACGAACGGGACAAAAGGTAAGCTTTGGCAGATGGGGATCATGAACCATGAAAACGTGGTGATCAATAATGCAGGAACTGTGGCTTACTATGGGGAAGATGGAGGTACTCATATGGTGTACAAATATGTAATGGATACTCCCAATGACCTATCTTCAGGAAACCTTTATGTTCTAAAATTAGATCAGGGATTATCTGCTGCAGGAGATCCGGTAGGAACTACAGCAACTTGGGTCCAGGTTCCGAATAAAGAAAAAGCCGATCAGAACAACACTAATAATAATGCTTTATCAGTAGGAGGAACAAAATTCAACGGAGTAGAAGACGTTGACATCAGCCCGTTGGATGGTAAAATCTATTTTACCGCAAAAGGATTAGACAGAGTATATCGTCTTCAGGATAACGGAACTACGGCTTCTCAGGTAGAAACATTTGTAGGAGGAGGTTCTTCTGTATATTCTTTCAATACCGCTCAGGGAACGAAATCTGAAGCTTGGGGAGATGGAAATGACAACCTTACTTTCGATGAACTTGGAAACCTTTGGGTACTTCAGGACGGAGGCAAAAACTATATCTGGGTAATTGCTCCTGATCATACACAGGCCAACCCTAAAGTAAGATTATTTGCTTCTATGCCGGCTGGTTCAGAACCTACAGGATTAACATTTACCCCTGATCACAAATTTGGTTTCTTCTCCATTCAGCACCCGGATTCAACCATCTCTACAGATATTGATGCAACAGGGAATACTATTGATTATAAAGGAAAATCAGCAACAATCGTAATTGCACTTAAAAATAACTTAGGAATTGAAGGTTCTTTAGGAACTATTGAAAATCATACTGCAGAAAATACAGTAACAGTAGCTCCAAATCCAACTTCCGGAATCGTAAAAATCAATTCACCAAAAGGATTGAAAGATATTTCTGTGACCGCTTACAGCATGGACGGAAAAATCGTTTATACGAAGAAATTCAATGGGACAAACAAAGTATTAGACCTTGATTTCACTCAACAGTTGGAAGGATCTCGTGTTTTAGTTTTAAATATTGAAGCTGAAGGAGGTTTCCAGAAAACGGTTAAACTTTTAAAGAAATAAATTATTTATAATTCTTGTCTGTCGGCAGCCTTGGTTGCTGGCAGACGTTTTATCTTTATGAAAAAACTTTTCTTACTTATTTCCATACTTTCACTTTCTCAGATCAAAGCACAGATTGATCCTGTGAAGTATCCTACTTTTACCAATGTCGAAGATGCTTTAAACAGTAAAAAAACGGTCTACAGTATGAGTTTTAGAGAGAAAGGTCTTTTTAACCTTCCTCCTCAGATCGTAAAGCTGGATTCATTATTCTTTTTGAATATCATGGCCAATAAGCTTGAAAAGATGGATCAGGAACTCTTTGCATTAAAAGAACTGGAAATTTTAAATGTGAATGAAAACAGCATTAAATATATTCCGGATGAGGTAAGTAATCTTAAGAAACTGACCACTTTTTCAATGAATCTGAATAGTCTGACAAGCATTAATCCCAATCTTGCAAAGCTTCAGAAATTAAAGGTAGTGCATTTCGATGCCAACAACCTGAATACCTTTCCCGAAGCCTTAATGGAAATTCCGACGTTGGAAGAAATTAATCTTCAGGGAAACCAGATCAGCTTTATAGCAGACAGGCTTGACCAGATTAAAAATCTGAAGTTTCTAAATCTTTCTGATAATCAGATCAATGATTTAGGGAATTTATCTTTTCCTAAAAATCTAAAATATCTTGAGCTGCAGCAGAACTCGATCACCAAACTTCCGGAAAATCTGTTCAAATCTCAGTATCTTGAATTTCTGAATGTAAGCGGAAATAATATCACGGAAATTTCACCCAAAGTAAAAGGGCTGAAAAATATTGTCAGCATGAATCTGGCCAATAATAATCTGAAAGATATTCCTGTAGAAATCAAACAGCTAAAAAACCTGAAAACTTTGATTCTTACAGGAAATCCTATAGAAAAATCTACAATTGAAAATTTAAAAACCTTACTTCCGGAGACCCAGATCTATTTCTAGATCTACCCGCCAACACGTTTGGTTTTATATCCCATTTCTTTAAGGATATTCATTATTTTATCACGGTTATCCCCCTGAATGATAATCGTTCCATCCTTCTCAGAACCGCCTATACCCAGGGTGGTTTTTATTTTCTTTGAGATTTTTTTCAATTCTTCCTCACTGCCTTCCCAACCTTCAACAACGGTTACAGGCTTACCATTTCTCCCTTTTTTCTCAAACTTGCATACCAAAGGCTCTTTCTGCTTGAATTGCTCTTCAGGCATCTCAAAATCCTGCTCATCATGATCAGGAAAAAGATTCTTCAATTGATCTCGTAAATCCATGCAGCAAAATTAAAAAGATTTACCGATTAATTGACTGAAATAACCAACGAAATTTCAATTTTTAAACCCTGTCAAGGTTTTAAACCTTGACAGGGTTCCGCGAATATAAAAACCCTGAGCAGACTACAGGTGATAACCCCATTGTGATATCAGGAAAAATCTCATATTTTTCAAAACTTAAGTGAACTTCTATGCAGCCATCATATCACTTAAAATAGCTTAAGTGTTAAAAAGCTTTTGCGTCTTTTATGATAACAAAATCAGTCATCAATAAAATTCAAGACTTCAAATTCTTCTATTCATAGGAAATTAGGTAAATTTGTATAACAAAAGTTTTACAAAATGTCAAAAAAAGCAATACTGGCAATTCTTGACGGATGGGGATTGGGAACAAACCCTAACGTTTCTGCAATAGACAAAGCAAACACACCATTCATAGACAGCTGTTACAAAAAATTTCCACATACTACACTTGAAGCAAGTGGGCTGGCTGTGGGGTTACCAGCGGGACAGATGGGAAATTCTGAAGTAGGGCACATGAACCTGGGAGCCGGGAGAGTCGTTTACCAGAACCTTGTTAAACTCAACATGGCTGTTGAAAACGGAACACTGGGCCAGGAAAAAGTGATTCAGGATGCTTTTGAATATGCCAAAAGAGAAAATAAAAAAATACACTTTATCGGATTGGTTTCCAATGGAGGAGTACACTCACATATCAATCATTTAAAAGGATTACTGACTGCAGCAAAAGACTTTGGTTTGAATGAGAACGTTTTTGTTCATGCATTTACCGATGGAAGAGACTGTGATCCGCATTCAGGATTTGGATTTATTGATGAGCTTCAGAAACATATGGATGTGACTACAGGAAAACTGGCAACAGTGGTAGGAAGATACTATGCGATGGACAGAGACAAGAGATGGGAACGTGTAAAACTGGCTTATGATGCCCTTGTAGAAGGAATAGGAGAGCCATCAACGGATGCTTTGGCAGCGATTAAGGCTTCTTATGATAATAATGTTACCGATGAGTTTTTGAAACCCATTATTTTAATAAATACGACAGCGACAGGAAATATAGTTCCGGTAGCAAAAATCATTGATAATGACGTGGTGATCTGTTTCAACTTCCGTACAGACAGAGGTAGAGAAATTACAGAAGTGCTTTCTCAGAAGGATTTCCCGGAGTACTCTATGAAAAAGCTGAATCTTTATTATGTCACGCTGACAAACTATGATAAGACATTTCAGAATGTACAGGTCGTTTTTGACGAAAATGTATTGACGGAAACAATGGGTGAAATTCTTGAAAAAAATGGAAAAACCCAGATCAGAATTGCAGAAACTGAAAAATATCCTCACGTTACTTTCTTTTTCTCAGGAGGAAGAGAAGAGGAATTTGAAGGGGAAAGAAGACTGCTGTGCCCAAGCCCAAAAGATGTTCCTACGTATGATTTAAAACCGGAAATGTCAGCTTATGATATTACCAATGCCATCGTACCAGAATTGGAACAGGGAACCGCTGATTTTGTTTGCTTAAATTTCGCCAATACAGATATGGTAGGGCATACAGGTATTTTTGAAGCTGCTGTAAAAGCTGCTGAAGTAGTAGACCAGTGCATAGAAAAAGTGGCAACAGCTGCTTATGAAAACGGATATGCTGTTTTCATTCTTGCAGACCACGGAAACTCTGATGTAATGATCAATGCAGACGGAACTCCTAATACCCAGCACTCTACAAATCTGGTTCCTTTTATCGTGATGGATAAAGAACATACCTGGAACCTAAAACCCGGAAAATTAGGAGATGTAGCCCCTACAATCCTTAATGTAATGGGGGTTAAAATACCAGATACAATGACAGGAGAAGTTTTAGTTAACTAAAATTCAATAATATTGTTAAAAAAATGCCGTTATACTTTTGTAGCGGCATTTTTTTTATGACTTATGTCAGATAAGGTATGACTTGCATACTTTATTATGCGCTAAATAATAAATAAATCATATCTTTGTAAATTAAAACTGAATAGTAAAATGTATCAAAAGCTTGTAAGGAAAGAAGTAATGGGAATATTGGAAAAGGAAGTAGGTTCTTTTCTTGATAAATTTTTAACGCCAATTGAAAAAATCTGGCAGCCTTCCGATTATTTACCAGATCCTTCAAGCGATGAATTCAAACACGATTTAGAAGAAATTCAGACTTTTGCCCGTGAAATGCCTTATGATCTTTTCGTAACACTGATTGGAGACTGTATCACAGAAGAAGCACTTCCTTCTTATGAGTCTTGGTTGATGGGAGTTGACGGAATCAATCAGGAAGGGAAATTAGGTTGGGCCAATTGGGTAAGAGCATGGACTGCAGAAGAAAACAGACACGGAGATTTATTAAACAAATACCTTTATCTGTGTGGAAGAGTAAACATGAGAGAAGTAGAGATTACGACTCAATACCTGATTAATGATGGTTTCGACTTGGGAACAAGCATGGATCCGTATAGAAATTTTGTCTACACAAGTTTCCAGGAAACAGCAACCAATATTTCTCACAGAAGAGTAGGTACGCTTGCAAAACAATCCGGAAACGGAAAACTGGCAAAAATGTGTGGGGTAATTGCTGCAGATGAAGCAAGACACGCTAAAGCATACAAACATTTCGTTGCTAAAATTCTTGAAATAGACCCTTCAGAAATGATTCTTGCCTTCGAAGATATGATGCGTAAGAAGATTGTAATGCCGGCTCACCTGATGAGACAGTCAGGGCAGAAGGCAGGAGAACTTTGGGGACACTTCTCAGATGCAGCACAAAGATGTATGGTGTATACTGGTCATGATTATATCAATATCATGAAAGACCTTTTAGATGAATGGAAAATTGAACACGTGAAAGGACTTACAGAAAAAGCAGAAAAAGCTCAGGAATATCTGATGAAGCTTCCTGCAAGACTACAGAAGATCACAGACAGAGTTTCTACTCCAGATCTTCAGTTTCAGTTCAGCTGGGTAAAGAAATAATTGATTTACATATTATTTAAATTATAAAAGTATTGAGTGCCTTTCTTTTGGGCACTCTTTTTATTTCTTATCTTTGCAAAAGCTAAAAAAAACAAAATGTTAAATAATAAAAAGATTGCTGTTGACTTTGACGGAACGATTGTAGATGACGCTTACCCGGCAATTGGAAAAGCGAAAACTTTTGCTTTCGAAACATTAAGAAGACTCCAGGCCGAAGGTTTTAGACTTATTCTTTGGACTTACAGACACGGAAAAACATTAGATGAAGCTGTAGAATTTTGCAAAAAAAACGGAATAGAATTTTATGCAGTGAATTCAAGTTTTGAAGGAGAAGTTTTTGACTCTGAGACTCAATCCAGAAAATTAGACGCAGACTGGTTCATTGACGACAGAAATTTAGGTGGATTCCCAGGTTGGGGTGAGATCTACAATATTATTCAGGAAAGAATAGAATTCCGTGTAGAAGGAAAAGAAGTTCTTGCCTATTCAAAACTTAAAAAAGAAAAGAAAAAAGGACTTTTCTGGTAAGATATAGAAGATAGAAGCTATATTGTAGATGTTAACCTTTTAACATCAAATACTTCTGATTTTTTATAATTTATGATAGAAAGTTCATAAGATGATTGGACGCAAAAATAAGCGTAATGCTGTAATCCAGCTTCTAACATCTAATATCTAACATCTATATACAATGATTCAATTAAAAACGATAGACGAATTACGTCTGATGAAGGAGAGCGCCCGTTTGGTTTCTAAAACATTGGGAATGTTGGCAAAAGAAATTAAACCAGGGATTACAACCTTATATTTGGATAAATTGGCTCATGATTTCATTAAAGATCATGGTGCTGAACCTGCATTTTTAGGATATGGAGGGTTTCCAAACTCTTTGTGTATCTCTCCAAATGAGCAGGTAGTTCATGGTTTTCCCAACAAGGAAGAAATAAAAGAAGGAGATGTCCTTTCTGTAGACTGTGGGGCTATTCTTAACGGTTTCGTAGGAGATCATGCGTATACTTTTGAAATTGGAGAAGTGAAGCCGGAGGTAAAAAAGATGCTTCAGGTTACCAAAGAATCTCTTTACAAAGGTATTGAGCAATGTGTCAGAGGAAAAAGAATAGGAGATATCTCTCATGCAATTCAGTCTCATTGTGAGAAAGAAGGGTATGGAGTAGTAAGAGAGCTTGTAGGACACGGTTTGGGAAGAAAAATGCATGAAGATCCACAGGTTCCTAACTACGGAAGACAAGGAAGCGGAAAAATAATTAAAGACGGTTTAGCAATTGCTATTGAGCCCATGATCAATCTTGGAACAGAGAAAGTGAAATTCCATAGCGATGGCTGGACGGTAACGACGTTAGATAATATGCCATCTGCTCACTTTGAACATGATGTAGCGGTGATCAATGGTAAGCCGGTATTGCTTTCAACATTTGAATATGTGTACGAAGCTTTAGGGATTGTAAGTGATGAAGAAAAGCAGTTCCAACTGGATTTTTAATGAAAAAGTTAACTAAGCTTTTACTGAATAAAATACCGCGTCCAATGCTTATTAAGATGAGCATTTGGGCAAGACCGCTTATCTATCAGTTTTTCAAAGGAGATCAGTTTTTTGACCCTATCGACGGAAGATCTTACAGGAAATTCCTTCCGTATGGATATGGAAAACAGAGAGAAAATGCTCTTTCTCCCGGAACATTAAGCTTGGAGAGACACCGCCAGATGTGGCTGTATCTTCAGAACGAAACTGATTTTTTTATTAAAAATTATAAAGTTCTGCATATTGCTCCGGAACAGGAATTTTTAAGAAAGTTCAAGAGAATGAGTAATCTGAACTACATTTCGGCAGACTTATATTCTCCGATTGTTGATGTGAAGGCTGATATTCTGGACTTACCTTTTGAGAATGAAACATTCGATATTATTTTCTGTAACCACGTTCTGGAACATATTGAAGATGATGCAAAAGCAATGAGCGAGCTGTACAGAGTGATGAAACCCGGAGGGTGGGGAATTCTTCAGGTTCCGATGAAAAATTCTTTGGAGAAGACTTACGAAGATTTTACCATCAAAGATCCTAAGGAACGCCAGAAACACTTTGGACAATATGATCATGTCCGTTGGTATGGAATGGATTATTTTGACCGTTTAAGAAAGGCAGGTTTTGAAACAGAACCGAATTTCTACTCACAGAAGTTTCCGGAAGATGAAATAAAAAAATACGGGTTAAGGCATAATGAGATCTTACCTTTAGTATACAAAAAATAAAACAAAACCCGTTTCAACTGCTGAAACGGGTTTTATATGAAGAATTACCAGTAGAAGTTTGAATGCTTATAAGAGTTAATTTAAATTTTTAGTGGATGTTTCCAGTCTTGAACTTTTGTATACTTTTGCTTCAAGGTAAAAGTACAAATAAGAAAAATAGATATTCAACCCTATAAAATAAAAAACCGCCTTCATGATAAAGACGGTTTCCATTTTTAAATATAGATAGAAGTTTATGCACTTTTAATGTGATGAAGACACAGCTTTCAAGCCTACTACAGAAGCAATAAGAGTTAGAATAAAAAATACTCTCCAAAAACTAACGGGATCCTTAAAGAAGATAATTCCCATTAAAGCCGTTCCTACAGCCCCAATTCCCGTCCATACCGCATAAGCAGTACCGATAGGCAGTGTTTGAGTCGCTTTGATCAACAGAAGCATACTGATAGTCATTGTTATCAGGAAACCGGTATACCACAGGTACATTTCAGTTCCTGATGTTTCTTTTGCCTTTCCCAGACATGATGCAAAGGCAACTTCAAATAATCCCGCGATAACTAAGATAATCCAATTCATTTTTTAAATTTTTCTACGGCAAAGTTCAGGTTTTGTCAGGAGAAAAAATTTTACAATTGTTAAAAAATGAAGTTTCGGAGTTGATTACAGAAAAGAATTTGAGAGCTGGAAGCTGAAAGTGGGAAGAAAAAACTATAGCCATATCAATAGGGGTAGACTTTAGTCCGCTCTCAATAATAAAAAACCATTCCTCTGGCTTTAGCCAAAACATAAGAATTTTTTAATCTTTCAATTCTTCAATTTTTCAATTGTAGAACTTACTTTATCTCCGCTCTGATTCTGCTCAAACTTACCTGGGTAATCCCAAGATAAGAAGCAATATAACCAAGCTGAACTCTTTTGAGTAAATCAGGCTGATAGGAGATAATGTCTTTATAGCGTTCCAAAGAAGTTTTGAACTGTCTTGAAATAATCAGTTCTTCAGATTTTATCATTTCTGCTTCCGCTAATTTTCTTCCCCAGTTGGCAATATGAATATCTTCATTAAACAGTTTTCTGAGACTTTCTGTTTCCATTCTGTACAGGTCGCAGTCTTCCAGTAATTCGATGCTTTCATAGCCGGGTTTATCCTCTACATAGCTTTTCATAGAAAGAATGCATTGCCCCTCACTTCCGAACCAGAACGTAATATCATTCTCAGCAGTGGAAGAGTAAGCACGCGCAATTCCTTTTCTGATAAAATAGAGGTACGGAATCACTTTGTCAGCTTCCATCAGGCAAAAACCTTTAGGATGAGAAACCTCTGTGATACGTTCTTTTAAACTGTTTTTTGATGCTTCAGGAAGAAGGTAAATCTTGTCCAGAATCTGGTCTATATTCATAAAGATGAATTCTAATATTCAAAAGTATCAGTTTTAGGTAATGCAATACAAAATTATAGCGTGATTTTTATAAGAAATATTGCAATAAAGTGATCAAAATTTTTCCGACTCAGGATACATATCATCAAATATTACAACGGAAAGGGTGAAAATTCCCCTCTTCTGGAGGGGTGGCGAAAATTCAAAGAATTTTTGACGGGGTGGTTTAATCTTTTATAATAAATAAAACTCCCAAAAAGTAAATAAGCCCCGGCAATCGATTTCCTGTAAATTCCTTTCAATATGCTATAGCCGGAATATAACTCTCTTTTTTCTTTTTAAATATTGAGATTAAAGGTAAAGACCAATTTTGTTTTACTAACTTTGCACTTTGTAATATTATTTTTATGCACAAAGCTGGATTTGTAAATATAGTTGGAAAGCCCAATGCGGGAAAATCGACCTTGCTAAACCAATTAATGGGAGAGAAGTTGGCGATTGTAACGCAGAAAGCACAGACAACCCGTCACAGAATTTTTGGTATTTATAATGAAGATGACCTTCAGATTGTATTTTCTGATACTCCCGGAGTATTGGACCCAAAATACGGACTGCAGGAAAAAATGATGGATTTTGTAAAGGACTCTTTACAGGATGCCGATGTTTTCCTGTTTATTGTAGATGTTACCGATAAAGCGGAACCATCAGAATTTTTAATTGATAAATTAAATAAAATCCCTGTACCAGTACTTCTTTTGTTAAATAAAGTAGACCAGACCGATCAGGCAGGTCTTGAAAAACTAGTAGAAGAATGGCACAACAGAATTCCGAAGGCTGAAATTCTGCCTATTTCGGCATTGAATGCCTTTAATACAGAGATCATTTTACCTAAAATAAAATCTTTGCTTCCTGAGAACCCTCCTTATTACGATAAAGATCAGTACACGGATAAACCCGAAAGATTCTTTGTAAACGAGGCAATTCGTGAGAAAATTCTTCTGAATTATGATAAAGAAATTCCATATTCTGTAGAAGTAGTTACAGAACAGTTCAAAGAGAAAGAAGGAATTATTTTCATCGACTCTATTATTTATGTAGAAAGAGATACTCAGAAGGGAATTATTATCGGGCACAAAGGAGAGGCTATCAAAAAAGTAGGAACAGAGGCAAGATTGGACCTGGAAAAGTTTTTCACCAAAAAAATTCACTTAAATCTATTTGTAAAAGTGAAAAAAGACTGGAGAAAGAACGACAGAGATCTTAAAAATTTCGGTTACAGATAAACTAAAACAGCCGGAATCCCGTTGTATTAAAAGATTTTTATTATCTTAGTATAAATTTTTTAGTACATGAACTATAATCATTCAAATTGGAGCTCAATACCTAAAGATATTGTTTTATTAGCGGTAAGAGTCTTTGTTGGCTTTGCAATGCTTTCTCATGGTTTCCCAAAACTTCAGATGCTATTGGCGGGCGGTAAAATTGAGTTTTTCGATTTTATGGGACTAGGACCTCAGATATCACTTATTCTTACGGTTTTTGCTGAATTTGTTTGTTCAATACTACTTATATTAGGGCTTTTTACAAGAATCTCTTTAGGGTTTCTGATCTTTACAATGATTATTGCAGCTTTTGCAGTACATGGTGCAGATCCTTTTGAAAAAAGAGAAATGGCCCTTGTCTATCTTTCCGTTTATCTTCTGTTGATGGTAATCGGTGCCGGAAAAGTTTCGGTAGATCATATGATAGAAAGAAGAAAAAGAGCTTCAGACTGGTAATCTTGCCATAAGAGCAATATAAAATAAAAGAAAGGCACTTCAGGAAATGAAGTGCCTTGTTTGTTCTTAATAATTGCAGTTAGGTAAGCACTCCCAAATCAGCTTTCCGTTTTCGTCTTTTACTCTGCAAGCCATATAGCCTGCATCACATAATGGAGCACTTCCTCCAATGATCGTTTTCAGATTGCTCTTTGATAATTTTCTTAAATTTTTCATATTGTTTTTGATTTGTAAAGTAAATGTAATAAAAAAATAAATATGACACTAAAAAGAGTCTTATTTATTTAATTTTATAAATATTGCAAAATTCACTACATTCGTAGAAAATGAATTTATATGAAGATAAAACTGACTATTTGCCTTCTGGCATTTCTCAATTTTTATGATGCACAGGAGAATATCACTTACCAGAAACCCTCTGCAGAAATCTTAAAACTGGCAGATTATCAAAGACCACCAAGTGTTTTGATGAACAGTAAAAAAGACTGGGTGGTATTTACGTATCGTCCTACATATAAAACCCTGGAAGATCTTAGCCAGCAGGAAATGAAACTGGGCGGTCTTAGGATCAATCCGGTTACCAATATTTCAAGCAGTACCACTTACTCAAATAATCTGAAGATCAGAAAGATCAATGATAAAAATGAGATTCAGGTAAAGAATCTGCCTTCCAATCCAAAAATTACCTATGTTTCGTTTTCACCGGATGAAAAGAAACTGGCTTTTACCAATACAACTGCTAAAGGAGTAGAACTCTGGGTAGTGGATATGGAAACCGCTTCTGCTAAAAAAATTACGGCTGATAATCTGAATGCCAATTTAGGAATGCCCTATGTTTGGTATAATGACTCTCAAAGCTTCCTGATCAGGGCAATTCCACAAAATAGACCCGCTCTTATAGATGCGAGCAAAGATCTTCCAACAGGTCCGATTGTTTCAACAGCAGATGGTAAAGTTTCCCAAAACAGAACGTATCAGGATCTTTTGAAAAATCCTCAGGACGAAAAAAACTTTGAGACGCTTACCGCTTCTGAAATCTATAATGTAGATTTCTCAGGAAATCTTAAGAAATTGAAAAATCAGGATATGTATGCCGGTTTAAGTTTTTCTCCTGACGGAAATTATCTGATGGCTACAGTGATCAAAAAGCCGTTTTCTTATATCGTTCCTCTAAACAGATTTCCTTCAACAACAGTGGTGTATGATACGAAAGGGAATGCTGTGAAAACGGTGAATGAAGTTCCTTTGAATGAAATCATGCCGAAAGGATTCTCATCGGTAAGAACCGGAAAAAGAGATATGGCATGGAGAAGTGATGCTCCTGCTACTCTTACGTATGCTGAAGCTTTGGATGGAGGAGATCAGTCTAAAACAGCAGAGTACAGAGACGAGGTATTTACCTGGGAGGCTCCATTTACAGCGGCTCCGAAATCTTTCTTCAAAACAAAGCAGAGATATGATGATGTCGTTTGGACAAATGATCATTATGCCATTGTTTCTGAAGGCTGGTATGACACAAGAAATACAAAATCTTACCTGATAGATACCAATAATGGAGAATCTAAAGTTTTCGATGACAGAAATTATCAGGATGTTTACAGTGATCCGGGGAACTTCAACACAACAAAAAACCAGTACGGAAAGTATGTCATCGATATGAAAGGTGGAAAAGCCTACCTGATTGGAAATGGATTTACCAAAGACGGACAACATCCTTTTATTGATGAAATGGATGTGAAATCACTGAAAAAGAAAAGACTTTACACTTCTAATATAAAAGACGGGAAGGAAGAAATCATTGATATCCTCAATGCTTCAAAGGGGGAGATTCTTACGACTCAACAGTCACCGAGCCTTTATCCTAATTACTTCAAAAAGAATATTAAATCCAATAAAGCAGAGGCTGTAACCAATTTTGCCAATCCTTTTGAAAGCATCAAAGACGTTTACAAAGAAGTGATTACGTATAAAAGAAATGATGGAGTTACCTTAACAGGAACGCTTTATCTTCCTGCTAACTACGATAGAAAAGCGAAAAAAGAGAAGCTTCCGTTATTAATTTGGGCTTATCCTACAGAATATAAAGATAAAAATACGGCAGGGCAGAACACCCAAAACCCGAATGATTTTACATTCCCATACTACGGATCTTTTGTATACTGGACAACGAAAGGATATGCAGTTCTTGATGATGCTGCTTTCCCGATTATTGGAGAAGGAAAAACAGAACCTAACGATACATTTATCCCACAATTGGTAGCAAATGCTGCAGCTGCAATTGATGCAGTAGATCATCTGGGATATATCGACAGAAAGAAAGTAGCTGTAGGTGGGCATTCTTATGGGGCATTTATGACCGCAAACCTTCTGACGCACTCTGACCTTTTTGCATGTGGAATCGCCAGAAGTGGGGCATATAACAGAACTTTAACTCCATTCGGGTTCCAGAGCGAGCAGAGAAACTATTGGGATATTCCGGAGATTTATAACAAGATGTCTCCGTTCATGAATGCAGACAAAATGAAGACCCCGCTTCTTCTGATTCACGGGGATGCTGATAATAACCCTGGAACTTTCACTTTACAAACAGAAAGATACTTCCAGGCTTTGAAAAATCTGGGTGCTCCGGTAAAAATGGTTCTTCTTCCAAAAGAAGCCCACGGATACCAGGCTAAAGAAAATATCTTACACCTTCTATGGGAACAGGATCAGTTCCTTGAAAAGTGCCTGAAGAAATAAAATATGAAAGAGACTGTTTATCACAAACAGTCTCTTTTTTTTTGATAAAAAATAGAATAAGGAAATTGAAGATATTATCTAAAAACTCCATAAAATAGAGTTGTTTAACGCAAGCTCATCTTAATAATCTTACCCTCTTAATACTCCTTAATGGTTTAAATATTAAAGAAACTTTAGGATCTCATCAATATTTTTAAGCTCCATAAAATTCGGATGTTCCAGAGTAACATCATGCTGCTCATGGCTCCAGGTGATATGATAAGGAATATGAGCCGCACATCCACCGATTTCCAATACCGGTAAAATATCTGACTTTATAGAATTTCCAAGCATCAAAAAGTTATCAGGCTGGCAGTCCAGATGTTTCAGGAGTTTCTTGTAATCATTCTCTTTCTTATCACTCATGATCTCAATATGGTGAAAATAGTCCTGTAATCCTGAATTTTTCAGTTTGCGTTCCTGATCCAGAAGATCTCCTTTTGTGGCGACAACCAGTCTGTATTTTCCCTTTAAGCTTTCAAGAGTGTCTGTAACCCCACCCAACAATTCAATGGGTTTTTGAAGAAGGTCCTGGCCAAGTTGGATCGCTTTGTTTACCAGTTCCAGGGACGCTGTATTGTTGGAAACTCTGCCGACGGTTTCAACCATACAAAGCATAAATCCTTTTACTCCGTAACCGTATAAATGAAGATTTTGCATTTCTGTTTTGAACAATTCCTGTGATACAGAGTGCTGTGGCAGATAGTCTTCAAGCAATATACAGAATTCTTTTTCTGCCTCCTGAAAATAAGGCTCATTGATCCAAAGAGTATCATCTGCATCAAAGGCTATCGTTGTAATATGATTATTCATTTTTGTTTTGTAATTTTCTGTCTTCAAAATTCAGGATAAAAAATAAATAAGCAAAGGACATTTGTCCCGAATCCATATGTTACGAACAAATCAGGCATTTTCAAGCTATTTTGAAGAACTTTATCATAAGAAGAAAGTTGGAGAAGAGATCGTCGTAAAGTCTTTTTCCCAGAATGAAAATATATTGATACAGAATCAGCTGCTGTCAAAGGTTATGTTGATCAAAGAAGGAATAGCCAAATGTTATTTTACCGAAGAAAACGGAAAGGAATATATTGTCGAATTTCTTGGAAACGGTGAAATCCTCGGAGAAGTAGAGTTGATTAAAAATATAAGCTGTTTATGCGGAGTGAAAGCTGTATCTGAAGTAACCGTATATGAAACGAATATTTCTTATTTTAAATCTTTGATTAAAAATGATCTTACCCTGAATCATTTATTACTGGATTCATTCGCAGAACGGATTATCAATACTTCCAGCAGGGCATCCTATCAACAGTTATATACGGTAGAACATACTTTAACACAATTACTGAATATGCAGTCCAAACAAGGAATTCAGATTTCTAAAGAAGACATGGCTGCTTATCTGGGAATTACTGTAAGAAGCTTGAATAGAATCTTAAAGGATTTGAAATAAAATGTTTGATAAAACACAAAGACGCAAAGAGTTTTTTTATACTGTTTTTAAGGCGCAATAAAATCGAAGATTTTCAGCAAATAAAAGTAGATTAATTTTCCTCACAGATTGAGAAGATTTTGCAGATCTTTTTATTATTACCTGCAAAATTTACATAATCAGCGAGCAGTAAAAATTAGCAATATTCAATTTTATCGAAGATAAAATCTTTGCGTCTTAAAAACATCAAAAGTTTAAATCATTGCGCCTTCGCGATTTCCAACAAAAGAAAATTTTATTTTAATCCAATATTGAGTTGAAGTCTGATTGATTTTAGGGGTATGTCTGTTTTTAATATTAAAATTGAATAAAATAATTAAATTTTAAAGGGGTGTTTTTAAAATTTGTTATTTTTGCATAAATTAAGTTGAATATTATCTTCATGGAAAAATTAAAATTCAGAAATGCTGAATTGGCTGATTTAAACAAAATTGTAGCCATCTATAATTCAACAATTGCCTCAAGGATGGTGACTGCAGATATGGAAGAAGTCTCTGTAGAAAGTAAATTAAAATGGTTTGAAGAACACAATCCTCAGACAAGACCACTTTGGGTGGTTGAAGATGACCAGGATCAAATCATTGGATGGGTAAGCTTCAGTTCATTTCATGAAAGAGCAGCATATAACGGTACAGTAGAGGTAAGTATTTATCTGGATGAAACCTGTAGAGGGAAAGGATACGGTAAAACCATTCTTCAATACTGTATTGATAATGCAGGGAAATTTGGAGTAAAAAACCTGGTCGCTCTCATTTTTCTTCATAATGAACCGAGTTTGAAACTTTTCAGAAACTTTGGTTTTGAAGATTGGGGAAGCCTTCCTAATGTAGCTGTTCTGGATGGTGTGGAAAGAAGTCTGAAGATTTTAGGAAAGAGGATAGAGTAGTAAGAACCAGAATTTAAAACAATATAACTTAAACAAGAAAATAGCTGTCTCAAATCTGAAACAGCTATTTTCTTTTTATTCCTCATAATATATAGTAATAATTTTATTTCTCCATTTTTTTATTTGCTTCAAAATTTCCTCAAGATCTTTTTGGGGATTTAGGGTAATAATACCATTGTAAACGGGATAATCATGAATATTTAAATTATAATGGTTCAAAGCTTTTTGCGGAGATTCCAGATCATTTTTTATATATTTTGCCAGAACAAAAATTAAGGAAATATCAGGATCGGAATAGTAAAGTTGTGGGTTGTCTTCTTCATTAACAAGTTTATAGTCTGTCATTACTGTTTTTAAATAATGTTCAAAAGAAAGAATTGCCAGATTATATATTGATTCATGTTCATATTTTTCATCCATAGTTCCCCACCAATCAATGCTAAGTTCACTGTCTAATAAATAAGTTAAAGCATTTTTAAGCCCATTAATGATAATCTTTAATCTTTCAAAGCCAAAATCATAAGTTAGAGCATCGTTTTGAAGGTCTTCTTTAGTTAAATCCATAGCTGACTTATGTTCTTATAATTACTAAATCATAAATAATAAAGTTAAATAAAAAACGCAGAGCTAAAAAACTCTGCGTCAATATTTACTTATATTTTTATTTATGAATTCTGCTTAATTCTTTTAGCAGACATATTCAAGAATCGTTTCACCAGGAAAACAGCTGATACTGTCAATCCTAGTCCGAGTGCGATCCACATTCCAAATGCTCCCATTTTCAGGATTACACATAAGAAATATCCTAAAGGAATGGTGATCACCCAATAAGCAATGAAAGTATAAATTGATGGGATTTTCACATCCTGCAATCCTCTCAGCATTCCTAAGGCCGTTACCTGTACTCCGTCAGAAAGCTGGAATAAAGCGGCAATAATCATTAGTTTTGAAGCCAGGGTAATCACTTCCACTTCTTCTTTTTTCGTAAAGAAAGTAGGGAGTATGTTTCTGCCCAAAATAAATACCAATCCACAGATGCACATGAAGATAAAAGCAATTTTCAGGTTGTTGATTCCTACTTTTCTCAGTTCAACAAAGTTCTGCTCACCTAGTTTTCTGCCGATCATTACGGTAGAGGCAACACTGAACCCAACACATAAGTTGAAGGTAAAGGAAGCCATACTTAAAGCGATCTGGTGAGAAGCAATATCGTGAGCAGAAATCAATCCACAGATAAATGCTGCCCCAGCAAAAGCTGTTACTTCAAAAAACATCTGTAAAGCCGTAGGCAGTCCCAGTCTTACCATTTTATCAAACATCTGTTTTGAAAAATCCTGAATTTTTAAAGAGAAATCTTTGATATAACGTCTTGTTCTTTTTTCTTTTACCAAAACAAAATAAAGGAAAACCACCATGAAAATTCTGGAAATCAAGGTTGCCAGTGCGGATCCCTGTACCCCCATTGCTGGGATTCCCCAAAGTCCTTTGATGAAAACATAGTTTAAGGCAATATTGATGATATTGGCAATAATAGTTGCCTTGGTAACGCCAATGGTATAAGATAACCCTTCAGAAACTTCACGAAGGGTCTGAAATGCCATAATTGGGATCATACTGACCACCATTATACTCAGGAAGCTTACCGTGTCTGGAATGATCTTGGCAGGCTGTCCGGAGTGGCTGAGGAGGGGCATCCCCATCAGTAAAATGACCATCAGGATAACCCCAACAGACATATTGATGATAAATCCGTGGCTAAATACAGAATTGATGGTTGCGTGATCTTCTCTTGAGTGTGCTTCCGAAACCAATGGAGGAATCGCAAATGAAAAGCCTAAGGCTAATACAAATATGGAGAAAAACACAGCATTCCCCAATGAAACGGATGCCAGTGCATCAGCACCCAGCAGTTGTCCGACAATAATATTATCGAATAAGTTTACCGAAACTTGCCCCACCTGAGTAAGCATTACAGGCAGAGCCAAAGTCAGGCATTCTTTCGTATAGTTTTTGTTTAAAAAGTTCATAATATTTTAAGATTCATATAGTTTATAAATTAAATAGGGGCAAAAAAAAATTTGCAGTGAGACACTGCAAATTTTTATAATATTGTAAATAATAGAAGCTATTATTTCCTTACAAAACTTGCAACGTCACTTTCAGAAACAGTGTTTCCACCAAGAATAATTAACCTCTCAACGACATTTCTTAATTCTCTGATATTTCCAGTCCATGAAAGCACTTTTAAAGCATCAATAGCTTTATCATCAAACTTTTTCATAGCAGTACCATGCTCATCAGCAATCATACCTGAAAAATGATCAACCAATAATTTGATATCTTCTTTTCTTTCATCCAATGGTGGAACATAGATTTCAATAACAGAAAGTCTGTGGTAAAGGTCTTCTCTGAATTTTCCTTCTTCAATTTCCTTCTGCATATTTTTATTCGTTGCTGCAATTACTCTTACATCAACTTTGATTTCTTTATCGCTTCCCACAGGAGAAACTTTGCTTTCCTGAAGAGCTCTCAATACCTTTGCCTGAGCAATAAGGCTCATATCTCCAATCTCGTCAAGGAAGATGGTACCCCCATTAGCCTGCTCAAACTTTCCTTGTTTATCTTTAATAGCACCTGTAAAAGATCCTTTTACGTGTCCAAAAAGTTCAGATTCAATAAGCTCAGACGGAATTGCAGCACAGTTTACCTCTATCATCGGGCCTCTTGCACGTTCACTTTGATTGTGGATAGCATGAGCAACCAATTCTTTTCCGGCACCATTGGGTCCTGTAATCAGAACTCTGGCGTCAGATACCGCTACCTTTTCGATCATATCCTGGATCTTTTGAAGAGCAGGAGAGTTACCGATCATCTGGTATTTTTTGTTGACTTTCTTCTTTAAGGTTTTATTTTCGGTCTGAAGATTTTTGTTTTCTTTCTTCAACGTTTCCTTAACCAATGCATTTTTCACACTCGTGATCAATCTGTTGATGTCAATTGGCTTGGAAATAAAATCGTATGCGCCCTCTTTCAAACAGGAAACAGCAGAATCAATATCTGCGTGGCCTGAGATCATGATAAAAGTAGTTTCTGGTTTTAATGCGAGACTTTGCTTCAAAAGTTCAGTTCCTGAAAGTTTAGGCATTTTGATATCAGAAATCACCAATGCGAAATCTTCTTTTTCTAGCTGTTTGTAACCTTCAAGGCCGTCTTCTGCGATAACAAATTCATAATCGGTGAGTTCATCCGAAAGAATACTATGAAGTACTCCTGAGATTGCTTTTTCGTCTTCTACTATAAGGATTTTTTGCATAGTTGCAAATTTAAATTTTTTGTTTCAATTATTAGCAAAAACCATACCTAAATATTCTATTTTGAGTAGTCTCGTCTCCCAAAAATGGCAGATCCAACCCTCACAGAATTAGCCCCGCACTCAATGGCTACCGGGAAATCATCACTCATTCCCATTGATAAGATATGTAATGTTTTCAGTTGATTTAATTCATCAAAAAGACCCTTCAGTATTAAAAACTCATTTCTTACCTGCTGCTGATCATCCGTGAATGTTGCCATTCCCATTAAGCCGGTAATTTCAATATTGGGAAATTTGCCTTCAATATATTGTTGAAACAGATCTTTAGCTTCTGAAATTTCAAGGCCAAACTTACTTTCCTCAGCCGCAATTTTCACCTGCAAAAGAACTTTAATGACTCTGTTGTGTTTTCCAGATTCTTTATTGATTTCTGCCAATAATTTTTCAGAATCCACACTTTGTATGGTATCTATAAATGAAGCAATGTACTTTACTTTATTGGTCTGCAAATGACCGATCAGGTGCCATTGGATATCATCAGGAAGAAGAGGGGACTTCTCCATCAGTTCCTGCACCTTATTTTCTCCAAAAACTTTTTGTCCCAGATCATACACTTCCTGAACGGCAGAAGCCGGATGTGTTTTCGAAACGGCAACCAGCTGAACGCCGGATGGCAGTTGATCTTTTATAGCGATGTAATTTTCTTTAATACTCATAAATGCAAATTTCCGAAAATTCCCCGAAGGTTCAAAGCTCAGGGGTTTAAAGTTTAAGGTTGTGGAGTCCGGATTTTCCAGTCAGATGTTTTAATCCATAATGCCTTGAAGCTAATCTCTTTATTAATTCAAAACCTCATTGATCTTAGGATACTGAGAAATTTTTCTGAAAACAAACCTGTTGCTTTTTTGTAATTTTTCAATGAACATATCCAGCTCGTTGATAGAATCTGCATCTCTGAGATATTGGTCGTGGGTAAGGAAAACAAGATGTCTTGACGTTTTTTCAAGGTCGTTCAAGAAAATACTGTCAACCTTCTTGATCATCGCTTCATGACTTCCTTTTAAAGTCATTTTTTGGGAAGGTCTCCATTCAAGATCCCAGCCGATCACTTTATAACCTGCTTTTTTAAGACCGTCTGCTGAGGCAGTGGAGCTTTTGATATCGGTTACATTAATATTATTGAGTCTCCAGATATTTCTTCCCGGAGTTCTTGCTATTTTATCTGAAAGCTTCAGGCTGTCTTTGGCGATATCAAAATCATGAACCACAGCGTCTGCATTTTTATAAAAATCGGTGTATTTGTTGTGGGCATGAGTGAAACTGTGATTCGCCAGTTCTATCAGTGGGTTTTGCTTCAGAAGCAGTAAGTCATCTTTCTGTTTCTTGCTTCCATAGGCGTGTTTTCCCACCAGAAAGGCAGTTGCACAAACATTTCTTTTGTCAAGGATTTTTAAAAGATTTTCGGTTCCCTGATTGGGACCATCATCGAAGGTCAGGTAGATCACTCTTTTATCCGGGTCTACATTTTCATCATCCATTTTAGGAACTATTTCTGCGGCAGGATGTTCTTGTGAATTGACGACGGGGTCATTCACCTCATTCTTGAAATTACAGCTGTTCAATAAAACTGAAGTTGCACTCACCAATGCAAACACCCCGAGAAAAGTCGCATTTTTTGACTTTCCTGCAAAAATTTTTTTCATAAAGATAATGGAATTTTAAATTGTTAAAAATCGTTAAAAATAACAGTTGAAAGTTAACAAATTATATGCCATGCTGTACACTTATTTTTCTTTTTAAGCTTATTTTAAGAACTTTATTTTAAAGCGATTTTCCCTTTAAATCCCAATTGTGAACATATGTTTTTCTTTTCTTTAAATTTTAACATTTATAAATACAAAACCAATAGCTTTTCTCTATTTATGTTGAATTAAAAATATTTTCATAGAGTGGGGAATTATTTTTATTTTAACAAAAATTAGAAAATTGGAAAAGAAGATAACCGCGTCTATTCTAAAATACTTTTTAAATACAAGGCATTTCGAATGGCAGCGGTTCCCCATGTATTATTGAAAAAAATAAAAAGGGTCTGCTTATGATTCTTAATTTTTTCAGCGAGCTCATTCATGAAATTTTCGCTGTATTCAGATTTGTAAAGGATGGGTTTTCCGTGAAGTCTGTAATAGAGTATTTGGGGATGATTGATGATGATATCTTCAGGAAGATCGCCCGGAAAACTGACGCCGGAAAAAACAATATTATGGTGTTTTAAAAGATCAAAAACTTCTTTTTGCCACCATGAGCGGTGACGGAATTCAATTACATTCAGAAAAGCATGATCCATATTATTAATAATACGTTCTGTATTTTCTGGCGTGTTTTTAAAGGAAGGTGGAAATTGGTATAGAAACCCGGATAGCTTCTCTTTCAGATTGCTTTGAATATGATTGCAGAATACTGCGATTTCTTCTTTAGAATTTTCAAGTCGGTTTTCGTGAGTGATGGATTTTGGAATTTTAATAAAGAACCTGAAGGCGTCAGGTGTTTCATCATACCACTTCAGAAGTGTTTTTGCTGTAGGTTTCCTGTAAAAGGTAGAATTGATCTCTACTGCGTTGAAGGTTTTTGAATATAAAGAAAGAAAGTCTTTACTAGGCGTGTTTTCAGGATATAAAGACCCTTTCCAGTCGTTATTATAAAATCCTGAACATCCTATGTAAAGACTTCCTTTTTTCATGCTGTTATTTTATATTCAGATCTACTGAGTTTAATCTCAACGAATTCAGAATCACAGATAGAGAGCTGACACTCATAGCCGCTGCAGCTATCATGGGTGATAAGAGAATTCCAAAGAATGGATACAATAATCCTGCCGCTACCGGAACTCCTAACACATTATAGATAAATGCGAAGAATAAATTCTCTTTAATATTTTTGAGAAGTTTTTCACTGAGTAGCTTTGCTTTTGCCACTCCCAAAATATCACCTTGTAATAAAGTGATTTCGGCACTTTCAATCGCTACATCCGTTCCTGTTCCCATCGCAATTCCGACATTGGATTGGGCAAGGGCAGGAGAGTCGTTGATCCCGTCTCCGGTCATGGCAACGATTTTACCTTGCTGCTGTAGTTTTTTTACTTCATTCAGTTTATCCTCGGGAAGACAATTGGCTTTGAAATGTTTGATTCCTAATTCATCAGCTACGGCTTTGGCGGTATGTTCGTTATCACCAGTCATCATAATTACATCGATACCTTCGTTCATCAGCTGTTTTACTGCTTTTTTAGAGCTTTCTTTGATTTTATCTGTAAAGCTTATGAAACCAAGCACCTGCTGATCCTGTGCGATATAAGAAATCGTATGGGCCTTTGACTGTACTTCTATTGCTTTTTGTTTTAAAGTCTCCGGAATCTGGATCTGATGGGTTGTCAACAAGTTTTCATTTCCTAAATAGGCGGTTTTACCATTAATGTTTCCTTTTATTCCTTTTCCGGAAATGTTTTCAAACTGATCTACTTTTTCAGCGTTTATATTTTCTTCTTTTGCTCTTTTTATGACGGCATTGGAAAGTGGATGTTCGGAATTTTGATTCAATGAAAAAGCCATTTTTAAAATCTGATTCTTATCTTCATGATCTACCGTTTCAATATGTTCTACTGATGGTTTTCCTTCTGTCAAAGTCCCTGTTTTATCAGTGATTAAAACATTTACTTTATGCATTTGCTCAAGAGCTTCTGCATTTTTGATAAGGATTCCGTTTTTAGCACCTTTGCCAATTCCTACCATTAATGACATGGGAGTGGCCAGTCCAAGGGCACACGGACATGCGACGATTAAGACGGCAACAGCATTCACAAAAGCAAATAAGCTTCTTTTTCCTTCCGGTCCGAAAAACTGCCATAGAATAAAAGTAAGCACGGCAATAAGAATGACCACAGGAACAAATACTTTTGAAACTTTATCTGTCAGCTTCTGGATAGGAGCTTTGCTTCGACTGGCTTCATTCACCATTTTAATGATCTGTGAAAGCAATGTTTCGTCACCTACTTTTTCCGCTTTCATGATGAATACCTGATTACCGTTTATCGTTCCCGAAGAAACCTTGTCATCTGCACTTTTTTCAACAGGGATAGGCTCTCCTGTGATCATACTTTCATCTACTATAGAATTTCCTTCTGTAATTTTTCCGTCTACCGGAATTTTTTCACCGGGTTTTACCTTTAATAAGTCTCCTATTTTTACCTGGGAAAGCAGAACTCTTTTTTCTTCACCGTTTACCATGAGATTGGCTTCATCGGGTGAAAGGTTCATTAATTCTTTGATGGCATTTCCTGTTTTTTTATGGGCTGCTGCTTCCATTAGCTGCCCTAAGATAACAAGGGTTAAAATCACACAAACCGCTTCAAAATACAACGGAATTTCATGATTATGTCCACGGATCTCATGCGGGATAATATCAGGGAAAATTAAAGCTGCAATACTGAAAATAAATGCTGCCGCTACACCCAAAGCGATAAGACTGAACATATTAAGATTCCATGTTTTAAAAGAAACCCATCCTCTTTTTAATAAGAACCAGCCGGAATAAAACATCACAGGAAGCGTCAGAGCAAGCTCAATAAACCCCTGGATCTGATGTGAAAAAGGGAAATTGATAAACATTCCTCCCATTGAAAGAATAAAAACAGGAATAGTAAATGCTAATGAAGCAATGAATTTTCTCTTTAATATAGTATAGGTTTCATCTTCATCATCATTGCTGCTGTCAGTCATTCTTACGAGATCCATCCCACAGATCGGGCAGTCTCCCGGTTCGTCACGGATGATTTCCGGGTGCATCGGACAGGTATATTTTGCCACTTTCTTTTCCGGATATTTGACCAAGTCCATTCCGCAGACTGGGCATCCTACATTGGAATCGTAGGTCTTGTCTCCTTCACAATACATGGGGCAATAGTATCTGCCAGCCATTTCATCAGTTACTTTTGGAGCTTCATGATGATGGCTGTGATGCTCATGATGAGAATGGGAATGGGAGTGATGGTGCTGTGAACCTGCTTTTTGTGCAAGCTCTTCAGTGATCGGCTCTAGGTCCATATGGCAAACCGGGCATTCTCCTTTTTCATTATATACCTTATCACCCTCGCAAAACATTGGGCAATACTGTTTTCCGACACTGTCTTTAAAGTTTTCAGGAAGGTTGGTTGCTGAATAGGCTGGTTTATGATTAGGATCTTTGGCGAGCTTTTCTTCAATAGGTACGAGGTACATTTTGCAGACAGGACATCTTTCACCCTGTTTGAAATATACTTTATCTCCTTCGCATTCCATCGGACAATAGTATACTGAAGACGGAGATACCCGGTCCTGAGGTTTTACGAAAGCTTTCTCAGGATTATTGGGATCTTCAAGTCTGTATTTTCCTATTTCTGCCAAAGCATCATTTAAAACTGAAAGTTTCACTCCATGATCAGAAGTAATTGTTGCGGTATTGTTTTCCAGATTTACATCGGCTTTAACACCATCAATACTATTCAGTTGATTGGATATCTTTTTCTGGCAGCCGGAACAGGTCATTCCGAGTATTTTATACTGTTGGTCCATGATTCTTAAATTTATAGTACAAATTTCCAAAATGGAATTCTAAGGCTGTTATAAATTTAAGGATAATAGTTATAAAATTAGGAGAGGGAGAAGTTGGAGGGTGGGAGAGTTTGAGTGTATTAGGGTGAGGGAGTAAAATGTTTGTGTTTTAATTACCTGTAAATTTCCCAGTACTCAAACTCTCAAGCAGATTAAAGATTGTCAAGTGCTTTGCGGTTATGCTCTTTCAATTTTTTGAACTCAGTAGGAGTAAACCCGGTTACATTCCGGAATTGGGAAGAGAGATGCTGAACGCTTTTGTAGCCAAGCTTTCCTGCAATTTCAGTAAGGTTGAATTCATTATACAGAAGCAGTTCTTTTACCTTTTCAATTTTCTGAAGGATGAAGAACTGTTCTAACGTAATATTTTCATTTTGTGAAAACGTTTTTGAAAGAGCGCTGTAATCTTTATGAAATTTTGAACTTAAAAATTCTGAAAGCAGAAAATCTTCAGAAACATCAAGCTCACTAACCTTTAGAATGATCAGATTTTTAATTTTTTCAACAAGTTGATGAGCAGAATCCATGATTCTTTCAAAACCTGTATCCAACAGTTGTTTTTCTATGATCTGCATTGTATCAGGGGGGATTTCAGAATCGGTTTCTATTTCCCCTAATAAGACAACGTTTATCTTTACATTTGCATTACGGAAAATGTTTTCCACTGCTGCAATGCATCTGTTGCAGACCATATTTTTTATGAAAATTTTCATAGGTTTCCGTTTAACCTGTCTTTTACAAATTCGATCTGGGTTTTTCCATGAGGAGCAGGATTACCTTCTGCATCGAGGTTTACCATTACAATTTTATCTACGGTAATAATGGTTTGATGGGTCATTTTGTTTCGGACATCACACCTTAAAGCAATAGAGGAGGACCCGAAATGGGTAGCTTCAATTCCTATTTCTATAATGTCTCCCTGTTTGGCAGAGCTGACAAAGTTAATTTCAGAGATAAATTTCGTTACCACTTTTGTGTTTTCCAACTGGATGATAGCATAAAGGGCTGCTTCTTCATCGATCCATTGAAGGAGTCTTCCTCCGAAAAGTGAATGGTTGGGGTTTAAATCTTCGGGTTTTACCCATTTTCTGGTATGGTAGTTCATGTCTTTTTAATTTGCAGTACAAATTTAGTGTTAAAAGCTGATCTTTTCAAAAGAATAGCATTTATTGATCTGAAAAGGATGATTCATTTTCTCAATCATTTTCTTTTGGAACACATGGCTTTTGCTTTTTCCGTAGAAGTATCATGTAGTAATGTTTGATATTTCTTGCTTTTTATGGTAAACAAAACTATTTTTTTCCTTCCTGTTATATGAATTCCAAATCTGTATTTTGGAGTTAAAAGTGAACAAAGAAAGCGTTTCTGACCTTTGAAAAGAATTTTCACTTTCCTTGTGTTTTCATGATCTGAAATATCATATTTAATAACATAACATTCAAAAATAATATCGTCTGATGAATATTGATAAGGATTTTATGAGTATCTCATATTGAAGGTTGGTAATCGTTTTCTTTTTCTTTCAGGAGATACTAGTGCTTGAGAAATTGTGCAGTTTTCTGCTGATTCAATAAAAGTATTGATGTAATTGGGAGCATGCTGTTTATATTTTTTATGATTCTATTTGAAATATTAAATAAATTTAACTAAGTCTTTGATTGGATTTATTTATTTGATAATCAGCAACTTATTATTGTTTTTAGCGACTTTTCACTGTTTCGATTCAACATAATGTGAGAAATGTGTAAAAAAAGCTTGGATTTGATTATTTTAATTGTATCTTGCATACGTTTATATTTGGAATCAATATTTGTTCATTAATTTATGTTGCTTTTCTTTTATATACCAAATTTTTATTAATTTTTTAATTTATTTTAAAATGAACATTTTTGTTTCAAACATCAATTACGCAACTAAAGAGTATGAGTTGCACGATCTATTCGCAGAATTTGGTGATGTATCATCAGCTAAAATCGTTACAGACAGAGAAACTGGTCGTTCCAGAGGATTCGGTTTTGTAGAGATGGGTGATGAAGAAGGACAGCAGGCTATTGAAGCTCTTAACCAGAAAGAATTCAACGGAAAAGCTCTAAACGTATCTGAAGCTAAGCCAAGAGAAGAAAAACCAAGAAGAAGCTTCGACAACAACAGAGGCGGAGGTTACGGCGGAGGTAACAACAATAGAGGCGGAGGCTATGGCGGTGGTAACAACAACCGTAGCGGAGGCGGAAATCGTTGGTAAAAATATGAAGCGGCTTTTAAGCCGCTTTTTTTATGGAATTTAATCTGCAGTCAATCATTTAATTAGAGTTAGGGTTGAAATATTATGATGTTTTGGCATAATTTTAGAGATTATCAATCAATCAAAAAATAATTATAATGAAAAAACATTTATTAACATTCATGATGGTGTTTGGTGGATTATTAATCAATGCACAAAACATTTATACTGGGCAGACAATTGAGCAGAATAGAAAATATTGGGCGAATAACAATCGATATTATCTGATTTTCCAGAATGATGGTAACCTGGTTTTGTATAACAGAGCAGATGCTGCAATGTGGAGTTCAAATACAAATAACAAAGGAGTTAGGGCCATTTTTCAAGATGATGGTAATTTAGTGGTGTATACACCTGGAAATGGGGTAGCCTTCAGTTCTCATACCAACGGAAGAAGAGCTGATAAATTGGCTATTCAAGATGATGGAAATCTTGTGATTTACAACGGTTCTAGTCCTCTTTGGGCTTCAAAAAGTGATTCGAACAATGGTGGAAGAGATAATGGCTATGGCCGTGGAAGTGGTAATGTAAGTACAGGACACAAATTCCGTAAGGGAGAAAAAGTGTTTTCTCCTAATGGTAATTATTATTTGACCTTTCAAAATGACGGAAATTTAGTTTTATCATATAACAATGGCAATTCAATTTGGGCATCCGGAACAGATAACAAAGGAAGCCGAGCTGAATTTCAGGGTGATGGAAATCTGGTTGTATATGATTCTTACAATAAAGCTGTATGGAGCTCTAATAGTTCGCGCAGAGGAGCTAATAAGCTTGCGGTACAGAATGATGGAAACTTAGTGATCTATGCTGATAATTCTCCAATATGGAGCTCAGGAACTAATAGATAAATAAACAGATCAAATTCAGATAAATAAAAGAGGCTATCCACAAGGTAGCCTCTTTTTATTTTATGATCTATTTTAATCTTATAAGAAGATAAGCGTTGTCGTAATAAATACTGGTAAGATTATCATCGGCATATTTCTCCCGCGTGATTTCATTAAAAATAAGTTTAATATGGTATTTCCCTAAATCAGATTCCATGGTGATATCAGGTACTTTTACCGTTCCTGTTTTATTTTTATTGTCTTGAAATAATTTGATGATTTGGGGTCCAAAATCTATTTCTTCCTTAGCGTTTAACGTTAGTTTTAATGATGATTTCTCTGTTAATTGATCTATGATTCCAAATTGATCTTCGTTCAGTTTTTGCGGATCTCTGTTGTAGCGTGGGAAGGATAGTAAATATTGATAGTTAGCAATTTCCATGATCTGTTTTTCAGAAACGAGAACAATTCTATTCACTTCGTACGGTTTGTTTTTTGAAGTGATATTTACATCTGAAAATTTGTTCTGGATATCATATTTTATACCATAAAATGCTCCCTTTTCAATATTCTCTGATAATTCAGTCTGATCTTTTTGATTCAGGAGATTGGATAAAAATTTCCCTTGCTTTCTTTCGGCTAGAAATTCAAATTTATCAGCAATTTCAGTCCGTATGGTATCGGTTACTTTCTTATTGAAATTAATTTTGTTGCCACTGATTAACTGATTTTTATTTAAAATATTCATCAGTTCTGTTTTCTGACTTCTTTTAGCCACACTAAAGGCATTGAAATAAGGAAAAATTAAAGCAAAAGCACCAAACAGAAATAAACTGACCGGAATAAACTTTATGGTAGCTTTTCTATTGAAAATAAAGTAAATAACAATACTCAACAGCCAGAGAGCAAGCATCAGTACAAAATACCTTGGTTCTGTATATCCGTATTCTAAAATTCTCGTAAAAATAGCAGTGAAAAGAAGAATAATCAAAGGAGCAATGGTATAATAAAACGCCTTTGAAAATATTCTAACCCATGATTTTGCATTTTCCTCTTTTAGTGGATGTACAAGCAGTAGCGCCAGGATGCCAACCGTACTGTAGGCTAAAATAAGGTAAGAAACCCAGCCTCTTGGAAGCTGCCAGTTGATTAATATTTTAGCAGAATAGAAATAAAGAATAGCTGCATATATAAGCAGTAGCGGGATGAGAATAAACTGAGTGAAAAATTTTAAAACAACAGGGTAAGTTCCGTCTTTTTCGAGATTATTTAAACCTTTATCATTAAATAGGAGAAAAATAAAACTGCTTCCAAAAATAGCCAGAACAAAAAATGTATCTGTATAAGCCCTGTGGTGAAAATGAAAATCAAAGAGATTATCAACAGCTACGATGGCCAACTCAACTCCACCGGTCAAAACGCCTGTAAATACAACCGTAAGAAAGAAATTGACAAAGAGATTTTTATTGTACTGCCAAAATCTAAGTTCCCTGTCTTTCTCCAGAAACGGAACGAAAGAAACCAATAAGTGGAAGAGAAGAGATGTAATGGCAATGATATAAATGTAAACTTCTGTAAAATTATTCTTTTTATCAGGTAGAATACAATAGAAGCCTAAAAGAAAAGCAATACCCGATACATGCAATAGTAATTCTTTCCCGATTCTCTGAGATAACATTTTCAATGCAAACATCAGGGAAATTCCGAGACAGGCACAAATAGTAAATCTGATATAAACAGTACCTTCATTAAAGTTACTTTCAGCAATACAAATAGCGCCAATAGAAGCTAATAAAGCCATGACTAGAATTATTGGATATCGGAAAATGACTTCATTGGCCCGGCTTACAGTCTCCTGGAATTTTGTTTTCATGATTTGGTGTTTTTGGAATTTAGGTTAATCTTTTTTCTTTTTTTTCTTTTTGTCCTTATCCTTGTCTTTTTCTTTTACTTTGGTCTTTTTCTCTTTTTTTGGACTTAAAATTTCTTCAGCAATTTCAAATTTAGGTTCTTCAATTTTGGCTGGTTTTATTTCAATTTTAAGATCAAAATGTCCTTTCATATCTTCCTGAGAGATCAATTTTTCACTTAATAGAAGTTCCAGAATTTCTTTTCCTGAATCATTGAAAAAGTTGCGTGAAAGTTCTTTCAATAGGAATTTTTTATACTCTGTCAAAGGAACAAGTACAGTGTATTTGAAGATCCTTCCTTCTTTTACTGTTGATAGATAGCCTTTTTCAACTAATATTTTCAAATAAGTGGAAACCGTGTTCTGGTGTGGTTTCGGTTCCGGATGCTGCTCCATAACATCCTTCAGATAGAAAGATTCCATTTTCCAAAACAGCTTCATAAAGTTTTCTTCAGCGGCGGTAAGATGATTTATTTTCATAGAGTATTCTAATGTTGAAATTGAATATTGCAATAAAGATAGATAAAAGATACCATAAAAGCTATTCCAGCGCCCATAAATACTTCTTTTACGGTGTGCCTTTTTAAAATAACCCGGGTAATTCCCACCAAAATAGCGATTCCCAGCCACGCAAGTCCCATTTTCCAGCCCAATGAGAAAAATAATGCCGCTACAAATATGTTGAATGCAGTATGCATCGAGCTTTTGATGTAAAGATTGCTGATCTGAAGAGCAAAAAGAAGGATTAAAATAAACAACATGATAAGATCAATAGATCCGTTTCTGATGTAATTGAAAATAAGATAAGCAATTACACAGACTGCAATAAATACATAAAGAGTTTTCCTTTGAATCCGGTTGGATACATCCATATTGGTATATCTTCCCGTCTTCACATTCCATACAAGCCAAATGACAACGGGAATAATGATCATTGATAATATGGGAAGGAAATAAAGTATAGAATCCTTGAAGGTATATTCTCTAACGCTCATGTATACAAAAAAAATGATCAGAGAGACCAATGGATTGAAAAAATCAGAGATGACTTTTGAAATCTTGTGTAGTAATGAAGACTGCTTTTCTTCCATATTTTAGTTTAAAAACCAAATATACTATTATAACCTCAAAAATCAAATGGATACAGATCAATAGAAAGGATTTGAAATTTGTTTAGGTGAATGTTTATCAATGTGTTTGTCCTAATAAAAACCTTTTTTAATTTTTATATTAAATTCATCAATAAAACTAAAGATAGAAACTCTAAGTTTATAGAATTTCCCCTGAAAAGAAGCTGCCGAAATGACCAAAAGTTATGTTAACAATAATTAAAGGAGAAAGGAGAGGATGGATAAAGAACCATGAATTTCTGATATTCCTATCCCTTTTACTATTTCAGAAAAGGCACATAGATAGGCTGGTTCCTTATATATGACAGTAGAGAAATAACAGATGGGACGGTGCTTCATGAGCACATCCAAGGCTCGAAAATTAAGAATAATCCGTTCAGCGCGCAAGTAGATTTTACAGAAAAAGCGAAAAGTTATCTATGTATAGAATAAAAACGAAGTTTTTTTCATAATTTTGCTCAACTATTTCATCATAAAAAAGCAAGAGCTAACACATGAAAGAATTTTCTAAAGAGGTATACCTGAAGTGGTATGAAGATATGACAATGTGGAGAAGGTTTGAAGACAAATGCCGTTCTCTTTACCTAAAACAAAAGATCAGAGGTTTTTTACATTTGTATAATGGTCAGGAAGCTATCCCTGCTGGATTCACACATGCGATGGATCTAACAAAGGATAGTATGATTACTGCTTACAGATGCCACATTCATCCAATGGCGATGGGAGTGGACCCTAAAAGAATCATGGCTGAACTTTGTGGTAAAGCTACAGGAACATCCGGAGGTATGGGTGGATCTATGCACATTTTCAGTAAAGAACACCGTTTTTATGGAGGACACGGTATCGTTGGAGGACAAATTCCTTTAGGAGCAGGTATTGCTTTCGCAGATAAATATTTTGACAGAAAAGCAGTGAACATCTGTTTCTTTGGAGATGGTGCGGCAAGACAAGGTTCTTTACATGAGACATTCAACATGGCTATGAACTGGAAGCTGCCTGTAGTATTCGTTGTTGAAAACAACCAATATGCAATGGGAACTTCTGTAAAAAGAACAGCCAACCACGAGGATATCTATAAATTAGGATTAGGATACGAAATGCCTTGCCTTGCTGTAGATGCAATGGATCCTGAAAAAGTAGCAGAAGCTGCTTATGAAGCTATTGAAAGAGCAAGAAGAGGAGACGGTCCTACATTCATTGAAGCAAGAACTTACCGTTACAGAGGACACTCTATGTCTGATGCTGAGCCATACAGATCTAAAGAAGAGGTAGCTATTCATAAAAATGATGACCCAATCGAGCTTGTAAAGCACAGAATTTTAGAAAACGGATGGGCTACAGAAGCAGAATTGGAAGCTGCGGATAATAAATCGAGAGACTTCGTTGACGAATGTATCGAATTTATGGAAAACTCTCCTTATCCAGAGGTTGATAAGATCTATGAATATGTATACGCTCAGGAAAATTATCCATTCCTAGACAAATTAGAAAATTAATAATTAGATAATTTGAGAATTTGAAAATGAATTAAATTTTTTAATTCTCACGTCATCACATTAACAAATTATCATATTAGAAAATTATGGCAGAAGTAATTACGATGCCCCGCCTATCCGACACTATGACGGAAGGTAAAGTGGCAAAATGGCATAAAAAAGTTGGAGATAAAGTAAAAGAAGGAGATATTTTAGCTGAAATTGAAACTGACAAAGCAGTTCAGGATTTCGAATCTGAGATAGAAGGTACCCTTTTATACGTAGGTGTAGAAGAAGGAGGTGCTGCTGCTGTAGACTCTGTTTTAGCGATTATCGGTAATGAAGGAGAAGATATTTCAGGACTGACAGGAGGAGCGGCTGCTCCAAGTGCAGGTTCTGAAGAAAAAAAATCAGAAGAACAACCTAAAGCTGAGGCTCCTGTAAATGAATCTGCTGTGGCAGAAGTTCCGGCTGGAGTAGAAGTTATTACAATGCCTAGACTTTCTGATACAATGACAGAAGGTAAGGTAGCTAAGTGGCATAAAAATGTAGGCGATACAGTAAAAGAAGGTGACCTTCTTGCTGAGATCGAAACAGATAAAGCAGTACAGGATTTCGAATCTGAATTCAATGGAGTATTATTGAAGCAAGGTGTAGAAGAAGGAGGCGCTGCTCCTGTTGATTCCGTATTAGCCATTATTGGCCCTGCAGGAACTGATATTTCTGCTGTAGGTGCTCCAAAAGCTGCTGCTCAGTCAACTGAAAAACCAGCTGAACAAAAAGCAGAAGCGAAAACAGAAGAAAAAGCTGCTCCGGCTGCTGACTCTTCATCTTCTGACAGAGTGGCAATCTCTCCACTGGCTAAGAAAATGGCTCAGGATAAAGGGGTTGACATCAACAGTGTTCAGGGATCTGGTGAAAATGGAAGAATCGTTAAAAAAGATATTGAAAACTATCAGCCAGCTGCGAAACCAGCTGCTTCAGCTCCTGCAGCAAGCGCTGCTCCTGTTGCAGTAAACTTCGTACAGGGTGAAGATACAGAGACTCAAAACTCTCAGGTGAGAAATATTATTGCAAAACGTCTTGCTGAAAGTAAATTCTCTGCACCTCACTACTATCTGATGGTTGAGATCAACATGGATAAGGCAATTGAAGCAAGAAAAGAAATCAATTCTTTACCTGATACTAAGATCTCTTTCAATGATATGATCATTAAGGCGACTGCCATTGCTTTAAGAAAACACCCTCAGGTAAATTCAAGCTGGGCAGGTGATAAGATCATCCACAGAGGAAATATCAACATTGGTGTAGCAGTAGCTATTCCTGACGGATTGGTAGTTCCTGTATTGAAAAATACAGATCAGATGACGTATACTCAGATTTCTGCATCTGTAAAAGATATGGCTTCAAGAGCAAAAAGCAAAGGTCTTAAGGCTAATGAGATGGAAGGATCTACATTCTCCATTTCTAACTTAGGAATGTTTGGAATCGAGACATTTACAAGTATCATCAATCAACCTAACTCTGCAATCCTTTCAGTAGGAGCAATTATCGAGAAACCAATCGTTAAGGATGGTCAGATCGTAGTTGGAAACACCATGAAACTTTCATTGGCATGTGACCACAGAGTAGTAGATGGAGCTACAGGTGCTCAATTCTTACAAACATTAAGAACATATTTAGAAAGTCCATTAACATTGTTACTGTAATTTTCTGAAATGAAAATAATAAAACCTCCCAAATCGGGAGGTTTTTTGTTTATTGGGAATTTGAAATGTCAATATCCGGAACAATAATTAAAATATTTCATGAATTTTTTAGGCTCGAAAAATAAGAATAAGAGCTATAAGGTTGTAAATTGTACTACTGATGTTTAATTCTTATAATCATTAAGAACAAAATTTACAAAATCCATTAAATTTGATTTACTTTCCAAATCTTGGGGAAAGTTTTATTGTGATGTCAATTTGAGAATTGAAAATTATCACCGTATTTTTTGATGGAATTTCAAAATCAAATTACTATTTTTGAATCATGATTAAAGCAAGAAATATCCATAAATCTTATGGGAATTTAGAAGTACTGAAAGGAGTTGATATTCACATCAAAATAGGCGAGGTGGTTTCTATTGTAGGAGAATCTGGAGCAGGTAAATCTACATTGCTTCAAATTTTAGGAACTTTGGATCATCCTACCCAATCCAATAAATATGATACTGAAATTGAAATAGCAGGAGAGTCATTTATTAATATGAATGATAAGCAGCTATCGAAATTTAGAAATCAGAATATCGGCTTTGTATTTCAGTTTCATCAGCTTCTTCCGGAGTTTACCGCACTGGAAAATGTTTTGCTTCCGACAAGAATTGCTGGAGCCAATGAAAAAGAAGCCCTTGAAAAGGCGTATGCTTTATTTGAAGATTTAAAAATAGAACAAAGACTGCAGCATAAACCTAATCAGCTTTCAGGTGGAGAAGCACAAAGGGTTGCGGTGGCTAGGGCTTTAATCAATTCACCAAAAATTATTTTTGCAGATGAGCCTACAGGAAACCTGGACTCTAAGAATGCGGATGATCTTCACAGATTGTTTTTCGATCTGAGAGACAAATATAACCAGACTTTTGTGATTGTAACCCATAACCCGAATCTTGCAGAAATTACAGACCGTAAGCTCGTTATGAAAGACGGGATGATCATAGAATAGGAGTATACAGACCCCAAATAATGAAACACTTTATTTTTCTTTTTTTAATTTTAATTTCCTGTTCAAAAGTTGAATCTCAACAGTTGAATTCAATGAATGTGCCTCAGGAAAGGATTTCAGAGGTTAAAAATTATATTAAAGGAAAAGAGTATAATCAGGAATTGGCTGTTTTTATCAATTTTAAAATGCCTTCCGGAAAATACAGGTATTTCATTTATAACCTGAAGAAGAATACAATTGTCCAGCAGGCTGTTGTCTCCCATGGTTCAGGTTCTGTCGTTCCACGTTCAGATGCTTTGAAATTCAGTAATACAGAAGGCTCTTATCAGTCATCTCTCGGAAAATATGCCATAGGAGAAAGTTATGTAGGAAAGTTTGGAAAAGCCTATCGTTTAAAAGGTCTGGACTCTACCAATAGCAATGCCATGCAGAGAGCAATTGTACTTCATTCTTATGGATGTATTCCTGATGTTGAATCTCAGACTCCGGCATGTTTAAGCTTAGGATGCCCGATGCTTTCTGTAAATGCTTTTAAAGAAACCGCAAAATATATTGATCAGTCGACGAAACCTGTGATTTTATATGCTTTCTATTAATCTATAAAATATTTCCATGGCTATAAAACTTCTTGCTGAAGATGACAGACCCAGAGAAAAGTTTTTGCAAAAAGGCAAGAGCTCACTTTCTGATTCTGAGTTGCTGGCTATTATTATGGGAAGTGGAAATAGAGAGGAGAATGCGGTAGAGCTGGCACGGAAAATTTTAACCTCTGTCAATAACAACTGGCATCAGCTGAGCCTGCTTTCTGTTAAGGATCTGATGAAATTCAAAGGAATTGGAGAGACAAAAGCTATTTCGATCATTTCGGCTCTAGAAATAGGAAGAAGAAAAGCCGTACAGGAAATTCCGGAAAAGACAATTATTGGGAATAGCAGTGATGCTTATATTATTCTTAGAAATCAACTTTCTGATTTGAGAACAGAAGAATTTTGGGCTATTTTTCTAAACAACAATAATAAAGTTATACATGTTTCTCAACTCACTCAGGGAGGCATCAGCCAATCTATTGTAGATGTGAGAATTCTTTACAAAGCAGCGCTGGATCATTTTTCAACAGGGATCATCATTGCGCACAACCACCCTTCCGGAAGTTTGAAACCAAGCAGGGAAGATATTAACATTACACAAAAAATAAAAGAAGCAGGACAGACGTTGAGTATCCAGCTTTTAGACCATATTATTGTCACGCAGGATTCCTATTTTAGTTTCTCTGACTCAGGATTATTATGATTAGAAGATTGAAATACCATGAAATTGATTTTGTAAAATACGCTCAATGTTTAGAAAACTCCGAACAAAGAAAATATTCTGCTACAAAAGACTTTTTAGATACTACTTCGACGATGCCATGGGAAATCCTGGTTTACAAAGACTACCAAGCAGTAATGCCTGTGCCTTTTGTAAGAAAGTATGGAGTGAAAATTGTACACAACCCGAAACTTTGTCAGCAGCTCGGTGTTTTTTCAGACAAAGATGATGTAGATCTTAATGAAGCTTTTTTAGCATTTCTGGAAAAAAACTACATGATCAGAGCGTATCCTTTTAATGATGTAAATCAGCTTCGTACTAAAATCAGAATCAAAAAGAATTTCTTATTGTATCCTGATTCTTACGAAACGGTATATGCCAAATATTCTCCCAAAAGAAAAAGAAAGCTTCGGCTGGATAAAGAAGTTGTAAAAGAATCAGAAATCCTACCCATTTCTTATGACAAAGCAAAGGCTTTTATCGAAGCCAATACAATAGGGCTTAGCAAAGACAATGACCTGTCTGAGTTTATGAGGATTTTCGAAAGTTTTTACAAGTTAGATTACCTGAAGTTCACCGCTTTTTACTATCAAAGTAGGATTGTAAACGTAATTGCTACTTATACAGACTGCAATATGGTAGCACTTTTAGGTAATTTTAATGATAAAGATTATGTGAAATTATCAGGAGCCTCGGTATTGATTGATCATCTGATTAAAGAAAATATCGAAACTCATATCTTTGATTTTGAAGGAGGAGAATTACCGAATATTGAAGAGTTTTTTAGAGGATTCCGTCCGGAATTAAGACCTTATGGCATTATTGAAAATTCAAAAAAAAATCTTTTTAAAAAATTGGGTGATCTTATCATGAAAGGAAAGTCTTTTTTATGATGAAAAGCATTGTTTAGATTGGTTCTAATTAAGTAATATTCTGTAACTTTATAAAATCCAAGTAAAAACCGTTATGTTACAACAGATTCGTCAGTATAAATTATCATATATGCTCTATAACTTCTTTAAAAAGAGTAAGTTAAAGCATAATATTCCGCTGTATAAAAAATACGGAATCGATAAGAACTATTTTTCAAGTATTTCGAGTAAAGATTTTGCGCATCTTCCTGCCAGTACAAGAACGGTAGACTATACAAAACTTACGGAAACTCCCTTTTTTAAAAAGCTATCAGAAGAAAATAAAGAAAGTACCCTTCAATATGATGATAACGGATATTTGATTCTGAGGAATTTTCTGACTCCAGAAACGGCAGATCAAATCAATAGGGAAATTGATAAGCTTATGGAAGATGGAACGCTGAAGTTTATTTACGGAGGAAAGCTGATGTTTGCCATTCATCATTCGGAAATCATTAGAAATATTGGAAGTGACAAGGAATTCTTAGACTTTTTATCTGTTTTGCTGAACGGGAAATCTAAACTTTTTCAAAGTATCAACTTCATCAATGGAAGCCAGCAGAAAACCCATTCGGACAGTATTCACATGACTACTTATCCGCTAGGAGGATTGCTTGGAGTATGGATTGCACTGGAAGATGTGGATGAAACAAATGGTGCCCTGCACTATATTCCAAAAAGCCATAAGCTGCCTTATTTCCTGAATTCAGATTATGATAACGAAGGAACTGCTTTGAAAATCGGGAAGAAAAGCTACAGAGCTTATGAAACTTTCCTTGAAGATAAAGTAAAAGAACTGGGATTAAAAAAAGAGGTTTTTAAGGCCAAAAAAGGAGATCTATTAATCTGGCATGCCAATATCCTTCACGGTGGCGAACCTCATACCGATAAAAACAGAACGAGAAAAAGTCTTGTGTATCATTTCTTTGATGAAAACAGCGTATGCTATCATGAAGTGACCCAAAGACCGGCCCTGTTTGAACTTTAAGGCAACCCCTTATCATAAAAGCTTTTTATAAGAATATGGGTTTAAAAGATAGTTTCTTTACATTTGTATTCTTATAATATCAATGTATGAAAAAAAAGGGAAATATTCTTGTTTTTATATTTTCAATCTATATATGTTTCATGTCATACTATCTCTATACCCACCAGTATTACAACACGGATATGGAAGCTTATATGGGCCTGATTTATAAAACAGAATATCCTGATATGAAAATTGAAGAGATTCATCAAAAAGTATATGATGAACTCAGGGAAAAGAACCCCAATTTTGCAGGATTAGGACCTGTAGATCCTATGGTGGAAGAAGTGGCAAAAGGGGAAAGCACGTATTACAAAATATTATCAGAAAATCCCAAAGCCTACGAAGAAGAACTACAGCTTTTTGTGGTAAAACCCTTTTATAACTTTGTCAACTGGTCATTCTTCAAACTTGGTTTTAGTGCTTCTGTCTCAAACTCTTTAATATCAAGTATTTCTTACGCACTGATTCTGATTCTGATTTTCAGCTTTTTGATAAAAATTCTGAAAAATTATACTTTTGCTTTCGTCATCACGATTTTAATTTCCCTGTTTAAACCTCTTCCGGAGTCAGCAAGACACGTTTCAGCAGATTCTTTATCATGTTTGTTGCTTCTTTTGAGCTTCTATGTATTTTTAGTAAGAAGGAATTTCTTTCTTGCAGGTATATTTGCCATGTTATGTATTTTGACAAGACCGGAATATTTTATCTTTTATTCATGTCTGTATGTCCTTATTTACCTTTACAGAAACAAACTTCAGGTTAAAACAGTTCCATTATTTATATCATATGGATATCTGTTCCTTTCTTTCTTTTTAATACAGGTTTTCAATCAGGTTTCGTGGTCTACACTCTTTATGAATCAGTTTACTCAAGTTCAGATTTATCCTGTTTCACAACCTGATCCATTTTTGTTTTCAGATTATATTCATTTTATTAAAAGCAAAATAATGCTGGAATTCAACGGTTCATATTTTCCGATCCTGTTGATTTTTATAGCGATTATTCTGGCTAATCATTTTTCTTTCCGTAGTAAAAAAATACAGGCTCAGCTATTGTTTTTCGCAATTATATATGGAACGGTGATGCTGAGATTTTTGGTTTTTCCGTCTCTGGCCAATAGGATGATGCTGGGCTTTTATCTCATCATTATCCTCGCATTGATCTATATCCAGAATTCTAAAGTGGATATCTTTAAAAACTCTTTAGAAGACGGAAAATAATTAGTAATTTTGCAGTCTAAAATTATGACGAGTCTTTCAGGATATTTACCGTATGCATTTGCATTGATTATTGCAATTCCTTTTCTGGTTTTGCTCAGACAATTTGTACATTCGTACATCACCCTTAAAAACCAGGAAATCAAATTACTCACCGTGAAATCAAATTCAGAGAATAAGGCCCATTCCTACGAAAGAATGACCCTGTTCCTGGACAGAATGAAACCGTCAAACCTTATCCAGAGATTTGACAGAGAGCTAGCCGTTCATGAGTTTATTTTCCTTACAGAAAAGACCATTAATGAAGAATTTGAATATAACTCCTCACAACAGTTATACATCACCAAAAATTCATGGAAGAATATCGTAGACTCTAAAAATGCGATTATAGAGCTTCTTCACAAAACCTATGACGGATTGAAAGGAGAGGTGCAGCTGGATGAGTTCAAAACGATTTTCATCATGAACTATATGGAGAGCAATGACTATATTGTTGAAACAATAGAAGATTTAAGAAAAGAAATTTTAATAATAACTTAAAAAATAACAGATAAATAATGATTCCAAATTTTAAAGCACATCCATGGCATGGAATTTCTGCAGGAGAAGATGCGCCAAATGTTGTAAATGTATTTGTGGAAATTGTTCCTTCAGATACTATTAAATATGAAGTAGATAAAGAAACAGGATATTTAAAGGTAGACAGGCCACAGAAATTCTCAAATATTATCCCTGCTTTATATGGTTTTGTTCCAAGAACATATTGTGATAATGAAGTCATGAAACTTGCTGTAGAAGCAGGAGCTACGGATGTGACAATGGGAGATCATGATCCTCTTGATATTTGTGTTTTAAGTTCTCACAATATTCATGCAGGAGGTTTATTGATGGAAGCTATTCCAATCGGTGGTTTCAAAATGATCGATGGTGGAGAAGCTGATGATAAAATTGTAGCCGTAATGATCAATGATCATGCTTTCGGACACTTCAGAGATATTACTGAATTACCCGAAGCAGAAGTTAGAAGATTAATGCACTACTTCCTAACGTACAAGAACTTACCGGATGAGCCTGCAAAATGCAGAATTCAGGAAGTTTACGGAGCTGAACATGCAAGAAAAGTGATTAAAGCTTCTCAAACAGACTATGCAGATAAATTCGGAGGATAAAATACTCGGATTTTAAATAAAAAAAGGATAAACAAATTTTTGTTTATCCTTTTTTGTTGGCTAAAAGAACCATTTCAATGGGAAGAAATCTTATTTCCAGGGAAACTCTTCTTAACTTTCTTATTCACTTATTAAATCTTAATGGTTTAATTCTTCAAAGAATTTCTATTCCACGAACTTCTCTGAAACCTTTATTCAGTCTCACTTTTTCACAGGTTCAGATCATCATTATTTTGTTGCCATATTTGCATTTTTTTGGATGATAAACATCATACTGTTAAAGTTTTTAATGCTTTGATGGTAATTATTTATTATATTTAATTTTCTATTACCAAAAAAATATTAAACTATGGATCTATTTATGTTAGTGCCAATTTTTGGTGTCGTAGCCTTGCTTTATACATTTCTTCAGAGCAACTGGGTAAGTAAACAGAATGCCGGAAATGAAAAAATGAAAATAATCAGCGGCCATATTGCAGACGGTGCAATGGCTTTTCTAAAAGCTGAATACAAAATCTTAACGTACTTTGTTGTAGTGGTCGCCATATTACTGGCAGTGATGGGATCGAGTAATGCGAACTCACACTGGAGTATCGGAATAGCCTTTGCTGTAGGAGCTATATTCTCCGCATTAGCAGGCTTTATCGGAATGAAAATCGCTACCAAAGCCAATGTGAGGACTGCAGAAGCAGCAAGGACCTCACTTTCAAAAGCTCTTAAAGTATCTTTTACAGGAGGTTCTGTAATGGGAATGGGGGTTGCCGGACTGGCTGTTTTAGGCTTGGGAACTCTATTCATCATCATTAAGCAAATCTTTGCTCCCGAGGCCACAGTAGATTCTTTGGAAATGGAAAAAACCATCGAAATTCTTACCGGATTTTCTCTGGGGGCTGAGTCTATAGCACTTTTTGCAAGAGTGGGTGGTGGTATATATACAAAAGCGGCAGATGTAGGTGCTGACCTTGTAGGAAAAGTGGAAGCCGGAATCCCGGAAGATGATCCCCGAAATCCAGCGACGATTGCAGATAATGTAGGTGATAATGTAGGAGATGTGGCAGGAATGGGAGCCGACCTTTTTGGATCTTATGTTGCAACGGTTTTAGCCACCATGGTCTTAGGCCGGGAAACTATTTCAGAGGATGCTTTCGGAGGTTTTGCCCCAATTCTTTTACCGATGCTGATTGCAGGAACAGGAATTATATTTTCAATGATTGGAACTTTATTTGTTAAAATTAATGATAATGAAGGTTCATCTACTTCCAGTGTACAAAATGCATTAAATCTTGGAAACTGGGGAAGTATTGTAATTACCGCCATTGCTTCTTATTTTCTGGTGACTTATATCCTTCCGGAAAAAATGGTCCTTAGAGGCCACGAGTTTACTAAAATGGGGGTATTTGGAGCCATAATGGTAGGATTGGTAGTAGGAACTCTGATGAGTATCATCACAGAATACTATACAGCTATGGGAAAAAGACCCGTTTCCAGTATTGTGAGACAGTCTTCTACAGGCCATGCAACGAATATTATCGGCGGTTTGTCTGTTGGTATGGAATCTACACTTCTTCCAATCCTTGTATTGGCAGGTGGTATTTACGGATCTTATTTATGTGCCGGACTGTACGGAGTTGCCATTGCAGCTGCCGGAATGATGGCAACTACTGCCATGCAGCTCGCTATTGATGCTTTCGGACCGATTGCAGATAATGCCGGAGGAATTGCTGAAATGAGTGAGCTTCCAAAAGAAGTACGTGAAAAAACAGATATTCTGGATGCTGTAGGAAATACAACTGCAGCTACAGGAAAAGGATTTGCAATTGCTTCAGCAGCTTTGACAGCATTAGCATTGTTTGCTGCTTTTGTAGGGATTGCAGGCATTGATGGGATTGATATTTACAGAGCAGATGTTCTTGCCGGATTATTTGTCGGTGGGATGATTCCGTTTATCTTTTCATCATTAGCCATTACAGCAGTTGGACAGGCAGCGATGGCAATGGTGGAGGAAGTAAGAAGACAATTCCGTGAAATTCCGGGAATACTGGAAGGAAAAGCACAACCAGAATATGAAAAATGTGTTGCGATCTCTACCGATGCGTCTATCAGAAAAATGATGCTTCCTGGTGCAATAGCCATTGTTTCTCCACTGTTAATGGGATTTATTTTCGGACCTGAAGTATTGGGAGGTTTCCTTGCAGGGGCTACCGTATGTGGAGTTTTGATGGGAATGTTCCAGAATAATGCAGGAGGAGCGTGGGATAATGCTAAAAAATCATTTGAAAAAGGAGTGGATATCAATGGACAGACGTATTACAAAGGATCAGAGCCTCATAAAGCATCTGTAACAGGAGATACGGTTGGAGATCCGTTTAAAGATACATCCGGACCCTCTATGAACATTCTGATCAAATTGATGTCAATCGTTTCATTGGTTATTGCGCCTACTTTGGCCGTTTTACATAAAGATAAAATTGAAGCGAACAGAAAAGCGAAAATTGAAAGTCTTACAGGGATTTCCACTGCTGCAACGGGTATTAATGGAGATACGAAAATCATTACTGCTGTTCCGGGAGAAATTAAAGGACACCTTAATGAAAGCGGAGACTTTGTGTATGAAACTGGAAATATTCAAAAAATAAAGCTGGATGGAGGAAAAACGATTGCCATTGGCGATGGTAGTCAGCTTTATCAGCTTTATAATGTGGTGAAACAAAAAGACAAATCTGCATTAGACCCTAATAAATGGTACACGATTGAAAACCTTTATTTTGAAACCGGTTCAAGTGATCTGAAAGCAGAATCCGTACTTCAGGTGAATACGCTGGCTGAAATTTTAAATGCCTATCCTGATTTAAAAATTAAATTAGGCGGATATACAGACAATAGTGGTAATGAGGATAGCAATATCAAATTATCCAATTTAAGAGCGCAAACTGCAAAATTGAAATTGCTTGAATTAGGAATTTCTGCAGATAGAGTAGAAGCTGAAGGATACGGATCCCAACATCCGGTATGTGAAGCGAATGATACAGACGAGTGTAAAGCAAAAAACAGAAGAATTGACGTAAGAGTTCTGGCTCTTTAGAATCAATGTTAAAAATAATAGAAAAGCATCGCTCTGGCGGTGCTTTTTTTATTGGTTATTCTTAAAAATAAAACTCAAGCAAATAAGATACCTGCAATGATCTGTGAAAACTGTGCAATCCTTGGGAAAACTAATGTGGGACAAATCAAAGATGTCTTTTCAAATGTTCCATTGCCTGAATAATCAGCTCATCTTTTTTTGCAAAACTAAATCTGATATAATCTGAATTCTGTCTTGAATTATAAAAAGCAGAAAGGGGGAGGCAGGAAACTTTTTTCTCAATCGTAAGCCATTTTGAAAACTCTACATCAGTCATTGTTTTGGAAACATTGCGGAAATTGACAACCTGAAAAACACTTCCTTCCGCCTGTTGTTCTACCTGCAGGGGAGTTTCCCGAATCAGATGATTAAAAATATCTCTTTTATTCTGCATTATTTCTTTATTGATAACGGGGTCAAATACATCCAGATACTTTGCGATAGCGTATTGAGCAGGAGCATTGGCACTGTAAGAAATATATTGCTGATGGCATTGGAATTTTTTAGTTAATGCTTCAGAAGCAAGCATATAGCTGACCTTCCATCCGGAAGTATGGAACATTTTGCCAAAAGAAAATATACAGAATGTCTTTTCCCTGAGCCCTGGATGAATAAAGGAACTGTAATGTTCAGTTTCATCATAGCAATAGGTATCATATATTTCTTCGGAAATCAAATAGATTTCACGTTCTTTAATCAATTCGTACAACTGGCTCCAGTCTTCTTTTTTCCATACTTTTCCCGTTGGGTTCTGGGGAGAATTGACAATGATCGCTTTGGTTTTCTCCGAAATACAGTTTTTAAATAAGTCCCAGTTGATCGTGAAATCACCTTCAAGATCATAATAGACGGGGATTCCGCCATTCATAACAACAGCAGGTCCATACGTGTAATAGGACGGTTGAATAATGATGACTTCATCATATTGATTAATAATAGATTTGAGGGAAGTATATAAAGCAAAGGTTGCACAGGGAACAATGGTGACTTCACCAGAAGTAATCGTGATTTTATGATTCCGTTTTGCATTGAAACGAATGATGCTTTCAATCAGAAGGGGATTGCCGGCAAGAGGTTCGTAATGATGGGTATCTTTTTCAGAGGCTTCTTTTAAAAAGATTTTCAGACGTTCGTCAATATCGAAGTCGGGAAGTCCCAGAGAAAGATCAAAGCTTCCGTGTCTGGCAGCCAGTTCGGACATTTCCGTGAAAAAGGAATAATGAGTAAATCCATAAATTTTATCCACCTATTTTGTATTTTAATCAAATATAATAAAAATTTAATACCATATTGGATTTAAAATTGACGTATTGTTAAATTCGTGTAGTAATATGTGTTCTCTTATCTTATTTATTTCTTCCATTCGGATTCAATAAAATTTGTTATTTTTAAGAAATTTATTCTTTATGAAAAAAATACTTATTCCGCTATTTGCCATGGCTGTAGTAACCGGTTGTGGAACGGCAAACATATCTGATGGAAATGCTTCACATCCTGTTTCTACAAAACATAATAATGCATTTAACAATGCATACAAAGTGATAAGCGCTGAAGATTTAAAAAAGAATCTCTATGTGATTGCTGCAGATGATATGGAAGGAAGAGATACGGGAAGCAAAGGACAGAAAAAAGCGGGTGAGTATATGATCAATTACTATAAAAGCCTCGGTATTTCAGGGCCTAAAGCATTAGGTTCCTATTATCAGAAAGTTCCGTCAGAATTTATGATGAAAAGAGGCGGTGGAAACCTCCCTGATTCTGAAAATATTCTAGCTTTTATCGAAGGAAGTGAAAAACCAGAAGAAATTGTGGTAATTTCAGCACATTATGATCATGTGGGAACAAAAAATGGCGTGGTATACAATGGAGCGGACGATGACGGAAGCGGAACAGTTGCCGTTATGGAAATTGCCAAAGCTTTCCAGGCAGCTAAAAAAGCAGGAAAAGGACCTAAAAGATCTATTCTGTTTTTACACGTTACTGGAGAAGAACATGGATTGTTTGGTTCAGAATATTACTCCGAGAATCCTGTTTTTCCATTAGCCAATACTGTTGTTGACCTTAATATTGACATGATAGGACGTGATGACCCTGCTAACAGAGGAAAACAATACGTCTATGTGATTGGTTCGGAAATGTTAAGTTCTCAGCTTAAAGTGATCAATGAAGCAGCAAATAAGAGAACCAATAACTTGGAACTTAATTATAAATATGATGATTTGAATGATCCTGAGCAGCTGTATTACCGTTCAGATCACTATAATTTTGCCAAACATAATATTCCTGTAGCATTCTTCTTTGATGGTATTCATGAAGATTATCATAAACCAGGTGATGATCCTGAAAAGATAGATTATCAGCTATTGCAGAAAAGAACCCAGCTTATTTTCACAACCGCATGGGATATTGCCAACAGAGAAGAAAGAATTGTTGTTGACAAGAAATAATCACCAGTTTTATTTTGGATTGGTTCTACCCCTTGAGAGCTTATCAACAAAACAATTACCATGAATATAATTATCCGGGAAGCAAAACCAGAAGATATCCCACAGATTCAGATAGTAAGAAATTCTGTGAAGGAAAATACATTGTCAGATCCAGGATTGGTTACTGATAAAGATTGTGAAGAATTTTTATTTCAAAGAGGAAAAGGATGGGTAAGTGAAGTGGAGGGTCGGGTTGTAGGTTTTTCCATTGCAGATCTTAAAGACAATAATATATGGGCATTATTTGTACATCCTGATTTTGAAAACCAGCGAATTGGCAGAAAACTTCATGATATCATGCTCGACTGGTATTTTGAACAGAATAAAGACGATGTCTGGCTTGGTACTTCGCCGGGAACAAGGGCTGAAAACTTCTACAGGAAATCTGGTTGGAAGGAAGCAGGAACCCATGGAAAAGGAGAGGTTAAGTTTGAAATGACTTATGAAAATTGGAAAAATAAAAACATCGTAAAATCGCCGCTAAAATCAATCAGACCATTTATTGGTGCACGAAATTTTGAAATCAGCAGAAACTTTTATAAAGATCTTGGGTTTGAGGAAATTGTGCTTGAGCCTAAGCTATCCCTTTTAATACGGCAGGAAATAGGCTTTTACCTTCAGGATTATTATGCAAAAGAATGGGTTGACAATACCATGATTTTTATGGAAGTTGCCGATACAGACGAATTCTGGAAGGAGCTTTTGTCTTTAGGGCTTACAGATAGGTATGAAAATGTAAGACTTACTCCTGTGAGAACGATGGATTGGGGAAAAGAGTGTTTTGTACACGATCCGTCAGGGATTTTATGGCATTTTGGTGAGTTTTTTAAGGAAGAGAAAATATGATTTACGCATTTGATACCTATTATTACGAGGATTATGCTAATACAGTGTGTATTGCATTTGAAAACTGGGCCTCTGAAAAAGAAGTAGAGACTTTTATAGAAGAAACTCCTGTGACTTCAGAATATGAAAGTGGAGCTTTTTACAAAAGAGAATTGCCCTGCATTTTGAGCCTGTTACATAAAATAGCATTAAAACCGGAAGACATTATCATTGTTGACGGATATGTTACCCTTGACAACAATGGGAAAATTGGCTTAGGTGGACATCTTTATGAAGCACTGGAAGAAAAGCATCCTATTATTGGGATTGCAAAGAACGAATTTACAACTCCGGATTCACAGCGGAGAAGTGTTTTCCGTGGAGAAAGTAAAACACCGCTTTTTGTTACAGCCAGAGGGTTTGATGTAGATGAAGTTAAGCTAAAAGTAGAACAGATGCATGGGGATTATAGAATACCCACGCTGTTGAAAAAACTGGATCAACTGAGCAGAACATAAAAAATCAAAGTCTTACTGTAGAAAGTAAGACTTTTTTAACATCATTAATATACCAATCGGTATATTTTTGCTATATTTGTATATTCCCCTGATCAATAAGAGAGGGATTTTTTTTAATAAAAATAATACCAATCGGTATATTGTAAAATAATATCTTATGAAAGAAGTATTTATAGCGGCAGCCAAAAGAACCCCTGTTGGTGGGTTTATGGGCAGCCTTTCCGGATTTACAGCAACTCAATTGGGTGCTATAGCAATACAGAATGCGTATGAAAGTATTGGGCTTGCTCCTGAGTATGTAGACAGTGTGTATATGGGAAATGTTTTAAGTGCAGGATTGGGACAGTCACCGGCGAGGCAGGCAGCTATTTTTGCAGGAATCCCTGTGGATAAAGATGCAACAACGATTAATAAAGTCTGTGCTTCCGGAATGAAAGCGGCAATCATTGGCGCTCAGCAGATTCAGCTGGGGCTGGAAAATATCGTTATGACAGGCGGAATGGAAAGTATGAGCAATGTTCCGCACTATACGAAACTCCGTCAGGGAACAAAGCTGGGAGATACCAGTCTTACGGATGGCCTGATCAAAGATGGCCTTTGGGATGTATATAATGACTTCCATATGGGAAGTGCTGCCGAATTGGGAGTGAAGAAGTATAGACTCACCAGGCAGGAACTTGATGAATATGCATTGCTTTCCTATCAGAGAGCTCAGGAAGCCGCAAAAAACGGGAAATTCAGCAATGAGTTGATCCATATATCCTTTGAAACAAAAAAGGGAACTACAATCGTGGATAAAGATGAAGATATTGATAAACTTATCCCTGAGAAAATTTCCCTGCTGAAACCCGCATTTGAAGCAGATGGAACACTGACAGCCGCTAATTCCAGTAATTTGAATGATGGAGCTTCTGCAATAGTATTAGGATCTTCAGAGGCTATAGAACATCACCATCTTAAGCCATTGGCAAAGATAATCGCTTATGCAGATGCAGCCCAGTCTCCGGAATGGTTTACGACTTCACCTTCTGTAGCCATTCAAAAGCTTCTGAAACAAACAGGTCTTAGCTTATCTGATATTGATTTTTTCGAAATTAATGAAGCCTATTCTTCAGTCATTCTGTCCAATCAGAAAATTCTTGAGTATGATTTGAACAAAGTAAATGTGTATGGCGGAGCTGTTGCATTAGGACACCCGATTGGTGCTTCAGGAGCAAGGATTATCACAACGTTGGTCAATGTCTTGCATCAGGAAAAAGGGAGATATGGTATTGCAGCCATCTGCAACGGGGGCGGGGGAGCTTCAGCAATTCTTATTGAAAATATAGGCTAAAAGATGTAAAATTCCCCTTATTTCTTATTTTAAAATATAAAATACCTTTCTTGCGAGTACAACTTCGGGGAAGGTGTTTTTTATATAACAGATTGATTATCCATGAGTAATTTGAATTATTATATATATACTAAGTAGGTATATGACGCCTATTTTTGATAAACTGACAAATATCATTGCTATGTTATTTTTATTCATTCTAAATAAATATAAATTTGTATCAAGAAATTTAAACAAGAAAAATGAAAAAAATAACTACTCTTTCTGGTATTGTACTTTGCTCACTGATGAACGCCCAATTACAGTATTGTATGCCTGTGTTTCAGTATGGAGCAGACAGCAATATGATCAGTAATGTTACGTTAGGAACGATTAATAATTCGTCACCGGTTCAGTCCGGGAATGCACAGATCTATGAAAATTTCACGTCAATATCTACCGATCTGCAGTCCGGGAATTCTTATCCGATATCGATAAAAGGTCCTTCCAGTACATTTCCGAGTGATGTAGTTGTTTTTATAGACTTTAATAAGAATGGCAATTTTGATGATGCCGGGGAAAGCTTCTATATCGGAAGGCTGGCAGCCGCTAATCCAGCCAATGCTTTTACAATCAGCAATATGATAACCGTTCCAGCCAATGCTGCCAGTGGAAGCACAAGGATGAGGGTTCTTAAAAATACAAATGTTCAGGCTTACTCCAATCCAGCAGCGGCTAACTCTATCAGTTCAGCTTGTGATTCCAGCTTAAGAGCAGGACAAACAGAAGATTATACCGTGAATATCATAGGGAATACGGTAAGTTTCCCAGCTCCTTACTGTGGAGCCGAGAATGTGAGCACCCTTACAGTAAGCGAAATAAGCAAGGTAGAATTTGCCGGAACTGTTAGAAGCAGTGCTATTGATGGCAACTCGGATGTTCTTGAAAATTTCACAGCAACAGTCTTTACGGTCAACCGTGGAACTAGCTATCCTATAACGGTTACAGGAGGCACCCATGGGCAGAATACCGTATCAGCGTATGCCTATATTGATTTTAACCATAATAATCAGTTTGATGCTGATGAAAAAATTAACCTGGGATATCTGGACAATTCCAATCCGGTTTCTAGTACGGAATCGGGAGTTACGTCAGCCAATATTACCATTCCGGCAGGTGCACAGTTGGGAGAAACCCGTTTCAGGCTGGTAAAAGCTTATGAATCCAGTTCCTGGATGGGAACTTTGGAGAACCTTCCATGCCCTTCAGGGTGGTTTATCGGGCAGGTAGAGGATTATACCCTTAAGATTCAGCCGGAAAGTCTTTCAACAATTGAGGTTTCTAAAGAGGCATCGGCTACCATTAAAATATATCCAAATCCTACAACAAATACCGTAACCATCAAGATGAAGGAAGGGTTGGAGAAATATGAAATTTATAATATGTCAGGGCAAAAAATGCAGGAAGGTAATTCCATGACAGTTTCTATGGACAATTTTGCTCCTGGAACCTATCTGATCAAGATTAAGACGAAGAATCAAAAAATCATCACAGAAAAGATTATTAAAAAATAGACACATCATATCTAAATCATATCCATATCAATTTTTGTTTTTTATCGACAGGTCCTTTACCTGTCGGTTTTTTTATTTTAAAGAACTTAATATACCTTGTGGGCTGGGCACAAGTTCAGGCGCAACGTTTCATTTACGATGTAGTGTACCAAAAAGATACTAATTCTGAAATTTTAACCAAAGAAAACTTCCATCTGGATCTTTATCCTGACAGAAGTGAATACTATCAAAAGTTTTTTTATTGCAGACTCGCTGATCAGCAATAATATTCAGTTTCCAAAGTCAATTCTCAAGGCTTTGGTTCTATTAAATTACTTGTTGCAGTTGATTAGTTTTTGCTTGAGAATTTAGAGAAAACCATCCTGAAATCCTCTATTTTGTGCTATATTTACACTTTTAAATCAAAGAATAAATACCGGAATGGCTGATAATAAATTATCCCTAAGCACTTTAGAAATCTGGCTTTGGGATTCTGCAAATATATTGAGAGGAAGTATTGACTCTTCAGATTTTAAAAATTACATTTTTGGATTATTATTCTTAAAGCGTTCCAACGATGTATTTGAAGAAGAGGTTGAAAACATTATGACTCGTGATGGTGCTTCTCGTGAGGATGCCGAAGATGAAACTTACTTTCAAATGCCAATAGAGTCTCGCTGGGAAACCATCAAAAAAGAAACAGAAAATATCGGTATTGCTTTAGATAAAGCTTTTGCAGGGATTGAGCGTGAAAACACTTCTCTGGAAGGTGTAATGACTGCTACCAAGTTTGGTGATAAAGAAAAACTATCTGACGAATTATTACAACGCCTTTTAAGACACTTTAACCAGTATTCGCTTAGGAATTCTAACCTAGAATCAAATGATTTATTAGGTGATGCTTATGAGTATTTGATTAAAATGTTTGCCGATGATGCTGGTAAAAAAGGAGGTGAATTTTATACACCTCGGGGCGTAGTACAGTTGATTGTACAACTGATAAAACCAGAACCCAAACAAAAAATTTATGATCCCACTTGTGGCTCAGGCGGTATGTTGATTGAATCTGCTCGTTATATTGCTGAACAATCCGATGGAAAAGTAGGAAACAATGTCAATGTATCATTGTTTGGACAAGAGAAAAACTTGGGTACATGGGCTATTGGTAAATTGAATATGTTGCTTCATAACTTTATGGATGCTGATATTCGTAAAGGTGATACTCTAATCACTCCACAACACAAGAACAAAAATAATGAGTTGGATTTATTTGACCGTGTGATTGCGAACCCTCCGTTCTCGATGGATGGATGGTGGACTCCAGCCGAAAACTCGATCGAAGTAAAGCTGGACAAAGACGGTAAAGAAAAAAAAGTAACTCCAAACTATGCCAAAAAGGTAACTGACCCATACGGACGTTTCCAATTTGGAATACCCCCAAGAGGTTATGCCGATTTAGCTTTTTTACAACACATGATAGCGGTTTTAAAACAAGACGGAAAAGCGGGTGTTGTATTACCACACGGTACGTTGTTTAGAAGCGGTACTGAAGGAACTATTCGTAGAGCATTACTTGAAGCTGATTTGATAGAAGGAATTGTAGGTTTGCCAAGTGCATTATTCTACAACACAGGAATACCTGCCTCAATTTGGATTATTAATAAAAATAAAACCGAAGCACGAAAAGGGAAAGTAACCATTATTGATGCCAGCAGTGATTACAAAGAAGGAAAAAACCAAAACGAATTATTAACCGAACACATCACTAAGATTGTCAAAGCTTACGATGGCGCTACCGATGTAGAAAAATACATGCGTATTGTTGATGTCTCAGAATTAGCTGAAAACGATTATAATCTGAACATTTCTCGTTTTATTGATACCTCAGAAGCAGAAGTTGAAGTGGATATTAAAGCTGTTCATCAAAAACTATCTGAATTGGAAAAACATGAATTGGAAATTGATGTGAAATTGGCTGAATTTTTAAAAGAATTGGGGGTATGATACATGGAGTTAAACTAACAGACTTTGGAGAAATACCAATTTCATGGGATATTAAACAAATCAATGAAGTAACAACATATGTTGATTATAGAGGAAAAACTCCAGCAAAAGTAAATAGTGGCATTCTATTAATTACTGCTAGAAATATAAAAATGGGAAAAATTGATTATGATGTTTCTCAAGAATATATTCCTACAGAACTGTATGAAACTGTAATGAGAAGAGGAATTCCTAAACTTGGTGATGTTCTTATAACCACAGAAGCTCCGTTAGGGAACATTGCTTCAATAGACAATGAAAACATTGCATTAGCCCAACGGGTAATAAAATACAGAGGTAAAAAGGATGTTTTAGATAATGGCTATTTGAAGTATTTTATGTTAGGATCAATTTTTCAAAATATGCTAGACAAGCAATCTTCTGGCTCTACAGTTAAAGGAATCAAAGGAAGTATTTTACATAAATTAAAGTTGATTGTCCCTCCGTTCTTAGAACAACAAAAAATAGCTGAAATATTAAGCACAGTAGATGATAAAATTGAGATTATAAACCAACAAATTATCCAAACTCAAGAACTTAAAAAAGGCTTAATGCAACGTTTATTAACCAAAGGGATTGGGCATACAGAGTTTAAGGAGTCTCCTTTGGGGATGATTCCTGAGAGTTGGGAGGTTGTGAAACAATCGGAAGTTGCTACTTTTTATAACGGTAGAGCATTTAAACTTACCGAATGGAAAAAAACAGGAACACCCGTTATTAGATTACAAAATTTAACAGGGACAGGAAAAAATTATTATTATTCTGACCTTAATTTACCCGAACATCAATATTGCTACAAAGGAGATTTACTATATATGTGGTCAGCAACTTTTGGTCCGGTTTGGTGGTTGGGTGATAAAGCAATTTTTCACTACCATATTTGGAAAATAGAGCATGACTCTAAATTCTTAGTTAAGGATTTTCATTATTATTTACTTGATAATGTTACAACCAGAATGAAAAATGAATCTCACGGCTCTACAATGCTTCATGTCACCAAAGGAGGAATGGAAAAATTACTTATTCAATTACCCTCTATTAAAGAACAACAAAAAATAGCAGAGATTTTAAGTTCAGTGGATGATAAACTAGAAGTATTGTTAGAAAAGAAAACCCACTACCAAGAACTCAAACAAGGTTTAATGCAACAGTTGTTAACAGGGAAAATTAGGGTAAAAGTTTAATCTAGAAAAGTAGCCAAGCGAGAGAAAAGAAAAAGACATTAAAAAATGCTTATTTTGAGTTCAGCGTTAAACCTTTTTTTAGATTCCAGACCTTAGCTAAAGAACAGTAAAAATATACACGATAAAATAACCATGAATAATAAACCAGAGTATATTTATAGCGAGTTGCCAGCCATAGTATTGTTGCAAGAAATGGGCTACCATTATTTCAATGGGGAGCAACATCAAGAACGCAATGATATCACCGAGGTCATTCTCAAAAAAAGATTATTAGACGCTATTAAACGTATCAATCCCTGGATAAACGACAATAATCTTAATAAAGCCTATACGCTCATTACAACAGTTACGGGAACTTCATTAATGGAGATTAACCAGAAGGTCTGGGAACTGATTAGAGGAGGAACTTATACCGTCAAACAATTTATTGATGGCGTAGAAGGTTTTCATGCAGTACATTTCATCGATTATGAAAATATAGATAACAACGACTTTTTGGTGGTTAATCAGATGAGGTACCATGGAAGGTTTAAAAACTCTGTTCCGGATTTAGTCATTTACATCAATGGCTTACCCATTGGTATCATTGAATGTAAATCTCCAATAGCTCCAACAGCTTGGGACTCTGCTTACGGAGATTTAAAATATTATCAGGAAAACTCAGAGAAGCTATTTCACTTTAACCAGATATGTGCTGGGATTTGGAAAGTTGGTGGAAAATATGGAGCGATCAATTCACCGCAACAATTTTATTCTGTTTTTAAGACCAATAAAGAGGATACTGATATTTTGGCTCTTGCCAAAACGGAACAAGATAAATTACTCATCGCCCTTTTCAAGAAAGAACGCGTGTTGGATATTATCCGTCACTTTGTTTTATTTGAATTGGACGAAGGTATTACCATAAAAAAACTACCACGATACCAACAAATAAGAGCCACCAACAAAACTATAGAACGCCTGCAAGCCGGAGAAGGTGGTGTGGTGTGGCATACGCAAGGTTCTGGTAAATCTTTAACGATGGCTTATGTCGCCCGTAAATTACAAGCCTCAGAATATGGCTTTGATAATCCTACGGTGATGATAATGACTGATAGAAAGGATTTGGATAGACAAATTACTACTACATTGCAAAATGTGGGATTTAAGAATGTAAATCAAGCTTCTTCGGTAGTGCATTTAGATAAGTTGCTTCGCAATGATTACGGAGGAATAATTACGACCACAATACAAAAATTTCAGGAAACGGATAAAGAAGCAACGGATGTAGGTGACCAAACCGAACTAGAAGAGCGAGGTAATGTGAACATTGAAAAACATATAAAAGACAAAACGCTTATCAAGATTACCAAAGAGCTGCAAAAAGGGAAGTGGGTAGAAATTGATCGTGTTGAAATAGAATTAGAAGAACTTTCAAGAAAAGAGAATCTCTATATTTTAGTAGATGAAGCACACCGTAGTCACTATGGTTTTCTAGCTTCCTTCATGAGAACGGTATTGCCCAACGCTAAGTTTATAGCCTTTACAGGAACTCCAATCTCTAAAGAAGATAAATCGACTTTAGGAGAATTCTATGGAGGAGAATATATTGATGTTTACACCATTACAGAATCTGTTGCCGACAAAGCTACTGTTGAGTTATTGTATGATGAAGGAATCTGCAAGTTGGATGTTAAAAAAGAAGCTATTGATGAAGAATTTGAAGTGAAATTTGGCAATGCATCTGAAGAAAAAAAGGATAAACTAAAACGAGAAGCTCTTAAAAAATATCAATTATCAGCAGAACGGATTGATGATATTTCCAGACATTTAATTGACCATTTCAGGGATAAGATTTTTCCAGATGGTCATAAAGCCATGTTAGTATGTAGTGGAAGAGAATCAGCTATTAAATATCAACAAACCTTACACAGACTCAAAGAAGAAGGTTATCATAGTTTTGAGTCCAAAGTAGTAGTAAGTATAAGTTCACCAAAAACGGATGCTATTACTAAAGATTACTATGAAACCTTAGAATGGAATAGAAATAATCCTGCTCATAAAAAAACAATATACGTTGTTCCACCCGAAGACATCAAAAGTGCTACGGACAATTTTAAACTGCCTTTTGGAAACGAAGAAGAAACCGAAAAATCAGGCAATAAAAAATTTGACAATACAGCGATCATGATCGTTTCAGATATGTTGCTGACAGGTTGGGATGCTCCTATTGCATCTTGTTTGTATTTGGATAAACCTTTGAAGGAGCACAACCTTCTTCAAGCTATTGCCAGAGTAAACCGTTCCAGAAAGGGAAAGAATGCAGGTTATATTATAGATTATAACGGAATCACGGCATATTTAATTCAAGCGTTAGAAATCTTTTCTGGGGATATAAGACCCGATGATATTTTGAAGAATATCAATGAAGAGTTTCCAAAGTTAGAAATGAATCATACCAAATTAGTTGATTTCTTTAAACCATTGAAGCTTGATAGAAAATACGAAAGAGAAGCCTATATTGATTTAGCACTAGGTTACATTGAACCTATCAACATACGAGACGATTTCAAATCTTTACTGAAAGACTTTAACAAATCAATCAATATCGTCTTGCCAAATACCAAAGCTTTGAAGTATCAAAGTGACTTTAAGTTATTTAATGAAATTAAAATAAGAGCTAAAAATGCATTTCCTGATGATGATGAATTGAAAATCAGCAAGGAAGAAAGTAAAATGCTACAAATGATGATTGATGAACATCTGAAATCTAACGGAGTTCATAGTTTATTATCTGAACCAATTTCTATCATTGACAAAGATAAATTTAAGGCGGAAATCATGAACGCATCACCCGCAACCAAAGAATTAAAGATGCGAAATAACTTGAAACACGTCATTAAAGTTGGATTAGATAAGAATCCTGATTTTTACAAACCATTAGCTCAAAGGCTAGATGAATTGTTGAAGCAAAAAGAAGCCCAACGAATTGATGAAGCTCAATTACTTCTAGCTTACACAACAATTCAAGATGAAATTATCAACGAACAAAAAGAAGGTGAGCAAAAAGGTTTTGTGACAGAGCGAGAGCGAGTTGTTTATAACTCGATGAAAACGCTTTTTGATGGTACTGCCGACGATGCAACCAAAACATTGTTTGATCTTATCAAAGGCGAGCTGAGTATTGTATCATGGGAGAGTAAAGGTCAGGTTCAAAAAGACATTGAAAATAAGATAATACGATTCTTGAGCACTAAGTTGGAGCGGTCAGAAGCTAAGGCTAAAGCAAAAGAACTGGTAGATATTTTAAAGAAGAATAAAGATGTATAGTGTACAATATGGTAACAAGACCATTGAGTATTCAATCATGGAGAAGGATGGTCTTAAATCGCATTATATTAGCGTGGAAAAAGACGTTGGTGTTATTCTTAAAGGCAAAGCTATTTCAATTGAGCAAGCCAATAAATTGATACTTAGAAAAGCTAAATGGATTTTAGATAAATTAGAATTGGTAAGCTCAATTAATGAAGGTGAAATTGTTACTGGTTCCAGAATTCAATATCTGGGAAGAAAGTATTATGTTGAGATCATTATTGAAAATGAAAGTGATAAAATTAAAATTGATTTTACAGAATCTAAATTCAAGATTACATTACCGAATCACTTGAATACTCAAGAAAATTTACGTCAAGCTGTTGAAAACTACTACAGGTTAAAAGCACAGGAAAAAATAGAACCTATTTTAAGAAAGAAATCCAAAACAATAGGATTACAATACAAAAATGTCAAGTTTATGAAGCTTGAAAAACGATGGGGAAGCTGTACACCGTCGAATACCATAATAATAAATTTTCATGCAGTTAAACTACCATTTTCACTAATAGAATATTTGGTAGTTCATGAGCTTGTTCATACCAAAGTAAAAAGCCATTCAAAAGAATTTTGGGCTGAATTATCTAAACATATTTTCAATTGGAAAGAATTGGATGCTAAAATGTATGAAATGAAGTTGTAAAATACAATTTTCGGAAGTAGTGACCATATCTTTTATGAACCCGACCCCAGTAAATTCATAAGATCCTGCCTGGATAATCCCTGGAATTTTTTTCCATCGGTTGTAAGTAGATTTTCAGCCAGTTGTTTTTTCTTTTTTTGAAGCGTAAGGATTTTTTCCTCCACAGTATTAGAACATATCATTCGGACAGCAATTACATTTTTGGTTTGTCCGATACGGTAACTGCGGTCAATGGCTTGATTTTCAGCAGCAGGATTCCACCATGGATCCACCAGATAAATATAATCGGCCTGGGTTAGGTTGAGACCTACGCCGCCAGCTTTTAAACTGATCAGAAATACCCGGATATTTTCATTTTTCTGAAAATTCGCTACCTTTTCTCCTCTGTCTTTAGTCTGTCCCGTCAGATATTCAAACTGAATATTGTGATGTTCCAGTTCTGCTTTTATAAGATCCAGCATGCCCACAAACTGTGAGAAAACAAGAATTTTATGATCTTTTGATTTGCCAAGGATCTGTTCCATCAGAATTTCGATTTTAACGGCATTTTCACCGGAATATCCCTCTTTCATCAGGACGGGTGAGTTACAGATCTGTCTGAGCCTTGTAAGCCCCGTAAGGACGTGCATGCTGTTTTTATTCAGATCATCATCATCATTGGCAGCGATAAACTCACGAAGTTCCTTTTCATAAGCATCGTATATCCTGCGCTGTTCCGCATTCATCTCACAATAAATAACCGTTTCTGTTTTTTCGGGAAGCTCTTTGGCCACCTGTTTCTTCGTTCTCCTGAGGATGAAGGGTTTTATCTTTTGCTGAAGCTCCATCGCCCTTTTACTGTACTCGAACTTATCAATGGGAATGGCATAAATATCTTTAAAATACTGTTTGCTTCCCAGCAGTCCCGGGCAGGCAAATGAAAGCTGACTGTAAAGGTCAAAAGTACTGTTCTCAACAGGAGTTCCTGTCAGAACAATTCTGTTTCTCGATTGAAGCAGGCGTGCTGCTTTATATCTCTCGGAATTTGGGTTTTTAATGGTCTGTGATTCATCCAGAAAAATATAATTGAAATTAAAATTTTTCAGAAATCGAATATCAGAAAGGATCATTCCATATGTCGTAAGGACTACTTCGTAATCAGGCATATGAGCCGTTGTCTTTGGGCGGTCTGCACCATAATGCAGCCCAACTTTTATAGAAGGTGCAAATCTTCTGATCTCATCCTGCCAGTTGAAAAGCAGGGAAGTGGGAACCACAATAAGATTGGTGGTATATCCCCGTTTCTCCCTTTGTGACAGAATGAAAGCAATGATCTGAATGGTCTTTCCAAGCCCCATATCATCTGCCAGACATCCCCCGAAGTTGAAACTGTCAAGAAAATTGAGCCAGTTCAGTCCGTCATGCTGATAATCCCGCAGCTCAGCATTCAGCTCTGCCGGAATATTGACTTTGGGAATCGCTTTTCCTGTTGAAAATTGAGTCGAATAAGATGTTATTTCTTCCTGAACTTCTTGACTCAGGACTTCTTTTTCAAATAGCGAAGAAACCTCGGTAAAATTGATTTTAGGAATCTTTAGAAGCTCCTCGTCAATTTCACCTGACTGGAAGTAACCCGTTATCTTTTCCATCCATTCTTCAGGGAGAATTCCCAGACTGCCATCATCCAGCTGAACAAATTTACTTTTATTGCGAATGGCCCGGTGAAGTTGTTTTAGAGAGGCTTCTTTGGGTCCAAATGCCACCTTTAGCTTAGCATTAAACCAATCCAGTCCGCTGGTAATCTGAATGTTGATCTTCGCCCGGTGAGAACTTAATTTATTGTTTTTTAATTCGTTAAAACCCAGGATGATGATCCCTTCATTTCTCCAGATCTCAAATGCTTCAAGAAACCAATTGTTATCCAGGAACTTGTCTCTGTGAAGATAGAAATACTGGTATCCATCCATCTGCTCTTCAAAATCAGGATGCTGCTGCATGATGAGGGAGGTAAAACGGGCTTCCGCAGATTCGTTTCTTTCTATTTTAAATGGGTTTCCATTCTGATCCATATCAAAAAGCTGCTTTCGGGAATAGACCGGAACTTCAACGTCTCCGTATTTCATAACGGGTGTAATCCCTATATAATTTTCCTGCTGACGAAGATAAACGACTTTTTCAATCTTATAATTTTTATCTTCAAGCTGTACTTTTGTTGCGGGTTGTATGTAGCTGTAATTAATATGAATACGTTCTTCAATAGCAGAGAGAATATTCTGCATAAATGCTTCGTATTTTGAAGAATGAACGAGTAAAATCTCATTATTAGCCTTGAAAAACCTAATGATTCTGAGCATGTCAGAATGAGCTACAAAGCTGAAAGTGTTTCGGTTATAAACAAAATACTCATTTCTGAGAACAATATTTTTAAAAGGAAGAGAAATATCATTAAACTGTAATTCTCCCGTTATTTCATAGAATGGATCTTTCTTAAATACAGATAATTGGACCTCTGAATCTAAAGTATTTAATTCAACATGAGAAAGTGACTTTGCGGAAATGGTTTCTGCAATTTCGCGGTCGTGATAAAAGACTTCCAGTCCCAGAGGATTTTGCACTATGAGCTTTAAAGCTTCCAGTTCTGCAGGATTGTAATCTTCGTTGTAATTATTCTGAAAAGAGGTAATCGCGGTGTAAAATTTGATATCTGCCGGCTTTTCGGCTTTCCATATTAATTGCATGGCATCTACAGAAGTCACAGGATTTTTTATTTTCCCGGTTTGCGTTGTCTCAGCTTCCATCAGAGAAAAAGTCAGGTGGTTATAATACCGGTGCTTGCCAATAACCAATATCTGTTTTTTGCCTGTTTCCGATACTGCCAGTTCATCCAGTTTAGATGGATGCTGAGGAAGAAGATCCCTTGTAAGCATCACATCATCTACAGGAAGCATTTCCTTGATCTTAGGAAGTATTTCAATGCTGCCATTTATATATTCCAGCTGAAAATAGAGGTCGAGATCTGGTTCATTTTCCAGACCATATCCTTTGGCTTTAGGAATAAGTGTCTTTTTGCGGAGGGTCTCATCAAAAAAAAGGCGGTAATTTTTATCCTCGATAATACAATGGATAATTTCTGCCTGATGGGAACAAAGCTGGTTTTTCGGGTTGTCACAGGTACACGAGCAGAGTAGTGAGCTGCCGATTCTGCTGATAGTGACAATGGGAAAATCCTGAAGGGAAGATTGTTTGGTAAATATTCCTGTATTATTTTCAAGAGCAACAGGGTAGATCTCACGAAAATCGCTGATTCCGATAAATGTGCTGTCTGAAGTATGTTTCAAGAGATCATATACAGAAAGTGTACTGATATTGATGTTTTCAAGAATATATTCTGCCATAAGAATTGATAAAGCAAACTTACAAAAAACAAATGAATGAAGGGTTCCTGATGCATGCTGTTATTTTAGAAAACACATCCGGCCAGCCAGTTTTTTGGACTACTTTCTTTTGTATAAACTGGATGATGCTGCCATCGTATTAATCCGATAATTTCGATTAACAAATAATACAATATGAACGAAAATAAATTAACAAACCGAACCGGAGCTCCGGTATCAGACAATCAGAATATTCAAACCGCAGGACGCCGCGGTCCGGCCTTATTACAGGACATCTGGTTTTTAGAAAAAATGGCCCATTTTGATCGTGAAGTCATTCCTGAACGCAGAATGCATGCTAAAGGATCAGGTGCTTACGGCGTTTTCAGGGTTACTCATGATATCACCCAATATACAAAAGCAAATCTCTTTTCCACGATCGGAAAGGAAACCCCTCTATTTGTCCGTTTTTCTACAGTGGCAGGTGAAAGAGGCGCTGCCGATGCGGAAAGGGATATCCGTGGTTTTGCCATAAAATTCTATACAGAAGAGGGAAACTGGGATCTTGTAGGAAATAACACGCCTGTTTTCTTTCTTCGAGATCCGTTAAAGTTCCCGGATTTGAATCATGCCGTGAAAAGAGATCCCCGAACCAATATGAGAAGTGCTGATAATAACTGGGATTTCTGGACTCTTTTGCCGGAATCACTTCATCAGGTTACCATTACCATGAGTGACCGCGGTATCCCCAGATCTTACAGGCATATGGATGGTTTTGGAAGTCATACCTTCAGTTTTATTGATGATAAAAACAACCGATCTTGGGTTAAATTTCATTTTAAAACACAGCAGGGCATTCAGAATATGAGCAACGAAGAAGCAAAAGCAATGATTGGTACTGATCGTGAAAGCCATCAGAAAGATCTGTATGAAAGCATTGAGGATGGTCATTTTCCTAAGTGGACGATGTATGTTCAGATCATGGAAGAAAAAGAAGCCAATAGCTATCATATCAATCCGTTTGATTTAACAAAAGTATGGCCTCATGGGGATTATCCTCTTATTCAAGTGGGAGAATTTGAGCTGAACAGAAATCCGTCCAATTATTTTGCAGAGGTGGAGCAGGCTGCTTTTAATCCTTCTTCTATTGTTCCGGGAATAAGTTTTTCTCCAGATAAGATGCTTCAGGGGCGCTTATTCTCTTATGGAGATACCCAGCGGTACCGATTAGGGGTTAATCATCATCAGATCCCTGTTAATGCTCCCAAATGCCCCTATCAGTCTTATCATCGTGACGGCGCTATGAGAACAGACGGAAACTTTGGCAGTACGATAGGGTATGAGCCTAATAGCTTTAATCAGTGGCAGGAACAGCATGATTTTAGCGAACCTTCTTTAATGATCAATGGTGATGCCGGACATTGGGATCATCGTGAAGATGCCGATTATTTTTCGCAGCCCGGAAACCTTTTCAGACTGATGTCTGATCAGCAAAAAGAGGTTTTATTTAAGAATACAGCTGAAGCAGTGGGGGGTGCGCAGAAGTTTATACAGATTCGTCATATCAGAAACTGTTACAGAGCTGATTCTGCGTACGGAGAAGGGGTAAGTAGAGAACTCGGATTGTCTATGCAGGAGGTTTTTGATTATGAAGGATATGAAATGAAAAAGGTGACAGCAGAGACTATTTAAAGAAACGTTTATTATATTGATTGTAGCTTAGGGAATAGACCATATATATTTCCGGAGTGAAATCCTTTAGTTTGAATAATCAGCTAAAGGATTTTTTGGTTGAATCCTTTTATTTTGAGCCCATCCGTTTTGGCTACAGCTTACTGCATTTTGGCAACTCTTATGATACTTTCAATGCTGAACTTTGTCCTGTAATTTTAAACCAAGAAAAATGAAAACAATTTTTATAACAGGTGCTTCTACAGGATTAGGAAAAGCAACTGCCCAATTATTTCAAAACAAAGGATGGAAAGTAATTGCTACTATGAGAAACCCTGAAGCAGCAGCTGATCTTACCGCTTTGGAGAACGTAACTGTTCTTCCGCTGGATGTTACCAATCCGGAACAGATACAGTCTACCGTAAAGCAGGCGCTGGAGCTTGGCGCTGTTGATGTGGTGTACAATAACGCAGGATATGGCTTAATAGGACCTTTGGAAGCGCTTTCTGACGATCAGATCGTAAAACAGCTGGACACGAATTTATTAGGGGTTATACGCGTTACACAGGCATTTATTCCTTACTTCAGAGAGCAGAAAAAAGGAATGTTTATTTCTACAACATCTATTGGAGGACTGGTTGCCTTCCCGTTAGGTTCTACTTATCATGCTACCAAATGGGCGCTTGAAGGATGGAGTGAAAGTTTAGCTTTTGAACTTAATACGTTGGGAATTGATATTAAAACCGTTTCTCCAGGAGGAATCAAGACCGATTTTGTAAGCCGTTCTCTGGATTCAGCATCCAGTCCTGCTTATGAAGACATGACCAATTCTCTGTTTTCTAAAATGGAGGGAATGATGGAAGCTGCTTCTACACCTGAACAGATTGCAGAAGTGGTGTATGAGGCTGCTACAGATGGCAAAAAGCAGCTGAGATATGTAGCCGGAGAAGATGCTAAAGCGATCTATGCACAACGTCTTGAATTAGGTGATGAGGCATTCAGAGAGCAGTTTGGGAAACAGTTTATTTAGTCAGGTTTTTGAAAGACAGTATAAAGTAAATGACATTTATACTGTCTTTTCCATCAAATAATTTATAATTTTATATCATGGAAAAGAAAGATAATATTCCTTTGAAGATTTCATCCATATCGGAACTTCATGACATGCTGCAGCTTCCCAAACCGGTTCATCCACTGGTAAGCCTTGTGGATAATACAAAGATGAGCATCAATAAAGATATGCTGAGGAGAAGTTTTATTATGAATTTTTATAAAATCTCTTATAAGTATTCTACCGTTGGGAAAATGGGTTATGGACAGGGATATTATGATTTCAATGAAGGAGGAATGATGTTCACATCACCCGGGCAGGTTCTTTCCACCGATGAGAATGCAGAATACTGCGGATATACTTTACTGGTACATCCGGATTTTATCAGAAGCTATCCATTGGCAAAGAATATCAAGAACTTCGGCTTCTTTTCTTATGATACCAATGAGGCGTTGCACTTGTCTGATCAGGAAAAAGCGACCGTAACAGGACTGCTGAATAATATTGAAAATGAACTGAATACCGCTATTGATGAAGTGAGTCAGGATGTCATTGTTTCCTACATTGATGTTCTTCTTAACTATAGCAATCGCTTTTACAAGAGACAGTTTATTACAAGAAAAGCGGTAAATAACGATTTATTGACCAAAATGGATACAGTGCTGGAAGATTATTTCAATAAACAGGAAACGTTAAATAAAGGCCTTCCTACAGTAGAATTTCTGGCTTCTACTCTCAATCTTTCTCCCCATTATCTGAGCGATATGCTCCGAAATCTGACGGGGCTGAACGCTCAACAGCATATTCATGAAAAACTGATTGAAAAGGCTAAGGAATATCTTACCACAACAGGCTTCTCGGTATCCGAAGTTGCTTATGCGCTAGGATTTGAACATCCACAGTCTTTCAATAAACTGTTTAAAAAGAAAACAGACAAAACGCCTCTGAGTTACAGACAATCATTTAATTAGATATAAAACACCCGGTTCAAATACCGGGTGTTTTTTATTTGCAGAAAATTATGATCGGTGATTTTAAGACATGGTAACGTCTGTTTTCTGATCTATTGGTTAAAATGGAACATAAAAATGACAAAAACGGACTAGATTTTAATGGGTGGGTGTGCCTAACTTTGCAAAAGGAATTTTATCACCCTGTTATAATGAACGAGAGAGAATCTTTTAATGCCAAAATGCCGACAGCCTGTTTCTTACTTTTCTTTGCCCATGGACTTGTTTTTTCTTCTTGGGCCAGCCGGATTCCTATCATCAAAAATGCACTTTCTATCAATGAGGCAGAATTGGGAACCCTGTTGCTTCTGATGCCGATAGGGCAGCTTTCGACAATGGTTTTAGCTGGAAAGCTCATCAGTATTTATGGAAGCAGCTGGGTGATTAAAAGATGCTTTCTATTATATCCTTTTTTTCTTTTATTAATTGGTTTAGCACCTTCTTATTGGACTTTAGCTATTGTTCTGTTCTTTTTTGGTGTTTCCGGAAATCTTTGCAATATAGCGATCAACACACAGGCTATTGAAATAGAATCTATTACAAAAAGAACTCTTCTTTCATCATATCATGGAGCCTGGTGCTTTGCAGGGCTTACCGGAGCTGTTATTGGTTTATTAATGATTAATCTTCATGTAGGAACCTTTTATCATTTTGCCATTATTTTTATCGCTGTTGGCACACTTTGGTTGTACAGCAAAAGAAACCTGACCAATATTATTCATAAAGCAGAGCCACAGACCCGGTCAATTTTTAAATCTGTAAACCCTACATTGTTTGGATTAGGCATTATAGGATTTCTGAGCATGGCTATTGAAGGGGCTATGTTCGATTGGAGCGGGGTGTATTTTCAAACGATAGTTAAGGCACCTGAAAACCTTGTAATATTGGGATATACAAGCTTTATTTTAATGATGACTTTAGGTCGGTTTGTAGGGAATAAAATCATTGAAAAATATGGAAAAAAGATTGTTCTGCAATGTTGTGGCTTACTGATGAGTGGAGGTCTTTTTCTAAGTGTTTTCTTTCCGGAACTATGGATTTGTATTATCGCTTTTATGATTATTGGTCTTGGAAGTTCTTTGAGTGTGCCATCTGTTTACAGTACCGTAGGGAAAGTCAGTACAGTCGCTCCAAGTATAGCCTTATCTTTTGTGTCCAGCATTTCATTTTTAGGATTTCTAATGGGGCCGCCCCTTATCGGTTACATTGCGGAAAGTTTTGATCTCAGGTATTCATACGGTCTTTTTGCCTGCTTTGGAATTTTACTGGCAATTATGGCCGGGCAGATGAAAGTATTCAGTAAGAAAAGCTAATCTCTTTTGTAGGGTAATTTTGACATCTGTTAGGCAGTTTTTGACATGTTTCAGGGTATGAAGAAAGATTAATATTGCATTTCAAAATCCCGTCTTTAAAATCTTGTTATCTTTATTCAAAATTCGTTTCTATGAAACCGGCCTCAAGAATTTTAACCGAATCTGTTATCGACAATTCTTTTTCCGTAAAACGGCTGGATGATGATGTTCCTTATTCTGGACATTTTGTAAGACTCAATTATCATCATATTGTAATAATAGAGCACGGCAGAGGTGTACTTACAGTTGATCATCATTCTTTTGAGATTGCAGGTCAGGAAATTTTTCTGCTGTCTAAAGGCCAGATCTGTAAGTTTGAAAATGATCCGGCTATTCGCGGCTATCATATTTCCTTTGGAGATTGTTTCTGGGAAAGAGTCCCTTCCAGTGCAAGTAATTGTAAAGCTGTATTATTTAATAATGCATCGGCCAATCAGAAGCTAGAACCGGAGCATGCTGAAATAGATGAATTTTTAATGTTGTTTAAAAATTTACTGACGGAATACAAAACTCCTTCTTATACCAATCAGATGGATGTGCTGGCGGCCTATTTAAAGATCATTATGATCAAACTGGCGAATGTAAAAATTGTGAAAGAGGAAACTTTCGACAGTCAAGATTACATCATTTACCGCAGATTCATGGAACTGTTAAGCAGTCAGTATCATAGCCTGCATGCAGTAAATGACTATTCAGAAATGTTGAATATTACCCCCAGAAGACTGAGCGAACTGTGTAAGCGGTGCAGTAATAAAAGCGCAAAGGAAATCATCAACGGGCAAATCATTGCAGAAGCCAAAAGATTATTGCAATTCAGTTCCCATTCTGTAAAGGAGATTGCCTATCAGCTTAATTTCGGTACATCAGAACAATTCAGCCATTTCTTTAAAAAAAATACAGAAATATCGCCTGTAACCTATCGCAGTCATTTTATTCATATCGGAGTTTAAACGCTGCGAAATTTTGACATGTCATCGGTATTTATTGATATTCCCAGAGGTCAGTAATCATAATACCTTTGAATAAAATTAGATAAAGCTATGTCAGTAAATCGTATGAAAGAAGTAGCCGGAATTATCATTCCGGACAGTAAAATTGCAACAGAAGCAACAGAACTTCTATTGGAACACGGAACAGAATTTATTTATAACCACTCCCTTCGTGTTTTCCTCTTTTCCTCACTGAACGCCAAACGTGAAAAAAAGGTTCACGACTCCGAATTGTTATACGTTGCATCCGTATTCCATGATCTGGGGCTGGTTTCCCATTACAGCAGTCCGGATCTGAGATTTGAAGTAGATGGAGCCAATGCAGCAAGGGACTTTTTAAAAGGTCATGGTATTGCTCAGGATAAATTACAATTGGTATGGGATACCATTGCACTTCACACCACTATTGGAATTGCAGAGCATAAAGAGAATGAAGTAGCCTTAATGTATTCAGGAGTGGGGCTGGACGTGATGGGAGAAGGATATGAAAATCTAAGTACAGAACATCGGGAGGAGATCATAAAAGCTTTTCCGAGAAATGATTTTAAAAAGAAAATTATTCCTACATTTTTCGGTGGTTTTGAACATAAAACAGACACTACTTTTGGAAATATAAAAGCCGATGTCTGTGCTTTCATGATCCCGAATTTTAAAAGAAAAAATTTCTGCGACTGTATTGTACATTCCCCATGGTCAGAATAAGCTGATGTTTCTGTCTGAAAAATAATGAGTATACTATCATTTTAAGCTGCTGAAAAACAATTTTTGTAACAGCCCGAAAATAAACGGGCTGTTTGTTTTTTTAAGAGAAGTCGAGGTTATATCCAGCTCTCTATAAGATGAAGCCAGACTGCCTTTTCTTCATTCAGCAGAAAGACAGCAGATGATTTTCTTTGGGTTGTTGTTTCTCCTGTAATCTGCGTTTCAATATAAGTAGCAAGTCCATGATGATCAGTATGATTCACTTCTATATTTTCGACCTGAATACTTCGTTCCGGAAATTTCCCAAATACATTCGGAAGCCAATCCGAAAGTAGAGATAGGGTCACAATATCCCCATTTCCATTGATCATTTTGAATTCCGGTGAAAACCCGGACAATAATTCTTGATAAAGATCTTCCTGATTTTCAGACTTTCCCTGGAACCATTTCTCAATATTCTTGTGAAAACCTTCTATTTCCTGAATGATTTTTTCTGTATTGCTCATATTTAAATGTATATTATTTTTTGATTGTAAACTATTTTTCAATTAATGATTTTTCTTAATCTGCTTCCTGCCCATATTCCGATGAGTTGAAAAGCACCAATCATCCCTACAGCGGCAACAAATGCTTCTGTGAACCCCAGAACTTGAATCAGATTAAAGAATAAAGTCCCAATAACAGCTCCTCCTGTGACACTTCCAATCTGAATACCGATACTTACCAATCCTGAAGCTTGTCCTGCTTTATCTCTGGAAACCAAAGAAATTGCAGTGCGCATCATCACAGGCATAATGGTACCATGCCCGAATCCGGCTATAAACAGGGTAATATGGGTGGTAAAAGATGGTTTTTGCTGAAAATAAAAAGCTGTAGCACTCATCACAAAGCCTGTCATCAACAATCCCAATCCAATGTAGATCATTTTGGGAGCTGTGAGCTTTATCCGTGAGGTAATAAGAGGAGCCAGAAAAAAGGCAAGTCCGTAAGGGACTATGGCGAGCCCTGTCTGCATTGAGTTTTGGTGGAGAAACTGCTGCAGATAGTATGGGTAGCAAATGAATAAACCTGCAGTAAAATTGTAAAAGAAAATAATCAGAAGGCTTAATGCAAAAGGTTTCTGTTGTAACAGTGCCGGATCTATAAGGACGGGACGATTTTTTTGCAGTTGTTTCTTCTCGTATTGTAAGAATATGGTTAACAGTAGGATTCCAGTAAGAAGAATCCCGAAAATCCACCAGGCCCATTCAAATTTTTGTCCGAAAATAAGAGGACAGATAAGCATCAGCAAAGCGGTGATTAATAATAAAGCGCCTATAAAATCTATACTTACCTGCTCTTTCTTATTACTATCATCCATGGTAAAATGGATGCCCAAAAGGCAGATCATCGTAATCGGTACATTCACAAGGAATACCATCTCCCATGAAAAATGCCCCCAATGCATACTTAGGAGAAGCCCGCCAAGCAATTGCCCAATCACAGAAGCAAGACCAAATACCGAACTGAAAAGACTTACAGCTTTAGGCTGCTCCTGGCTGCTGAAAAGGTCCTTTATAGAAGCCAATACCTGCGGAGCAAGCAGTGATGCGCCAACCCCCTGAAAAAGCCTGAAAATAATCAGCCATGTAACATCAGGAGAAAAAGCACAGGCAAGGGATGAAAACAAGAAAATATATAATCCTGATATGAATACCTTTTTACGCCCATACATATCACCAAGCCTTCCGCCACAAACCACAAGTGCAGCATAAGTAAGTCCATAAATGGCAATTATCATCTGCAGCTGATGATCACTGGCTCTGAATGCTTTTTTGATAGAAGGTAAAGCCATATTGACAATAAAATAATCCAGAGGGGAAAGAAATGATCCTGCAATCAGAAAATTGAGAGCCTGCCATCGTTTTGGATATGCGTTCATAATTTTTTTATACAAAAATACCCCGTTATTATTCTGTTAAAATTGTACTTTTGGAGGAAAAACCAGTGCGTAATGAAAGGAATACATCTTGAAAAGATTGATGTAAAGGAAATAAAACTGAAAGAGGAAGAGATCATGTTTAAAACAAAGACGTTTCTTTCATTCGTTTATATTGTCAAAGGAAATGGTATGTTGAGGTATGATGACCGCAATATCAATTTTACGCAGGGTAAACTGTTCATTATTCCGCAGCAGGAGGTTTATCAATTTAAAAGTGAAGCGGCTCAACTTATCAGTATCCAATGTCCGATTGAGTTTATTGATAAAATCCGTCTGGAGGCAGATCGTATTGAAAGCTGTGAGAATCTATATAAATTGCAATACATCAGTAATAATTATCACGCCCGGGCAGGCTGTGTTTTCCGGAATAAAAATGATGAACAGTTTGCAGAAATCCTTATCCTGCAGATCGCCAATGAGTTCAAAAACAAAGCGGAAGATTATCTTATTATCCGCAACTGTATGTCAATTCTGCTCAATCTTATTGCCCGCAATATCATTCAAAGTGAAACATCTGATCTTCAGGAAAACCGGAAAGCTTTTTCCATCATGAAGATCATCGCTTATATTCAACAGCATATAAAAGACCGTGAAAAAACCGGAATTCAGGTTATTGCAGATCATTTTGGAATTTCAGGGAATTATTTCGGGGAATATTTTAAACAGCAAACCGGAATTTCCTATCAGGATTATTTGTTGGATTACCGCCTGAAGCTGGTAGAAACCTATTTGAAATACAGCAGTGTTCGATTGAGTGAAATTGCCTATGAACTCCAATTCAGCGATGAAAGCCATCTGTCGAAAATTTTTAAAAAGTATAGGGGTGTGACTCCCGGTGAATACAGGAAAAATTTCAAATAGAGACTTGTTGAATTTACTTTTCCCTGATCTTATTTTAAATTCAATGTCAAAAAATACAAAGTTAACTATATAGTTGACTTTATATTTTATATATTTACAGCAAATATATTTCAGATGGATTTTGACTTTATTAAAGAATTAGGATATAAAGCTTTGGATAGCAGGCTCAAGAGAATCAGCGACCGGATGTCACACGATGTCCGGAAATTTTATAAGGAATTCGGAATTGATGTTGAGCCTAATTGGTATCTTGTTTTTATGCTGTTGCAAAAGAAGGGTGAAATTTCAATTACTGATATTGCTGAACCATTAGGGTATTCACATCCGTCTGTTGTGGCTATCGTCAAAAAAATGAACGAAAGCGGTTATCTTATCATCAAAAAAGACAAGGTAGATAAACGGAAACAGATTATTTCATTATCCCCAAAAGCCATTGAAATGCTTCCTCAGCTGGAGCTAATCTGGGACAGTTGTGAAAAAACAATTCTGAAGATATTGTCAGATGATTTGGGAATTTTCACTTACCTGGATCATATTGATCAGGAGTTGAAAAATGAATCTTTCCATCATCGTTTTAAACAAGAATATTTAAAATCAAACCCATCATGAAAACATTAATTCTCGTGACAGCATTTCTTTTTTCCAATCTTATGATTTCGGCAACGGAAACAAAAATAATGGTACGCGCAAAAGCAAAAGATGCAAAATTTATCGGAACTTCACTAGGAGGGGCCCACATTATTATCAGAAATAAGCTTAATCAAAGAATTCTGGCCGAAGGAAATACCATCGGAAGTACCGGAAATACAGATCTGATCATGAAAACTCCAAAAGTAAGAGGAAACTCTATTGCAGATGAACAGACAGGAGGTTTTATGGCTGCTGTGGATATTGATGAACCCACATTTGTGAATATAGAAGTAATTTCTCCTCTGAACAATAAACAGGCCCAGGCTGTAGTAAGCACAGAATTATGGCTGATTCCCGGAAAACATATTCTAGGGGAAGGAATTATTCTTGAGATCCCGGGATACATTATTGATATTCTGAAACCCAGAACCCATCAGTATATCCCATTGAAGAGTATTAAGGATAAACCTTTTCTCTTTCAGGCCAATATTGTCATGATGTGCGGATGTGTGATAGATAAAGGAGGAGTATGGAATTCTGATGAGATTGAAGTGAAGGGCATTCTTAAAAAAGATGGCAAATTTGTAAAGAATATAGATATGTCCTTAGTTTCAACCAATCTGTTTGAAGGAAATCATATCATCAGTTCTCCGGGAAACTATGAGCTCGTACTGTATGCTTATCATGAGAAAACAGGAAATACGGGTGTAGATAAGGTAAATTATGTAGTCTTCGAATAAGCGAAACTAAAAATATATTTGAATGAAAAGTGGCAGTCTAAAAAGTGTCATTCTGAATGAAATGAAATGTAGTGAAGAATCTCATTTGTTTGTTATTAAAAAGATTCTTCCTTCGTCAGAAATAGAAGATTCGACATAGTCAATGACAAAAGCCAAATTATTTAACTTTTGGGTAGTTTATTTTTTCATTCAGAACGGATTATAAAACCTGAAGCTCTTTAAAGACCTCAATAATCGCTTCAATAAGCCCTTTATCTATAGTTTTTTCCGAAGCCACATCTGGTAAAAGAGCTCTTAAGTCACCATGATCATCACGCTCAATAACCACTTCAATACCATCCACATCTACATAAAGCTTATATCCATAAGAGAATGTAGCAAGCTTTCCGTTGAAAAGCAGTTCTTTACCTTTATACATTACCGGTACTTCAAATTCTTCCATTGCTGTGAGTTTCTATTGATTTAAATTCCGGGTAAATGTCGGAAAATTTTAATTCATATTATCATACAAATTGTAATGATAAAGCCAAATAATACAAAATGCTAAAATTATTTATAGAGTAAAATCTGTATATTTATCCTTAGTTATGAAAGCATTTCTAAAACAGAAATGACCAATGAAATTGCAACATACCCTATGAAAAATACAATCACCCTTTTCTGGTTCAGACGTGATTTGAGGCTGGAAGACAATGTCGGTCTGTATCATGCCCTTCAATCTAAAGCTGAGGTATTGCCCATTTTTATATTTGACAGCGATATTCTCGGGAAGCTGGAAGATAAAGAAGACCGAAGAGTAGACTACATTCATCAGGCTTTGACAGGTATAAATACTGAATTAAAAAAATACCATTCCGCAGTCAATACTTATTATGGTAAGCCCATAGAGATATTCAGAAAATTATCAGAAGAATATGATATTCAAGGTGTTTTCTGTAACCGGGATTATGAACCTCAGGCTATTGAAAGGGATAAGGAAGTCTATTACTTTTTCACAGAAAAGAATATTCCTTTTAAAGCGTATAAAGACCAGGTCATTTTTGATAAAGATCAGATCGTTAAGAAAGATGGTTCTCCCTATACGGTTTACACCCCTTTTGCAAAAAAATGGCGGGAAGCATTAACTTCTGAACAATATAAGTCTGTAGAATTAAATCTTAACAATTTCTTTCCACAAAAACATGTTGATATTCTCACATTAAAGGAAATCGGGTTTACAAAAACAGAGTTTCATTTTATAAAACCTGTTCTGGATGCTTCAATTATAGATGATTATGATCAATATCGTGATTATCCCGCCTTACAGCATACTACACAGCTTGGAATTGCTTTACGCTTTGGAACGATTAGCATCAGACAATCTGTGGCTTTTGCACTGAAGCATAATGCAACATGGCTTTCTGAATTGATCTGGCGTGAATTTTTTATGCAGATTTTGTATCATTTTCCTCAGGTCGTTCATCAATCCTTCAAAAGACAGTATGACAATATCCATTGGAGGAATAATGAAAATGAATTTAAACACTGGTGTGAAGGAACTACAGGGTATCCCATTGTAGATGCCGGAATGAGGGAGCTTAATCAGACAGGATATATGCACAATCGGGTGAGAATGATTGTGGCGAGCTTCTTATGTAAGCATTTACTGATCGACTGGCGATGGGGAGAAGCCTATTTTGCTTCAAAACTGAATGACTATGATTTATCTGCCAACAATGGAAATTGGCAGTGGGCAGCAGGCAGCGGTTGTGATGCAGCCCCTTATTTCAGAGTTTTCAACCCGACTGCTCAGGTTGAAAAGTTTGATAAAGAGTTTCTTTATATTAAAAAATGGCTTCCGGAATGGAATACACCAGCCTATCCGGCTCCGATCGTAGAACATGCCTATGCCCGGGAAAGAGCTTTAGCGGAATATAAAAAAGGATTGGCATAAATAATAGGGGATCAAAAAATGCCCAATGACCATAAATGTCACCGGGCATCAACCAAATTGATAATATATGAAAAGTTATCTATCGAAGTAGTTGGGGCATCATATCGTTTTCAGATATAACTCCTGTAATTCCTGTGCTGTAAAGGCTTTGGAAGGTAAGTTCTGTACAAGCTCTCCCTGCTTCATAATCCCGATATTGGTGGCAACACTTACCGCATTGAAAATATCGTGGGTAGCCATTAAAACGGTTCTGCCTTCTTTGCCCAGCTGACGCACAATTTCTGTAAATTCTGCTGTAGCGATAGGATCCAGTCCGCTGGTAGGTTCATCAAGAAGAAGTACTTTGGCATCTTTGGCGAGGGCAATGGCAATTCCTACTTTTTGACGCATTCCTTTGGAATATCCTCCCAATGCTTTTTGATGAGCAGTTTCCTGCAAGCCAGTACGCTGAAGTAATGCAGATAATTCATCTTTCTGATAATTAAATCCTGCAATTTTGGAGAAAAAATCGAGATTTTCAATTCCTGTAAGGTGAGGATATAGAAGAACCGTTTCAGGGATATAAGCCAGATGCTTCTTAATCTTTTGAGGTTCATTTTGTACTGAAATATCATTGATAAAAGCATCCCCGGAAGTCGCTTTAATAAGTCCCAGAAGAATATTGATCGTTGTACTTTTACCCGCACCATTTTGTCCGAGAAGAGCAAATATTTCTCCTTTCTTTACTTCCAGATTAAGAGCGTGAAGGGCGGTAAAATCGTTGTATTTTTTATGTAAGTTGATTGTTTTTAACATAGTTTTCGGTATTTGTTTTGTGAAAGGATAAGAAATAAAGCAATAAAGATGAGGTATGGCAGAAATATCTGAAGGAACTTTACATGTTCAGAAGAACTGAAAACCCGAATAGTTTGCTGTGGCCAGTCTATAGATTCGGCATTCTTTCCCGAGAAAATAAGAGGGTAGAAGAAGAGTCGTTTTTCCTCATGAAACTTCTTGAGCGAAGAAGCATACTGCAAATGATTTTTCATGTCAGTTTTTGCCAGATGGCTTTCTACGAGCTGGGTATGGAGATTGGGAAGGAAGTAACCCAAATAGAGGGCTGCCTGGTTTCTTTTCTGCATTTTTTCAGTATACTGCTCAGATGATTTTGAAGATTCAAGATCTCCCATATGCTGCATGGCATAATACCATGTCCAGGTGAATGTATCATTTTCTTCCACGGTGAAATTTCTGTATTGAGGATATACTTTGTAAAACTTTTCCATCGTAGGACGTTTAGCCTCATCCCATTTGTTGTGATAGCCTTCTCTTTGTTCCATGACCGCTTTAAGGGATTCGTGAACAGGATAGATCTTTTGAATCAGGATATTACTGCTCATCGGAATAATAAAATTGATGCTCACCCATACAATAAGAAGAATCAATGCATTCTGAGCCGAAGATTTCCGGAAAGAAATAATCCATCTGCACAAAACAAACCAGAACAATATATAAAGCCATCCGCTGATACCAAAAACAATATAATACAGATCTAAAGGTATTGTTATCCAAACTGAAGCAATAATTATTAATACGAGATACACAGCCGTTATGGCAAAGAACCGAATGAGCATCTTATGATCCAGCAGCTTTTTTAGATTACCGCTTTGAACCGAAAGAAGTTTCCAGGTTCCTCTTTCTTCTTCCTCAGAAATCAGATTATAGCAGAATGCCACAATGACCAATGGGAAAAGGAAAACAAGCACAAAACTGAAATCAAAGTTTCCAACAGCTGCATTGGCAGGATTATAAAAATCAGAATTGTAGCGCTGTTCTTCCAGATTCCGGATGGTTACTCCCTGGATAGATGGGTTCAAATCACGCATACCGATATTTAAAGCAGCTAGTTTGGGAGTTTTATTCACCAGATTGAATTTGATATAATAAAGAACTAAACCAAGATCATCTTTATGAAACGTTGTATTCCTTTTAATACTTTCTTTCTGATATGCTCCGCTTTTAGAGATAATATCCTCGTTTCGGTCCAGAAATTTTTTCCCTGTATAAATGGCCATAAGCCCGGCCATGAACAAAAATAACAATGCAATGATATACGCTTTGTTACGGTAAAATTGGGTATATAAATAACGATTCATTTAGATTAATTTTAATTTTCTTCCACTTAATTCGATCGCAATAATGCTTAGAGCCAGCCAGAAGACTAAAGCTATAGCGGGTATCAACTGTTCTTTCATACTGTAGAAAACAGAGGTGTATTGGTAGTTAAAATCCGGGAATTTCTTCCAGTTGTCCTTATCAATGATGGCAGGAGGTCCACCTTTTTCAGGAGTTATATTGCTGATGTGTTCAATCTGCAGATCATTTAAATGCTGAGCCATTTGGTAACGGTACCTCTCAGCCTGTTTTTGAAATTGAATGTAGGAGAAAAAATCGGTGCCTGTTGCAATCATTGAAAAATTTTTAATAGCAATAGCAGGATTGATTAATCCGGAAATATCAGTTAGATTTTGTTGTTTATTATAAATAGACTGTAGTTCTTTTTGATGTCTGATATAAATTTGAGAACTTATTTTTTCCCCTTCTTTCATTACAAATCCGCCATAGTTGAAAGGAAGTTTATTGGTCGTATTTACTTTATAATGAGTCAGTAAAGAATCTTTGATCTTTTTGAAATGAGGATCATCAGGATTGTGGCTGTCTCCCGATCTTAGAATATCCTTTTCCAGGTTGGTTTCAAAAGCAATACGCGAAGGGGCAGGATATAAATTCTGGGCAGCAAATTGAACACCTTTAGGCAGGACAATAATGAAAAGAAGCCAGAAGCCGATAAGACTGATCAACGCTGAAGATGTACTTCTGTTGTTCGCAGAAACCACCACTGTTAAAGTGCTGATAAAAAAATAATAGATCATATAGGCAGGTAATAAGAACAGCAATCGTATTAAAATATCAGCAGAATCTGTTGTTTCTGACATCAATGCTGCCACGAAAACAACAGGAATTACGGGAATCAGGAAGCATAATGAAAACAACCAGAGTCCCAGAATTTTTCCCCAGATAATATCCCTGCCTGAAGCACCCTGCACACTGATAATTTTTAATGTGGCATTCTCTCGTTCCTGTACAATTAATCCAAATCCTAAAAAAAGAATAATCAGAGGAACTATACTCTGTAAAATAAACGCACTGCTGAAAGCCCCGAATCTGACCAAAGTACCTGAGCTTCCCGCTTCCGAAAGATTGGCTGTATTCTGTTTATGTGCTTCCAGGAAAATGACATTTCCAAGATAATCATCCAGCCCGTTATCAAAAATATTCAAAGGATGGCCAATTCTGAAAACAAGATAACCATAATGAGCCATACGGTGCGGATGTTTACCAGGTCTGTGTTCCCAGTTTTCCCGGACTTCTTTCCGGTATTCATCTATTTTTGAAAAAGAATCCTCATATTTTGAGAAACCTATACCAATACTCAGCAGGCAGAATAAGAGTACTGCGATAGTGGTGAGTAGATTTTGTTTTCCTTTAAACAAATCCTGCCAGGTTTTTCTCACAATCAGTTGTAAGTTTGAAATAGCCATAATTTAAAATTTATAAGTAGCAGTTAGTAAATAATTTCTTGGTGTTCCCGGAAAAAGCCTTAGGTAATTCTGAGCTCCGATCCAGTAGATCTTATTGGTAATATTATTAAGGTTAAAGGTCAGCTGAATAGATTTTGCCGGAGTGTAATACAATGCAGCATCTATTGTAGTATATGCAGGAAGCTCAAAACTTCTCGTAAACCACGGAACTTTTGAACTTTGGTACAGCATTCCTAAACCTATTCCAAAGTCTTTTATCAAATCAATGGTTGAAAAATTGTAACGCGTCCAGATATTGACAGCGTTTTTAGACGTATTTTCTTTCCTTTTTCCCACGAGATCAGGGTTAGAGTCATCCAATATTTTAGCATCAATATAACTGTAACCTCCGTAAATGTGCCATTGTGGAAGGATGTGTCCGGAAAAATCGGCCTCGAATCCACGGCTTCTATCGGCACCCCGCTGTATAAGCTCATCAGGTTCCGAAGGATTATTGGCATTGATTAAAATATTCCTCTGGTTAATCTCATAAACGGCGAGATTCAATGATATCCTGCCGAAAAGCTGAGCTTTGACTCCCAATTCTTTAAGGTCAGAAGTCAGAGGCTTAAATCTTGCTGCAGAGCCTGTAAGACTAGATGTATTGGGCATTAAAGTTACCGTATTGGATTGCGGCTGATAACCGGTAAGATAAGTTCCGTATACATTGAAATTATCCGTTAAGCTATACGTAATACCGAATCTGTACAGAAGTTTGTTGTTTTGGAAAGATGATTCATTGGATTCGTTAAAATTGGTGGTATCCTGAAACCATTCCTGGCGTATACCTGATAGTATTTTAAACTTTTTCCAGGTAAAAAGATGCTGAATATAAGCAGCATGAGTTGTTGTAAGAGCAGAAGGTAAAGGAGTGATGACATTAAGCGTATTGAAATCAGCACCCTGATAATTTTCTGCACCCGGATTCAAATCAAATGGAGTGACGTTGGGTTTAGGAATTATGGATCCATTATAATTGATAGTTTGATAGTCGGAAGCCTTTGCAGGATTGTATGAAGACGCTACAGAGCCGTTCTTTAAAAGAAAACCTCTTGCTGCATTCTGCTGGCCTCCTTTACGTTTTTCCCATCTCTGGCTGTCATAGCCTATTAAAGCCTGATGCTGAACAGATCCGGTTTTAAAATTGAAATTAAAATAAGCATTAATATTATCGGTTGCCCAATTTTGTTTTCTTTGAACAAACTGCATCATTGCGAGGCTGGAAATGGGTTTATTATCTATATCGGGAACAAAGGAATTGGTTGTTCTGTGTTCCTGAAGATTTTCTCTCCAGTATTGCTTCATATAAGACGCATTGAAGCTGATATTTTTATTAAAATGATGCGCGAAACTTCCCATTACAATAAGTTCCCTGGTTTTAAAAAAATCATCGGGAGAGGCTAGATTTAATGTTCTGGGAGTACTGTTCAGGTCTGTTTTTCCTGCCACAGCCCCGAAAATAGGCTGTCCCCGGTCCAGAGTCCCATAAAGATCATTGAAAATCATTTCTACATTCACAGACGTTTTCTCGTTGGGAACAAAGGTGAGGGATGGAGAGATTAAAATACCGCTGTTTTTGACATGATCCCTGAAAGAATGAGCATTCTGATAGGCTCCGTTAAAACGGTACAGTAAGGTTTTACTCTTATTTAAGGGACCTGTGAGATCTGTTGTAACACGGTACGTATCAAAGCTGCCTCCAGATAAACTGATCTCATGGCGGGGAGTTGATAATGGCTTTTTAGTCACCATATTAATGGTACCTCCGGGATCAACACTGGACATGGTAATACTTGCGGGACCTTTGAAAACTTCTACACGTTCTATATTGGAGGTCATAGGCTGTAAAAAATAATACTGTCTTGTCCGCATCCCATTGATAATCTGCCCTTCTTCATTCTGGCTGATTCCCCGGATATTGTATTGATTGTAATAGCTGGAAGGAGAAACTCCGTTTACATTTTTCATCACATCACCAAGTTGAAAGGCCTGGCGGTCGGTGATCAGTTCTTTGGTGACCGTATTAAGCGTTAAGGGAAGATCCTTATTTCTCATTGCAATCTTAGTCGCTGCAAAAGAATAATCGGAGGTATAGCCTTTAGACTTCCTTCCGATAATTTCAACGGTTTGTACCGCTGTAGATAAAGAATCTGCAGGGCGGGATTGAGCATAAAAAAATGAAGATGCTGTAATGAAGCTTAGACTGAAAAGCTTCACAGAATTAGAAGGAATACATTGAATTATTCCCGAATAATAAAAATTATTGGTAATCATGAATAGAGTTGAACGGGCAATGCAATAGGCCCCATTAATAAAAGGATATTTTCAGCGGTGTGAAGACCTAAGTATCCACGGAATAAGAGTACAGACTATAGAAATCTGTATGGAGAAATAAAGGCAGCGTAAATTAAGCTACCGTGAAAAATGCAGCAGGTGGAGCTCTGGAGCTGAAAAAGTCGAGAAGACAACGGTATGAAATAGCTTTTGGTTGTGGCATTTCGTTGTCATTTGTAGTATTGATTGCAAAATCCATGTCCAAAGGTTCAGGAAGAAGGATATTGTTCATGTGCATATGAAGCGCACACTGACATTCGTCATCCTGGGAAAAAGTAGGGATTTTCTCTTCTTTGGAACCTTTTTTATATGTCACTTTACTTTTGGAGTGGTGTGCATGATCTAGGCATGTATTTACACCGCTGACATTAGAAACGAATATCAGAAGTAAGGAGAAAACAAAAAAGACTCTGAGAAATTTTTGCATAATAGGAAACAAAAATACAATTTAATTTGATAAAAATTGAATAATGAATAAAAAGTAATACCTATTTTTGAGTTTACGCCAAGTCAAGGGGGTTGAACGTTCTTATTAATCAGTAAGAAATAGTAAAGTTCTGGAGAGAATGGATAATTATATCTGAGAAAAGTTGCTGAATGTAAAAGCTCAATTACAGTTTTATATAGCGGTATGATTCAGATCATACTTTGCAACCTAGGCGCTTGCTATATTTGAACCATAGAAAATTTCATATTTCTAACAAATTACAGTATAACCTCCTGATGATTCAGGAGGTTTTTTTATAGAAAACTTTAAATAAATCAAATTATTTTTCCACTAAAGTTGAGGAATCTCAATATTGGCTTTTTTCTGCTTAATAAACTGAAAAACAGATCCTGCTATAAAAAGCACAAAGATGATCAAAAGGGTCTGGCCGATTATCGGATCTTTAATGTCTTTAGCTAATGGATGGTCTATTGGAACCCTTGTAAAAGTTTCGTTAATGGTCGGAATAAGGGACAGAAAAAAGCTAAATGACAACAGAAAATTCTCAAAATATCTTGCTTTATTAACGTTCTTTTTATGGGAGAAGAGGAAGTAAGCGATAGAAATTAAAACGATTATGAATAACGAGAAGACATGTCCTGCGTTAAAACCGCCATGTTTTGAGATGCCTAACGCTGAAAGTGATGTAATCATTAAACAAAAATATATTTCTATATTTATTAAAGGTTATCCATATAAATGTCTAATCGGTGAAAAGGAGAAGCACCCAAGATGACACGGTGAAGATTGTCATTATTAAAACTTGTAACATCATGGCGGCAAAACCTGTAAACAAGTTCGTAAAAGTTCACAAACCAACGAAAGACGGCAGAACGTTCTTTTATAGAGCAAAACCAAAGTTGTATATACTTACCAATATTTTTTTTCATTGGTAGTGATTTACTTAAATAGGAGTTGTTTTGAATGATTAGTTGAAGTTCCTTGTATAAAGAAATTTATATTTTTTGGATGGTTACACTGGTCACATTTCCGCTTCCTGTAGAGCCTGATTCGGTAGCTAAAACGGTTGCTCCGTTATTACTAAAAAAAGAGGCGGTCGTAAAACGGACTGTGTAATTGGCGGTAGGGATTTGTAATATAGTGGTGTAATTCATTAATTCTCCGATAGTGGATGAAGGTGTTGTAGGATTAATGGTAAAATGACTTCCTCTTGCTAAATAATTGGCTTCCGGAACGGGTCTTATCCCCAATATCAGCTGAGTTCCAGCTTCCACTTTTGTGAAACTGGCTTGCAAAATAACCAGATAATTCCCGGGCTGCTTAAACGTTAAAAAACCTGTTTGGTCATCATAGCTGTAAAAAGGAGATGTAGATAATGCTGCTGCGAATTTTAAAGTAGTCACCGTAAAAGCAACCAAAGCCTGACTTTGGGCAAGGCGGGCATGGAATAAGGAATAATCATTAAAGCCTATTGTCTTTAAAACACCAGTAGCATCGGATACAACAGTTCGGTCAGTACCTCCAATGCCTTTATTGGTATTGATTGTACGGATACGGACATTGCCATTTTGGATGTCGAGTTTTTCTGTAGGAGTAGTGGTACCAATACCCATACTCCCCGTTTTGGTCACTACCAAATCATTGTCCTGCTGTGCTAAAGAGGGAATACCAGATGGCGGATTATCTTTAGCTCCGTCAATATGAAAAATACCTTGGGGTTGGCTGGTATTAATACCGAGCTGAGAAAAGACAGGCGAGGACGTCAGTAAACCTCCAAGGATAAGAATATTTGCTTTCATTTGCATTAATTTAAATGGTAATAGATGGCTCTCACGGAAAATAGACTTCTTTTCCCGGATATAAGGGCATCAGTTTATATTTTTTGGACCGTTACATTGGTCACATTTCCACTTCCTGTAGGGCCTGTTTCTGTAGCTAAAACGGTTGCATTAGTAGAGGGAGCAGTTGTAAAACGGACCGTGTAATTAGCTGACGGAATAATTAATAAAGTAGTATAATTCATTAACTCTCCGATAGTTCCTGAGTTTTGAACAGGATTGTAATGACTTCCTCTTCCTAAATAATCAGCGTCCGGAACAGGTCTTATTCCAATCAACAGCTGGCTCCCGACCGCTACATCTGTAAAACTGGCCTGAAGGGTGACCAGATAATTTCCAGGCTGCTTAAACATTAAAAAACCTGTTTGACCATCATAGCTGTAAAAGGGTGACGTAGCTAACGGAGCTGCGAATTTTAAAGTAGTCACTGTTACAGCAACTAAAGCCTGACTTTGGGCAAGGCGGGCATGGAATAATGAATAATCTTTGAAATCGATAGTTTTTAAAACCCCTGCTGCATCAGCTACGACAACCCGGTCAGTACCACCAGCCCCATTATTTGTATTGATATCCCGAATCCGGATGTTTCCGCTTATGAGATCCAATTTATCTGAAGGATCTGTGGTTCCAATACCAACCTTACCTGTTTTGGTAACCACCACGTCATTAATACTCTGTACTGGAGAAGGAGCTACGGATGGAGGATTATCTTTGCCTCCGTCAATATGGAACATTGCCTGAGGATTGGTAGTATTGATACCTACCTGCGAAAAAGCAGGGGAGAATGCCAAAATAGCTACCAGGATTGTGAAATTTGTTTTCATTGTATTGATTTTAAATAGTATTTCATATAGTGCATAAGTTTTAAAAAAAAAAATTAGGCGTCTTAATGAACGGAAATATGTTCATAAATGAAAAGGCCTATCAGAGCGATGCTTTTACCTGTCATAAAGTATAATCTTAGTGGTGAATTAGAAAGCTTAAATAGTATATATGTACTTTTTATAAAAGTCCCAACCCATAATTGTTTATTGTGAGAAATGTATAATGTGCCGATTTGTATATTGTTCATGTGTGTTTTTTGTCATTTAGTTAAAATGGTAAGAATATTAACGGAGCTTGCTCTATATTTCAAAAAAGCAGGGCAAATAACAAGATTAAATTGTACACCATTTGTCTGCCCTGCTAACTAAAATATATTAAAAATTATTTTTTTTCTGTTCTCTCATTATTGTTTTAATCTGCCTGTTCAACATGATCAAGTTATAGCAGATAGAGAGATGACGAATACAATGCTACAATTCAGATGTTATTTCTTAATGATATTTACTACAGAATCTGTGCTGTAAGATTTTTTTATTCTAATGAAATATTTACCTTTCATGTAAGGAGTCATATCCAGGCTTTCTTTATCTTTTGAACCGTTAATTTTTTTTGTGAACAGTAATTTTCCACTTACATCGTAGAGTTCCAGCCCGTCCATATTTTCTGTTGATGAGATGTTCAGGATATCAGTACATGGATTAGGATAAGCTCTTGTTTTTTCCTTCTCCTGACCTGACGTCTCATTTACTCCTAAAAACCCTCCAAATACTAATTTAATCCTGCTGTTATAGAACTTAAACGTATTCATATTATCATGTACAAAGGTAAACTCAGTTTTGGAAGCAGAATTCAGGACAACCTCAAAAAATTGTCCTGATGGAATATTGGGGAGCATAACAGCTCCATAGCCAGTAGCAGCACCGTAATTATTTAGACTGGCATTTTGTTGATTAAGCGCATATGGCAAATTATTGGTAAAGCGAATTCTATCTCCTATCTCAACATTTTCCGTTTTTTCGTATAGATTACCATCTGAATTATTGTTGTTAATATTCAAGATGATTGTTTTGGCAAAGCTGTTCTGGCAAAAAATCATAGAACAGATAGCTAAGGCTTTTAAAAATAGTTTTGTTTTCATTTTTTATTAAATTAAATTGTTAGGTTGTTTATAAGATTGGTGAAATGATTAATGAATTACACTATGTGGTTGAAAAAACTTGAGACAAGCTGGGTTTTAGAAGAGCCAGCCTGCTCAAGTAAAAACACATGAAAAAAACGACAATCGTTGGTTTTTTGGTGATTTTTGAATGATTCGGCCTGCCATCTGAGTATATAAGGTTGAATATTCTTGTAGAGTGTACAGTTAGTCTTTATAAGAACTGAGAGTTTAACATGTTTGATTATCTGTAAAAACGATTTTGAATTTGAATCTGAAAATTTTTCGTACGGTATATTTGTATCATAATTTTCATACCTATCAGTTAATTGATATAGCAGATTTTTTTTATTCATACCTAGCTTTTTATAGGACCAAAGTTATGTATTTGTGGGAGTGGATAATAGCATGAATGGGCTCTGTATAGAAGATTTAGTATGTAATAAGTATCTGTTCTTATGAGGTAGACTGAATGTAGTATCAAAAGAAGGTGATGCACTGAAAGTTTTAAATAAAAGTAACCAGATTTACAAAAATTATTAAGAGATTTTAGAATAGCAAACGGATTATCTTATGGTGTTTATTTTACTTTAAACAGAATGGTTTTCTTTGTTTTTTTGAAATCTGATATTTTATAATGCCTATTATATTAACTATTGTTTTTGTCAGAGTCTCTTGAAAGTAAATATATTTGTATCATAAATTATTTATTTTTAATATTAAGTATGAATTACGTATGTGCTATGAGAGTATAGTATGTTAATTTTACATCAGATAATAACACAAAATGGCAAAAAAAATTATCTTTATTTTATTCTTGATCAGCATACTCCTGATTTCTTTTGTGCAAGCTCAAAATCCAAAGGCAGATGAGTTAAAAAAATCCATACGTAATATAGATCTTATCCCTTCCGGAGATTCTGAAATCATAAAAATTCAGAATGTAATTACCAACTGTCCGGAATGTATGGGGGTAGGATATCTTAAAATATCCGCAATCTATTTCAAAAATAATAATGTCCTTAAAGCATTGGAGTATGTAGATAAGATTAATAAACAGAAATTAATTACAGTAGATAATGATCTGGAAGATTTTTTCTTTTTAAAAATAATGCAGTCTAATATCTACAGAACCTCCGGAGAAAATATGAAAGCTCTTGAACAGCTTGAGGAATTCCCAGAGGATCAGGTAACAAAAAGTCCTTATTTTGGATATTTTATTTTCCTGCTGAAAGGCGGAATATATACGGCATTACAAAACAATGCGGAATCGTTAAAATATTTTAGAAAAGCCTATCGGCTGTCTAAATTATGCAGAAAACCTGAAAATATAAAAAAGTTAACTGTAAAAAAAGAAATACAAATTACGAACAGTTACAAATCTACGGCTTTTTTAGCTGCAACTTATCTGGAAGCTGGCAAGTTGGACTCTTCTAAAATTTATATTAAAGAGGCTTTGGGAGATCTAAGAGAATTAGATAATATTAAAAATGCTGATATAAAATATACTACCTATCTTGTAGCAGGATCTATATCTCGTGTTGAAAAGAAATATAAAATGGCAGCTGCAAACTATCTTTTAAGTAAGAAAATTGTAGAAAAATACTGGCCGAGGACAGACGCGAAGATGTCAGTGTATAATTATTTACTGGAGTTGTATAAAGAAGAAAAATTAAATGACAGTGTATCCTATTATTCCACAAAAATTCTTGATCTGCAAAGTAATAGCAAAGAACAAGCGGTTAATCTGAATAAATCCATTGATTTAAATGATGAAAGTCAAACAAAAGATTTGAAAAACAGCAACAGACAGTTGATTTATATCTTGATTATTATTGTTTTTCTCTGTGCGCTGTTCATCTATTATTCACTGGTTTTTTATAATAAATATAAAAAAAGAAGCACCAATATAATAGATATTCCTTTAGATGATCCTTTGAAACAGGCTCTTTATGATCAGGCATTTCAGGAGGTTGTATTGCTTGGCAAAGAAAACAAGCCGGAATTTTTGACACGGTTTAATGCTTTATTTCCTGATTTTTCAAATAAATTAAGAGCAGTAAATCAGAACGTTCAAAGTTCAGAGTTAAGGTTTTGTGCTTATCTGTACTTAAACTTTTCTACGAAAGATATTGCAGAATATACTTTTACCTCAATTAGGACGGTGCAGACTAAAAAATACAACCTGAGAAAAAAATTAAATATTCCCACGGATGTCGATATTTATGTGTGGTTCCATGATTTGTTGAAATAATTTATTGCGGGAACTTTCTAGAGCAATTGCGGCTCAAACAGTCAAATTTAAAGGAGATGGAGCAGAGGAGCGTTATTCGATAAACTCTTAGATAACGAAAAAATTACAGACTTAATTCCAGTTAATGATATTACTTTTTTATATCTTGTTACTTCAGAAAGAATGAATCTAAGAAACAATATTGCACATTGTTTTTATAAAACAGAAAATGATAGCTCTTCCACAATGCTATTGCTAATAGTTGCTATACTAAGTCCTGATTTTAGTAACATCCAGCTGAGCTCTATCCCCTGGAACTTCTTTGCTGTATCTTTTGTAATCAGATTTTTTACGCCTTTTGATTATGGGATTAACTTTGTGTTTAAAGAGCACTCTCCAAACAATCATTGCAGAAAGCATGATTCCTTTTCGAAGCAGATGAATTGAGATTCTTGCAACTCCCCATCTTTTTTTTCTCTTAGATCAAGTATAATAGATTCAGTTTCTTTTGTAACCTTAGTATTGGTGAGGGTTTTAAGACGTCTTGACTTATCTGACAGTCCTTGTTCTCCTTCTTCTTTATACCTTTTTATCCAACGATGAAGTGTTGATCTTGCAATTCCACAGCGTAAAGCAGTTTTCGTTACAGACCCCGATTCTAAATAGATTTTAAGCCAATCTTTGTGAGCCTTGACTTGCTGTTGCTGTTTATTCATGGATAAGAGTTCTAAACTTTACACCATAAATTTAAGTCATTTTTGTAGCGGATCTATTGATACTTTACACATAACCGCTGATAATGTGACCGAAAAAACTGAATTTGATAATATTTTTAAAAGCTTATTTAAATCTAAAAACTAATAATACACTTCATATAAAAATATTATCAAATTCAGTAAATATAAAGGACTAGAAAAATCTAATCCTTTTTTATTATTTTCGAAAAAATTTATCAATAAAAATATCACTATAAATATTTATAAATACATTAAGCCACATTATGGAAACAGCTATCTCAATGATCTCGGATATTAAAAATTGGATTAACTGGATAATAGGAGCGCTTGTATGTTCAGTTATTCCGCCAATATGGAAATTAGTTAAATTTCCTGCTATTATAGCAAATCCTTTAGCTGTTGAAAAGCTTAAAAATAAAAGTATAGTGAAAGTTATAGGCTTTATTTTTTCATATTTAATACCCCTTTCAATAATACTGTATGTATTTATTGACAACAGTCTTGAAATAAATTTTAGAAATATATTATTTTTCATTTTACTATGTTTTACATTGTTACTTAATATTATATTTGATGTTATCATGCCTCAGATCATTAAATTATTTATGTTAATGATTCAAAAATCTAAAAGTGACTCTGAAAAATTAAAGAGGATAGATGAATGTTTTTCAAAAGTTTATGAACATATCGAAAGCATAAAAAATAAACAAGTTTAACTTATTAATTTACCTTTGTGTAGAGTTGTATATACTTACCTAAATAAATTTATACTGGAAGGAGGGGAATACAATATCAAATGCTGGCTGTAAAGTCTGAAGTAATCATATTCTAGCAATTTACTCCACCAAGCAAAAAATGTGTATTGATTTCTTTATTTTCATACATTTCAAAAACTTCCAGATCGTTTTTATTGAGAAAATATAAGTCCGATTTGTACTGATATCCAAATCGTTAACGCACAATTGGATCAACTTTTCTATATGTATATCTTTAAAATCCATTTATTATCATCTTCTTGAGATAAACAAACTCTCTCGGATCGTCTGATAAAATTAAAAGAGAAGAGAGAGTTTGTAAAAGGAAATATTAAAAAACAATATTTATATACATCGAATTAAAATTTCCTTTGATAGAATTAATGTGTTTATAAGAATCGTTTTTTCAAAATAATTTCTATTTGATATTTTTAGAATGTACAGCATGTAATTGGTACAATGAATATTTGCATAATCTGTATCATTAAAGCTATTATTACATGATAAAGATTTATTAAATTAAATATTCTGATTAAGTTTATAATCCTGATGGCACTGCCGCACTGCCTGTATTTATTCCTCCAATATTTGCCGTCACATTTGAAAGTATTTTAACTTGTGAATTATTAAGAATAAGACAGTAAATCATCCATGTTCCATTATTAACAGGGGCTCCTCCATTATAGTCTGCAGTCAATCTCCAACTTCCCCCAGTACCTATAAATGCGTTAACATTTACAGGGTTGTAGGTATTACTAAAAGCGCTGTATAAATATTGTTCACTGAAGCTGCTTCCTACAACCACTAGTGTGTAATCAGTTGAAGAAATATTTGTATTAAAGTCGCTTATCCAATCTTTATCAACATTACTTATTACATATTTTACATAATTTATAGGTTTCGTGTTTGTGGCTGTGCCAGCTACCATCACCTCTCCAGTATTGTCATCCCTTACTAATGTTGATACGGTAGTAGCAGATGTTGGGCTAACTGTTCCAATTCTTAATTTACCATTTACGTCCAGCTTTTGTGCAGGGGAATTTGTTCCCACACCAATCCTGTCGTTTGTGGCATCGACACTGAAAGTATTATTGTCAAAATTAATGGCATCAGTTCCTGTAGCTGTTACAGCAAGTTTATTAGTCGTCGTAGCTCCTGAAATCGTAGTAGCTTCGGTAAGAGTACCACCCAATTTTATGTTGTTGCTCGACATTGTAAGTCCGTTATTCGCACTGTAAACAGATGCCGTGCTGGAGTTAATAACTTTCTGCCAAATAGTTCCATCAAAATAATAATAACCTGCAGCAGTGATGTTGACGGTTTTAGCGGTTGATGAAGATACTGCAGCTGTTGCATAAACTAAAGTTCCTGTCTGGTTTGATCCGTACTGTGTATCAGCAGCCTTAATCTGGTCTCCTGTAAGTCTTGGAGCAATTACCCCTTCAGGTTTACTACCGTCTGTGGTTTTGGCAGTGATATCCAAAGTAGCCTTTGGACTGATATTATTAATCCCTACTTGTGAAAATGCAAGTCCTGCGAAAAACAAACCTACAATTAAAATAATTTTCTTTTTCATTTTTTAAGTTTGATGCCATAGGCATTCTATATTTAGATATTGTTTATATGTGTTTTTTGTACAACCTCAAAAAATTGTCCTGATGGAATATTGGGGAGCATAACAGCTCCATAGCCAGTAGCAGCACCGTAATTATTTAGACTGGCATTTTGTTGATTAAGCGCATATGGCAAATTATTAGTAAAGTGAATGATATCTCCTATCTCAACATTCTCCGTTTTTTCGTATAGATTACCATCTGAATTATTGTTGTCAATATTCAAGATGATTGTTTTGGCAAAGCTGTTCTGGAAAAAATCATAGAACAGAAAGCTAAGGCTTTTTAAAAATAGTTTTGTTTTCATTTTTATTAAATTAAATTGTTAGGTTGTTTATAAGATTGGTAAAATGATTAATGTATTACACTATATGGTTGAAGAAACTTGAGACAAGCTGGGTTTTAGAAGAGCCAGCCTGCTCAAGTAAAAACACAGATAAAAAACGACAATCGTTGATTTTTTGGTGATTTTTGAATGATTCGGTCTCCCCCTGAGTATATAAGGTTGAATATTCTTGTAGAGTGTACAGTTAGTCTTTATAAGAACTGAGAGTTTAACATGTTTGATTATCTGTAAAAACGATTTTGAATTTGAATCTGAAAATTTTTCGTACAGTATATTTGTATCATAATTTTCATACCTATCAGTTAATTGATATAGCAGATTTTTTTTATTCATACCTAGCTTTTTATAGGACCAAAGTTATGTATTTGTGGGAGTGGATAATAGCATGAATGGGCTCTGTATAGAAGATTTAGTATGTAATAAGTATCTGTTCTTATGAGGTAGACTGAATGTAGTATCAAAAGAAGTTAATACACTGAAAGTTTTAAATAAAGGTAACCAGATTTACAAAAGGTACTCAGAAATTTTAGAATAGCAAACGGGTTATCTTATGGTGTTTATTTTACTTCAAAATAGAAAGGCTGCCTTTGTTTTTTTGAAATCTGATATTTTATAATACTTAATATTAACTATTGTTTTTGCCAAAGTGTTTTAAAAGTAAACATATTTGCAAAAAATTTTGAAAAATGTAGTGATTGTGCTTTTGTTATTATTACACAATGAACTGATAGAGCAATTAAAAATAATTATTCAAAATTAATTAGAGACGATATTATCTCCTAAAAAATACATTAAGATACAATTTACAAATCTAGAATCTTATTATACTTATCTGGAAGAAGATGAAGATTTTTCCATTCATGATTTTAATATAACTAAATATCTAAAAATTCTTGGTGACAGCTTTTCTGAAATGGAGCTTAAAAAACCATGTTCTTACGAATAGTTCTTTTGCGACTTTTCAATTGAAAAAGGAGAGCATATACCGCATCATCAAATGGGAGATTATAAATATCCAACCTTGGAATTATTTGATGATAATTTCGTTTACCTTAAGAAAATATCCGAACAAACTACTAATCCAAAATACAAATCTAGATATAATCATATACTTTGGTTTAGTCCGCAAAAACACTACATGACTCTTCTCGAAAACTCCAATTTTGATGCTAATGATAATCTACTTAATCATTCTTTTAGAACATATTTTCAAAATATTTTTCTTTTGAGCCAGAGTATAAGCTATAAAAAGGCTGAAACGGTTGATTATTTTATCAAGAAATACTGGAAAAACTTAATCAATAGTGGAAAATAACCTCTGAAAATATTACAAGGATTTTTTACCTAAACCCAATTCAAAAGAAGAGGAGTCTAAATCAGTATTGCTTGATTTGGTAACAACAATAATAACATTTGACATCAATAGAAATGTAAATAAAAATAAATCAGGAATGATCAACCCGATTCGATTCAAAAAGCTGCTTTTTAGAGCCATAGTCTGCATTTTCCTGATAGAAATAGTTTCCAGAATTAGCATTCCAACGGGCAATTGGTTTATACGATTTTGCATTTAGGAAGCTGATAAGTCTTTTGCCATTTTTGGTTTTTTTGTATGAACAACTCAAATAAATTTCCAAATGAGCCGTATATAAAATTTTCAGTGTTAAACATCAATGCATATTCCGAAATGTGGAAAAAATTTAACTGCCAGCGGTTCAAAGGGAAGTCAGAAAGTATATTATTACTATCATTGTAAATCATCTTGTGGATTTAGGCAAAGTGCTGAACTTACCAATAATCTTTTTGTTGAGGAATTAAAGAAATATGAATTTCTTCCTTCAGTTCAAAAAATCTTACAAAATATCCTACTAACAGCCTATAAAAGTATAATAACAAAGCTAACGATAGAAGAAAAAGAATAATTTCTGAAATAGAGAATTATAATGTTAAGATAGCTCTTGCAAAAGAAAAATTATTAGCGGAAAAGATTGAAGAAGATGATTATTATATGATTATTAAAGCATAGCCTAAACAAAAAATTGAAGTCCTTGAAAATGAACTTCAAGCTTATTTAATTGTGATTCGTAAACCTGAAAAAGTTGATGATCACTTGAACAAGGCTCTATCAGTTATATGTAACTTATCACTATTATACCAATCAAGTAGCGTAGAAGCAAAAAGAAAAATAATTAGTTCAATATATCCAGAACATCTTGAATTTACAGGAATTGAATATCGAACTACCAGAGTAAATCTGTCTTAAGTAGTATATCTATTGTAACCAATGGGTTAAATGGTGTAAATAATAAGAAAAATGATAAGAAAATAGCTTATCCCTGTCTGGTAGCCCCAACGGATGATTTCTCAAATTTTTTTAAAAGAAGATTTATTGCGAATAGAAAGCATATATGAAGGTTTTGATTCAGGAGATAGGCCGTTTTGATTGCAAAATTTATATAAATATTGGCTTTTATAAAATAGGGCGATAGGTAAAATTCCCGTTTAATCTTATAAAACGCACTAATAGATTTGGTGCGTTTTTCATTGTTATAATAAAATATGGTGTTGAAATATTTAAATTTATCAATTGTACAGATCAATTAAAATTCAGATTCTATTACAAAAATATTACATAGTATGATACAAACGAGCTGTTACATTTAAGTATATCTTAACCTTATATTTTTCACATGATCATATAAGGAGAAAATTTTTCTTCCTTTTCTGGATTATAATTAGACATTACTGTCTGAAAAAGCTAATGCATATTGTTAATCGTCAGCATAGAATGTACTGATTTAGACTATAAGTTAGGGATAGTTTCATAATATTAAATTTAAAAATGGAGTTAGTATACTTAAAATGTAGAAATAAGAGGAGTCTGTAAATTTTGTCTCAAAAATTGTTGTAATTTCAGTTGACTGCTATTATGGAAATTGAAAAGTTCATATTGATGTATCGAAAATTAAAACATATCCCCATCCTCATTCTTAATAAAGGTTGTAAGAAGGAAGGAAAGCGAATTTTTCGGAAAAGCTCTTATTTACTTATCTGAAAAAAATCATAGAATATCCTTTAGAAATCAATTATTAGAGGATATTCTATGATTTTTTTGGGGTCTAGAAATAAATAATAAAATTAATTTGAGCTTTATAGAAAACCTAAAATTCCGGTAATACCAAGATATTAGCGCCATAAACACAAAGCATATGGAAACAGCACTTTATCCTTTTTTTTACCTCACAGCCAGGGCAGCTGAGCCAGCTGAAGAATACATAGCAGATTATCAGTTGGTATTTATTATAGATGGAAAGACTACGTTAAATGTGGCAGGAGGGAGATACGATTTTAAACAAGGTGATGTATATCTTCTGAAAAACAAGCAGTATATATCATATGTAACCGATACTTCAACAAGAAAAGGTAGATTTGAGGCCATTAAACTATCATTAACTCAAGATCTGCTCAAAGAATTCTTTCTGCATTATAAATTGGAAATACCCGCTCAACAAATTCATCAGAAAAGCTATTATATTCAAAAATCCCCTTTATTTAAAAATTATATAAATTCAGTATTATGTTATTTTGCACCGGGCATCTCTGTACAAAAAGATATTCTGAGAATGAAGGCTATTGAAGCCTTGTTGCTTTTGATACAAACAGACCATGAAATGACATCGCTGTTGTTCAATTTTTCAGAATTGAATAAGCAGGAATTAAAAGCGTTTATGGATAAATACTACCATTGTAACGAAACATTGGAAAAATTTGCATTCTTAACAGGTAGAAGCCTAGCTACCTTCAACAAAGATTTTCGAGTTGTTTATCAAGAACCTCCGGGTAAATGGCTTCAAAAAAAGAGATTAGATGTAGCCTATCAACAAATTATTGAGGGAGAAAAACAGGCTTCTGATATATACGCTGGTCTTGGTTTTGAAAGTCTTTCCCATTTTTCTACTGCATTCAAAAGAGAGTTTGGTTGCAGTCCGACACATATATTTTCTCTAAAACAAAAGTGATATGTATTGTGAAACATAGTATTCACTATTTTAATTGAGAGAGGATTAATATATCTAAATTGAAATTTATCATTAAATTTAATACATAATTATATACCAATATGGAAGATATTCTTAGACCATTCAGACATTTTAGTAACGGAAACAGAAATTATATTATACTTTTTGATGATAGAATGTTTATCAAAGAACCCTGGTTTTGTCCTGCCCATGGGATGGTTTTTGTAACCTCGGGTGCGATGGAAGCTGTAACAGGAGAGGGAAAAAAGACCATCGTAAAGGCTGGTGATGTAATATTTTATAGAAAATACCAGGTGCTAAGATTTCTAAGAATAATGGATGATGATCCATATAGTGAAATCGTTATCACTTTTACTGAACCATTCCTACGTGATTTTTTTCGTGATAAAGAAATTGGAGATAACCATGACAACTATGAAAATGTAGTTGTTTTATCCGACAATCCACTTTATAAATCAATTAGGGAATCGTTAGTCGGCTACTTTGAGAATGAGACTTTCCTCGGTCCTGATTTGTTGGAAACTAAAACCAGAGAGGCATTATTAATTCTGCTTCAGGAAAGGCCGGAACTGATCAGGGCTTTGGCTGATTTTCCACAACCGGGTAAAATAAATCTTGAAGAGTTTATGAACAAAAACTTTGTTTTTAATGAATCCATTGATCATTTTGCCGAATTGACTGGCCGAAGCCTCGCTGCATTTAAAAGAGATTTTCAGAAAGTGTTTAATAGTAGCCCACAAAAATGGATGCAAAAAAAGAGATTAGAAAAAGCCCATCTTTTGATTAAGGAAATGGGGCAAAAGCCTGTTGATTTTTATCTGGATATTGGTTTTGAAAACTTATCTCATTTTTCTACTGCATTTAAAAAGGAATTTGGTTATAATTCGTCCCTACTTCAAACAGTAGGAAAAAATAGCTGATACACGACCAATTATTAGCTAGCTCTGATAAAATATCCAATATATGCTTGTAATGATGAAAATTACGACAGCCAATGTTCCACAGAAAATTAATATAGACCTGGCTATGGCTTGTTTAAGAGAACTGTCAAATATAAATTTTATCCCATAAATAAAATAGATGAAGCTGTATACGGAAGCAATGATGTTCAGAACCTGGTCGGTAATCGCGATTGTATCCTTATTCATCAAATAATGTAAGCTATATACTACGAGATATAGTAATGTATCCGTAAGAATATTGATTGACCCCCAGTTGATGGCAAAAATAATACTCTTTTCAAAGATAATAAGTGTACGACCATACAAAAGGAAAATGAAAAGACTTGTAATAGGTAGAGTCAGAAGATATGCCAGTTTTATCTGATGTTGTATAAACTGGTCTAATTGTAATGGAATTATTTCACCTTTATTTCCCTGGAAGGAAATAAAGGTGTTTTTATACCCTAAATGTTCTATATAGCCGTTTCTGACAGGCTGATAAAGATTGAGATAAACAATAATGCCAATAGTTAACAATGAATAGAACATCGTCATTGGATGTTTATATGGTATTTGTTTACCTGTGAGAAACTCCATAGTCAGGAAACCGGGTCTGAATAAATTCTTGACTGTACGGTAGAACTTTTTTTCTGTCAGATAGGCATTTGAAAGGAAAACCTTAATAAAATCCCAGTATTTTATAGGGTTTGGAATATCTTCCTGACCACAATATGCACAAAATTTACCGGTTAGTTTATGATCACAGTTTTTACATATTTTATCCATACATAAACCTAAGTTAAAAAGCATGTAAAATTGAATGGACAGAAAAAAAGTTGCTATCGTCTAAATCTTCAATAAATTACCAGGCAAGCTCTCTTTTATCCTGAAAAAACTTTCCTGTTGGTCCCTCATCAGGTAAAGTCGCAGCCCAGATTATTCCCGGTACGCTTTCCTCTACTGGCCTTGCACCCATTTCTGCCATACCTGGTTGGGTTGCTGTAAAACCAGGGCATATGGAATTGACCAGTATATGGTCTTTTTTTAGTTCCTTAGCCATTTTTATGGTTAAGCCATTTAATGCAAGTTTAGTAATGGAATAGTTAAATACGGGCCCCTGATTAAACTCCAGCATTCCAACAGCTGGTTCCGTAATGGATCCCATTGAACTCGATATGTTAACTATCCTGCCATGCTCACTCTTTCTGATTAGGGGGAGAAATTGCTGGCTCACTCTCCAGGCACCAGTTACATTAATATCAAACTCCGCTGTTACATCGTCCAAATTTTTATCGTTGATTGAGGGATCATTGAAAAGTGCCAGTGCTGCATTATTGATTAGTACATCAAGATGGCTAAAGGTATTGCTAAATTCATTAAATGCTTTAGTGATGCTGTCGCTATCTGTTACATCCAGTATTAATACAGCAGTTTCAATACCTTCATCCTTTAGCTCCAGTTCTAATATTTTTACTTTATTTAAATCACGGGCAGTGATTACGACAGTGTAACCTAGCTGTCCAAGTTTTTTTGCAGTTTCAAATCCTATTCCTTCTCTTCGGCTTACACCGGTAATCAATGCTATTTTTTGCTTCATACAATTATATTTTTTACAAAATAAATTTATCAATAGTTAATAAGTCTGCTTTAAAGATAAATACAGTATAAAAATAAACGAACTAGAATAATTTTGGTTTAGTGTATAGCTCAGATTAACTTTCATTAAAATAGCAATTACCGGGTTTTAAATGAAATTATAGATAAATTGTTTTTGAGCTTTTTGGAAAAACTAAGTGCCCGTTTTTTACTGAATTTTGATTTAGGTTAAATCTTAAAAATAATTTGTATGAAACGGACAATTTTCATGACTTTAATAACAGCAACTATTTTTATAGGTACTGTTGTTAATGCACAAACAAATCCGGCAGCAAAATCCTCTGCTTCCGGAAGTACCATATTAAAGGTGACCTTGACGGATGTGTTGAGTATAATGGTTAACCAATCGGTTGTATCACTTAATTTTTTGACACCCGCTGACTACCAGAATGGCGTTTCGACTACTATGAATAACCATCTTACTGTCACCAGTAATCAAGCTTATGATCTAAATGTAAAGTCTGATTTGTCATCTCTGAAAGGGGAAAAAGCAGGAAATTCGGCCAGTTTGGATGCTAAAATTATCACAATTGAATTGGACAATGCAAGTGGTCAGGGATTGGGGGGGACACCTTCAGCTGTTACTGCTCTTTCTACTACAAATCAGTTTCTTCTGAAAAATGCGATTCCGGCAACCAATAAGAGTATTAATATCAAATACTCGATACCAGGTTCTATTTCTTCTACAGATGCTGTTTTAGGAAAACCTGCAGATACTTACAGTACCCTGGTCACTTATACTATCTCCCAGATCTAAATTTTATTGCTTATCCAACCTTAAAATCATTTCTCATGGATACCTTATCAAATTGCGATCGTTATGTTTACACTAAAGCAAAAGTTTTACTTATTGGTATAGCTTTACTTTTCTCATTCTCTTCCCAGGCGCAGGAGCTTGGAGTAACGCCATCCCGCATATTTTTTACCGGTACAGCAGGGCAAACAGTAATACAGCAGGTAGAACTATCTAACCATGGTACAGCAGCTATGGCGTTTACTACTTCTCTGAAAGACTGGGAGAGAGATAGTCTGGGAAATAAAATATATCGGGAAGCAGGAACCTTGGCTAAATCTAATGCAGCCTGGATAGAAGTCGTACCCAACTCTTTAGAACTAGAGCCGGGAACAAGTAAGAAGCTAACCGTATCAATGCATATCCCTTCCGATATCGCTAAATTAAATCATGTCAGTAATTCAATGCTGCTACTTGGCCAGGTTACGAAGCAGGTGCCAAATACTACTGATGGTTCTGGAAGGCTTAGGGGGGTTGGCATTAATGTGAAGCTGGAGGTTGGGATTCATGTCTATTATACCCCGCCAGGTGCTGCCAATAAAAATATAGACCTTATTGCATTTAATGATCAGAAAATGCCGGATGCTTCTCATCGCTTAGGTCTTAAATTACAAAGTAAGGGTGATATGGTAACAGACGGAGCAATTCGTTTTGAGGTTACAAACAAAGTAACAGGTGAAGAAATGTCTTTTCCTCCAAGAGCTTTTTCAATGATGCCCGGAACCGAGCAGATGGTATATCTCTATTTGCCAGCCACTTTAAAAGGACGCTTTTTAGTTGTTGCTATACAGGATAGTGGTTCGGACACTAACCTTAAGGTAGCTGAAAAAGAAGTCTTATACAATTAAAATCCGGGATAGATAAATTTCTGCATATGAATGGCAGTATAGTTGCCAGACAGTACAGAAAGCAGGCTTATTGACTTCCAGCAATGGATTCTTACCCATACGTAAATATGAGACTGATTCTTTTAACCATATTACAGCTGTTAACTGTCTCTTTAGTATATAGCCAGGAATTATCTGGTCCCCATTGTCATTTTCTTACTGATACACTTACTATCAATTACGGTCAGACCTTTTCTAATAAGCTTGCCATGGTCAACGATAGTAAAGAAGAGTATTTACTTGTAAAAGAACCTTCCAATATGGCAGTTGGGTTGATTGTATTACCTGATACCATTAAAATTGAGCCTGGAGCAAAAAAAGTATTTCCCTTAAAGTACATGGCCTCCTCAAAACTTATTCATCATCCAATCCAGGCCTTTACAATAAGATACAAAGTGGTCCAAGGCCGAGGGGGGGTACTCGATGCTACTTTTTATACCCGCTTACAAGAACCTGAGCGGGTCTCTCTGACTCCTCTGGAACCGGTTGTATATCAGGATCCACAAACCAGTCTTACTCCAATAAGGGTACACTGTGTAAATACGGGGTATACTGAAATTTCCCTCAAAATACTTACGCAGATCTATCCTGAGGGATTAGAATTTACAGAGCGTTCTCAACTGCTTGAGCTGAAACCTGGTGCAAGTCAGATTATACTACTCAATGCACGTAATATGATGCAGGTGAAAGATTTTAAGGCACCAGATTTCACGATTAATGTAATTGCAGAAAATATCACGGGGACGATTCTGGCTACTACAACCTTACGTGTTGTTAGTCTGAAAAGTTATAAAAGATTACAGATTGGTAATAATCTATATAATGATCAGCTGAATAATACCGCTGAAATTAACTATATATATCAGAATCAGGGAGATTCCTACTTACGGGGCAGGGCAAATGGCCGGTTTTTCCCTTCAGGGAATAGTAAGTTGGAGTATAACTTAAATGGAAACTACTATAACCAGTCCGGAGGATTTGATGTATATGATACCTGGGCTCGTTTTAGCAATCGAAAATTTAGTTTTAAAATAGGAAATATTTATGAAAACACTGAATTTCCACTATATGGGAGAGGATTGGAAGCATCTGCCTTTATTGATAAAGAGAACAGTGTAAGTCTATTCTATATTAATAATTCCTATCTTTTATTTTCCACTCTGGATCAGGCTGAAAATAAAAATGCTAATGTAGTGGCCGGTATTTATAATTTCCGAAGGTCGGATCAATTAAATGGAAAGATGACGCTTGTGCACGGCTATGATCCTTTATTCAAAACATCTACTAATTTGGCAGCCGGAGAATTGCAAATTTCTTTAACCGGGAAACAAAGCCTTAATATTCAGGCTGGTTATAGTGTTGAAAATAGCAGTGAAACAGGTAAATCTATGCCGGGTTATGGTGGAGGTATAATATATACCAATCATGAGGGTAACTGGAGAATTAACCTGAATAACTATGTGAGTAGTTCTTACTATAGCGGCTTGCGAAGAGGGGTCTTACAATTAAATAATCAGGTATCTTATCAGGCTACAAAAGCGACGAGCTTTTCTGTACACTACAATCAGCAGCATAATACCCCTAAATTTCTTGCGTCAGCATTGGAAGATCAGTATGTTTCAAATGATATGCAGCAATATGAAATCGGAGTAAATACCCGTATTCGGGATTTGACTTTATCATTACGACCTTATTATTTACATCAGTATCAGGGGCAATATTTTATTGGCGGGCAGGAACTGCGCTCTTCATCTTTGCGTATGATGCTTGAATTGTGGTATACATTACATGGAAAAACATTATCGCTTTCTGTAGACTATGGCTTTACGAAGAGTAATAACCTCCTGGCCTATGGAGGTCATTACAATACAATACGAATCAATGCCAACTTCAGGGCTAATCATTGGGGGCTGAATGCACATATTCAAAAGGGACCTTATTATCTTCAGGAAGAGCCTGTGGAATCCGAGCAGTCAGATTTTAAAGTGTATTCCTTTGGACCTAGCGCTGGATTCGATATGTTCCGCCAGAAATTAAACATCAGTATTAGCAATTATCTTAACTATAATGGCTACATCGGACACTGGAATAATTTACTCAATGCCCAGTTAAAATATAAGGCGGGAAATACCTGGCAAATATCTGCTCAGATTTTTTACAATGTATTTACTCAAAAAGACTCTTTCAGTAATTTTCAGGGTCAAATTGGCATACAGAAACATTTTATTGATGCCAATGCTCCGGGATTGAAAAGACTGGAACTTACTTTTTTTGGCGATCATAATGCCAATGGCGTAAAGGATGCGAATGAAAATACTATTCCTGATGTTATAGTTGATGTATCCGGAGAAATTACGAAAAGCAACAAACATGGTAAAGTCAATTATACGAATCTCACCAAAGGGGAAAAGGTAATAACTATTCAAGATGGAAAGGGTTGGCACTTGCTACAGCCACAGCATTTTTTTTTAAATAACCATACGAAGATGATTATCGCACTTGTTAAAAGTGGCCAACTGAGAGGAAGGCTGGTTCCGGTGGAGCAGAAATACCTCACTGAGAAGCCGGTGCTTGAAGGAATCAGAATCAATGCCATTGATCAGGATCAAAAGTTGATCAGTACACTCACTGATGAGGAGGGGCGTTTTCATTTTTCACTTCCTCTAAAAAAATATACAATTTATATTGAAACAGCTGGTCATACCTTTTTGGTGGATCCTGTAAGGCAGGATGTTACGATAAGCGAAGGCAAGGTGGAAGAATTGATATTCCATTTTGAGAATAAAGAACGGAAAGTAGAAATAAAAAAATTCAAATAATCTCGTGTCTTATGAAGAAAAAAAATAGAAATATAGTGTGCGGGCTGATCATAGGATTACTCTTGGGCTTTTTAGTCCCTACGTTAAGTGCACAATCTTCTCTGACTATGGAAATTGATGAAAAGAATATTGGTTCAGATATTATTAAGTCTTATGTTGCTTTTAATATCGGAGTTGACTGCTGGCGTACTCAGGAATGTTTTGTTCAGGCGATGGGAGGAGGAAATTTTAGAGATACAGAGAATACCGGGATCTCCGGCCCGGCTGTTTCTATAATTAAGTTAAAAATAAAAACACTTGATGGTAAAAGTTATAGCTCTGACTATACTCCTGAGGTTATTTTATCTTCCCGAAATGAACAGCCTCTAGCGGTGCGAAGAATTTTTTTTCCTGCTGGTGCCGGAGAAATCCAAGCTCGCATACCTGCTGCAGAACTTGCCGGGTATAAATGGGAAGCTGGAAATTACGAAACTGATTTATCATATAAGGCTAATGCCATGAATTCCAGAAATTGTATTTTTAACCAAAGTGCGATTAGTAAGCTTAGACTGATAGTAAGGCCATATTTGTCGATTGACCCGGTTAGTAATGTTATTATTCGACTAGATCGGTTGGATGATTTTCGTTCAGATGCCAGTGCTATTCAGGTATTCAACTGCAGACATTCAGTACCCGTTAATATACAAGCAAAGGCTGCCCAAAGCCCATTTATCTATGCTCATATTCCTGCTAATATTCTCTTGTCACCAAGAGTGGAGTCAGAAGTGATTCAGATTCAAGGAGAAGATGGGGGTAAGGTGACAGACCTTTCGTTCAGTACAAAACAAGATATTTTCAGTAAGGGTATACCTGTGGGACCTGGTAATAAAACAACTAAAAATATTCGATTCTTCATAAAATCTGAAGTTATCAGACGAAAATTTGCAGCAGCAGGAAATTATCGGCTGAGGGTTCTTTATGATACTTATGATGCCCGCGGAAGTGGCGTCCGAAAAGTGGCCGGCGTTACATCTTCTTTTAACCTAGAGGTTGCTGTAGCAGATCTGGGGGAGTTGAAGATAAACGACGCAACAGTAAACCTGCAACTGAATTCGCCAGCTGATTACAGAAATGGTACCGCTATAGATTTACCCAATCACCTGCGGCTGAGTAAAACCACTCCCTATGATGTATATGTAAGATCAGTAACATCCAGTTTAAGTAATGGGGATCAGCAGATACCTGTAAGTGCTATACAAATAGGGCCGTCTGCCGGAGAAAGCGGTGTTTCAATGATAACACTTTCAGCAAGTCCACAGAAAATCATTTCTGGCAATATACCGGTAATCGACAGAAACATCGGTATTCAATACAGCATTTCTCCGGCAAGCGCTCAACAATTATCAGGAAAACAGCGAGGCTCATACACCACTACCATAATCTATAATTTTACTGCACTTTGAGGATAAGGCATGTTTATGCAATAGCCATCTAATATTTAGGTAGAATAAAATATGAGCCTTTAAGAAAAGCAATGAGTGCATTTCTCAAACGACATTTGTAACGGAATAAAGAACCATACTGAGCTCAGAAATTATTAATTACCAAAATCAAATACAATGCACAATTTTAAAATTCTCATTACAGCCCTTTGCCTTTTAATAGTCTCTATACTATTTGCACAATCATCAAAAACTAAAAGTACTATTGTCTTAGTTCATGGAGCATATGGAGCGGCCAGTAATTTTGACAACGTAGTTCCTGGTTTACAGAATCTTGGCTATAAAGTAATCACTCTGGATCTGCCTGGTCATGGAGATGATAAGACTGATCTGGCCAACATATCCTTAGAAGGATATAGAAATAAAGTGATTCAATCTATCGGACAAGAAAAAAACATCATCTTGGTAGGACATAGTCTTGGTGGTGCTGTTATCTCTGTTGTAGCAGAAAAAATTCCTGCTCAGATCAGTAAATTAATCTATCTGACGGCTTTTCTTCCACAAAATGGAGAAACAATATTGGGCCTTACTAAATTAGATAAACAAAGTATCTTTGGCAAGAATCTGGTATTCTCTGAGGATCACGAGTCCGCAACACTTAATCCTGACGGCATGGTCAATCTTCTTTGTCAGGACTGTCCGAAAATGGAAAAACAAAAATTGTTAGCAGGAAACATTCCAGAATCACTGAAACCATTTGCTACACCAATTGTCCTTACTGATGCTAATTTTGGAAAAATACCTAAATATTACATTTACGCACAAAAAGATAATGCCATTGGACCCGATTTGCAAATGCTAATGTCTGGCAGGACTGCTATCGTAAAATCTTACACGATTAATTCTGGGCACTTTCCACAATTCTCTCAACCAACTGAAGTAGTAAAATACATTTCTAAGATTGCTGCAGGAAAATAAAAATTCAAAAATAACAACAGGCCCGAAGTATTGAGGGCTTTTACAGACACAAAATAAAAAATCTATATGTCAACAATTGTATTGGTTCATGGAGCCTTTGAGAATGCAGATACTTACCGTCATATTATACCTGGACTGAAGCAGAAAGGCTATAAGGTTATTAATGTGAATCTACCTGGACATGGTGAAGATAAAACAGAACTGAAAGATATCAACTTGGGTAGTTATCTGGATAAAGTATTAATTGAAATAGGGGCAGAAAAGAATATCATTCTTGTAGGGCACAGTTTAGGCGGAATAATCATATCGGCTGTTGCTGAAAAGATTGCAGCCCAAATTGATAAACTAATCTATATAGCGGCTTTTATTCCCCAAAATGGTGAATCATTATTAACCATATCTAAAAGGGATACTCAGAGCATTTTTGCTGCGAGCCTTGTTTTCTCGGAAGATCATAGCACAGCAACTATTAAGCCGGAAAGACTCTCTGATCTTTTTTGTGCGGATTGTAATGAGGAAGAGGCGGAAGCCCTGCATTTAAGTAATCAACCGGAACCTATTCATCCATTGGGAGAGGCGGTAACAGTCACAGCCCAAAATTTTGGACGGATACCAAAATACTATGTTTATGCAATTCAGGATCGGGCTATTGGAATAGATCTGCAAAAAGCAATGGTAGCCGATACACCTGTAGTCAAATCGTTTTCTTTGAATACGGGGCATAACCCACATTTGTCACAACCTCTGGCAATTGTCAAAATTATTGAAGAAGTAGCTACAACCAAATAAAACAGATATGTCAGAATCCTTAAATATGGCGGCTATCCGCCGCGTGTATAATGATCCCGGTAATCCATTGGTTTTTCAGGAAATACTGTCCGAAACTGCTACCTGGACTTTGGTAGAAGGTTTTCCATATAGTGGAACCTATACTGGAGTGAATAGTATTCTTGAAGATTTTTTTGGAAGACTGCTTACTAATGTACTTGAGAGTATTATTCCATATGCAGAATTTTTTTATGAAACCCATGAACACATTATTGTGCTTGGTATTTATAAAGGAAAAACCAAGATAAAGAATATTCCTTTTACAGCTCGTTTCACGCATACTTATAAGGTAAAAGAAGGTAAAGTAATTAGTTTTCATCAATGTGCCGATACGATACAGATTGCGCGTGCACTGGACAGTTTCAATATACCTGTAAAATAAAAAAAAGGTCAGCTGGTTTTATATACCCCTTAAATCCTAAAGCTATATATCAGATGATGAAAAATATAAAAAATAGCGCTTTAGTATAAATGATATGATCTATCGCGATGCATTTGCTTCAGATTTTGAGGATGTAGAGAACTTTGTTTTTAGTTCTAGTTATCCTGCGTTTGACCATCCGGAGTTTTCTCATCAACAGAGATTAGAAAATGAATGGAATTTCTGGTTAATGAGCAAAAAAAATTGTTGTAGTGATTATTGATCAGGGTAGGATAGCTGGCCTTTTAATCTTAGATAAAACTTCAGAAGATTGTCTTGATATTGATTGGCTGATAGTTACTGTAGCGTATTATGGAAAAGGAGTTGGTGATGAGTTAATTACACATGCTTTGTATTGGATGGGAGATCAAGCGGATGTTAAACTGAGGGTGATTTATTATAATGAGCGAGCCTTAGGTTTTATGAAAAATTTGGTTTTAAAGGCACAGGGAAAATAGTAGGTAATCATAAAATTCCAAGAAAACTATTAATTAAGCCAGGACCCCAGATCTGACATTTTAATATTTAATTATTCCATCCCATGATTAAACTTTATAAAAATGCCTACAGTGGGCTGTCAAAATATAATTGGTATCTAAGCGCAGTCATGTTAATCAACAGGGCTGGAATGATGGTGATCCCCTTCATGTCAATCTATTTTGTTACAGAACTACATTTTACAATAATACAGACTGGATATATTTTGGCTGTTTTTGGTTTAGGTTCCATATTAGGAAGTTATATAGGTGGAAGAATTACAGATAGATTTGGTTTCTATGATTTACAGATATTCTCTCTATTGGTAGGAGGGGTATTATTTCTTGTGATGAGTATACTCCAGACTTTTCTTACCATTGCTATAGGTATATTTGTACTAAGTATATGTACGGAATCCTTCAGACCTGCTAATGCTACAGCAATTGCATTTTTTAGTACTGAGCTAAATAAACCCCGTTCCTATTCGTTGAACAGATTTGCAACTAATCTGGGCTGGTCTGTAGGTGGAAGCATTGGCGGTTTAATGGCAGCTTATAATTATCATATCCTTTTTTATATAGATGGGGTAACCAGTGTGTTTGCGGCGTTACTTTTTTTTAAACTCATACCCCGAAAATCAAAAGTATCCCAGATTACTCGAGTCAGTGAAAATCTGCATCCTGCTAAATCACCATATACTGATCTGCTATATTTGTCTTTTGTCTTTTTTACACTGTTGTATATGATCTGTTTTGTGTATTTTTTCACAATACAGCCTGTATTTTATAAAATGCAATGGCATTTTGCCGAAAACATAATTGGAATTCTGATGGCTCTGAATGGCATCTTGATTATATTTTTTGAGATGATACTGGTCAATTACCTTGAAAGAAAGCAAGCACCGCTCACTTATATAGGTATAGGGATTTTTCTGACCATATTGGCCTTTCTTTGTATGAATCTTTTACCACAAGAAATATGGGTAGCGCTTACAGTAACAGGGTTAATGACTTTTGGGGAGATGTTCTGTTTCCCATTTATTAGCACGTTCTGGATTCAACGCTCAGTCAGCTCAAACCGTGGTGCATATTCCGGTATCTATGTGATGAGTTACTCCGCTGCTTTAATTCTTGCTCCACTCATTGGAACAGAGCTGGTGGAAAGAGGAGGTTTTGACTTATCCTGGTGGATACTGTCTGCTTTCTGCGCCATCTCTTTGCTGGGAATTTTTCTAATCAGATTTATCAATAAGCTAGATTGAATAATTGAAAGAAAAATATAAACAATATAAGAAACCTGCATGATTTTCTCAATCACTTAAATAAAAATGAGCTTTTCAATAAAGCTTCGTGCAGGAATTCCGAGCGATATTTACATGGGCCTTCAAGATAGTTGGTTAGTTAATATTTTGGTTTGTGAATGTAGTGTAAGTATTGATGAATGTAGTTCTATTTCTATTTCACAATACTACACTGCTTTTATCCATAGGCCCCTGTTATATCGTGATAAAAACTCCTAAGCATAAAGACCAATCATATCATTACTTCTTATCAAGCTAAATTTTAGGCAGATAAACTGTCTAATAATTAAAAAAAATAGTTTTTATGAAAACAAAATCAAAAATCAAGATTATTAATTTGATGGCTTCCAAAACAGTGTTAATTATTATTTTATTTTTTATGATAATACACATTAGAGCACAAGCAGAGAGTCAGAAAACAAAAAAAATAATAGTAAGCAGCTCTCTTGGAACTTTAAAGCAAATTAATGCCGGATTATTAAATGTAGGTTATACAGAAGCAGGGCCTTCAAAAGGAACACCTGTAATTTTGCTTCACGGCTGGCCTTATGATATTCATAGTTATAATGAAGTTGTTCCGATTTTAGTTTCAAAAGGCTATCGAGTAATTACACCATATTTAAGAGGATCAGGTACAACACGCTTTATTTCAAAAGATACCTTTAGAAACGGACAGCAAGCAGCATTAGCAAGTGATGTTATTGCTTTGATGGATGTGCTTAAGATAGATAAGGCAATTATTGGTGGTTTTGACTGGGGAGCAAGGGCAGCTGTGGATATGGCTGCGCTTTGGCCGGAACGTTTGCGGGGACTTGTATCTGTAAGTGGCTACTTGGTGATAAATCTTGAAGCAAACCTAAAACCATTGCCTCCAACAGAAGAATTAGAATGGTGGTATCAATATTACTTTGCTAGTGAAAGAGGCAAATTAGGGTATGCTCAAAATACATATGAATTTAATAAACTGATCTGGAAAAGAGCTTCTCCGTTATGGAACTTCGATAAAGCAACTTATGATCAGTCCGCACAATCTTTTAATAATCCGGATCATGTGGCAATTGTTATTCATAACTACAGATGGAGACAATCTGTTGAACCGGGAGAGGCTAAATATGATAGCTTAGAAAAGAAACTGGCAGCAAGGCCGGAAATTAAAGTTCCCACTATTACCATAGCCAGCGATTTTGATGGAGATTCTGCAGATGGAAAAGCATATGCTAACAAATTCACTGGTAAATATGAACATCGAATTTTAAAGGGTATCGGACATAATGTACCACAGGAAGATCCAAAAGCATTTGCTCAGGCTATTATTGATGTAGACGGATTCAAAAAATAAAATATACCTAAAACCAAGAAACAAAGGAAAAATAGACGTCTATTTTTACAGTATGATCAACGCCAATGATACTTAACAACACTCAATCCACATTGATGAAAAGTGGTTTAATAAAATTAGTTCTTCAGATTTTCTTTCACTTTATTCTTTAGACGGAGGATATCTTAATTAAAATTATTATAAACAAATACGATGAAAAAAATACTATGTTTATGTTTGTCTTTAATGTTCTTTTTGAATGTATTTTCTCAAGAAGAGATTTTACAGACAAATAATCAAAAAGTCAAATTTCAATATAAAAATTTATTTATGCCTTTTGCTCTCATAACTGCAGGAATTGCTTTAAATGGTAATGGGAAAAATGATGTTAAAAATCAAGTAAAAGAATGGCGAAATAATCAAATACCTGGTTTTCGTGTTCATATTGATGATATTCTACAATTTACTCCTGTAGCCGCTACCTATGCATTTGACATGATAGGGATGAAAGCAAAAACAGATATTAGAAACCAGACAGCTATAATTATAAAAAGTCAGATTATTACACTAACCGCAGTTTATATTTTGAAAAAGTCTTTGAATATAACCCGTCCAGATAATACGCAATATTCTTTTCCATCAGGACATACCGCAGAGGCATTTGCAGGTGCTACATTAGTAGCCACAGAATTTGGAGAAAATTATAAATGGATTCCTTACGTAGCATATGGCACGGCAGCGACTGTTGGTATTTTAAGAATTGCTAACAATAAGCATTTTATTTCTGATGTATTGTTTGGTGCAGGTTTAGGTATTTTGTCTACCAAAGTAGCATATTGGACACACAAGTATAAATGGAAAAAATATAAGTCTGAAAAGGATCCTCTTGAGCCCATTTATACTAAAATAAAAGAAATAACAGATCCTACTTATTTACAATAAATCTTGATTACTTCTGCCAGCAGCACTATAAAGACAGTATCCTGAATCAATAATAACTAGTTTATATTATAAAGGATCAAGAACAAAATAATGATGTGCTAATTAAATCAACAATTTAAGCTTGATTCTTAGTTACTGTTTTTTTGAATAAATTGTTTTATAATCAGTTTTGATGATAATATACTTTAATGTACCAACAACTGAGATTCATGAAGTTAGAATAGAGACCTTTATTGGGTTTAATTCTTCATATTTTTTTTTGCATAAAAGCAATACTAGAATTAAATGGGTACATTAAAGTATATCGTCACCTAGATTTTATGGTGACCCCACCAAGAATCGAACTTGGATCTAAAGTTTAGGAAACTTCTATTCTATCCATTGAACTATGAGGCCTATTTAAATATTAAAATTACAAATTATTGCGAAACATAGTAATAATCAATGTATGAATATAAAGGATAGAGTCTAGCTGCAGATTGAAAGGATATTGAAATAAAAGAATCTACCCTTTAGGGGTAGATCCAGTAGATAAATACATCTCATTTTTTTAATTAGACAACAATAAAAAAGCACAGCCGACAATGCTGTGCTTAAATTTTTATTTCAAATTTAATTGCAATTTCAATAGTAGTAAGAAAAGCAAATAAAGTTTCCACTTCGATGTTTATTACATAGTAAATGTAGTAATAAATTTAATACGAAATATGAATTTAATGTTAAAATTCACAAGTTATCCACAATTTATTGTGGATAACTTGTGGGATTCTCTGAAATTACTGTTCAGAAAGGTATCTTACAACAAAATCATTCAACGTTTTTTTCTCTTCATCAGTTCCTTTATTATCCATATGCCCATGATTGATTAGGGTAGACTGTATTGTCATGTGATACTTTCTCTCCTCTTCTTCATTGGGTAATACTCCTTCATCAGCCGGATAATCATTGGAGCGTAAAGTATACACTTTAGGAATGGATGTTCTCGGCAGAAACATTCTCCGGTTATCCATAGTAATCAGTTTATACACGAGATTAGGATGTTGGTTGGCGAATAATGCCGCCATATCACCTCCGTTAGAGTGACCTATAAGTGTCAGATGTCTGTAATCGAGTTCCGGTTTTATCTTTTTAAGTTCATTCAGTACAAACAGAATATGATCCGAACCATTTTGCCAGAAAGGTCTTCTTACAATCTGTAAATTTCCCTCTGTCGGTAAAGGACTGTCTGTTGTAAGTTCGTGCTGGATGCTTACTGTAAAATAACCTTTTGAAGCCAGTTTTTCTGTTAAATAAGAATATACAAAATAATCTCCGCCTTTATTAAACCCATACCCATGATTAAAGATGATGATTTGTTGATTAGCCATCTTTTTATCTGTTTTAGGATAATAAAAAGCAACAGGAATCTTACGGTTTCTGCTAATGTCAAGCAAGGTTAAAGTGTCCATCTTTACTTCATGATCTTTACTTTCGGGAGTTTCTTTTTGAATGGAACAGTTCATCATCAAAAGAGAAACTGAAACAAGGGCGGATAGGTTGTACTTCATGAATTATTTATTGTGCAGAATAAAAGAATGATGTTAGTTCATCTGCAAATATATGAGGTAATTCCAATGCGGCAAAGTGACCGCCTTGATTCATCTTTTTAATGCTGGTCACATTTACAAAACGCTCTGCCCATTCTTTTGGAAACTGTGCCTCACGGGGAAATACAAGTACTCCGGCAGGGACATTACTCTTTTGATGAACCTGTCCGCCACTCCATAAAGCGGCTGCGTCTTCTTTGTACATTCTGGCTGAAGAACCTATGGTTTGAGTGATCCAGTAGATCATAATATTGGTAAGCATTTCATCTTTTCCGCCAAACGCTGTTTCAATCAATTCAGGAGGAGCTCCTGCATTGGTAAAACTTATGATCCAGCCCGCAAGTCCGATAGGAGAGTCGTTAAGACCATAAGCCAACGATTGAGGCTTGGTAGACTGTACCATTGCGTAAGCACCTTCACTGTACCACCACCGCTGTACAAACTGCGCGAATGCCTGTTCATCTTCGCTCATTGTTGCCGGATCTTCCTGACCGGTAGGATATCCTACATCTGTAAGATGGACGGCTTCCAGTACTTCAGGGTATTTTGAAGTCAATGCTTTTACTACTCCCATCCCTATATCTCCTCCGGCAGCACAAAATTTTTCATATCCAAGTACTTCAGTCATTAGTTTTTTCCAAAGATCAGCGACTCTCTCACTGCTGACCGCTCTTTTATCAGAAAAGCCAAATCCAGGAATAGAAGGAATAACCAGATCAAAACTCTGTTCCCCTTCCGTAAGTAAAGGAATTATTTTATGAAAACGGTAATAGCTGTCTGGCCAGCCATGAGTAAGGATCAGCGGTTTGGGATTTGAACCTTTTCCTCTAATGTATTGAAAATGAATCAAAATTCCGTCTATCAGGGTGATATACTGAGGATGTTGATTTAACTGCTGCTCGTGCATTCTCCAGTCGTAATCGTTGACCCAATACTGGGCAAGTTCTTTCAGATAAGTTTCGTTTGTACCGTAGTTCCAGCCAGAATTTTCGGGTTCTCCGGGCCAGCGGGCATTTTGCAGACGGTTTTTCAGATCGGTTATAACCGATTCGGGAATGTTTACTGTAAATGGTTCCATATTATTATTTTGTTTTTGGTGTAAATATGTTTTCTGGAATATACTGATAGTAAGAATGTTATCAAAGTTAAAAACTTTCTCTTTTAATAAATGTTGTCAAAATCATAAATTTTTTAATTTTTTAATGATGAAAAATAAGTAACTTTAATTCATTAAAATCTCGTAATACATATTACTGTCATCAGGTGTTATTTTTAACCCTGAACATCTTAGGTTCAATTTTCTGAGCCCAATACATCTGTTATATTATCATTATGCAAAGACAATGGGGTCATTTGCTGTTTCAATGGTCATTAGCGTTTAATCAGCTGTTGATTATTGATATTTAATATTAAAAAAAATCATTATGAACACCTATAAAATTGCCGTAATCGGCGGAACCGGAAAATCCGGACAATATCTGGTACAGAACCTTCTTGAAAAGAGATATTCCCTCAAGCTTTTAGTAAGACATCCAGAAAATTTTACTCTTCAAAATCCGTTAATTGAAGTTGTCAAAGGAGATGCAAGAGATGAAGCTGCAATCTATACATTGATTAAAGGAGCTGATCTTGTAATAAGTACTTTGGGGCAGCCAAAAGGGGAGAAGTCTATATTCAGCGATGCTGCAAAAAATATTGTGAATGCAATGAATTATTACGATATCAGGCGTTATATTGTAACGACTGGCCTGAGTGTTAATACAGCATACGATCATAAAAATGAAAGAGTGAAAATGGCTACAGACTGGATGTACCAGAATTATCCTGAGACAACAGCAGACAAACAAAAAGAGTATGAACTTCTTTTGGAAAGCAATCTCGACTGGACGTTGGTAAGATTACCGCTGATTCATCTTATAGAAGCAAAATTTCCAACGGAAACAAGCTTTACAGACTGCAAAGGTGAAAGCATCAGTGCTGCAGATCTGGCGGAATTTTTAGCTTCTCAGATCGAGGATTCCGATTACATCAGGAAAAGTCCGTTTTTGTATAATCTGAAAGAGTAAAGAATCTATAAAGGAGAAACTGCCACAATTTTGTCATTCTGAATGAAACGGAGCGTAATGAAGAATCTCATATCATTGGTTATTAATGAGATTCTTCCTTCGTCAGCATGACAATTGTGGCAGCTTTTTTTATTGGATATTAAGATTTTCTATTTCTTGCGACCATAGATCAGAATACGCTTGAATGCATAGATAGCTGGATATTTTGTAAATCTTTTTGCAATACGCGATTTAAATTCGGAGATGAAATTTTCATTCTGTTCTCCTTTCAGACGTTCTAAGTAAGGCAATAATGCTGTTCCTGAAATAAAAGCATATAAGGCTTCGTGATCGTCTGCAATAATAGGATAGACCTTCTGAAATATTTCTATATCCTGAATTCCGTTGTCAAACAATATCTGTGCATAATCATCCACTGAAAGGACTGGCGAATCACGGTTGAAATGGTTTAACTGGGATACATAAGGCTCTTCATCTGCCATTTCTGTTAAAATCTGATTCAGGATATTTTCTTTCTGAACAGGCATCTGGATAGCTAACTGTCCTGAAGGAGATAGTAGCCCAATGATTTTAGGAAATAAAGTTTCGTGATTATCCGCCCATTGAAGTGCTGCATTACTGAAAACAAGATCCCATTTTTGATCAGATTGTGCTGTTTCTTCAATAGTCTGAAGTTGAAAGTGTAGATTCTCGTTTTCATATTTCTTCGATTTTTCAAGCATCTCCGCTGATGAATCGATTCCTAAAAATGTAGAACCTGTCAGTTTTTCTGTTAAAATAGAGGTCTGTTCACCAGTGCCACAGCCGAGGTCAATAGCTTTTATATTGTTTTCAGGCTTAATTAATGCGGCTAAATCGTAAAAAGGTTTGTAACGTACATCTTTGTACTGATCATATAATTCGGGATTCCAAGGCATAAAAATAATTTTGAAATGATCATATAAAGATAAGGGAATCTATCGTAAAATAAGGTCAAAAATCCTGATCAAAAAAAAGCGACTGTTTCTGAAACAGTCGCTTTTAATTTATTATTCAAGCTTTTCCTTGATGTATTTTGCCGTATAAGACTTTTTATTTTTTGCCAGATCTTCAGGTGTTCCTGTAAATACAATTTCTCCACCGTGTTTTCCTGCTTCCGGACCGATATCAATAATATAATCGGCACATTTGATAATATCAGGCTGGTGCTCAATAACAATCACCGAATGCCCAAGATCAATCAGGGCTTGTAATGATTTCAATAATTTCTGAATATCATGGAAGTGAAGTCCTGTGGAAGGTTCATCAAAGATAAATAATGTTTTATCCGTTGTAACCCCTTTTACAAGGAATGAAGCCAGTTTTACACGCTGTGCTTCACCACCGGAAAGAGTAGAAGAGCTTTGTCCCAGCTGCAGATAGCCCAGACCTACTTCCTGTAGAGGTTTCAGCTTTGTTACAATCTTCGTTTCATTATTGTCTTTAAAGAATTCCAATGCCTCATCTACCGTCATGTGAAGGATATCAGAGATGTTTTTCTCATCAAATCTTACCTCCAGGATCTCATTCTTGAATCGGGTGCCTTTGCAAACTTCACACTCCAGTTCGATGTCTGCCATGAACTGCATAGAAACGTTGATCACCCCTTCTCCTTTACACTCATCACATCTTCCGCCATCTACATTGAAAGAGAAATGTTTAGGCTTGTAACCCATCATTTTCGCTACTTTCTGCTTGGCAAAAAGGTCACGGATATCGTCGTAAGCCTTCAGATACGTTACAGGGTTTGAACGGGATGATTTTCCAATTGGATTCTGATCGATCAGTTCAATGTTTTTGATCAGTTTTTTCGGGAATTCAACAGAATCATAATCTCCTTTTTTGCCTCCCATTCCTAATTGGATCTGAATATCGTTGGTCAAAATTTCCTTCATCAAAGTAGATTTTCCACTTCCGGAAACTCCTGAAATCACGACCAGACTTTCCAAAGGAACATCTACATCTATATTTTTAAGGTTGTTCTGGCGGGCTCCTTTAATGTAGATCCATTCTTTTGCTTTTCTTCGCTTCTTCGGAACTTCTATCTCCAGTCTTCCGGTAAGATATTCTGAAGTAAGGGTGTTGGCTTTTTTCAGGTCTTTATAATCTCCTGCAAATACAAGCTCTCCACCAAGATAACCGGCTTCAGGACCAATATCAATGATATAGTCAGCAGCTCTCATGACATCTTCATCATGTTCTACAACAATCACGGTATTACCAAGATCACGAAGATTTTTCAATACTTCGATCAGGTTTTCAGTATCTTTTGAATGGAGTCCGATAGAAGGTTCGTCAAGGATATAAATAGAACCTACCAAAGAACTTCCTAAACTCGTTGCCAGATTGATTCTCTGACTTTCTCCTCCAGAAAGGGTGTTGGATGTCCTGTTTAATGTTAAATATCCTAACCCTACTTTTAATAAAAATTCCAGACGGGTTGTGATTTCATATAATAATCGTTTTGCAACCTCTTTATCGTGTTCTGAAAGCTTTAATCCATTAATTACCGGTGCCAGTTCATCCAAGGGAAGCTCAATCATCGATTGGATGTTGTGCCCGTCTACTTTTACCCAGGTTGTTTCCTCACGAAGTCTTAAACCTTCGCAGGTAGGACAAAGCGTTTTTCCTCTGTAGCGGGAAAGCATTACTCTGTACTGGATTTTATAGAGGTTTTCTTCAAGCATTTTGAAGAAATTGTTGATGCATGGGAAATTACTTTTTCCGTCGCCTTTCCAAAGGAAATTTTTCTGTTCTTTTGTTAATTGGTGATAAGGCTTATGAATAGGGAAGTCACCTGCTTTTTTGATGAAGTCTTTTTTCCATTCACTCATGGTTTCACCTCTCCAGCATACAACAGCATCTTCGTAGATGGATAAAGTTTTGTTGGGAACGACAAGATCTTCGTCAATTCCGATTACTTTTCCGTATCCTTCACATGCCGGACATGCTCCGTATGGATTATTAAAGCTGAAAAAATGAACATTCGGCTCAAGGAATTCCATACCATCCAGTTCGAATTTATTGGAGAATTCTTTTACTTTTTCAGTATCGGTATTTTTTAATGAGCAATAGCCGCGTCCTTCATAGAATGCCATCTGAATAGAATCTGCAAGTCTTTGTAAAAAGCTTTCATCTTCTTCATAAGAAAAACGGTCAATCACAAGATTGATCTGCATTCCTTTTTCCGGAGCAAATCCAAAGCTTTCCAGATCTTCGATTCCGGCTACATTTCCACTGATCTCAAGTCTTGTAAAACCTGCCAGTTTTAAAATATTCAAAGTTTCTTTAAAATTGTCAGCATCATATTCCAAAGGTGCTGTTAATAGGAAAGAAGTCTCTTTTTTGGATGCTTTAATGAAATCTATAACATCAGAAACCGAATCTTTCTTTACTTCTTCACCGGAAACCGGAGAAAAAGTTTTCCCAATTCTTGCAAATAAAAGCTTCATATAATCATAGATCTCCGTAGAAGTTCCCACGGTAGAACGAGGATTGGAAGAGATTACCTTCTGCTGGATGGCAATAGATGGGGCAAGCCCTTTAATGTCATCTACTTTTGGTTTTTCTAATTTACCCAAAAATTGACGTGCATAAGAACTTAAACTTTCAACATATCTTCTCTGTCCTTCCGCATAGATCGTATCAAAAGCCAAAGATGATTTACCACTTCCTGAAACTCCTGTAATCACAATTAGTTTGTTTTTCGGGATCAGGACATCTATATGTTTCAGATTGTTAAGATGTGCATTCTTAACAAAGATCTGTTTTTTTATGTCTATTTCTGCTGTTTTAGCCATATTTTGTTTATTCATAAAGTAACTGTGCAGTAGTAAGGACTGCCAGTGTAATGGTGTTTTGCCTCAGAATATTCCAGGGCGGTCATCAATTGAACTCCTATATCTATTCCTGAATTCATCCGGTCTTCTATGACAGCATTTTGTAAGAATGATGTGAGAAATACAGTTGAAAAAGAATCTTTCCATCGTAAAATTAAGACCCACAAAATTACGAATTTTTACTGAAAATTTTATCTATATCTTATTGTTAAAAATTATTATAATGAAGGTTAAACTAGACGGATAAAATGGAAATAGTACACATTGAAAATGGAGAAAGGAGATGTGTTTTGTGGAATTATTCTTGTTTTACTATTTATTTTACAGTGTTTTATAGAGTTTTGCAAAACACATTATATTTTTTTATCTAAGTATTGTTTTATGTTTTAAAATTATTTAAAATTGTATTCATAAATATGTAATAGAGAAATGAGAAAATTATTCAGAGATCTAGTTACACATTTAATGAGAAAAAGATAGAACTACTCCCTCACACAGATGCAGCATTATGCTGCATCTTTTTTTATGACAAGTATCATTTGTCTGTGTTGCTGAACTCCCTTACTTTTGGAACCTGTTATTAAAGAAAACTACGGAACCGATTATGATCAAAAAGATAGGAAGTATTTTTTTTCTGGGATCTCTACTTTGGGTAAGTGCACAGGAAAAGACAACGGATATTGAAATCATCGAATTTCAGGGAAAATTCATTTCTACACCTTATAAAAGTGCCAATCAGAATATCAGTGTTATCACGAGGGAAGATATTGTGAATTCTCCGGCTAAAAGTATAGACGAAATTCTTCAGCAGGTACCGGGAATGGATATCAGAAGGAGAGGAGCCAACGGAGTGCAGAGTGATATCAGTTTCCGTGGAAGTTCTTTTGAACAGGTTCTGCTGCTTCTGAATGGCATCAGAATGAACGACTCCCAGACCGGACATAATAATATGAATATTCCGGTAGATCTGGATGACGTAGAAAGAATAGAAATCATAAAAGGACCGGCTGCAAGACGTTTCGGGCAGAATGCTTATGCCGGGGTGATCAATATTATTACCAAGACAGCTCCCGGAAAAAGAGTGAAAATAAGTGCTGACGGAGGGGACTACAGTACCTATGGTCTTGGATTCAATGCGCAAATAGGAAATGAAAAATTCACCAATTCCCTTCAGGCAAATTCTGCTTCTTCAGAGGGATATATGTTCAATACTGATTATGAGATCAGAAATGTATTTTATCAGGGGAAACTGAATATTAAAAACGGAGATGTAAGAGTACAGGCAGGTTTTTCTGAAAAGAAATTCGGAGCGAATGGTTTTTATGCTTCCAGTACAGCTACAAAACAGTATGAGGAAACGCAGGCTTCTATTGTCAGTGTAGCACATCAGCAGACTTTTGGAAAACTGAAACTTAATTCTAATGTATATTGGAGAAGAGGGCAGGATATGTATCTTTTTGACAGATGGAATCCTGATATTTACAGGAATATGCATATCGGGAATAATGTAGGAGGTGAAGTGAATTCCAGCTACCAATGGGGATTAGGAACCACGGGAGTTGGAGTAGAGCTGAGAAAGGAATTTTTAGCGAGCAGTAATTTGGGAGACAGAAACCGTTTTGTATCTCAGGTTTTCTTTGAACATCATTTTTCATTACTGGATAAAAAATTGAATATCAGCCCGGGAATTTCATGGGCTAATTATTCTAAGGAAGGAAATTTCTTCTATCCGGGGCTTGATGTAGGGTATAACTTCAATCCTAATCACAAAATATACGGAAATATCGCTAAAGTACACCGCATCCCGACTTTTACAGATCTTTATTATATGAGCAAAACGGAGCAGGGAAATCCAGATTTACGCCCTGAAAATGCCGTTTCATCAGAGGTTGGATATCAGTATCAGAATAGTAAGATTTTAGCTAAAATCAGTGGGTTCTTAAGAAATTCCAGCAATTCTATTGACTGGGTGAAAAAAGATATCAATGATAAAATCTGGTTTGCAGAAAATGTAGGAGATATCAGAACCAAAGGGATTGAAGCAGAATGGAGTCACAGACCGATGGACTGGTTAAAATATACGGTTGGATATACTTATATCGACAGCAAATATGAAGAAAAGAATGGCTTGGTTTCAAGATATATTCTTGACAATCTGAGACACCAGCTTGTTTCTAAATTAGAGGTGAAATTCCTTAAATACTTCACCAATGAACTTGTTTATAGATATAATGAAAGAGTAAATCTGGGAACCTATAATCTCTTAGATGAGAAACTAAGCTTTGCTAAAAAAGACTACTCGGTGTATGTGTTGATTAACAATATTACCAACACACAATATACGGAAGCGTTTGGAGTAGCAATGCCGCAAAGGTGGTTCCACATTGGGTTTTCTTATACAATCAATATTAAGTAGGTATTAATTTAATATTAATGAAAGTTAATATTAACAAATTGTTAAAAAATATACATTTGCAAAAATTTTTTATGAAACGTCTCTTAGGATTAGGTTTACTACTTGGAATTTCTTTTTTTAAAGCACAGGAGCACATCTCCAGCTTCAATGCAGTGACTCTGACCTACAAGTTTCATCCGAAATTTTTCCTGTATGCCGAAGGGCAGATGCGTGGTAACGAAGATTATACCTACCCAGATTATTATGAAATAAAAGGGGGCTTAGGGTATAATCTTACCAAAAATCACAAACCTTTTGTAGGACTAGGAAGATATGTCAACTATAAAGATCACAGCTTAAGCAGAGAGGAGTTCAGGGTATGGCTTCAGGACGTTATTGATATCAAGAAAGGTATCGTAAAATTTGAAAACCGTTTCCGAGCTGAAAAGAGCTGGTTCTACGAGCCTAAAACAGATCTGACCTCTCAAAGAATGCGTTACAGATACCGTCTGAATATAAGTGTCCCTTTAAATGCGAAAACCATCAAGAAAGGAACTGTTTTCGCGAATGCATATGACGAAGTTTTCTTTGTAAGCCCGATGAAGCCTACTTTTGCCAGAAACAGAGTCTATGGCGGTTTCGGCTATCAGATCGATGATTATTTTGGAATCGTGAGCGGATATCTGTGGCAGCGTGAATTTGAAGCGAAAGGAAACAAAAATTTACATTTTGTTTACCTTGCTTTAAACATCAATATTGATGGGACAGATCATCACACGAAGACTTACGATTTCCCTGGTGCGGATTAATCCTTATTTAATCCTGACTGAAAATTCAACAGATCAAGCTTAGAATTAAGATAATGATCATTCAGTAGTGCCTGATATTTTTCAATCACTAACGAGATGGCATTTACTTCATGCTCAAGGTATTTGTCTTTGTTGAAATAAATGTACTCAGAGTTTACAAATTCTTGTAAAATATTTTTATCTTCAGCCTTTAAAGCTTCTTTATAAGCTGATTTTTCGATCAGTTCTTTAGTCTTTAGTTTAAACGGTTCTTCTGCTTTCAATAGGTTGGCTCTGTGTTTACGGATTTCTTCAAAAGGTAAAGTAACTGCCATAAACTTAAGGTATACTGTGAAGTCATTAAGACTTTTTTGAAAATCATCAAATTCCTTATCAATTACCGCAAATTTCTTGTACTTGCTAAGGAGTTCTTTCTTAATATCTTCATTGGAAATACTGTAGTAATGCTGAAAAATCGCTTTGTCATTTTCCAGAAGTTCTTCTTTTACCCTTTTCAGTTCGTTTTCCAGTTTTGGAATAAGGATTGTGGCATCTTGTGCTTTGTATAAGCTGCCATTAAATCTGAATGTTTTTATTTCTTTCGGATACGAAACCAGATATTGCAATGTCTGAATATCACTCTCTATTCCTGATTTTTCGTACACTAAAGATACTTTTTTGTCACTGAAAAGATCTGTATCATGATGAAAGGCAGCATCGGAAACTATAGATTCGATATTTTCTATAATTGGATGATGTCTTTCATAATATCCATTAAAGTTTGCACTGAAGGTCTGATAGATAGTATTATCCAGATAAAGCCTGATGAAAGTTTCATCCTCTATTACTTCTCCTACGTTTTTTACCATGCGTAAAGTCAGGTATTTTGAGGTCATGATTTCGCAGATTTTATCATATCCGCTGATGATCTCTTTTGCATATCTGTGGTCTGCAGCTGTATTCCTGGTTTCGTTTGTTTTAATCCTTTCGATTCTTTTTAAAATATCGGGATGCGAAGTCCACTGATCTTCAATTTCTATTCTGGATTTATTATAACGGGTAAGATCTTCAGCATCTATTTGGGGAAGCCCGTTTATGTAAGGATGATTATTTCTTTCAGATAAAATTTTCATTAAAGAAATCTGGTTTTTATACAGATCTTTTGGAAGATATTTTTGATTACTTTCAACATAGAAATTAAAAGAATGGTTGAAAGCCAGATCGCTTAATTCCAGCCTTAATAAAGAGGAAGACTGCTCTTCAGGGTTGGTAATATAAGTTGAAATAGCATCTGCGTGGTATTCCATTTCTCTTTGCAGAGAAGCATGATTTTTGAAAAGAAAATTGGAGATACTTTTAAGAACAGACTGAAATGCATTGATGAAACTGACTGAAATGAGGCCGAAAATTTTAAAGATGGCATTCCATCCTGAAAATTCCAAGATGAAGTTTTCATAATCTTTATTATTGTAAACCGTTTCAAAAATTATTTTTTCAGCCTGATTCACATAACCGCCGACTTTCATGCTTTTTTGAGAGAAATGCCCAAATTCGTGAGCCAGAATTGTTCTTAATTCTCCTACACTTGTAGAGTTGATGAGGCCAACGCCAATTGTTAAATTTTTCTTTACCGGAAGAAACATACTCCAGAAAATAGAATTATAGCTTACACTAGCATTTACATCCGGAGAAAGAAACACTTTTTGGGGAGTTTTCACATTTGTTTCTGCTACAATTTCATCAATAATAGCAAACAGCTCAGGCTGATGAGTTCTGTTAACTTCCAGCAAATGACGCGTACTGTAGTGGGTTTTTCTGAAAATAAATTTAATGAGAAAGATAAAGACAAAAACGCCAACACTTAGTAATCCTGCCGCCCCAAACAATGTAAAATAATTGATAGAAACGCTTAACATTTTTACTGCGCCATACCCCAATAAAAATACCATCAGAAGTGAAGCAAATATGAGTATGAAATAGATCAGGAAAAAAATTGAAACAGATACAATAGCAGAGACCAGCTTAGATTGATAAGCTGATGAAATTTTGGGCAGGTTATTAGTCATGTGTTTTTTATTAATATTTCTCTATCAGATAACGATAGGCTTTCAGGTATTTGTTGAATCTTTTGATATCCTTTGGAGTAAGCTCTCTGTTTACTCTTCGAAGGTCCATATTATCACGTAGGTCATTCAGTTTTACGGCAACAGAGAGAAGAGATCTTTCTGTTCTTTTAATGAAGTCATCGTAATCTTCTTCCGGATCGAACTTCGTAAGGCAGCTGATGGCGAAAATAATGTATTCAGGAAACCCTTCAGATCTTAAATAATCCAGGCTGAATTCCAGCGGATGGTCTTCTACAACATCGTGGAGGACACCTACGATCTTTTCATCCAGTGTTTTACCATAATTCATCACCCGCATTACGTGGCCGATATAGGGAGCATGGTATTTGTCGGTTTGTCCTTTATGAGCCTTGTCGGCTATTTTGATTGCTCTATTCAGTAATTCTTCTTTTGTCATTTCTAATGAAAAATAGAATACAAAAATAAAAAATGCCTTAAAAAATAAAGCATTTTTAGTAAAATTATTTTCAGATGATTTTACAAATTGGCATCATCCTCTATATGAGCATGTGGAGCATTGTTTTTTACAGATTCTATCCCGTTTTCCATGCCGTTGTCAGATTCGTACATCTGGCTGGTGCCTATGATTTGCCCGTTTCCAGCTTTAAGATTAAAATAACACCTGCCGTCATTGGCAGTATTTCTTTCAAACTTTGAATCTTCCTGTGCATTGGTTTTTACAGACCCTATTCCGTTTTCGCAGGATGGCTTTGTACTGTATCCCTGACTGGTTAAAATAACCTGTCCGTTTCCGGCTTTAAGGTTGAACTGAAAGTCTCCGTTTACTCTTTTCGAGATAATGAATTTTCCCATGATAATAGTTTTTATGATTATTTAGATGGTATTAGTTTTTTTGGATTTGCCTGAAGCTTGTCAGGGGTAATGGCATTTAAAATTTTATATTGTGAATGGTCCTTTGCCGGTTCTTTCAGAGCGAGATATAAGGCAGTATCCCCAGGTTTTTTTATCAATATTTTATAAAATCCTTGCTGTGGCTGACCAGGTTTCAGTGCGAAGTGTCCTGGGAATTTTTCATTCTTTACAATCTTAGCAGTATCTGCTTTGGGAATAGGGATTAATTTTTCCCTTTTTTGTGCCGTCAATACAGCTGAAATAAGAAGCAGGGGAAATAATAATATTTTCATGTGTTAGTTAATTTTAAATAAAAATAACATTTTTTTTTAATAAAACGATTGAATCTCTCTGAAATTCAATGATAATCAGAACAAACAGATGGGAAAATAAAAGCGCCTCAAAAATTGAGACGCTAAATCAAATTTATGTTGTTAAAGACTAATATGCTCCTTTTTCAATATAATGAGCCGCCACTTTTTCAGTTAAAGCCACTACATTCGGCTGATTAGTATACTTTGTGAATCTTCTTAATCCGGAAAGCATCATTCTCTGTTCGTCACCTTCCGCGAAAGAGACAATTCCTTCTTTTGCCGCAGAAATGATTTTGTCGATCGCTTTGTAAAGATTTAATTGAGCCATTGCTGCTTCTACAGAATCAGCAGAGAAATGTTTTTCAGCTCTTAAAACTGCAGATTCTGCCATATAGATCTGGTTCAGGATTTCAGAAGCATTCAATAACAAATGCTGTTGTTTCTCAATATCCATCATATATTTCTGAAGAGCAGCTCCGGAAACCATTAAGAATACTTTCTTCAGATTTGCGATAATTGCTTTTTCCTCACTCATGAATTCTGAATAATCAGGAACTTCAAACGAAGGGATACCCATCAATTCTTTGCTGATTGCCATTGCAGGAGATAAAAGGTCCAATTCACCCTTCATTGCTCTTTTAATAAGCATTCCTACAGCCAAAAGCCTGTTGATTTCGTTGGTACCTTCATAAATTCTTCCAATTCTTGCGTCTCTCCAGGCAGATTCCATCGGAGTATCTTCTGAGAATCCCATTCCACCATAAATCTGAATTCCTTCATCAGCTGTATTTTGAGTAAGATCAGACACAAAAACTTTTAAGATAGAAGCTTCAACGGCAAATTCTTCAACCCCTTTCAATTCAGCTTGTTGGTGATCCATTCCTCCGGCAACCAATTCAGCAATTTTATCTTCTACATTTTTTGCTAAACGGTAAGAACCCGCTTCACTTACGAAAACTCCGGTTGACATTTCAGCAATTTTTTTTCTGATGGCCCCAAAAGTTGAAATGGAAACTCCAAATTGTTTTCTTTCGTTTGCATACTGAATAGAGTGGTTTAAAATTCTTCTTTGTCCGTCAAGATTTGCAGCAGCTAACTTAATTCTACCAACATTTAATGCATTCAAAGCGATTTTGAAACCATTGTTTCTTTCACCCAACATATTTTCGACAGGCACTTTCATATCATTAAAGAAAACCTGACGAGTAGAAGAGGATCGAATTCCTAATTTATGTTCTTCTTCACCAAAAGATAAGCTGTTTGGATCTTCTAATTCTGAACGGTTGATGACAAAGCCTGTAATATTTTTGTCATCATCTATTTTAGCAAATAATGTGAAAGTATCAGCAAAACCAGCATTGGAAATCCACATTTTTTGTCCGTTAATGATGTAATGTTTTCCATCATCAGACAATTTTGCTCTTGTCTTTCCTGAATTGGCATCAGATCCGGCATCCGGTTCAGTTAAGCAATAGGCTCCAAATTTTGTTCCGGTAGCTAAATCGGGAAGATATTTCTTTTTTAATTCTTCACTTCCGTAAAGAAGGGTTGGAAGAGTCCCGATTCCGGTATGTGCTCCATAAGCTGTTGCTAATGATCCATTTCCTCCTGAAACATAATCGCAAGCCAACATCGTGCTCACAAATCCCATTCCGAGACCGCCATATTCTTCCGGAACTGTAATTCCCAAAAGTCCCATTTCACCTAACTGACGCATTGTTTTTTCGGTCAATTCATAGTCTTTTTTCTCAAAACGGTCATGATGTGGAATCACTTCTCTATCTATAAATTCCTTCGCAGAATCACGAAGCATTTTTTGTTCTTCACTCAGTTCTTCAAGACTGAAAATTTCGTTTGCAGGAATTTGTTTGATTAGGAATTCCCCGCCTTTTAATGTAGCCATATGTTATTTTGTTATTTAATTTTTTTTAAAGACTATTAGATAATAGACGGATAGATGATAGATTGTGAGTGTGGTCTATCTGTCTATTATCTCTTTGTCTTTTCTCTTATTAATCCCTATTTAAAGTATTCTGAAATACCATTGTTGCTTTTTGAAATTCTTCAATTTTAATTTCAAAGATTTCAGTTTTTTCATCAGATAAATATTTTCTATGATTTGCCAACAATATTTGTGTTTGCAATTCAAATGAAGAACCTAAAGAAATATCTAAAAAGTGACTAAAAGACTTATTTGTTCTGCTTGAACCTTCGGCTATGTTTGATGGAATTGAGATAACGCATCTGTCCATTTGTCTTTTCAGTCCATTTTTTCATAAGTGGGAAAAGTATCTGTAAGATCTAAAGTTAACCTTGATAATTCCATACCCATTTGCCAAATTTTAAGCTTCTTAAAATTGTGTCTTTTAAAATCATTCATGCATTTCTTGTGCTTTTACCCTCTATTATCTATCCGTCTATTTTCTTATTTGTCTATTTATAGAAGTTCAAAAATAGAAGCCGCACCTTGTCCTGTTCCTACACACATAGAAACCATTCCATATTTGTTGCCGCGTTTTCTCATTTCATCAAGAAGCTGAACGGTTAGCTTTGTTCCTGTACATCCAAGCGGGTGTCCAAGGGCGATAGCTCCTCCGTTTACGTTTAAGATGTCAGGATTTAAACCTAATTCTTTTTTAATGGCAACCGACTGAGAGGCAAAAGCTTCGTTAAGTTCGATCAACTCAATATCTTTTAATTCTAAACCTGCTTGTTTTAAAGCTTTTGGAATAGCATAGATAGGTCCCATTCCCATGATTCTTGGCTCTAATCCGGCTGCAGCATAAGCAACTAATCTTGCTTCAGGCTCCAATCCTAATTCTTTTACCATTTCCTCACTCATTACCATTACGAAAGCAGCTCCATCACTCATTTGAGAAGAGTTTCCGGCTGTTACGCTTCCTCCGTTGGCAAATACGGGTCTTAATTTTGCTAAGCCTTGCAGAGAAGTATCTGCTCTAGGACCTTCATCTACTGAAAAATCAAACTTTTTAGTCTGCATTTTCTGATTTTCATCCAGGAAATTGTATTCTACAGGAATCGAAACAATCTGGTTGGCAAATCTCCCTTCCTGATTGGCTTTTAAAGCTTTCATATGAGACTCAAAAGCAAACTGATCCTGTTCTTCTCTTGTAATATTATATTGTTTAGCTACTTCTTCTGCAGTGTAGCCCATTCCCCAATAATAATCAGGGTTTGTTTTTGCGATATCTGTTTCTGGGACAGGCTTGTAACCTCCCATTGGGATGTATGACATTGATTCTGTACCACCAGCGATGATACAATCTGCCATTCCAGCCTGAATTTTTGCAGAAGCAATTGCAATCGCTTCACTTCCTGAAGCACAGTATCTGTTTACGGTTACTCCCGGAACTTTATCGGTATTTAATCCCATCAAAGAGATCAGACGTGCAACGTTCAGGCCTTGTTCAGCTTCCGGCATTGCATTTCCTACGATAAGGTCATCAATTCTGTTTTTATCTAATTGTGGGAGCTCAGCCATTAATTTTTCAATAACGGTAGCTGCCATGACATCAGGTCTTGTAAATCTTAAACTTCCTTTTGGTGCTTTTCCAACGGCAGTTCTGAAACCTTTTACTATATATGCTGTTTTCATTTTTTGTAAATTTTTGTAAAATGTATAATGTAAAATGTCGGTTGTACTATATTCAGTAAAGCTGCATAATACCTTGTACAATTCTATTTTGAATAATTTTGTTTTAGTTTAATTATCATATTTTGAATATGTCTGATTTCGGTCATTAGTAAATCAAAATCATTTTTCTTTATAAATTCCAAATCATTTGCAATTATGATCTGAGTTTCAAATTCAAATGAAGAGCCTAATGCGATGTTTAAAAATTGACAAAATTGAGGATTTGTATCTCTTCCTGCTCCTTAAGCAATATTAGATGGGATAGAATATAAGCTTCTCCTTGATTGTGAGGTTAAACCAAATAACTCATCTTTAGGAAAATCTTTGGAAACTATATAATAATGCTTACAAAGCAGAATTGATTTCTTCCAAACTTCTAAATCTCTAAAATTGTGCATGTCAATACTTTTTACATTTTACATCCGACATTGTACAAATTAATTTCTTAGTGGTTTACCATTTTGTAACATATATTGAATTCTCTCCAGAGTTTTTCTTTCTCCACAAAGCTGAAGGAAGGTTTCTCTTTCAAGGTTCAATAGATACTGTTCCGTTACGACTGTCGGTTCAGATAGGTTTCCACCTACCATCACGTTGGCCAGTTTATCAGCAATTTTCTTATCGTGTGCAGAGATAAAGTTTCCGGTTAACATCTGGTCAGTTCCTACGTAGAACATTCCTAATGCATCTTTACCAAGAACTTTTACTTTTTGCTCGATGGGTTGAGTATATCCTTGTTCTGCTAATAGTTTTGCTACTTTTTTAGCTTCTGCAATCTGTCTGTTTTTGCTTACGGAAACAATGTCTTTCCCTTTTTCAAGGATTCCCATATCATAAGCTTCATAAGCAGAAGTAGCTACTTTACCCATTGCAATGTTCATGAACGCTTCACGAAGTCTGTTGTTTTTAACATCATCGCTGTGGAATTCTCTGGAAGTTCTTAAAGTCAATTCTTTAGTACCACCTCCGCCAGGAATTACTCCAACTCCGGTTTCTACAAGTCCGATATAAGTTTCTGCTGCTGCAACCACTCTGTCCGCATGCATTGTCATTTCGCATCCACCTCCTAAGGTCATTCCGTGAGGAGCAACTACTACAGGAATAGAAGAATAACGTACTCTCATCATTGATTTCTGGAAGTAAGCGATCGCCATATTCAAATCATCCCAATCCTGCTCGATAGCCATCATAAGGATCATCGCAAGGTTGGCTCCTACAGAGAAGTTCGTTCCCTGGTTTCCTACCACTAATCCGTCGTATTCTTTTTCAGCTAAATCGATTGCTCTGTTTAAGCCGTCAAGAACTTCGCCGCCAAGAGAGTTCATTTTTGAACGGATCTCGAAGTTGATAATACCATCTCCTAAATCTTCAATAGAGGCTCCTGAATTGCTCCAAAGCGTTTTATTTTTTCTGATATTATCTAAGATGATGAAGGCATCCTGACCCGGAATTTTGTTATATTCTCCTGAGTTTTTATCCACATAAATGCTTTGTCCTTCATCATTTACTTTATAGAAAGTCTCTACATTCTTCACCCAGTCTGAAACTTCATAACCAGCGTCTTTAGCCAATTCAATACCTTTTTGAACGCCTACAGCATCCCAGATCTCAAACGGTCCGTTTTCCCATCCGAAACCGGCTCTCATGGCATCATCAATTTTATAAACCTCATCAGAAATTTCAGGAACTTTATGTGAAACGTAAGCGAATAATGCTCCTAAAGATTTTCTGTATAATTGACCTGCTTTATCTTTACCACCAATTAAAACTTTGAATCTATCAATTGGTTTATCTATAGCTTTTGTTAATTCCAGGGTAGGAAATGATGATTTTCCTTGAAGTTCATATTCTAAAGTATCAAGGTTTAATCCATGAATTTCAGATTTTCCATCTGCATTTTTCACTTTTTTATAGAAACCTTGTTCCGTTTTTGAGCCTAACCATTTGTTATCCATCATTTTCTGGATATAGCCTGGAAGGGCAAATACATCATTAAAATTATTAGCTTCAGCACCGCTCTGGCGAACACCGTTGGCTACCATGACCAAAGTATCAAGACCTACTACATCAGCTGTTCTGAATGTTGCAGATTTCGGGCGTCCGATTACCGGACCTGTTAATTTATCAACATCAGAAACGGTAAGTCCTAGTTTCTGTACATTGTGAAGAAGATCCATCATAGAGAATACTCCGATTCTGTTGGCGATGAAAGCTGGAGTATCTTTGGCTAAAACAGTGGTTTTACCTAGAAATTTTGCTCCATAGTTCATATAGAAATCGATGATTTCAGGATCTGTATCGTTAGTAGGAATGATCTCTAGAAGAGGAAGGTATCTTACCGGGTTGAAGAAGTGTGTTCCTGCGAAGTATTTTTTGAAATCCTCGCTTCTCCCTTCTGTCAGGAAGTGGATAGGAATACCGGAAGTATTAGAAGAAATTAAGGTGCCCGGTTTTCTGAACTGTTCAATCTTTTCGTATACTGACTTTTTGATGTCAAGTCTTTCTACTACTACTTCAATGATCCAGTCTGTATTTTTTATTTTAGGTAAATCATCATCGAAGTTTCCGATTTTAATTCTGTCTGCAAACTTTGGAGAATAAAGAAGTGCAGGACTTGCTTTTTTTAGTTTTTCAAAGTTTTCGGAAGCAATTCTGTTACGTACTGCTTTGTCATCTTTGGTCAAACCTTTTTTCTGTTCAGCTTCAGTAAGTTCAAAAGGAACAATATCCAAGAGTGATACTTCAACACCGATGTTGGCGAAGTGAGCTGCGATACCGCTTCCCATAATTCCTGAACCAAGAACCGTTACATGTTTGATTCTTCTTTTCATATGTAAATTTTTATTTTTATAAGATTATATGGAACCCTGAGGTTTCAACATAATTTATTTTCTGTTATTTAATAATTCGTTTGCTATTTTCATAATTTCGGTCATCACGTCTTTGAAAGCATCCATCTTTTCCGGAGCGATTTTCTCCATCACCTTCTTGTTGAAGTTGACAACGACTTCCTTTGACATGTTTCTGGAGTTGAGTCCTTTATCTGTAAGCTTAATGATAACCTCTCTTTTATCAGTGGTTGTCTTTTCCTTATAGATATATCCGTTGTCTTCCAAAAGTTTGATGATTCTCGTTAAAGAAGTGGGTTCAATAGCCATTTTGGGACCAAGATTGGTACTTCTGGTTCCTTCTTTGGGATCAATTTTAAGAAGGGTGAGAGCTTGTACCGCTGTAGAATCGTGTTCCTGGGCTAGTTCTGTGTACATTTTAGAAACAGCCAACCAAGTCTGCTTTAAAATTAAATCTACGTTTTCTATTTTTTCTTTATTATTATCCATCATTTATGTACGAATGGTGTTACCCAAATTTAGTAAATATTATGCATGCATAGTATTTATTAACGTTAAATTTTGTTAATAGGCTGAAAATAAACAGATTAAATTATATGATTAGCATAATACTATGCATGCATAGTATATGAATTAATCAAATAAAATGTAGTATTAATGAATGTTTGAAACTAAATTGATGATTTTTTCAAAAGATTCACATTGATAAGTATCCGAATCCTTAGTAATTACCCAAAAGTCGTTCTGAAACTTGAAATTAAGGTCAGACAGGTCTTTTTGGAAGTTTTTTTGAAGCAGAGAATACAGCATTTCCTTATGAAACTGTGGTGCGGAGATAAAAGGAGGAATAAAGGTCTCGTTGATTTGAAATAGTGATACATTGGTAAGTTCTTCATGCTGAAGCAAAATATCTTCAACAATTCCCGAATACAGATGGTTTTCCTTTACATACCATATTTTATCTGCAAATTCTTTAGCCAGTCTCCAGTCGTGAGAAGAAAATAAGATGAGTTTATTCTGTTCTTTGGCTAATTTTCTGAGAGTTTTGAGAATAATTAATTTATTTTTTTCGTCCAAATGAGTGGTGGGCTCATCCAAAATAATAATGGGAGAGTTTTGAGTAATAGCCCGTCCTATAAATGCTTTTTGAAGGTTTCCGTCTGACAGATTTTTTAGGAGGGTATATCTGTATTGATTCAAATCCAATTCCTCGATAATATGGGCAATTTCTTCGCGGTCTTCTTTTTTTAATTCAAAATAAAAAGGGTAGTAGATGTATTTTCCCAGTGAAATAAGATCCTCAACCGTATAATGCTGCGGAATAACCGATTTTGAAAAAACAATCGCAATATTCTCGGCAATTTCTTTTACAGAAAGACTCTTTACATTCTTCCCATTAATAGAAATCTCTCCATTCAATAAAGGGAGCTGATGCAGAATAGATTTGATCAGTGTTGTTTTTCCTACCCCATTATTACCAATCAGCAGGCATACATCACCAAGCTTCAAATCCGCATTGGCATTGGAGATTAATGTTGTGTTGTAGCCGATATTTGCCTGTTTGATCTGTAAGTGCATGGTTGAAGCTGGTTAAGCGCAAAATATTTTACAAAAATAGTGTTTTAAGGCGCAAGGAATTTGATTTTGCCAAATTTTTATACCGTTTTTATAGGTTATTTACAATTCTTGTCACCCCATTTTTGAAAACATCAGATTGAAAGTTAAGCAACAAGCCTAATTTACAGTTTGTCATTTTTAAATAAGTTAGAAGTTGCGCTTTATGAGTGGAGCTAATGTAATGGACAGTTTTTATTTCTAAAATTAATTTGTTTTCAATAATCATATCAAGTCTGAAAGCATTCTCTATTTTCAAATCTTCATAAATGATGGGACAAAGTTTTTGTTTTTCTACCATAAACCCCGATTTTGTTAATTCATAGAACATACATTCTTCGTAAACATGTTCAAAGAGTCGTGCTCCAAGTTTTTTATGAATCTTTAAACCGGTTTCAAAAACTACTTTTGATAATTCATTTTCTGTCATTTGTGGTGTTTTGTTGAATCTAAATATATGAATTGTTGGTTAATAATTGAGAGACGGAAAACAGTAATCTATGGTATATAAGAAAATTAAAAATCCTCAGAAAGTGTGAGTGTAGTTTATTGATACAAGGTGTTGGGTAAACGCAAAGGCACAAAGGTTTGTAATACGTTGTGTATATTTTTAAGGTGCAAGAAAATCAAATATTTTCAGCAAGCGTGTGTGTATAATTTATGATTTAAATATGCAGTTTTCAATTTTATCGGAGATAAAATCTTTGCGCCTTAAAACTTACAGATTGGATAAAAAATCTTTGCGTCTTTGCGATTTCCAACAAAAATTATACTTTATTCTGCTTCAAAAGCATCATCAAAATCACTGGAATTCCAAATACAGAGCTTATTACATTCAAAGGGATCTGTGTTTTTTCTGCAATAACTGAGAAAAATAGCATGATCAGTATTCCCAGAAACATATTGAGAATCCATTGCTGCCATAATTTTGATGGGTTGTAAATGAGTCTGCAAAAATGAGGAACAATGATTCCGATAAATAGGATAGGACCTAGAAATGCAGTAATAGAAGCTGAAAGAAGAGAGGACGCTACTATTATTAATAGTTTTAGTTGTTTCAGATTTACTCCTAAACTTTGTGCATAAGAGTTCCCAAGAGAGTTTCCAATAAGAGGCTTTATCGCTCTGAAACAAATAAAAAGACCTATAGATACTAAGATAAACAGTACATAGATCTGGTTTCTGGTCACCATATTATTAGCTCCGAAAGACCACAAAATATAATTTTTCAGGCTTTGATTTTCTGCATAAAACTGAAGCAGGGATACAATTGCTCCCGCAAAAGCTGAGACAAGAAACCCGAAGATAATAAGATAAGATTTGTCCTGAAACCTGTTAGACATTGATAGAAGAATCAGCATTAAGAGTAAACTTCCACCAATAGCTGATAAGCTTAGAAAACTATTCTGTAAAAATTCAGGCAATAGAATAGTATGGGAAAAGAAAATATAAAAGGCGACTGATAAACTGGCGACCGAAGTGATTCCCAATATATCGGGGCCAGCCAGGGGATTTTGAAAATACTCCTGCATCAGAAAACCTGAAGTAGGAATTGAAATTCCGGCAAGCATCATCACGAGAACGCGGTTGATACGGATTTCGGCAATCTGATGATGAGCAGAATCTTGAAAAAAGTCCTGGAAACTTAAACTTAAAAATCCTGTGTTCATATTAATGACAGCACTTACAATAATTGCAATCACGAATAATAAACATAGGATTTTAAATCTTTTCGACATGATTCAGAAAGAGTTCAGTCTATTTTTATTGTAAGAAAGAATCGATTTTTGAATTCAATACATCTTCCGTCATCATTCCCAGATATTCATCGGTTTTATCTCCTTTTCTCATGAAAGTAAAAGGGATAGAACCTCCGTCCCATTGCTTGAAGTTATTATGAAAGAAGTTTTGATCTAATTTTTGTCCATCCAGCAAGATAATATTCCCTCCTAACTTGTTTTCTGTTGCAAAATTTTTAACAGCACCAGCCCATTCTGTCTTATCATCAAGATTTACGAAAGTGAATTTTACGGGTTTCCCTTTCAATTCCTCCATTTTACTTTTAAAGCTTGGAATTTCTCTCATACATGGACCACACCAGGTGGCAAAAAAATTGGTAACATATAATGTATCATTATTTTTGGCTAAGTGCAGGCTTACATTTTCAGGGGAAAGTTCTTTAGGAAGTTCTGTACTTTCCTTAGTATCTGTAGTTTGAGATACTGAAAGAGAATCTGTAGCTGCTGTGTTTTCAGTTTTCTGACCTTCTTTTTTACAGCTGTACAGTGCAGTAAGAAGTAACGTGGATAAAATTATCTTCTTCATAAATTATTTTTTATCTATTTTTGAATTGAAGTTATGGAACAACAAATCTATAAAGGGAAACTAATACAGTTTCATCCGTTAAAAATAGCGAAAAAGGAAGAGCTGACCAAAAATACTTTTTCTCTGGAGTTCGATATTCCTGAGAATTTAAAAGAAAATTTCAGGTTTGAGGCCGGGCAGTTCGTCAGTATACGATTTCAATCACATGGGAAAGAGGTTATTAATGATTATTCAATGACTTCGGCTCCTTATGAGGGTAAAATAAGTCTTGGAATAAAGATAAATTCCTCTGATGGTGCAACTTCTCAGCTGTTTGAAAATTATAAGGCTGGTGACAAGCTTTGGGTGAGTGAACCTGCCGGAAGATTTACATTGGTGTCCAAGCCAAGTGAATTCAGAACAATTGTTGCTTTCTCTGCTGGTATAGGAATTACTCCTATTTTGAGCCATTTTAAAAATATTCTTCATACCGAACCGAGAACGAGGTTGTTTTTGTTTTTCGGAAATAAAAGCTCCGATGAGCTGGTCTATCGCGAACAGTTGGATCATCTTGCCAGAACTTTCGGAGACAGGCTTCAGATATTTTACTTTTTTTCACAGGAGAAAACAGGAGATCAGTTCTTTTACGGCAGATTAGATGAAAAGAAATTGCACCTTATCATCAATCAAATCCTTCATTTGGATGATACGGACGAAGAGTCTACAATCTGGGATGCTGTAGATGAAGTGCTGATCTGTGGAAAAGGAGAGATGATCAAAACATTGGCTAATGCCTGCTATCACCACGGGATTCCAAAGAAAAATATCCATTTTGAGCTTTTTGAAGAATTTAATGATGATATTTATCCTGTAGAAAGAGAATTCCCTCTGATTGAAAATATAGAAGTGGAGTTTACAATATTCGGCAAGAAATACACGGCTCAACTTCCTGATAATAAGGATAAAATCCTTCAACAACTTTTGATTCAGAAGTTTCCGGTTCCTTATTCCTGTAAGTCTGGAATTTGTGGAAGCTGTGAATGTTCTTTGGATGAAGGAGAAGTGGAACTATTGGAAAATGAATATCTTACCGAAAAGGAAGAAGAGCAAGGGCATATTTTAGCTTGCATGTCTATTGTGAAAAGTAAAAAAATAAAGCTTAACTTTGATCTTAGTTGAGAATTATTAGGAACATATTTAACCTTGGCTTTATATCATTGGAATTGGGAATTCTAATGATATGTTTCTGTAATGTATGGGTATTTGGTCTTACCAACGGGCGAACCTATACCAAAATATCAAAAATTCCCCCCAGAGAAGTTGCTTTGGTTTTGGGAACATCTCCTAAAATGAGATCCGGAAAATCGAATCCCTACTTTACGAAAAGAATGGATGCGGCAGCGCTTCTCTACCATCATGGTAAAATCAAAAAAATTATTGTGAGCGGGGAGAAGAGTAAGGGATACAATGAACCGGGAGCGATGAAAAACTACCTGATCTACCAGGAGGGTGTTCCGGAAGATATTATTGAGGAAGATCCAAAGGGCTTCAATACTTATAAAAGTATTCTTCGTTGTAAGGATGTTTATAAAAAGAAAAATGTCATTATCGTATCTCAGGGATTTCACAACCTAAGAGCGTTGTTTTTTGCGAGAAATAATGATATGAATGCGTTGGGATTTGATGCTCAGGATGTAACAAAATCTGAAAGCTTTTACAGAAATCAGGCGAGAGAAATCCTCGCCCGTGTGATTGCTGTAGTGTATTTTATTTTAGGCGTTTCTCCGGATTAGAAAGGATATCCGAACGCAATATTGACTGTTGGTTTGAAAGGTTGGAAATTTTTAAATCTCCATCGGTCTCCTTCAGGTTTATTCGGATCATAGATCTTATAGGCAAGGTCAATTCTGGCGGTAACATAAGCTATGTTTAATCTTAATCCGAACCCGCTTCCGATACCCACCTGTTTCCAGAACTTATTGAATTTAAATTCATCTCCAAATCCGTCATTATAGTTACGAAGACTCCATGTATTTCCGATATCTGTAAATAAAGCCCCCTCATACGTTTTATTGAAAGGAATTCTATATTCAATATTGGTAGTAAGCTTTAAATTGTCTGTCATATAGGTGCGGACTCTTTCATCCACCTGAGAATCTGCAGGACCTAATCCTCCAAAGGCTACCCATGCCCTGATATCGTTGGAACCTCCGTTGAAGTAAGATTTGATAATCGGCATATCGCCAGAGTTTCCATAGGGTATTCCAACTCCGATAAACTGGCGCAGTACCAATGTCTGGTTTCCATTAAACTTGAAATATTTTCTTGTATCAATATCAAATTTTACAAACTGTGCATAAGGCAGTCCGAAAATGGTTCTTTGCGGGCCGGTAACAATACCTCCGCCGTTATCTTTTTTATTGAATAAACTTAAGATGTTACCTGCAAGCTCAACTTTTCCATTAAAATAAAATGCATTTGGATATTCTTTTTTTCCGATTTCACTGTATACAAAGTTATAGATCATTGAAGAAATAAGGACATCCTGAGTTTGTCTGTCTTTGTTGACCAGGGTTCCGGTAAATGCCGTTAAAAGATCTAATCCCTGCTGATTGAGACTTCCATGGTAAGCATCATTCTCAATGATCTTTTTGGAAACTTCATCTACAGTAAGTTTTCCATTTTTATAATCTTGTCCGGTTTGTGCCGTTTCCGGGTTAAACATAAAATAATTTCCGAAAACTTCATCTTTTACCTTTCCGTCATTCACAAAGTAATCGTAGTATGCATCTTTATTTTTAGTCAAACTGACCTGAGTATTGAATAAGGTAAGCTTATGATATACCTGATCATTGACACTTGCCTGGTAATTCAGTCCTGTATTAAAGATAACCCTTCCCAAACCAATATTGTTCTGTATGGATGCTCCCAGCAGAATAGATGAAGTAGGAGTGTATCGCTTAGGGATGAATTTATAATAATTAAAAGGAAGCAGCAGTCTCGGGAAATTCAGAGAGGCCTGTGCTGATATTTCATAGGCAGCCACTCTTTTATCAATATCCTTCGTACTTCTGATAGAACCAAATGTTCCTGAAAGGCTTGTAGAAAGGTTTTCTGCTCCTTTAAAAATATTTCGGGTAGTAAGGTCTACAGATGGAGAGATTCCGAGATTCAAAATTTGAGAATAATTAACATCTGTCCCCACTTTAAGCTCATATTTCGGAAGTGGTTTCAATACATATAAAACATCGACGATGCTGTCATTAGGAGAAGTCATTCCACCTTGTCTCAGAGAATCTCTTGCCTTGACGATACTAAAGTTGTTCATCGCTAAAAGGTTTCTCTTGGTAATGTCCAGCTTGGTTTGGTCAAAAACCTTTTTACTGTCCGGAATAATAGCTCTCCATATAGATGAAAGCTTATATTTATCATTTAGTGTATGAAACCTTATTCTTCTTAAGCTGTCTTTCCTGGTGTTTTTAGGGTAGTCACCAGGTTCATCAACGATGGCAACATCAATATTTCCAAAAGTGGCAATCTTATAAGGCGTGTCCAGTGAATCTTTATGAATTTCCAATGTCAAAGGAACCTGTTTTTTGCTTTTAAGAGAATCCGCAACAAAATAGACCTCATCATTGAAGGCGTTGAATTTATAGAATCCAAACTCTCTCATCAGGTCAGTAATCCTGGTTACTTCTCTTTCCAATACAGTCTGATCCAGGATATGCCCGGATCTCACAAGACTTCTGTTCAGATTATAGTTGTAGTAGCCCTTGATTCCCTGATCCGGAATATTGTAATAATAATCCTTAATCCGGGTAGGCTCGTTATGTTTAATAGAATAATTAACAGATGCTTTTTTAGACGCAGAGTCCAGGGAATGTTTGAATGTTACGTCAGCATCCCAATATCCTCTGTAGGTAAGTCTTTTTTTAATAGATTCAGCACTTTTTTCACTTCTTGTTTGATCAAGAATTACCGGTGGTGTTCCCCAATTGTGCAATAAACGATCAAAAAGGAGACTTTTTCCAACACTGCTTTTCATGTTGTATTTAAGGAATAAAGAGTCTCTCAGCTTCTGATTTCTCATCTCACCGGGATAGGTCATATATTCATTAAGTATGGTGTCATATTTCGGCTGAGCCATATTGTATAAAAGGAGACTCAATGGCATGAAGAGAAATTGCTTTTTGTTGGGTTTCTGCTGAATGTAATCTTTGAGCTCTTCGTCAAAAAATTCTCTCTTATCCTCGAACGCTAAATTGTTCTTGGTAAGGAGGTATTCGCCCTCAGGAACTTTTTTTGTCGTACTACAAGCATAAAGGAGACCAACAAATGTTGCAAATGAGATAATTTTATAATATTTTTGAGGAGAATTCTTATAATGCTTACAGCTCATACAATAAAAGTTTTACAATCTTTAGATAAAAAGAAGTTCAGACAAAAATACAATTTGTTTTTGGTTGAAGGTAATAAAATCATTTGTGAACTTTTTAATTCTAACTTTAAAGTTAAAGAAATATTATCAACCGATCCGCAAAAATTGGACCGGACTGATATTCCTATTACTCATATCTCTGAAAATGAATTGAAAAAAATTAGTTTCCTTAAAACTCCAAAAGATTCCATAGCGGTATGTTATCTTGCTGAGGAAGAAAAAATGGGAGATAAGAATATACAGTTGATTTTGGATGGGATACAGGATCCGGGGAATTTAGGAACAATTATACGACTGGCGGATTGGTTCGGAATTGAACAGATTATCTGTAGTGAAGACACGGTGGATTTCTACAATCCAAAAGTGATTCAGGCCACCATGGGGTCTTTTACCAGAGTTAATGTCGTTTATACCGATCTTGTAGAATATCTTTCTAAAACAGAAAATGTAAATGTCGGAACGGATATGGAAGGGGAGAATATCTATACTTTTGAAAAACCGGAAAAGATTAATCTGATTTTAGGAAACGAAGGAAACGGAATGAGGCCGGAAACAGAGAAACTTCTGCAAAAAAGTATCAGTATTCCGAGGTTTGGAAAATCCCAGTCTACAGAAAGCCTGAATGTATCTATGGCTGCCGGAATTATTTTGGGACAGTTATTTTCAAAATAAAAGCTAAAAACTAGAGGTTAGAAATGAATGTAAATCACGGGATATTCTCTAACTTCTAGTTTCTAACCTCTAACTTTTATATCAATTGTTCCAAACTGGAAACACTTTTATTCTTCTGATATACTTCCATCTTTTTTCTGACATACTTCAGTGCTATAGGAGCAAGATAAATCAATGCAGCACCAATCAGTTTTTTCTTCCAATTGGAGCTTTTCATATTGTTTTTGGCATAGTTTCCAACGATAGCGGTAACTCCCAGCTTAACGAGGCTGTCTGTAATATTTCCTCCTTTGAAGGCGGAACTTGCAAGCCCTACGGCTGTGTTTTTGTTGATCAGAAGGTCTTTTACTTCTGAAGTCAGTTGTCTGGCAATGACATCTTTTCTCAATACCACTTTCTCATCACCATCTTCATCTACCTTTTCCTGCAGATACTGATCACTTAAACCATTGGTAAATGCACTTAAGCTTTCCTTCGTGTTTTTGAAGGTAAGAAGATTTTCCAGATCACTTATTTCCCCTTGAAGCAGTTTTTTCTTTCTTCTTAATTCTTCTATGCTTTCGTATTTTCTGCCCATAGTTTAATGATTTAAAAATTTAATAACCTGATCTGCAACAGCATTGACAATCTTATTTTTGAAGGCAATGACAAAGGCCATTACAAGTGCATAAAATGCAGCAACAATTAAGAATCCGTAGGAGTAATTATCCAGTGCTTTTCCGATAAGAAAGGCTATTCCAAAATTGAAAAGGATAATAAAAAAAGCAAAAGCAACAAGGAGTACTACAAAGTAGGTAATGAGACCAGCAGAAAGAGATGACTTTTCAGTAGCTTCAATTTTCAGAAGATCTATTCTCTTGGAGGCATATTCTTTAATAGTTTCTATCATTGTTTTTTTTTAAAGTTACAAAAAAAGGAACTTTCTCACAAAAGTTCCTTTCTGTAATTTACTTAAAAAAGATAAATTACTTATTTTTTTAGATCATTCAATTCTGCTTCTACATCCTTTACTACATCTGCCGTTTTAGCAACAATTTGATCTTTGTATTTGTCATATCCATCTTTCACAGTATGTGCCACGGTGCTTGCCGTTTCTTTGAAAGTAGAAGAAATATTGCTGTACTGGTCTTTCACTTTTTCAGAAACCTCTCCGTATTTATCTTTAGCCTGATCTTTAAGATCATTTGCTTTATTTTTAATTTTTTTTCTGGTTTCTTTACCTTCTTCCGGTGCGTATAACATTCCTAAGATTACACCTGCCGCAGCACCTGCAAGAAGTCCTGCCAATATACCCGCTGTATTATTTTCTTTTCTAGACATTTTAAGTTTTTTAATAATTAATAATAAGATTAGTTTTTACAGTAATAAAACTTACAATTTGTATACCAAAGGAGGCTTTATGCCTATTAAAAATTGTTAAATCTTTTCAATGTGAGATAAAATAAGATCTATAGTTTCTTCTTTGGTTAATGCTGAGTTATCAATAACAATAGCGTCCTCAGCCTGCTTCAATGGGGCTATTTCACGCTCGCTATCGATCTTGTCTCTTTCAATAAGGTTCTGCTTTACCTGCTCTTTATCTGCTTCAATTCCCAGTCCTTTTAATTCCAGAAATCTCCTGTTGGTTCTTTCGTCAATACTGGCAGTAAGGAAGAATTTATAGTCCGCATTTGGCAGAACTACTGTCCCTATGTCACGTCCGTCCATAATAACACCGCCTTTTTCTGCCAAAGAACGTTGTGATTGCAGCAAAAAGTCTCTTACCTCTTTCTGCTTGGCAACCAGGCTTACATTGTCAGATACTATATTGGTGCGGATATCTTTAGAAATATCAATATCGTTCAGGAAAAGAATAAGAGTTCCGTCGTTGTTTTTGAATTCAAGTTTGATCTGGTCTAAAGAAGAGAATAATCTGTTGAGATCAATCTCGCTGTTTTCATTCAGACAATGCTGCAATGCATACCAGGTAACTCCTCTGTAAAGTGCCCCTGTATCCATATGAATAAGTCCAAGTTTATCAGCAATGATTTTGGAGATAGAACTTTTTCCGGTAGACGAGTACCCATCGATAGCAATTACAGGTTTTTTCATACTGCAAATTTCAAGATTTTTTCTTAAAAATCAAGGGGAAGTAAAAAAAAATCAGAATAATTAAGAAATTTTCTTCCAGGCAGATTATTCTCCTCTGTGGCTGGAAAGGTCCATGGAAATCCCTATCTGATTGACGTTCGAAGAGTTGTGATATCTTACGTGGGCATAATCGATACGGAATCTGGAAACTTTAACTCCAAATCCGGCAGAAAGTCCTGAGAAGTTTCTTTGATCTGCAACAGCCAGTTCATTTCCTCTTTTCACATTGTATCCCAATCTGATATTGAAATTCTTTTCCGGAAACAACTCTGCTCCCAATGAAAAGTGATCTGCAATTTTTCTGCCGGCATTCACTTTCTGTCCGTCAAGATTATATTCGGAAGAAATATCGAATTTCTGAAGATCGTGTGCTGTAATCGTGATCGCAAGAGGGAAGTTCTTTATTATTTTGGTATATCCCAAATCAATTCTGAAAGGAAGGTTTTCCCTTTCCCCGTTGAATGATTTCAACTGGAAACCAAAATTTCTCATAACAAGAGAAAGTACTTCTTTGGTCTTTTTATTATGATAGGTAACTCCCGCAGTTCCTGAAATAGCGGAAGAAGTATAGTTGTCAATTTTTGAGGTAACAAAATTAAGTCCTCCACCAATCGTCCAGTCTTCTTCAAACTGGTAGGCATAGCCTGCACCAATAGCGACATCCGAAGCTTTGAATTCTCCATTTTCAAAACCACTTTCATCCGTTCTTGGAATACTTCCATAGCTCATATATCGGGCATTGATGGTAGCCATGTGGCCATTTTCAAAGTCTTTGGCATAAGCAATAGTACCGTATTTCGAATCGGCAAGATAAGCCGTTGCGTTGACGGAAAGCTGTTTGTCGGAATCTTTATTTAACAGGGCAGGGTTTGCAATAGCAAAGGAAACATCATAATCTCTTATCGAAATTGCATCTCCACCCAAAGCAGCCTGTCTTGCAGATACAGGTACATTTAAGAACGGATAAACATTTGTTCCTGTTTGTGCATAAGAAACAATTCCTGATAGAAATAATGAAAAAATGATAATTTTCTTCAACTCAATTTATAATTAATGCAAAAATAATCCTTTTTCGTACTTTTCAAAATATTTCTTACATTATTTCTATTTAAATATTTTTCTTCTATCAATATCTTTAATGATTATATTTGCAAAATCAAATTCAGGGGAGACCCATACTAATAAAAAGTTACTAAAAATAAAAGATGAAATATAAAAGAATCCTTCTGAAACTAAGCGGTGAGGCCTTAATGGGAAACAGACAATACGGTATTGATAACGAAAGGCTGCAAGAATATGCTGCTGAGATCAAAACAGTAGTAGAAAAAGGCTGTGAAGTGGCGATCGTGATTGGAGGAGGAAATATCTTCCGTGGTGTAGCAGGAGCTGCAAAAGGAATGGACAGAGTGCAGGGAGATTATATGGGAATGCTGGCAACTGTAATCAATGGAATGGCTTTACAGGGAGCTTTGGAAGATGCAGGAATCAAGACAAGACTTCAGTCTGCTATCGAAATGGATAAAGTAGCTGAGCCTTTCATCAAAAGAAGAGCAGTAAGACACCTTGAAAAAGGAAGAGTAGTGATCTTCGGAGCAGGAACAGGAAACCCTTATTTTACAACAGATACCGCTGCTACTTTAAGAGCCATCGAAATAGGTGCTGATGTAATCTTAAAAGGAACAAGAGTAGACGGAATCTATGACAGCGATCCTGAGAAGAATGCCGATGCTGTAAAATACAATTCATTATCTTTTGATGAAGTATTTGAAAAGAACCTTAAAGTAATGGATATGACTGCCTTTACTCTAAGCCACGAAAACAAATTACCTATCATCGTATTCGATATGAATAAAGACGGGAATTTAGAAAAAATTGTAGACGGAGAAAATGTAGGTACTTTGGTTGATTTATAATCAACGTTAGCTGAAAAAAATATAATAAACACCTGCCACGATTAGCGTGGCAGGTGTTTCTGTTTTTATAATAGTTTTAATACTTATTGGTCTGCTTCAACATTTTGTGTGGCACTTTCCTTTTCAACCAAAACATAATTAGAAGAAATCCACCCAATGATCTGACTTATTATTTTCATAATCATTTCAAATTCGGAGACAGCAGTTACTCCCGGTACCAGCTTCAAAACGTCTGGTTTGGGTAATGGCTGTTGTAAAATAAGACCTTTTACTGGTGGATTAGGCCCTATTGCAGGAATACCATTATACATCCCCACATGTTGTACTGATAACTGGAGCATGTAGTCTTGCAAAGTCTCAGGAGGTGTTTTGATGCTAATAGAGGAGCTGCTTAAGTGTTGGAGTTGACCTGGAAGCGATTGGTTTTGTATTCTTGTATAACTGGCTTTTGAATTTGAAGAATCGGCAATAGCCATCGTTTGTAAGGCCTTTAATATGGAGGCCGTCATATGGGTAGGGGCCTGGCCATATATAGTTGCGATTTTCCCAAGTTCTGATACCGGCCATGCATGAGGTACAACGTCCAGATCATTCCAGTGCATCGTATTCCAGCTTTGGTAAGGGCCTGTTTGTTGCTGCCATCCTGGAGGCAACGGTGGAAATTTACTATTGAACAGATTGGCAAATGCTGCCTCACCCGGTGTTGGTCCGGCGGTAGGATATACAAGCGTTACCCCGAAAGCATTTAGATCGTTATTTTCTTTAAGATAAAGAGCAAGAGTAGGAGATAAGGCTCCTGCAAGACTATGTCCGCAAAATATAATAGCTGTACCCGGCTCCGGATTTAAGCCTGCAAGAAATTGCTGCAGTGTGGTATTGGGTGAAGCTGCAGAAGACGGACTTTCAAGTCCGAGAAGGATACTTATACCGGTAGCAGTTCCTTTTGAAATATAAGGGTCAGTACCATTATACGCTGATGGAGCGAAATTGGAAGGGTTGTAAGTTGTCCAGTTCACAACTTCAGCTACCGAAAAATCCTCTGTTTCCCAGTCATAAAGGGAGGAAGGGTTCGTTGCTGCAATCGCTACAACATACGTAGGCAGTGTAGGACCTCCCGGAAATGCAACAGCATTAGACTTAGCTACATATAATGCATTATCTGCAACACCAGTAGGAACACCCTTTTCATTTTTTTCTTCGATCAAGGCTGGGCCCCAAACAAGATCCCAGCTTCCTAGTTTTTCCAGAACTGAAGGATTGGCTGTTGAAGGGGTTTTCTGGTCCATTATTTTAACCGGAGGAACATTGTTAAAATAATAAGATAAATCATACTGAAGTTGTTGCTGTAGTTGGATACCAAAACCGTTGTAGCCTCCGGCACGGTTGGCAAGACCTGACATAGCAAAAACTTGCTGATAGGCGTCTAAAGATGGATTTGTCATAATGTGATTGGTTTAAAATTAGTTTTTAATATGATAAGAGTTGTTTTTCAAGAAATTATCTTTTGTAAGACTTCCCGTTTTTTATCATAACATAGATCTTATGATAAGTCGTCATATTTATCAATAAGAAACTTCTTTAAAAGAACATAGTAAAATAAGCCATAAAAAATGATATGCCAGTAAGTAGAAACAACCAAAATATAAGATAGGTATTTGTACCTCAGGTTTTTGGCCTTAAGGGAGTTTTCAAACAAGCAATTATGCTGTAGGAGCAAGTGCACAAAATCCATCTATGGAAATAGCTATTATTCGAAAACAATTATTATTTTTGCAGCATTGAATAGCAAAAAATAGTTTAAAACAGTAAGAAATCGCTGGTTTTTACAGTTTTTTTAAATTTTAAACAATTGATATTCAGACTTATTAATAGATGTGTAACTTATCAAACTTTAATATAATAATGGAAGAATTAGATCTTATATTAGAATCTGTAAAACAAGACATGGATGGAGCTGTAAAGCACTTGGATCATGCATTTCAAAGAATTAGAGCAGGACGTGCTTCTACGGCAATGGTTCAGGATGTAATGGTAGAATATTACGGAGCACCTACTCCTATTAACCAGGTTGCGAATGTTTCTGTTCCGGATGCAATGACCATCTCTATTCAACCTTGGGACAGAACTGCAATCAATGCAATTGAAAAAGCGATCATCAACTCAAATTTAGGTTTTGCACCTTCTAATAATGGAGAGAATATTATCCTGAATGTTCCGCCTTTGACAGAGGAAAGAAGAAGAGAGCTTGCAAAACAAGCTAAAGTGGAGGCTGAAAATACTAAAGTAACCGTAAGAAATGCAAGACAAGATGGTTTGAAAGAACTTAAAAAATTAGAAGGCGTTTCTGAAGATGTTGTAAAAGGAGTGGAAGAAGAAATCCAGGCTTATACAGATAAATATGTGAAAATTTGTGATGAGCATCTTAAGACAAAAGAAGCTGAAATTATGAAAGTATAATTTTCAGTTATTTGAAAATAATCAAGAGGTTTCCATTGAAAACCTCTTTTTTTTGTAGATTAAAGTTCAATACTAGCATTTTTTATGTTTATGCTGTACATAAAGTGAATGATGGAGATCAAAAGAAAATATTTTCAATGAGGATTTACTTTTTCAAACAAATATGATCTTTATAGTATTATCCGTTTTTAATAGTGTATTTTTAGATGTGAATTTGTAAAAATCACATTTTCAATATGTTAAATTATTTTTTTATTGTAGAACAATGAGGCCGGAAGCTTTAATGATTCGGTTGTTTTCATTGGGCCTCTTGTGAGTAGCAGGAGGTTTTGTTTCACTCAATTCACTCTACCAAGACTAAGAGAACTTCACGGATGTTTTTTGAGCAGCATCTTTTTTGTTTTTTTATTGAAAATTAAAGTTATTGAATGATAGAATGTTGCATTTTTATCAGTGATGATCTGTATTCTTTGCATAAAAAGAAATGATGATTATTAGCTTTTAATCGTTATATTTACAAAATTATTCCGATTTATTATATAATGATCTGGAAATCAAAATGCTAAAGCGATGACTAAAATTATTGGTGTAGGCAACTACATCCCATCGGAAACAATAACCAATTTATTTTTTGATAAACATATTTTTCTTAATGAAGAAGGGGTATTATTAAAAGAGAATAATGCTTCCATTACAGACAAGTTAAAAAAAATTACAGGTATTGAAGAAAGGAGATATGCCCACAGCACAGAGGTCACTTCAGATCTTGGCTTTATTGCCGCTCGCTCGGCAATAGAAGATGCAGGGATAGATCCTGAAACATTAGATTATGTCATATTTGCCCATAATTTCGGAGATGTCCGTTTCGGGGCTATTCAGTCTGATTCGGTACCCAGCCTTGCAGCAAGAGTAAAACATTTATTAGGGATCAGAAATAACTTCTGCGTAGCCTATGATGTTCTTTTTGGCTGTCCCGGGTGGATTGAAGGAGTGATACAGGCTAATGCCTTTATTAAAGCTGGTATTGCAAAACGATGTTTGGTGATTGGTGCTGAAACACTTTCCCGTGTGGTGGATATTCACGACAGAGATAGTATGATCTATGCTGATGGAGCGGGAGCGGCTATTCTGGAAGTTAACAATGACGACGATTCTGGTATTAAAGCCCACTTATCGGCTTCTTATACATTCAATGAGAAAGATTTCCTGTATTTTGGAAAATCTTACAACAATGATAAATGTCCGGATACACGATACATCAAAATGGATGGCAGGAAAATATATGAGTTTGCTCTAATCAATGTTCCTGATGCCATGAAAAAATGTCTGGATAGCAGTGGTTTTACCATTGACCAGCTGGATAAAATCATTATTCACCAGGCGAATGAAAAAATGGATGAAGCCATCGTTAGCAGGTTTTATCAATTATATGAAACACCGGTTCCTGAAAATATAATGCCTATGGTTATTCATAAACTTGGAAACAGCAGTGTGGCAACCATTCCCACTTTGTTGACAATGATTTTAAAGGATGAAATGGAACATCATAAGATTAAGAAAAATGATGTAGTGTTATTTGCTTCAGTAGGGGCCGGAATGAATATTAACGCGTTTGTTTATCAGTTTTAAGTTTATATTATTGTTTATTTTCAATTTTATTATTATTTAATAAAATAAGAGCAATATTTTTATTGTGAATTTTTTATAAGGCTATTAAAGTAATCTACTTTTTTTCAAAAAAAATGGCATGAGTTTTGAGTCTGCGTTTATAAACCATTTGATTTAAAAAAAATATTTTTATGAGAAAAAGTGAATTGCTAAGGTTAAAAACCAATAGTCTCTTGAAGTTTTCAATGTATTTATTCGTTTTTGTAATAGTTTCGACTTCATTTACTAATATCCCAAAAACTAGAAATGGTGAAGTTGAGGATGTTATTATGTCAAGAGCTAAAAAAAAATCAGATTTAACTAAGGTATATACCCGCAAAAAAAATACTGAAGATAGTGATAGATTAGTACTCCATTTTATTGGAAAGTACGTACAACATAAATATGAGCTTCATTTAGGTGAAAGTATTCAAAAAGGAAAATTTGTAGAGATAATAAAGAACGGCGATGTATATTATTATTTGAAAGATGCGAAAGGTAAAGTTAAAAAAGTCTTTATGTGTTCAGGTAATGATGCAACAATTTTTGAATTGAATAGCAAGAATGAAAAAGTTGATACTTTATATCTAAAATACCTAAAATAGCCTGAGTTCAGCGTAAGCAAAGTTTAAAAATAATTGACCGTCATTTAGTTTTTTCAAATTAAGTGACGGTTTTTTTAGAAATAAACAATATGCAGTTAATTCTCCCAAAATATTTATTATAAAGTTGTTCACACTTCGCTGTCTGGTGTGTTCAACCCGACAGTGATTCTTCAATTTGTCACTTATGGTTTTCCAAACCAGTTGCTTGGTCATCTTTTTTATATGGTTTGGATTTCTATCATCCACATTTCCTTTTGTCACATAAAAAGATAAAAGTTCTCTTTTTTCATTGCATAACAAATGTAGCTTAAAACCATAGAACCAGCCCATTGAGGACTTGCCTCGTTTTCCCAGACATTTTTTAATTTGTACATTAAACTCTTTACAAAAATGATTGATTTGTATAAAAAGATTTGTAATGGCTTTTCAAATCCACAGCAATAAATTATTTAAACATTTGAATATCATAAATTTAGATGCGATTATTGTTGCTGTTTTCCACAAATGTTATTTCAATTATTATCCCGAACTCAGGTTAAAATAAATAGAAGCTGCTTTACAACATTCTATTGATCCTTTCATATTTATGCTTTAACAGTGATTGGTAGGTTTTGGGCAACTCGTCTACATTACACTTAATTTCCTTACTTGGAATGTTATCATGAGGAGCTATTTTTTTCTTATCAACAAACGTTTGCAGTGAATCTTTTTTACAACAAGACTATTCTTTGAAAGAGGTTCGTTGTAAACCATTTTATATCTATTTATTTTATCCGAATAAATTAGCAGATTCACTATGAGGAATAAGGGTATGTTTTGATAGTTAATAAAAGTACAAAATAAGTAATAGAATAAAAAAAGCTTTCATTCGAAAGCTTTATGTTTTTTACTTACAGTTCTCATTGTAATCATAGATTACTTCATTGATAATTGAAAGTTTATCTACTGTAGAATTGCTGATTTCGTCTCTGATAAATTTTCCTAGACCGGTTCTTTTCTTCTCCTCATTTTTCAGGGAACCATATTCTCCTTTTGTTATTTTTGCTTTTACATAAGGGCAGTCTGCAAGGATAATTTTTGCTTTTGCGGGAGTCAGTTCCTCTACTTTTCCATTTTTCTTGGAAAAGATATAATTCGGGTTTTCTTTTAATCTTTCTGTTTCTGCATAGGTGATGGCCTGTGTACTGTTTGCAGAAAGCGCTGTAGGATAACCATATAATTTATAAACTGTTATTTTACCCTCTACTATAACTTCTGCAAACTGATCCGTTCTGGAAAGATTATTGATCGCTTTAAAGCCGGCAGCCAATCCTGTTGTACTTTCAGAACTGTTTAAAGCCTCTCTCATATTGGAATATTTTACGGACTTAAAAATCCTTGGAGTATCACCTTCATACAGCATATATTCTTTGATGTCGTCTGTATCGTAGGTTTTAAATTTGATTTTGTTTTTTACTTTATCAATATCAGCAATTGCAGCAAATTTTACTTTTAACTGATTTTGCCATGGGCTGGAGTAGCCTCCGTGCAGTTGTACAACTCCTTCCGTTTTCCTTCCTGATTTATCAATAATGTATCCGTATTTTTCACTATTATAGGTTCCGTTTTCATCTTGATCCTGAGCATAGGCGTTCAATGAAAGAAGACCAAATAGGCCAATAAGTAGTAATTTCTTCATGGTTTTGTTTTAAATTCCAGCAAATATAAATTTTTATATTCAATAATATAAAACTAAATGTTTTACAAAAAATCAATAAAAAAGCTCCGAAAAAATCGAAGCTTTACTATTAATCTTATTTCTTGTATCAGAATTACTGATATCTCTGATGTTCTTTACTTTTTGTAAACCTTTTTGTGATCGGTTTGAATAGTGTTTTGTATTTTTCCGCATCAAATAATTGTGAATCGGTAAGCGCTTTATATGTCATCCATACTCCAAAAGGAAGAAGGATCAGGTTAGGAAGCCACGCCGCAAGATAAGGGTTCATTTTCCCACTCCATGACATGTTTTCTACCCCAACATTCATGACATAAAAGATAATGAAAATGACAATCGCAATGATTACCGGAAGCCCCATTCCTCCTTTTCTGATGATAGACCCCAAACTGGCTCCAATCAGGAAGAAGATGATACAGGTCACCGAATAAGCAACAATTCTCTGCTGATAGATTACCACCTTGCTGAAGTATTTTACATTGGAACTGTACTCATTCTTTTTAGACTCCAAAGTCGATTTTAGGTTTTCTAATCTGTTGTAGGAGTTATAAATAATTTCCAGTTTTTTGTCACCTTTTACCGTATCCAGTTTTATCTGGGTTTTGGGAGCTACTTTATGTTTGTTGCCCTTATCCATATAAGTAACAACGGAATTAGTCTGGTTAAGGACCTCAGAACCGATATTGTCAAAGAACTGCTTATTGTCTTTCTTGTTCTTAGCAATCGTTCCATCGAGCTGGTTATACGTCTGGAAACGGTAGTCGTCTGTAATCTGTTCTTTTTCGATCGCTTTATTAATGATCTCACTGATGTCGAAGTGGGAAGTCAGCGTGTCAAATTTAATAGCCTGATCAGGCTGTTTCTGTCTTACATTGTCACCTTTTCCAGCGAATGCATCTTCAAATACATATCCATTATACAAGACAAGCTTTAGGTAGTTTTTATTAGCAGCCGGAACAAACTTTCCTTTTTCTGCCACTACAGATTGTTGATTTTCGTAAGCATTCGCTTTTTTATGAACAAAAACCCCTTCAATATTTTCTCCGTTTTCTCCGTATATTTTATCAAATTTTACCATATAACCAGGAATCTGATCAATAAACTGCCCCGGAGTAAAATTGATAGCCGGCTTTGTCTGGGCAATATTGAAAAGCATGTTCTTGGCTTTTTTCTGAAAATCCGGGATAATATTATTAGAGAAGAAAAAGAGCATGATAGCAAGTGCTGTTGAAATTCCAAGCAAAGGAGTCATTACCCTTGTCAAAGGAATTCCTGCTGCTTTCATCGCGGCAAGCTCATACCGTTCTCCAAATTCCCCGAATGACATGATACTGGCAAGGAGAATCGTAAGCGGTAGAACCATACTGATAACGTTTACCCCAAGGTAAAAAAGAAGCTTGAGGATCTGCCAGTAGCTTAACCCTTTTCCCATAAATTGTCCCAACTGAACCCAGATAATGTTTACAATAAAAATGAAAAACAATACGCTGAATATAAAGAAAAACGGTCCAAAGAAGGTTTTTATGATATATCGGTCTAGTATTTTTAACATGCGCCAAAATTAATCAAAAAGCCACAAAGTTTACTTGTGGCTTTTTATATTTTGTTATTTTTTTAATTTAAAAAGCAAATTTGCGTATTTGCGAATTCACTTTCAGCTTTTTAAAGTTCTGTAATTACGTAGTTTTTGAACTTATTCTTGTCAAAAACAAACATATTAGGATCCAGTTCCTGGTTTTCTTTGTATTCTTTAATCGCAATTACGGCAACATCTTTGTTATTTCCGTGTTGTTCCAGTTTTACCATCTGCTTTTTCGCAGAATCTACAAAAATGTACACAAACTGTATTCCGTTTGCTTTTACAGGCGTAAGCTTAATAAAATCAGCATTGACACCATTCACCATTTTCTTACCATTATACGTTACGTTATAATCGTTTCTGTAGGTTGTAAGATAATTGATAGGGGAGAACATGGTGCCGCTTCCGTTAGGTTTAGCAACCGTTACTTCCATATCATCAGCATTGATATTGTAAATTTTGTTTCCGTCGAAGATCTGCTCTGTATCCATGATCTTCAGTTTGTATTTTTCTCCGGCAACATAATAAATACCCGGTTCCGTTTTCGTCACCTGTCCGTTAAGACCGCTTCCAAAAGAAAATTTGAAGTAAGAATTCTTTTTAGAATTGTAGTTGGCTGTAATATCATCTAATATCTTTTTGGCTTTAGCATCAATCTTCTGAGCATTGGCCATACCTACTGCACTTACAACAAAACTTCCTAATATAACTTTTGAAATAATATTTTTCATTTTTTTATTTAATAATCTTTAGACATTCTTAATTTTGAAAGGTTAAATCATTCGATTTTCCCTTTAACTACGCAGATCTTCCAAAAACTGTTCCAAAGAATGAAGGTCACTGATGATCACCTCTCTTGCTTTAGCTCCGTTGAAACCTCCTACAATACCACTTGCTTCCAACTGATCCATGATTCTTCCGGCTCTGTTATACCCCAGTTTCAATTGTCTCTGAAGCATTGAGGTAGATCCCTGTTGAGTAGAAACTATAATTCTTGCAGCATCTTCAAACAAAGCATCCTTTTCATTTGGGTCAAAAGCACCTACTGAACTTGTAGAATCTTCAGAAACATATTCAGGAAGTAAGAATGCTGAAGCATAACCTTTCTGTTCTCCAATAAACTCTGCCAGTCTTTCTACTTCCGGAGTGTCTACGAAAGCACACTGAAGTCTTAAGATCTCGTTTCCGTTGAAATAAAGCATGTCTCCTTTACCAATCAGCTGATCTGCTCCCGGAGAGTCAAGGATCGTTCTGGAGTCTACACTGGAAATTACTCTGAAGGCAGCCCTTGCAGGGAAGTTGGCCTTGATCATTCCTGTAATTACATTTACAGAAGGTCTTTGTGTTGCAACGATAAGGTGAATACCTACGGCTCTTGCAAGCTGTGCAAGTCTGGCGATCGGTAATTCAACTTCTTTTCCTGCTGTCATGATCAAATCTGCAAACTCGTCTACTACCAATACAATATAAGGTAGATAACGGTGTCCGTTTTCAGGATTCAATTTTCTTTCTGTAAATTTCTTATTGTACTCTTTCAAGTTTTTACAGAAAGCATTTTTAAGAAGGTCGTATCGGGTGTCCATCTCAATACAAAGAGAGTTCAGGGTATTGATTACTTTATTGGTATCTGTAATGATCGCTTCTTCCGCATCCGGCAGTTTTGCTAAATAATGTCTTTCAATTTTTGAATATAATGAAAGCTCCACTTTTTTAGGATCCACCATAACGAATTTCAGTTCACTTGGGTGCTTTTTATAAAGAAGGGAAGTAAGAATGGCATTAATTCCTACAGATTTACCCTGACCTGTTGCTCCTGCCATCAGCAAGTGAGGCATTTTTGAAAGGTCAGCCATAAAGATTTCGTTGGAAATAGTCTTACCGAAAACCACCGGAAGATCCATATCCGTATTCTGGAATTTTTGAGAAGCAATTACAGAACGCATAGAAACCATCGTAGGATTTTTTCTTGGTACCTCAATACCGATTGTTCCTTTTCCAGGCATCGGAGCAATAATTCTGATTCCTAAAGCAGAAAGGTTCAGCGCGATGTCATCTTGTAGTTTTTTGATGGCTGCTACTCTGATTCCCGCTTCCGGAACAATTTCGTATAAAGTAACGGTAGGACCGATGGTAGCTTTGATCTCTGCAATTCCTACGTTGAAATTCTTCAGAAGTCCAACAATCTTATTTTTATTTTCTTCTAATTCTTCCTTGTTAATGGAAATCTCTTCATTTCCATAGTCTTTCAGTAAGTCTACAGGCGGCATATGGAAATTAGCAAGGTCCAGCTTATGGTCGTACAAACCGTGTTTTTCTACAAGCTCCTGTGATTTTTTATCAGAATCGTCTAGAATATCAATAACCGGAGCTACTTCTACATTGAATTTAATATTTTCCTGCGCAGGGGAAGTTGCTGCAGAAGACGGGGTAGAAGGTCTGATATCAAATGCTTCCTCCGGAGTGGAAACCGGAATAATTGGTTTTGTAGATAAATTTAAGCTTACCGGTTGGTTCACTTCTCTTGGCTCCGCTTCAAAAGAAGTATGATTGGGAGTTGTAATTGTTTCTATATCGGTAGAAAGCGGAACTTCAGGAAATCCTTTCGGAATACTCACTGGTGCTGGCTCTTTCTTTGTATTGATTGAGTTATTGGAAACTTCACTTACCGTAACACGAGGAGCATCTTCCTGTTCTGTTTCTTCTATTTCCTCTTTCAATTCTTCATCAGCATCGAAATCTTCATCAGAATCAGGAATCATAGATTTTACTTTTCCAATCGTATTTTCATTGATCTTGTCCAGTTTTGCTTTGATGGAACTTGGACGAAGATTAAATTCAAGAATAAAATATAAAAGGATACTTGCAGCCAATACAGTCCATAGGCCTACTGTCCCAATGATAGAATTAAGGTAATCCATAATCTGAAATCCATAGACTCCTCCTAAAACACCTTGCCCTTTGGTAAGTGCCCCCATGAAAATAGGAAGCCAGCAGATGAAAAATAAAGAATGCCCGATGGTTTTCCAGGGTTTGAAGATTTTTTTCTTAAGAATCAGCGTACCGACTACCAAAAATAAAAATGCAATAATGAATGAGGCAATACCAATACTTTCGAAAATGAAAATATTTCCCAGCCAATCGCCTACCTTGCCAAAGATATTTGAAGATTTTATAGTCTTGTCCAGCATCGTTCCCGCCTGGCTTTGATCTGCTTTCCAGTTCATTAAATAAGAGATGAATGAGAATGCAAGAACAGCCGAGAAAAGTATAAAAGTAAGCCCGGAAAAAATACGGGGCTTAGATAAAATTCTGCCTTTTTCAGGCGATTCAGTCTGTTTTTTTTGTGTCTTTTTGTCCATAATATCAGTGTCACAAATTTAATGTTTTTTCAACATTAAAAGAATCTTTTTCTCCAAAAAACATTTTGGAAATCCCGCTTTTTACAGCGATTATTTAAAATTTGATTAAAAAATATTTTCTGCTATTGAGAAAATAAAATAAAAATAAAATAAGACTATTTTTTTTGTTTATCCAAATCTGATCCTGTTAAATTATATTAACTAGTTGTTTTTTGTTTCCTTTTAAAAAGATAATAAAATTTCTTATTTAATTCTACAGGAATAAAAAAAATAATAATATTCAATAATATGATTGATATTACAGAAGGTTAGTTACTTTTTTGAACTAGTTCAAAGGTTAAGATCGGGAGCCTATGTAATTTTGTCTCATAAAATTTCACATATGAAAAATAGACTCAAAACGATTCTGACCTTAGGTCTGGTATTTATTTCACTGATTAGAATGAACGCACAACAAAAACAAAAAATGGAAAACACCGCATTATTAATTATCGATGTACAAAATGATTATTTCCAGGGAGGAAAAATGACATTGGAAAAAGCTGAACAGGCTGGAGAAAACAGTAAAAAGGTTTTAGAATATTTCAGGAAAAATAATCTTCCTGTTATTCATATTCAACATATTTCTGACAATGAGGGAGCAACCTTTTTTCTCCCGGATACGGATGGTGCTAAAATCAATCATTTAGTTTCACCAAAAGAAGATGAAAAAGTAATTGTCAAGCATTTTCCAAACAGCTTCAGGGAAAATGATCTTTTGACTTATCTTCAATCAAAGAAAATTAAAAATCTGGTGATCACAGGAATGATGACAGATGTGTGTGTGGATGCCACTATCAGAGCCGCTTTTGATTTTGGGTTTAGCAATACGATGATTATCGGTGATGCCACGGCAACGAGAAACCGGGAACTGAACGGAGAAATTGTAAAAGCTGCAGAAGTACAGAAATCCTTTTTAGCGGGAATGTCTGCCTTGGGAAATCTTTATGCCCAAGTTGTCAATACAAATGATTTTTTAAATAGAAAATAACTTAACATAATAGAGGGTTGTAAAGGTGTCAATAATTTTGATACCTTTATTTTGCTTAAACAGAAGAATGTCCGATTTACTTTATAAAAATATCAGTCAATATATAAATCTGTCAGATGAAGATTTCAACCGCTTTATAAAACCTTTTGAACCCAGAACGTTTAAAAAGAAAGAAATGGTTCTCAAAGAAGGAGACCATTGCCTTTTTGAAGGTTTTATTTTGAAGGGGTGTTTTAAAATTTATTACCTGAACGAAACCGGATTTGAGCAGACTTTATATTTTGCAGTGGAGGGATGGTGGATTACAGATATAGACAGTTTGATCAATCATGTTCCTTCTATATTGAACATTGAAGCTCTTGAGGATAGTGAAGTATTGATGATTTCAAAAAAAGATAAAGAGGTCTTGTACGAAACAATGCCTCAGATAGAAAAGCTTTTCAGAATCATGAACCAAACATCTTCAGTGGCACTTCAAAGAAGAATTCTTTCTTTAACGGGCAAAACCGCTGATAAACGATATTTGGAATTCCTTGAAAAATATCCGGGATTAGAACAAAGACTGACTCAGCAGCAGGTGGCTTCCTATTTGGGAATTACCCATGAATTTTTAAGTAAAATCAGGAAGAAAATAAATTTGGGGAAATAGTTTATATTTTTATTTCCTTTTTAAAATAATATAAAGGATTTTAACTATTTGTCTATTAGTGTTTTTGTGACTTTTTAAAGGTTGCGAGATAGAAGACTTCAATCAGCAGAATAGGTATTATAAATCTGGATTCCGCAGATTTTTAAAATTGAATTTTTCCTAATATTTTTGGGCTTATTAAGAATGTTTCAAAATAAGCAAAACCGGGGCCAAAGTGACAAAAAACAGCTTTTTTTACGCTCTTTGTAGTTTATCATGCTTATTTTTGCATGTCAAGTACAATAAATCATGAAGAAGCTCCAAGATATTCTTATCTCAACCAGAACAATGGCTGTATTGTTGCTGGTGTACGCATTTGCGATGGCTTATGCAACGTTCTTAGAAAACGACTACGGAACTCCTACAGCAAAAGCATTAATTTATGAGGCCAAATGGTTCGAACTGATCATGGTCGTGCTCATTCTTAACTTCATAGGCAATATCGGAAGATATAGACTGTGGAAAAAGGAAAAATGGCCGGTTCTTGTTTTCCACCTTGCCTTTATTTTCATTTTCATCGGGGGTGCTATCACAAGATACATCAGTTTTGAAGGGCAAATGCACATCAGAGAAGGTGAGACTTCCAACGAAATCGTAACGGATAAAAATTTCTTTAAAATCCAGATCGAAGAAAAAGGAGATGTTCTTAACTATCAGGATGTTCCTTATCTGATGTCACCGTTGCACAAAGATTTCAATGCAACTTATGACTTCCACGGAAAAGAAGTGAAAGTGTTTGCTAAGGAATACATTCAAAGAAAAAAAGACAGCCTTGTAGCTGAGCCAAATGGTGCAGAGTATCTTCATTTGGTTTCTACCGGAAATACCGGAAGACAAAACATTTACATCAAACCGGGAGAGACAAAATCGATCAACGGAACTTTGGTGACATTCAACAGAGCTATTGAAGGAGCTGTTGAATTCAAAAATGAAGGCGGGAAATTGTTCATCAAAACTCCTGTGGATGCCAACTATATGACCATGGCTACTCAGGCTACCGGAACTACCGTTAAAAATGAGTTCCAGCCGTTAGCATTAAGAAGTTTATATACAATCAACGAATTAAAACTTGTAGTTCCTGAAGGCCTTAAAAAAGGAAGACTGATTGCTATTGAAGGGGACAGAAAGAAAGATGCTAGTGTTCCGGATATGCTTCAGATTGAGCTTCAGGGACCAAAAACAAAACGTTTGGTAGATCTTTCTGTTGAAAGAGGAAATCCAAATGCTTACAAACAGGTTACTATGGATGGTTTAAACATTATGGTAGGCTTCGGACCTAAAGTATACAACACGCCTTTCGCATTGAAACTGGATGATTTCGTTATGGAAACTTATCCTGGAAGTTCGTCTCCAAGTGCTTATGAAAGTCACATTAAAATCATTGATGAAGGTAAAGAAATTCCTTATAAAATCTATATGAACCACGTTCTTAATCATAAAGGATACCGTTTCTTCCAGTCAAGTTTTGACCCGGACAGAATGGGAACAGTACTTTCTGTAAATCATGATTTCTGGGGAACTTTGATTTCTTACATTGGATATGGTCTTTTATTCTTAGGAATGTTTGTTATTTTCTTCTGGAAAGGAACACACTTCTGGAAATTAAATAAAATGCTTGTAGATGCTAGTAAGAAGAAAGCTGCTGCCGTATTATTGGTTCTTTTAAGCTTAGGTTTAAATGCACAGAAAATCGAAACGCATGGTACTACTGACGGAAGCAGAGAGCACATCCATGTAGAAGGAGATAATCATTCTCACGCACCGGCTCCATCTGCTCAACCGCTTGATGGTGCTGCTCCAAAGAGTAACTCATTGGCAACTCCAATGGGTAAAATGAGATCTATCTCTCCGGATGAAATCATTGCGAGAAACAAAATCAGTAAAGAGCATGCGGATAAATTCGGATACCTTTTGGTGCAAAGTTTTGAAGGAAGAATTGTTCCTATCAATACAGAAGCATTAGATGTTTTAAGAAAATTGTATAAAAAAGACGAATTTAAAGGAACAGACGGAAAATCGCTTACTGCTAACCAATGGTTCCTCTCTATCAATACAGACACTCCAAGCTGGACAATGGTTCCAATGATCAAAGTGGGACCGAAAGGGGGTGATGAACTGAAAAATAAAACAAAGGCTGATGAAGATGGCTATACTTCACTGATGAACCTTTTCCCGGCGGATGCTAATGGTAATCTAACATATATTTTAGATCATGATTACAATACGGCTTTCCGTAAGAAACCGGCTGACCAGACCAATTATGATAAAGAAGTCATTGCTGTAAACGAAAGAGTACAGATCTTCAACGAGTTCTTTAGCGGTCAGTTTATGAGAATTGTTCCTGTGAAAAATGATGCCAATCATACATGGCATTCATGGTTAGATCAGAAATTCGAACCGGATATGGAATCTCAGCAGGTAATGGGACCTTATTTTGCTGAAGCACTTAGTGCTCAGAAATCAGGAGACTGGAGCAAAGCGGATGCAGAATTGGCAAAGCTTTCAGAGTATCAGCAGAAATGGGGGAAAGCAGTAGTTCCTGCAAAATCTAAAGTTGATCTTGAGGTTTTCATGAATAAAGCGGATATTAACTTCAAATTATTGATTTTCTATACCATCATTGGAGGTCTTCTTTTAATTCTAGGGTTTGTTGAATTATTCAAGCCAAATAAAGTATTAAGCAAGACTATCAAAGTGACTATTTACGTTGGATTAGTAGGATACATTTGTCATTTCTTAGGTCTTGTAGCAAGATGGTATATCTCGGGACACGCTCCTTGGAGTAACGGATATGAAGCGATCATCTTTATTTCATGGGTAGGTATTACAGCTGGTTTGTCGTTCTATTTTAGATTTACAAAACCTAATTTGGGCCAGAGAGCAGCTTTGGCGGTTGGGAATTTAGTGAATAATAAAGGAGGAGCTGGTGTCAATGCTCTGATTCCTGCTTCTGGATTTATGGTGGCTGTAATCATGATGGGATTTGCACACGGAGGTTCTGCTCTTGATCCGCAGATCACACCGCTTGTTCCGGTATTGAAGTCTTATTGGCTGATTGTTCACGTAGCAATTATTACTTCCAGTTACGGATTCTTTGCATTGTCAATGATCATTGCTGTAATCTCATTGGTATTCTATATTATATCCAATAAAGAAACGTATAAAATTCACCACGACACAACATTAAAAGAATTGGTAGTCGTTTCTGAAATGTCATTAACAATCGGATTGTTTGCATTAACGGTAGGAAACTTCTTAGGAGGGATCTGGGCCAACGAATCTTGGGGAAGATACTGGAGCTGGGACCCGAAAGAAACTTGGGCTTTCATTTCCATCATGGTATATGCATTTGTATTGCACATGAGGTTAGTACCTGGATTGAGAAGCAGATGGGCATTCCACGTAGCAACAATGTTTGCGTTCTGCTCAATGGTAATGACTTATTTTGGGGTAAATTACTACCTGAGCGGACTTCACTCGTATGCAGCAGGAGATCCGGTGCCAGTACCAGCTTGGGTATATATCGGAATCGCAACAATGATTACGCTATCAGCAGTATCTTATTTCAAGTTTAAAACTTTAACGAAGAAATAAAATTTCAAACATATAAAAAGCAAAATCCCGGAATTCTTTTTCCGGGATTTTTTTATGAATATAGAAATTAATAATGGGCTAGTTCTTAATAAATTTAGAGCGCATTTCACCTATCTGATAAAAGTAAGTTCCAACAGGTAAGTTTTCAACATTGATTGAAATTCTGCTGTCCGACATATTGAAATGCTGAGTTAAAACCTTTTTTCCTGTGCTTTCATAAATTTCTACTGTATTTGAGCCTTTCCCCGGATTTATTATATTTAAAATCTTATTCGTAGGATTGGGAAAGGCAGAAAGTTGGGCTTTTGACTGAATTTCTTTTGCAGAAAGTGAGGTTGTTGGCAAGCTATAAATTTCAGTTGAATTTGTATTTTGGTTGAATAATCTTAGCTTATTGATATTAGCGGTATTGTCGTGATAAATATTGATGTCATATTCATCAGTGAACTTATAATTTGGACCAAACTCATGTATTGTATTTCCGTCTTCATTGTAAATTTTTATAATGTATTCTCTTTCAAAGGTGGCAGGATTGTATTTTTCAAATGTGATAATAATTTCCAGTTTATTATCAGTGTTAAAAATATTTTTAGATAATATAAAATTGTTATTGTATTGATCTATAAACATACTATACCCGCTTGGCACAGCTGGAGTAAACTGTTTGTAAATAGAGTAATCTGCTTTATAGATTTTTACTTCATTCACAGAATGTCCTACCGAATAATAAAACGTTTCATCAGCATTGGTGTAAGCTTGCAAATTTTCAGAAACAAAATTTTTATCAAGTGTGATTTGTCCAAACATCAATCCTGTCATGGTCATTGCAGCGGATAACATGAATTTTTTCATAATTTTTAAATTTAAATTTTTACAAAAGTATTTTCTCATCCAATAACTTCCTTATGGCTTCCCGTAGCTTAATTATTATATTTTCTTTTTTTAATTCAAAAGTGTTCGAAACCATTTTTATTTCTGTACGATTTACCCTTATCCCGAACCTCTCAAAAAAAAATATAATTAATACCTCATAATTCAAAATTTATTGCCATCTTTATGATATCAAAATAATATCAAAATAAAATTCAATTATGGAAAAAACATTAAAACCTATGTCAGGTTACATTACACTGGTCATCTGTCTTGCTTTGTTTGTGGCAGCAGTTTACTTCTTTGTTAGTGGAGTAGATCAAAGTATTGCCTATGTGGTGATTGCCATGCTTTGTTTTCTTACTTCGTGCTTTTTTCTGAAAGGATTAATGATCATTCAGCCTAATCACTCAAGAGTATTGAACTTCTTTGGGAAATATGTAGGTTCGGTAAAAGAAAATGGACTGTTTTTTATCAATCCTTTGTACTCGTCACAGAAAATGTCTTTACGTTCCGAGAACTTACAAGGGCAGACCCTGAAGGTAAATGATAAAATGGGAAACCCTATCGAAATTGCTGTTGTAATCGTATGGAAAGTGGGAGATACTTATAAAGCTGCTTTTGATGTGGAGCGTTATTCTGACTTTGTAAAAATGCAGAGTGAAGCAGCAGTGCGTCATTTGGCCATGAGCTTTCCTTATGACAATTTAGAAGATGATCACGCACCGATCACTTTAAGAGAAGGTGGAGATAAGATCAATTCTATTTTAGAACAGGAACTTACAGACCGTCTTTCAAAAGCAGGAATTGTGATTCAGGAGGCAAGAATTTCACATTTGGCTTATGCTTCGGAAATTGCAGGAGCAATGCTTCAAAGACAGCAGGCTACAGCTATTGTTGCAGCAAGAACCAAAATTGTGGAAGGCGCTGTAGGAATGGTAGATCTTGCCCTGAAAAAGCTTTCAGAAGGTAATATCGTTGAACTTGATGATGAAAGAAAAGCAGCCATGGTAAGCAACCTAATGGTGGTTTTATGTGGTGAAAAAGCAGCAACCCCCATCCTAAATGCGGGAACACTGTATAACTAAGAATAATAATTAAAATTTTCAGGCTGATGATTGAACTTATAAACCTGGAAAATAAATCTTGCATTAAAAACAAGAACAATGAAATCAGAAAAAGCTCAGAACACTTCGGAAAATAAAGGTAAGAAATCCTTTGTCATAAGGATAGATGAGTCTACTTATAAACTTCTTGAAAAGTGGGCAGGCGATGAATTCAGAAGTGTGAATGGACAGATAGAATACCTGTTGCATCAGAGCCTGGTCAATGCAGGGAGAAAGAAGAATGATTAGTTTTAAAATGGTCAGTTTAAGATAATAAATGATGTTTTTCGGGTAATGATCAATTAGAACTTGGTATTTCATTCCTTTTTTTAATTATAGAAAATATAAAAAAGGGCTGTTTTTTTAACATTTCAATAAAAAAATGACAATTCGGTAATCCTTTTACAAAAAAAGAAAGCAGAGAAAATTTCTCTGCTTTTTTATTTTATACAACTCTGAAGCGTGTCTGCTCCAAAGTAGAATATGACGAGCCAAATCAAGCCTTTAATGGTAAAGAAAGCAAATCCCGCCCATCCTACACGCTTGAACCACTTTTTAAACTTTGAGTTGTTTTCTTGTGAATTTTCCATCGGTGATTATCAAAATGATTACCCTGCAAAGATAAGCATGTTTATAATTAGTCCAAATAAAAAACACATTAAAAATTAAAGTTTTGAGGTTCGCATAATATTTTTATCTTTAGAGAGAACGAAAAGTAAGATTTTATGTCAAAAAAAGTAAAGGATTTCGGAATCGAAAAAACGCTGAAAAATTTAGGTATTAAAGAAGAAAATAAAGGTACCTCAACAGGCGGAAAATATTTCGCTTCAGGAAAGGTGATAGAAAGCATTTCTCCTGTGGACGGAAAGTTGATCGCTAAGGTAAAAACTTCCGGAGAAAGTGATTATGACAAAGTAATTGAAACTGCTCAAAAAGCATTTCAGGAATTCAGGCTGATCCCGGCTCCCAAAAGAGGAGAGATCGTAAGACAGCTGGGCTTAAAATTAAGAGAATACAAAGACGATCTTGGTAAACTTGTTTCTTACGAAATGGGTAAGTCATTACAGGAAGGACTTGGAGAAGTTCAGGAAATGATCGATATCTGCGATTTCGCTGTAGGACTTTCAAGACAGCTTCAGGGATACACAATGCACTCTGAAAGACCTGGACACAGAATGTATGAGCAATACCATCCGCTAGGGGTTGTAGGAATCATTACTGCATTCAACTTTCCGGTAGCTGTGTGGTCCTGGAACACAGCATTAGCATGGATCTGTGGTAATGTTACCATCTGGAAACCATCTGAGAAAACACCACTTTGTGCCATTGCATGCCAGAATATAATGATTGAAGTTTTAAAGGAGAATAATCTTCCTGAAGGACTTTCAAGTGTATTGGTATCAGACCACGAAATCGGACAAAAATTAGTAGATGATAAAAGAGTAGCACTGGTATCTTTCACAGGATCTACAAGAGTAGGAAGAATGGTTTCTTCTAAAGTAGCAGAAAGATTCGGAAAATCTATTCTTGAATTAGGAGGAAACAACGCTATTATCATTACGAAAGAAGCCGATATTGACATGTCTATCATCGGAGCCGTTTTCGGAGCGGTAGGAACTGCAGGACAGAGATGTACCTCAACAAGAAGACTGATCATCCACGAGAGCGTATACAATGAAGTAAAAACAAGACTGACAAAAGCTTATGGCCAGCTTAAAATAGGAAATCCATTGGATGAAAACAACCATGTAGGACCACTTATTGACACTGATGCTGTAAACCAATACGAAGAAGCAATCAAGAAATGTAAAAAAGAAGGAGGAAAATTCGCTGTTGAAGGCGGAGTTTTAACTGGAAAAGATTACGAATCAGGATGCTACGTGAAACCTTGTGTTGCAGAAGTGAAAAACTCTTATGAGATTGTTCAGCATGAAACCTTTGCACCAATCTTATATCTGATCAAATACAAAACATTAGAAGAAGCGATTGCCATTCAGAATGATGTTCCTCAGGGATTATCTTCTGCTATCATGACTCAGAACTTAAGAGAGGCAGAATTGTTCCTTTCTCATGCAGGTTCAGACTGTGGTATTGCCAACGTAAACATTGGAACTTCCGGTGCTGAAATCGGTGGAGCTTTCGGTGGAGAAAAAGAAACCGGAGGAGGAAGAGAGTCAGGTTCTGATGCTTGGAAGTACTATATGAGAAGGCAAACCAATACTATAAATTATACCGCTCAACTTCCTTTAGCACAAGGAATTAAATTTGATTTATAAAAGCTTTACTTAAAGCACTCAAAAAACAAAAAAAAGCTTAATAACCTGAATGATTAAATGATTCATTCTTTGGATCATTTAATCATTCACTTATTAAATCACACAACAATTTATTATGGAACAAACATTAGATATAAAAGCAAATAAAGTAAAAGAAACAGTAGGGAGACATGTGTTGGCAGACGGTTTCGATTTTGTGATGGATATTGAAAAATCACACGGATCATGGCTTTATGATAAATTGACAGATAGAGAATATCTGGATATGTTCTCCATGTTCGCATCAGCATCTATCGGATACAATCACCCTTATCTTTTGGAGAGATCAGAGTGGTTGGGAAGAATGGCTGTGAACAAGCCGACTTTGGCTGACGTTTATTCAGAAGAATATGCTCATTTCCTTGAAGTATTCGAGAGAGTAGTTATTCCTGAAGAATTACAATATGCTTTCTTTATCGAAGGCGGAAGTCTGGGCGTTGAAAATGCAATGAAGGCATGCTTCGACTGGAAGACCCGCAAAAACTTTGCAAAAGGACTAGATACAGAAGCAGGAATCTGCATTCACTTCAAACAGGCTTTCCACGGAAGAAGCGGTTATACATTGAGCTTAACCAATACTTCTGACCCAAGAAAGTACCAATATTTTCCAATGTTCAACTGGCCAAGAATTTTAAATCCAAAATTAAAATTCCCGATTACAGAAGAAAACCTGGAAGAAACAATTAAAAATGAAAACCTTGCTTTACTTCAGATTGAAGAGGCTATCCTGATGAACCCTAATAAAGTGGCTTGCATCATCATAGAACCTATTCAGGCAGAAGGAGGTGACAATCATTTCAGAGACGAATTCTTATTAGGATTAAGAAGAATCTGTGATGACAACGAAATCTTACTTATTTTTGATGAAGTTCAGACAGGGATTGCTATTACAGGGAAAATGTGGGCATTCCAGCATTTTACAGCAAAACCGGATATCATCTCTTTCGGGAAAAAAGCTCAGGTTTGCGGTGTATTAGCCAATAAAGAAAAGTTTGACGAAGTTCCGAATAACGTTTTCAGAGAAAGTTCAAGAATCAATTCTACCTTCGGAGGAAACTTTATAGACATGCTTCGTTTTCAATTGGTAATGGAAGTTATCGAAAAAGAAAACCTTGTAGAAAATGCAAGAGTTGTTGGAGACTTCTTATTGGAACGCTTAAAAGGTTTTGCTGAAAAATATCCTGAAAAAATTTCAAATGCAAGAGGAAGAGGCCTGATGTGTGCGATTGATCTGCCCACAGCAGAACAAAGAAACCACCTGATGAATGAGCTTTTCAACGATGGATTGATCATTCTTCCATGTGGAGATCAGTCTCTTCGTTTCAGACCTCATTTGAATGTTACAAAGGAAGAAATCCAGCTTGCTTTAGACAAAATTGAAAACAATATTAATAAAATTTAAACTTTCGGAATTTGTAATTTTGAAAAAATTATCGTATATTTAGATACTCAAACAATTAGGATATGGAAAGAAGTACGAGAGTATCAGTTTATGTAAGTGATAACCCTTCAGAAATTCAATTGGTTAAGTCTAAATTGGATGATGCTGAAATTACAAATACCGTTGAAAATAACTATCTTACGTTTACTACAACACCTACAGCAACTTCGCTAAAGGTAATGGTAGATTTGGAAGATGAAACAAAAGCATTTGATATTATTGATGCTTACCTTCAACAAAGTGAGAATCAATAAACAATTTCATAATTTTAAATTTTACTACTTCGAACCGAAAATTAATTTCTTATTAATTTTCGGTTTTTTAATTATAAACTATTATAGAAGAGGTTTTAAAGATTAAACAACTAGCTGTCATTCTAGATTTTTAATTCTTTAAACCATCTCATTTTTTAATCAAATATGACAACATGAATCCAGAGATTAAACTAAGACAAGCGAAAACTGAAGAAAGAAACAGTATTTGGGAAATTATCCAGCAATCCATAGAAAGAAGAAGACAGGATGGAAGTACCCAATGGCAGAACGGATATCCTAATCTTGGAACCGTAGAAAGTGATATTGCCAAAGGATTCGCTTATGTGATGACAGTAGATGGGGAAATTGCGGTATATGCAGCTTTGATTCTGAATGATGAGCCGGCTTACAGTACCATTGAAGGAGCATGGCTGAGTGACGGTGAATTTGTAGTAGTGCATAGAGTAGCTGTTGACGAAAAATTTGCAGGACAAGGGATGGTAAAAAAACTTTTTGATGAGATCGAAGAATTCACCAAGTCCCATGGAATTCAGAGTATTAAGGTAGATACCAATCATGATAATCTTGCTATGCTGAAAATCCTTGAAGGCAGAGGCTATTCCTATTGTGGAGAGGTTCTTTTAAAAGACGGAATGAGAAAGGCCTTTGAGAAGATTATAATTTAAGCAAAAAGTTAAATCATCTTTCATTGAATTTTTAAACCGGGGTGTATTTATAAACTCTATCAGGTTTGTTCGTTTGGTTCTGAACTAATTTTTACATTTGTTGAAAATTTTTATATTATGCACCAAAGTATAGAAATTGATGAAAAAATTTTTCAGGATGCCGTAAAGTTCTATGGCACCGTGTTTAGCTTACCCCCTTTAGCATCGAAAATTTATTCCTACCTTCTTTTTGACTATGAGAAAGTAGGAATTACTTTTGACGAATTTGTTGAAGTGCTCTCTGCGAGCAAAAGCTCCGTTTCTACAAGTATTTCATTACTGTTAAATGCACAGCTTATCGTAGACCACAATAAAATGGATGAGCGGAAACGATATTTTTTCATCAATGATGAATACAAGAAAATACGATTCGAAAAAATTGTCCAAAAGATGCAAGACGAATTAAAACTATTAGATGATTTAAACAATTTTAAAAAAAGTAAAGACGATGGATACAATGAAAGAATAGAAGTTTACAAAGCACTCTTAAATAAAAACATAGAAAATATTCAGGAATCTCTTAATAAACTATAAAATGAATAATAAGCTAGTTATACTTTCCATTGCAGCGCTTTCACTGACTGCCTGCAAAAAAGAAGCTCCCAAACAAGATGGTGCCAAGCCGTACCCTGTTGTTTCTGTGGAGTCAAAAAATATAGTGGGTTATCAGACGTTTCCGGCTACCATCCAAGGTAGAGTAAACAATGATGTACGTGCAAAAATACAGGGTTACATTACCCAGGTATTGGTAGATGAAGGACAATATGTTACAAAAGGACAGCCATTGTTCCGTCTGGAAACTAATATTCTGAACGAAAATGCCGCCGCTTCCAAAGCAGGAATTGGCGCTGCTGAATCGAGTATTGCAGCAGCTCAGGCTTCTGTAAATGCCGCTCAGGTTGAAGTGAACAAACTAAAACCTCTGGTTCAGAAAAATATCATCAGCAACGTACAGTTACAGACAGCTCAGGCTCAGCTGGCTCAGGCGCAAGCTCAGTTACAACAGGCCAATGCTGCCAAAAGACAGGCAGAAGCGAATTATAAAGGAGTAGAAGCCAATATCGAATACTCAATCATTCGTGCTCCTATTTCAGGGGTAATCGGAAGACTTCCGTTAAAAGTAGGAAGTTTGGTAGGACCGTCTGATCAGACCCCTCTGACAACAATTTCTGATACTTCTGAGATCTTTGCCTACTTTGCGATGAATGAAAAAGAGTATTTTGATTTCCTTGAAAAAGCTCCAGGATCTTCTATGCCTGAGAAAATCAAAAACTTACCCATGGTTGAGCTGCAGTTAGCAAACGGAAGCCTTTATCCTGAAAAAGGAAAAATTGAAGCCATTACCGGCCAGATTGATCCTACAACAGGGACTATTCAGTTCAGAGTTGTGTTCTCCAATGCTCAAAAATTATTAAGCAATGGGAACAGTGGAACCATCAGATTCCCTCAGCGTTATGATAATGTTCTTGTCGTTCCTGAAAGCGCTACGTACGAACAACAAGGTATTGTGTACGTATACAAAGTAGAAAAAGGAGATACTGCGAGAAATGTTGTGGTAAATGTTATTGACAGAATCGACAATTTGGCTCTTATAAAATCAGGAGTTAATAAAGGGGAAACAGTTATTGCAGCTGGTATCGGAGGTTTGAAACCGGGAACAGCTGTGAAGCCAAAACCAATCAAAATGGATAGTCTTGTTCAATCAATAAAACCGAAATTCTAATGATAAAAAACTTTATTAACAGACCGGTTTTATCTACCGTAATCTCAATCTTGATTGTGATTCTCGGTGTGCTAGGGCTGATCTCGTTACCGGTTACACAGTATCCGGACATTGCACCGCCCACGGTAAGTGTTTCTGCAAACTATACGGGAGCCAATGCGGAAACGGTGATGAAAAGTGTGGTAGTACCTTTGGAAGAGCAGATCAACGGGGTGGAAGGAATGGATTATATCACTTCCTCTGCGGGAAATGACGGTTCTGCCCAGATCCAGGTTTTCTTCAAACAAGGAATAGACCCGGATATTGCAGCGGTAAACGTACAAAACCGTGTAGCCAGAGCGACACCTTTGCTGCCGTCCGAAGTAACGCGTTCAGGGGTTGTAACTCAAAAGCAGCAGACAAGTGCCCTGATGTATATGTCTTTCTATTCTGAAAATAAAGATCTTGATGATGTATACCTTCAGAACTTTTTGAATATCAATATTATTCCAAACCTTAAAAGGGTAAATGGTGTAGGGGATGCCAACGTTTTCGGAGGTAAAAACTACTCTATGAGAATCTGGCTGGATCCTGCAAAAATGGCTGCCTACAGTGTAACTCCTACCGATGTTACCAATGCGATCAATGAGCAGAGTAGAGAAGCTGCGGCGGGTTCTATTGGCCAGAACAGTGGAAGTTCTTTTGAATATATCATCAAATATGTAGGTAAATTCAACGATAAAGAACAGTACGATAATATCATCATCAAATCTCTTGCAAACGGACAAAACCTGATGCTGAAAGACGTTGCTAAAGTAGAACTGGCAGGGCAGTCTTATACAGGAATCGGGGAAAATGGAAATTCACCTTCTATCAGTATGGGGATCTTCCAGACACCGGGTTCCAACGCACAGGAGATTATTAAAAATATAAAAACATATCTGAAGTCAGCTGAAAGTACTTTCCCTAAAGGAATTAAATATACCTTTAACTTCGATACCAACGAATTCCTTGATGCCTCTATTGAAAAAGTAGTGCATACTTTAATTGAAGCGTTTATTCTGGTATTTATTGTGGTGTATATTTTCCTTCAGGATTTCAGATCTACCCTGATTCCGGCCATTGCGGTTCCGGTATCTATTGTGGGAGCTTTCTTCTTCCTGAACCTATTTGGATATTCATTGAACTTATTGACCTTGTTTGCATTGGTACTTGCCATCGGTATTGTGGTGGATGATGCCATTGTGGTCGTCGAGGCCGTACACGCGAAGATGGAACACGGTATTTCTGATGCTAAAAAGGCAACGGTAGAAGCAATGGATGAAATTACAGGAGCAATTATCTCTATTACTTTGGTAATGGCAGCCGTATTTATCCCTGTAACTTTTATTACAGGTCCTACAGGAGTATTCTACCAACAGTTTGGGATTACGCTGATTATAGCGATTATTATTTCTGCTATTAATGCATTAACGCTGAGTCCGGTTTTATGTTCATTATTCTTAAAACCTCACGAAGAGCACCATACAGAGTATAAAAACTTAAACCTGCTTCAGAAGTTTTTCTATAAATTTAATATTGCTTTTAAAACAACTACTGAACGTTACGGAAGAGGATTTGTGTTCCTGTTAAGACATAAATGGGTAACCCTGATTATTTTCGCTGTAACCGGAGGAATCTTATTCTGGGCAAGCAGCAGTATGAAGAAAGGGTTTGTACCTACAGAAGACAGAGGGATTATCTTTACAGATGTTCAGCTTCCTCCGGGAGCTTCTATGGAGAGAACATATAATGTGCTGAAAACACTTCAGGCCAAAGCATTGAAAGTTCCGGGAGTACAAAATGTTACGATTTCTACCGGTAGAGGTTTCCTATCCGGAAATGGTAGTAATAATGGTCTTGCCTTCGTTAAATTGAAACCTTTTGAGGAAAGAAAAGGCGCTGGACAAAGTTCTGAAGATATTACCAAAAGACTATTTGGTATTGTAGGGTCCGTTCCTGATGCCAAAGTAGTATTCTTCCAACCGCCAAGTGTACCAGGATTTGGTAACAGTGCAGGTTTTGAAATGGTATTGCTTGATAAATCAGGTGGAGACTATGCTGACCTGGATAATAAAACCAATGAATTCATCGGTAAGCTGATGCAGAGACCTGAGATTCAATTTGCTCAGACTTCATTCAATACAAAATATCCTCAATATCAGATGGATATCAATGTTCCATTAGCAAAACAGCTTGGTGTTTCCGTAAGTGATATCCTTGCTACCATGCAGGGGTACATCGGGGGTATTTATACTGCTGACTTTACAAAATACGGAAAACAGTTCAGAGTAATGGTTCAGGCTCTTCCTGATAACAGAAAAAGTATTGATAACCTGAATGAGCTGTATGTAAAAACCGGCTCAGGTGTCATGTCTCCGATCTCCCAGTTTGTAACCCTTACTAAAGCATACGGGCCACAATCTGTAAGCCGTTATAACCTGTTTACCTCCGTGAAGGTGACAGGAGCAAACTCTGATGGATATAGTTCCGGGGATGCCATTACTGCTGTACAGCAGGTGGCCAATGAAACCCTGAATCAGAACTATGCCGTAGAATTTACAGGGTTGACCAGAGAAGAATTGAATTCAGGATCTCAGACGCTTCTTATTTTTGGGCTAAGTTTGATCTTCGTTTACTTTATCCTTTCTGCGCAGTATGAAAGCTATATTCTTCCGCTGATTGTTATTATTTCTCTTCCTCTTGGGGTAATGGGAGCGTACTTTGGACAGAAGATTATGGGCTTGGAAAATAATATTTATTTCCAGATTGCCCTGATCATGCTTGTAGGACTACTGGCGAAAAATGCGATCCTTATTGTCGAATTTGCTGTTCAGAGAAGACATCATGGTGAAACGATTGTAATGTCAGCCATCAATGCAGCTAAAGCCAGGGTGAGACCGATTCTAATGACATCGTTTGCCTTTATCTTCGGTTTACTGCCGTTAGTTCTGGCAAATGGAATTGGTGCAGTAGGGAACAGATCTATTGCGACGGGTGCAGCAATCGGACTATTGATAGGAACTATTTTGGGATTATTTGTCATTCCGGTTCTGTATGTCATCTTTGAAACATTGCAGGAAAAAATTAAACCTATCAAAAAAGAAGAGATCAATTTAGCAGAATAAAATTAATTAGAGAAGTTAGAAGCTGGATATTAGAAATTAGTCTAAAATCAGGTCTAGCTTCTAGCCTCTAACATCTAATTTCTAATTTTAAATAATGAAGAGTTTATTAAACATCATAAAAGGAATCACTTTTTCAGTTTTCATACTCGGAGCCGTCTCATCATGTATGGCAAGAAAAGAGTATGAAAGACCGAAAAACGTTGTAGACGAAAAGCTTTTCCGTACGGATATGCTTCCTTCTGACAGTGCCAGTATCGCAGATATTTCATGGAAAGAAATATTCACAGATCCAATATTGCAGGGGCATATTTCTAAAGCACTGGCAAACAACCTTGATATCAGAATCGCTTTAGAAAGCATTAATTCTGCAGAAGCTTATCTTAAACAAAGCAAAGCTGCTTATCAGCCGACACTTTCTATCGGGCCCAACTATACTTTTCAAACGCAGTCAATCAATACTCAGTTTGGACAGATCATTGGGGAAAGACGTTATGTGAACCAGTTTGACATTACAGGAACTATCGGATGGGAAGCAGATATCTGGGGGAAATTAAAAGCACAGGAGAAAGCACAATTAGCAACTTACTTGGGAACTGTTGCCGCTCATAAAGCGGTAAAAAGCAGTCTTGTATCCTCTATTGCTTCTGCTTATTATCAATTGCTGACTTTTGATGCCCAGAAGAAAATTATTACAGAAACGATTGCTGTACGTGAGAAAAACTTAGAGACTACCAAAGCTCTGAAAATTTCAGGAACCGTAACAGAAGTAGCAGTACAGCAGAGCGAGGCTCTTGTGTTCAATGCGAAATCATTACTGATTGATATTGATACACAGATCCAGCAGCTTGAAAATACCATGAGTCTTTTGATGGGAGAGCCTTCTCACTCTATTGAAAGATCTACATTGGAAGGGCAAAATATTCCGATCGATTTGAAATTGGGGTACCCGGCTCAGCTTTTGGCTAACCGTCCGGATGTGATGAGAGCGGAATATAACTTAATGAATACTTTCGAGTTGACAAATGCTGCCAAAGCCCAGTTTTATCCTACTTTAAAATTGACAGGAAGTGGAGGACTTCAGTCTGTGGATATTGATCATTTATTCAGTGTAAACTCATTATTCGCGAATGTAGTAGCAGGGCTGGCACAGCCAATTTTAAATAAAAGACAGATCAAGACTAACTATGATGTAAGTCTTGCAAATCAGGAAACGGCTTATTTAAACTTTAGAAAAACAGTTCTTACTGCTGGAAAAGAAGTTTCAGATGCCATCAGAGTATTTTCTGTACAGGATTCATTTATTGAATTAAAACAAAAAGAATTGAATGCCTACAAAAAATCTGTTGACTATTCCCAGGAATTGGTGAACTATGGTATGGCAAACTACCTTGAAGTATTGAATGCAAGTGTGAATTCATTGAACGCGGAACTTAATATTTCCAATGCACGATATAGTAAAATGAAAGCAGCTGTAGAGCTTTATCAGGCTTTAGGCGGAGGCTGGAAATAATACTATTTTTGTTAGATAATGAAAACGTATGTCAGAAACGGCATACGTTTTTTTATTTTCTATATCGATAAAACGAAGTCCACCATCCAGATCAGAAAATTTAATTCAATTTTAAATAGGTATGTTAAAATTCTTTAAAAAATACAGTTTGTTTGTATATATGTATTCAACTACGTAGTTTTGTACTTTAAAATACAAACACTATGAAACTGGAGATACAAACCATAGGAAATTCATATTCAGAGCAGGCGATTGACTTGATTTTGACTATTCAGCAGAAGGAGTTTAATATTCCGATTACGATACAGGATCAGCCTGATCTTTTGCAGATAGAAAGTTTCTATAAGGATGCCGGAGGTAACTTCTGGGGAGCCTTTGTGGAGGAAGAACTGGTGGGTTCTATTGCATTGGTTAAGTTTGATGAAAGGGCAGGAGCGATCAGAAAAATGTTTGTTAAAAAAGAATTCAGAGGAAAAGAACTGAATATTGCTCAGGAATTATTAGAAGTTTTAATTTCTTTTTGTAGGGAAAATGGAATTGATGATCTGTATTTAGGAACCATAAATGTATTGAAAGCAGCTCAACGTTTCTATGAACGGAATCAGTTTGTGAAGATTGAAAAAGAAAATCTTCCCGTGAAATTCCCTTTAATGAGTGCCGACGATATTTTTTACCATTTACATATTGACTAAACATGAATGTGATCAACGAAGCAGGAATTCTTGCGATATCCACCAGACTGCATCGCCTCAGTGAACAATTGAGGAAAGACGGAGCCTTGATCTATAAAGCATTCGGAATTGATTTTGAACTGAAATGGTTTCCGGTCATTTTTACCATTTATAAAAAAGAAATAGTCAGCGTTGTCGAAATTGCCAATGAGATAGGGTACACTCATCCGTCCACTATAACTTTACTCAAGGAACTGGAAAAACTAGAACTGATACAATGGGAAAAAGATAAGCAGGATGAGCGTAAAAGACTGTTTAAGCTGACTTCGAAAGGCCAGGAACTCATCGATAAGATGAAACCCGTTTGGAAACTGATGTCACAGATTCTGGGAGGTATCACCGATAATAAAAATAATCTGCTGATGGCAATCGATGAAGCAGAAGAGAAAATAGCCAGCCAGTCTTTTTATCAAAGGGCGCTGCAGGTGAAGAATTCGAAATAAATTATTTATTGTATTGAAAAGAGTTGTACTGATAGGGTATAGCTCTTTTTATTCTATAACTATATCAAGTAATTCTCTGAAAGAATCTATGCTTTGTAAATATTGTTTATCCTCCTCCGTGAGTTCATTGATGCCAAGTGCAATATCTTCTGATGCTTTTCCATCCTGACGTTTAAGAGCCAATTCAATGGATTCAATTTGGGGTTTCTTATTAAGTCCCAGTATTCTCAAATCTATTCGTTGTCCTTCTTTGATTTCACCTTTTATAATATCTCCTGTTAAGAAAAATTGTCTTCCTGTAATTTGAAAAGTATTGTTGAGTTTAAATTGAGCAACGACTAAATGATGCCAGGTATAACCACAGTATCTGCATTGTTTGGCATATGGAGTACGGGCTAGTTTATCACATTTCGGACAGTTGTTGAAAAATACTTTCTCAGGAGTTTCAGTCATTATCCGAGTTATAATGTTCTGTTTAAAAACCTCATTACCATTTTCTAATAGATTGGCGATCTCAGGATCGGAACTTATCCAGTTCTTTTCTATCATTATCTTTCTGAATTGAGGATTTTCATGATTCTTGGCAGAAGAGATTTGATGTTTCAGTGCTAACTTTTCATGTTTAGTCATTAGTTCACTGAAATAGTTAATAATATAATCCGTGGTTTCCTGGTCCATATCCAATTGAAAAGAGTTAAATGATTTTAATTATTTGTCTTGTCTAAATTATCATTTATTTATCATAGAATTCGATTTTATACTGACAAACCGTTGTCACTCGTTTTTTTTAATTTTACATTATGAGAAAGTTTAAAAACACAATATTATGGGAACAGCTTCAGAAAGATCAACGGTATATGTAAATACAAAAGCAGAATGGAGAGAATGGTTGGAAAACAATCATCATGTGGAACAATCTATATGGCTTGTATGCAATACCAAAAAATCTAATCTACCTGTTGTTTATTGGTCGGAACTAGTGGATGAAGCACTTTGTTTTGGCTGGATTGACAGTACGAGGAAGACCATTGATGAAGGTTCTTTTATGCAGTTATTCAGCAGGCGGAAACCCAAGAGTACATGGTCAAAGATCAACAAAGAGAAAGTTGAAAGACTGATTGAAAATAAACGGATGACTCAGGCAGGACTTGAAACGATCAGAATTGCAAAAGAAAATGGTTCCTGGACTATTTTAGATACTGTGGAAGAATTGATCATTCCGGAAGATCTGAATGAAACATTTAAACTTCATAAAGGTTCGGAAGCATACTTTTTAAGCTTGAGCAAATCAATAAAAAAAATGATGCTGCAATGGATTGTACTTGCCAAAAGACCCGAAACCAGGAAAAATCGTATTGATGAAATAGCAATACAGGCAGCTCAGAATAAGAAACCTAAAAACTTTTAAGCTTCAGGCCTGCGACTGATATAAAATAGGCTGTCCCATTTTTGGGACAGCCTATTCAATTGATTTATTATTGAAATGATGATATTAGAATCTTAAAGTCGCTGCAACAGACCAGGTTCTTCCAAAACCAAGAAATCCTGTGTTACCATCAGCAATACCCTGATACACTCTTCCGGCATCCTGATACGTTTTTCCGGCATCCGGACCATTGGCAATTTTATCCCCTGCGAAAATGTTAGAGCTTAATTCAGAAACGTAATATTTATTGAATACGTTGTACACATTAGCTCTCAGTGTTAAAGATTTTTTCGCATCAATCGTGAACTTGTAAGAAGCTCCCACATCAAATAAATGATAGCTTGGTAATTTTACAATTCCTTTTTCTCTAGCTGCTTCAGTAAGGAAGTTGATTGGATTGAACTGTGCATATAATTTGTCATAATATTCCCAGTTGGCATCAATACTGAAAGCTTTCGTAATATTGTAATCAGCCCCGATGCTAGCGGTTGTTTGAGCGGCATCTCCAACCTTCAGATCTTTGATATTGATCATTCCTGTTGCTCCGGATACTTCCTGATTGCTTTGAACATCAAGGATGTTGAAATTAGCGTTTCCTTTATATTTCCAGTTACCCAAAGATAACATTCCTCTAAGCTTAAGGTTGGTAAAAGGTCTTGCCTTTGCTTCCAATTCAATCCCCTGGTGTACTTGTCCAACATTCAGAGCATTGTAGAAATAAGCATTTCCAAGGTTCAACTGAGGAAACTTTGCAATATCTGCGGAAGTAGCATTGAATGTTCTTGAAATAAATCTGTCATCCCACTGCGTTCTGTAGGCATTGATATTCACATCTACATAACGAGATTTGAAACCATATCCCAACTCTACAGAGAAGATTCTTTCATTCTTTGCATCGTTGTAAATATTCTGATTTGACGGGAACAAGGCGTTGAATAATGGCTGTCTGGAAATAACTCCTGTATTGAAAAATACATTATGATGGTCATCTATATTATAGTTGGCCCCACCTTTTACAATATAACCTGTTTTGTGATACCATTTTGTTTCCTGGTTTCCAGGAGTGTACAGCATATAGTCTATTCTCTTATAGTATTGTTCGGAAAGAGATCCCTGTACAGAGGCACTTAGTTTTTCAGAGCTGTACTCAACCATTCCATAGATCCCTGCCCATTTTACCAAACCTTCGTTGTGTATAGAGACTTTCTGAGCATCTTTAAGCTTAGTAAGCGGTTCCGGTTTTACGGTTTGGTTAATATAATATCCTTTTGGAGCATTCGCTGTATTGGGAACAAATACTGCATCAGATCCTAACATATCCGTTACAATATCATACAGTGCTCCTTTATAAGTTTTAAGATCAATACCTCCGTTAAAGGTCCAGTTATTTTTTTTGTAATTAAGGTCTGCAATGACACCATACCAGTCATGAGCATTAATACTTTGCTTTCTCACGATACCATTGGTTCCGTTGAGCGTCGCTACATATTGTCCGTTGTAATCACCGGGAGAACCTGCAGGCGCAGTAAAGGTTGATTTCTGGAAGGTATTTCCATTATAATCTGTTACCATACCCCCTCTGTTATAACGGTAAATCATATCCCAGTTGATGGTACCATCTCCACCAGCACCATAATTCATGAAATTCATGGTTTGTCCGCTGCCGTTTTTAATAGAACCATTAAGTCCGGTACCACCGCCGCCACGTCCCCATGAACCATAAAGAACGGTAGATAACTTCAGATTATCATTTATAGACCAGTCCCAGTTCAAGGATGCAATAGGCTTATGATAGAAGTTAGGAGCCAGATTGAATTGAGAACCATTCAACATTCCTGTTTGTGGATTGTACCTTCTTCCATAAGTTTCAAATTGCTGTAGAGTAGCCACATTCGCTCCGGTTGCTGAAGATCTTCTGGTGTCGTGTACCTGAGGTGCTCCGGTTGCAATTAAATTGAAGGCATGTTTCTCATTAGGCTTAAATCCTGTTGAGAAAAACCATGAATAACCTTCTCCTTTTGTTCCGTTGATGTAGCCATCACCCTGCCAGCGGGAAAGTAATACCGTGGTTCCCCATTTGTTCTTTAATCCGGAAGAATACATTGCTGATATTCTGGAATAGTTGTCGTTTCCAACTTCTCCCTTAATCATTGCTTTTTGTTCAGAATCGGTAGCTTTGGTTACAATATTGATGGTTCCCCCTACAGAAGGAACTACAAATTTAGAAGCCCCCAAACCTCTCTGGATCTGGATGTTGCTCGCAATATCTGCCAATCCCGTCCAGTTGGACCAGTATACAGTACCTCCCTGCATGTCGTTAACAGGCTGCCCGTTAATAATAACCGCAATGTTGGCACCATCAAAGCCTCTCATGTTGATTCTGCTGTCTCCAAATCCTCCACCTACTTTGGTAACGTATACGGATGGGGTAGACTTCATAATCTCAGGAAATTCTCTATTTCCTAACTTCTCCTGAATCTCTGCTGCCTTAATGTTGGAAACTGCAACAGGAGTTTTTCTCTCTTTGGCTGTTTGGGAAAGGTTTCTACCTACCAACATAACCTCATCAATAGATTTTGATTTTTCTAATGAATCCTTTGTACTCTGCCCATAATATATGGCGGCCGTAGGTAATACAAGCGCTATAAAAAGTCGCTTTTTAAAAGTAATGCTCATGAAATAAACTAGCGTGTTTGATTTTAAGGGTGCAAAGATGAAAATTTATTTTTTAATAAAGTATTAAATCTTCATTACGTGACTTCATACAGCGCGTGAAATGAGTATGATCACTCATTTTTTTGAGTGTATTAATTATTTCAGATCTTTAGTTTACAATTTGTTATAGAAAATAAAATGTTATATAAAAGAAATCTGTTTAAAGGCATAAAATAATTATGTAGCTCCTATGAAATTAATCATGGCATACTTTTTCCCTGAATGGTTTTTATTGGTTGATTTATTTTGTATCAATTTTAATATATTTGTAGATACTATTTGTATCCATTTTATTTTCTAAGACTGTATAAGGTTTTCAGGAAGTAATTGGAAGGTATGAAAGATGATAAAGTATTAAAAAAATAGAAAAATATGACCCAGCTCAGCTTGTTCGATTCAGAAGAATTATATGAATTTCCAAAGGATCTTCTGGAGTATAGAGAGCATTTTTTGAGCAGGGAAGAAGCGGATCAGCTTAGGGCCCATCTGCTGGAAACCGCTCCCTGGAAACAACGTACCCAGAAAATGTATGATAAAATGGTTTTGACTCCACGTTTAACAGCATGGTATGGAGATCCAGAAAATGCTTATCCTTTGGGTGATGGTGAACTGGATACTCATTCCTGGACCCCGGAACTATTTTCCTTAAAACAAAAAATAGAGAAAACTTTTGGGTATCAGTTCAATTCCGTACTGCTTAATCTTTACCGGGATCACAATGATTCTGTTGCCTGGCATCGGGACAAGGAAAGCAGATATGGAAACCGCCCGGTGATTGCATCGGTAAGTTTGGGACAGACAAGAAACTTTGATTTCCGGAAAAAAGATCATCATCAGAGTAAATACAGCCTGCCTCTTCCCCATGGTTCATTATTGATTATGAAAGGAGATTTACAGGAAAACTGGGAACATCGGATTGCCAAATCTGCGACCTCTATGAAAGAGCGTATCAATCTGACATTTAGAATGCTTCGTTGACCCATTTTTGGATGAAAATCCTTTTGCTAAAACTTTTCTTTGACATTACATCCTGTATTAGTACTGTAGCAATTAATGATACAGCAATTAAAGCTTTCAAAAAAGATATAGTGCAGTTAAAAACATAGTTCTTCCTTGTTTCGATCATAAAATGTGGTATGAAATGTATAATCATAATCCTTTAAAAGTTACTGTTTTTTCAAATATTGTGAGTATTTTTGAACCTAAAGTACCAGTATTTAATTATTGATTTTAACTTCTATGATTTTAATTGTTGATGACAACCAAAGTAATCTTTATTCACTACAAAAATTACTTGAATCAAAAGACTTCCAAGTAGAAACAGCCAGCTCAGGAGAAGAGGCTCTTGGTAAAGCTCTAAAAAATGACTATGCCCTGATTATTTTAGACGTTCAAATGCCAGATATGGATGGTTTTGAAGTTGCCGAAACATTGGCAGATTATAGTAAAACGAAGGAAGTTCCTATTATATTTTTATCCGCCGTTAATACAGATAAAAAATTTATAACACGTGGTTATGCTTCCGGCGCCAAAGACTATGTAACCAAACCTGTAGATCCTGAAATCCTTTTACTTAAGGTAAAAACTTTCTATAATCTTCAGGAGCAGAATATAGCCATGAAAAAGACCCAGCAGAATCTTGAATTAGAGGTGAAGGGAAGGCGGGAGTCTCAGGTTACGATGAAGTCTCAGATAGATCATTTTCATTTAATGCTGGAATCTCTTCCTCAGATTGCATTCACATTTAATGAAGCAGGAATTATTGATTTTGTTAATGGTAAATGGTATCAATACTCTGATGCTGAACAGAATTTCCCTGAAACACATCCTGACGATCATGATATCAAGGAGGAATTTGAGCGATGCAGGAAAAAAGGAAAGGCTCTCGAATTAGAAATTAGAATTAAAAACGTGATTTCCGGCCATTACCGGTATCATTTGTTGAGAGTAACTCCTGTATATTATGATGAAGACCGTATTAAGAACTGGGTTGGAACTTTTACGGATATTGATGATCAGAAAAAAGTGGAAAAAGAAAAAGATGAGTTTTTAAGTATTGCAAGCCATGAGTTGAAAACACCTTTAACCAGTATTAAAGCATACGTTCAGTTATTGGAAAGAAAATTAAAACTAGATAAAGACAGTCCTGAAGCAGGATTTGTGACGAAAGTTCAAGGACAGATTGAGAAGCTGAATACACTGATTACAGATCTGCTGGATGTTTCCAAGATCGAAAATGGAAAACTGAAAATCAATAAAAAGCAGGTTAATCTGGAAAAAGTTATCAGTAACGCCATTGAAACGATACTGCAGACCCATGATGAAGGTAAAGTCAAAATTGAACGCCACGGAATCAAACCAGATATTTTAATCCCATTAGACGAAATCCGTATAGAACAGGTACTGATTAATTTTCTCACCAATGCGATTAAATATTCTCCCCATAACAATCAGGTAATTGTCACCACCTTTGTAGATGAAGAAGCACAGGAGGTCAGAGTTAGTGTAACTGATTTCGGTATTGGAATCCCTGATTTTAAACAGGATGCCGTATTTAAAAAATTCTATAGGGTAGAAGAATCGTCACTACAGTTCCAGGGAATGGGGATTGGATTGTTTATCTGCTCTGAAATCATCAAACAGCATCATGGAAGTGTTGGCGTTTCCAGTATCATAGATGAAGGTTCTACTTTTTATTTCACATTACCCCTAAATTAATTTGCATGCCGAAAAAAATTATAAGAAATCTTCAGTTTGGAGTAGGTCTTTCCCTTTTGATTTTAATAGCAAGTTCACTGGCTTCCTATTGGAGTATCCAGAATCAGATGAATCATCGCGAAAGTCTTTCCAAAAGCAGACGTTCTGTGACAGCAGTGAAAGATGTGCTGGTAGCATTACTGGATGCAGAAACAGGTAACAGAGGGTATCAGCTGACCGGAAGAGAGGATTTTCTGGAGCCATACAACCGTGGTTTGAGGGAATATCCTAAAGCTTTGATACGTGCAGAATCATTAGGAATTCAGGATGAAAATCAATTGGAGAGACTTGCTGGCTTAAAAGCAGCAGTTAATCAGGTGATGGAGAATCTGAAGCAATTGGTTGACAATAGACGCAGAGGCATCATAATGACTCAGCAGCAGATAGTTACTGGTAAAGCCTATATGGATCAGTGCCGGAAAGCGGTAAATGATTTTGTACAATATGAAGAAAGCCAGTTGGAAATTAAAAACAAAGACTTAAACCGTTCATCCAGTACAACTGTTATTTTTATTATTTTTTCTGCGTTGGCCGCAGTAGTAGTAACGATATTCTTCTATATCAAAATGAGAGCAGATCTTATTCGAAGAGATAAGCTGGAAAAAATGCTTAAAGAAAAAGATCAGGAAATGACACGGCGTGTAAGTGCCATTCAAAAAATTGCAAATAGAGTTGCCAATGGCGATTACAATGAAAAAGTTATAGATAATGCACAGGACGACCTTGGAGGTCTTGTAGATTCTCTTAATCATATGACAGAATCTCTTAAAATCTCTTTTGATAAAATTAATAAAAGTGACTGGCGGCAGAAAGGTCTTGCGTTGTTGAATGAATCCCTGGTAGGAAATAAGTCGGTAAAAGAAGTTTCGGATAAAGCGTTAAAACAATTGATTGAATATGGGAACTGTATCAATGGTTCACTATATCTGTACGACGAAGGGATCCTAAAGCTTAATAAAGCATTCGGGCTGGAAGCTAATATGAAAAAGACTTTTGAACCTGGGGAAGGAATGGTAGGACAAGCCTTTATTAATGCTGAAACTAAGGTTTATAATAACCTGCATGAAGATGATTTTGTAGTAACTTTTGCCAGCAGCACTATTAAAATATACGGAATTATATTGATCCCTATTTTTGCAGATGGATATGCAATTGGAGTTTTGGAGCTGGGTTCAACTTCTAACTTTGATGAAGACAGAATCAGCTATTTTAAAGAATGTGCTGTCAATATAGGAATTGCGCTGAATGCTGCAAAAGGAAGAGAAAAAGAACAGCAGTTATTGGAAGAAACTCAGGCACAGTCTGAAGAATTACAGGTTCAGCATTCTGAACTGGAAAATCTGAATACTGAACTGGAAGCACAAACACAAAAGCTCCAGGCTTCAGAAGAGGAATTGAAAGTACAGCAGGAAGAACTGATGCAGGCCAATGCTGAACTCGAAGAACGTTCAAGATTATTGGAAGAAAAAAATCATTTGATCGCTGAGCGTAATAATGAAATTCAGAAAAAAGTAGAGGAACTGGCTTTAAGTACAAAATATAAGTCCGAATTCCTGGCTAATATGTCCCATGAATTGCGTACCCCTCTGAATTCTATTCTACTTCTGTCAAGGCTGATGGCAGAAAATCCGGATGAAAACCTCAACGAAGATCAGGTAGAATCCGCAAAAGTGATTCAAAGTTCGGGGACAAGTTTATTAACTCTGATCGATGAAATCCTGGATTTAGCGAAAATAGAATCCGGTAAAATGACCCTGGAATATCAGGATGTGATCATAGAAGAAGTGGTAACAGATTTAAAGAGTCTTTTCAATCCTGTATTTCAGGAGAAAGCTCTTCCATTTAATATCCAGATCGATCAAAATGTGCAGGCCGTTATTGAAAGTGACCGTCTCCGAATCGATCAGGTATTGAGAAATTTATTGTCTAATGCTTTAAAATTTACAACAAAAGGAAGCATCGATTTACATATCAGAAAACATGCTGAAAAACCGGATTTTATTATATTCTTAGTAAAAGATACCGGTGTTGGGATCGCAGAGGAAAAGCAAAAAATTATCTTTGAAGCATTCCAGCAGGCTGACGGATCTACCAAAAGGAAATTTGGAGGTACGGGCTTAGGACTTTCAATAAGCCGTGAAATTGCAAGACTTCTGGGAGGAGAGCTGACTCTGCAAAGTGAATTGAACAAGGGGAGCGAGTTTAGCTTTGTCATTCCTGTACATGCTGTTACTGAAATTGTTCATTCTGAAACAGATCAGGATCTGGTAGAGATTATACGTGAAGACGTTGAAGAAATTCAGAATATTCTCGATGAGGGCGAAAAACCAGTAGTTCAGCTGAATATATTGGATATTCCTGAAGATGTTGCGGACGACAGAGATCATATTAAAGAGGGGGACAAGGTTATTTTGATTATAGAAGATGATGTTAATTTTGCAAAAGCATTATTAAAGTTTGCGCATTTACAAAATTACAAAGGTATTGTTGTGGTAAGAGGAGACCATGGTTTGTCAGCAGCTCAGCAGTATCGTCCACATGCAATTTTATTGGATGTTCAACTTCCTGTAAAAGACGGCTGGGAAGTAATGGATGAACTGAAATCTGACTCTGCTACCAAACATATTCCGGTCCACATGATGTCTGTTCTGCATCTTCAAAAAGAAAGTCTTATGAAAGGGGCCGTTGATTTTATCAATAAGCCGGTAGCACTGGATAAAATGACAGATGTATTCAGAAAAATTGAAAATGCATTAGAGAAAGGGCCTCAGAAAGTTCTCATCGTTGAAGAGAATGCCAAACATGCCAGTGCATTATCCTATTTCTTGAGCAATTTTAATATTTCTTTGTCCGTAGAACACAATGTGGAAGATAGTGTAAAAGCATTGACTTCTGATCTTGTGGATTGCGTTATTCTGGATATTGGGAATTCAAAAGGAAACGAATATCGCGTAATAGAATCAATCAAAAGTTATGACGGGCTGGAGAACCTTCCTATCATTATTTTTACAGAGCATAATTTATCGAAGGAAGAAGAACTGAAAATAAAGCAGTATGCAGATTCTATTGTTGTAAAAACGGCACATTCTTATCAAAGAATTTTAGATGAGGTAGGTTTATTCTTACATTTGGTGGAAGAAAAAAACAATGCATCTGAAAATACCGCAAGTAAGGCCCTGGGATCTTTAACAGAAGTATTGAGCGGAAAAAAAGTACTCATCACAGATGATGATGTACGAAATATCTTCTCTTTAACAAAAGCCCTGGAAAAATATAAAGTAGATGTGATTGTAGCTATGGATGGGAAGCATGCTCTTCAGCAGCTTCAGCACAATCCTGATGTAGATGTTATTTTAATGGATATGATGATGCCTGAAATGGATGGATATGAAACCATCAGGGAAATCAGAAAAATGCCCGTATTTAAAAGGCTGCCTATTATAGCTATTACCGCCAAATCTATGATTGGAGAACGTGAAAAATGTATTACCGCCGGAGCTTCAGATTATATCTCAAAACCTGTAGATATAGATCAGTTATTATCTCTCCTTCGCGTTTGGTTATATGAAAGTTAAACAGATAAAATTCTGATGAATAAGAAAATTTTAATTGTGGATGATGATCCACGTAATATATTTGCATTGAAACTCACTCTCAAGGCCCGTGGATATGCCGTTGAGACCAGTACAATGGCTCAGGAAGCTTTTGATATTCTGATGTCAGACCAAAAGTTTTCTGCTGTTCTTATGGATATGATGATGCCGGGAATAGATGGATATGAAGCGGTCAGAATGATAAGACGTACCCCAGAGATCAAGGATATTCCTGTCATTGCGGTTACTGCACAGGCAATGCCTGAAGACCGTCAGAAATGTATAGAGGTAGGAGCTGATGATTATGTCTCAAAGCCTATTGATGTGGATCTTTTAATAACAGCAATAGAAAAACTTTTATAGATGCTGGAACCAAGTATCATAAAAGATCAGGAAGTAGAATATCTGATCAATGATGTCTATGAGATGTATGGCTACGACTTTTCAGGTTATAGCAAGGCTTCGTTTAAAAGAAGAGTAAACCGGATATGCCTGTTGGACAGGTTTACCAGCTTTGCAGAGCTTAGATATACCATCATGAATGATCGGGAATATTTGAAACGCTTCGTGGAAGAAGTGACCGTAAACGTTACAGAAATGTTCAGGGATCCTTCTTTTTTTAAAACGTTGCGGGAGAAGATATTACCGCAGTTAGGCACCTATCCTTTGATCAGAATCTGGATTGCAGGCTGTTCCACTGGAGAAGAAGCTTATTCTATAGCAATTTTGTTGAAAGAAGCGGGTCTTTATCATAAATGCCTGATTTATGGTACTGATTTGAATCCTTCTGTTCTGGAAACTGCAAGAACCGGTGTTTTCCCTTTGCAGCAGATGAAACTGTATTCCGAAAATTATATGCTTTCAGGAGGGGTAAAAGATTTTTCCGACTATTATACTGCGAACTATGATAGCGTAAGATTTGATAAAAGTTTACAGGAAAAATTGATTTTATCTACCCACAATCTGGTGTCAGACAGCTCTTTTAACAGTTTTCAGCTGATCATATGCAGAAATGTCCTTATCTATTTTGAAAGAGAACTGCAGGAAAGAGTATTCCGTCTTTTTGACAACAGTCTCGAGAATCTGGGTTTTCTCGCTCTGGGGGCCAAAGAAACGCTTAGATTTTCTACTATTGATAAGAATTATCATCAGATTGAAGACCAGAAAATATGGAAAAAACTTGATCACCATTTATAATAACTGCCATGAAATTACAAACGAACATAGAATTGATTGTCATCGGAGGGTCAGCAGGAAGTTTACAGGTTATTATTGAAATGGTTAAAAATCTTGATGATGCTGTGAATATACCTATTGTTCTGGTAGTTCATCGTAAAGCTCAATCAGGAGATGTTTTAAGAACCCTTTTGCAGCAGTTTACTAAGATACCTGTTATAGAAGTTGAAGATAAAACCGAAATCCGTGACCGTGCCATATATATTGTTCCTGCGGATTATCATCTGTTGTTTGAGGATAAGAAAAATATGTCATTGGACAGCTCAGAAAAGATGAATTATTCCCGTCCTTCAATAGATGTCACCTTCAGGTCAGCAGCTGAAATTTATGAAGAAAATATGATAGGGATACTTTTATCAGGAGCCAATGCTGATGGAGTGGAAGGACTGAGCTATATTAAAAAAAACAAAGGACAGGTCTGGATTCAGGATCCTGAAACAGCAGAGGTGGAATATATGCCCAGGCATGCGATAGAAAAGATTGATTATGATTTAATTATCAGACCTGATAGTTTAGCAGATTACATCAATCAATTGTAATATTTGTGAATAGAATAATCTAAATAATATGAGTAAAAAGAAAATTTTAATTTTTGATGATGATACGGCTATTTTAGAAGTAGTCACCATCATATTTGAAGAAAACGGCTATGATGTCAAAATTTCAGAAACATCACATGATATTCTTGAGAAAGTAGCAGAATATAAGCCTGATGTTATTCTCATGGATAACTGGATTCCAAGAATCGGAGGAGTGGAAGCAACAAAACTTCTCAAAAGTACTGAAGAATTTAAGCATATTCCGGTAATCTATGTTACCGCAAATAATGATATTGTTGCTTTGGCAGCAGAAGCTCAGGCAGATGATTATGTATCAAAACCTTTTAATCTCGATGATCTTGAAGAAAAGGTAGCAAAACATATAAAAGAACAGGTATAAATATCAAATGTTTTGATCTTTAACTGATGACTGAAAGTAAAAATCTCTCAAAATTTTGAGAGATTTTTTTTATGTAAAAAGAATAATCTTATTGGTTTTTTCTGAGAATTTCCAATGCACTGATGATTTGGGATCTTGTTAAAGAATAGGTATTCACTTTATAAATCAAAGAGTGTAATAAATTATAAAGTTCTGGGTTTCCCATTATAAAATCTGAGAATGTTTTGACCAGAATTGTCTTTTTTGAAATGATGTTTTGTGCAATCATATACTCAAAGCTAAGATCAATATCAATATTTAATTCTTGCCTTACGGTTAAATTGAAATACTCATCAATCAGATATTTATCTGTTATTGGATTTAATATTTTAGTTTTAGTTTCATCCATAACTGTTATTATTACACTTTAAAATACAAATTTTATACCGTGTAAAATAAAAACCTCTAGTATTAATAAATACAAACTTTATTCTTGAGATAAGTTGTTTTTAAAATTAGCGATAAAGTCCTCTGCAGTGGGAATATTTTCCAGATTCTTTTTAATTTTTTCCAAAAGATCATTGAATGATGCTTCTCCATTTAAAACCTTCAATGAATATTCGAATGGATATAAAGAAATAACACCCCCATTATTGTTATACTTCAAAGTCATGAATCTTAAAGGATATTCCGGGGTTTTGTCCCTGTATAGCTTAAATCCTAATTCTTGGATCATATAGTAGGAAAATGCTACCGTTAGCATCAGCCCAATCTCTTTGTCATCCTGATCAAATGATTTACAATACTGATAAAACCCAGGTTCTTCAGTAACAGCTTTATCTATATTGCTGGGATGGTAGATCGGATTTTCTATAGCCGGTATTATTGTATTATCGATAAAAAAACTATTTAACATTCTGAAAGAGCCGTCAACCAGAACATCATCTGATAAAATCTGATCTTCAGTATATCTGTTGTTAAAATATTCATCTGTATATAGTCCATCGATTCTAGGATTTTCAGACGGCTGATTGGCTGTATTTTTATTTTTTGAAAAAATATTTTTGAAGAAATTCATGGGTTACAGTTTCTATAGTGTATTGTTTGACAAATATAAAAATAATTGATAATCCATTGAGATTATTATTTTCCTGTGTCGTTTTCTTTTTACGAAAAAAAGCTGCACCTTTGTCGCAACAATGGGGTGCCGCAGGTTACAGTGGCTGAGATGATACCCAGGAATGTACTTCCACACCTGATCTGGATAATACCAGCGTAGGGATTGCTTATTTATCATCTCATCATTTGATTTCTAAAGATTAATATGATGCAGGACATTTTAAAACAAATTACCTTACCGGAATGGTTTGGGGTCTTATTTTCGATAATCCAGGTCTTACTGGCCCGCAAAAACAATGTCAACAACTATCTTTTCGGAATTGCCGGTATTCTGCTTACTTTGTATGTAATGCTTACATCAAAATTGTATGCTGAGTTTACATTAAACCTTTATTATTTGGTAATGAGCATCTATGGATGGCTGTATTGGAAATTCGGGAAGCAAAAATCTGAAATGGAAATCTCTTTTACATCAACTGCTGAAAAATGGATTACCGGAGGAATTGTACTGGGAACCTTTAGTTTATTCTGGTTCTTTCTAACCCATTTTACCGACTCAGATGTTCCTATTTGGGATTCTTTGGTAAGTGCTTTTGCATGGGCAGGAATGTGGCTCATGGCAAGGCGAAAAATTGAAAACTGGGTGATACTGAACGTTAGTAATATTATTTCCATCCCCTTAATGATTCATAAAGAATTATATCTCTATGCTGTTTTAACGTCATTTTTATTTTTAGTAGCCATTTCCGGATATCTAGAATGGCAGAAAATTATTAAATCTAAAGCGCATGCTCAGTACTAAAGACATCAGAAAGGAGCTTCATGGCGCCTCTAGAATTTCTGACAAGGTGATAGAACATATTCACGAAGAAGGATGGTTTAAGATCTGGGTGCCAAAAAAATATGGAGGCTTAGGTTATCGTTTTGAAGAAGGCCTTAAAGCATTATTTGACTGGGCTAAAACCGATGGAAGCTTTGGGTGGATGCTGACACTTTGTGCCGGCGCCAATTATTTTTCCAGAAATATCAATCCTGAAGTTGCCCAATTACTGTTCACCCATTCTAAAACATGTTTTGGGGGAAGCGGAATGGTAGGCGGAACTGCGGAAAAACAAAATGAGAACACTTATCTTATTAATGGATTATGGAACTTTGCAACTGGCGCACCACATCTGACCCATTTTACACTCAATGCCAGCATTACAGAAAATGGGAAACCCATAACGGATGATGATGGCAACGAGATTATTCGCTCGTTCATCGTTCCGAAAGAACATGCTGTAATCATCCCCAATTGGAAATCTATGGGAATGAAAGCAAGCGGCACCTATTCTTTTACTATTAAAAATGTTATGGTAAGCGAAGATTACAGTTTTGTTTACGATATTTTTTTCACGAATGATATTCTGGACAGCATTCCGTTTCGGGTTTTTGCGGACTTGACACTTTTGGTCAATTATCTGGGGATCGCTTCTCATTTTATTGAAGAAGCAGAATCTATTCGTCCTCAGATCAATTTCAAAAGTTTTGCAGATTCCATTGAAAAACATTTGGAAAAAGTAGTAAGTATTTCCAGAAATGTTGAAAATGCGCTCAGTGATAACAATGCAATTCCGGCAGATCAACAAAACGAAATTCATAACTATGGGGTAGAACTGGTTCAGCAATTATCCCATCAGATACTTAGGATATACACACAACTGGGAATCCGGGCAACAGATACAGATTCTACAGTGTATCAGGTGTTCTGTGATTATTTTACGGCGGCGATGCATTCCAATTTCAGGCCTTCAATCGATGATTTAAATGTATCTTTTTGAAATAAATCCTTAGTAGTGATTAAAATGTAAACTGCTTTTTTGTTTTTGAGTTCAAAGACGTTTTAAAAGTTGGATCATTTTAAAAAAATATATTCCGGTTATAAGCGCAGGGTATATTTTTTTGTGGCAAAATACCTTTCAGAAGAAGATATTGAAGAAATTGTTCAGGGTATTTTTATGCACGTCTGGAACCCATTCACCTGCAGAAATTGAAGGACTCATATTTAAGTCTGCCAAACAGGAAATCTCCAATTTTTATTCTTTATTATTGAGTAAGGGTTTGGAGGAGAAAGTTTTAGGATTTTATCATCAAAAAACCCCTGCAAAATTTAAATTTTGCAGGGGTTTTATTTTTCAGCATATATCTTACATGCTTTCAGTGGAGAATTTGGGATTCGAACCCGCGACCTTTTGATGGGATGTCAGTAATGTAGTACGAAATGATAATTGAAAAATGTTAACTAAAATGAATAAAATGGTTTGTTTTGTTAACAAATAGTAAAGAAAATAGGTATGATATTTTGTTGTTGGCTTTATTTTTCTATATTTGGTGAATAAACTTAATAACTATGAAAAAACTATTACTTATCGCAAGTAGTGTATTATTGTTTTCTTGTACAACCAGTGAAGAATTGGAAACTTCGGTAAATACAGAAACAAACTCAAAACAAATTACTTTACAAAAGGGTAAATCAGCTGGAGCAAACCTTTTTGTAGGTGAAAACATCACATTAAAATGTAATGGCTCATCAAATTTCCAAAATCCCATTAACGTAAATCCTAATTATCCTTATGTAAGTTCTTATGAAGTGCTTTATGCTGATTTAGCACCAATGTTTGGGAGAAATCAAATCAGGCTTTCAGAGTTTGTTGCCAAAAATATTTGGGGGTATGGAGGGCCCTTTACCAGCCTCACTGAGATTTATATTGGATACAATGCAATGAATGCTTTCAATAGTTCAAGTGCAAATTATAGCTATATTCAAGATTATACTATAGGTCAGGACGGAGATAATGCGCAAATCTATGGAGATATGTTTGGAAGCAATGGCGTTCCTATGACCAATGATGCAGCCAATACAGTTTATCATGGTTTTAAGGCTAAGATAGACCAATTAACTTCCCAGGGTAAACAAATAGTAGCGGTTCACCTTTACACTGACGGTCTACTTTGTATTCCAAGTGTGAGGTTTATTAAAATGACTGTGAAAGTATTATAAATAGTTCTGCTAAAATTCAAAGCCCCAATTATGGGGCTTTTTTATTTAGGTATCCAGAAATCTGTTATTATTGCTTTTATCTACTTAATGAAGTTGTGCAGTTTTAATATAATTTCAGCCAAAAATAGGATTGATTGAGAAGTTATTGAATGAGAAAAGGAGGCTTTTAGCGGCAATAAGCATATTTTTATTTAATATAGTTGAATAAAAATTACAAAATAGTTGTACATATCATTTAAATACTTACTTTTGTACCGCTTTAAAAAACGGGGGATTGGCGCAGTTGGCTAGCGCGTTTGACTGGCAGTCAAAAGGTCACGGGTTCGAATCCCGTATTCTCCACTTGGTGCAACTGATACAATCTTCAAAATGCACAAAAAGGTTTATAAATCCTGCAAAAAATAAAAATTTTGCAGGATTTTTTTTATTTCTCAACTTGTAAAATCTTTAAATAAACTCATAAAGTTTGTGGCAAAATCACGGCCATTTTATTTTTTCTTATAAATAAAATTCAATGGTTTGATTATCAATGTCTAAATAAGCTTATCGACTTGTTTTCAAATACTTTTAATTCGACTTTTATTAATCTTTAAACGTTGTATTATGTTAGAACAAAGTTATGGAATGTCTTATTTTTTTAAGAGTTCAAAAAACAAATCAATCCGTATTTTTAGTAGGAGTTCATTAGATTGAGAAAGCAATTTTTGAATTTATATTTGTGGATATTTTTCCACAAGCTGATAAATGTATTTCCACAACATTTATAAAAACCTGCATAAATCTTAAAATATCTTTGTTCCCGTAATAACAATATCAATTAAGATATATAAAAGAATAATTAATGGTTAAAATTTACACAAAATTATTTTTTGCAGTGTTAGCTTTAAGTCCTGCTATTGTCTTTTCCCAGGCAGGAAATGTTGGTATTAATACTGTAAATCCAGGTTCCACTATGGATATCTCCGGATCATTAGCAGCAAATTATAATGCTGTCAATACAAATTCTTATAATTTGACCTCATCAGACTTCCATGTCTCTTATAATGGGAGTTCCGATGCTGTTTTTAATCTTCCTTCTGCAATCAGTGGGATAGGAAATTATAAAGGACGCATCTATAGGATTAAAAATAATACAAACTTTAGTATTACAGTAAATTCTGCAGCTCCGGAAACCATTAATGGAAATTCCAGCGTTCTTGTGCCAGCAAATCAAAGTGTAGAATTAATTAATACCGGGCTTACTGGAGCTGCTTCGACTTGGGAAATACTTTCAAAAGGAACTTCTTCTACAGGAGATTATATTATTGTAAAGCCTAATGCTATTCAATCAGTATCTACCGGATCAGATATTACATTCGGGTCTGTAATTGCATCTAATAATATTACTTATAATGCCGGTGTTTTTAATTTGAAAGCCGGGAAAACATATGTGCTCCGTTGTCAACTGCATGCTACAGAGTTTTCACTGGCTGGAGGTTTCTTTGTCTATGAATGGGTTGATGCTTCGAATAATTCTGTGCTTCCTTCCGGTACCACCGGTGTTGTTGATGCAATCAATAATTATCCTGCAACCTCAATCGGCGGACAGCCAGAGGCTTATGCTATTTACAGGCCTGCGGTTGATACTTCTGTAAAAGTAAGATTGGGAGGAGCAGGAACAGCTCAGCTGAATCCTCAAATAGGATTTATGACCATAACAGAACTTGCAGGAGGTAACGGAAATGGCGGAACAACGATTATTAATAACAATATTACCGCAAGTAATGCGCTTACTTTATCAGGTACAGAGGTAAAATTGGGAGGAACTCTTTCACAAGCTACTGATATTGCAATGGCGGGAAACAATTTAAGTATTAATGGTGCCGGGAAAGTCCTGATGGGGACCAATACAGTACCGTTAGGTGCATCTAATGCAAAAGTTGTTATTGATAACGGGACTACCAATGGAGCTATTCAGATTAAAGACGGTACTCAGCAGTTGGGTTATGTACTGACGAGTGATGCCAACGGTTTAGCAACATGGTCATCCACTGTTACGACAGCATTTGCCAATAACTGGACACCATATACCGGAACACTGATAAATCCTTATACGGGGGGAACCGGGGCTGCCGGATTAAATACGGGAGTTCAGGTCACTATTCCGGCAAAGGGCTGGTATTTTTTCCGATGTGGAATGGCCATTAATTCTGACTGTAATGATTACTTTTTCTATATTAATGGTATTGGTGATGTCTGGAGAAGCTACTGTGGATCAAACACTGCTGCATTCATGTTTCCAAGAGATCAGAACCGGGTATTATATTTCCCAACACCTGGAACTTATACTGTTTTAGCGGGTAAAACAAATGGAGTAGTACCAGCCTCATTTAACGCTGGAAACCCTTCTTTTTATCTGGATTTTGTAAAATTCCAAAACTAATATAGCCGCCTTTTTATCAGAATAATAAGGTTCAGCGATTCTAAAAACACATAATACTTTACTGCAAGGATTTATTATTCATATAAATTAACTGGCAGTCAAAAGGTCACGGGTTCGAATCCCGTATTCTCCACAAAAGAGCTGTAATACATTGTATTACAGCTCTTTTTATTTTCAGTATTGACATCTTTCTTAAACTTCTCGGAATTTCAAAAGAATAGCCTAGATTTGGAGAAAAATAGAACATGGAATTTTCTCCTTTTAATCCTGTGATCAAGCTTTGCCTGCAAGGGATGAGCTTTGAAGACAAAGGAATGCCTGAAGAAGCCAACAGATTATTTTTGCAAGCCTGGGAAGAGTCTTCAAATGACCATGAAAAATTTCTGGCTGCTCATTACGCAGCGCATCATCAGAAAACGATTGTTGATCGGTTAAAATGGCTTGAAACCTCTTTAGAATTTGCTTTAAAAATAAATGATGATACGGTTAAAAGTGCTCTGCCTTCTCTTTACCAGAATATTTCCAAATGTTACGAGGAGTTAGGAGATACAGAAACATCAAAAAAGAATGCTGAACTGGCATTGTTACTTAAAAATAACCCGTCTGATAAAGGTCCTTTCTACCACGGAACAAAAGCCGATCTGCCTATTGGAGATCTGCTTACGGCTGGCGGAAACTCGAACTATAAATCGGAATTAAAAATGAAGCATGTTTATTTCACAGCATTGACCAATGGAGCAGGACTGGCTGCTGCACTGGCAAAAGGTGATGGAGCAGAGCGGGTATATATGGTGGAGCCAACAGGAGATTTTGAAAATGATCCCAATGTTACAGATAAGAAGTTTCCCGGAAATCCCACTCGTTCTTATCGCTCCGAAATGCCTCTGAAAATCATTGGGGAAATTACGGATTGGAGTAAGCCGGCTCCTGAAGATCTTCAAAAATTTCGTGAAAAATTAGATAATAATAAAGGAGAAATCATTAATTAATATTTAAATGACACTATTTGATTATACTCATAAAGTGGCGGTTACATCCTTTCATAGATTTTAAACCATGAAAAATTTCAGAAAACTAACGAGAGACAATTTAAAAGACATTTCAGGAGGTGCAGGTCCAATTCCTCATTGCAGAATAGGATACATCTATATGTGTCAGGCAGAAGGAGCTTGTTTTCCTGATCAGGATATTTGGGATTGCGCTTGCGGGTGTGTACCTGTAACAAAACCAGTATAATACAAAGCCCTCTGAAAAGTGAGTTTCCTTTTAATAAAAACAGCCACAATATTTCATTGTGGCTTCTCTTTTTTGAAATAAAATATCAAGTATTATAAAGATCTGGAGCGGGCGATGTTGATAAGATACACAAGATGTGCATACATGTTTCGCTTTACAGACTCTATTTTTATATCTCCGGTCGTTTGATTGATTGTTGTTACAATGTCAGTATTACATTGCCCGCCGAAATTACCACTCCCTAAATAGTTTACTGTATTAGTGGCTGCTGTATAAGAAATTCTTGGATAGTCAGGAGCGGTTTGATTGGCAACAGCAGTTGCGTTCGAGAATCCTTTGTTATCTACATATCGAGCTGTCCATGTTCCCAGGAACTGCCCGTTAAATGTATTAATTCCCTGGCCTACCACAACCTGAGTGTCTACTGGATTGGTAAATCCTGCGCAGGAAGTATAATGGTTTAAAGAAACCGTACAGGAAGAAGCATTATCTGTAGGTTGGAAGCATTTTCCTTCATATAAGGTTAATCTTTGTTCAGTAGATGACATAGAGGTGTTGAGTAGAGCTTTTGGAGCAAAAATTTCTTCCGGGGAAATCAGAGTCAAAACTCCCTGATCATCAGCTGCAACAATTTTTTTTTCAGCATTTGAAAGTCCTCTTACTCTTACCAGACCATTGATATCCAACGTGTGAGATGGAGTGCTTGTATTAATCCCTACCTGCGCTGTTAAAGTACCACATAAAGCAATTGCTGCCAAAAAGAATGTTTTTGTTTTCATGTTATTTTTTGAAAAAGGTTAAATTTTTCACTAAGGTAAGAAATATCTTCAAAATAAGAAGAAAAACCCCTGAAATCTAATATAAAGTAATTGTAAACAAATATTGAATATAATAATATTGGTTTTTGAGTTTATTTTTAAAATAACTCAAAATTTAAACACCTTGTATTTGTTTGAAAAATATTTGTATTTTAGCCAAAATATGTTGTTTTTTAATAAACATATTGGACACTAATTAAAATTCAGATAATTTGAAGAAAAAATTAGTAGATTTGCACGGAACAAAAAAATAATAAATATTAAACACTATTCTCTGTAAAGGAACTTTTAAGAGAAACTCTATAGAGAATAACAGGACTTTAGGTTATAAAACTACTGAAACTATGAAGAAACTTTTTTTACTTTTATTAACGGCGTTTTTATTTATCGGTTGCAGCTCCAATGATGATACCATTTATGATTATGTAGGAACATGGTCTGGTTCTTATGAAGGAAATGATAAAGGAGTATGGAACATTGTGGTAGACAAGAGTGGTAAAGTGGTAGGTACCATGCATTCCGATGTTAATAATGAAAACTATAATATTTCCGGAAATTTAAGTGAAACAGGAGATCTTAACGCAAGAGTAGGACTTCCTTCACAAGGAGATTTCAAAGGAACTTTAACTACGGATAAAAAAGGTAACGGAAACTGGTCCAACTCAATTCCTACCCCTGCAAGAGCAGGAACCTGGAAGGGAGAAAAGAAATAAAACAAGAAAGTCTGCAGATTCTGCAGACTTTTTTATTTAAACAAACCCCATATGGGTAATTGTATTATTCTCATTCTTTAATGCTGTAAAATAGAGGAGAAGATCATCATCTGAAAAATCTTTTTTAAAAGAGCATTTCTGTTGCTTATCAAAACCCAATACTTCTTCAGTACATTCAGTACTATAGTTTTCAGAATCCAATTTTATTGTTAAAACAATTGCTGTATTTACATTGCAATGATCATCCTTATATAGGATATTATTTTGAATGCTGATACAATCCGAAACATTCTGAATGGTACCCAGCTGGAATCCTCTCAGAAGTTTTCTTCCTTCTTCAGTTTTTAATCCATTTTCAACAGTTCGTTTTCCTCTTTCGGAAACTACATCTAAATCTTTGATCGTGGTCATCAGCTTGGCAAACTTCTGGTAGAGGAGGGGATCTCCTGCTTCTTTTATATAGTCTGTAAGACTGTTTCTTATAGTCTTTCCAATTTTTGAACAATGCCCGAATTCCGAACTGTTTTGGCGGACTTTCTCATACGACGCATTTTTTTTAAAAGCCGTTTTATTGAACCCGCTTTTCTTCCGAACCACGTTTTTGCCATTCAGCTTATAAAATACCAGGTCGCCTAACGCCCCTGTGATCTTGATTACACTTTCATATGTTGCCATATCTTCAAAATAGAGATCAAATATACCAATAAATAATGGAAATCAAATTTTTAACATATATTTATAATATAGTTGTAGTATAGTTATACCGTAATTAAAATATAAAATGTATATTTGTAAAGAATTAGTTAAATAAGTATAAATCAGAGGAGTATGGGATTGGGATTATTTACACAAAGAATAAAAATAAAGCAGTTGTCTTTTTTGCTGATTACATCTGCTTTCGTGGTTTCCTGCGGATCATCGAAAAGTGCTTCCAGCAATAAGAAATCAGGGACCAAAACAGTCGCGAAATCTGAGAACCTCAGAAAACTGGATTCAAAATTTAATGGTAATGTCTCCAGGTCTATTAATGATATTCTTAAAGATGCCGAGAAATACATTGGCACTCCTTACAAATTCGGAGGAAATACATCATCGGGATTTGACTGTTCCGGGTTTACCGTAAAAGTATTTGAAGAAAACGATTTTAACCTTCCCAGAAGATCTTCTGACCAGGCTGAAGCCGGAAAGAATATTGATATCAAAGACGTAAAGCCTGGAGATTTGTTATTTTTTGCTACCGCTGGAGGAAGCAGGGTATCCCATGTAGGCATTGTTCATGATATTGGTTCGGATGGAGAGGTCAGATTCATTCATGCTTCTACTTCAAAAGGCGTCATGATCTCATCCCTGAACGAAAAATACTGGAATAAAGCATACCTTCATGCCCAAAGAGTTCTGTAAAAATATCTTTTAAAATGATAGAGAACCGGACATTTGCTTTTATTAAATCGGATAAAAAACTGATCAAGCTTTTCTTCAAAGATATCAATGTCATCAAGGGGCTTGGCAATTATGTGGAAATTCATACCATTGATCATAAAAGATTTATGTATTACAAAACACTTAAAGATCTGATTGAAACGCTGCCGGATGAATTCATGCGCGTTCACAATTCATATATTGTCAATTTAACGAATATTACGTCTTTTGAAGACAATCGGCTGATGTGTGGTGACTTAAAAATTACAGTTGCCAAAAGCTACAAAGAATGTCTTCATTCCACTCTCAGTAAAATGATGCTTTAAATCGAATCAACATCAGGAAAACATTCATCCAAATCATATTTCTGACCCTGTACATAAAAAATTTTTCCTTTCTGTTTTCTTGTCCTAGTTTTACCAAAAATTAAGATAATGAATAAAAACAGCGCACTAGATTACATTAAAAACAACAATATTATCGGAATAAAAGCAGGCCTGCAAAGACCGGATTTTCTTGAAATCTGGATGGTTGTTGTTCAAAATAGAGTATTTGCAAGATCGTGGGGGCTTGCCGAGAAAAGCTGGTATAATACCTTTTTAAAAGATTCAGCAGGAGAGATCTTGTGTGGCGAAACCATTTATCCTATAAAAGCAGTCATTCCCGAAGATATCAATGACCTTACCGAAGAAATTAATCAGGCCTATTTGAATAAATACAATACGGGTCATAACATCCAATATTCACAAGGAATTGTTCAGGAAAAACATGCTGCAAAAACAATGGAGTTCATTATTTTGGATTAAATAAATTTAAATCTGTATAATCTCCTCAATCTGCGTAAGAACGGTATGAAATATTCAATAGGAACGGGCTTTAGCCTGTTTAATGAGAAAACAAACGTTCAAATTGGCTTCAGCCAAAACTTACTTTGTTATATTCTTTAACCACCCTGCCAAAAATTCTTTGAATTTTCGCCACCCCTCCAAAGGATGGGAATTCTTAGGTTTCCAATTGAAACCTTTCTGCAATTAAAATAGACTGCTTTTCATTGCAATAGTATTGCATCATAAATCTGATGAAATTTGTCAAAAACAATTGTACTATGACCGATTTCATCAGATTCTTTATTCCCTTATACTTTATTCTTTTCCTTATTGTTTCCTTTTTAGGAATAAGTTATAAAGTAGCACAACAGATTGGTAAAAACCCTAACGTTCTCCCAAGAGACGGATCCGCCTATGCATTGGTAGGATTATACTTTAAACTGATTTTGCTGGCGCTGCTGGCATATGTGATGCTCCTTTTATTTTTTCCTGAAGATATTTTCCCTGCTTTTAAAATCAATTGTATGGAGGAGGATATTTTTAAATACACAGGCTTCGTGGTAATGATTTTCGCTTTTATTTGGGTATGTATTGCTCAGCTGCAAATGAAAGAATCGTGGCGCATCGGGATTGACCGCGAAATAAAAACGGAGCTGATCACTCATGGACTATTCCGTTTTTCAAGAAACCCTATATTTTTAGGAATAACCATAAGCCTGATTGGTTTTTTCTTTGTTGTTCCAAACGTCATTGTTTTTGCTTTCCTATTGATTGGGAGTATTTTGATGCAAATTCAGATACGGCTTGAAGAAGAGTATTTGCTGAAACAGCACGGAGAAATCTACCAGGCCTATAAAAAGAGGGTAAAGCGTATGTTGAACCTTTATTAAAAGCAGCATGTTAAAAACTGTTTTGCTGAACTTTTTTGTATCTTTGGGCAGTATAATTTTTCAAACTAATTTAAATAAGAAACATGTCGTTACAACAAACTATTGAAAATATCTGGGACAACAGAGAATTATTGCAGAATGAAGACAGCCAAAAGGCGATCAGAGAGGTTATTTCTTTAGTTGATAAAGGTGAACTTCGTACTGCAGAACCTACAGAAAACGGATGGCAGGTAAATGAATGGGTGAAAAAAGCTGTAGTAATGTATTTCCCGATTCAGAAAATGGAAACTATTGAAGTAGGTCCGTTCGAATTTCATGATAAAATGCCTTTGAAGAGAAACTATGCTGAAAAAGGGGTGAGAGTTGTACCACATGCAGTGGCGAGAGAAGGAGCTTACATTGCTCCTGGAGTTATTTTAATGCCATCTTACGTAAACATTGGTGCTTATGTAGATTCAGGAACGATGGTTGATACTTGGGCAACAGTGGGAAGCTGTGCACAGATCGGTAAAAATGTTCACCTGAGTGGGGGTGTAGGGATCGGTGGAGTATTGGAGCCATTACAGGCTGCTCCGGTAATCATTGAAGATGATTGCTTTATCGGTTCAAGATGTATCGTTGTAGAAGGAGTTCACGTAGAAAAAGAAGCAGTATTGGGTGCAAACGTAGTATTGACAGCTTCTACAAAAATTATCGATGTTACAGGAGATACGCCTATTGAAATTAAAGGAAGAGTTCCTGCACGTTCTGTAGTAATCCCTGGAAGCTATACAAAACAGTATCCTGCCGGAGAATATCAGGTTCCATGTGCATTGATCATCGGTCAGAGAAAGGAATCTACAGATAAGAAAACATCTCTGAATGATGCATTGAGAGAAAATAATGTAGCTGTTTAAGATTAATATTCTAAGCTAATACTACAATCTTGAAAGAAAAATTTCTTAAAATACTTTTAAACCCTAAATATATATTTGGGGTTTATCTTATTATATCGGTTGTTACAGCAATTTCCAAATACCTGAGAGGAGATTATGCGATCAATAATTATCTGATTTTTAAAAACGTATTCTTTAATACCATTCATCAGAAAAATTTATTTATCCATTATCCTGACCTGTATTTTGATCTAAATCATTATGGTATATTTTTCAGTGTATTGATTGCCCCGTTCGCTATGATGCCGGACTGGCTGGGAATCTCACTTTGGAATATTGCCAATACTTTTATCTTTATCTACGGGGTATATAAACTTCCATTTTCAGATAGTAAAAAAGCGATTTTTGGACTCCTTTGTCTTCAGGAATACATTACTGCAGCTTTAAGTTTGCAGTTCAATGTAGCACTGACAGGACTTTTACTCTTATCTGCAGTATACATTTACGAAAGAAAAGAAGTGAAATCTGTAGCCGCAATTTTAATCGGAATATTTGTGAAAATCTACGGAATTGTAGGATTGACACAGTTTTTCTTTATTAAAAATAAAACCAAATTTATTCTTTCAGGAGTTGTCATTGCTGTCCTGTTTTTCGTACTGCCCATGGCCTATTCAAGCCCACAATTTGTGATTCAGTGTTACTCGGACTGGTTTCAGTCTATTGTAGAAAAGAACAGTGAAAATCAGGTATTAGGAAACATGCAGGACATCTCGCTGATGGGCTTTGTAAGAAGAGTTTTAGGAGATGCATCTATTTCCAACCTCGTGTTTTTGGCAGGTGGATTACCGCTTTTTGCTTTACCTTATATCAGAGTTAAGCAATACAAGCACTATGCATTCCAATTGATGATCCTGGCCTCTACATTACTGTTTTTGGTATTGTTCAGCTCCAGTTCAGAATCTCCAACGTATATTATTGCTGTTGTAGGAGTACTGATATGGTTTTTCCTTCAGAAAGAAAGAACACCGTTGATTATAGGATTGCTTGTTTTTGTCATTATTTTCACTTGTTTTTCAACGTCGGATCTATTTCCGAAATTTGTAAAAGAAAACTATATCATCAAATATTCATTAAAAGCCGTACCTTGTATTGTGATCTGGTTGAGAGTGACTTATGAGCTTTTGACTAAAGATTTTGAGAAAAATTACAGCCTGAATTAATACATATGAAGAAAATTTCAATTGTAATTCCCGCCTATAACGAAGAAGGAAATGTTGCGATGATCCATCAGAAAATTAAAGAAGTTTTTGATGGCTTAAGCAGCTATGACTTTGAAATCATATTTGTCAATGATGGAAGTAGAGACAGTACGCAACAGAAATTAGAAGAACTTTCCCATCAATATGATGAAGTGAAATTCATCGAATTTTCCCGCAATTTTGGACACCAGCCTGCAGTGAAAGCAGGAATGGACAATGCGCTTGGAAATGCAGTCATTTCTATGGATGGAGATCTTCAGCATCCGCCGGAGCTTATCCCTGAAATGATTCAGAAATGGGAAGAAGGCTATGACGTAGTTTTTACCTATAGAACTTATCCCAAGGAGATTTCTTTTTTTAAAAGAAAAACATCAGACTTATTTTACAAGCTTTTATCAAGCCTGTCAGATGTTAATTTAACGAAGGGTGGCGGTTCAGATTTCAGACTGTTGGATGCAAGAGCTGTTGAAGTCATGAGAAATTTTAATGAAGACGATCTGTTCCTTAGAGGATTAACGAGTTGGATGGGTTTTAAACAAGCAGGGATTGACTTTACTGCTGCAGAAAGACTCTCAGGAAAAAGCAGTTACAACCTTAAAAAGATGTTTACTTTTGCCTTTACCGGGATCACAGCTTTCAGTGTGAAACCTCTTTATCTGGCAGCATATCTGGGCTTTTTGTTCTCGGCACTTTCTGTGATCGGGTATGGAACGTATGTGATTCATTCATTTATCGCCAAAACGGAGATTTCAGGTTGGGCATCATTGATTATGACCATTGTTTTCTTCGGTGGACTTCAGCTTATTATCTTAGGGATCATGGGAATTTATTTAGGCAAAATATTCAAACAGGTAAAAGACAGACCTAATTATATTATTAAAAACAAAAATTTTTAGAATGGTTTTATTGAGTTTTGACATTGAAGAATTTGATATGCCATTAGAATATAAGGGTGAAATTCCCTTTGAAAAGCAGATTTCAATTTCACAAACAGGATTAGAGAGAATACTTAATATCCTTAAAAAACATAATGCTAAAGCTACTTTCTTTTCTACAGTAGTTTTTGCAGAAAACAGCAGACACCTTATCGAAAGGTTATTAAATGAAGGTCATGAACTGGCTTCTCACACGTGGTTTCATTCAGAATTTGAAGATAAACACCTGAAGGAATCAAGAGAAAAACTGGAAGAATTATTTTCCACAAAAGTAACCGGATTAAGGATGCCGAGAATGATGCCTGTAGATGAAAAAGAAGTGGAAAGGGCAGGGTATTCATACAATTCATCAATCAATCCAACGTTTTTACCAGGAAGATATAACAACTTAAAAGTTTCAAGAACTTATTTCAAAGAAGGAAATGTTACTCAGGTTCCGGCCTCGGTTTCGCCTAACTTTAGAATTCCTTTGTTTTGGTTAAGCTTTCATAATTTTCCGTTGTCTTTTTACAAAAAACTGGCTTCAGATACGTTGAAAAAAGACAATTATCTCAATATTTATTTCCATCCCTGGGAATTTGCAGAAATTAAGGACAAAGCATTTAAGCTTCCTGGGTTTACTGTAAAAAATTCCGGGAAAGAGATGGTAGAAAGATTTGATTCATTTGTAGGCTGGCTGAAAGAAAAAGGGCATAGATTCGGTACATTTCAGGAATTTCAAAAACAGATACAACGATGAAGATTGCTTTTGATGCAAAACGGTTTTTTCACAATACTTCGGGTCTTGGAAATTACTCAAGAGACCTTGTAAGAATACTTTCCGAATATGAACCGGATAATGAATATCTGTTGCTCAACAAAAACAAATCGGAGCGGGGGAAAGATATCCTGAAGCGCCCGAATGTTCAGTTCATTGAAACCTCAAAAGGAAACTTTTCCCGTCAGCTGAAAATGGGTAAAGATGCCCAGAAGCAAGGTGCGGAGATTTTCCATGGTTTATCCGGTGAACTTCCTTTAAAATGGGATTCAAAACCTATTAAAAAAGTGGTTACCATTCATGATCTGATCTTTGTTAGATATCCGCAGTATTATTCCTTTTTTGACAGGAGAATCCATTTCTGGAAATTTAAAAAAGCGGCTGACATGGCAGATAAAATCATTGCTATTTCAGAACAGACCAAAAGAGATATTATTCAGTATTTAAAGGTTCCTGAGACTAAGATTGACGTTATTTACCAAGGTTGTCACCAGGCTTTTAAAGAACAGCAGTCAGCAGAACTGATGCAGGCTTCAAAAGACAAATATAAGCTTCCCGAAAGGTTTATTCTCAACGTAGGAACTATTGAAGCGCGTAAAAATCTTCTAAATGTTGTAAAAGCAATCAACGGTACCGGAATTCCTCTCGTAGTGGTGGGAAGGAAGGCAAAGTATTATCAGAAAATAGAAAATTTTCTGAAAAAGAACAAGATGGAAAAACAAGTGTTGTTCCTGGAGGGTGTTTCCATGGATGAGCTAGCTTGTCTCTATAAACTGGCAGATATTTTTGTGTATCCTAGTTTCTTTGAAGGCTTCGGAATCCCTGTTATTGAGGCACTTTTCTCTAAAACTGTTGTGGTGACAAGCAATACAAGCTGTCTTCCGGAAGCAGGAGGAAAAGACTCTGTTTATGTCAATCCCGATAACGATCTTGATATCCGTGCCAAAATACAATTTCTCTGGGAAAATGAATCCGAGAGAAAACGCCGTGAGGAAAAGGGTTTTGAGTTTGTTCAGAAGTTTAATGACGAACCCATTGCAAAAGAGCTGATGAATTTTTATCAAAAATTGATCTGAAAAAACTTTGTATTTTAAAAATAAATCCTACATTTGCATCACAATTCAATACAATGAAACCAATTTTTTTAGCATTACATCATTATTATCATCATCTCTGTTAGGCGGAATTGATTGATATATGTGTATGCTAAAATCAAAAATAATTAAAAACCGTCTGAGTAAATAGACGGTTTTTTTTGTTTCCTGAATTCTCCTCAGAAATTTCAATAGATCAGTTTTTATTTACTCAGACCCAAAAAGGCAAAATGAGTAAATTAAAAATTGCAATCCAAAAAAGCGGCCGGCTTTATGAAGAATCCCTACAGCTTCTCAAAGACTGTGGAATCTTCGTCAACAACGGAAAAGACCAGCTCAAAGTTTCAGTAGATAACTTTCCGATGGAAATCATGTACCTTCGGAATTCAGACATCCCGCAATACCTGGAAGACGGAGTGGTAGATGTTGCTATTCTAGGCGAAAATCTTCTGGTTGAGAAAGGCAGAAATATCAGAACAATCCAGAAACTTGGTTTTTCAAAATGCCGTGTTTCATTGGCCGTTCCCAAAGAAGTAGAAACCGATGAACTGTCTTACTTTCAAGGAAAAAAAATTGCCACTTCTTATCCCAATACCCTCAAAAATTTTTTAGAAAAAAAAGAAATTGTTTCAGACATTCACGTGATTTCAGGTTCTGTAGAAATTGCTCCTAATATTGGTCTTGCAGATGGGATATGTGATATTGTCAGCTCCGGAAGCACCTTATTCAAAAACGGATTAAGAGAAACGGTCACTCTATTGAAATCGGAGGCTGTTTTAGCTCAAACACCACAATTGTCCCCTGAAAAAGAAGCCATTCTGGAAAAATTGGTATTTAGGATCAAAGCTGTTTTAAAAGCAAAAAATTCAAAATATATTCTGATGAATGTTCCCAACGAAAAAATCCAGAAAGTAGCTGAAGTTCTTCCGGTATTGAAAAGTCCTACTGTTATTCCACTGGCAGAAGAAGGCTGGAGCAGCATTCATTCCGTGATTGATGAAGAGCGTTTCTGGGAAGTGATCGACGAACTGAAAGACAATGGTGCGCAGGATATCCTAATCATTCCCATTGATAAAATGGTTATTTAAAAATTGATAATAATTAACCATTAAGGTTATGAAGAGATTAAGAATAATTAATGTTGGAAAACGCAAAGGCGCAAAGTTTTTTCCTTTCTTCTTTAAAGTGCAAGAAAATCTTAGATTTTCAGCAAGATATAAATATGATTCTGTGTGTATTTAAGTATACATTATTCAATTTTATCGAAGATAAAATCCTTGCGCCTTAAAAAAGCATAGTATTCAAAGAGACTTTGCGCCTTTGCGTTTATCAAAAAGAATATAAACAATATAACAACTTAAAGAATCTTAATGGTTTAAAAAGGTTTAAAAATAATACAATGAAAATATACAGATATCCCACAAAAAACACCTGGAATGATTTGGTAAAGCGTCCTGTTTTGGAACAGAAAGAAATTTCAGGCCTGATTACAGAAATATTCTCAGAAGTTGAAAAAAATGGCGATAAAGCTTTAATAGAATTCAATAAAAAGTTTGATAAAGCAGAAACGGAGAACATAAAGGTTTCTGATGCTGAAATTCAGGAGGCAGAAAAACAGATTAAGAATGAATTAAAACAAGCCATTCAACAAGCGAAAGAAAATATTTCAAAGTTTCACACTTCTCAAAAGCAAGAAGTTCAGAAAATTGAAACAACGAAAGGGGTGGTTTGCTGGCGCGAAAACAGGGCTGTAGAAAGAGTTGGAATTTATATTCCCGGAGGAACGGCTCCTTTATTTTCTACAGTGCTTATGCTTGCTGTTCCTGCAAATCTGGCAGGATGTAAAGAGATTGTGCTGTGTACACCACCAGATAAAAACGGAAATATCAATCCTGCGATCCTGTATGCCGCAAAACTTTGCGGAGTTTCAAAAATATTTAAGACAGGAGGAGCGCAAGCTGTGGCTGCAATGACTTTGGGAACGGAAAGCATTCCTGCAGTTTATAAAATTTTCGGTCCGGGAAATCAATTTGTCGTAGCTGCTAAGGAATATGCACAACGTTACGGAGTCGCTATCGATATGCCGGCTGGTCCGAGTGAAGTTCTTGTTATAGCCGATGAGCAGGCTGTTCCTGAATTTTGTGCCGCAGATCTTCTTTCCCAGGCAGAACATGGCAGCGACAGTCAGGTTGCTTTTATTACGACAGACCTTAAAGTGTTTGAAGAGACAATAGAAGCTGTTGGGCAGCAAGTCAGAGACTTACCCAGAAATGAATTTGCAGGTCAGGCTTTGGGAAATAGTTCTTTTATTTTAGTAAACTCACTGGAAGAGGCTCTTGAATTCAGTAATCTTTATGCTCCGGAACACCTTATTTTGGCGATCAATGATTTTGAAAAATACATTCCGGGGGTTCAAAATGCAGGCTCTGTTTTTCTTGGAAATTACTCCTGTGAGAGTGCTGGAGATTACGCCAGCGGAACCAATCACACACTTCCTACCAACGCATATGCGAAGAACTATAGCGGAGTCTCACTGGATAGTTTTGTGAAGAAAATAACGTTCCAGCATCTTTCAAAAGAAGGGCTTCAGAATTTAGGAAAAACAATAGAACTCATGGCAGAAGCAGAAGGTTTGTTTGCCCACAAAAATGCTGTGTCAATAAGATTAAAATAATGAGGCTTGGAAAACGCAAAGACGCCTAAAAACATTCGATGAAAAAACTTTGCGCCTTTGCGTTTATCCAAAAAAGAATTCAAACCATTAAGGAAGCGAAGCTTTTAAGTAGAATTAAGATTCAAATACATTTGAATTTAGTTTACTGCTTAATAAATATCTGAAGATATTTCCTTCACTATTCTTAATAACTCAATTCATCTTAATGGTTTAAAAACGATTTTATATTAAATAATTATTTGATAATTAATTTTTAAAACGAAAAGCAATACAATGAAAAATAACAGTATCAAAACTTTAGTAAGAGACAATATATTACAATTACAGCCTTACATCAGTTTCAGGGACCACAATGAATTCAATGCTCCCGTTATGCTGGATGCCAATGAAAGTCCTTTTGGAGAGTGCAACCGCTACCCGGATTCTACCCAGAAAAAGCTTAAAAGCAGGCTTGCGGGGCTTAAAAACCTTTTACCTTCACAGATTGCCATAGGAAACGGAAGCGACGAGCTGATAGACCTTATCATCAAAATATTTTGTGAGCCTAAAAAAGATGCCATTCTGATGATGAATCCTTCCTTCGCGATGTATGGCTTTTATGCGACAATCAATGAGAATAAAGTGTTGAAGCTGGATCTGGATGAAAACTTCGAGATGATCAAAAATAACTTTTTACAGGTTTCACAAGATCCCTTTCTTAAGATTTTCTTTTTATGCTCACCCAATAACCCTACAGGAAACAGTGTAGATGATATTGAATTTTATCTTCAGAATTTCAACGGAATTGTAGTGGTAGATGAAGCGTATATTGAGTTTTCCGGGAAAAAATCGAGTCTGGAGCTTTTAGATCAATACTCTAATTTAATTGTACTGCAAACCTTTTCTAAAGCATGGGGAATCGCCGGAGCAAGAGTAGGTATGGCTTACGCATCGGAAGAAATTATCAGTCTTATCAATACGGTAAAGGCACCTTATAACGTGAACGTATTGAGCCAGGAACTGATTTTAAAGACATTGGATGATGAAAACAGACTTCAGGATAATGTAAGTAATATTCTGGAAGAGAGAACATGGCTGCAGGAACAGTTTAATGAAATTGAATGCATTGCAAAAGTATTTTCCACAGATGCCAACTTCTTTCTGATCAGAATGAAAAATGTGGATGAAGTATATGGAAAAATGTTGGAAGAAGAGATTTTAACCAGCCGAAGAGATCCTGCTATTCCCGGATGTATCAGAATCAATGTGGGAAATCGTAGTGAAAATGAAAAGCTGATTAGTCTTTTAAAAGGAATATAAATAAAATTACTTGCTACAATATAAACCATTAAGGAAAAGAAAGATGATAAGAAAAGTTAAGGTTCATCAAAGATGAAATAAATAAGAGAGCTGAATAAAATAGCTTTAGCTATGCTCTTAATCATTCTTAATCTTAAAAAACTTAATGGTTAAAAAAAAATATAAAAAACATATGAAAAAAGTACTCTTTATAGACCGCGACGGAACGCTGATTATTGAACCACCTACAGATTTTCAGGTAGATTCTCTGGAAAAGCTTGAGTTTTATCCGGGTGTTTTTCAAAACCTTTCAAAAATAGCCAATGAGCTGGATTACGAACTGGTGATGGTAACCAATCAGGATGGTCTCGGAACAGAAAGTTTTCCTGAAGAAAATTTCATTAAACCCCATGAAAAAATGGTGCAGGCATTTGAAAATGAAGGGATCATTTTTAGTGATATTTTAATTGATAAAAGCTTTGAATCCGAAAATCTTCCTACCCGGAAACCAGGAATCGGAATGCTTGGAAAATACATCTATGGCAATTATGATCTGGAAAATTCATATGTAATTGGTGATCGAAGTACTGATGTTCAACTTGCTAAAAACCTTAAATCTAAGGCTATTTATTTTAACCAAAACTTTAACAATGAAGCTGAGCTTTCTACCACAAAATGGGCAGACATTTACCAGTTCTTAAAATCAGGAATGAGAAAAGCAAAAGTGTCCCGAAAGACCAATGAGACCGATATAGAAATTGAAGTCAATATTGATGGAAATGGAAGGTCAGATATCTCAACCGGACTTCACTTTTTCGACCACATGCTGGATCAGATCGCCAGACACGGAAATATGGATCTTACCATTAAAGTGAACGGAGATCTGGCTGTAGATGAGCACCACACGATAGAAGATACGGGAATTGTGCTGGGAGAAGCCATTGTGAAAGCTTTAGGAAAGAAAAAAGGGATCGAAAGATATGGTTTTCTGCTTCCGATGGACGACTGTCTCTCTCAGGTGGCTATTGATTTCGGCGGAAGACCCTGGCTGGTTTGGGATGCAACGTTTAAAAGAGAAAAAATTGGAGATGTACCTACGGAAATGTTCTTTCACTTCTTTAAATCTTTTACGGATTCCTCGAAATCGAATCTGAACATTAAAGCAGAAGGAGATAATGAGCACCACAAAATTGAATCTATCTTTAAAGCCTTTGCAAAAGCCGTTAAAATGGCGGTAAATCAATCGGATACCAATTACAGCCTGCCTTCTACAAAAGGAAGTTTATAAATATGATTGCTATAATAAAATACAACGGAGGAAATGTAAACTCTGTTCAGAACGCCCTCAACAGACTAGGAGTTGATTCTGTGATCACCGATGATCCCGAGCAGATTTTAAAAGCTGATAAAGTAATCTTTCCGGGCGTAGGAGAAGCTTCATCTACCATGAAATTATTAAAGGAAAAAGAACTTGATCTTCTTATTCCAAGTCTTAAACAACCGGTTTTAGGAATATGTCTGGGCATGCAGCTGATGTGTAAAGGAAATGAAGAGGGAGATACTGAAGGAATGGGAATTTTTGATATCAATGTCAGAAAGTTTCCATCAAAAGATATTGTTCCGCATATGGGCTGGAATACGGTTTCAGGGCAGTCTTCACCATTGTTTTCAGGAATGGATAAGAACAGTGATGTTTATTTTGTTCACAGTTATTATTGTGAGCTTTCGGACTTTACGACTTCAGTTTGTAATTACATCCTGCCGTTCAGTGCTTCTTTGCAGAAAGATAATTTCTATGCCGTACAGTTTCACCCTGAAAAATCAGGAATAGTGGGAAATCAGATAGTAAGTAACTTTATAAATTTATAATGATGAAAATAATTCCGGCTATTGATATTATCGACGGGAAATGTGTCCGTTTATCAAAAGGAGATTACAATACAAAGAAAATATACAATGAAGACCCTGTAGAAGTGGCGAAAGAGTTTGAAAGTTTCGGCATTCAGTTTCTTCATTTGGTAGATCTTGATGGGGCGAAATCCAAGCATATTGTCAATCAGAAGGTTCTGGAAAATATTGCTGGATCGACTTCATTACATATCGACTTTGGGGGAGGCTTAAAAACGCAGGAAGATATTGAAACAGCCTTTAATTCCGGAGCAAAACAAATTACTTTAGGAAGTATTGCGGTTCAGGATCCTGAATTCTGTTTCGAAATGATACAAAAATATGGTGCTGAGAAAATTATTTTAGGAGCAGACTGTGAAAACCGGAAAATTAAAACTTCAGGATGGTTGGAAGAAAGTGATCATGACATCATTGATTTTATTCTTCAATATCAGGAAAAAGGAATGCAAACCGCTATATGTACCGATATTTCAAAGGATGGAATGCTGGAAGGTCCCTCAACAGGACTGTATATTGAAATTTTATATAAAACTTCAATTCAGCTGGTAGCAAGCGGCGGGATTTCGGGGATCGCTGATGTCTATAAAATGAAAGATATCGGATGTACGGGGACAATCATCGGAAAAGCGATTTATGAGGGTAAAATAAGCTTACAACAACTTCAAAATTTTATTGAAAATGCTTAAAAAAAGAATTATTCCATGTCTGGATATTAAAGACGGATGTACGGTGAAAGGAGTCAATTTTGAAGATCTTAAAAATGCAGGAGATCCTGTAGAACTCGCCAAAAAATACGAGAAGGAAGGTGCTGATGAACTTGTTTTCCTGGATATTACCGCCACTATTGAAGATAGAAAAACATTGGTAGAATTGGTAAAAGATATCGCAAAAGAACTTAGTATTCCTTTTACTGTAGGAGGTGGGATTTCGTCTGTAGAAGATGTTAGAAAGCTTTTGGAAGCGGGTGCAGATAAGATCAGCATCAATTCTTCTGCGGTAAAAAATCCAATGCTTATTGCTGATTTGGCTAAAGAATTCGGAAGCCAGTGTGTGGTAGTGGCTATTGATACAAAAAGGGTTGGTGATACTGATCTTGTTCATATCAAAGGAGGGAGAGAAGCTACGGAACTTCTTACTGTGGAATGGGCAAAAGAAGCTGCATCTCTGGGAGCAGGAGAAATTCTGTTGACTTCTATGAATGGTGATGGTACAAAAAACGGTTTTGAACTTCGTATCACGAAGGTGGTTTCAGAGGCAGTCAGTATTCCTGTGATTGCTTCAGGTGGTGCGGGAACGGTTGATGACTTTGTTAAAGTATTTAATGAAACAAAGGCTACAGGAGCATTAGCAGCCAGCGTATTTCATTTTAATGAAATAGGAATTCAGGATTTAAAAACTCAATTAAAAACTCAAAAAATAGAAGTACGATGAACATAGATTTTAATAAAGATAACGGTCTTGTTCCTGTGGTTATTCAGGACAGCAGAACCTTACAGGTATTGATGCTGGGCTATATGAATGAAGAAGCTTTTGAAAAAACAAAAGAAGAAGGTATCGTTACTTTTTTCAGCCGTTCCAAAAACAGACTCTGGACAAAAGGTGAGGAGTCTGGTAATTTCTTAACGGTAGAAAGTATTGATATAGACTGCGATCAGGATACAATATTAATTAAAGCTGTTCCTAAAAATGTAGTCTGTCACACAGGAAGTTTCAGCTGTTTCGGAGAAAAGAATACCAAAGGATTTTTATATGAACTGGAAGATAAAATAGCCCAGAGAATAGAGGGTAAAACTGAAGATTCTTATACTTACGCACTCTATCAGAGAGGAATCAATAAAATGGCTCAAAAAGTAGGTGAGGAAGCGGTAGAACTTGTCATAGAAGCAAAAGATAATAACGAAAAACTCTTTAAAAATGAAGCTGCAGATCTGTTGTATCACTTCCTGATCTTATTAAAAGCCAAAGGATTTTCGCTGGAAGAAATTGAAGAAATTCTTAAAAACAGAGATAAATAAAGAGGTGTTTTAAAAGTGTCATTCTGAATGAAATGAAATGTAGTGAAGAATCTCATGTGTCTAGTTATCAATAAGATTCTTCCTTTGTCAGAAATCGAAGATTCGACGTAGTCAATGACAAAATCCACATAATTTGGCTTTTGAGACAGCTCTTTTTCGTTAACACAGGAAAAAATTATGAAATCAAATATATTGAGGGAGCTTTTATACATGACGATTATCAGTTAACATTGATAAAATAAAGTTTATTCTAAATCTTGATTTATTATTTTATTTAAATAGGCTTTATAGATGCATTTAAAACTAAGTCATATGGCTAGCTGTTAAAACACCCAAATTTCGGAAACTGCTAAAAACCGTACTTTTGTTTTTAATTATTCTAAATAACACTTAAGTATGAATAAATCTATTTTTTTGATAGGGAGCCTTGTGGCATTTTCTCAGGTCGCTGCCCAGAAAAAAGATTCATTAGAACAGAACAGGCTTGATGAAGTGATTGTTACCGCATCAAGGTCTCCGGAAATTGTAAAGAAAACAGCTTCTACCGTTAATATCGTCAGCAAAAAAGAAATTGCAGAACAATCATTAATTTCTGCAGATCTCAGTAATATTCTTGCCTACAAAGTACCCGGATTAGCGTTTGGGAATAATCTGGTGAGCAATAGAGGACAGACATTAAGAGGAAGAAACGTTCTGATCATGATCGACGGAATTCCACAATCAAGCCCCTTGCGTAACAATGACAGAGAAATCAGAAGCATTGATCCTTCGGTTTTAGAACGAATTGAAGTCGTAAAAGGAGCAACTTCCATTTATGGGAATGGTGCAGAAGGAGGGATCATCAATTATATTACTCAGAAAAGTACTTCTGGTAAAACCTTTTCAGGAAGAACCGTATTAGGATTTACCAGCCATGATTTGTTTAATAACAAAATGTTCAAATCAGATGGCGGTGCAGGATACAGGGTTTCACAAAGTTTCTTTGGAAAAGCAGGAAAGTTCGATTATCTTGTGAATGGGACTCTTACTCAGAACGGAGTAAAAATAGACGGTGAAGGGTTGGTTCAGAATCCGCGATATGGATTGGGAGAAACTGCTGTCAATAATATTTTTGCGAAAATAGGGTATGACCTTAATGAGAACAACAGGCTGGAAGTAATGTATAATTACTATTCGAGTCTGCAGGATTCCAAATATATTTTGGATCTCGGGAAATATGGAGAACAGCCTTCTACCGGAAAATTAGGAGATAGAGAAGGGGTGAAAGAAGGAACAAGATATAATCATAACGGGTACCTTAAATATATCAACAAGAATATTTTCCGTAATACAAGCCTTAATACAACCTTGTATTTCCAGGACTTCTATACCATTTATGACTATAGAAATGCGCCGAGATGGAAAACAGGAGGACAATCGGCCATTTTAGAGAAAAAATACGGTTTCAGAGCAGATTTCAATACGGAGTTTGGAAAAGATAAAGGATTAAAAGGTTCATTGACTTATGGGTTGGATCTTTTAAATGAAAAAACAAGCCAGCCGTTGGTAGACGGGAGAATGTGGGTTCCTGAAATGAATATGCTGGCTGCAGCGCCTTTTGTACAAGGAAAATTATTCCTTACCGATGATCTGACAGTAAAGGCAGGAGTTCGATGGGATAAAATGTCTGTAAAAGTTCCGGATTATACTACGTTACCATCTAATAAAGATGTCCCATTTAATGTAGAGGGAGGAAGATTAAATTATTCAAATCTCTCTTACAATGTAGGAGTAAGCTATGTGGCATTTGATTTCTTCCAGCCTTTCACTTCTTATTCCAGAGGGTTTAATATCTATGACTTGGGCCGTGTACTTAGAGATGCTAAAAGCAATGTCTTAAGTGAAATTAATACTGATCCTGTGGTCATTGACAATTATGAAATCGGTTTCAACAGTAAAATCGGGCAGTATGTAGATTTTTCGGCCAGTTATTTCTATAATTATTCCAAGCTGGGTGCTGATCTCGTTTCTGTGAATGGTTTCTGGACTCCGCTTAGGGCTCCTCAGTACATCAACGGAGTTGAATTGTCAGTGAATGTCTATCCGACACGAGGCTTAACTATCGGAACCAGTTATACTTACCAGGAAGGGAAGGTAGATGTAAAGAATGATAACAGCTACGAAAAATATTTAAGCGGTTTAAGAATTGCACCCGCAAGGTTGAATTCTTTCGTTAAATGGAATGATAAAGCTCAAAAATTACAATTAGGAGTCTATCATATGTACTCATTTAAAAGAGATAAGTTTGAGCCCACAGCTTCAGGAAAGTATGATGAAGGAGAAGGACCTGTGAAAAGTTTTAACCTTTTCAATGTTCAGGGAAGCTATAAACTAAATAAATTCCTGACCATAGGGCTTGGAATAGAGAATATATTCAATACCTCTTATTTCACACCTACCTCAATGTATACTGCGCGTGATGCAGAATATGTACGCGGAAACGGAAGATATTATACGGTTTCTCTTAATTTTAATTATTAATATGAATCTTTTTTATAAAAACAGCCCTTTTCACAATAGAAAAGGGCTTATTTTTTAGTGAAATTATATTTTATTTTTCAATCATGATATTTGGAAGAATGCTTAATTTAGGAATTTAAATGGATTATTATAGAAAATGAAATATGCTTTAGAAGTCATAGGTGAGAATTTGTTTTATCACTGTACTCTTTTTTAATTTGAAGTAATGTTTTAAAAAGAGAAATAAAATGAGAAGATTATTTATACTGCTTTCTTTTCTTTCATTGATTAATTGTAAACCACAATTGAAGCTGGGAAGATATGCGAGTGTCTGTTATGTTACAGATGCACCAGGTACTATACTTGTACTTAAGAAGAATAGTAATTTCGTTTTGATTTATCCCGGTTCTGTAGAACAATTTTCCGGAATATGGAGTGTAAAAGAGGATACTTTATTTCTGAAATCACAATATCATAATACGCTGGGACAAAATGATAGCGCTTTTGTAAATGAAAAGGAATATTTCATAATAAAAAGAAAGAAATTAATACCTGCTCAAAATAAAAAATGTTTTTTAGTTTTAAAAAAAATAGATCAATCTCCTAAATAATGACTCCGTTACAAAAAGCTAAAGATTTGATGGATAGCGGGCAATATATGTCCGCTGTTATAATTTTGCAAAATATAAATGGATTATCTCCAAAGTCTGAAAACTACAGACTATTATTCATGTCAAACTGTTGGTACAAGTTAGAAGAATATCAGTGGGCTATCGATATTGCTAATAATGTATTACAAAAAGATGAATACAATGAAATAGCATCCCAGATAAAATATTTGTCCTATTGTGAACTTAAAGATTTTGATAACGCTTTAGCAGAGATTATACATTTTTTATCATTTAATGAGGCGGATCTTTATAAAGTAACGCTGGAGGAATTATTGACAGATATCAGAGATGGTTTTATTAATGACGAGGATATTGTTTCTAAAATCAAAGAATTGGCATTAAAAAATAACTGTTTTGAATAAAAATATTTGAACGTCTTCTTTTACAAATAAGAACAGCAGGAATATTCCTGCTGTTTTTTATTATAGATTGATTTTTTATCTTTCAATCATGATATTTTTAACAAGCGTCTGATCACCCACTTTCAAAACTCCGATATAGACTCCGTTTTGAAGACCGGAAACATCAACCTTTTTTTCATTATTCACTTTAAGCATTGTTCTTCCGAGTGAATTGTTGATTTCAAAACTGAAATTACTTTCTTTAGAATCCGGTAATTCAATGTTAATAACATTGCTGGCGGGATTAGGATAGATCTTTACAGCCTCTAATGAATTTTTTGCTACAGGTAATGTTGTAGAAGCCGTTGCAAAATGCTGTAATGCACCTACTGTAGCCTTTCCAATGTTATATACATAAACAGGATCCATATTGGTAAAAGTATCTTTGGAGGTATGTGGATAATTGCTTCTTATTCTTTCAAAAAAACCGGTAATCACTTCACCTTTCTGTTCAAAAGGAATATAATCGGTATCTGCTGCCGGATCTACGGCCGTCTGAAGAGGAGAGTAAAGTGCTGTACAGTTTCTCAGTTGCTGCGTTACCGCTGCAGAAGCAGCATTGTTGCTGGAAAGACCTCCCTGATCTTCATCACAATACACCGTGTTGTTGTTATTTCCTTTCACACCGCCTACCTGGTCCAGGTTGATGACCAGTTTGATATCCAATTTGCGGACACCCCCCTGATATACCACATTATTGACATAGTGGCTGCTTCCTCTCAATCCCTGCTCTTCGCCGGAAAAGTGAATGAATTTTATAGAATATTCAGTCGAAACATTTTTCAGAATCCTTGCTGCTTCAAGAATAATAGAAGTTCCGCTGCCATTGTCGTTTACACCGGGGCCAGTAATGGTGTCAAAATGCCCGCAAATAATAACATATTTGTTGGGATAAAGTGTTCCTGTTTTAGTGATGATTAGGTTTTTAGAGCTGGTGCTCCCGAAAGTAAAAGGGCTTTCCTCAATTTGGCTGGCTGTATACCCGTAAGAAAGGTACTTGTTTTTAATCCAGTTCATGGTATTGACATTAGCTTGCGAGCCCGTAGTTTTTACTCCCAGATTACTAAATTCCTGTAAGTTGGCAGTGATATTAGACTGAGTAACCATATCAGCCCTGTTTTTATAGGCTTGAATAAAACTTTGAGCTGAAATACCCTGCATCATTACTGCAGTGCATACAAGTGTTGCGATTTTTTTCATATATAATATTATTTTGGTAACACGAATGTAGTAAATAAATCACAACGAAGTGTTTAATGTTAATAAAATAAAATGAATTTTATTATGAATATCATATTAATAAATGGTAACGTGTTGTAAATATCTCAATATCAATACTGGCAAAAAAAATAAAACCTCTGAATTGCTTCAAAGGTTTTGTATATAATAAGATTTTATGGTAATCTGAATTTATCTTTCAATCATCACTTTTCTTACTACCGTTTGATCTCCGACTTTTAAAATACCAAGATAAGCGCCATTTTCCAGTCCTGAAGCATTGATTTTTGTTTCGTTGGTTCTCTTGAAAATAGACCGTCCCTGAAAGTCAGTAATTTCAAACGTGAAATTCTTAATCCCAGAATCAGGAAGTTCAATATTGATGATGTCTTTTACGGGATTAGGATAAATTTTTACGGTTTCCAATGTGTTTTTCAAAACAGCTTCATGGGTACCCAATGTTCCGGTAGCAACGGCAAAATGCTGTAAAGCACCTACAGCGGCCTTTCCTATATTGTAAATGTACACAGGATCTGTATTGGCAAAAGTATCATTCACAGTATGCGGGTAGCTGCTCCTGATTCTTTCAAAGTAGCCTGTGATCACTTCTCCTTTCTGCTCAAATGGAATATAATCTGTGGCTTCAGCAGGGTCTACAGCCGTCTGAAGAGGGGAGTAGAGTGCTGTACAGTTTCTTAATTCCTGTGTTACTACTGCAGAAGCGGCATTGTTTGAGGTAAGCCCTCCGAGATCCTGATCACAATAAACGGTATTGTTATTATTTCCCATCACGCCGCCTACCTGATCCAGATTAAAGACCAGTTTGATATCCAAAACACGGTTGCTTCCCTGATAAGCCACAGTATTTGCATAGTGACTGCTGCCGAGAAGCCCTTGCTCTTCCCCGGAAAAATGAATGAATTTTATAGAATATTCCGTTGGTACATCTTTCAGAATCCTGGCTGCTTCAAGAATAATAGAAGTTCCGCTTCCATTATCATTGATTCCCAAGCCTGTAATACTATCGAAATGTCCACAGATGATTATGTATTTATTAGGATATACAGTTCCTGTCTTGGTAATTATCAAATTTTTAGAAGTATACCCTGCTTCAGTAAAAGGATCCTCTACCATCTGACTGGCTGCATATCCATAGGAAGTATACTTATTTTTAAGCCATGTCAACGCATTGGCATTAGCCGGTGAACCGGTAGTCTTTACCCCTAAGTTGGCAAATTCCTGAAGGTACGTTGTAATATTGGTCTGAGTTACCATATTCGCTCTGTCCTGATAAGCCTGAATAAAACTTTGAGCCCCAATACTTTGAATAACGAGAGAAGCCAGTAAAAAAGTAGTGATTTTCTTCATTCTTTAATCTTAATATGTGATATACTGATGAGAGTAAGCTTGCATCAGCATTTCCGGTCCGGCATTATTTGTTGATGATTATTTTTTTTGATGTATTTCCTTTATCAGTCTTAATCAGAATGGTATACACTCCATTTTTTAAGCTGGAAGTATTTATTTTTTCCTGATTTTCAACTTGTAAAACAATGTTTCCTACCATATCATTAATTTCAACTTTAAATTGTTTTACTTTTTGTTGAAACTCTACTGTAACAAGATCTTTAGCAGGATTAGGATAAATTCTGATGGCTTCTGCTGATTTTTGTGCAGCGCTTTCATTAGTGCTTAAAAGATTATTGGCTGTTGTGGCAACGGCAAAATGCTGCAATGCACCTACAGTGGCTTTTCCAACATTGAAAATATACACAGGATCAAGATTAGCGAAAGTATCACTTACGGTATGTTGATTATTACTTTCGATAGTTTCATAAAATCCGGTAATGGTATATCCTTTAGCTTCAAAAGGCATATAATCTGAGTTGTAAGCATGAGATAGATTGGTCTGAAGAGGAGAGTAAAGAGTAGTACAGGTCATCAGTTCCTGAGTTATCGTATTGGATATTGCATTGTTGGAAGATACTCCGCCTTCATCTCTTTCACAGTTGATGGTATTGTTATTATTTCCTATCAGGCCTCCTACCTGGTCAATATTTAAAACAAGTTTGATATCCAGAACACGGGTGCCTCCTTGATAAGCAACATTATTTACATAATGATTACTTCCTACAAGACCTTGTTCTTCCCCGGAAAAATGGATAAACTTGATAGAATATTCTGTTGGAACGTCTTTCAAAATTCTTGCTGCTTCCAGGATAATAGAAGTTCCACTGCCATTATCACTCACTCCAGGCCCTGTAATGGTATCGTAATGTCCGCAGATAATGACATATTTGTTGGGATATAAAGTTCCGGTTTTGGTAATAATCAGGTTTTTTGATGTATTGCTTCCGTAGGTGAAGGCATCTTCAGAAAAGTCACTTGCGGTATATCCATAAGAAAGATATTTGTTTTTAATCCAGTCCAAAGCATTGTTATTAGCTGTTGTACCTGTTCTTTTTATCCCAAACCCGGCAAATTCCTGAAGGTTTGTATTGATATTGGTTTGAGTAACCATATTCGCCCGGTCTTTATAAACCTGAATAAAACTTTGTGCATCAATGGCTTGTAGTGCAATTGATGTTAACAAAAAAGCTGCAACTTTTTTCATTTTTGATACTTTCTTTAAAGATTGCTAATATAGCAATAAATCATCACTTATTGTTGGTAATTGTATTCATTTGTGTTATTTCAATTGTTTTTTTAATAATAATACATCGTTTTATACAGTTTATTAGAATTATAGATTTTAATTCATTTAATGATGGTTTTTTATTTATTTTTTTCTTTGGTTTTATTGGTATCATGTTAAATGTTTGGTATTTTGATCTTTAATATGATATTTTTATTTGATGATATGTCAATTTATATGAAAATGTGTTGGCTGAAACCAGATTTTGAAATAAAAATTAAAGTGTTTGTATGTTTAATTGATTTAATTTAATAAACATCGGTAATAATAAGAAAGCAATTGAATCTTCGTACCAGTCTTATAATATATCTTATTGTGTAGGGCAGCAGTATAAAAACAAAAAATCCCGGGCGAACCCGGGACTTATATTGATAACAAAATCTATTCTACATTATTTTACTTGATCTACAACAGCTTTGAAAGCTTCAGGGTGATTCATTGCTAAATCTGCTAAAACTTTTCTGTTTAGTTCGATGTTGTTCTTCTTAAGAGTTCCCATAAATTGAGAGTAAGACATTCCGTGCTCTCTAGCTCCCGCGTTGATACGAGTGATCCAAAGTGCTCTGAAATTTCTCTTTTTCTCTTTTCTACCACGGTAAGCATATTGCATTGCTTTTTCTACCGCGTTTTTAGCTACAGTCCAAACGTTCTTTCTTCTTCCGAAATAACCTTTAGCGTGCTTAAAAATTTTCTTTCTGCGAGCTCTTGAAGCTACGGCATTTACTGATCTTGGCATAATTTAAATTGTTTTTTTGAAAAGGGCGGCAACATATATTGCTCTTAGTGGCACCGTTTCAGGGTTAAAGTGTTGAATTTGTTTGAATTCTTATAAACCGAATATAGATTTATAAAAACTACTTAATTGCTAATTGACGTTGAACGCTTTTTTCGTCCACTTTAGCTACGTAAGAAGTAGTAGTAAGATTTCTCTTCTGCTTAGTTTCTTTCTTAGTTAAGATGTGGCTTTTGTAAGCATTTTTTCTTTTGATCTTACCAGAACCAGTAAGAGCAAAACGCTTTTTAGCACCTGATTTCGTTTTTAATTTTGGCATTGTTTTGCTTTTTTATTGTTTTTGTTATCAATATCTGTATTGGTTACCCCTAAGGACATTAGGAATAATAGTTTGCAAAATTACGAAAAAAATGTGACACGTGAAAGTAATTTTTAATCTGTATCTGTAGAGGGATTCTTATCATGAAATTTAAAAGGCAAACCCGCATCAATACGGGTTTGCCTTTTTATAATAGTAAGCTAATTAACTTCGTCTTTTAAAACTATGATTTGAAGAATTCTAAAAGATCTTTGTTGATCGTTTCAGCTTCCGTTGTCGGCATACCGTGCGGGAAACCAGGATACGAGATAAGCTTTCCATTTTTAAGAAGGGTAGCAGCTACTTTACCTGTGGTCTCAAAAGGAACGATCTGATCATCTTCACCATGCATAACAAGCACTGGTACCTCTACGCTTTTAAGATCCTCCGTGAAGTCTGTTTCAGAAAAAGCCTTTACACAATCATAATGCGCTTTAATAGAACCGTTCATTCCCTGTCTCCACCAGTTTCTCTGAATTCCTTCGGAAACATTGGCCCCTTCTCTGTTGTAACCGTAAAAAGGGAAGGTAATATCAATGAAGAATTGCTGTCTGTGGTGAGCTGTATTATTTCGGATATCATCAAAAACCGAAATAGGAACTCCGTTCGGATTATTCTCATTCTGAACCATAATAGGAGTAACTGCACTTATCAGAACCGCTTTTGAAACTCTTCCGTTACCATGTTTTGCTACATATCGGATGACTTCACCTCCTCCTGTAGAATGTCCTACATGGATGACATCTTTTATATCCAATGCTGTAACGATTTCTGCTACGTCAGAAGCATAAGTATCCATGTCATGACCGTAAGGAGTTTGTTCAGATTTCCCGTGTCCTCTTCTGTCATGAGCAATTACTCTGTAACCCTTTTCTAAGAAAAAGAACATCTGTGCATCCCAGTCATCACTTGATAGCGGCCATCCGTGATGGAAGAAAATCGGCTGTCCTTTTCCCCAATCTTTATAATAAATCTCTGTTCCGTCTTTTAATGTAAGTGTGTTCATTGTTTCTTTTTTAATGATTAATAAATAGTGTATTTGATTTTTTTATATTCACAAATGTAGATAGAAAATCTTCACTATATATTGATCTAAGATAATTATTGATTAAGAATTTTTAAACAATAATAAGATACAGGTAATAGTAGTTGAAATGCATGGTGTCTGCCATAAAATATAGCTGATAATCGGGATTGTCTTATCCTTCGATTCTCTCTAATATTGATTAAGATGATCAATAAAATTTCGAAACTTGAAAACAATAGTATTTAGTATCCTTTTTATGGCAGCTTCGACAGTGGCTTGTACACAGGAGAAAAAAGAAAACTCTTCATTAGTACCATCAAAAACAAAAACCATAAATAGTATTCCGTTTTTAACTAAGCAGCATGATTTTGTCTATGTAGATAAGATAAGTTTGAAATCTGTTACCAATCAGAAATTCAAAAATGCATCTGTGTTTACACCTACCGGTTTTGCAGTGGTTGAAAATCAGAAAAATGAATATGCCGTCATCGATGAAAATGGAAAGGCTGTTTTGGATTTCTCACCCAGCGAAGTCAATTTAAATGTGGTAAATGGACTTACCTTTTATAAAAAAGATATTGAATACGAAAAGAAAATGCCTGCCTGGAAATGGGATTGGAATATTTTGGGAGGCGGTATCAAGAAAGAACAAACCTATCATAAAATTGAGATTGGAGTATTGGAAACCAAACAAATCTTACTTCATGAAGATGTTCCGTATCTGGAGGATCATTATTATTTGAATTTTGTTTCTGTAGATGAAAACCATGTTTTTTGGAATGGGAGCCTTTACGAAATGAAAAAAAACCGCTTAGATAAAACTGAAGATAATATTGCTGAGCTATTGGAGAACAAACGATTTCTCAAAGCTTCAAACACAAATTTTTCAATATATGAACTGAATCAGAAAAAACCAATTTTCAGCGGACTAAAAGGTGCTGAAACTCTTTCTATCCGCTTTGGAAATGAAAATATACTATTGAATGAAGTGAATAAAGAACGGTATGAACCGGAAGTCCCTAAACTTTTAGCAGATAGCAAAACCGGTCATATTTACCCTTTTCCACAATATGAAAAAGTATTTCCGAAAGAAATTACAAAAGCAACAGCTTCTCAAATTGATTTTATAAAAAAAGCTTCCTTAGTATATTCTATTACCAATTCACCTTATTTTTTACTCGGTGTTTTCAATTACGATCATGATATCTGGGCTTTCGATTGGTTATATATCGATACCAAAGGAAAGGTTACAGATTCTATTGATACCTATAATTTTAAGGTTCTGGATCAGCTTGGCAATGTGATTTGGCCCGATAGAAAAATGATTTTACCCAGTGAATTCATTGAGAAAAACTGGAAATTCGGGAAAATAAAATCTTATCAGGGAATGGATGATTTATACCTTATTTCCATTGAAAACGAAAAAGAATTGAGAACAAAAGGCTTGTGGAACAGCAGTAAAAAGAGCTGGGAAATAAAACCTGAATACAACGAAATCTCGGTGTTGGATATAGAAAAACAGATCTATGCTCTTCAAAAAGAGAAAGATGGTTTGTACCTACTTTACGATAACAAGACTCAAAAAAATATTGGATCAAAAGCCTATCAATCCATTAATTCGGATGGTTTGGTGACTGCTAAGCTTAATTCCGGACAGGATTTATACTACTATATTGATATCTACTCAGGCAAAGAATATAAAGAATGATTATCTGAGTATTCTTACTACTGAACAGATTAAAAATAAGTATCAGATCGTGCAGATGTTCAAAATGAAATGAACTAAAAAACCACCAGTATCAGGGATATTTTCATGTGACACCTTTGACTATCTTTGGCTCAAAGATTTGTTTAAAATAAACGAGTGAAACATCTGATGATTTTAACCTTCTTAATTTTATAACTTTTATAGCTTTCTTTTTCACACCCAATTCAATGATAAATTCTTATTTCGAACACTACAATAAAAAAGATGGGTAAAAACAATAGCCAAATAAAATTGAGTGAAGAAGAAGCTGTAAAAGTAAGCAGATATTGGATTTTATAAAACCATATCATCAACTTCTGTGAAATTGGTGATGCAGACAAAGATAACTTTCCTGAGTTTTACCTTACTTATTTTGAAGAATCAGACGGATTAGATGTCAAGCCTTTGAAAGTTATTGTTTACACTAACACAGGGGGAAAAGTACTTTCAAAAGCAAAAATTATAGGTTGGATTTCGTTTCAGGAAGAAAACAAGTATCGGGAAGAAAAGGATGCCAATTTCAAGTTATTGCCTAAAGCGATAAGGATGAAAGCCGAAAAGATATTGAAAGATGCCAAAAACGGAATGAACTAGAGCTGCTAAAAAACCACCATTATCGGGGATATTTTCATCCACCTTCTTTAATTATCTTTAATTAAAAATAAAGCGGTGAAAAACCTCATGATTTTAACTTCATTTTTAACCCTGTTTGGGTGTAAAATCAGTGCTCAGAAAATGGAAGTGACTACCATTTATTCAGAACCCAAACGGATTACAAGAGAAGTTCCGGAAACAGGTAAAACATATACCTATACGAGCCATATGGAAGTTACAGAACGTCTTGCTCCCCTCATTTTCATGCTTTCCAAAAATGGTAAAACACTAAAATTCCGGATACAGGGAAATATCAGTTCTGGTGGACATATCATTCATCAGATAAGAAAAATCCGTTTTGAAGAAGGAGAACAAAATGGCAATTCCACTATACTGAGATATTTTGTAGAGATTAAAAATGTTCCGGGTAAAGAAAGCGCTAATATAAAGGGTTATAATTATACAAAAGATGAAATCTACACAATACCGAATGATGTTAAAATAATAAAAATTGAATTGTACGAAGACCGGATCAATAATGCATCAGGTACAATCCCAAAGCTTATTGCCCAACAGACCTTTAATTTCTTTGCAAAAATCTAAACACCTGAAAACCATAATAGGGAATACGGATTTTGGAGAAAATTGAATAAGTAATTAATACACTAAGCTACAATGAAAAAAACTTTTGCTTTCTCATTTTTGAGCGTCATTTTGATAATGATCTCCAGTTGCAAAAATCCGGAAAGAAAAAAAACAAATTTCCAGAATTACCTGAAAAACACCAACTGGATTGTAGATAGTGGCGGACCTATGACCCCAGATGGCGAGAAAACCTATTATCTATCCAAGAGAATAGACACTGCAATTATTTTCAACTTTCACGCGGTAAACTTTTTAGATGAAGGAAAATTCAAAAGCTATGATGTCTGGCAATGTGGAAACGATTGCTTCACAGAGATATATGGCAGATATTATTTTACGGAAGTCAACCAGATAAAAATGGAAGTCGATAGTATTAGAAAATCTGAATTCTGTAACGCGCCTACACAAACATTCAAACCACCCAAAGTCATGTCTTTTAACCTTTCAAAAGAAAGAAAACAGCTAAAATTAATAAGAAAATAAAATGAAGTTTCAAAGGTCAAATTTCAGTATGATATGAAAGATATGCGAGAGGGATTTAACCCCAATAAAGTTATCCTGAAAATAAAAAAAAAAATTGAGAATCATTATTCTGATAAATTTACATATGCTATGCCTGATTGGGCTATGTTGAGTGCTGAGCCTGATATTATATCCATTCTTAATATTCATAGTGAGGATGGGGTACGGATAGCAAAACAAAAAGTTAATTTTCCAGTTGATTTTTATAATATTTCTTCTGTTATAGACTATGTAGATTTTCTATCTAATCAAATGAATAGCCAGAAAGAAATAATAGGATATGTAATTTTTTATAACAAGAATACTCTCATTATAAAAGATCCCAATTATTTGCAGGATTTGACTGCATTTCAAGAAAATGAACTTAACAAGTATAACCAGACTCAATCGCAAGTTGATATTTCTCTCCTATTTACAGATCAAAATTGGGATGAAGTAGATGTACTTGATGATTTGTTGAATTAGATGAAATATAATTCTAATGACTATAAATACACATCATCTAAAATTGAAAAGAAAGTAAAATGACAGATTTAATAAAAATATTCCCCGCCTACGAAGACGTATTTTATGATGATATTGAAAATCATAAAAAGTATTTCCTTCCGATTTGCTCAATTAATTTAAAGATGATTGATCCATCAGAAGATCAATGGCTGCATATTGTTTCTGTAAAGGAAATTTACGATGGCTGTGTTGGGGAAGATAAACCAGAATATCATACAGAATTTACCAAAGCGGATATGTTTGGCTTTGATGTGATTGATGGCAAATACAAATTTGATGCAGATTGGAAGTATTTTTCAGCCCATACCGAGATCACTCCGGAAGATTATGGAAACAATTATTCAGATTTAGAGATTGAATACAATATGAATGAGGCAATGTATCAATTAAAAAAAGACTATTACCAAAAACACAATAAGCTTTATGATAAAGATTTCAATCGGCCGGGTTTAGAGGTTTACGACATTCGCCGTTTAGAGCGTTTACGTAAGCTTACGGTTGAAGATCTGGAGAAAGATGATTACTCAGAATATGCAGAGGAACGTTTGCAAAAGAAAATTTATGGTGTTTTTGAAGAGCTTAATACCAATGCGCTCCCCTTAGAAGAAACTCACTTCGGAGGAGATAACCTGACTGAGAAACCTTATAAAAATAATCATACATTGATGGATTATATCGGGTGCATAGAAGGCTATGATTTCCAAAATACAGCAGCAGATCAATTATATTTATTTTATGACAAAGAACTTAAAAAAGCAGTTATCTGTTTTGAGTATACTTAATCTGAAATTGGATCTATCAAATCACTGTAAACAAATATATTTCAAAACTTTACGATTTACTAATTTTAGCGAATGGCACACCGTATTTATTTATACAATTACGATCAGAAAACGAATCAATCTTTCGATACCTATTTAGGCGAATGGAACTACGAAATTCCCTTATTGCTGTATCCCCTTATTGCAGAAGATATTAAAGTGGAAGGCGTTGAGTTTTTCTCTAATAAAGAACAAGGCATCGTTCAGTTGCGTTATTTTTTCAATCTGCTGGCTGATACCTATCAACTGCATTACAAAAAAGCTTACTACGAACCCGTCAACAAAATGTTTGAGTTCCTGGAAGCATTGCCTTATGATTCCTTCGTACTGAATGCAACAGATGTATTCAATATGAATGAAGAAAAGCATAAAGTACAGGCAAAGGAATGGGTGGTGGAAATTCAACAGAAAAGCAAGCTGTATAAAAAGGCTGTGGAAACCCAGAATCTTTCATTATTAGATTCCTTGTTTTCGCATACAGGCTATTCCTCATTTCTTGATATTTTACAAACCGACTGGATCAATTACGGATTAGGTTATTTTGAGGAGCTTGCTTATAAGAAAGTAGCCTCTTCTGTATTTGAAGAAAACGGAAAATTGGGTCTGAAGGATGCAAAAGGTACTATTTTGGTTCCGGCCGTTTATGATGAAATATTTGAAGCAGACTATAATTACGGTATATCGGTGATCCAAAAAGAAGGACTGTTCGGGTACCTGCAAAGTGACGGGAAAGAATTGGTTCCTCCAATGTATGAAGAAGCTTTTGATGTGTTCGATTTTGCACTGGAACCTTTAGGAGAGGTAAAGGTGAACGCGAAATCGGGGATTTTAAAAATCTATTCAAAAACCTGGCTGGTTCCGGCTGATTATGATGCAGTCGAAAGAGTGGCATATGGATTTTTAGGGGTGGAAAATGAAGGTAAATTTGGAGTGTATGGTGATGAAAATAGTATCATTATTCCTGTAGAAAGCGAAACTCCTTATGAATATGACTATTTCCCAGAGTTGTTTTTCACCAAACAAAAGGGAACCAGTAAACGCAGGTATTATACAAAAGAAGGACATTATTTGGGTGATTTTTTAGAAGGCAGTATTTTAAAAACGAATGCTTGTTTCTGGATTAAACCGAACAAATTTGACAAAAAAGGCAGATTGATCGATGAAAAAGGTAATCTTATAATAGATGAAGCCGATCAATTGATTTTAATAGATAATTTTGAAGCACTGGCTGTTCGTAAAGATAAAAACTGGAAAATCTATCATGCCTTAAAACATAGATTTTTGTTAGACAATGAATATATTATTAAAGTAAAAGCAGAATCAAGTAGTGGATATAAAAACAATGCTTTTATCCTGGAAACCCAAACCGGATTAGGACTTTTTGATGCAGACAATGAAAATTGGTTAATCGCTCCTCAATCAGAAATTAAACAGATTCATTATTTGGAAAACGGATTTTTATCCGTCAAAAAAAATGAAGGATATCAATTGTTTGATTTCGAAAATGATTTGTCGGCTGAATTGTATGACTATATTTCTAATCCTTTGAACTATAGAATGGAAGAAGGATTGCTGTTTCTATATAAAGAGGCCAATATGTTTAGGATAAATGAAGATAGAAGCATTCAGCCGGTAAAGGCAGCTGAGTATGGAACTATTTATCTCGATCGGTATTCATTCCGTGGAAAAGATTTGGAATATTTTATTTCCTTTTATAACCGTTGGAAAAGCCAGGCAGGTAGTAACTTTGAACAGTTCATGGATGTTGAAATCATTAAAAAAATGGCTTTTGAAGCAAAAGAAAATCAAAATTACCGGGAAGCGCTTCGCCTGTTTGAACTAGCTGCTCAGAAAAACGATGTAGATAGCTGGGTAGAAATGGGGATCTTACTCACCGATCCTGAAATAGAATCATTATTTAACCCACAAAAAGGGATTGCATATTACGAAAAAGCGGCCCAACAAAATCACCCTGTAGCCTGGAACAATATAGGGGCTTTGTACCACAACGGGACCGGATATTCTTTTAATATCAAAAAAGCGATTCAGGCGTACAGAAAAGGCGCTGAGCTTGGTGATGGAATGGCGCTTGCCAATTTAGGTGATTTGTACTATTTTGGAGAACATGTCATACAGGATTATGATAAAGCTTTGGATTTTTATCAAAAGGCCGAGAAAAAATACTACTATAACTACGATAAAATTTCAGAAATCTATTACCAGTTAAGAGACTATAAAAATCTTTTAATGTATTTAAAGAAAGACTATGATCAGTCTTATTCGGGAATCTATTACGGTATTATCTACGAACATGGTATGGGTGTAAAAGCCGATGCAAAGAAAGCTATTAAGTACTACGAACAGGCTAATGCCTACAATGCCTACGAATATGCTACTCAGCGTCTGGTGTACTACTACGGTGAAGATCCGGCATTTAAAAATGAAAAAAAGCTTCAGAAGTGGAGAACTTTCGCTGAAGAAAATGGCTTCAAAATCAATTAGCAGGTATTTACTTATATTTACATTCTTTACTACAATACAACTTAATAAAGATAAGGGTTTGATGCACAGGTTATTGTTTATATTTATTGTACTTTTTTGTCCGTTTTTTGTTCAGGCACAAGATCTTTTAAGCAAATTAGAAAAGGAATATAACCATGCTTCAAACAATACGGCAGAGCAGCTGAATCTGGCTCCTAAATACGCTACAGCCTTATTTTTTCATAACCTTAAACCTAAATCTTATCAGGTTTTAGAAACCAACATCTCCATCGCCACAAAACAGGCTGACGGGAAATACGCCACCATTTTGTACGCTGTACAAGCCATGAATTATCGGCTTGATAATAAAGGAGCAGAATCCCAAAAAAGTCTGGACATGGCAAAGGGGTATAGTTTAAAAACGAATAGCAACGAAGCCAAAGGCTATCTGCAATATGCCAAAGGCTGGATTTTGGTACGTAATAATAAAACGACTGATGCTGTTGCTGCTTATCTAAAAGCGATCGAATATTACGAAAATTCGCCAACGACCTCCACCCTGTACGGAAGATTTGGTAATACAGCCAAAGAGTTGTCTGCCATTTATTCCAACCTCAATGAATACCAACTGGAAGAGAAATACAGCAAACAATTTCTACTGTTGGCATCCAAACAAAATGATCCTAATCTTATCTTCGATGCCTATATGCGAATGGGCTACGTATACGAACAAAAATACACCCAAAATTCATCGAATAAAGAGTTTAGAAATAAAACAGAGCAGTATTATCTGCAGGCTATCACGACTTTCAACAAAAACAAAGGGGCTATGCTCAACAGGAGCAGCCTTTCCTATGCTGCGATCAATTTAGCCAATCTGTATACTGGTTTTGATAGGGAGAAAGCCATGCAATATGCCAGGTTAGCCAACAGCGTGAGTCTGGAAATAGGAGACCCCATTCATATCGCTTCTTCATTTGGGATTCTGGCAGAATTGGCCCTACAGGATAAAAATTATGACTTAGCTAAATCTTATTTTCTAAAAGCCTCTATGGAAATTGGGAAAAGCCCGGTCAGAGATCATAATATAGAATTGTCTATTCTTGAATCTTTATCCAGAATCAGCGAAGAGCAGGGCAGTGATAAAGAAGCACTTACGTATTATAAAAGTTATATTGACAAATATAAAAGCGTTTACGATCAGGAAAAACTGGATATTACCAAAAGATTAGAATCTCAGTTTGATAAAGAACGACAAGAACAGAAGTATATAAAACTACAGCTGGAAAGTGATAAAAAAGTACAGGAAATTAAGTTGATCAACATCCTGCGGGCACAGCGCGAACAGGTATACAACAACTTAAAACTGGTAGAAGAAAACCAGCGTGAGCGGCTGAAATTCTCAGAACTTGAATCGGAGAAAAAAGAACAGCAGCTTCACCTGGCAAAATTAGAAACCCAACAGAAGAACAACGATATCAACAACTACAAAAAGCTGCTGGCCTTTAAAGAAAAGATCAATACCTACTATATTTTCTTTATTATATTCTTCATTGTTTTGATCCTCTTACTGCTTTATGCCTATAAACAGCGTGCGAAGTCCATCAAGCGGAGAGATGAGCTTCATACTTTAGCCATGGAAAAAGAGAAACAAAACTCAAAAATATCCACGCTTACAGCATTGCTCGAAGGGCAGGAACAGGAGCGTGGCCGCCTCGCCCGTGATCTCCATGACGGATTGGGAGGCTTGCTTTCAGGAACCAAACATCAGTTGTCTTATTTGAATCCTTATGAGTCCGGGAATATAGAAGAAGGGATTTCTAAATCAATTGACCAGATTGATGGTGCAGTGGAGGAGTTAAGACGTGTAGCGCACAATTTAATGCCCGATTTACTAATGAAGTACGGTCTGGAAATCGCCATTCAGGAGTTTGCCCTGCGTATTTCCAATAATGCATTAGAAATTCACACCGAATTTATCAATTACAGCAATTCCATATCGCAGGAAAAGCAATTGATCATTTACAGGATCATCCAGGAATTGGTCAACAATGCCATAAAACATGCCAATACTTCCGAAATTATTATTCAGATCAGTGAGGAAGAAAATGCATTAAACCTTACCGTAGAGGACAATGGCAAAGGTTTTGACCCTGCAAGCTTAGACGAGAAAAAAACAGCCGGTTTTCACAATATAGAACTCAGAGTCCAGTTTTTAAAAGGAACGATGAACATCACCTCCGAACTGAATATTGGAACCAGTATAGAACTTCAAATTCCTATTCATTAAACATGATAAAAGTAGCCATAACAGACGATCATCCACTTCTCTTAGAAGGATTGAAGAATATTTTAGGAAACAGCAATACCATAGATGTCGTAGATTGTTTCAGAAACGTTTCAGAAATGAATGCAGGCCTTGCAAAGCAAGCCATTGATATTTTGTTGCTGGATATCAATCTGGTAGATACCAACAGCATTGAACTCATAAAACCTTTAAAGAAAAAATATGGAAACCTCCAGATTATTATCCTTAGCGTTCACAATGAACTGCCTGTCATAAATAGTTCTTTGGCTGAAGGTGCTTTGGGATACATTCAAAAAAATGCTTCAGTTTCTGAAATTCTGGAAGGCATTACTACCGTATATGAAGGTAATCGGTTTTTATGCTCCCAAACTAAGTCTGTTCTGGAAAAAAAATCGGTAGATGGATTAAGCCAGGTCCCGAAATTGACAAGAAGGGAAAAAGAAATCCTGGGGGAAGCAGCGAAAGGGCTTACGACCAATCAAATGGCAGAAAAACTCTTTATCAGCCCGCATACGGTAGAGAGCCACAGGAAAAACCTTATTGAAAAATTTCAAACATCCAATCTCAGCTCAGCGATAAAATTAGCGATAGAATACGGTTTGATTATCGCGTAAAAATATTCATTCCAGAAAAAAGGCTTGCTTTCATTACGGAAGCAGACCTTTTTTATATAATCAAATAATTTAGGTGTGTAGTCATTAATCTTTGAATTTCAACGCAGCCTGAAACAGATTTTTCTTTCCTATTAAATCATACTCATCGTTATATTCAGGCTGATACATTAATAGATAAACGCTGCCATCAAAATCTTTTAAATTGATGGGCTGATCGACCATGATATCATAAAACCTTGTAATAGTACGGGTAGCTGTCCATTGTTTGATGTTACCTTTAGGGTTTTTATCAAATCTATGGTCTCTCGCGTCTGTATAATACCAATACGAAGGTGCAGAATCCATCAGAAACATTTCTTTGTCCTTGTTATACAGCTCCTCTGCCATCCCCGTATTCTGGAACCAGGGAACCTCTGTATTGAAAAGACCTAAAGCTCCGGCATAAATATCCTTATTGGTAGTGGCCCCCACTAAAAATCCTTCCAGATTGGTAGAGGTAATTTCGAACAGGAATGTAGATTTTTTTAGTTCATAAACATCATTCACGGGCTCAATCACTTTTCCATCCTGTTTTATAACTACTTTTAAGGATTGTGCGAAAGTCATAAAACTTAATAAACAAAAAAGGAGGGTTAAACTTAATTTTTTCATTGTATCTCTTTAAATAATTGCAGCAAAGATATTAGACTTTGTTCCCTTAGACACTCGCTGGTTTCAGGGGTTTTTATCTTATTGATAGATATTAAAACGCATTTTTACTTAAAACAGATTAGCCTTCAGCTGAATTTTGATAAAAGCCGTTTTCTGTTTTTTACCATTGGCTGAAGCAGAATTGAGTGGATAAACTTCTGCATAAAAGGTCTCATTATCTGTCCAGAATGCCTTTTTTTCATCGGCTATTTTGAAATTGGTAAAATTTGCATATAAAAGGTTCTCCTGTCTTTTAGTTTGTGGTAAGTATTGAGTGATCACAAAATTACTCCCCACATCATTATTGGATGAGATGTAGGTGACCCAGCTCTTAGTGGGTAGAATCTGTGGATAACCCTGTGTACCCAATTCAAACATGGGTGCATTTTTTATATTGTAAAAAGAATAGAAAGAATCTACGGCTTCATCAGTATTTTCTTTGAAAACCTCCAGGTTTAAGAAAGGTGATCGTCCTATATATTCATTAGCAAGCGGCCCGGTCTCTGTAGATATATTTTCATGTTGTGTGATAATCTCTTTTCTGCTATTGTCAGTGTATACCCAGTTACCATTCTGCAGTTGTATATTCGGATTTTTTACCAACGCTTCACCGATTCGGTTTTTTGAGCTTGCTTTAAATTCCTGCTCTGAAATCTCAGCAATTGTTCCGTATTTGCTAAAAGATTTATTCTTAAAATCGTCAGATTTTCTAAATGTGCTGCTTCTGATCTCATAAAGATCCACCCCTTTTAAAGTCAGTTCAAATGATGCCTTGAATTCTGATTTCAAAACAAAAGCTTCAATGCTGTTTGAAATATTATTATTAATGCTGTAATGAATGGAGTAGAAGTCCTCAAATTCTTCAAACCCATAATAGTTATCAAGTTTATGATAAGCTATTTTCAGATGAGCGGCATCTTTGCTTGGGGTTACAAAAAACTGTATAGAATCCAGCTTGGTGAACAACTGAAAGGGGACATCCTGTACATTATCTACTCCTTTTATTTTTTTGAAATCGGCAAAGGTTATTGTTTTTTGCTTAACTTCAGTTTCTGCCTTGTTGGTTTCTGATATTTTATTCTGTTGGTTACACCCCACAAAAACAAGCATAGATGATATAAAGAATTGATTTAAGAGTTTCATTTTTATATTTTTTGGCAAATGTATCAGTATTCAGACCAGCAGCCAATAAAACCGCCTAAAATGGGGAATAAATGGCTGAAAACAGGGATATATCAAACGATAGAATTTGAACAATTTTACAAAGTGATACACTAAGTATTGTAAATTATTTTTATAAAAATGAAAAACGTAATAATCAGCTTTTCAGTTGTCATGACTTTATTAGCTTCCTGCTCACCTGCTACAGAAAAAAAAGTGGAAAAAAAGGCTTCTCCAGATGTGAAAACAGCTCCGGTTTCTAAAACTGATCCGGAAAAGAAAGACATAACCAAATTAGAAGTGCCCAGTGATTTTACATCCTTAGTTCCTATTGATGTTTTGAATGGTAAAAGCACAAATGTGTATGAGAAATATGGGATTGAGTTCTCGGGCAACTGTTATTCGTGCGATTTGGCAAGTTTGTCCATTACAAAGAAGAAAATACAATGGACGAATGTCTGTGATGAAAAGGACATCTTTGAAATCCATGATTTTTCATATTCTATAGAAGGAAATAAAACTATTTTTAAAACCCCGGAAAGAACTTATACGTTAATTCAAATAGATAAATCTCCGGTTTACGAACTTGTTATAAAAGGTCAGAAACTGGAAATGAAAAACAAAAGAATATCCACCTATTTCACCACTCAAAAAGCTTTGCCTCTTTTTACAGAGCATGATTGTGGTGATTTTGAAGGATGATTTCTAAGAAGAGTATCGTTGATTCAGGCGGTAGAGTAGTCTGAATCAACAATTTCTATAATTTTCCTACAAATTTTACAACAAAAAAACCTCAAATTGCTTTGAGGTTTATATGTAAAATAATGATTTAATTATTTTGCTGGTTTTTTAGGACTCATCATCATAATCATCCTTTTTCCTTCAAGCTTAGGAAGCTGATCTACTTTACCAACATGCTCCAATTCCTGAGCAAGTTTTAAAAGCAAAATTTCTCCCTGGTCCTTAAAGATAATCGAACGTCCTTTAAAAAATACGTAGGTTTTTAATTTTGAACCTTCTTCAAGGAATTTTTCAGCATGCTTCTTCTTGAATTCATAATCGTGATCATCAGTCTGAGGTCCGAAACGGATCTCTTTTACAACCACTTTTACTTGCTTAGCTTTAAGTTCCTTCTGTTTTTTCTTTTGCTCATACAAGAATTTTTTATATTCTAATATTCTTGCAATAAAAGGTTCTGCTTTATCAGAAATTACTACTAAATCCAACTCCTGATCCGCAGCAATCTGTCTTGCTTTGTCAATTGGATAAATTCCTGGCTCTACGTTATCGCCCACCAAACGAAGCTCTCTCACACGAATTTTATCGTTGATCAAGTGTAAGTCCTCCTGTACAGGACGTCTTTGTGGGCCCCTGTTGTTAAATCTTTGTGCTATTGTATTATAATTTTATTGGTTAATTACTTAATTTAATTGATTTAAATATTTAAAATTGAAAGATCCCATTAATTTTTGAATCCTTCAATCTTTTAATTTAAATTTATATTGCTGCTTCTTTTTTGAAGTACGCTACAAAATCCTCTAGTTTCATCACTCCAAGATCTCCTTCTCCACGTCTTCTTACAGAAATCGTGCCTTCTTTTTCTTCATTTTCTCCTACTACAAGCATGAAAGGAATCTTCTTCAATTCAGCATCACGGATCTTTTTACCTGTCTTCTCGTTTCTGTCATCAATCTGACCGCTAATATCGTGATTTTCCAAAAATTCTGAAACTTTTTTCGAATAATCTACATATTTTTCACTGATTGGTAGAATAATAAACTGATCCGGGCTCAGCCATAATGGGAAATCACCTGCCGTGTTTTCTAACAAAATAGCAATGAAACGTTCCATAGAACCGAAAGGAGCTCTGTGGATCATTACCGGTCTGTGTTTTTCATTATCATTTCCGATATAATGAAGATCAAACCTTTCCGGTAGGTTATAATCTACCTGAATGGTTCCCAGCTGCCATTTTCTTCCCAAAGCATCCTTCACCATGAAGTCAAGTTTAGGACCGTAGAATGCTGCTTCACCATATTCAATAACTGTTTTCAACCCTTTCTTTTGAGCTGCATTGATGATTGCACTTTCTGCTTTCTCCCAGTTCTCATCAGAACCGATATATTTTTCTTTGTTTTCAGGATCTCTTAATGAAACCTGAGTGACAAAATCTTCAAAACCTAGAGATTTGAAAACATAAAGAGTCAAGTCAATAACTTTTTCAAATTCTTCAGAAAGCTGATCTGGAGTACAGAAAAGGTGAGCATCATCCTGGGTAAATCCACGAACTCTTGTTAAGCCATGAAGCTCTCCACTCTGCTCGTATCTGTACACTGTACCGAATTCTGCATATCTCTTTGGCAAGTCTCTGTAGCTCCATTGTGAAGTCTTGTAAATTTCACAGTGGTGAGGACAGTTCATTGGCTTCAGCAAAAACTCTTCTCCTTCGTTCGGAGTTTTAATCGGCTGGAAGCTGTCTGCTCCATATTTATCCCAGTGACCAGAAGTTACGTATAATTCTTTAGATCCAATATGGGGAGACATGACAAATTCATACCCTCCTTTTTTCTGAGCTTCTGAAAGGAAGTTTTCCAGTTTTCTTCTTAAAGCAGTACCTTTTGGCAGCCATAGTGGTAAACCGGCACCTACTTTTTCAGAAAATGCGAAAATTCCAAGTTCTTTACCTAATTTTCTGTGGTCTCTTCTTTTTGCCTCTTCCAATCTTTCAAGATATTCAGTAAGGTCTTTCTGTTTAGGGAAAGAAATACCATATACTCTTGTCAATTGTGGGTTCTTTTCATTTCCTCTCCAATAGGCTCCTGCTGCATTTAAAATTTTAACCGCTTTTACAATTCCTGTATTCGGAATGTGACCACCACGACATAAATCTGTGAAATTATCGTGTGTTACAAAAGTGATTTCTCCATCATTAAGATTAGAGATCAATTCTACTTTGTATGGGTTGTCTGCATATGTTTTTAAAGCTTCATCTTTAGAAACAGGATATAGGGAGAAGGTAGAACCTTTCTTCGCATTTTCTAAGATCTTTTTCTCAATCTTTTCAAAATCTTTTTCAGATAAGTTTTCATCCCCGAAATCTACATCATAATAGAATCCGCTTTCAATGGCAGGCCCGATGGTCAACTTAGCATTAGGATAAAATTCAAGGATTGCCTGCGCCAAAAGGTGGGCAGAAGAGTGCCAGAAAGCCTTCTTTCCAAGATCATCATTCCATGTCAATAGCTGTACTGTAGAATCCGTGGTTATAGGTGTGGTCGTTTCTACTTGTTTGTCATTAACAATTGCGGAAATGGTGTTTCTAGCCAATCCCTCGCTTATAGATTTTGCCACATCTAGTGGAGTCACTGCTCCCTCGAATTCTTTGACACTATTGTCTGGAAGTGTAATTTTTATCATTGTTTACTAAGAAATTTTAAGATGCAAAAATACGGAATTTTTAGATAATATACTATATTAGCCTATATATTTAGAATGAGAATTAATATTTAAAAATAGAAAGGCACTGGAAATTTTGATTACATTGAATTCTATATTCAGTTTTTTACAGAAAATACCCCGGATTTTCTATGGCTTTAAACTTCAATATTGAGACTTTTTTTATTTCGCAATTCTTTTAAAATAAACAAATTACAATTTATTATGAATACTATAAATATTGATCTTCACTGTGATTTATTGTATTACCTCTTAAGTCCTGATGCTGCTATTGATGACAAAGAAATTGGATGCTCACTGCCTTATTTGCAGGAAGGCAATGTAAAACTTCAGGTGATGGCGATATATGCAGGAACAGGGGCAAATAGTACAGGTTATGGACTGGAACAAAGCAAATTATTTGCAAATCTTATCAAAAATGAAAACTTTTTCCTCTTTAATCATGATCATTTCAACGCTCCGCAAAATAAAAATCGGGTAGGAATCATTGCTTCTATTGAAAATGCATCTGCTTTCTGTGATGAAGATCAAAGCCTGGAATCCGGATTCAAAAACCTGGAAACCATTATTCAGAACACAGAGAAAGTCCTTTATATCGGGATTACCCATCACCTTGAAAATCGTTTCGGCGGAGGAAATAGTGCTGCGGCAGGTTTAAAAGAAGATGGAAAAGTGCTGATCGATTATATTGCTGACAGAAAAATTGCCATTGATCTGGCCCATACAAGTGATCAGCTGGCTTATGATATTTTCAATTATATTGACCAGCGAAATTACTCAATTCCTATTCTGGCAAGCCATTCCAACTACAGAAGCGTTTATAAAAATAACAGAAATCTTCCTGATGAACTGGCTCAGGAAGTTATTAAAAGAAAAGGTCTGATTGGGCTTAATTTTATCAAAGATTATGTTGATATTCATCATGCTGAAAGGCTTTATGAACATATTCAATATGGGCTGGATCTTGGTGGTGAAGACTGTATTGCCTATGGAGCTGATTATTTTTATTGGAAAGATCATCCGGACAAATCCCGCCATCCTTTTTTCTTTCCTGAGCATTCCAATGCTTCAGTATATCCGGCGGTCAATCATGAAATTGAAGAACGTTTTTCATCTGAATTGGTAGAAAAGATCAGTCATAGAAATGTTTTGAATTTTTTAGAACGCATTTATAAATAATACAATCATAAGATCATTTTATTCTCTCGCAGATTGAGCAGATGATGCAGATCTTTTTATAGGGATCTGCGAAATTCTTTCAACCTGCGAGAGATTATTTTTAAAATAAATTGATTGTTTTTAATATTTAATTTTAAATTAAATAAAGTAGTTCAATTAACTTTAAAACAATATATTACGTGTTTTTAATTAATGCTTTCTTTTGTACTTTACTTTCTGTTTGATGATTTCAATGACATCTACATTCTGAACTTTCGATTGGATCCATCCATGAATATCAATATAAAATAATGACCGTCTGTAATATTCGTTATTGGAAAATTCTTCCAGTTTTTTATCAAAACTTTCAAAAGCTTTCTGTCTTTGATTCAACACCTGATTATTAAGATTCTTAAAAAACTGAATGCTTTCAAAATGAAAGTCCTCTGGCTTTTTCATTTTTTTTGCAAACTTCAATGTCGAGGCAATAAATTCATCATAATCCTCATCATTTCCAGACTCATACTTCGCCATTAAAATCAAAATTCGGGTATGAAACAGCAGGTCTTCCTGTACATTTCCTTTTGATTCTATCACCCTCATCGAGTACTCAATCGATTTTGCAAACATTTTACTGCCGAAAAACATCGCTGCCATTTTAAGATAGAGAATCATAAAGTGGTGTTCGTCAATTCTTTCTCTGAGTTTTTCCATTTTTAATTCCACTTCAGGAATAAGCTTGGTTCCCGTGAAAAACTCGCCTTTTACAAAGTGAATATTCATCAGTGTATTGTAGTGGGTAAGGAAAATAAGAGATTGAAGGTTTTCATTCTGTGCAAAGTTCTCAGCATTCACCATCTTATTAAAATTAGCAAAATGCTCTTCCAGAATGTCAATATTTCCGTAGAGAAACAGAATTTTCAGCAGATACGTATTGCCTTTGATATACCAAACCGGATGGCTGAAGATCATTTCAGGCTTCTTATGAAACAGATCTACCCATTGATAAGCATATTTCAATGTATACTTATAATCCTGTAAAAGCTGGTTTTTCCAGACATGGGCCTTATAATACCAAAGCTTTTCAGTAAAGTTCAGTTTTTCCGGGCTTATATTTTTAATATGAGCATTGAAAACATCCATCACTTCCTGCCGGTCTGTATCATTTTTCACATAGCCATGGGTAAGCATTTCGCTGTATAATTTCAGTGAAAGATTAGATAATTTTGTGGTATAACGGTTCTGTTTACTTATTTCCTGGGATTGTTTGATGAGCTCTTCGGCGCGTCCTTCAATACTTCGTGTAATGAACTGTGATTCAATTACTTTTTCGAGATCTATGATTTCAGAAGCAATGCTTTTTTCATCCAGTTCGAGGGCAGATTGCTTGGTTTTATCCAATATTTTTAAAGCCTGCTTGTAAAGCCCTTTTTGATAGAGGATATTGGCGAAATCCAACTGTTCCCGGAGCTGAATTCTATAATTCTGATGACTAGGGTTCATGCGGAGGCTTACCAGAATCTGTTTGTAAAGGTGGGCTTTAAGATTGGAAAGCTGCTGCTTTGTAGAGATTTTTTTCTCAATAATTACACTTTCATCATATTCCTTCATCTTGTCTATTTCGGAAAATAACAGGAGAAATTTGGCATCTACGTTGATTCCGAGACGGTTTACATATAACTTAAACTGTCGTTTTTCTGAGGTGGTCAATGACTTTACCAATACAAACAAAAAATCTTTCTGCAATTCTGCCATTGTAAATTTTTATAAATTAAAATACTGACTAATAAATGAATACGATCATTTTTTCAACTGTTGAATATTGTAGTTTTCAGAAAAAGTGAAAATCAAAAAATATTGCAAGCTGTAGTTTTGAACCAAAATTAAGTAAAAAACTTCACTTATGAATTCCGATAAAATTGAAATTTTTGATACAACACTGAGAGATGGGGAGCAGGTTCCGGGATGTAAACTCAACACGGAACAAAAACTGATTATTGCTGAAAGGCTTGATGGGCTGGGGATTGATATCATTGAAGCAGGATTTCCGATTTCCAGTCCTGGAGATTTTGAATCTGTTTCTGAAATTTCAAAACTGGTGAAAAATGCAAAAGTATGTGGATTGACGAGAGCGAATAAGAAAGATATTGATGTTGCTGCAGAAGCATTGAAATTTGCCAAAAGACCTAGAATACACACCGGAATCGGAACTTCCGATTCCCATATCAGATATAAATTCAATTCAACGAGAGAAGATATCATTGAGAGAGCTGCAGAAGCGGTTCGATATGCAAAAAGCTATGTAGAAGATGTAGAATTTTACGCTGAAGATGCCGGAAGAACGGATAATGATTATCTGGCACAGGTATGCGAAGCTGTAATTAAAGCCGGAGCTACGGTGTTAAATATTCCCGATACCACAGGATATTGTCTGCCAGAAGAGTATGGACAGAAAATAAAATACCTGCGAGAAAATGTAAAAGGAATTGAAAAAGCAGTATTGTCATGTCATTGTCACAATGATCTTGGGCTGGCTACTGCCAATTCTATTGCCGGAGCCATCAATGGTGCCCGTCAGATCGAATGTACCATCAACGGGTTGGGAGAAAGAGCAGGAAATACGGCATTAGAAGAGGTCGTCATGATTTTAAAACAGCATAAAAATCTAAATCTGCATACTGATGTCAATTCCAGAATGTTGAATGAAATGAGTACAATGGTATCTGAACTGATGGGGATGTCTGTGCAGCCGAATAAAGCTATTGTAGGGGCTAACGCATTTGCCCACAGCTCAGGAATTCATCAGGATGGTGTCATCAAAAACAGAGAAACTTATGAAATCATTGATCCCGCTGAAGTAGGAGTGAATGCATCTTCTATAATTCTTACTGCAAGAAGCGGACGTTCAGCGTTGGCATACCGCTTTAAAAATATCGGGTATGATATTACCAAGAATGAACTTGACTATTTATATCAGGAATTTTTGAAAATTGCTGACCTTAAAAAAGAAATAGGTAACGATGATTTGAGCATAATGATGGATTCTTTCAGTAGAAAAATAGGGTAAGGTTTGATTTAAATCAAGATAAAGTAAACAATGAACAGTAATAAAAAGACACTTTTCGATAAAGTTTGGGACGCTCATGTGGTAGAAACTATTCCTGACGGACCTCAGATTATTTACATAGACAAGCACCTTATCCATGAGGTAACAAGCCCTCAGGCTTTTGCGGAACTTGAGTCCAGAAACCTGGAGGTATTCAGACCGGAACAGATTGTAGCAACAGCTGATCATAATGTACCCACTTTGCATCAGGAGCAACCCATCAGGGATGAGCTTTCAAGAAATCAGGTAGAGCAGCTTACTGAAAACTGTAAGAAAAATAATATTGAACTCTTCGGTTTGGGGCATCAATATCAGGGAATCGTTCATATCATTGCTCCGGAACTGGGAATTACACAACCGGGAATGAGTATTGTTTGCGGTGACAGCCATACTTCTACACATGGAGCATTCGGATCTATTGCTTTTGGGATTGGAACGAGCCAGGTCGCGCAGGTTTTTGCCAGCCAATGTCTGTTGCTGAACAAGCCAAAATCAATGAGAATTACTGTGACTGGTACCTTGAATGAAAATGTTCAGTCTAAGGATGTTATTCTTTATATCATTTCAAAAATAGGAACAGATGGTGGAACAGGATATTTCTGTGAATATGCCGGAAATGTATTTGAAGAAATGTCGATGGAAGGAAGAATGACCGTATGCAATATGAGCATTGAAATGGGTGCCAGAGGCGGAATGATTGCCCCTGATGAAACGACTTTTGAATATGTAAAAGATAAAAAATTCGCTCCGCAGGGTGAAGAATGGGAAGAGAAAGTAGAGTATTGGAGAACCCTGAAAACAGATAATGGGGCTATTTTCGATAAAGAACTCAGCTTTGATGCTGCAGACATCTATCCGATGATTACCTACGGAACAAACCCGGGAATGGGGATTTCTATCCGTGAAGTAATTCCGGCTCCCCAGAGTGAATCTGAAGAGAAGGCATTACGGTATATGGGATTGGAAGCAGGGCAGGAACTATCCAATATAAAAGTCAATTATGTATTTATTGGAAGCTGTACCAATGCAAGAATAGAGGATTTCCGTTCAGCAGCTCAATATATAAAAGGGAAAAGTAAGTCTGAAGCAGTGAAGGCTCTTATAGTACCTGGATCTCAGCAGGTTGTTAAGCAGATCTATGAAGAAGGACTAGATAAGATATTCAATGAAGCGGGATTTCAGATTCGTCAGCCGGGATGTTCAGCGTGTCTGGCGATGAATGATGATAAGATTCCTGAAGGAGAATATTGTGTATCCACTTCCAACAGAAACTTTGAAGGCAGGCAGGGACAGGGAGCAAGAACCATTCTTGCCAGTCCGCTTACCGCAGCAAAAGCAGCGATAGAAGGTAAAATTTCCGCTTTTGAAAGTGTACACTAACAAGGAATTTTAAAATGTGTTTTAACCACAAAGTCTAACAATATAGAATACATGCAAAAATTAGTTATTATAAAATCCACTGCAGTTCCATTGCCGGCAGAAAATATAGATACAGATCAGATTATTCCTGCAAGGTTTCTGAAAAGTATAGACAGAAAAGGCTTTGGCGAGAATCTGTTCAGAGACTGGAGATTCAATATTCATACAGGTGAACCGAATCCTGACTTTGTTTTAAACAATCCTAAGTTCAGTGGTGAGATTCTGGTGGCGGGAAATAATTTCGGCTGCGGAAGCAGTCGTGAACATGCTGCCTGGTCTTTAACGGATTATGGTTTTAAAGTAATTGTTTCCAGCTATTTTGCGGATATCTTTAAAGGAAATGCTTTGAATAACGGGCTTCTTCCTGTAAAAGTTTCTGAAGAGTTTTTAAAAGAAATTTTAGAAGGAATTAATGAAAATCCAGACAATGAAATTGCTATTGATGTAGAATTGCAGTCTATCAGCTTTAAAGATACCACTGAAACCTTTGATATTGATTCTTACAAGAAAATATGCCTATTAAACGGCTATGATGATATTGATTTTTTAATCAGCAAAAAACAGGCGATTACAAAGTTTGAACTAAAGACACAAAAAACAAATGAGCGACAATTATTTTAAAATCGCGGTTCTTCCCGGAGATGGGATCGGCCCGGAAATCATCAGTGAAAGCATTAAAATATTAGATGTTATTGCTGAAGCTTTTCAATGCAAATTCCATTTTGATTATGGATTAATCGGTGCAGAAGCTATTTTCAAGACAGGAAATCCTTTGCCGGATGAGACCCTGAAAATTTGTAAAGAATCTGATGCTGTTCTCTTTGGGGCCATCGGAGATCCTATTTTTGATAATAATCCGGAAGCAAAAGTAAGACCTGAACAAGGGTTGTTAAAACTTCGCAAAGAGCTGGGATTGTTTGCCAATATCCGTCCTTTGAAAACGTATGCCTCTTTAATTGATAAGAGCCCGCTCAAAAGAGAGATTATTGAAGGAGCGGATATTCAGATCTTCAGAGAGCTGGTAAGTGGAATCTATTTTGGTGAAAAATTTACAGATCCGGAAGGGGCTTATGCTTATGACGTATGTAAATACAGCCGTGAAGATATTATTCCGATTGCTCATATGGCATTTCAGGAAGCGCAGAAAAGAAGTAAAAAGCTTACGCTTATTGATAAAGCCAATGTTCTGGATACTTCAAGATTATGGAGAAAAACATGTCAGGAAATTGCCACAGAATATCCTGATGTACAGCTTGATTATATGTTTGTGGATAATGCAGCGATGCAGCTGATCCTTAATCCTAAGCACTTTGATGTTATTTTGACTGAAAATATGTTTGGAGATATTATTTCAGATGAAGCAAGTGTGATTGGGGGGTCTATCGGACTTCTGCCATCTGCTTCAGTGGGAGAGAAGAATGCTTTATTTGAGCCTATCCATGGATCTTATCCTCAGGCTAAAGGAAAAGGGATTGCAAACCCTGTTGCCTCTATTTTAAGTGTGGCCATGATGCTGGATCATCTTAACCTACAGGCTGCAGCCAGCAAATTAAGGCAGTCTGTGGAGCATGCTATTGAAAATAAGTATGTTACTGTAGATCTGAATACGAAGCAGTATTACTCAACAAGTGAAGTGGGAAGCTTTATTGCCGACCATATCAGATATTCCGAAAAATCGTATTACAATTTTGAAAATATCAAGATCGGAAAATCAACCATTGTATAGAAACAAAAAGTTCATTTAGATAGTTAGAAAGAAAAGTTCCGCCTCATATGAAGCGGAACTTTTCGTTTTTTAATTATAAAGAAGCCTGATGGCTCTTTTATCTTTTTGTATTATCCGTTTTTCCTGATTTATTTTTTGAAGCCTTTTGAATGTCTTCTTTGTCAATCTCAGGTGGATTGGTCTTTTTAGAGGCAGCAGGAATATCCTGGAAATCCTCATTCTGCTTTTTAGTTTCTGCAGTGTTGGCAGATTCTTTTTTGTTGGTATTTCCTTTTGTATTCATGACTTTAAATTTTTAATTTCAAAAATATATGAAATTATCATTCAAAGCGCTTGCCAAAATCAAAAAGCATAAATTATCCTCCGCGTGTTCCTGATTTCTGGGTTAGTGACTTGGGAACATCTTCTTTATCACAAGCAGGTGTATTGTTAAGATTCTCATCCTGTTGTATTCCTTCGGATTTACCTTTGGTATTTACTTTTGGGTCCATAGTTTTAAGTTTTAATATTTTTATTTTTTGAATAATAATATTTATACTTGTAAGCTATGCTCCTACTTAACCTCCAGTTTTACCGGATTTGTTTGTAGAAGATTTTGGAACATCTTTTTTCTCTGTCTTTTTTGGAGATGGGTTGTTTTCCAAATCTTGATTCTGTAACGTCTCTTCTTTTTCTTTTTTGTCTTCTGTTGAATTCATGATATTAGTATTTAGTCTTAGAGACCTAAGATACCAATTTTTCCTGTCTTATCTTCAATAGTGTAATTCAAAGCTTTTGCCAGAACGAAAATGTTATTAAGGTTTTCCATCAGCTGCTTATGGCCTTCACTCCTCAGTTGATTCTGGTCAATTGATTTTTCTGCAGTTTCTTTAGCTTTTTGAGTAACATTCTTAATGTCTTTTTCCTCAATTCGGTTAAAGAAAGAATCATCTAAAGACTGGATTTCAACGCTTGGCGTGATTCTGATATCTGCGTCAGGAAGTTCTGTAATAACCAGTTTTTTGTTGATAGAATCTACTTCGATCTTCATTTTGTTAAGATCATAAGAAACCTGCGCATTGGTCTTTGTATAGGTAATAATACTGTTGCTTGACACTTCCTTTCCGAATACTTCAAATCCCAGCTTCGTTTTCTGCATACTGGAGGTATTCTGTTCGATTACCACCATCTTATTCATCTTGGAAATCTGATTGGTCAGGATATAATAATCCGATTTCTCGGTTTTGTTTCCCAAGTTTAGGCAGGATTTAAGACCGAAAAAGAGCAGTATCACAACGCCAGCGCCGGCTGCAAAAGACAAAATTGTTTTATAATTTCTCAAAATCTATTTAAAAATTTCTTTGATAACAGATGAATCATTTTTTTTCAGAATCTGAACTAGATCTCTTTCAATATATCCTGTAGTAGGCATTTCTATAATTCTCCCAATTTCTTTTCCATATCTTTTCAGGATAATAGTAGGAACTTTCTGAAGATTATAGAGGCTTTCATCCCCGGTAGGAGATTCCTTCTTACGGTTTACAGCAATAATGTTTAATTTATTTTCCGGATAATTTACCGCTTCCAATATTTTCATCAGTCTTGGAAAATCTCTGTGGCTGTCCTCACACCATGTTCCCATAAAAACAATCATGTCATAAGTGCCAATCTTCTCTTTTTTCAATTCACTGACTGCCTTTTGGTCAAGAACATATTCGTCATGTTCTTTTACATACCAATCTGCATAAGGAGCTTTTAAAAATTGCTCTTTCAATTGATTTCCTAAAAGCATTTTGCCATCTTTCTGGGTTTCAACCTCACGATTCATCACTACTTTTTGAGCGCTCAACTGCTGAGCGGCTAAAAATAAGCTTGAAAAGGCAACAATATTGGTAATAAATTTCTTCATATTTATTTTTCGATAATTGATTTTAAATCAGCAGGAGAGTAGTATTTGTTTTTTAATACTTTATGATCTACCTGTCTGTAAACATTAAATTTTTCTCCAGACTTTTCATAAAAAGATTCTACTTCCTTTTCTTTATAGAATTCAACAGTTTCCTTTGCCTGCTCTTCATTATCACATGCCTTCGACATATTGGAACGCTGAACTTCGTTGAATAGCTCTACAAATTTGCTGCCAAGTCCGAATTCCAGTACAGCACCACTCAAAACGTATTGAAGATCACATAATGCATCCGCAATTTCTACAATATCATTATCTGCAATGGCCTGCTTCAGTTCATTTAATTCTTCTTGTAAAAGTTCTACTCTCAGATTGCATCTTTCCGGAGAAGGAATTTGTGGAGTATCTAAAATAGGGGCTTTGAAAGTAGTATGGAATTCTGCTACTTGATTCAAACTATCAATTTTATCCATGAATTTTTTTATTTCCCACAAAGATAGAAAAGGATTTGTAAAATGTGAAATGTAGAGCGTAAAAAGAACAAACTGTCAGGAATCTCAGTCTCTTTCTGATGATTTAAAATTAAAAGGCATTCGGAATTTTGATCGTATCGGTATTCCTTTAATTTTTCCAGGATTCCATTTTACTTTGATTCTTTTCATTATAGATTTTATATCCTCAAAAAACTTTTCACTATTTTCTACCTTAGGTTCGACATCTACATTAGAAATATTGCCATCTGTATCTATGATGAAGGATATAATAAATTTCCCTTTTGGGTTGTAGGATTCCGGATCTATATTGTCTTCCAGTTTTTTGTGGATTTCTTTTCTTAGTTCTCCCAATCCACCAGGTAGTTCAGCAGGCTGATATATTTTTGAAATATCATAATCAGATTTATAATTTTCAAAAAAATCTTCTGGTAAAAAAGGAAAATCAAAATAAGCGTTAACTTTTTCTCCCTGTTCTTCTGCAGGCTGCCAGTTCTTTAAACTCCCCAGGGATTTGACAGCAAGATTGAAGGCGCATTTGTTTCTTTCTATAGCACTTTCATCACTTTTTTTCTTTATCAAAGAAGGTTTGCCATTTTCATCTATTTTCAAGGTTACATAATATATTTCGTTTTTATCACAGGGTTTTGTGCCGCTTTTCAAAAAATAGTCCTGCATTTCTGAAGACATTTGAATGGGCCCTCCTTTATAAGGAAACTGGCCATCAGGATATTTTGCGAGTGTTTTTTGTGAAAATGCTGATTCAGAGAGTAGAATAAGGAGAAATAAGGTTGTTTTTTTCATTTTAGAAGTGTTTCCACGGTTAAAAATACTTTGAATACGATTAGTTTGTTTGCTAAATTAAGAAAAAGTCCACAACTTTCAGGTTGTGGACTTTTCTGTATTCGGTATAAATGATTTCAATTATTCATACTTCCATAAGCCAGAGATACTTAGAATCGTTAATCCTGGTTGTTTTTCCCCATAACTAAATACACCAATGTAGTGTGAGTGACAGGATGAACAATCGGTACCAAAATATAAAGTTGGCTGATCATTGACTGTCAATTCTCCGAAATACATCATTCTTTGAGAAGTTTCGCTGACGATTCCGTGCTTTAACAATTCACTTTTGGATAAAACCTGATCTTCGTTGTATAGCTGAAGTATTGCGAATCCTGATTCGTAGGGTTTTATTTCTACGGTATTTTCATGACCACAGCTGCAGCAGGTAAAAGTGGTGATTGCAGAAGGAAGAGCTTCATCATTCATGAAAGTACTTTTTGCAACAGAAGCTTTTTTAATAATGCTTATTTTTTTTGATATTGAATACATCTGAGTTAATTTATGGCTGAATAACTGTGCCCACTAAGTTAGGATATTTTCCGCTTGGACTTTTCTTAATGGTCACTTTTATGTAACCTTCTTCTGCCAGTTTATTCCATGTTTTCTGATAACCTGTGTTAATATCAATCGGAATTTTCCACATGGTCTGCTTTCCTTTTCCAGCTTGGCTAAACCAAGGAATAATATCTGCTGTCTGAGTTTTGAACTGCATGGAGTTGTTCAGTACATCAATCTCATAATAGAAGTCGTATTTGTCTTCCGCCTGATTTAAAGCTCTTTGGGTAAACGTGTAGGTATATCCATTGATGATAGGACTTGTAAAGCTCCCTCCTAAAGTAGGAACTCCCGTTCCATTATAGCTTCCGACAGCACCACTATAACGGTCAAATTTTTGTCCAACCTGTAAAGATACTTCATCCACAATATTGTATCCGCCGTTGGCAGGAGGCCATCCACCATTTAAATTATTGGCTTTAAATAGAGATTCCAATTCACTCCATTTACCTTGTTTGTAAAGGTCGTAGGCTTGATTTCTAATGGTTTGGCTTACGGTATTATTGTTATCGTAGGTTGCTGCCAGTTCATCAGCATTTTTGTAGAATACGGTGGTAACTTCCGGATTTGTTTCAACTTCATCATCCCTGTCCGAATTACAGGCAACCGATAGCGAGGTAATCGCTAAAAAAAAAATGTACTTAAATAAATGTTTCATATATAAAATTTTAAATTATTTAAAATTGTTAAGGTATTAAAGGAGTCTGCCTTTTTGAAACATCATTTTCTTTACAAAAATCTTAAGTGAAATAGTAGTATGAAATAGTATTGCTATTTTCCAGCCTGTAAAAGAAAATTTCAGAACTGAAATTGGGTTGAATAATACACTTTTCTGACAATAAACTGTTGAAATATCAATTCATCTCAGAATAGGATCAAAAGAAGCAACAGCATCAGACGTCAAAATAGGGCCTGGAGCTTCCTTAAATACAATCTGGGTAAACGGCACAACAAAATATTGTTATGCAATAAATTTAAATCAAAAAACTCAAATATTAGTAATTTTATTTTAAATAAAATATTATTATGGAATTAATTGCATTAATAAATGTATTATGTATAATATTTTACACTATAAAAAAATAAAACTGCCCCCTAAAGGGCAGTTTTTCACATCGTTTAATTGTAAGGTTCTTAATTTTTAATAAACCTCTTGGATGATTCTCCAATTTGAAGCATATAAGCACCTTTGATAAGATTACTTACATTTACTGAGCCTCTCTGTAGTTTTCCTGAGTCAATTAGTTTTCCACCCATATCGAAAATCTTGTAGTCTTCCGAAGTTGTATTGGAAATATAAAGTAGATCTCTAACCGGGTTTGGATAAAGCTTAATATCTGTGATCAGATCTTTTGTGTTCTGAAGATCTCCTTTTCCTGAAGAAACGATATTAAGGGTATAATCTTCAACCTGGCCATAAGTGAAAGCTTCACATGATGAAGTAGGTATTGAGCTGTACTTCATCATCACTCTCATTCTTGTAGATCCCACAGTAGCTGTAGCTGGAATTGTAATAGATCCTGTAACCGGGCTGGTTGTAGATCCTGCTTTTGTCCATGCTAATTCTCCGCTGTCCGTAAAGTCTCCGTCTCCGTTATAATCAATGTAAACAGCATATGCTTCGCTGTATTTTGTAGAAGTCCAAACCGGAGTGATAGAAATGGTGTAAGCACTTCCTCTTGTTACGTTGGTAGAAACTGAAGTGAAATTTTCATAACCTGCTGTTCCTGTAGAAGTGTTATTAATCGATCCGAATGTTACATTTCCGATTCTTTCATCCGCTGTATTAGATGCTGAAGAAGAGCAATAAGAAACTGTTCCTCCTGAAAGAGTGGTAACATTTACTGTATTACTGGAAACGGAAGCATTTCCTGCCGCATCTTTTGCTTTAACAGAGAAAGAATACGTTGTTGCAGGAGTAAGTCCTGTTACGGTATACGTTGTAGAAGCTGAAGATCCTATTAATGAAGCTCCCTGATAGACATCATATCCTGTAACTCCTACATTATCTGTTGCCCCTGACCATGAAAGGTTAGTGGTCGTAGCAGTTGTTCCTGAAGCAGCAAGGGTAGGAGCTGTAGGAGCAACGGTATCAGGAGTTCCGGAACCGGCATTCACAGAGATGTTGGCATTGTTTACATCAAAGAAAATGTGATTGGATCCTTTTACCATGATTCTTCCTGTCGTTGTAGTAGAATTTGGAATGGTAACAGCCTGCGAACCATCGTTTGGAGTTCCTGCTAATAGAGTAGTCCATGTATTTCCGTTATCTGTAGACCAAAGAATATCTACATTGGCTGCATTGACACCATTTGCTGTAGTTCCTGCTACACTCCATGTAATCGTTTGAGAGCTTCCTCCTGCATAGGTTGTTGCTGAATTCTGTGAAGTTATAGCAAACGGACCTGCGGTTGCGTTTACTGTGATTAAAGCATCATCAGAATTATTTCCTGAACCTCCGGCTTTGTTGTCACGAACGGTAAATCTGAAGTTTAATGTTCTGGCCACTGAAGAAAGAGCTTCCACAGTGATTTCAGAACCCGCTGTAGTGGTTGCGCCTGTTAATACAGAAGCCATTCTTGGAAAATATCTTGCTGGAGATGTTGTTGGAACCCATGATCTGAAGTTAGGTCCTGAAGCTTTTGTTGCGCTGGCTGCAGAGCTTGCTCCTGTTTGAGAAGAAGAAGCATTGTCCATCTGCTCCCAGATGTAGGTTAAAGAATCTCCGTCAGCATCCGTTCCTGTACCCGTTAGTACAAATGGAGTTCCTTTTGGGATTGTATAGTCTAAGCCTGCATTAGCTGTTGGAATAGAATTTCCTGTATTGGTATTGACAGAGCAGGTTTTAGCTTTAATATTATTGGTGATCTGCTGAATGCTTATCGCATGGAAAAATGCATCAGAATGCGGTTGGATATCCTGGCTGGTAATTCCTGCATACCCCATGATTGTTGATCCTGATCCCGGTTCCATATTGACCCCTGTTCCTTCATTGTTCATAGAGAAGGTGTGGTTTCCTCCGAACTGGTGTCCCATTTCGTGAGCCACGTAGTCGATGTCAAAATTATCTCCTGAAGGAATAGCATCTGCCGGAGATGTGTATCCGCTTCCTTTGGATCCGTTTGTACAGATACAGCCGATACAGCCTGCATTTCCTCCACCTCCTGAAGCTCCGAACAAGTGTCCGATGTCGTAGTTGGCTTCACCAATTACAGAAGTTAGAGTACTTTGTAATTGAGAATTCCAGCTGCTCATTCCTGAAGCTGCGGAATATGGGTCTGTAGATGCATTGGTGTAAATCACGGCATCATTGTTGGCGATCAGAACCATTCTTGCAGCAAAATCTTTTTCAAAAACACCGTTTACACGAGTCATTGTCGTATTCATTGCGGCCAGAGCCTGAGCTTTTGTACCTCCAAAATAAGTGGTGTATTCTCCTGTACACGATAGAGCCAGTCTGAATGTTCTCAGTTTGGCATCGTCAGCATTAGGTCTTGCAGCAAGAGCAGAGCTGGAAACTCCTTTCTGTGCAGCATCTACTACGGTACACTCAAACTTGTTAAGATCGTCTTTTTTGTCAGATTTTCTGTACACTACATAAGTGGAAAGATCTTTAGTGTAAGGTTCGATGAATACTGCTGATTTATCACCATAAATTTCCATCGATGACAGTCCGAGTGGAGAAACACTGAAGTAGACTGTAGCGTTAGGATCATCCAGACCTTCTCCTACGTAGGATTTGATATCCGGATATTTTGCTGCCAATTCAGGGGCAAAATTGGAATTCTCCCTCACTTTAAAATTTTCCATTCTGCCTTCAGAATTGGGAAAAGAGATGATGAGTTCTGATTTTTCGCCTGCTGCAAGTCTTTTGGGAGCCTTTGCCAGAACATTTTTCAATCCGTTGATGTTCAGGTTGTACACCTTTGGATTGCTGATGCTGGATTTGTTTTCAAAAATCTCTGATGAAGCCTTTCTGGAACCTTCGGACCAAAGACGGTCAGTCTGTGCGAAAGAAATACCCGAAATAAGGAGCATTCCAATCAGCGTTAATTGTTTTTTCATATTAAATATTAAATTTGATTGTGGAATATCAAAGCTAATAAAAAATATATTATAGAAAACTAAATTTTTTAAGAAAATTTTAGACTTTCCGTCTAATGTATTATGCGATGCATTAAGTATAATTGAAAAGGCCTTTCTTTAAAAGAAAAATGACATACACCGCAGCATATGTCATTCTTAATTATTCAATATAATATTTTCAATTACATTTTATCATCAGCAGTAGGACCGTAAAGCCCGGGAACTTTATTGCCGGTTGATCTTAAATAAACAACCAGCTCTCCTCTGTGATGGTACAAATGATTATAAAGAAAGCCTCTTATCACCTGAATCTTCGGAGACGGAGGGAAAAGTACATTCCCATTCATTTCCATTTTCCACTCATTAAAATAAGTGTTTTCGTCAGAGTTCTCAAGAACTTTCTGTGCATTGGCAACATTTTCTTCAAATTTTGCTAAGATATTTTCAGCTTTAGAAATATCTCCTTTGTTATACTTATACGCACCCATATCAAAAGTATCCTGATTGAAAGTGGGTTCGTACCAATTGTATACTTCAGCAATATGAGAAGCCAGCTGACCGGTTGTCCAGTTCTTTTCAGAGGGTTTCCAGTCTAGTGCACTGTCAGGGATTGCCTGTAAAATTTTTCTGGTGTTTTTAGCTTCGTGCAGAAACTCACCTAAAAGTGCCTGTTTAATCATTTGTATTTATTTAAAAGTAAGTTATCTTGTGATATCTCTTCCAATTACCAGTCTCTGGATTTCAGAAGTACCTTCACCGATGGTGCAAAGTTTAGAATCTCTGTAGAATTTTTCAACAGGGAAGTCTTTTGTGTAACCGTATCCTCCGAAAATCTGAACTGCATTGTTGGAAATTCTCACACAAGCTTCAGAAGCATATAGTTTTGCCATAGCTCCTTCTTTTGTCATTTTTTGTTTAGCGTTTTTCAATGTAGAAGCTCTTTGAATAAGAAGTTCTGCAGCATCAATTTCTGTTGCCATATCTGCCAGCATAAAGTTGACTGCCTGGAAATCTGAAATTGGCTTTCCAAATTGGTGTCTTTCTTTTGCATATTTCAAAGCCGCTTGATAAGCTCCTCTTGCAGTACCCAAACTTAGTGCAGCGATAGAAATTCTACCACCGTCCAATACTTTCATTGCCTGCTTGAAACCTTCTCCTACTTCTCCTAAACGGTGAGAGTCTGGTACACGTACATTATCGAAAATCAGTTCTGCTGTTTCAGAAGCACGCATTCCTAATTTATTTTCTTTTTTCCCGGAAGTAAAGCCAGGCATTCCTTTTTCTAAAACAAAAGCGGTAGAGTTATTCTTAGCTCCTATTTCTCCTGTTCTTGTCATTACTACGGCAATATCTCCTGAAATAGCGTGAGTAATAAAGTTTTTAGCTCCATTAATGATCCACTCATCACCATCCTTTACAGCTGTAGTAGACATTCCTCCTGAGTCCGAACCTGTGTTGTGCTCTGTAAGCCCCCAAGCTCCGATTACTTTTCCGGAAGCTAGCTGAGGAAGCCATTTGTGTCTCTGCTCTTCATTTCCGAATTCATAAATATGATTGGTACAAAGTGAGTTGTGTGCTGCTACAGAAAGACCAATAGAGGGGTCAACCTGAGAAATTTCGTCCAGAATAGTAACATATTCATGATATCCTAAGCCGGAACCTCCATATTGTTCAGGAACTACGATCCCCATGAAACCCATTTCACCTAATTGGTGGAACAGATCTTTAGGAAATGTTTGGCTTTCATCCCATTCCATAATGTTCGGTCTGATATTCTTTTCCGCAAATTCTCTAGCCGTCTCCGCTATCATTTTGATGTTGTCAATAGTCTCTGTATTCATATGATAATAATAGTTAGTTCCCAAAGATAACCAAATTGGCGGAATGCTAAAAAAAATTATTTCATTCATAATATTGAGAGGGCAATTCTATTAATTTTCAATTTTTTATATTTTAAAAATTAATACTTTCGTAATAAAATATTCTGCATTTTGCGTTTTTTATTTCACTATTTTAGTCCCCCAATTTTTAAGGCATGAAAAAAATTCTACTTCCTATCATTTTAATTTCCTCTTATTTTTCTGCGCAGGCTCCTGCCGGATATTATAACGGAACAGCCGGATTGACGGGGTATGCCCTGAAATCGAAACTTCACGATATTATTTCGGAAAAAATGGTCAATTGGCATTATGACGATCTTAAATTGTTATATGGCCAGACTGATCTTGACAAATATTATGATCATGATGCTTCCAATACCCAGTATCTGCTGGATATCTATTCTGAAATCCCTTCTGGGCCGGATGCTTATGAGTATACATTAGATCAGTTAATAAGTACTGCAGGTGCAGAAGGACTAGGGTATAACAGAGAGCATATGATGCCGCAAAGTACGTTCAGTACAAGTTCGTCAATCAGTGATTATCCAATGTATTCTGATCTGAATTTTATTATTCCGGCTGATGCAAGGATTAATCAGTTAAGGAATAACTATCCTTATGGAATAGGAAACAGTACGAATCATTATATTTTCAGCAATACTTCGAGGATGTCTAATGCTGCAATTCCCAATTACCCTTATACCGGAAGAGTTTACGAACCTATTAATGAATTTAAAGGTGATATTGCAAGGACTTTATTATACTTTGCAGTGAGATATGAAGGGAAGTTAGGTTCGTTTAATACGGCTTATAGCACATCTGCAAACATAACACCAGCTACAGACCAATGTCCGCTTGACGGAACAGAAGAAAGAGCCGTTGATCTTCCTTATATTGCTATGCTCAAGCAATGGAGCAATGCAGACCCTGTTTCGCAAAGAGAAATTGATAGGAACAATGCTATATATACCATACAAAAAAACAGAAACCCATTTATTGATCATCCTGAATGGATTAATATAATTTGGTCTGAAACGCCGGACAGTGTTGCTCCGGCAGCTCCAGGATCACTGGTTTCAACACAGCAGAATGCTTATTTTGTGAATTTAAACTGGACTGCTTCTCCCGATACCGACGTGCTGGGATACAGAGTGTATATGAATGGTTCGGCAGCGCCTGTTGCGGTTACAAAGGGAACTTCTGTAAGTATCGATCACCTGAGCCCGTCAACCACTTATACTTTTACTGTAAAAGCTTTTGATAAAGGATACCTGGAGTCTCCGTTCAGTAATACGGTTACAGCTTCTACGATTGCTTTGGATTCTTATGCTCCGGATCTTATGATTACAAAGTATATATCAGGAACCAATAACAGCAACAATACCATTAAGAATAACGCGCTGGAAATCGTTAATAAGACGGGTCATGAAGTTAATCTGAATAATTACAGGATAAATATCCAGTTTAAAAATAACAGTTCAGGAGCCATCTACAGTGGGGATACGTATGAACTGGAGGGTAAAGTAGGGAATAATGAAACTTTTGTTATTTTGAATCCAAAAGCAACCTTATCATGTTATACCAATGATCAGGCAAGGTTTGTGACAGCTTCTGATCCTTTGACGTTTACCGGAGGCAACTACGTAGAGCTTGCTTATAATAAGACGGTTACGGTAGATGCTATTGGGGTAAAATATACAACGAACAATAACGGTAATGTGTCTTTGTATAGAAAAAGTACAATCAATAAGCCCGCGGATACCTTTAATATCAGTGAGTGGGATTCTTATCCTTCTAATTATTGTCAAAATCTGGGTGGTACCTTGTCTGCTTCAGAATTGATTGCTTCTCATAATGAATTTACAATCTATCCAAACCCGGTTTATGATAACCTTTATGTAAAAGGAGAAACGGAAAAAATAAAAACAGCCCAAATTATAGATCTTTCCGGAAAAGTGATTTATACAGAGAAAGATCCGTTCAGAAATAAGAAAAATATTTCTGTACAGGGAATTCCAACAGGAATCTATTTCTTAAAACTTGATGAGAATGCCCATCAGTTTATCAAAAAATAAAAGATTGTCAGTATTTAAATAATAATCATTTTTGTGACAAGCCAAACCTCACAGGTTTTAAAAACCTGTGAGGTTTATTTTTTATAATGGGTAAAGGAAATTGATGAAATTGCTTCGCTTTGCCCGCGATGACGGGTTTAGCCCTGATAGAAGCGGTTACCCCGGAGCATGGTGTAGGGTTGGAGGGTTAAGGGGTTGGGATAGCAATGAGCGAGGAGTATGAGCGGATAGCAGGAATGGCTTCTCACTAAAAAAATGAAAAAAGTAGAGTTAAAGGAAATGTAATTTTAAAAAGTTTCTCCGTTTTTTGTTTTTATATAATTTTGCAATTTTTATATAAAGCCTTAAAAACCTTATGTTTACTACATAATCGATATAAGCAGATTCACTAATAATCAATATCTATAAGTGTTTCTGCTTATATTTTTTATATATAAGTAATTATGCTTATATTTGCAGTATGATAGCGGTCATTACCGGTGATATTATAAATTCACAGCATGCGGATACTGAAGTTTGGATTACCAGACTAAAACATCTTCTCGAAAAATGGGGGAGCGCTCCTCTCACATGGGAAATCTACAGGGGAGATGAGTTTCAGTTCAAATGCAATATTGATGACGTTTTCTGGCGTTTTCTAGCCATAAAATCTCTTATTAAAAGTCAGGAAAATTTAGATGTAAGAATGGCCATAGGTATTGGTGAGGAAAATTTTTCTTCTGAGAAGATCACTGAATCTAATGGTACCGCGTATGTCAATTCCGGGAGACTTTTGAATGACCTTAAAAATGACGGCCACACCGTGGCTATCAAAACATCCAGTGACGCGGTTGACAGAGATCTTAATATTCTGTTGAAATGGTCGTCCAAAGATTTTGATAACTGGACGATGGCTACGTCAGAGATTATTCATGAAATGATCATGAACCAGGATATTACACAGGAAGATCTTGCCAAGAGATTTGCTATTTCACAGTCTTCTGTAAGCCAGAGACTGAAGCGAGCCAACTATGAGCTCATCGTGGAAACCAACCAGTATTTCAGAAAGAAAATCTCAGAACTATAGGCATGATCTTTATCAAACTCATATTGGCACATCTACTCGGAGATTTTATACTTCAGCCAAATTCATGGGTTGCAGATAAGGAAAACTATAAACTAAAAAGCAAATTTTTATACTTTCATGTTCTGATTCACATCGCTTTAAGCCTTATTTTCCTTTGGGATCTGCAGCTTTGGTGGGTGGCTGTTTTAGTGGGGATTACTCATTTTATGATAGATGCCGCAAAGCTTAGCTTTCAGAATATAAAAAATAAAAAAGTATGGTTTTTCATTGATCAGGTGCTGCATGTTCTGGTCATTGCAGGAGTTTCTTTTTATTTTCAGGAATTCAGCTTCAGCTTTTTACAAAATCAGGAATTTTTAAAGCTCATCATGGCTGCGTTGTTTCTGACAACACCTGCTTCCATTTTTATCAAAATATTATTGTCATCCTGGACCCCTGCTCCGGATGGCCCCAACACTATTCAAACCGAATCTTTATCAAGTGCCGGAAAATATATCGGAATTTTAGAACGTCTGCTGGTTTTCACTTTTATCATGGTGAATCACTGGGAAGGCGTGGGTTTCATGGTAGCTGCCAAATCTGTTTTCAGATTCAGCGACCTTGCACAGGCAAAACAGAGAAAACTTACAGAATATGTATTAATTGGTACACTGCTGAGTTTTGGGCTGGCTGTCTTAACAGGAATAATAATAAAATAAATCAATAAATCTAACTACAATTTAGAAAGTAAAATTATGAGTCAAAAGAAAGAAATGTTGTACGAGGGGAAAGCAAAACAGGTATTTGCTACCGATAATCCTGATGAAGTAGTAGTACGTTTCAAAGACGATGCTACAGCATTTAATGCTCAAAAGAAAGGTCAGGTTGATCTGAAAGGGGAAATGAACAATGCTATTACAACCCTTATTTTTGAATATTTAAATGAAAAAGGGATCAAAACTCATTTCATCAAACAATTGGACGAAAGAGAGCAGTTGGTAAGAAAAGTATCTATCATTCCTTTGGAAATGGTAGTAAGAAACTACTCTGCAGGAAGTATGGCACAAAGATTAGGAGTGGAAGAAGGAATCAAATCTCCGGTAACGATCTTCGATATCTGCTATAAAAAAGACGAATTGGGAGATCCGCTTATCAACGATCACCATGCTGTTTTCTTAGGTGCTGCTACGTATGAAGAGCTTGACGAAATGTATGAGTTAACTTCAGACATTAATGAGATCCTTATCGACCTGTTTGACAAAATCAATATCATCCTTGTAGATTTCAAAATCGAACTGGGTAAAACTTCAGACGGAGAAATCATCTTAGCTGACGAAATTTCTCCTGATACTTGCAGACTATGGGATAAAGATACCATGAAAAAATTAGATAAAGACAGATTCAGAAGAGACTTAGGAGAAGTTACTGAAGCTTATGTAGAAATCTACAACCGTCTTAAGAATCTTTTACAGAAATAAGACTTCAGATACCAGATTTCAGATATCAGATGCTGGTACTGAAAATACTTTGTTAGTTAAAACAAAATTAAAGTTTGAAGTTAGCTTTTAGTCTGAGATCTGAAATCTGACTTCTAAGATCTACAATTAGAAAAAATAGAAATGAAAAGTTTAGACATTCATAAAAGTGAATATTTAAAACAGTTTGAAACCCAGACTTACGGGAGAAATCTTTTCAGAACTCAGGAAGAGGAAAGATTGGATGCTCCCAATGAAGAATGTGGGATCTTCGGATTGTATTCGGATAATGATCTGGATACTTTCTCTCTTTCACAGTTCGGGCTTTTTGCATTACAGCACAGAGGTCAGGAGGCTTGTGGTATTTCCGTTTTAAAAGATGGAAGAATTACCAACATGAAAGACGAAGGACTGGTTTTAGATGTTTATAAAGACATTCAGGAACCTGAAACTTTTATGGGAAATTCTGCAATTGGGCATACCCGTTATACCACTGCAGGAGATAAAAAGAAATATAACTTCCAGCCATTTTTCGCGAAAAACGAATATGACCAGATTATACTTTCTATAGCGCACAATGGTAACCTTACCAATGCGAAAGAATTAAAAACAGAATTAGAAGCTGAAGGCGTTGTTTTCAGAGCTACATCCGATTCTGAGGTGATCCTGAGACTGATCCAGAAAAACCTTGATTTAGGTCTTCGTGGAGCGATTAAAGCAACGATGGAAAAGATCGAAGGAGCTTATTCTGTAGTGGGGATGACGAGAAACAAATTCTTTGCATTCAGAGACTTCAACGGAATTCGTCCATTGGTTCTAGGAGCTATCGACGAAAGATCTTACGTAGTTGCTTCCGAGTCTGTTGCACTGGATGCAGTAGGAGCTCAGTATGTACGTGATATTCTTCCGGGAGAGATCATTTATACCAATGAAAACGAACCTGGAAAACTTCACTCTTACATGATGGATGAGGCGAAAGGAAAGCAGAGAATCTGCTCTTTTGAATACATCTATTTTGCAAGACCTGACTCTACCTTAGAAAACATCAACGTATATGAGATCAGAGAAAAATCAGGGGAGAAGATCTGGGAGCAGGCTCCTGTAGATGCCGATTTGGTTATTGGGGTTCCGGATTCCGGAGTTCCGGCTGCAATTGGTTTCTCTAAGGCTTCAGGAATACCTTTCCGTCCTGTTTTGATCAAAAACAGATATATCGGAAGAAGTTTCATCGTTCCTACACAGGAAATGAGAGAAAGGGTAGTGAACCTTAAACTGAACCCAATCATCTCTGAGATGAAGGATAAGAGAGTAGTGATCATTGATGACTCTATTGTTCGTGGGACAACATCAAAAAGACTGGTTAAAATTTTAAAAGATGCAGGCGTAAAAGAGATTCACTTCAGAAGTGTTTCTCCACCTATTATTGCTCCATGTTATCTGGGAATTGACACTCCGTCTAAAGATGATTTAATTTCTGCGAATATGACTACAGAGGAACTTAAAAACTATCTGGGAGTAGATTCTTTAGAATTTTTAAGTATTGATAACCTGAAAACTATTTTAGGATCTGCTAATCACTGCTTCGGATGCTTCACTGAAGAATATCCGGTAGAAAAAGGAGAGGAGGTAGAATTATTCAATTAATATTTTTATTAAAATATAAAAATAAAAAGAGCCAGGGACAGTCCTGGCTCTTTTGCTTTATAAATGTAGCAAAAGCTTAATATTCCTGTATTATATAGTACACAACGAAGTTTTAATTTTGTCAGATTAAAACTTCAGGATATGAAAAACGCATTTTTGACGGGTATTTTTCTGGTATGTGCCCAGCTTTATTCTTCACAGTCTTTCGACAAACAGGCACACCGCGGTGGAAAATCTCTTTACCCCGAAAATACGATCCCGGCCATGAAGAATGCCTTGAAAATGAATATCACAACACTGGAAATGGATCTGGCCATTACCAAAGACAAAAAGGTAATTCTTTCTCATGATGCTTTCCTTTCTCCTGAATTGGTCACAAAGCCGGATGGAACCTATATTCCAAAAGACTCAGGTTTTTATTATAAAATCTACGAGATGCCTTATGCAAAGATTAAAACTTTTGATGTGGGGTTAAAGAAATTAAATAATTATCCTGATCAAAAGAAAATGAAGGTTCAAAAACCACTCTTTTCAGACATCATAGATGCATGCGAGTCGTATGCCCGTGAACTGAAAAGACCACTGCCTTTTTATAATATAGAAACTAAAACCCGCCCGTTCTCAGATCATATATTTCACCCCGAACCGAAAGAATTTGTTGATCTGATGATGAAAATTATCGTAGAGAAAAAAATCCAGGATAGGGTCATTATTCAGTCTTTTGATCCAAGAACACTAGAAATCCTTCATAAGCAATATCCTAAAATCATGACCGCTTTACTGGTAGAAAAAGTGGATGATAAAAAATTGGCGCAGCAGCAGGCTTATTTTAAAAATATTCCTGCAGAAAAATTCAAGATGTATCCTGACCACCTGAATGGAGTATCAGGGGATATGAAATTCCTCAGTTTTACCCCGACTATTTACAGCCCTGATCATACCCTTGTTACTCCCCAATTAATACAGGAATGCCATGCATTGGGAATGAAAGTAATCCCTTGGACCGTAAACTCAAAAGAAAGGTTACAGGAACTAAAGGATATGGGAATAGATGGCGTAATCAGTGATGATCCGCGGATATTTGAATAATCCATTTATCACTTTGTTTTCAATGACACCATGTAAATAGCCGGAAGAAATTCTTCCGGCTATTTTATACAATGCAGAAATCTGCATTTGGGGTTAAAAAATTGGTTTTACTGATTAAAACTTGTAGTTTACACCTAATTGGAAAACTCTGTTGTTGTATGAATTCTCACCAGCATCTCTTTCTTTGCTGATATTAGTCAAGCTATTTACATATCTTGCATTAATACCAATGTTAGATGTAATATCATATCCCAGACCTAGACCTAAACCAAAGTTGAATCTTTTGATATCATCTTTGTTGATGTCTTCAGAATGAGAAACTTGTGTAGTATTTGTTACGTTACCTGAAGTGGTAGTTGTTTTAATATTACCTTTGTTTTTTCCATTGATGAAATAACTGAACTCAGGTCCAGCTTCAATATAGAACTTTTCAAAAGGTCTCATTTGAACCATTAATGGAACGGAGATATAATTCAGCGTTAATTTGTCTTGTAATTCAGTTTTCACTCTCCCTGTTGGAGTAGTAACATCAGTAGACGAGATAACATCTCTTGCACCCATTTGGTTGTACATTACTTCTGGTTGGAAGCTGAATTGCTTAGAAATTGGAATATTTACAAATACCCCTGCATGAAAACCTATTTTTTGAGTGTTAAGTCCAAACTTTTGTTCACTGATATAAGCTGAGTTTCCTCCTGCTTTAATCCCGAATCTAATAGGTTCAACATCTTTTTTTAGCGGAGATGTATTTACTGTTTTTGTTTCCTGAGCAAAAGCTAATGTACCAGCAGTTAATGCTAATCCTAAAAATAACTTCTTCATAATTTTATTTTTTAATTTTACTATTTGTGTGTCTTATGATGTATCATCAGACTCGTATTATTTTGCAAATTGCTTGCCAAAGTTGAAAAATGCTTATTTATAGGGCTTTATAGATAGTTTTGGGAAAGTGTTTTTTCAATCATTTGTCACTTTTTGATGAATAAATATATTGAAAAACTTGATATTTTATGAAAAATTCAATAGTAAAAAAGCTTGATTGTTGATAATAGAAATAGTTAAAATTTTAAAATCAGGATAGATTTTTAGAAAAATAATGAGTTATTCAGATCGTTTTTAACACTAGAAATAAAAAATACCGAACTAAAAGTCCGGTATCAATTTTGAAAATAATAAATATCTCTATTTAAACTTATAAGCTACTCCCATCTGAAGTGCATTATTTCTTATCTTATCTTCTTGGTTGTATTTGTAAACTTCAGTAATGCCAGCCGTAAATCTTGCTGTAACAGCAAAGTTTTGAGTAAAATAATACCCGGCACCGATACCTATCCCCAGGTTGAAGCGGTTAAAGAGATCTTTTGAAATGCTTTTTGAAATATGTTCAGTATGGTCAATGTTTACTGAATTTCCGGTAGTCTCGATAATCGTTAAGTCTCCTTTTGTTTTTCCACCTAGCAAGTAACCAAATTCAGGACCTGCTTCCACATAAAGCTGAGGAAGAATATTATACTGAACCATTACAGGAAGACTAAGATAATTGAGTGTTGTACTGTAATCATAATGCTGTGTTCTTCTGTAATTACCAGAGCTTGTTCTGTAGTTATAATCTGATTTTGATCCCAGCTGGCTAAAAAGAAGTTCCGGCTGAATGCTAAATTTCGCAGAAACCGGAATATTTGCGAATACTCCTGCATGAAAACCTACTTTCATTTTTTCATTGTTATCATATTCATAGCCATCTCCTCTGGTCAATGTAGAACCATTTAATCCTGCTTTAACTCCAAATGTAACAGGAGAGGAAGGAGAAGCTGTCTGAGTTTTTTCTTGTGCGTTTGCAAAAAGAACACTTGTGAATGCAAGCGCTGCAAAGAATTTCTTCATGATTTAAAGTTTTAATTTTTCTTCATTGCGACAAAACACCTGCCACAAACGGGAAATGTGATAAAAATCATGCAGTAAGCGAAAAAGTCAGGCTTAAACAAATAAACCTGACTTTTTCTATTGAAATCAAAATGTATCTTAATTATATAACAAAATACTTTTCAGTATTCTGCTCTGCACTCTAATGTAGTTTTCGGTAAAAATTTATAATGGTAAAAGTTAGATTTCAGTTTTGAAATTCAATTGATTGATCAAAAGAATCAACACTTGTTTCATTGTAAAGACAGAAACCGTAAGTTGAGGATTTCCGAAATAGAGTACAATTACTACTCAGCACGCAAATTTCTTGCCAAAATATATGTCAAATAAAAAAGCCGGATAAATCTAATCCGGCTTTGTATTGAATATAAAGTTTTGCTGTCTGAAAACTGAATTCAGTTTTTAGAATTTATAAGCTAAACCTACCTGGAATACTCCATTTCTAGAAGCATCACCATTATTGTTTTTAGGAACATCAGATAATCCAGCGGTATATCTTACATTCACTCCGATATTTTGTGTGAAATAATATCCAGCTCCAAGACCAAGTCCGAAATCAAAAGTTTTTAAATTGTCTTTAACATCTACAGACACACCGCTACCTTTTGCTTTAGCACCGATAAGGAACCCGAATTGAGGACCTGCTTCCACATATAAGTTAGGAATCAGGTTGTATTGTAACATTACTGGTACTGCGATATAATCCATGTTAAGTTTTGCATCACTGTTAGACTTAAGTTTACCACCCATACCACTGTATAAAACTTCCGGCTGTACAGAGAAGTCTTGCGCTACCGGAATGTTTGCAAAAACACCACCATAGAATCCAGCTTTAGAATTGAATTCGCTGTTAGAAATGCTAGAAACATTCAGACCTGCCTTTACTCCAAATCTAACTGGAGAAGATGAAGCAGTTGAAGTCTTCTGAGCGAAAGTGAAAGTACCTGCTACTAAGGCAAGGCCTAAAATTAACTTTTTCATAAGTTTTGTATTTTAATAGTTTTTAAGTTTTATTTAACGTTTCATTAAGAAACAAACAGTGTGCCAAAGTTGACAAGTATTGTTAACTTATTGTTTTGTAGGTTTTTATGTAATAAAAAATCCGAACTCAAAATGAGCTCGGATCTACTTTAATTATAAAAACTTGTCGTGAAAAGCTGATAATGCTTTAGAATTTGTAGTTGACTCCTACCTGGAATACATTGTTTTTTACAGAACCAGTTCTGTCATATCCATAAAGATATCTATGACTTTTGTTTACAATATCAGAGAATCCTGCAGTATATCTTACATTCACACCGATGTTTTTGGTGAAATTATAACCTGCACCCAATCCGATTCCGAAGTCAAAACCTCTGGTTGCGTCTTTAAGCAGTAAACTTCCTTCATTGTCTTTCAATCGGGCATCCATTAAGAAATTAAATTGAGGACCTGCTTCTACATAAAATTTAGGAAGCGCTTTGTATTGAAACATTACCGGAACGGAAATATATTCTAAATTAAGTTTTGCATTACTGCCTCCTTTTTCTTTTGCTCCTACAGCACTATACAATACTTCCGGTTGTACAGAAAAATCTTTTGATACAGGAATGTTCACAAAAACACCACCATAAAATCCTGCTTTTGAATTCATATCCATATTAGAAAGGTTGGATACATTAAGTCCTGCCTTTAAACCGAATTTAATTTTGGATTTAGAAGGAGCTGATGAAACTGTTGTTTCAGTTGAAGTGGATGTGCTTTGAGCAAAAGCAAAAGTACCTGCAATAAGAGCCAGGCCTAAAAAAATCTTTTTCATAGATTAGTTTTATTTTTAAGTTGTTTAACATCCGACAATCAACAAACAATATGCCGTGAATCCCATGGATAAAGAATTTATCGTTTTTTTAACAGATGGAAAAATCAACATTTTGGGAGGTATGTTTAGTCTTTTATGAACTCAATAAAAATTTAACATAAAAAAAGACCAGATTAAAAAATTAACCTGATCTTTTCTATTGAATATAAAATTTGTTAGTGAATGGATAAGCTTATTTAAATTTATAAGCTAAGCCTACTTGGAATAGGTTGTTTCTTGTAGCATCAGATCCACTAGGTCTGTTTTTCGCTACATCTGTTAAACCTGCAACATATCTTGCGGTAAGTCCTAAGTTTGGTGTGAAGTAATATCCAGCACCAAGACCGATACCAAAGTTGAATGTGCTTAGATTGTCTTTGTAGTTATCTGTAGTAGATGACTGTCCATTAGATTCATTTTTGAACTTGTTCTTAGCACTTACCATGAAACCGAATTCTGGTCCTGCTTCTACATAAAGATCCGGGATCAAGTTATACTGGAACATTACCGGAACTGTAATATAATCTAATTTAGTAGAAGCTGAATATTTTGTTCCTGCTAAAGTATAATTAGATTTATTACCGTATTGTGAGTATTGCACCTCCGGTTGAACACTAAATGAACTTGCTAATGGAATGTTTGCAAATACACCTGCGTTGAATCCTATTTTAGATTTCTGATCGTCTAGACCACTATCTTTTGAAAGTGAAGATACGTTCATCCCACCTTTTACCCCAAATGTTACTGGGTTAGAAGAAGATGTGTTTGTTGTCTGTTGAGCGAATGCGAATGTTCCTGCAGTTAACGCTAATCCTAAAATTAACTTTTTCATAACTTTAATTTTTTAATTTTACTCTTTCTTAATTTTAAATTTTACTACTTGTTCAGCTTTTCAGTTGAACGCAGAGTATCTTTCAAATTGCTTGCCAAAAATCTTTTTTATGAGTGAAATCAATAAAAAAATCACTTAGTGTTTAAGTGATTTTTTAAATATTATGCTGATTTACAGTGTGTTATTTATTTAAATAAACATTTGTTTAGAAAGGGTTTAAATTGACAATTTTGTTAAACAACACGTTTTAAAGCATATTTGATTTCAGAAAATAATTAAGCATTATTCAAATTTCGGTAAAAAGATAACGACTCAAGGATGTTTTCCTGGCTGCACTGATGGTCATACGTACAAGAACCGATTCCTGAAAGCAGGGAAAAATTAATTTTATGGTCTGTATTCTTTTTATCATTCAATAGTAATGCGGTGATATCTTCATCTTTAAAATCACTGATGTCAAGATATGGATAGTATCTCTGGATATTTTCAATGATCACTTTTGCATCTTCTTCAGAAATAAGGTTTTCAAGAGAAGCAAGATGAGCTTCGGAAATCATTCCCATAGCAACTGCTTCTCCATGCAGAATAGGATTTCCCTGCTGTAAGCACAAACTTTCTACTGCATGACCTATTGTATGACCAAAGTTCAGGGTTTTTCTAATGTTTTGTTCATGGAAATCCTGATCTACCACAGTTTGTTTAATATTCATAGAAGCTTGAATATGTGGAACTACCGTTTCAACTTCCAGTTTACGGATCTGAATAAGCTGATCCCAATGATTTTTATCAGCAATTAATCCATGCTTCAGCATTTCAGCGAATCCGCTTCTTAACTCTTTAAAAGGTAATGTTTCCAAAAATTTTGGGAAAATAAAGATCTGTTCCGGGAAAGCGAAAGTTCCCACCATGTTTTTATAGTGCATCAAATCAATTCCTGTTTTTCCTCCTATAGAAGCATCACACATGGATAAAAGGGTAGTAGGGATATTGATAAACTGTATTCCTCTTTTATAAGTAGATGCAACAAATCCTCCCATATCGGTAATCACCCCACCTCCAAGGTTGATAACCAATGCCTTTCTGTCTGCCTGCATCTCTGTCAAAATTTCCCACAGCTGATTGGCTGTCTGGATATTTTTCATTTCCTCACCCGCTTCAATCTCTAAAATCTCAAAGCCAAGATCTGTTTCCATATTTCCTAAAAGAATAGGAAGACAGTATTCATGTGTGTTTTCATCTACCAGGATGAAAATTTTACTGAAAGTTTTTTCGTGAAGAAATGTATTGAGCTGAGAAAAATTATCGTTTAATATTGTTATCATCTTCGATTTTATGTAAAGTTAAAATGTAAACTATATTGCAAAGTTATGATTCTTAATTTTTAACTCGTAACTAAATTACTATCTTTGCAGAAATTTTTAGAATGAGCAGAGATAATAATAATTCAGACAGACCAAAGAGACCAAGAATTTCAACCAAGAAAAGTTCTGATGATTCTCGTGCTTCCAGATCTGGAAATTCTTCAGGATCAAAGTCTTTCAAGAAACCTTTTGCTAAAGAAGGAGGAAGAAAAGGCCCAGAACATCAAGGATCCAACTCAAGATTTGAAAAGAAACCTTTCAAAAGAAATACCGATAGTGCAGAAAACTCGAATGACGATTCTGGTTCAAAATCTGAAAGAAAACCTTATATCACGAACAAAAGTGAGGGCTATGAGAAAAAATCTTTTGGAAAACCTAAAAGAGGCGGAAGAGAATTCGATACCAGAGATAAGTATGAAAGAGGCAGCCTGAAATACGGAAGAAGACCCTCTAGCGGAGATGAAAGAAATGAAGACAAAACAAGATCTTTTGTACAGAAAAGGAGATTGAATAAAATCGAAAAAGACGTTCATAAAGACACTATCCGTCTTAACAAGTATATCGCTAATTCCGGGATCTGCAGCAGAAGAGAAGCTGATGAACTGATTACTCAGGGATTGGTGGAAGTAAACGGAAAAGTTGTCAATGAAATGGGGTATCAGGTACAGAAAACAGATAGAGTAGTTTTTGACGGACAAAATATTACTCCTGAAAAACCTGTATATGTACTTTTAAATAAGCCAAAAGGTTATATTTCTACTACAAAAGACGATAAAGCAAGAAAAACTGTAATGGATCTTGTAGCCAATGCTTCTCCTTACAGACTTTTCCCGGTTGGAAGACTGGACCGTTCTACAACAGGGGTTATTTTGTTAACGAATGACGGGCACATGACTAAAAAACTTACGCATCCCTCTTTTGATGCTAAAAAGATTTATCATGTAACGCTGGATAAAAAGCTTACGGCTGAAGATCTACGTCTTATTGCTGAAGGGATTCGTCTTGATGAAGGAGTTGCCGTTGTTGATCAGATTTCATACATTGAAGGGAAACCTAAAAATGAGATTGGAATTGAGATTCACATTGGATGGAACCGTGTTGTCAGAAGAATATTCCAAAGATTAGGATATGAAGTAGAATCTTTAGACAGAGTAATGTTTTCAGGATTAACGAAGAAGAATATTAAAAGAGGACACTGGAGAATCCTTACAGAACTGGAAGTAAACAACCTTAAAATGCTTTAGAATAATAATGAATGATGAGTGATAGATTATGAATAACAGATTCATATTTTAAACTTATTTCATTTATTCTTTTTAAGTATAAAGAATAAAAAAGCGCAGAATTTTCTGCGCTTTTTTTGTTTTGTATCTCCCGTCCTGAAATAAGTTGAGAATTAATCAATTTACATTATGAAAGATCAAGAGTTAAAAACTGTATTCGATATATTGTAACTCATAGTACACTTGCTATTCTTTTAAAAACTGGGGAACTTTTCTTTGTGGGTTAATCTGTTCAAATGTATAGGCCATATTGATCAGTTTACCTTCTTCCCATTTTCCGGCAAAAAAAGAAATACCAATAGGTAATTCATTTATATAGCCCATTGGTAAGGTAATGCTTGGATATCCGGCAATAGCTGCAGGGCTGGAACTTGAATAGAAATTTTCATAATTATCACCATTTTTCAAATCTGTTTTCCATGCTTCTGCAGTAGTAGGGGCTATTATGGCATCTAAATTATATTTTTTTATTACAGAGTCTATTCCTTGTTGGCTGCCTTTTTGGGCAATTGTAACTGCCTTTTTATAATTCTTATCTTTCTTCCCATTACCTTTAGCGGAAAGCTCTAAATATTCTTGTCCAAAGTATTGTAGTTCTTCTTGGTTGTTTTTGTTAAAAGCAATTAGCTCATCTATATTTTTTATTGCTGCATTTTTTCCTAAAGATTTTAAATAATCATTCAACTCATCCTTAAATTCACTGACCATCAATTCAAAGGAATTTTTTGAGATTTCGGGTGAAATCCAATCTTTCTCTATTTCAACCATTGTGGCACCCTGAGCTTCTAATACTTTTAATGTTTGTAAAAATAAATCGTCCACTTTTTTATTGGCTCCTTTGGTAATTCCTTTTACATATCCAAGCCTTTTTCCTTTCAATCCTGTTAGAGTAAGGAATTGGGTATAATCTTTATGTAGAAATGGCATATTACCAATGGTCTTCTTATCATTTTTATCTTCATCTGCCATCGTTCCAAGGCTTATAGCAATATCTTTCACCGTTCTTGCCATGGGTCCCGGGGTATCCTGTGAACTGGAAATGGGAATAATCCCTTGTCTGGAAATTAAACCAACAGTAGGTTTTAAGCCAACAATTCCATTGAAACTGGAGGGGCAAACGATAGATCCATTAGTTTCCGTACCAATTGCTATTATGCCGAGATTGGAGGAGATGGCAGCCCCCGAACCTGCACTGGATCCACAGGTGTTTCTATTAAGAATATAAGGGTTTTTGGTAAGTCCACCCAATCCACTCCAGCCACTTGTGGATTTTTCACCTCTGAAATTTGCCCATTCACTGAGATTGGTTTTTCCAATGATTACAGCCCCTGCATCTCTAAGTTTTTTAACGAGATAGCTATCCTGTAGTGGAAAAGAGTTTTTTAAAGCCAGAGAACCCGCCGTATTGGGCATTTTATCATGAGTATCTATATTGTCTTTCAATAATACAGGGATTCCAAATAATGGTTTATTTTTAAATTTTGAATCCAAATGATCCAAGGAGTCAGCAATTTTAATAGCATCCGGATTGGTAGTGATTATAGAGTTTAATTGTATTCCGTTTTTATCAATATCATTGATGCGTTTAAAATAAGCTTCAACAACTTCTTTTACCGTCACTTTATTATTTCTATACAAATTTTGGATCTTTTCAATATCATATTCCAGATATTTGAATTGTGAATCTGTTACATCTTGAGCCTTGGTAAGAACTCCAAAAAAGGCTACAGCAGATAGAATTACTTTTTTCATTATAAATGTTTTTCTCAAATATAAAGAATTATACCAAATTCATCAAGCTGTTGGAGAACGTGTGTTTTGATGATAAAAAAAGCGCAGAAATAAAATCCCACGCTTTTGAATGTATATTACTCAGTACAATTACCGTACTAAAAGTGAGTTGAATATTGATTATCCAAGAACCGTAACTCCTTTTTCGATCATATCATAAATAGCATCTCTTGCATTATCGGGTTTTACGTTTACAGCACGTGTCCCGTTGAAATGAAGGCAGGTAACATATCCGTTGGCTACAGCATCTAAAGAGGTGAATTTAACGCAATAATCCAATGCCAATCCTACAATTTCCACCAATTGGATGTCGTGATATTTTAAGAAATCATCCAAACCGGTTTTCATAAAGTGATTATTGTCCTGGAAACCGCTATAGCTGTCAATTTCAATATTTTTCCCTTTCTGTATAATGTGTGTTACCTTATCTCTGTTCAGATCTTTATGGAATTCTGCTCCGAAAGTTCCCTGAATACAGTGATCAGGCCACATAAACTGAGGAACACCATTTAAAATAATACTTTCTCCTACCTTTCTTCCATTACTGCTTGCAAAGCTTTTGTGACCTGCAGGATGCCAGTCCTGCGTTAAAACTACCTGATCATATGCATTTTCCTCCATCAGAAGATTGATATATGGAATAATTTCGTTGGATCCAGGGACTGCAAGTGCTCCGCCTTCACAAAAATCATTCTGTACATCGACTATTATTAACGCTTTTTTCATATTTTGATTCTCGAATTTTTGATAAATTTACAAAACTAATCTTCAAAAATTTGTCCAAAACTGAATTATCGGACAAATCGGCAACATAAATTTCCAGTAAAGACAGGATAAGAGAACGAAAAATTAAAATAATTGAACTTTATGGATAGAGGAGCAGCTTTCAAAGCATAAACCAAATATCAATAGCTTATCTTTGCCATAAATAAGTATTTTATGTCATTTGAGTCTTTAGGATTATCACACAATATTATTCGTTCTGTCAACAAATTGGGGTATTTGAAGCCATTTCCCATACAGGAGCAGGCGGTGCCCGTTATTTTGCAGGGGAAAGATCTGATGGGTATAGCACAGACAGGTTCCGGAAAAACGGCTTGTTTTGTGATGCCGATTTTAGAAAAATTACAGAATTCGGAAGTTAAAAAAGACCGTAATGTTCAGGTCTTAATATTGGTGCCTACCCGTGAATTGGCCATTCAGATTGATGAGGTTTTCAGAGCTTTTACAGAAAATCTTAAAAGGGAAATTCGTACGATGGCAGTTTATGGAGGGGTTTCTATTAATCCGCAGATGAAAGGAATGTTTGGAGTGGAAGTTTTGATCGCAACTCCCGGGCGTTTATTAGATCTCATTGATCATAATGCATTGAGTATTTCAGGAATCCAGCACCTGGTGATTGATGAAGCAGATAAAATGTTTCAGCTAGGTTTTGGTGAAGAAATGAATAAGCTTTTTGCAATGATGCCTGTCGTGAAGCAAACTACTTTGTTTTCGGCAACTTTAAATGATAAGGTTTCTGAGATGAAGGAACGTTTGTCCATTAATCCTGTCATTATTGAAATTAAGAAAGAAGAAGTTGAAATTGATAATATCGAGCAGCTGGCTTATCATGTTTCTCCTGAAAATAAAGGTCCTTTTTTACGCTATCTGATTAAAGAAAAGAAAGTTGAAAAAGCATTGATTTTTGTTTCGTCTACAAGATCTGCAGATAACTTAGTAGAAAAGCTTAAAAAGAATAAAATTAAAGCCGTAGCCATCCACAGTCAGAAATCTCAGGGTGCCCGTAGAAATAATCTGGAAGAATTCAAAGTAAACGGAGCTCAGATTTTGGTTGCTACAGACTTAATAGGCCGTGGAATTCATATCGAGTCATTACCATGTGTAATCAATTACGAATTGCCGCGTTCCCCTTTAGATTACATTCACCGTATTGGTAGAACAGGGCGTGCTAATGAAAAAGGAACGGCTATTAGCATTCTGACTGATGACGAATTGCAGCATTTCAGAGTCATTCAAAAGAAAATGGGTAAAAAAGTTACTCTGCAAAGAACAGAAGGTATTGATTTACACGGTTATTAATATCTGATTTAAAATAATAAAGGCTTCAGTTGTAAAGATTGAAGCCTTTATTATTTTCTGTCCTGTAAATTGTTATAGGTACAATTAATACTTTCTTCACCTTAGATTCTTGAATTTTTGATAAATTTACACAAGCTGATATTTACAAATCGTTCAAAAAGTTATAATCGGACGAATCGGCAGTATTAAAAAAAATAAAACCTTGAGCAATGAGTGATTTAGAGAAAAAAAAGTTTCCAATAGGACCGTTTGAAGCTCCCGAGAACATCTGTGACACCACGTTGGATACTTACATCAAAGTGATCAAAGATTTTCCCGGCAGACTAAAAAACCTCATTGAGCATTTTACAGATGATCAGTTGGACACTCCTTACAGGGAGGGAGGATGGACCGTTAGGCAGCTTGTGAACCATCTTTCAGATAGCCACATCAATAGTTTTATCCGTTTTAAACTGGCTCTTACGGAAGATAATCCTACCATAAAACCTTATGATGAGGCTCAATGGGCAGAGCTTCAGGACAGCTTTCATATGCCTGTAAAACCGGCCATGAGAATGCTGAAAGGAACCCACCAAAGATGGGTTGTACTCCTTAAAAGTCTTACTAATAAGCAATTTGAAAGAACGTTTCATCACCCTGAACACAACAAAAATTATAATTTAAGGGAGAGCCTTGCTTTATATGTCTGGCACTGTAATCACCATTTTGCTCATATTGAAAATCTGAAAAACGAAAAAGGTTGGTAAGAAAGCATCTTAATAATCCAATATATTATAAGGAGATTGTAAACAGAATTTCCATGTTATCTGAAAACTCCTCAGGAAAATGGGGAAAAATGAACGTGTCCCAAATGCTAAAGCATTGTGACCTAGTTCTTCAGGTAGCTTTGAAAAAAGTAGACCTTCCCCGTATCAATGTCCTGTTTGAGACAATAGGAATCTTTACAAAAGTAGAAATGTATGTTTTCAATAATGGAATTCCCAGAAACATGCCTACTTTTCAAAAACTAATCGTTAATTTTGAGTGTGATTTTGATGAATCAAAAACCAATCTGCTGAAAACGCTGGAGGAGTTTCGGGAGGCTTGTGCAAAAAGCAACCTGCCCAACCGTCACAGATTATTCGGAAATATGACTGAAAAAGACTGGGAATTTTTAGAATACAAACATCTTGATCATCATTTAAAACAATTTAGTGTATGAGTTTTTTTGATAAAATATTCGGTGGAAAGAACGAAACCCCTGACCAGAAATCGTTCTGGAAAAAAATAGAATCTGAAGAAGATCTGAAAAAAGCTATAGAAGATTCTTTTCAGAATAAGATAGCCATATTTAAACATTCAACAAGCTGTTTCATCAGCAAGACTGTACTGAAAAACTTTGAAAGAGAAGTTGAACATTCAGATAAGCCGGTTAATTTATATTATTTGGATTTGTTGGCCAATAGGGCTATTTCAAGTAAAATAGCGGTAGAACTTGGGGTGCGGCATGAAAGTCCGCAGCTGATCGTTATAGAGAACGGGAAGCCTATCAATAATGCTTCACACCAGGATATTTCTTTAAGCCAGATTGTATCATGAAGAATATAAATAATTATCTAGCCAAAGTTTTAAATGTTCCGCTTCAGAACGTTAATACCTGTAGTCTGCATTATGAAGTAAAGAAGATCCCTAAAAATCAGTTTCTTCTTCAGTACGGCGAAATATGCCGTCATATATTCTTTGTAGAAAAAGGACTGATAAAAATGTATTCCATCGATAAAAACGGAAAGGAACATATTATACAGTTTGCTCCGGAAAGCTGGCTGATTTCTGATCGAAGCAGTCTTTATTTCAATGAAAAATCCATTTATTATATAGAAGCAGTTGAAGATTCAGAAGTATTGTTTCTGCATCCTGATTTCTTCAACAAATTGGTGGAGCAGTTTCCCAATAGTATTGAAAGAAGTGATTTTCTCCTTCAGAAACATATCAGAAGCCTTCAGAACAGAATCAATTCATTACTGGGAGAGACTGCGGAAGAAAGATACATGAAGTTCATCAAAATGTATCCGGATTTGCTCTTGAGAGTTCCGCAATGGATGATTGCTTCTTATCTTGGGATTACTCCTGAAAGTCTGAGCCGTGTAAGAAAAGAACTGGCGAGAAAAAATTTCGTTCCGGATAATAAATAGAAAAGGCCGGAAGAGGGAAGAGGAAGACTTGAAGTTCTAGTGAACACAAAAGAACTTATGGAGTTATTGTTGGGATGTCATTTATATTACCAATAAGAATTGACATAAGTTTTCTTAAGTCTACAATGACTTCCTTCTTCCAGCCTCTATCTTCCTTATTTCATATAAATTTTTTTGGCAAGATTTCCGACCTGTCTGAGCTTTGTCTGTGTATTTTCCGTCCAGGGAAGTCCTATACAAAGCCGCATGCAGTTTTCAAACTGCTCCTGAAAGGTAAACATTCTTCCGGGAGCAATACTTATGTTTTGTTTGATGGCCAGATCATATAATTCCGTTGTGCGTATCTTTTTATCAAACTCTACCCATAATGATAATCCTCCCTGCGGACGGCTTGTTTTGGTGCCTTCCGGGAACGACTCTGCAATGGTCTGAACATAATTCTGGTAATTAAACTGTAAAGTTCTGCGAAGCTGTTGGAGGTGTTTTTCATATTTTCCGGATTTCAGAAAGTTGGCAACCGCTTCATTTACAATGGAAATAGATGAAGTGGAGTGCAGGAGTTTAAGTTTCATGATTTTATCTTTATATCTTCCCGGAGCAATCCACCCCACACGATATCCCGGTGCCAGTGTTTTTGAAATAGAACTGCAATACAGTACGCTTCCGTCTTTATCAAAAGATTTACAGCATTTCGGACGGGTAGATCCGAAATAAAGATCTCCATAGACGTCATCTTCAATCAATGGAATGTTGTTTTCAGAAAGTATTTTTACAATTTCCTTTTTGTTTTCATCCGGCATACAGCTTCCCAAAGGAGAGTTGAAATTGGGAATAAGCAGACACATATTTATTTGGGGAATTACCTTTTTCAAAGCCTCAATTTCTATTCCGGTAGTGGGATGGGTGGGAAGTTCCAGTACTTTTAAACCCAATCCGTTGGCCAGCTGTAGAATTCCGGGATAGCAAGGACTTTCAATCGCAATCGTATCACCAGGTTTCCCCAGCGCCATTAAGCAAAAAGATAAAGCATTCATCCCGCCATTGGTTGTGATCAGATCATTTTCACTCAAATTTCCGCCCCATTGTAAAGAACGTATGGCGATCATTCTCCTGAGTTTCAGATTTCCCTGAAGTTCTTCATATTCGGTGCCTCCTTCTTTTAATTCCCGGATGGCATTTACAATTTCTTTTTTCAGCTTTGCCTGAGGCAGCAGGTCTCCTGACGGAATACCGATTGAGAAAAAAGTAAGATCTTTTTTACCCATATTTTCATATACTTTGCTGATCAGCTCATCCGGTTCATCATTATTGGCAATCAATGATGGACGGCTCACTTCAGGTAAAGGGAGTTTTGCAGAGAGTAGCTGGCTTACAAAATAACCAGACTGAGGTTTTGATTCTACTAAAGACTGAGATTCCAGTTCCAGAAAAACACGCTTGGCTGTATTCATACTTACCTGATGTTCCTGGCATAGCATTCTTACCGAAGGAAGCTTATCTCCGGCTTTTAAAATACCATTTCTGATCTGTCCTGCAATTCCATCGGCAATTTCTGTATATAAAAATTCTTTACTCATATGTTCAACTGTGTTCATACAAATATACAAAACTGAGACTGTGTTTATCAAATTATCCTTTTTAATTTTGAACCATCAATTAAAACCTTTCTTAAAATGATGACAAATACAATTTCAAAAGACCAGGCGGTAAGCGGCTGGATAAATGGTTTCATAGGAGTATTGCTTTTTAGCGGTTCCATGCCTGCTACAAAATTAGCTGTCATGGAGATGGATCCTATATTTGTGACCATTGCACGTGCAGTGATTGCGGGAATACTGGCTCTTTCTGTTTTACTGATTTATAAAGAGAAGCGCCCTGCAAAGAATCAGATCTTTTCCTTAGTTCTTGTATCAATTGGCTGTGTGATAGGGTTTCCGCTGCTTTCTTCTTTGGCATTACAATATCTGACCTCTGCTCATTCTATTGTATTTTTGGGGATGCTGCCTTTAGCAACCGCTATTTTTGGCGTGTTTCGTGGAGGAGAAAGACCGCATCCTATATTTTGGCTCTTTTCGATTATTGGAAGTGTTTTGGTTATTGGTTATGCTTTTTCTCAGGGAATCTCGGCTTCTCCTATCGGCGATATTCTGATGCTGTTAGCTGTTATTTTATGTGGTCTTGGTTATGCTGAAGGAGCGAAGCTGTCAAAGACTTTAGGGGGATGGCAGGTCATTTCATGGGCACTGGTTTTATCTTTACCTATAATGCTGCCGTTATTTTTTATTTATTTTCCCACAAACTTGCAAGCAGTAAGCTTTAAAGGCTGGTTCGGGTTGGGATATATCTCATTATTCAGCATGTTTATTGGTTTTATATTCTGGTATAAAGGTTTGGCGCAGGGAGGGATTACTTCAGTAGGACAGCTGCAGCTTCTTCAGCCGTTCTTTGGTCTTGCTTTAGCAGCTTATTTTTTACATGAGCCGGTAAGTATGGGAATGCTGGGAGTTACAGTAGGAGTGATCTTATGTGTTGCCGGAACCAAAAAATTTGCGAAATAATTAAGATACAATATCCAATTTTATCCCTAGGCATAAGGATTTGAGACATTCAAAAAAGTATTGATGTCATCCGGACCTCTAAATAAAATACAAAAAAAATAGCAGTTTTTTCTGTTATTCCTTTTAAAACCCCGTTTTCACCCTGTGAAGCGGGGTTTATTGTCTTATTTTTTTACAAATAATTAAAAATGTTATTTGTGAAAATGTGGTATCAAAAATGTAAATTAATTTGAGTTTTAATGTAAATAAACAGTCAATAAGTTGAAAATTAATCAAATATGTCAATAATTTTAACTTTTTTTAACTTTATAGACAATGATTAAGGTGTGGTTTTTGCATGCATACCAAAATCAGTTCCCAATGATATTTTTACTAAGACTAAGAAGAGGATAAGAAGAAAACAACGCCAAAAACAATTATTATGGTTATCGACGAAAATATTTTGATTTCAGCGGGAGCAGAAACGAGACATTATACCCCTTCAGAAATGATTTTCTGTGAAGGAGATATCCCCAATTATTATTACCAAATTTGTAAAGGGGAGGTGAAACTGAACAATTATAATGAGGAAGGAAAAGAATTTATTCAAAACATTTTATCCGATGGGGAAAGCTGTGGAGAATCTATTCTTTTTATAAAAAAGCCTTATCCTATGAATGCTGAAGCCATTACAGAATGCAGTGTTCTAAGGCTCCATAAATCTGTTTTTTTTAATTTGCTGAGTGAATCTCCGGAATTATGCATGGAAGTGAGCAGTTACCTTTCAGAACGTCTGTATTATAAGTTTATCATGATGCAGAACCTTTCCTCACAAAATCCATCTATAAGATTAAAAGGATTGATGGATTATCTTAAAAGTTTTCAAAAGGATGTATCTCCTTACTCTTTTTTGGTGCCCCTGACAAGGCAGCAGATGGCAAGTCTTACAGGGCTTTGCGTAGAAACTGCGATAAGAACGATCAAACATATGGAAAGAGATAAAATCTTGAGAATTGAAAACCGTAAAATTTTATATTAAACCTATTTCAACTATTATTTTATGATTTTTTTATTTAAATTTTTATAAAACTATGAAAACAATAAGCTGCATGAACATTGATGAAAATCTGCTGTACTCCTTTGGTGCAGAAGATAGGGATCTGAAAAAACGGGATATGGTTTTTAAAGAAGGAGATCACGCACTTTATTATTTTCAGATCGGTGAGGGGAAAGTAAAGCTTAATAACTATAATGAAGACGGAAAGGAATTTATTCATAATATTTTAGGTAAAAAACAAAGTTTTGGAGAAGCTATGCTTTTTCTTAATCAGGATTACCCGATCAATGCAGTATGTCTTGAGGAAGCCAGAATTATAAGACTCCCCAAAAATAATTTCTTTGAGATGCTCAACGAGAATCACGATCTTTCGCTGGAAATGAATGCCTGCCTTTCTCAGGAAGTTTTTTATAAACTAAAAATGATGCAGAGTATGGCTTCTCAAAATCCAGAACAAAGATTGAGAGCTTTATTAGATTATCTTAAGAGCTATCATGATGAAGACTGCCATCAGTGTTTTCATATTGCATTTACCAGACAGCAGATTGCCAATCTTGTAGGTCTGCGGGTAGAAACGGTCATCAGAACGTTAAAAAAGATGGAAAAGGAGGGTAATATCACTTTAAAAGACCGAAAAATTTTATATTAATATCGGTTTTAATGATTCAAATCATAAAAAAGTGAATTATTATAGCCTATATTTGGAATAATTATTTTCAACACAATTTTTAAGATCTTACATAAGAGAAATATAAAGTTGTTTATCCTTTGTTCATCTTAGATGTAGTCTAATGCCATTTATGGGCTGTAATAATCAATAATATAAATTCATATTATGGCTGATAAAACCACAGAATCTAATACCACTGCCTCCACAGCTATAAAAACGAAACAAGATCATGCTGCTGTAAAGGAGGATGAAATGAAAAATGCTTTGCTTTACCCGTTTTTTATAAGTGCTCTTAAAGATATTCATAAGGCTGAGAGCCCAAATTGGCAACCTGTAGAGACGACTGAAATATCCATTAATTTTGATGAGAATAAGGAAGATTAAATGAATACAGCACACTTTATAGTTTATTCTATAGGTCTTGTTTTAACCCCTGAAATCAGAATAATATATGGACTCTCATAAAATAATAAATACCCTAAGGCACAAACAATTTATAAAAGTAGTTCATAAAGGAAATTGCTTTGAAGATGGAGCAGCAGTTTATGCTAAAGAGATCAGCGAAAACATTTTTCTTCTATTTATTGTTCTGAAAGATATTAATATTGAAAATATACAGGCATTGATTGCCCATTTTGACTGTTTCAACAGTATTGGATTAAAAGAACCGGAACAAATCATGTTTCATCTGTCTATTAAAGATAAAAGTGACCTCCATTATTTTGAGCAGTATTTAGAAGCTTCTAATAACTAATACCATTTTTTGAATATGATATTTGAGAACGAGACTTTACAGCATTCCGGGTTGTATGATAAAAATAATGAGATAGAGAATGAATCTTTATTTCCGCCTATCATCAATTCTTACGGAGTGACTGCTTTTCTGATCAAGTCTTTGGAAAAGATTAAAAATAATGCAAAATGTGAGATTCTGAAAGGAGTAATAGACACTTATATGGAAGAATATATCCTTCATATCCGTGAATTTCACAATAAGAATACAATAGAAACCAATGATTTGGATGCTGAAATAAGATTTGAATCTCCATCTTTTACCCTGTACGCCAAAACGGCTTACTATAAGGTTTTGAAAGAAGAAGAATATATCAGCAGATTTCTTGACATTCTGGAGAATAATAAAACCAACTAGTCCTCTGACTTTTTATTTAATAGCTTTTGATAAAGATTTAATAACAATACAAACACCTTCACATCATTTAAATATTTTAATCATAAAAGCTGCTGTTTTTAACCATTCAGCGGCTTTTTGATCCTATTATTTATTTTTTTATCCAATCACTCAAAATATTTTATTATGGAATTTCAAAAAAATCTTCTTGATTATATAAGCCAGTCTCTGTTAACTACTGATGAAACTATTTCTATTGCTGAAAGTGTCACTTCAGGGTGCTTGCAGCTGGCTTTTTCACAGATGCCCAACGCCTCTTTATTTTACAAAGGAGGGATGACGACTTATTCTTTAGAAGAAAAAGTAAAATTATTAAAAGTCAGCAGACCGGAAGCTGAAGAATGCGATTGCGTATCGGAAAATATTGCCCAAACAATGGCATTAAACGTTGCAAAGCTTTTTGAATCTGACTGGTCTATCGCAACCACCGGATATTGTACACCAATCCGGGATTCTGGGCATAAAATTTTTGCTTATTTCTCCTTCTCTTATAAAGGGGAGATCATTCTGAGTAAAAAACTGGAATTGCACCCCAAAACCCAAGCCCTAAACGCTCAGATGTATTACACGGAATTTATTCTGGGATGCTTTAAGAGTGAGCTCAATGGGCTTTTAATTTTAAAATAACTACACACTTTCAGTGGTATGCTGATTGTATCAAAGATTTAATTTTTGTTTAGTTTTGGCTTGGTCTGCATGATCGCGAAGTAAGATGACGTAAATGCAGAGAGACTTTGATATCCTACTTTATAAGCAACTTCACTCAGGGTATATTGCTTATTGTCAATCAGTTCAATGCTTTTTAAAATTCTTGTCAGCTGCAGATATTTTTGTAAAGTAATTCCTGTTTCGTTTTTAAAAATTCTTTGGAGACTTCTTACGGACATTTGTGCTTTTTCAGCTAGGGAATCAATATCCAGATTGTATTTGAAATTGGAATTGATATCATTACATACAGGAATCAGTCTTACATCCGTAGGAACAGGAATTTCCAGTCCGTTGCTTTCTCTGCAGAAATTGGGAAGACTTTTTAAAATAGCTTTAAAAAAGATATCCTGCTCTTCATTTTCATCCAATGATTGGTTCCATTTTGAAGCATACAAAAGCATTTCCTTTAAAACCGGTGGAACAGCAAATACCTGGACATTCTTATAAAATTCATCTTCAAAAACAGATTTAAAAAGGAATACCATCAAATTCACCGTCTGAGCTTCAGAAGTGATTTTGTGAGCTTTTTCTGAAGGAATCCAGATGACATGATGCTGCGGAACAAGATAAATTTTCCTGTCGATATGAAAATACTGGTATCCTTCTTCCACAAAAGTCAGCTGGGAACGGTTGTGCTTATGCTCATAATCATCATGTTTCCAGTTTTTTTCACACCACACATAGGCTTCTTTTTCGATGGAATCTACAAATTGGCTTTCCGTTTTTTCAATCAATCCACATTTCATGTTGTCGTTTTGTATGTATATTTTGGCAAATTTAATAAAAACGCCAGTAGTATTTTTGTACTATCAATTATATCAATAAAAATAAAACCTATATCTTATTCAGAATGAAAAAACTATGTCTTTTTTTTATTTTAATGTTATTATCTAATACCACCAACATCATGGCACAAAATAAAGCTAAAATATTGGTTCTTATCCATTCCGATAATGGGGGAACTTACGAACTGGCTAAGGAAATTGCCAAAGGAATTGAAAGCGAAAACAATGCAGTTCCCTATATCAAATTGGTCAAAGCATCACAAAATCCCAATCTGAAAAATCTGCCTGTTGCAACGGTAGATGAATTGACAAATTATGATGGAATCGCTTTTGGCTCACCGGTTTATTTCGGAAACATCAGTACAGGTATGAGTGAATTTTTATCCAAAACGGTTCAAATTTGGACCAATCATGGATTAGAAGGTGTTCCGGCGACGGTATTCATGTCGGCAGGAAGTGGAGCGGGAAAAGAGCTGGCACTTCAGGCATTCTGGAACAGTCTTGCGGTACACGGAATGGTATTGGTTTCTAATGGAATTCGAGGAACTGAAGAACTTAATAAAGCGATTCCGCAGGGAAATACTGTTTTAGGAGTGACGAGTATGGCTTCTTTAAAAGATGTTGACCGACCTACAAAAGGGGAACGAAATATTGCTGAGCTACAAGGAAAAAACTTTGCAAAAGTAACGTTGGCACTAAAAGATACAAGACCTAAAAAGACGACAGCTATGGTGGAAAAACATCAGAATTTCAATGAAATATTGAAACAGAAAAATATTATACTTCCACAGGTTCCTAAACCGGCAGGAAATTATCAGCCGTTTGTACGTTCCGGAAATCTGGTATTTATTAATCAGGTTGCCTTGAAAGACGGAAAGATTTTCAATCCTGGCAAATTAGGAGTGGAAGTCAATGAACAAGAGGTAAAGGACGCTACAAAAGTGACTATGCTGAATGTTATTTCTGTATTGAATGAAGCTGTAGGCGGAGATTTAAGCAGAGTAAAACAATGTGTTCAGCTTACCGGAATTTTTAACACCAAAGATGATTATACCAAACATGCAGACCTGATGAACGTTGCTTCTGATCTGGCTGTTGAAGTCTTCGGAGAGAAAGGAAAACATGCCAGAGCTACTTTGGGAGCTTCCTCTATTCCTGTAGGCTCTTCAGTGGAGATTCAGGCTATTTTTGAAGTAGAGTAGACTTCAATTAAAATCTGCAATAGAATTATATCAACCACAGATGCATATGGATAATAAATGTTTAAAGGATACAATGGATCCTGATGAAAGCATAAAAATCTGTGTGCATCTGTGGTTCAAAATAATTAAGAAAATTTAGAAAAAACCTCTGAAATAATAAGAATGCTTTGCTCCAGCAGCTCCTCAGAAAGCGCTCCATAGCTTAGTCTGAAACCATTAACCTGATTTTGACTGTATTGTTTCGGATGAATGATCTTAATATTTTTTTCCAGCAGTAAATCTGTTACGATATCCCAATCCAATTGTGCTTTGGGAAGAATCCAAAAGGCGAGCCCCCCTTCAGGCAGTGTAAAATCTACAGTGTCTTTCATATGTTTTTTCAACAATTCAAAAACAAAGTCTCGCTTGTTTTTATAATATACCGTTGCTTTTTTAATATGTTTTTTCATAGCACCTTCTCTGATCAATTGAAGAACAGCCTGCTCCATAATCACGTCTCCATGTACATCAATAATTTTCCTCAGATCTCCTATTTTCTCCAGTAATTCCTGATTTTTAGTCGCCATATAACCAATTCTCAAAGCAGGGGCTACTACTTTACTCAATGTTCCGAAATATACATAATTGTGAAGTTCGGGAAAGCTTGAAATCGGCAGTATAGGACGATATCCAAAATGAAACTCATTATCATAATCATCTTCAATAATCGTGATATTGTACTGGTTCGATAATTCGACCAGTCTTAATCTTCTTGAGAGACTCAGGGTAACTGTAGTAGGATATTGCCTGTGAGGAGTTATGTATATGGCTTTTATAGTCTGATGCTGCGTTACCAGTCTTTCAATGGCTTCAATACTGATTCCTTCTTGATCTACAGGAACAGGTAGGAGGGTTGCTCCAGCATATTCAAAAGCACGCCATGCAGGCTGATATCCGGGATCTTCCACAATAATATGGTCTCCTGAAGTTAAAAGACTCTGCGCGGTGAGAAACATTCCCATCTGGCTGCCTCGTGTAATTGAAATTTCATTTTCATGAATATGCATTCCACGCTGGTGATTGAGCATCTGGGAGATTACTTTTCGAAATTCAATATCACCATGTTCATCTCCATAGCCCATCATCTGCCACTTTGCTTTGATGCTGAAGATCTGTCTGTAGGCTCTTGCCAGCTCCGTTACAGGTGCAATTTTACTATCTGGGTGACCATCGTCAAAATTGATTAAAAACCCAGTAGGCAATACCTTCTGCTGTTTGGTATTATTGATATGATCAGCACTTCTCTCATGCAGAACAGGCAGTTTTTCTGATACGAAAATACCTTTTCTTTCTTTAGAAATTACCCATTCTTCATTGATAAGCACCTGATAGGCTTCCACAACAGTATTCCTGTTGATTTTTAACATCTGCGCAAGATTCCTGCTTCCGGGAAGTGCATTCCCGGCTTTTAATCTGCCTGAACGGATATCATTGATAATAGTATCTGCAATCTGTAGATAAACTGCTTTATCAAGCTTTTTATCAATTTCTAATTCTAATTTCCAAGGTCGTAACATCTGGACTATCTATTTATATAAAAACTGAATCATTTTAACGGTCCAAATATAGAATAATTTTGTCATGCAATAAAGCACAAAACTATAATAATTTTAAAATCATGGACAAGAAAGAATTCAGTTCTAAAGATTTCCACGAAACTTTTGCAAGACCAAAGTATGTAAAGCCAAGCCATTTACTTCATAAGAATGTAGAGAACGCAGGAGAGCACAATCAGTTTTCAACGGAAAGGAAGCATCCGGTGTTCTTTGTAGATCTTCCGAGTAAAAATGTCAGTATGACAATCGGCGGACTACTTCCTGGGCAGCAGACCAATAAGCACCGTCATACTTATGAAACCGTATTGTTTGTCATTGAAGGAAAAGGATGGACAGAAGTAGAAGGTGAAAAAGTACATTGGGAAGCCGGAGATGCCGTATATATCCCTTCATGGGCATGGCATAAGCATCAGAACCTAAGTGATACGGAATCTGCCAAATATATTGCCTGCGAAAATGCTCCTCAACTACAGAACTTAGGAGTTGCTTTGAGAGAAGAGGAAGGCAGAGACCTTTAATATTTGAGATGTAAACCATTAAGGGATCGTTTTACAGATTTTATTGATAATGGATATGATTTTTTTTCCAAAGTGAAACTATTACTTAATGGTCTTAACAATTTAATCTCTCTTAATGGTTTAAGCCTTTTGCTAAAAATTATTTTAAATTTTTAAACTCACTAAACATGAAAAATGTGCCATTCAAAGGGATTATTGCCTATCCCATAACCCCTTTTGATGAAAATGAAAAAGTAAATATTACCCTTTTCAAACATCTTGTAGAAAGGCTGATCACTTCCGGAAGTCATGGGATTGCTCCGTTGGGAAGTACGGGAGTAATGCCTTATCTGTCCGATGAGGAAAAGGAAGAATTGACAGAAGCCACTTTACAGCAGGTAAAAGGAAGAATTCCGACGCTTGTAGGGGTTTCCAATCTTACAACGGAGAAAACAATCCATCATGCTCAATTTGCAGAGAAAGCAGGCGCAGATGCAGTAATGATTATTCCGATGAGCTACTGGAAACTTACTGATGATGAGATTGTAACACATTATGATGCGGTAGCCCGTAAAATTTCCATTCCTATTATGGCCTATAATAATCCTGCCACGAGTGGAGTAGATATGTCACCCGTTCTGTTGAAAAGACTTCTTGAGATTCCTAATGTAACCATGATCAAGGAAAGTACCGGAGATATACAGAGAATGCATTCTCTGAGAAGAGAATTGGGAGAAGAAGTAGCGTTCTATAATGGTTCAAATCCTTTGGCATTGGCAGCATTTTCTGCCGGAGCGAGAGGGTGGTGTACAGCAGCCCCGAATCTTATTCCTGAACTCAATATCAACCTGTATAATGCGGTGGAGGAAGGAAACCTTGAAAAAGCAAAAGCTATTTTCTACCAGCAGTTTGACCTCTTAAAATTTATTGTCAGTAAAGGATTGCCGAGAGCTGTAAAGGCAGGTCTCACTATTCTGGGTGAAGATGGCGGAAACCTGAGAAGTCCCTTAAAACCTCTTCAGGAAAAGGAAACCGAAGAATTAAAAAAGATTATTACAACCCTTACTCATTAATACAATCTTATGAAAAAATCCATTTTTTATCATGCCGGATGTCCTGTGTGCATCAGTGCAGAACACGATATTATCAATCTTGTAGGCCCTGAAAATGTTGAAATCATCCATTTGGGAAACGATAGAAATAAAATTGAAGACGCTGAAAAAGCGGGTGTACAATCTGTGCCTGCTTTAGTAACTCCTAACGGAAATGTTCTTCATATTAATTTTGGAGCATCTCTGGAAGATGTGAAAAAATAGTATTTTTAATCTTGTACAAACGGCTCAATTTCTTGAGCCGTTTTTTTTTGTTTTTGGAGAAATGCAAAGGTGCGGTTTCTGTTTTTTCTCTCGCGGAGTTCACAGATGATGCCGCTTTTTCTTTAAATAGTTGCATTTCCTTCTATGCCGTCAGAGTTATTGGTTTTATGTCCTGTTATTGCTGATGCAACAAAACTAAACAGACTCACCAGTTTTCCTGCTTTAGTATCCCAATAATAAGTTTCCTTGGGTTCTACCCGGATAATGGTAACATTAGGATCATCTTTTCCGTCAAACCAGGCCTTTGCGAGAGGAGACCATTTTTCTTCTATCGTAGCCTTGTCTTTATAAACAGAAGCTTTTCCATACACTGAAAGATATTGGGAGTCGCTGTTATTCATAAAAAACAGCTGTACTTTTCGGTCTTCTTTTATTTCAAAATTCTTGTTGCTGTTTCCACTGCTGATAAACCAGAGATTTCCGCTGTCGTCCGTTTCTTGCAGAGTCATGGGTCTTGAATTTACAGGAACAGTTTCCAAATCTGTACAAAACATACATATTCGGGCTTTTTCTGACAATTCCTTGATCTTTTTGATCGCTTCGAGATGGGTAAGATTTTGTGTTGACATAATTACTATTTTAAGTGATTGGTTGATATTTAAATGAATTTATTCAACAGAATTCGATGAATATTATGGATTAAAACATTCAAATACCCGACCAAAAGGGAATAAAATGTGGTACCTGAATCAGATTTCTTGTAAATATTTATTAAGGTTTGAGATGGAAAAGAGCAAAGGTGCTAAGAAATTTTCTACGTTTATATTGATTACTTTCATGTTTTAAGATAGGAGAACAGCTTTAAAAAGTTTTGTACATTTGAAGTATGCAGATTTCACCTCCCAAGCATTTGGCTCCTTTTATCAGGCATTATATTTTTTTAGAAAATTCTGAAAAAGAGGTAAAATCTGTACGACTGTTTACTGATGGGAGCAGCGGGCTTATTCTATCCGGAAATATGAATCTGTATTCAGGGATTTCGGAAGAACGTATGCCTCTTTCTTTTTTTTATGGAGCATTAAACGGCTATAAAGATTTTTCTTCAAAAGGCAGATTTTCCTTGATTGCTGTTGTATTCCAACCGTATTTTCTGAATATCCTTTTAAAAACATCTGCAAAAGAAATCCAAAATCAGATTATTTCTGTGGAAGATGTTTTAAAAAACAGATTGGAAGTCTTTCAGGAAAACCTTTTTAATAAAGCTCATCCTTCAAGTATTATTAATAACCTGAATACTTTTTTCACCGAATTTTTATCAGAAAGAATAAGTATTGATCACCAGATTATGATGGCTGCTCAAAAATATATTCTTCAGCATAAAGGTATTGTATCATCCAGGGACTTAGAAAAATTTACAGGATATTCAGAACGCCACCTGGAAAGAAAGTTTGAATATCATATGGGAGTAACCCCTAAAAAATATGGAAATATTATACGCCTTCATTATTTCTTAAGCCTTATTAATAAAGGTGTTGATCATAAAAATATGGCGATGCTTTCTTATGAAGCAGGCTATTCTGACCAGTCTCACCTTATCAGGGAATTTAAAAATAATATCGGTCTTACTCCCAAACAATACCTGAAGACAGAAAATAAAATGGCTGTTAATTTTATTGAGTTGTAACCTATTCATGTCGGTTTTATACAATTTTTTGATGACGATCTGATCTAGTTTTGTCAAAAAAAATCAATGAATATTAAAATTTCAACCGCACAATTTGAAAATAAAAGTGGAGACAAAGCTTATAACCTCTCCGTTATAGAAAAACTGGCTGGTAAAGCTGCTTCTGAAGGGTCTGATGTAATCGTTTTCCACGAATGCTCTGTTACAGGCTATACTTTCGCCCGAAAGCTTTCTAAAGAACAGCTGCTTGATGTTGCAGAGATGATTCCGGAAGGAGAAAGCATTCAAAAACTACAGGAGATTGCTGCTCACTATGATATCGTCATATTAGCCGGGTTGTTTGAAAAAGATGAGCATAATAATCTCTTCAAAGCTTACGTATGCGTTGATAAAACAGGGTTGAAAGCAAAATATAGAAAATTGCATCCTTTTATCAATCCCCATCTTACCCCCGGTAATGAGTATTGCGTATTCGATATTTTGGGATGGAAGTGTGGTATTCTCATCTGCTATGACAACAACATTATTGAAAATGTGAGGGCTACCAGACTTCTTGGTGCTGAAATTATTTTCATGCCTCACGTGACCATGTGTACGCCTTCCACAAGGCCGGGAGCTGGTTTTGTAGATCCTCAGCTTTGGGAAAACAGAGAAGCAGATCCTACTTCTTTACGGTTAGAATTTAATGGGATGAAGGGAAGAGACTGGCTGATGAAGTGGCTGCCATCAAGAGCTTATGATAACGGAGCTTATATTGTTTTCTCAAACCCGATTGGTATGGATGATGACCAATTGAAAAACGGATGCTCCATGATTATAGATCCTTTCGGTGATGTCATTGCAGAATGCCATTCCTTCGACGATAGTTTCGAATCTGCCGTGATTACTCCTGAAAAGCTTACCCAGGCAGGAGGGCATAGGTATATTAAAGCCCGCAGGCCGGAGTTGTATGGCGCAATAATAGGACAGGAACATTCATCTGAGCAGAAAGTGGTCTGGCTTGATGATAAAACAGTTTAAAATACAATCTCTCCTGTAGTATAATCTATAGGAGAGATTTATTTATTGATTAATGGTTTTCTGCAGATCGCTCCAGGCACCGCCATTGTAAATGTGCTTGAAACCCCTTTCTTTTAGAATATTTTCAGCTTTTACACTTCTTAACCCGTGAGAGCATACGGTGATGTATGTTTTTTCAGGATCAAGTTCTCTGTATCGCTCTCTGATGGTTCCCAGCGAAATATTGACGGAACCTTTTATATGTCCTGTTTCATATTCTTTTTCGGTTCTTACATCAAGAATAACGGCTCCTTTTTTCATCAAGGCAGGTAATCCATTATCTAGGGTTTGGAACCGGTAAATTCTATAGGCAACATACAAGATAAGCGCTATACCGCAGAATATAAGAAAACTCTTCATAGCTTGCTTAGTATTTTTTTATCAATATAAAACGTTCCGAACGGAATAAAGCAGGCTAAGATCACTTTCCATGTAACCTCTTTGAACTTCCAGTTTTGTTCTACCCCCACGCTCAGCGTATTGAACAGGAAAAGAAGGAATAATGTTCCATGAACGGGACCCAATACTCTTACAAATAGAGGGTTTCCCATCCCATATTTCATAGGAACAGCAATACATATTAGGCTCAACAGTGAAATGCCTTCTAAAATAGCCAGAATCCTCAACCGGCCGATCTTTGTTTTAAATAAATTCATCATAATTATCTGAAATAAGGTCTGTTTGCAAAAGGAGAAAAGGGCCAAGGAATCGCAATGAAAATAATGATCAGTGCAATGAAAAACCAGATTCCCATAGTCTTAAATTTTTCTTTATCTGAATCCTTTCGTTTGGCTAAAGCAGATCCGATCGTGATGATAATAATTGCCGTTATCATCAGTGAGATATGGATTAATCCGAAAAACAGATGTTCAAAAGATTCTTTGGCATCGCTCAGATTCTTCCAGAAGTATTGGATAACCGGGCTTTTAAAATAAAATATCATTCCTATGATCAATTGAATATGCGCTATAGTAGCGGTCCAATGCCGTACTGAATCATCCGTTTTGGTAAATTTTCTACTTGAAAAATATCCTTTAAAAGAACGGAAAATTGCATAAAGTAAGCTTAATAAAACCAGCCAGCGGGTCAGGGAGTGCAAAAAAGTAAGAGTCTGATACATCGGTTGTTTTTTCGAATGAAGCAAAGGTATGACAAAAACATACTAATTAGTATGTTTTTAGTCAAAAAAATTATTGAAGAGTATTGAAATAAGACTTAAGTCCTTTTAAATAAACAAGATAAACTTCTTTTGAGTTTTCAAGTTTACCCATATTTCTTACGCCCCAATATCCAGAAATTACAAAAACGCTCACTTCTCTTGAGCTCACTTCTTTTTTGATCAATCCGGCTTCTTTCCCTTTTTCAATACATTCTGTGAAAGCATTTTCCCATTCTTTTGAAAGTTTGTGCAGAGCTTCGGTAAAAGCAATATGCCATGGAGCCATCTGTTGTACAAAATTAGAAGTAGGACAGCCATATTCGACCCTTAGAAAATCATTTTCCATAAGAAGATTATAGAAGACCTGATAGATGTTTTCCAGAGGATTGGGGCCGTTTTGCAAAGTATCAATAAAAGTTTTTCTGAAGGTTGATTGCAAAAGTTCTGTGATAATGGCAAGACCCATTTCATCCTTAGTTTTGAAATGATAATAAAAAGCACCTTTTGTGACCTGAGTTTTTGCAATAATATCGTCAATACTCGTTGTCTGAAAGCCTTTTTCATAGATTAATTCAAATGCTTTCTGGAGAATAGTAAGACGGGTCGCTTCGGATTTTTTCATAAAAACTGCTGTTTATAATACAAAGGAACAAAATTTAAATAAAAAATAAAACTATCATTATTCTGATACATTAGTACAATTTAAATAATTTTTATAATACAATATTTCGTCGGAAATTTGCCTTGTCAATATCAACAAAATACAAGACAATGAATTTTCAAAAAGAAATACAGACCAATACTGCATCACAGACTGTAAAAAAGGGTCTTCCTGCAGCTTTATGGGCACTTACAATAAGTGCCTTCGCGATAGGAACTACAGAATTTGTGATTGTAGGCCTGCTTCCAACAGTAGCTTCTGATCTTGGAATCACGATTCCTTCAGCAGGATTGCTGGTGAGTCTTTACGCCATAGGAGTGGCAATTGGAGCTCCGATTTTAACGGCTTTAACAGGGAAGATTCCGCGTAAAATGCTTTTGGTTTCCATTATGCTGCTGTTTGTTATCGGGAATGGATTGGCATCTATTGCTCCCGGCTTTATAACACTTGTTTTGGCAAGAATATTAACAGGTTTTGCCCATGGGGTCTATTTTTCCATTGGTTCTACCATTGCGGCATCACTGGTTCCTGAAGAAAAAAGGGCAACCGCTATTTCTATTATGTTTGCAGGACTTACGCTGGCCATTGTAACAGGAGTTCCGCTGGGTACTTTTATCGGGCAGCATTTCGGATGGAGAGCGACCTTTATAGGCGTTTCAATTCTTGGCATCATCGGATTGGCAGCCAGCTTATTACTGGTTCCCAATAATCTGAAAAACGGGAAGTCCGCTTCTTTAAAAAGTCAGTTTAAAGTTTTGGGAAATAAACGTCTTATTTTTGCCTTTTTGATGACTGCAACGGGATATGGAGGAACATTTGTAGTTTTTACTTATCTGTCACCTATTTTACAGAAAATCACTGGATTTCACGAATCTACCGTTACGTTTATCCTGTTGATCTATGGAATTGCCATTGCATTGGGAAATCTGATTGGTGGAAAGGTAGCCAATAAAAATCCTTTGAAAGCTCTTCTATGGATGTTTGCAGCGCAGGGATTGGTTTTATTAGCATTTTATTTTACGGTAAGCAGTCCGGTTTTAAGTATCATTACCCTTTTCTTTTTAGGAGCATTATCGTTTGCTTCGGTTCCGGGACTTCAGCTATTGGTGGTACAGATTGCAGAAAAAGAACTTCCCGGTACTGAGGATGTCGCTTCAGGGATCAATATTGCGGCATTCAATATTGGTATTGCAATAGGATCTTATGCCGGAGGAATGATTGTAACTTCATCTTTGGGACTGGTGAGTACACCATGGATTGGAGCTTTATTCCTGGTAGTTACAGTATTGATTACCATGTACAGTATCAGCTTAAGCAAGAAAAAATAAGATTTCACTAATAGTTTTATCCGACTTATCAATCCATGTCAAGGTTTTAAACCTTGACATGGATAGAGCAAAAACCAGAATGTTAGAGGTATATAAATGAAGAGGAAACCAATACGGTGATGATGGAGTAGATGGTTTTATAAAGGCAGATTTTGATCTGCCTTTATTTTTTTTTGTAAAAAGTTTATATTAAAGTTTTTCTGCTTATGACAAGTGATCTGCATATATAAAAATCATATGATTATTCTTTAAGAATTCTTTTCATTATTTAAACAAGTATAGCTTATTTTGCTTGATTTAAAAGTGTTTAACATAATAAAAAATGGTCTTTATGTCTGAGTTAATTGTATATATTTATCATCTAATTTTAAATACATAAATAATGAAAAATTTAAAAAAATTATCCCGAAATGACCTTAAAATGGTAGAAGGAGGGTTACAACCACAAACTTGGATTGCAATTACTAAATGTGGCTTTACAGCTACAACAACTCAGGATTGGACCCCACAACAAGCAAATGCTTGGGTAGATGAAATTGAAAAAAATTACTGCAAAACACCTACTCATAGTGGTTCTAGTACAAATTTGGCATAGAAATTAATCTTAACTTAGGCACTTATAACGTAAATTAATGCGTTATAAGTGCAATTTTATAATGAAAAAATTTCCTATGCATAACCATAAAAAGTTATTCCAAATATTCATTCTACTGTATAGTATTTTATCCTATGCTCAATCATACAAACAGGATATGCTGCGTGGTGAGTTTACTTATATACTAAAAGCTAAATTTGATACGCGAATTGATAATAGACATGAAGAGGTATTTTCATTACAAATAGGGGATAATCGTGCATTTTTTGCAAGTAGCATATCCCTGAAAGGAGATTCGGTAATGGAGAATTCAAGAATAACAACAAATAATCCAAACGGAAGCATAACTCTTAGCTACAAGGAAGGAACAGTAATTCCAAAAACAGATTTTAACTTTACCATTGTACAATCCAATGAAAATATACAATATTTTGATTCAGTTTTCATGGCATTACTCACCTATAAAGAGCCGGTCATAAAGAACTGGAAACTTGTGAATGAAACTAAAGTAATCAATACCATACATTGCAAAAAAGCAGAAGTTACCTTTAAAGGAAGAAACTGGATAGCATGGTATGCCCCCGAAATTCCGTTTCCGTATGGCCCTATGAAATTCAGTGGATTACCCGGTTTGATTGTGAAAATAACGGATGACAAGGAAGATTTTGATTTTGAGCTGGTAAAATCTGTATCTGATTCTCAATTAAAAGGAAGATTAATCAATATTAAGAAAAGCAGATATACCGGGGCTGTAGAAACAACACAATCTAAATTGAAACAAGCACAAAGAAATAATGAAGCGAATACAGCTGCCGTACTTGCAAGCTATGGAACCACTATCGTAAAAGGACAGGAAATGTTAAAAAAGAGAGAAAAAACAAGGGAGGAAAACAGCCAATATCAAAATCCACTCGAATTAACACCTTAGGTTATTAAATTTCATAAATATCCGCATCGGTAAACACAAAAAATGTACTTTTCTTAGGCAGATTTTTAGTATCCAATCCTGTGAATTCACTGAAGGCTGGGAGCAATAACTGATTATTACTGAGAGCAAAGCAGGGGAGTCTTATATTTTTAACAGCAGAATTCAGGACAATTCCCGGATGAATATGACCGGTAATTTGGAATCCGGATCTTTCGGAATCAAAATCGTGAATAAAGGTAATGCCTTCTATTTCAAGACACTCAGTTTTGTGATTAAAACATAGTTTTTTCTCCAGAGCTTTTGAAATCCGGTCATGATTTCCTTCAATAAGATAAAACTGTATATGGGGATATTGGCTTTTCCATGTACAGAATTCGTCCACATCAGAATTGTCTCCGGCATGCAGCAGATCTCCAACCACAATAAATTTTTCAGGCTGAAAATATTCAATCAGAGCTGATAATCTTTCCAGATCGCTTTTCATAATATGATTCGCTAATGCGATACCATTTTTACGGAAATGGGCAGTTTTCCCGATGTGAAGATCAGAAAGGACTAATGCTTTTTCTCTATCCCAGAATGCTGCACGCTGATTGGTCAGAATAAAAATTTCGTTTTGGATAGAAATGCTTTTGGTTGCTATAAACACGCTTTATAATTGAAAATTTGAATAGACTTATTGAACTATATTAATTGCATCAGCTGACCTTCCTGCTTACATGAAACTTTTCATCAAAAACATAAGTCAGAGGAATTCCGGTCGCAATTTCCCGTTCTAAAATTTCCTCAGGAGACAGATGTTCCAGATACATAATCAAAGCACGCAGGCTGTTTCCATGAGCAACGATCAATACATTTTCTCCCTGCTTTAATAATGGTCTTATCTGACTTTCAAAATAGGGAATCACCCTGTTGCAGGTGTCTTTAAGACTTTCTCCTCCGGGAGGAACCACGTCATAGGACCTGCGCCAGGTATGAACCTGCTCGTCACCATATTTCAGGGCGGTTTCTGCTTTGTTTAATCCTTCAAGATTTCCGTAAGAACGTTCGTTTAATGCTTTATCCATAACGACCGGAATATTGGGATTTCCTATTTCATTCAGAATGATAGAGAGGGTATGCTGTGCTCTGATGAGTGCAGAAGTGAAAGCTATATCTATTTTTTCTCCTTGTAAAGAAAGACCTGCTTTTTTTGCTTCTTCAATACCAGCTTCTGTTATATCGATATCCTTCCAGCCTGTAAATCTGTTTTCAAGATTCCAGAGTGACTGTCCGTGACGGACTAAGAACAACTTTTCCATTATTTAAATTTTATTTTATACTTCTAAGAAGGTATACTCTAAGGTACGATGATTATTTAAATGTATCAAGAAAATTAACTTAGAATATTAGGCTAAGAATAAGATTAAAATGACAGGTAAATTCATTCAAAAAAGCGTTGATGAGCTCATCAGATATCGCTTATATTGGATAGTTTCAGCATTCTTTTAATTCTTGCATCCAGCCCTTCACTCGAAAGGGTCTGCCTCAGACTGTCTACTTTTATCGGGAAACTGAGCGGAGTAAAAGAACGGGAATGTTTTAAAATAATTTCAGACTTTTCAATCCTTTTAAAAGCTTCTACCAGCCGTTGTTCCTGAAGCTGCATATTAAAGACTTCTGTATAGGCTTGTTTTACTAAAAAATGATTGGAGTCGTGGTCTTCCAGAACTTTAAAAATAAGTCCGGCAGAACTTTGTAAAGATTTGTTGGAGCGCTGCTGTCCTGCATAGTTTTGAATAACCATTCCTGAAATCACGGCAATATCCCTGAATTTTCTTCTCGCCATTTCAGCAGAATTGATACTGGCAATCACATCATTCATGAGGTTCTCCCGGGTTAATATCTGCTGGAGATTATCTTCATTCAAAGGAATTTCCTTATCACTGAACAGCTCAAACCCGTAATCATTCATCGCCATCGAAAAGGAAATAGGAGCCAGCTTGGAAATACGATAGGCAATCAGAGCGGCCATCACTTCATGCACCAGACGGCCTTCAAAAGGATACATAAAGACATGATATCCTTCACGATTTTTGATCATTTCCACCAGAAATTCATTTTCTTTTGGGATATGGGAATTTTCTTCCTGATTGGCGAGCAGAGGATGCAGAAATTTAAGTTCTTTTTCCGAAGCTTTAGGATTTAAAGCATATGAAAGTTTTTCTCTTAAAAAATGTCCCAGATTGGAGCTCAGAGGCAGTCTTCCCCCAAGGTAACTCGGCACTAAAGCCCTTCCTTTTGCTGCTCTTACATAGACCGTCATATCCTTGATCATGGCGACTTCCAAGGTACGGCCCGCTAGAATGAATTTTTCTTCTTTTTTCAGTTTCGAAATAAAATATTCTTCAATCATTCCGATATATCCTCCGGAAATAAATTTTACTTTGAGCATGGCATCACTTACAATCACACCCATATTCATCCGGTGAAGCATGGCAATTTTTCTTGAAGTTACTTTGTAAAGCCCGTCTTCCATAATGACGATCTTATGGAATTCTTCATAGCTTTTCAGAACACTTCCGCCAATGGTAAGAAATTCAAGAATACTTTTCCATTCTTCATCCAGGATTTCCTGAAAGGCATATACTTTTTTGATTCTTTCGTACAGTTCATCAGGATAAAAACCATCACCCACAGCCAATGTCATCAGAAACTGAACCAGCACATCGAAGCATAAAACCTGTGGTTCTCTGGGCTCAACAACTTTCTGTTTTACGGCTTCTTTTAAAGCTGAAACTTCAATCAGTTCCAGAGAATGGGTTGGAACACAATAGATTCTGGAGGTTTCAAAAGGGGAGTGCCCACTACGGCCGGCTCTTTGCAGAAATCGTGCAACGCCTTTGGCAGATCCAATTTGAATAACGGTATCAACAGGTTTAAAATCAATTCCTAGATCAAGGGATGAGGTAGAAACCACAGCTTTTAATTTGCCGGAACTTAAATTTTCTTCAATCCAGATTCTCAAATGGGCATCAATGGAACTGTGATGGATAGCGATCTGACCTGCAAAATCAGGATAAGCATCCAACAGAAGCTGATACCACATTTCACTCTGGCTCCTGGTATTGGTAAAAACAATCGTAGATTTTGACTCCAGAATAATTGGAACAACTTTATCGGCAAGCTTGTTTCCAAGATGTCCTGCCCACGGTAATATTTCAATCTCGTTCGGAAAAACAGGAATAATATCTATCTTTTTGTGTTCTTTGGCTGTAATTTTTGTCTTTTTTATATCATAAGGAATAAGAACATGCATGGCTTCATCAAGATTTCCAATGGTTGCGGTAATACCCCATATTTTTATCTTGGGAACATATTTTCTAAGCTGTGAAATGCCCAGTTCTACCATAACACCGCGCTTTGAACCTAATAATTCATGCCATTCGTCCACAGCAACACATTTCATATCTCTGAAAAAGGTTTCATTGTTTTTCTGAGCCAGAAGCAGATGAAGACTTTCGGGAGTAACAACGAGAATTTCAGGCATTTTTTTCACCTGCTGCTGTCGCACTTTCGGATCGGTATCTCCATTTCTTACGCCTACAGCCCAATCAAGTCCAATTTCATCAATCGCTTCCTGCATGGCTTTCGCAATATCTTTGGATAAAGACCGCAATGGGGTAATCCAGATCATTTTTAGTCCTCTTTTGTATTGTTCAGGATGATTCAGGAAATCTGAAACCAATGCTAAAAAGACAGAAAACGTTTTTCCGAAACCGGTAGGGGCCACCACCATTCCACTGTAACCGTTTCCAAATTTCTTCCACGTTTCCAGCTGGAATTTAAAAGGAGCAATGCCTTTATCAGTCATCCATTGCTGAATGATCTTCAATCCGTCGGTATGTTCAAAAGCTGCCAATTTATATTTAGTTTAAATTTTTAACGCAAAAGACGCTAAGATTTTATATGATATTGTTTTATTTTCGATCGCAAGGGCGTTTCACTTAGTAAAGTCCATATTTTAATATAGATGAACGAAATGCTTTTGCGAACAAGAAAATAGTAGTCTTAAATTAAAAATCTTTGCGTCATTGCGTTATAATATTATTGTATTAATTTTTTGATTTCTTCAAGGTTGTCAATTTCATCTACCGTTTTATCTTTCCGCCATCTTACAATTCTTGGGAATCGAAGAGCAACACCACTTTTATGACGGTTGCTGAAACCAATGCCTTCAAAAGCAATTTCAAAAACAAGTTCTGCTTTTACGGTTCTCACAGGTCCAAATTTCTCAATGGCATTTTTGGTAACAAATCGACTTACTTCCATGATTTCTTTATCCGTCAATCCGGAATACGCTTTGGCTATGGTCACTAAAGCATCTCCATTTTTCACAGCAAAAGTATAATCGGTATAATAAGCACTTCGTCTGCCGCTTCCTTTCTGGGCATAAATAAGGACTGCATCAATAGTAAACGGATTGATTTTCCACTTCCACCAGTCGCCTTTTTTCCGGCCGGAATGGTAGGGTGAGTTTTTTTGTTTGAGCATCAAACCTTCACTGTTTACCGTTCTTGAATTTTCACGAAGCGAATCCAGTTCTTCCCATTTTTCAAAATCCAGACTGTTGGAAAGACTTATATTCTGAGGATTTTCATTTAATAATAATTCTTCAAGCAAGGCTCTTCTTGCAGAGATGGGCTTTTCTCTCAGATCATGATCTTCAAGTTCCAGCAAATCATAGGCAAAGACTTCAATCGGAATTTCCGATAACATTTTTTTAGTTAAAGTTTTCCTGTTTAATCTTTTTTGTAATTCATTAAAATTTAAAACCTTATTGTCTTTTACCGCAAGTATTTCTCCATCTATGACAAAGTTGCCTTTCATCGCTTTTACGACTTCTGTCACTTCTGGAAATTGTTCTGTAACGAGTTCTTCACCTCTTGACCAGATGAACACTTCGTCGTTTCTACGAATGATCTGCCCGCGTATTCCATCCCATTTGTATTCTACCAGCCATTCATCAGGATTTCCCAGTTCTTCAGGTAGTTTTTCCAAAGGATAGGCAAGGCAGAAGGGATAAGGTTTTGAATTGTCGGGATTCACATTTTCAGCATCAATAAGTTCTTTGAATGAGACCTCATCCGGCAGCCATTTTCCCATTAAACTATGCATCAATGCACTCGATTCCTGACCGGAGAATTTGGTCAGCGCATTGATTAATGTTTTATCTGAGACCCCGATACGGAAACTTCCGCCAATTAATTTATTGAAAATCAAGCGTTCAGTATAATCTAAACCATTCCATGAGTTTAAGACGAATTCTTTCTTTTCAGAATCTGTTTTGCCTTTCAAACCAACAATATCATTCATCCATTCGGACAAGGTACGTTCTATTTTCTCCTGTGGAGGCGGAAGAATCAATGATAGTGTTTCACCAAGATCTCCTACAGAAGAATAAGATTCCTGAAACAACCAGAAAGGAAGCCTGGTGATTTCCAGAGCCCATTCTTTCATATAATTGGTATTGACGTTTCTTTTGGGTCTTTTCCCGGTAAACAAAGCAATAAACCATACTTTATCTTCATCCGGAGCACGTTCCAGATAATCAATGATGGCATCAATTTTAGTATTGGTCTTATTGGTGGTTTCCAATGCATTGATAAGGTCTGCAAAATGTCTCATGATTCCGGATTTTCAATGGTTTCTTTTTCAGATTCTTCTTCATCTTCACCGAATAGGGTTTCCACAACATCTGCCTTGATTCCTATTTCATTCAGATATTTTGAAAACACTTCCGTCTGTCCGTGCGTTACATGTACGAGTTCTGCTTCTGTGGCTTTTACAGTCTGCAATAATCCCTTCCAATCTGCATGGTCACTCATGGCAAAGCCTGCATCTGCACTGCGCCATCTTCTGGCACCACGAACCTGCATCCAGCCGGAGCATATTGCGGTAGCCGGATCAGGAATTTTTTTGATGATATTACTGTCGAGTAAAGCTGGAGGGACAATGACAATTTCGTGTTCCATCTCTTTTGGGCGTTCCCTGAAGTCTGCAATGGTATACTCAGGAAGGTCGATTCCCACTGTTTCAAAGGCTTCATTCAGTTTTCCGATGGAATAGTGTACATATATTTTTCCCAGGCCTTCTACAGCCTTCATAATACGCTGGGCTTTTCCTAAAGAATATCCGATAAAGACTGATGTTTTATTATTTTCTTTATTCTTCAGTACCCAATTTTGTAATTTTTTATTTAAATCCGGAACTTCAAGCCAGTTGTAAATAGGGAGGCCAAAAGTACTTTCCGTAACAAATTCATTACATTTTACCAGCTCGAAAGGAGTACTCAGCCCGTCATCCTGAACTTTATAATCCCCTGAAATGACGGTCACATATCCTTTATATTCAAGCCTGATCTGTGCGGAACCAATAATATGTCCGGCAGGATGAAGCGAAAGTTTTACTCCATTGATGGTCACAATTTCTCCATATTCCAAACTTTGGCACTCGATATCCATGCCTATTCTTTGATGCAGAATAGGTTTCGTGAAATGATGGCAAAGGTATTTTTTCATTCCCCAACGGGCATGATCAGCATGCCCATGAGTAATAACCGCCATATCTACGGGTCTCCATGGATCTATATAAAATTTACCCTGCGGACAGTAAATTCCTTTTTTTGTAAATGTGATTAATTTCAATGGTGTGACTGGTTTTGTAGAATAAGCTTCAAAAACTTAACCAATTTACAACAAACTATTTATTTTTTTATCTTAGGTTTGGGCTAAAGCCGATGGAATATTTTAAAGATTAAATGGGCTTTACCCCCATTTATATTGATATTCAATAGCATTTAAATAATGAAAGGAAGGATTATAAGAAGATTGTAAAGCATAAAAAAAAGCTGCTTCTATTCGAAACAGCTTCTCTATATTATTTTTCATTCAGGACATCATTTACAAAATCAATCCATTGATAATCAGGAATTGTTTTGTCTATGAAATAGTCCGGCTGAATCCCTTTTCCGTCAATGGCCATCTCCGGGATACGGAAGCTTTTAGAGAGAGAATATCCTAATTTGAATTCGTTGCAGGGAGAGTTGACAAAATACATATTGGAGATATCCAAAACCCCGGCAGTTGTGGTTCCAAAAAGTTTTACTTTTTTGCTTTGTTTAGCAGCCAGCAAAAACTCTTCTGCCGTACTGCCATTTCCGCTGTTGATGATAATTCCTACATTTTGGGGATACGGTGAGATTTTATCCATTTTATTGACTCCTACTATATTTCCATCATCCTGCAGACTTACAAACTTGCCCAAATTCTGGGTTAGTTTGTCATAAGACTTTTTCAGATATTCCCTGTCCTCCGGAGAGATCCCATACTTTTGATAGTTTTCATAAAGGTCCAGCATTCTCTGATTATTCAGTTTTGTAGAGTAAAACTGTGTTCTTACGCTTCTTATAGGATTAGTGTAGAGATACGGAATGATTTTAGCAAAACTATTGTCACTTCCGCCGCCATTATTCCTAATGTCAATGATGAGATTTTCTGTGCGTTCAATTTTAGACTGATTGGCTGCGATAACGCTGTCTATATCTTTTTTCAATGCTCCGTTGAACGAAGGAATCCTTAAAAGAAGAGTACTTTTATTAATTTCTTTCAAAAAAGGTTTCTCAGCCATGGTTGCTTCAAAATAAGTCTCAATCTTTTCATCTTTTTCAAATTTCGGAGAAATTCTTTTTAAGGTAAAATCATTGATTTCAAGATAATTTTTTCCAATAAATCTTACATTGGTTATTTCCTGACCGGATTTGTTTCTTAAATAGAAAGTTCCTTTTGTTTTATCAGCATTAAGAGTGAGTTTTAATTCATAAGGTTTCCAGTTTTCAGCCCCCGATTTGATAATAAAACCCTTATAGATATCTCCAAATTTTTTAATTCCTATGGTGTAAGGCTGGACTTCCCATATTCCTTCAATATCTGAGTCTTTTTTAGAGACAACTTCCTTTTTAAAATTATCAATATCTACTTTTACACTTTCTGTTTTACTATTTTCCGTGGCTGCAGGTTCTGTCAGTTGATTGTTCTTTTCAATCATTGAAACGGAAAAATGACCGGATCTGAAGAATTTAAGCCACTCGTAAATGGTCTGAGCACATTCTAAATCTGCTTTTCTATTTTTGATTTTGTTCAGAAAGTCATTGTTATGAGCCTGATAAGCAGAAATTCCCTTTTTATCAATTGCATATTGATATCCGGCGTCATTTTCCTCAAATGTTTTTTTTACCCATTGAAAATTGCTTTCACAATCACAGTTTTGAGCAAAGCTAAAAGAAGAGGAGGAGATAAAAATTAAAAGAAGTGTCTTAATTTTAAGCATACAATGGTTTTTAGTTTAATAGGTGCAAATCTAACGATAAATATAATTTTTTATGATTTTGAAAGTATTTATTTAGCCAAACATTCCCTTCTCATAGGATTATCTGGACTTTTCAGCAATATAAAATTGAACGCTGCAGCAATATTGAGCTTCCTGAAATCTTTGAAATTTGTACCAACATTTAAAAAGAATACAATGAGTAAAACAATTTTAATTACAGGTGCAGCAAGTGGATTCGGAAAGATGGCTGCTTTTGATCTTGCTAAAAAAGGACATAAGGTAATTGCTACTGCACAGGTCTATCCTCAGATGAGTGATTTAATCCGGGAAGCTAAAGAACAGCATATTGACCTTACGGTGGATAAACTGGATGTAACCAGCCAAAGAGATATTGATTATATCTTAAAAAAGTATGAAATAGATATTTTAATCAGCAATGCCGGAATCATGGAAGGCGGCCCGATTGCTGAGCAGCCTGTTGATATTATCCGTTCTATGTTTGAGGTGAATGTGTTTGGTGCATTGAACCTTGCCCAGGGTTTTATCAAAAAGTTTGTTGAAAAAAAGAAGGGTAAAATTGTTTTCACCTCTTCAATGGGAGGTTTATGGACAGTTCCGTATGTCGCTGCATATTGTGCTTCAAAACATGCATTGGAATCTATCGCTGAAGGATTGAGAACAGAACTTGCTCCGTTTAATATCAAAATTGCAACCTGCAACCCGGGTGTATTTGGAACAGGATTTAATGACAGGGGAGTAGATTCTATTTTCCATTGGTATGATCCGAAAAATAACTTCACTCCGGAATCTGCTTTTGATGGAGCGGCAGAATCTTTAGCCCACCAGCTTGATCCACAGTCTATGGCAGACGTGATTGTAAATGTAGCTTTAGATGATGAGAGTCATTTCAGAAATGTACATCCAAAAGAAACTGAAGATTTTGTAAAACAACTTCAGGCAGATGCATGGACCTCAAAAAGCTAAATATCATGGAGTTGAATTATAATATTGCCGAAAAAGCCTTACATGCAGCCAAAGAAAAGGCATTGTCTATGAATATTCCTGTGACTATTGCCGTGGTAGATGCTGGAGGTCACCTGGTTGCATTGGCACGACTGGACAGTGTCTACGGAGTGATTGATTTTGCCATTAAAAAAGCAAAAACAGCAGTGATGTTTGGTGTAAACAGTGATCTGATGGGAGGAATTATCTCAGAAACCGGCATTCATGGGTACGGAATGCTGAATTCCAATGACGGACTTCTGACTATTGCTGGCGGTGTTGTCCTTAAGAATGCACAAGGTAAGATTATTGGTGCTATAGGCTCATCAGGCGGAACTCCCGAGCAGGATAAAGAAATTGCAGAGGCGGGCGCTCAGGTTATTGCTTAAATTTCAGATATTTGTAGTATGGAAAATACTTCTGAAATCATATTCGACAAACTGGTTTATTCATGTGCTTTTGAATCTTATAGAGGGCATGAGGAGTTCATTCCGGACCATTTTCTTGGATTTCAGATATCCGGGGAAACTCATGCTTTTCATGAACAGGGTAAAACGGTGATCAAAGAAAATACAGTGGTCCTGGTCAGGAAAAATCAACTGATCAGAACGATTAAATATCCTTCAGCTCATGAAAAGTATCAGTTTATCTCCATCACACTGGATGATGAAACACTGAGACAGTATGCCACTGATAACAAAATTGTTGTAAATAGCAATTTTCCAGGAAATCAGCGGTTGTTTTTTGAACCCAATGATTTTTTTGAAACCTATTTTGCTTCTCTTATTCCTTACGTCAATAAAACACAGGAAATTCCTCCGAAGTTAGCGGTTTTAAAGGTGAAAGAAGCCATAGAACTCCTTTTGCTGAGTAATCCTGATCTTAAAAATCTCCTTTTTGATTTTTCTGAACCTTATAAAATTGATCTTAAAGAGTTTATGAATAAGAATTTTATGTTCAATGTATCGGTAGATGCTTTTGCACGGCTTACAGGTCGTAGTCTTTCGGGTTTCAAGAGGGATTTTAATAAAACGTTTGAGATGACGCCCAAGCAATGGCTGAAAGAAAAAAGATTGACAGAAGCCTATTATTTAATTAAAAACAGGGATAAAAAGCCTTCAGATATTTATCTTGATCTGGGTTTTGAGAATTTATCCCATTTTTATTCTTCTTTCAAAAAGAAATTTGGCGTAACGACTACGGAAGTATAACTTTTAACCATAAAAAATACAAATTATACTATAATCTAACTATTGGAAAAACGCAAAGACGCAAGAAAAGTTTTACAATGTGATGATTTTAACGCAAGGATTTTATCTCCGATAAAATTGAACACTGAATATTTCAAAATTATAGTTGATTAACCACAGCATCTGCGTAATCTCTAAGATCTGCGAGAATCTATCAATCATTGATGATTTTCCTGGGTCTTTGCGTTTTCCTACATACTAGTAAGGGATTATATTTTCTGATCTCAGTCTTTCAAAAACATCTGTAAAAGAATTTTCTGTGCTTGTATAGGCTGTAAATCCAAGTTTTCTGCTTTTAGACATATCACACATCACCTCCAAAGGTCTTCCCAGATCCAGATCTGTATGCCATGCTGAAGACAGGCGGTCAAGATCTTTTTCTTTAAGGTTATATTTTTCTGCTATTTCTGACCAAATCTGGTGATCGTTTTCCAGTTCTTTTTCAAGAGGTCTTATAGTACCATTGAAGCCTTCAGCTTCTACATCGAACCAGTCTGCCAGCCTTTTCCATAGCCATTTCCATCGGAAAACATCTCCATTCGTGATATTGAATGCCTGATTCTTTGCGGATTCTGTAGTAGAAGCCCAAACCAATTGTGCAGCCAATATTCTGGCATCCGTTACGTCCGAAACTCCGTTCCATTGTGCTTCTGATCCCGGCCATATGAATTTTCTTCCGGTTTCCTTACAGATGCTCGCATATACGGCCAATGTGGTTGCAATATTCATCAGGTTTCCAATGGCATATCCAACAACGGTGTGAGGTCTGTGAATACTCCATCTGAAGCCATCTCTTTCGGAAGCTTTGTACACTTCGTCTTCCTGTGCATAATAAAAATTGGGAAGCGGAAGTCTTGGATGCTCTTCTCTTACAGGTGTTTCAGGTAAAACGCCTTCTTTAGCATAAGCCTCAAATGGTCCTAAATAATGTTTAAGCCCTGTAACCAAAGCCACATGCTTCACTGATTTTTTAGGCGATAAAACATTTAATAAATTTCTTACCAGTTTGCTGTTGACAATGATGTTTTCTTCTTCAGTATCGTTACGCATCCATGTCGTAAAGTAAATGTGGGTAGGAGAGATCCCTTCCAGTGCTTCAGTAAGGCATTGTTCATCCAGAAGATCTGCCTTTACAGGACGAAGACCTGGGGTATTGTTGTTGGGGTTTCTGGATAAGCCATAGGTTGTCCAGCCTTGTGCGATCAATTCTTCGGCAAGGTTACTTCCTGTAATTCCGGTAGCACCTACTACCAATGCAATATTTTCCATAAGTATTGTAAAATTTCTTGTACAAAATTATGAACGGAAACAGGTTTTTATCCTTGATGTGGGTCATGCGTTTGAGTTGATCTGGATCAAGTATTATTCAGGGAATTCTTTTTACGGATCCTGCTCACGGTTTCCGGAGCAAGGCCAAGATAAGAAGCAATAAGATTGTGCGGGACTCTTTTGATCATTTCCGGATTCTTATGAGTGAGTTGAAGATATTTTTCTTCAGCCGTGTAGCTGTTGGAAACAATAAGCCTGTAATCTTTCGTAACGAGGCTGTTTTGATATAAAATTCTGAAATAACGGTCCATCACAGGAATTTCCAGCATCATTTTTTCATAATCTTCCAAAGTGATCATCAGTACTTCGGTTTCTTCTATAGCATCAATATTCAGGACTGATTTTTCCTGATTGATAAAGCTGTTGAAGTCCGAGATCCACCAGCCTTCAAAGGCAAACATATTGATATTCTCATTTCCTTTTTCATCCAGAAAATAAGATTTCAGAAGGCCTTTGCTTACAAAAGACAAAGATTTGCAGATATCTCCTTCCTGAAGCAGATATTGTTTTTTACGAAGCTTTTTAGAAGTAAAAAAAGATTGAAGCTGACTTTTTTGCTCTTCTGTAATATCAACCTTATTCTCAATATGGGAAAGAAGGACCTCAAACATTAAATACATATTTCATCAAAAATACTACTTTCAACAGCAAACTGAATCTTATTTTTCAAAATCATAAAGATTGATTCCTATTTCTTCGTTTTTAATTTTTACGATTCTGGTATCTAATGGATAAAAAATAAATTCTGCAGCCCCCTGAATTTTTGCTTCCAAAAGATGACCTGCCAAAGCGGTGTAATCTTCTCTTCCCAACGTAATGTGCAAATGAGGCATAAGTTTGCCCTCTATTTCAGAGATATTTCCGGAAATATTGGTGACTTCCATCTGTTCTTTAAAAGTTTTATCAACATATTTTTGGGTTGCCGGATTAAAAAAACGGAGTGTTGCTTCACTCACAGCACCAATTCCTGTCACTTCTCCAGCCAGAATACTTTGGTTCTGGATAAAATCCGTTAAAGTTTCCACTATATTGGAATGATTGTCGAGACTTACTACATAGATTTGACCTGCTTTTTTTGCAGACCAACGGTTTCCTTTACAGTTGATGATCTCCATATTTAGCTTTGTTTTAAATAATTAATAATTCCTATGACATCATCCTGCCCGAAGCCTTTATCATGGGCATTTTGATAGGTTCGAATCAGGGTTTCAGACAGAGGAAAATCAGCTCCTGCGTTTTTAGCAAGAAGAATATCTTTCAGCATAAGATCAAGCGCAAATGCCGGGGCATACTGATCTGCGGTCAACATGGGTGTTTTTACCCTAGTAGCACCGCTTCCGCTGGCACTTTCATTGATTATTTCGAGCATATCTGATCGTTCAATTCCTAATTTCCCGGCCAGTAAAACGGTCTCTGCCAATCCCTGATAAATGGTTGCTAAGAAATAATTGATAGACAGTTTTCCGGCAATTCCTTTTCCATTGTCACCCAAATGTTTTACAGATTTTCCCATCTTCAGCAGATACGGCATAGCACGTTTTATACTTTCTTCTAGGCCGCCGGCCATAATAATTAATGTTCCTTCTTGTGCGGGTACTGTACTTCCTGCTACAGGAGCATCAATGAAAGAGGCTTCTTTTATCTTCAAAGATGTGGCTGTTTCTTTGGACGTTTCAGGAGAAATGGTACTCATATCTATAAAGAGCTTTCCTTGAATATCCAAAACCAGAATCTCCTCATAAACTGCTTTCACGGCAGTGTCATTGGTGAGCATCGTGAATATAATATCGCTGCTTTCTACCAGGTCTTTAATTTGGGTGCAGACTGTAGATTTTTCTTCAAAATCTTTAGCTTTTTCAGATGATCTGTTGTAAACGGAAAGTGGAAAGCCCGCTTTTTCAAGATTTTTGGCCATAGGATGTCCCATATTCCCTAATCCGATGAATCCGATTTTTTCTATTGCCATATTTTTCTATTTTATAATTAATTAAGTCTTTTATAGTGTAAATATCCTCAATAAGAAGAAGCTTAGTATCAGGTATAATGAATGAGATTTCAAAACACCTCTATTTTTATGCAAAATATCTACCAAATAGGGACTTTGTAACGTTAAGTTTTAATTATATTTTCTGTGAGAAACTTTTAAAACTGGAGAAACTTTCAGAAATTTGCCCCCAAATAAAAATCAATGAAGATCGTAGACCTTGAAAAATGGAACAGAAAGGAGCATTTTGAATTTTTTTCCGGTATGGCAAGCCCATATTTTGGATTTACTACAGAAGTAGACTGTACAAAAGCGTATGATACAGCTAAAGAAAAAGGGTATTCATTTTTTGCCTATTATTTTCACAAATCGATGGCAGCAATCAATACTGTTGACGAATTAAAACTCAGAATTGTAGATGGACAGGTTGTACAGTTTGATACTTTACATGCCGGCAGTACAATTGGAAGACCGGATGGAACTTTCGGATTTTCGTTTACCCGTTTTTCAGAAGATTTTGAAACGTTTAATGCTGCTTTGCAGGAAGAAATAAAAGGGGTACATGAGACTTCAGGATTGAGGATAAAGAATGAAAGATTGGGGAAAGATCATGTAAGACACACGACGATTCCATGGAATTCTTTCAGTGCAATCCTGCATCCTACAGACTTTAATACAACAGAATCGATCCCAAAAATTGCTTTTGGAAGATTTAATATCCGTGAGGGGAGAAAATATCTTCCGGTTTCTATTGAAGCGCATCATGGACTGGCCGACGGACTTCACCTTGCACAATATCTGGAAGAGTTTCAGAAACAACTTGATCAATAGCAGATCATTGCACCTTCTGAGGATGGGAGGGGGTAAGAGTGAATAAAAGTAAGTAAGCGTATTAACAAATTGACTCTTACAACTTCTCGTTCTTTCATTACGGGAAACCGTAAAGAATATTTTCAAATCTTCAATACATTTGAATCAATATTACTATATTAGAAAATTGATTTTACGATCAAAAGAACTAATTAACCAATAACTCAATTGTATTAAGATGAGCAATTTTGAAAATCCGGATTTACAAATTCTTACTTCCAAAGCAAGAGCCGATAAAGCGATCAATTCCCTGAAAGGACTTTTACTGGGAATTATTTCTGATGATATTATTGATGCCAGAGAGATGGATGAGCTGAGACTATGGGCCAAGGAACATTATGATCTGATCAACAGAAATCCGTTCCGTGAGTTTATGCTTTTAATTGAAAATACGGCGTCCAATGAAATCCCGGCTAAAGAAGCCGTTGAAGATCTCTATTGGCTGTGCCAGAAATATGAACATGACAGTATCTATTACAATGGAATTACTTCAGACTTACAGCTTTTACAGGGGATTTTCCATGGTATATTGGCTGATGGCATCCTGAATGACGAAGAAATCTTTAAACTTCATGAATGGCTGTCAGAGAATGAACATCTGAGTTCACATTATCCATACGATGAGATCAGAAGTCTTGTGTTATCAATCGTTGCGGACAAAAAAATAGATGATGAAGAAAGAGCGGTGCTGACAGCTTTTATCAAACAGTTTGTAGAATTAAAAAATACAGACATTGCTGAAAAAGTAGAAAGAGATACCGAAGGAGTTTCTATTTCCGGTATCTGCGCTGTAGATCCTGAAATTATTTTTGAAAATAAAACGTTCTGCATTACCGGAATTTTAAGCAGAGGAAGCCGAAACGAGCTACAGGAAGCCATTACAAACAAAGGTGGAATTGCTGTCAATACTATTTCCAGAAAGACCGACTATCTGATTATTGGAGACACCAACAATGCCTGCTGGAGCTATTCGTGCTACGGAAGAAAAGTGGAAAAAGCTTTAGACCTCAGAAAATCAGGGCACACCGTTGTTCTGGTTCATGAGTTTGATGTTTTTGATGCTGTTTGAAGAGAAAACTCTTCAGAATATTTCACAATGATAACTCCTGATGATACTATGCCGAACGATCAATTTTCATCCAATACAGATTCTTTTATTATTGATGTTTCCGGACAATCGGACAGCCCAATTGATTTTGGGACTGAACCTGCTTCCGGGAACTCTCCTGAGGACCAGAGTAGATCTTATAATCCGGATTCCTGGAAAATAGGAAAAAAATACAGCAGAAAACTCAGTCTTACTGAAGATCAGGCAGCCATGCTGGATAGAATGTCTTTTGCCGGAAATGTTTTCAATGAGATTGACTATTGCAAAATACAGATCATAAAGCAATTCTTGAGGTCTGTTGAATACCTCTACCAGAAATGTATTCCCGTTAACAAATCCTATCCGACCGTCATTGATGAGCTTTCGGAGATCATTGTCTGCCTCCGGTATCACTATAAAAAAGACAGCCTGAATTACAATTACACCTATCAGTCTGTACAAACAGAAATTTTCAATCATATTTTGAAATTATGTGAAAATACGGTCCGCGAAGTGTATGGTATTAAAAGGAAAATCAATACTGATTTTAATTATAATGATCCGGATATTCTTCACCAGTACCATAAAAAGATTGTTTCAAAGCTTGATGTTTTCCTTGCAGAAAACCACCATCAGATACTTGATGCCGATTACAAAACCAATATTATCCTCAATGAGAATAATACCAGCCGCTGGAAGACAAAATTTGATTTGATCAGGGATGATTATTCCAATCCATTGGCATTTGAAAGAGAAATTTTCAGACTTTCTGAGGTCAATGTTAAAAACCCATCTGTGGATGCTTTGTTTTTTGAAGCTTCAAAATTTGTAGCGGAACATGATAAAAACTCTGCATTAAGACTTTATATTCATTATCTGGAAAAGGATCTGAACTCTCCCAAATTTGACAAAAGAGATTTTCCCAAAAATATCCAGAAGAATCTGTTTCCAACGGAAGAGCTGCTTTCTGATTTTGAAAATATCCTGAATGAATTTATTGCCGGCAGAAACCTTAATCTAGCTCTTGAAAAAGCCAATCAGCTTTATCTTCCCAAAAGAAAGAGAATCACGATTGATCATGAAGCCATCAAAAATATCCAGGCACAGCATTCCGAAACGGCAACTATTTTAGGACAGATTCTGAATGACGAAAGTGAAGATGAAGTTACTTCCTTAAAAACGGCAGAAACAGCAGATCCGAAAGTGTTAACAATAACGATGGCACAACAGGTTACGGAAATTCAGAGTTCCAAATATAGTGATGAGCTTCATTTAACAGATATTCAAAAGGATATCCTTGACTTATTTGAAAAACACAGCTTCAATATACTTCAGGAAGATCTTCAGGATTTTATCAAAACAAAAGGCCTTTTTATGGGCTCTACCATAGATTCTATTAATGAATGCTGTTTTGAGACCCTTGATGATATTCTCATCGAGGAAGAAGATGAATATTTTATTATTAACCCCAATTATTACCAAAAACTTTTAAACAATGATTGACAATATTAAACCTAAAGAAGCGACTTCCATTATCAACTCACTGGTAAGCGGAGTCGTTCCGAAAATAGGAGTACAACATATTACGGTAGGAAGATCTGAAGAAATACATGCTTTTATCAACTCTCTGGAAGACGTCAAAAATGGTCTCAGTCTTGTAAAATTCTGGATCGGAGATTTCGGAAGCGGAAAGTCTTTTATGCTTCATCTTTTGAATACTGTGGCTTTAAAACAGAAGTTTGTGGTCGCCAATGCCGATTTTACACCGGATAACAGGCTCTATTCCAATGACGGGAAAAGCGTGATCCTATATTCTGCCATTATGGATAATATTGCGATCCAGACGAAGCCGGAGGGCGGAGCTTTGCAGACTTTACTTGAAAAATGGATTGAGCAGGTGATTGTAAAAACAGCAGAGGAAAACCATATCTCTCTGATGGACATCCGAAATGATCAGTATCTCGGTCTGATTCAGAATTCTATTATGAAAACGGTAAACGAGATTACAGAAATTGGCGGTTTTGATTTCGGGTCTGCTATTGTGAAATACTATGAAGGCTATATCAAAGGTGATGAACTATTGCGCAGAAATGCTTTAAAGTGGCTGAAAGGCGAATACAGCACGAAAACGGAAGCGAGACAAGACCTCGGAATCAGGGAGATTATCAATGACTCTAATTATTATGACATGCTTAAAAACTTCTGTAAGCTTTTTGTAAGCATGGGCTACAGCGGTTTTATGATCAATCTGGATGAAGCCATCAATCTGTATAAGATCTCTGTTACGGCTACCCGTGATAAAAACTATGAAAAAATCTTATCTATTTATAATGACTGTTTCCAAGGGAAAGTGGCCAATCTTTTCATCAATTTTGCCGGGACAAAAGAATTCCTGGAAAATGAAAGGAGAGGACTTTTCAGCTATCAGGCTTTGAAAACAAGGCTGGAATCCAATAAATTTGAAACTTCTGAGCTTCGTGATTTTGCACAGCCTGTGATCAAACTGATGCCCTTGAATCATAATGAGATCTTTGTGCTGCTCAAAAAACTGAAACTCATCTTCGATTTTAATTATAAAACAGAACTGAATATTACAGATGAAGAAATTTCTGCTTTTATGGAAGAAATTTTCAACAAACCAGGTGCCGCAGAATTCCTGACCCCAAGAGAAGTGATCAGAGATTTTTTGAATATCCTTAATATCATCAGACAAAATCCGGAAGTGGATAAAAGAAGGCTTTTCGGGGAAATTGAAATTGCAGACGAAAGACCAAATGATCTTATTCTCTTAGACAGTATTGAAGAACTATGACAGCCTTCAATTTGCTTTCCGAACCTATCAGAAAATATATAAGGGATAAGAAGTGGGAGAGTCTGAGACCTATTCAGGAGGCTTCTATCCAAAGGATTATTTCTACTGATAACAATTATATTTTAATATCCAGAACAGCTTCAGGGAAAACTGAGGCTGCTTTTCTGCCTATTTTATCCAAGGTTAATTTTAGGGAACCTGGTGTAAAAGTTCTGTATATTTCACCTTTGATTGCTTTGATCAATGACCAGTTTCTTCGGGTGGAAAGCCTTTGTGAATATCTGGACGTTCCTGTTACGAAATGGCATGGCGAAGCTTCTAAAGGTGCCAAAGACCGCCTTCTGAAAAGTCCGGAAGGCATTGTTCTCATCACTCCGGAGTCTCTGGAAGCCATGTTTGTGAATAAGCCTTATAATCTACACCATCTGTTTTCTGCTTTGGAATATATAGTTATTGATGAAATTCATTCTTTTTTAGGCTCCGACAGGGGAACTCATCTGCAATCCTTGCTGAACCGCCTTCAAAAGATCAACATCAAGAAATTCAGTATTGTAGGACTTTCGGCTACCGTAAGTGATGCTAATCAATACATTGAACTGAAAGAATTTCTTGGAGATCCGGACCGTACAAAAGTCATCAGAGATACCACTCCCAAGCCGATTAATGTCTTATTTAAATATTTTGCAGGCTCTGTTGAAGAACTGCCATTACCCTTATTAAAAGATCTGTACATCAGGACCAGAGATCGTAAAGTTTTAATATTTCCGAATGCCCGCGGAAGAGTGGAAGAAGTAGCAGTGAAGCTGAAGCAGATTTCAGAGAAAGTAGGCGGTCACAAGAATTATTTCTCACATCATTCTTCTGTGGATAAGGAAGTCCGTGAATATGTTGAGTTTTTTGCTAAAAATTCAACGTTACAGAACTTCTGTATTTCCTGTACTTCAACACTGGAACTGGGAATTGATATTGGGAATGTAGATGATGTGGTACAGATTGATGCTACCCACAGTATTGCTTCTTTAATTCAAAGAGTAGGAAGAAGCGGGAGAAGAGAGGGGAAAGCCAGCAATCTGTTTCTTTATGCTACAGAACCTTGGAGTTTATTGCAGTCTTTGGCCTGCTGGATGCTCTATCAGGAACAATACATAGAACCGGTTTCTGTAAACAAAAAACCTTATGATGTGTTGGTTCACCAGCTTTTGTCTATTGTGAAGGGATCTTCAGGGATTTCTACGACTCAGCTTCTGGATGAAATTGCTGGAAATTCAACATTTTCAAATATCAGTACTGAAGAAACAGAATACGTAATCAGGTATCTCACAAGTATTGATTTTTTTGAAAAACTGGGGCATGAACTCATCATTGGAATGGAAGGAGAGGAAGTGGTGAACAATAAAGATTTTTACAGCCTTTTTGATACGCCTGTATTTTTTAAAGTTTCCAGCAGTGGAGTGAAAATCGGAGAATTGCCTCTATCACCACAGATAAGAGAGAATGAAAATATTTATCTCTCTGCTAAAATATGGAGCATCAAGGATATTGATTATCAAACGAAGAAAATAGAAGTACTTCCTACCAAAGACGGGAAAAAGCCTAAGTTTTCCGGAGATGCAGCAGACACTGCTTATCAGATCAGGGAAAAGATGCTTGAGATTCTTATGTCAAAAGAAGAATATGAAATTCTGGACGAGGCTGCCCAACAAATCATTCTTCTTTTGCGAAGTGAATTTTCTTCGTTTAGCATCAATGATTTCAAAAAGGAGAGACCATTATTGGATCATAATGAAAAACTGACTTTCTATTCTTTTACAAGTTCAAAAATCAACCGAACTTTAAAATTACTATTGGATGGCTTGAAGATAGAAAGTACACTGGATGATAAAGACAGCTCCTTTGAAATAGAAGATCATACCGCAGAAGAGTTAAAAACAGCCTTAGCCCGTTCTGATATAGGTCAGAATATAGATGAAATTCTGACCGGGTTATTAGAAAAAAGTCCCCAAATTATCGACTTTTCTAAGTGGGGGAAATATCTCCCTGTAAACTATCAGGTAAAAGTTTTGAAGGAAAAATATTTCGATTTTGAAGGCTGTCATACCTATCTCAAAGACTTGAAAATTATAGAAAACAATCAATAATTATATTGGAAAGCCGGATTTAAAATAAATCCGGCTTTTTTCTTTTAAAAAATCCTTTTTTGTCTGTTTTACCATTCTTACTTATCCATTTCTATTCATTGGTCACAAATATGTTTCTATTAAGCCCAAAACATTGATCGAGATCATAAAAAGTAAACGCAGGAAGACTTTACATTTACAATAATTAAAATAGCAAAGCTAATAATTGGAAACAGGCTGATAAAAGCCGTTATGATATTTTGTTTATGGTGTAACGTGGTATCTATGTGGTATACAGTTTTAACAAAATTTTAATCATTTTTTCTTTCTTTGTCTATATAAAAATAAAACGAAATTCATATATGTAATTTTCTGCATTAACCATTTGTTAAAAACAAATAGGTATTGCAAATCATTAAGTTATATTGCATTTATGAATACATAGAAATCATTTTGTTTTGATAGTAAATTATCAGGAAACAGATTGATCGGAGAAAAAGACTTTATCCAGATGCGCAAAATATATTGCATCTAAAATAAGTAGAGATGAAAAAGTATTATGAAAAATAGAAAACCTGAAACTAACTTGGAGGATTTGGACCAGAAAATTCGTGTACAGGACGAAATAGTGGCACTAGCCAAAGCCAATTCGCCTCGTTTACTGAATAAATTCAGATTGGTATATCCTGATTTTTTTAAAAAATTATCTGCTATACAGCCTGGCCTTAAAAATTCTGAACTGATCTTTTGTATTTACCTGAAGCTGAATATGACAACAAAGGAAATAGCAACCTGCATCTTTGTTACCCCAAAAGCTATACAAAACAGGAAAAACAGGATCAGAAAAAAACTCAACATCGCTTCTGAATTTGATATCTACAAATGGTTTAATGAAATTTAAACCATTTTTTATGATTTAAAAGTCCAGAATCGCTTTATCCAGATCATGATAAAGAAGAATTTTCCAATTGTTTTCTCTGGCTTCTTTTTCCCATTGAAGTCGTAATTCCATTGCTTTTCTGCCATCGAAATCACTTTTATAAGCTAAATGATATTTTAGATAAGAAGCCTGGGGAAGATCATCGGCCCCGTAAAAAACGGTTTCTTCATTTTCTCTGATCCAGAAAACCTGCATAAAAGGAGTATGTCCGCCTACCACTTCATAGGAAATTTCATCTGTGATTTGTCCTTTATCTTCATCCATCCAGGTAATATTGGGAAGCTGAATCAGTTTTTCCAGCATATCAAAATCAAAAGAAGGATTGCCTTTCTTTTCCATCGCAAAATCCAGCTCTCGTTTCTGGATATAGATCTGTGCATTCGGAAAAGTTGCTTCAAAACCACTCTCTTTAAGCTTCACAGCTCCTTCAATATGATCTTTATGAAGGTGAGATAACAATAGTTTTGTGATTTGTTCAGGACGGATATTTTCTCTTTCCAGAATTTCTGAGACCACCGTTTTTCCGGACTCATTTTTCCAGCTAATCCCTGCATCCAGAAGGATATAATCATTTTCTGTAATGATAAGAAACGGCTGAACAGACATTTTGATTCCTCCGATTGTATCAAAATTTTCTTCTGTTAAAAGAGTGAAGTCTTTGGATTTACTGGCCGAAAAATTGCCTTCTTTGAGCGGAATGATTTTCATGATGCAAATTTCCTTAATATTTCTAATATTCAAAAGGTTTTTCATCGATATATATCATCAATAAAAACAATCATACAGCAGTATACTGACAGTATTCTAATGTATCACAGAATTCTGTATCATTCATAAAAATGTAAAGTCAGGGTGGCGAAATTTTCTTTTTTTAATGATTATCTTTGAGGTCTCAAAAATCTGACAGTCTACATGATGATCAAGTGTCAGATTACTTTCTATTGATTCAAATAAAATTGTAACATAATGCAGGAGAATTCTTCCCAAGGTATTTCCAGGACTGTCATCTGGCTGATGGCTATTATTTCCGGGCTTGTAGTGGCCAACAATTATTATAACCAGCCCTTGTTGGCGCTTATTTCGGAAGATTTTAAGGTTTCTGAAAGTGCTGCCAGCAAAATATCGGTGCTTACTCAGGTAGGGTATGCATTGGGACTGTTGCTGATTGTTCCATTAGGAGATAAGTTTTTCCGGAAGAGATTAATTTTAATAGACCTGTTTCTTGTTTTTGGATCGCTCTTATGGATGACTTTTGCCACTCAGTTATGGATGTTGTATGCAGCCAGTTTATTGATTGGAGCTACCTCGGTTATTCCACAGCTTTTTGTTCCTATTGCAGCAGAACTTTCTTCAGATAAAGAAAAATCGTCCAATATCGGATTGGTGATGTCCGGATTGTTACTGGGAATTCTTCTTTCCCGTTTTGTAGGAGGAATTGTAGGAGAAGTATGGGGATGGAGAGCGATGTTTGGTATTGCAGCAGGACTGATGATTCTGGTGTGGCTGGCTGTATATAAAATGCTTCCTGAGCTGTCACCTAATTTTAAAGGGAGCTACAAAGAACTGATGCGTTCTGTTGCCCATCTTGCCAGAACACAGCCTATTCTTCAGCTGGCATCATTTCGTGGAGCAATGGCATTCGGGTCTATGTGTGCTTTGTTTACAACATTGGTTTTCCATATGGAAAAACCGCCTTTCAATGCGGGATCTTCCGTTGTAGGAAGCTTTGGGCTGGCAGGAGCGGTAGGCGCCTTAGCGGCGGCAAAGGTGGGAAAACTTCAAAAGTATCTGGATATTAACCGAATTATATTGTATTCTTTACTGATTGTCATAGGAAGCTGGGGCTTTACCTATTTTGCAGGAGAAACTTATTGGGGACTGATTGTAGGAGTTATTCTTGTTGATCTGGGAGTACAATCGAGTCATATTATGAACCAGACCAATTATTTTCTGATTAAATCGAATGCTGTAAACAGATTGAATACAGTGTATATGGTTTCCTATTTCATTGGCGGATCATTGGGAACCTGGCTGGCTTCTATTGCCTGGCAAAAAGCTCAATGGAGTGGAGTATGCCTTGTAGGAACTGTATTTGGAATATTGGCTCTGATCGCACATATATTATTTTGTAAAAGAGTCAATAAAGCATAAATCAGAATTTGTTTTACACTTCTGATTCTTTTAAGTTTCGGGCTTCTTCCTGCCCCTGCATCAATTCTCTGTGTCTTCCTCCCCATTCATCAAGCTGTTTCCATATGGGGATGAGTTCTCTGGCTATAGCTGTCAATTCGTAATCTACCCTTGGAGGAACTTCTGCATGAACGGTTCTCGTTACTAAGCTTTCTTTTTCAAGCTCTCTCAGCTGAAGGGTAAGCATTCTTTCCGTTATTCCTGAAATAGAGTTTCGAAGCTCGCTGAAGCGCAATTTCCCGTCTTTTAACTTGTTTAAAATAATCAGCTTCCATCGTCCCCCGATTCTGCATACTGCATAACTCAAATCACATCCCTGTATATATTGTCGGTTGATATTATTCGTTGAATTTTCTTTTATTTTCCCCATTACTTACAAATTTGTTAGTACCATACATTTAGCTGTATACAGTGCAAATGTAAGGTTTGAGATTTAATTTTGCTGTTTAAAATAGAAAATATACAGCAGTAATGAACAATAGCGCTCATGTTCCCTGCAGAAATAATAATAAATTAAATCAAAATCAAAATGCAATTAACTCCTAAAATAACACAGATTTTAAATCATTTAGAAAAAATACAGCCGTTCAATCCACAAAATTCTTTAGATGGAGCCCGCAAATTTCTTGAAACCATGTCTCTTCAGCTTAGCGGTAAGAAAGAATCAGTGGCAATGATCGAAGAATTGAATATTCAGAAGGAAAACCATCAGATTCCTATTCGGATTTACCGTCCTAATGGAACAAAAACAGAGAAGTCATCAGCTATTATTTATATTCATGGAGGCTGGTTTATAGCAGGAGGATATGAGACTCATGATGCCGTAGTCCGTAAACTTGCCAATAAGACGGGTTCTGTGATTATATTTATAGATTACCGTCTTGCTCCTGAGCATCCTTTTCCGGCAGGTTTAAATGACTGTATTGACGGAATACAATGGGTAGCCGATAACGCAGAATCTATAGGAATTGATCCTGGTAAAATTGGAATCATAGGAGACAGTGCTGGCGGTGCATTGGCTACAGCCGTTTCCACCCAAATAGGAGGACAGTTCAGGTTTCAGGTATTAATTTATCCTGCAGCTGACAATCAGTTGAACTCAACATCATGGGAAACGTATGAAAATGGGCCGGTTCTTAATAAACAAGGCGGAATAGAAGCATGGGAATGGTATCTTCCAAAAGAAGAAAAAGAAAATCCTTTGGCGATTCCTGTGTTGATTAAAGATTTTAAAGAAACACCGCCTACTTTAGTGATTCTGGCAGAGCATGATCCACTTTTAGATGATGGCAAAACGCTTTCCCTGAATATGGAAAATGCAGGTGTTACGCTTAGAACAAGTTTTTACAAAGATATGGTTCATGGGTTTATGCATATGGGAGAACTTTTGGAGGAAGTACAATCAGCAGTGGATGAAATGGCAGTTTTTGCCACGCACCATTTTGAATCCGACAGAGAACAGTAACAATGAAAAAATACGCATATATTGGATGTCTGGGATTTATAGCAGTTATTACTACAGAATTTGGAGTTATCGGAATTCTCCCGCAAATTGCAGAACATTATAAAATCAGTATTGACAAGGCTGGATACCTGCTGAGTGCTTTTGCATTAATTATTGCTCTTACAGGACCTTTTATGACTTTACTTACATCAGGAATTGACCGTAAAAAGATAATGCTTACAGCCATTTTTATGTTTCTGGTTACAGGAATTGTGTCCTCTTTTTCACCTCCTTTCTGGCTGCTGCTGCTGGTGAGAATTTTACCGGCATTCCTTCAGCCTGTATATATTGCAACCGCCTTGTCAGTGGCAGTATCTCAGGTAGATGACCGTAAAAAGAATGAACTGATGGGGATTGTTTTTAATGGAGTTGCTATTGCTATGGTCACTACGGTTCCTTTTGCAACGTGGATAGCCGGGCTTTGGTCCTGGGAATATTCATTCATGATACAAGCTGCTGTAAGTTTGATTGCTTTAATGAGTATTTATTTTCTTCTTCCATCCATGCCGGTGAAAGAGAAAAAATCGTACGGAAACCAGGTCAGAATATTGAAGCATCCTCCATTTATTCTGAGTACTCTGACGAATTTTTTCATGATTACAGCATGGTTTTCTACCTACAGTTATTTTGCCGATTATCTGAACAAGGCCAAAGGAATGGATACTTCAATGGTAAGCTATATGCTGCTTCTCTTTGGTGGTATCGGAATCATTGCGAATGGTGTTGCCGGTAAAATGCTCAATAAGAACGTTGCAAGAACTACCGCTTTTTTTCTTTCGGGAACCATTATAGTGCCTGTGCTTTTATATTTTTCTGATGGAAATTTATTCGCAACCATTGCAGTGATCGGAATCTGGGGTTTTCTGTATTCACCCAGCTTTTTGAATGCCTCCACCTATATGATCTTTTCCGCACCGGACTCTCTGGAATTTGCCAACAGCCTTGCTACGTCATTTGGAAATCTGGGGGTAACCCTGGGAACGACAATAGGAGGGTGGATCATCATGACAAAAGGAGTAGAGTATATTCCCTGGATAGGTTTTGTTTTCGGGCTTCTTGCATTTTTGATGATGATTTTAAAAAGTGCAGTTGAGAAACGAAAACAGATGCTTTCCACGTGTCAGAATTAAATTGTAACAAATTTTGTTACATTGATAAATTGTAGTAACTTTGCACTATTAATTTGATGTAAAATTGAATACAATGAAAATAGAAATCTGGTCGGACGTAATGTGTCCGTTTTGTTATATCGGAAAAAATAATTTTGAACAGGCTTTGAGTAAACTTCCTTTCAGGGATAAAGTAGAAATAGAGTGGAAGAGTTTCCAGCTGGACCCCACTTTAGATCCACAAAAGACTCAGGATACCATTCAGTATTTTAGAGAAAAGAAAGGAGTTCCAGAAGCTCAGGCTAGTCAAATGCTTGGTCAGGTTACCCAAATGGGAAAAGATGCCGGAATTGACTTTAACTTTGGGAAAACGCTGATCACTAATACTTTTAGTGCTCACAAATTGCTTCATTTGGCTAAAAAGCACAACAAATCCAATGAGATGGAAGAAGCATTATTTATCGCTCATTTTATCGACGGTAAAAATGTAGGAGATTTGGACGTTTTAGTTTCCCTTGCCGAAAGTTTAGGAATTGATACAAAAGAAGCTAGGGAGGCGGTTACAACAGATCAATTGGATGATGAAGTGAACCAGGATATTCAGGAAGCAAGAAACAACGGTGTTTCCGGAGTTCCATTTTTTGTTCTGAATGGTAAATATGCTGTTTCAGGAGCGCAGCCTGTAGACGTATTTGAAAATGCACTTCAGCAGACGTATAAAGAAACAGTAAGTCCGTTTAAAGATCTTTCCGGCGACAGCGGAGCTTCCTGTGACGCTGATGGATGCAGTATTTAAGATATCAGAACCCCAAAATAGATCTATTTTGGGGTTTTTAATTTAATATAGTCTCGTATCTTTGTCATACAGTCTCAACCGCTGTATAAATCTAATTTCTCAATGATAAAAATTAACAACGAAACCCATTATTCAATTGATGATACCCTTTTTGTTTTTGCATTAGATTCTGAAGCAGGAACCGTATTTGATGATAAAAATAAATTGATTACAGGGATTGGAAAAGTAAATGCAGCGATCGAATTAACCAAAGAAATTAACACAAAAAAACCTAAACTGATCGTGAATTTAGGATCTGCCGGAAGTAAAGGTTTTCACAAAGGAGAGGTCATATGCTGTACAAAATTTATCCAGAGAGATATGGATGTAAGAGGGCTGGGATTCAAACTCTATGAAACCCCGCTATCAGGAGTACCGCCTGTACTGGAATATGGTCTTAAAATGGATGCTTTACAAGAAGGAATCTGCGGAAGTGGCGATAGTTTCGAAATGAACCATTCTGAAACGGATTATAATATTGTAGATATGGAAGCCTATCCGCTGGCATTGATTGCTCAAAAAGAGAATATTCCGTTCCTATGTCTGAAATATATTTCTGATGATGCAGGAAGTGACGCTGCAGACGATTGGAGTGTACAGGTTCATCTGGCTTCTGAAGCATTCAGGAAAATACTGTTCTCATCAATAGAAGTTGTTTAAACTTTTTATATAAACCATAAAAGATGAAACAATTATATTATTTAAATTAGAAGAATAAATAAATATTATGTCATCAATTATCATCAACAAAGCTTCTTCTGAAGACCTGGAAATTGTACAAAACCTCGGAATACAAACTTTTTCAGAAACATTTGCAGAAGATAATACTGAAGAGGCTATGAAAAAGTACCTGGAAGAAAGTTTCAATACCGAAAAAATAAAATCGGAGTTGAGTAATCCCAATTCCTTTTTTTATATTGCCTGGGAAGAGGACATTCCCGTGGGCTATCTGAAATTGAATTCCGGGAAGGCACAGACTGAACTTCAGGATGAAACCAGCCTGGAAATTGAAAGGATTTATGTAAAGAAAAGCCATCATGGAAAAAAAGTGGGTCAACTTCTTTACCACCAAGCTTTAGAGACGGCTCAGCATCTTCATAAAGCTTATCTGTGGCTGGGCGTCTGGGAAGAAAACCTAAGAGCAATCAATTTTTACAGGAAAAATGGATTTGTTGAATTTGATAAGCATATTTTCAAACTGGGAGAAGAAGAACAGACTGATCTGATGATGAAAAAGATACTGGATTAGAAAGGTTTATGCTAATTTTATTTACCGCAGATAATGATGTAGTAAAACAAAATATTTCAAAATGAACATTTCAGAGTTTGTAAAACAAATCAAGCAATATTATCCGTTATCCGAAGAAACGGTTAAAGCTTTACTGGCTATCTGTACTGAAGATTACTACGATAAAAATGATATTCTGCTGAAATCAGGTTCCATGGCAAGATATTATTATTTTCTACGATCGGGACTGATTGGATATTACACGGTGGATGAGCAAGGAAATAATATTTATAAAATTTTCTTTGAAGAAAACAGCTTTGTAGCCTCCACCGCTTCTATTATTAAAAATGTACCCAGCGACTTCAACATCGTTGCACTTGAAGACTGTTCCGTTATAAAATATCCTGTAAAAGCATATCGGGAATTGCTCGAAAAGTATCATGACCTGGCGCTTTTTCATATGCACTATTTAGAAAAAAACTGGGTGGTGAAAAAAGAGCCTTTGGAAGTCTCTCTGAAATACGAAACCGCAAAACAGCGTTATGTACAATTGCTTGAAAATGAATCATTGTACAGCAGATTAAAACAGCATCATATTGCTTCTTATCTGGGAATTACGCCTACACAGCTAAGCAGGATAAAAAAGGAAATATACTGATATTCCTAAACCGGAGTGAAAAATAAATTAGCAAAAGCTTCAACATATGTTGAGGCTTTTTTCTTTTTTATATTACAATTTTGCTATGTCATAAGATCATTGGTACGCAATATGTTTTAAAAATATTAGAATACTATTGATTCTATGATTAGTATTAATTAAATATTTTTCAACATGAAGAAGCTTATCAACATTGTATTTGTACTCACTGCGTTTATTCAGGTATCAGCGCAAAAAATTATTCATCAGGAGATTTTCAGTCCAAAAATGAATAAAAAGATCAAAACGGTTATCATTACACCAGATCTTCAACCTAATACAACCTATCCGTCGGTTTATATTCTTCATGGTTTCAGTGGCAATCCGGACCGGATTATTAAACAGGATATTCCGGATTTGGTTCAGAAAGCTCAGGAATACAAAACAATCTATGTCCTTCCGGATGGAAATTACAGTTCATGGTATGCAGACAGTCCGATTGTTAAAGACTCGCAATATCAAACTTTTATTGGAAAAGAACTGGTAGATTTTATGGATAAAAATTATCCTGTGAAATCTGAGAAAAAGTTCCGGGGCATTTTAGGATGGAGTATGGGAGGCTATGGTGCCACTAATATTGGGGTTACCTATAACAAGACTTTCGGTATCGTAGGAAGTTCATGTGGAGCTTTGGACTTCAATTCTTTTGGGGAAGGATATCAGAAATATATGGTAAATAAAGTGCTGGGACCTTTGGAATCTTTGAATCCCAATTTTCTTACAGACAGTAAAATAAAACTGATGGCTGGTGCCGGACAGCAATATATTTTCGATTGTGGTACAGAAGATACCCAAATGATCAATATGAACAGAAATTTTCATAAAAAGTTGACAGAAATGAAGATTCAGCATCTCTACACAGAATCTTTAGGAGGACATACTACAGAATACTGGAGCAGATCCTTATCAGAACAGCTGGCTCTATTTAACAGATTCTTTAAATAATTAGCCGTATAAAAATGATAAAACCTCATGTACACGCATGAGGTTTTATTGTTTATAAGATTTATTATAGATTATTACTCCTTCGAAAAGGTATATTTTGAAGATTCTCCCTGGCTGAAATCCATCTTACGGTTTTCAAGATCAAAAGCCATTCTAATGCCTGCACCATCAAACTTAAAAATATGATTTTCATAGGCTGCCAGTTCAAATGCATTCTGTCCTTCTGCCAATGCCTGCCCGTAAAGAGAACCGTTTTGAACAAATACTTTTATTTTCATAGGGAAGTCAGCAGTTGAATACACTCCGGTATAAGCCTGTAACTGATCAGTAGTTAGGGTCGCTTTTTTGAGATTTTCTACACCTAATTTTTCATGATAAAGAACTTTTCGTACATCATCACCAGGAATCTTTGTCTGCGGAGTGCTATTATTCTGAAGTATAATAAAGGTTTTATCATTGTCAAGATGTCTTTCTATAAAGGTTGTATAACCGGCCCAGCCTCCGGAATGGTTTGCTATTTTCCCATACTTGCTCGTCTTTTTAACAAACCATCCAAACCCATAGTTGCTTGCTTTTCCGTTTGCGGTAGTGACATCATTAAATATCAGCTTCTTATCATTTTCATTCACCAGTTTGTCGGTATATAAAGCTCTGTCCCATTTCAGAAGATCTTCGAGGGTAGAATTTACCATACCATCACCTACAATTCCATCCAGATAATATGTGTAATATTGTTTTCCATGACTGTCCAAAAGAACTTTTTTCCCGGAATTGTCTGCTTCATAGCCCAGGGCATAATTGGAAATGGATTGTGGCTGATATCGGCTTCTATACACTAAAGTATGCTTCATATCCAATGGTTTAAAAATATTCTGGTTCAGAAACTCCCCAAACGATTTTTTAGAAACCCTCTCAATAATACTTGCTAAAAAGGCATATCCTGTATTGCTGTATTCAAACTGTTGATTGGGTTCAAATTCCAAGGCAGGTTTGGATTTTGCAAATTCCTTGATGATATCATCATTCACAGCAATTTTACTTTTATCCCAATTCTTTTCGAATAACTCCATATAATCGGGAAGCCCGCTGGTATGATTCAAAAGATTTCTGACAGTGATTTTATCATAAAAAGCCAGTTCAGGAAGGTATTTGGATATTTTGTCGTCATAATTCAGCTTTCCGGCCTTCTGCAAAAGAACAATGCCCATAGCGGTAAACTGCTTAGATACAGAAGCGAGTTCAAAAGTACTCTGCAGATTGAGAGGGCGCTTTGCTTCTTCATCTGCCATCCCATAGCTCTTTTTGAAGATAGGGTTGCCCTTCTCGGCAACCAGTACATTTCCGTTGAACTTTTTCTGATCATGAAGTGCTGTAAAAATGCTGTCCAGTGTTTTGGCTTCATTTTGGGCATAGGTACCAATAGCAAACAATACGAGCGGAAGGCTGATTATTTTTCTTGAAATTAAGTTTGTCATGATGATTAGTTTTTAAAGAAAATATTGATCTGTTAATTTTCATTTATATCTGTCGTATGGGAACAGCATATGTTTCATGAAAGAATAATTTATTTATTCTTTTTTTAATCTCTTTAAGTGGTAATCCTTGTCAAGGTTTTAAACCTTGACAAGGATCAAGATGACTTTTAAATTTAAACAGGAAAATAAAAACCCTTTTTAAGCATTGCTTAAAAAGGGTTTGAGTTGATTGATTGATATTCAAAAGTGCTAACAAGTCAGCATATTAAAAATGTTGAAAGTTTTTACCCAAATGCTCTTCTATCACAAAGAACGGATCTTCTGTAAGGGTATGTGCTCTCATATCGATAAGACTCACTTTACTCATCATGCGAAGCATAATTCTTCTCTCGCATGGCTGTTCTATACCATCTATATTTCTTACTCCAGCACGGAAAGCTGATCTTCCATGGGCACAAAGATGGTTATTAACCAAAATAACATCTCCTGCCTGTGGGGTAAATCCTGAGTAAATTAAATGTCTGGCTTCTTCCCAGAACTCACTCAGAGAATGGTGAGCTTCGTCCGTCTGTCTGATACTGGAATTGAAAAGCTGTTCAGCGGCATCAAATCTCATAAAAGGAAGACTGGAATTACCATACAATACAGCATCTAATGTCTCTTCTTCATTCTCTCCCGTTTCAAGATTCGCATCTTTCGGGATTTTATAAATACGGTCAAAAAGAGGTTTGTAATTTTCACCAATCGATTCGTGAGAGCGGATTGAATAGAGAGTAGAAGGAACCTGTTCCTCATTACGTACATACATAAAACTTAAAAAGTCTGCCTGATGTTTCAGGAAAGCATCTTCGGTATGTACATACAAATCTGTTGAAGATCCTGATCCTGTCTGCGTTTCTTTCATTCTTTCATCAGGAATGATGGCATGTATCAATCCACCTCCTTTACGCTGTGAATAATATTGTACAGGCTTTGATGGAAGTGCACCATGAATAAGTGCGCATGCAAAACCGTATAAATTGAATTTTGAATAATCTGCAGACTGCCAATTAGAAGGAGTAGAACCAATATCCTCCTGATCTATATCCATTAATCCAGTGAGGATCAATGCTCCGTACTGATTTTTAGAAAAGTCACTCGCAAAATCAGCCGCTATGTTTAAAATCCTTTCCGGTAAGAAATAGGATGCCAGTTGATGAACATGTCTTATAAAGTCGCGGTTTTCATAACTGTCATATTTTTTCTGAAGATGCTGTGCTGCATCTTTTATCATTCTTCTCTCCTGTGGGGTGACTTCTATGACCGTAGGAAGCAGTTTTACCGCTGTTGAACAGTCTTTATCTAAAATTTCTGTAGAATTCATTAAAAAAAATTTGGTGTTAACTAATAATTTTTATCTTTGTTTTTAATTATTCTAAATAACAATAGCCGGTTCAAATTTATGAATAATAAAGTAACCACCAAACAAAAACTTAAAAAAAATGACAAAATTAAAAACCTGATTTTCAAATAGATAAACACGCATGTCTGAAAATTAACAACAATCACTGATTTTAAAAATCACCTTACAAATACTTATATGAACAATAAAATAATATCCCTAGGAGCGCTTTCAAATGCTACCTTGCCTCACAATTCGGGGAATTTTGGGAATATTTTTCATCCAGATAATTACGACCATTATCGTAATGCAGTCAATAGTACATTAGACCTTGTAAAGGAATTTCTTTACAGAAACGACAAACCTTTCAGCGGTATAGAAGCCAAGGAAATGAAAGGAATGGTACAACAGATAGACCTTAATCAAAAACTTTCCAATTATAACGAACTTTTAGATGAAGTAGATGACATTTATGTAAAACATGCGACAGCTTTTCATCTTCCACAATATGTAGCGCACCTTAACTGCCCGGTTGTCATTCCGGCGTTGGCAGGAGAAATTCTTGTGAGTGCTATCAATTCTTCACAGGATACCTATGATCAGAGTGCCGGAGGAACTTTTATGGAAAGAAAACTGATCGACTGGACCGCGGATCAGATTGGATATAATACGAATGAAAGCGATGGTGTTTTCACAGCGGGAGGCTCACAGAGTAACTTAATGGGGCTGGTAATGATGCGTGACTGCTTCTCCCAGAAGAGATACAATCATAATATAAAAATGGATGGTCTGCCAGCAGAGGCCAGCCGTTTCAGAATCTTTGTTTCAGACAAATCTCACTTCAGCAATCTGAAAAATGCTTCCATTATGGGGTTGGGTGAGAAAAGTATTGTGAAAGTTCCTACCGATGAAAGATTCTGTATGGATATTTCTCTTTTGAAAAAATACATCAAAAGGGAAGAGCAGCTAGGCAATATCCCTATTGGTATTGTAGCAACAGCAGGAACTACAGACTTCGGAAATGTTGACCCACTGGAAGATATTGCGAATATTTCAGAGCATTATAATATCTGGATGCATGTAGACGCTGCGTATGGCTGTGCATTACTATTGAGTGAGAAATACCGTAATCTGCTCAGCGGAATTGAAAGAGCAGACTCTGTAACGATTGATTATCACAAATCTTTCTTCCAGCCTATCAGCAGCAGTGCTTTCATTGTTAAAAACAAAAAAGAATTGCTGATTCTTAAACATCATGCAGATTATCTGAATCCTAAAGAAATGGATGAAGAAGAAATCCCTGCACAGATCAATAAATCGATTACCCAGAGTACCCGTAGGTTTGATGCTTTAAAACTTTGGTTTACGCTAAGAATGATGGGTAAAGAACAGCTGGCAGAATATACAGATACCGTCATTGATCTTACGAAAGACGTTGCCTCAATGATTACTGAAGATGCTGATTTTGAATTGCTTTCAGATTCGGATCTAAGTGTTCTTGTTTTCAGATATGTAAGACCGGAAATCAGCGATCTGAATGCCCTGAACCAATATATCAAGATGAAACTTTTCTACAGCGGAGAAATCCTTGTAGCAAGTACAAAGGTGGATGGGAATTTCTATCTGAAGTTCACTTTCCTGAACCCGATCACAACAACTGAAGACGTTCATCAAATTCTTACGACAATCAAAAGCCATGGAAAAGACTTTAATACAGAAAAATAAAACAGGAGAAAAATCCCGGGAAATTACTTTCAGGATTCTTCTCAACGGAATGTTAAGAGAGCTTGGAAATGGAAAATTCTATCAGGGAGTTCCAAAATATGATCTTCTTACAGCAAAAGCTCTTCAGAATAGCGATTACCCGCTGCATATGAGGTTTGAAATGAAGAAAAGCGGATTGTTTTTATTTGCGCCGGTTTCTTATCGTTCTGAGACTCTTTTTCATGAATACGGACCGATTTTGTGGGCTGTTGATCACGAGAATCAGACCGTTTTTGAAGTCCATACTGAAAAACTGATTGAACTCATTTACCATGAGTTTTCTGAGACTATAAATGAGAAGGGTTTCAAACAATTTGCAGAAAGAATTCAGAGCAGTCTGAAAAATCTGGAACTGACTACAGAAGCATGTTTGCAGGATGATCAACTTTTGACCTATTCATTTCTGGAATCTGAACAGATGCTGCCGGCAGGGCACAATCTGCATCCTTTTACCAAATCAAGAATGGGCTTTTCTGAATCTGAGCAGTTCTTATATGGTCCCGAATTTGGAAAAGGATTCCAGCTGGATTACTTCCTGATTCATAAAGACTGCATCACTGAAAAATCTCTTCCCGGAATTTCAGCAAAAGAAATATTCGAAAAGTGGGTGGCGATACCAGAAAGTTACGATTTTGAAAACACAAATGATTTCTATATTGTTCCGTGCCATCCCTGGGAAGCACAATATCTTTTGTCCACAGAAGAATATCCTGAAATGCTCGGATCTGGTAAAATCATCCATATCGGGCCTTTGGGAGAAGATTTCTATGCAACATCTTCTATAAGAACCTTGTATAATCCTGACTTTAGCTGGATGCTGAAATTTTCTTTGCATGTTTTAATGACAGGATCTGTGAGAACCAATAGTTTAAAGGATCTTAACAGAGGATATGCTTCAGCCATTTGGTGGCAGCATGAAAAAGCTTCGTTTGAAGAAAGTTTTCCCAATTTTAAACTGTTGATGGAACCTTCTGCATTAAGTGTTCATTATCAAGAAAAGAATGTAGAAAGCCTGAATATCCTGATCCGTGAAAATCCTTTTTCAACGGATGATAAAGTTCTTTTATTGGCAAGACTTTGTCAGGACGAATCTACAGATGGATTTAATTTTACAGCACATTTCTTTAAAAATGTTGCCAATCATCTGGGAATTGATGCTGAGAAAGCAACCATCATTTGGTTTGAAAAATATGTAAACCTTCTGTTGTCACCTTTAAACAGATTATTCAATCAATTAGGGATGGCTCCCGAAGTGCATCAGCAGAATCTTCTTATTCAGCTGGATAATCAGCTCCTGCCGCAATCGATCTGTGTAAGAGACGGGCAAGGGTATCTGATTAAAGAAAGCTTTAAAGAAAAATATCAAAACCTGATGAAAGACTATCCTGAAGTTGAAGATCTTTTTATCAGAGATGAGCGTCTTCTGGATATTGTTTCCCACCACCTTTTGGTAAGTAATCTGAGTGCTTTGATCTCTTCCATAGGAAAAACCGGATTGGTTAAGGAAAGAAAACTTATCCATATTCTGTACAGAGAATTTGATGAGCTTCATGAATCTGAACCATCATTTTTGACAGATTATGCGCTGAATCAAAGATACTGGGCTGTAAAATCAAACCTTCAGTCGGCCGTTTCTGATGTAGACGGAGGGGTAAGCGCAGCATCTATTTCTTATGCTAAAGTACCGAATATTCTTCACAAACATTTTTTCTCAGATCAGCTGATTCATCCGCAAGGGAAAGAAGTTTTCTTTAAAAGATATTTTCAGAAAGAAGATGTGACCATGAGTATGCGTCCTATCGATCTTGACAATGACCTTGAAATGCTTCATGAATGGTTTAACCGTGAACACGCCGTAAAAATATGGCAGATGAACTGGCCCATTGATGAGCTGGAAACCTATTATAGACTCATGCTTCCAAGTGATGAAGCTCACAGCTACATCGTTGCCGGTAATGATGAACCTTCTTGTAATATCGAGGTTTACTGGGCTTGTAGAGATATCGTAGGAGATTACTATGAAGTACTGCCTACCGATTATGGAACACACCAATTCATAGCACCAACTGATCCTAAAAAGAAAAATGTATCTCCCTCTACACAATCTATGGTAGATTATGTTTTTGCACAACCACAGGTAGGTAAAATGGTAGGAGAAGGTTCTGTAGATTCACTGGCATCTATGATGAATAAAGCTCACGTAGGTTTCAAAGTAGATAAAGTAATTGAGATGCCTCATAAAAAAGCCAATCTGAATTTCTGTTACAGAGAATGGTACTGGGAAAAGTTTCCACAGAATAAAGAGGTACAAATCACCACAAACATCACAAAAAATGACTAACGAAGCTGTATATAATGTAATAGGCATAGGTATAGGCCCTTTTAATCTGGGACTTGCCGCTTTATCTAACCCAATTTCGGAACTGAAGACTCTTTTTCTAGACCAGAGAGATGGTTTCGACTGGCATCCGGGATTGATGATTGACCATGTAACCCTGCAGACTCCATTTTTATGTGACTGCGTATCCATGGCTGATCCTACTAATCCTTTGAGCCTTCTGAACTATCTGAAGGAAACCGGAAGATTATATAAATTTTTTATCCGTGAGAGTTTCTTTATTCCAAGAAAAGAATACAACCGCTACTGTCAATGGGTAATTGAGCAGCTTCCACAGTGTCGTTTTTCAACTCAGGTGGTGGACATTACCTATGAAGAGAGTTTATATCAGGTGACTACGGTTCATACAAAAACTAACGAAACTACTGTTTTTAAAACAGAAAGATTGATTTTAGGAACAGGAACACAGCCTCATATTCCTTCTTTTATTCCTAAAGATGATTCGCGAATCATTCACACAAGCTCTTATCTATACCGAAAAGAAGAACTTTTAAGTGAAGGGAAGAAAATTGCCATCATCGGTTCCGGTCAAAGTGCAGCAGAGGTATTCTATGACCTGCTTCAGAGCAGAAATGAAAAAACTCAGCTGGGCTGGTATTCCCGTCCGGACAGATTTTTCCCTATGGAATATTCTAAGCTGACCCTGGAACTCACTTCCCCGGATTACGTTGAATATTTTTACAACAGAAGTGAATCGGCAAGGAAAAGTATTTTAAGTAAGCAGCAAGCTCAGTTTAAAGGAATCAATTATGATTTGATCAATGATATCTATGATTTTATTTATGATCTTAATATCGATAATGCCAACCCTAATCTTAAAATTATTCCTAACAGCCAGCTGAATACCGTTGATAACAGTAATCTTGATTTTATCAACCTTGAATTTACACAACTGGAGCAGGATGTGCCTTATGATCAGGAAGCTGACTATGTCATCCTTGGAACCGGATATCGTTATCATGAGCCTGCTTTCTTGAAGAATATTCAGTCAAGAATAAAAAGAGATTCAAGCGGACTATTTGATGTTAATAGAAATTATTCAATAGATCATAACGGAGGGGAAATTTATGTGCTTCATGCAGAAGTACATACCCACAGTTATATTTCTACAGATCTGGGAATGGCTGCTTACCGCAATTCTTATATCATCAATGATATTCTTGGAAGAGAATATTATAAAATCGAAAAGAAGATTGCTTTCCAGGATTTTGATGTGGAAAAATATGCTGATCTACCAACTGCCAAAATTTAATCATACAATGAACACCAATTTAAAAAATACAATAAGCCAGGAAAACTGGCAGCAGGCTAACAGAAATCTGATGGCCAAAACCATTGCAGAACTGATGCACGAAGAGCTTCTAAAACCAGCGGTAACGTTTGAAAATAAAGAAGGATTTACTGTTTTTAAACTTGAAACCGGGCTTGAAAATGTTGTGTACAGCTTCCGAGGACAAGAGAGAATGATGGATTATTGGCATATCGACAAAGAGAGTATTACAAAGACAGAAAACGGAGAAGATCTATCTGCGGTAGATGTAGCGGCTTTCTTTCTGGAAATGCAGTCAGTGTTTGATTTAGATCCTTATACCATTGCAAGATATACGGAAGAATTGCTGCATACTTTATATTGTGATGCATTAATTTTATCTAAAGGAGTCATGTCTTCAAAAGATCTTGCCCATTCAGATTATCAAACTGTTGAGCATAATATGACCGGACATCCATGGGTTATTGTGAACAAAAGCAGACTTGGTTTTTCTCCAAGAGATCTTAAAACATTTGCTCCTGAAGCAGATGAAAACCTAAAAGTAATCTGGCTGGCTTCCCATAAGAGCAGATCAGCATTCCAATCTTTGGAACATATAGACAGAGAAGATTTTTATCGTTCTGAAATAGGAGAGGAATTGTATCATGATTTTCAACAAAAGCTAATCAATGCCCGTAAAGATGTTGAAGATTATCATTTTATCCCAGTACATCCTTGGCAGTGGGAGCACAAGCTTCAGATTCATTTTGCCGGAGATATTGCCTCAGGGCTTTTAATCCAGATGGGAGAGGGAAGTGATACCTACAGTGCACAGCAAAGTATTCGTACTTTATTCAATGTAGATCATCCTGAAAAAAGATATCTGAAAACAGCTGTTTCTATTTTGAGCACCGGAAATATCAGAGGATTATCTCCTAAACAGATGAAAATTGCTCCCGCTATTACCGATTGGGTAAAAGGCTTGATCAAAGATGATGCGTATCTGGAAAATAAAGGAACCATTTTCTTAGGTGAAGAGGCTTCCATAGCTTATTTGCATCCACAATATGGTGCGATTGCCAGTGTTCCTTATCAATATAATGAATTCCTTGGCGCTTTATGGAGAGAAAGTGCTGAAAATTATCTGACAGAGGGTGAGCAAATGGTAACTATGGCTTCTCTGCTGTATGTAGATGAAAATGGAATTCCATTGGTTCAGGCATTTGCAGAAAAAGCAGGCATGAGTATCAAAGAATGGGTTGAAAGCTATCTTGATGCTTATCTTACTCCTTTATTGCACATTTATTACACCCATTCATTATGTGTAACTCCGCATGGAGAAAACATTATGGTTGTGCTGAAAAATGGAGTTCCACAGAGAATTGTAATTAAAGATTTTGTGGATGATATCGTTTTAACAACTGAAGCCAGAGAAAAACTTCCTGCGCATCTTGCAGATGGTTTGATCCAGTCTTCCAATAAAGAAAATATTCCATTGTTTATTCTCCTGGGAGTTTTCGATGCATTCTTCAGATATATGTCAAATGCCCTGCATACGTATTCTGATTTTAAAGAAGAAATATTCTGGGAACTGGTTCACAACTGTATCGAAAATTATAAAGCTGAGAATACCCATCTTCAGGAACGATATGAAAAGTATGACCTGTATGTTCCTGCATTCAAAAGATTTTATATCAACAGTCTACGTCTGAAAAACAATGGTTATAGTGAAAATAAAGCATTTGCGATTCCGAGAAAAGATGGAGCATTGCCTAATCCGCTGTACCAGATTGCCAATAAAAATTCAGTAGCAGCAGTATGAGGAAATTCCTGCATATACTAAAAGAAGGAGTGGTTTTTGCCTATGGAGCGATAGCTGGGAAAAAAGTCGAGCTGACATCGGGAAGCATCAACCGTTCCATCTTTAGTCTGGCCATTCCTATGGTGATGGAGCTTGTGATGGAGTCTGTCTTTGTAAGTGTCAACCTGTTGATTATTGCAAAATTAGGAGATAAAGTTCTTGGTCTTGTGGGAATCACGGACAACTACATCAACTTTGCTTATGCCATCGCAGTAGGTCTTGGTATTGCGGCAGCCACTCTTATTGCCAGAAGAGCTGGAGAAAAAGATACAGAAGGAATGGGCAGAACCGCTCAGTATATTATCCTGCTCGCCTTGTTTTTTGCTGTGCTTATTGGTGGTATCTCCTGTTATTTTTCTGCTGAAATTGTTGATTTCCTTGGAGTCAATGCCAATGCCGTAGTTGATGGAGTATCTTTTTCAAGACTGGTCTTTCTGAGCATCGGGCTTGTGATTCTAAGACTTTCGGTAAATGGACTTTTCAGAGGTGCCGGTGATGCAGATATTGCCATGAAATCACTTTGGATCTGTCATATTTCCAATATTATATTCGCTGTGATCCTTGTTTTCGGATTAGGGTTTATCCCTGCTTTCGGATTGATGGGATTGGCTTATGCTACCGTTTTATCAAGATTGCTAGGAGTCTTATACCAGGCTTTTATATTTCTGTCCGGAAAAACCAGAATCAGCATCAGAGTTCCTTTACAGCTTGATGTACCCTTGCTGCAAAAGATTCTGAAAATAGCCTTTGGAGGATTGGTTCAATATATCATTCCGACATCCAGCTGGCTGATTATGGTAAAGATCATCTCTACTTTCGGAACTACTGCTCTTGCAGGATATATCATTGCCCAGCGGATTGCTTCAGTAGCCACAATGCCTGCCTGGGGAATAGGGAATGCGGCTGGAGTTCTTACAGGACAGAACCTGGGAGCAGGAGAACCTGATCGTGCAGAAAAAACAGTCTGGAGAGCCGGAACCATCAACATGACTTATCTGGTACTCGTAGCCTTATTCTGGCAGATTGCCGCTGAATATGTGGTGAAATTTTTCACCACAGAACCGGAAGTCGCAAGATATGCAGTGCAGTATATCCATGTAGTATCTATGGCTTATCTGCTGTTAGGATTCACGATGGTGATCAGCCGTGCTTTGAATGCGGCCGGAAACATTTTGCAGGTTACCCTGCTGTACCTCGTGATGTTTTATGTTATTCAGCTTCCTATGGCTTATCTCCTCGGAGTAAGGCTTCATTGGGAACTGAGAGGAATATTTACGGCTATTGTTTCTTCGGAAATTGTATTAGCAGTGCTATTCCTAATGATTTTTAGAAATGGAAAATGGAAAACTATAAAAATTTAAAATGAACACTACAGAAGAATTTTATGAAATTATCGCCTCTGCCATCGCCATAAAGAAAGAGTTGGTAGATGAAAAATTGACGTATCAGGAAATCCCGGAATGGGATTCTATGTCCCACCTTCTTATCGTAGAAGCACTTGAACAGTTTTATCAGATCAAATTTGATTTTAACGATATTCTGGAGATGGGAACTGTCGGAAAAATTCGAGAAAAAATGAAAAAATACGATGTACTCGTAGAAAACTAAGCATATGAAAATTTTAGAAAATGTAATTGCCAATAAGAACTTGGAGTTTACAGATGCTTCCACCGGTAAAACAATACCGGTGGGAACACTGTACCGGTCTTTAGGCTTAAACCCCGTAGAAAAAGGGCTGCTCTTTTTGTACAATGACAATCAGCTGCCTGGCATTGAGGTACTCCTCAACTTTTACGGAACAGCGCACACGATTGCAGTGCTGGGACAAAAACTGCATGAGGAATTCAAAGCACGTATCGAGGCGGAGTACCGTCCCAAATACATCTTTGATCCACAAAGAGAAGAAATTGCCGGATACAGCCTGAAAGAATTCTCAGACGATATCAGAATCTTTGCAAAGGATGATTATAAGAGTGAAGTTACGATTCATCCTGACATCAAAATCCTTTTGAGTACTTCAGGGACAACAGGTGTTCCGAAACTGGTTAAATTATCCGATGAAAGCCTTTATCAGAATGCTTTGAGCATCCTTCAGTATATGCCCGTTAAGGAATCCGATGTGGTTCCTTTAAACGTTCCTATCAACTTTGTATACGGATTCTCTATTTTCACCACCAACTGTATGCGTGCCAGAAGAATAGTTTGTACAGATAAAGACATTATGCAGAAAGCATTCTGGGACGAAATGGAGAAGTACGGCTACAGTACTTTAGGCGGAGTTCCTTTTCTTTATGAGAACCTGAACAGAATAGGATTCTTCAGAAAAGACTCTCCAAGTCTGAGGTATTTTACCCATACCGGAGGGGTGATCAACGCTGAACTGAGAAAAACCATCTTTTCTTATTGTCATGAGTTTAAAAAAGATTTTTTTGCTCAATACGGTCAAACGGAAGCAGGAGGAAGAATGGCTTACCTTACGACAGAAGGATTATTGGAAGAAGAAACCTCTATCGGAACTCCTGTGCACAACGGAAGTTTCAGAATTGATCCGGAAACTGATGAACTTCTTTTTTCACACATCAGTATTTTCGGAGGATATGCCAATAAACTAGAAGATCTTACTACTTATGAACAGCCTTCTGTACTCCATACCGGAGATACCGCCAGAAAAGGTGAAAACGGAATTTATTATATCACAGGAAGAATAAAACGTATTATGAAGCTTTTCGGAATACGCCTTAATCTGGATGAGGTAGAATTCATTCTTAAAAATGAAATGCAGGGCAATACCTTCGTGTGTCTGAATGCCAATGATAAAAAAATCGTTGTACTGTATGACAATCCGGATATTGATCCTCAAATCATCACCGAAACCATTAAAAATAAACTGCGTATCAATCCACAATATGTACGCACCGAACTTATAGAATCATTCCCATTATCACAAAACGGTAAAATAAACTATCCCCTGTTACAAAACTTACAGCATGAAAACATCTAAAACCCTTATATTACTTCTTGGTCTTGCTTTATCTTCAAACTCGCTTTCTGCACAACAGGGCGACAGAATTCATGGTAAGATCATGCTGACTGAACAGGCACCAGTAAAAAACGCTATTTTAAGACTTGTCAACACGTCTTATCAGGCAAAAACCAATAATTTAGGAGAATATTACTTTGAAAATGTACCACCTGGAGAATATACCCTTCAGGTGGTTTTAAATGACATCGAACTGATGAGGGAGTCTATTCACATTCAGAAAGATGTCCACGAAATTCCTGCTATCTATGCCCCGTTACACAATAATGTGATTGAAGGAATTACAGTATATGCAGTGAGCAGAAATAAATTTTTGGATAGAGACAGCACATCAGTGGCTAAAATGCCTTTGAAAGTTCTTGAAAATCCACAGGCTTATACCAGTATCAACCAGCAGATCATGAAAGAACAGCTTACTTACGATATTTCGGAAGTATTGAAAAATGTTCCGGGTATGGTAAAAATGCAGGGAAGTCCGGGAAGAGGTTCAGGAGACGGAAGTTTCTACTACAGCCTTAGGGGTTTCCCAACCAAAGTATCTATGGTGGATGGTGTTCCTGCAAATACCAATGGTGAGATAGATCCTGCCGACCTTGAACGTCTGGAAGTGATCAAAGGCCCTTCAGGAACTTTATACGGAGGCGCTGTAACTTCTTTCGGAGGTCTTATCAATGCTGTAACCAAAAAACCAAAAGATTATTTTGGCGGAGAGGCTTCTTATCTTATGGGAAGCTACAACCTGAACCGTGTGACAGCTGATGTTTACGGTCCGATTACAGAATCCCGAAATATGCTGTTCCGTTTAAATGCAGCGTATCAGTATCAAAACGGATTCAGAGATTCTGAATTTAGAAAATCATTTTTTGTAGCGCCTACAGTGAGTTATCAGGTTAATGACAGACTTAAATTCAACCTTGGAGCTCAGATCTACAATTATGAAGGAACCAATACTCCGATTATTTTCCTTCCAAGAACAAGAGCTTATTTCGCTCATAATCCGGATGAACTTGGCTTCGACTGGAAAAGATCTTATTCCAATAATGACATGACCTTAAAAGCTCCGTCAATCAACGTAAAAGCTGAAGCGGTCTACAAAATTGCAGATAAATGGACTTCGCAAACCCTGCTTTCAAGAAACTTCAGAAAAACAGAAGGTTTGTATCAATATCAGTTTATCAGAGGAACTGCCAATGATGCTACCCTTGAACGTAATGTACAATGGCAAAACTCGGAAGCTTCTTCTACAAGTGTTCAACAAAACTTTAATGGAGAATTTAACATCGGAAAAATCAAGAATAAGGTATTGATAGGATTAGATTATCTTAATCAGACAATCAATAATAACCATTCCCCGATTGTGGTATTCGACAATGTGGATGGACAAAACCTGACAGGCAGCTATGGGAGCATTTCCAAAGATCTTGCCCTTCAGAAAATCCAGGCCGTTACCCAAGCCGCTATTCTTGCTGGTAAAACACCTTTGGTACGAAATACCACTGCATCTAATCTTTATGGAGCTTATATTTCAAATGTAACTCATATTACTGACCGTTTGACCACATTGATCAGTTTGCGTATGGACCATTATGAAAGTAAAGGTCAGCTTAATCTGAATGATAACAAACGTGCAGGAGAATTCAAACAAACAGCTTGGTCTCCCAAAGTAGGTATTGTTTACCAGATTCTTAAAGATCAATTATCTGCTTATGGTAACTATATGAATGGTTTCAGTTATACAGCACCTGTTACCCAGCAATTGGCTGATTATAGCGGAGACATGAAACCACAGATGGCCAACCAGTGGGAAGTAGGAGTCAAAGGAAACCTTTGGAGAAACAAGGTTAACTTTACCGTTTCATATTATGATATTCTTGTGGACAATATCCAAAGAGGAACAGGAGTGATTCGCGACGGAAAAGAATACAATATTGTGATTCAGGATGGACAACAGAGAAGTAAAGGGATTGAAATCGAAACGATCATGAATCCTGTTCAGGGATTGAATATTATGGCCGGATATGCTTACAACCACAGCAGATTTGAAAAAGCAGATGCATCTGTGGATGGGCGTCGTCCGGAATCTGCAGGTCCTGCGAATGTATTCAATTCATGGATCAGTTATATTCTTCCTATTAAAGGGCTTCAAGGATTGGGAATAGGTTTCGGAGTAAATCGTGTTGGAAAACAGATTACCGGAAATAAGACGGTTACCGGACAGTTTGCATTCCCTGCCTATACTTTAGTGAATGCTTCCATTTCTCTTGAAAAAGAAAGATACAGATTAGGATTTAAAATGAATAATCTGGGCAATGTGCAATATTTTGCAGGGCAGGGAGTGGTAGTCGCTCAGATGCCTCGTAATTTTGTTGCTGAGGTTAGCTTTAAATTTTAAGAATGAAGTTAAAGTTTAGAAAAATTGCATATCAGTTACATCTATGGCTCGGACTAACGTCCGGGCTTATAGTTGTTATTATGGCCGCTACAGGTTGTATCCTGGCTTTTGAAGAAGAATTAAAACATATTGTTCATCCCAACAGATATTTCGTTGAAAATATCGGAAGAAAAAAGCTTTCATTATCCGAACTTACAGGAAAAGCAGAAAAAGCACTTCCTGAAGGGTTGAAAGTCAAAAGAGTGGTAATGTCTTCCGATCCCTCGCGAACCTATGTCTTCCGAACGCTGAAAATAGATGAGGAAGCATGGACATATTGGGGGACTTATCTTTATTATTACCGGATTTATGTAGATCCCTACACTGGAAAAGTGCAGGAAGTAGAAGATGCCAAAAAAGATTTCTTTGAAATTGTGCTGGATCTTCACAGAAGACTTCTGCTGGGAGAAAAAATAGGAAAAACCATTACAGGTTATTCCACATTGATTTTTGCAATTATCCTTTTATCGGGGCTTGTGATATGGTATCCCCGCAAGATGAGTAAAGCCATGCTGAAAGGAATGTTTTTCATTAAAACATCTGCCAATTGGAAAAGGATCAACTATGACGCTCATAATGTGCTGGGATTCTATGCCGTGATTCCTTTACTTCTGATCTCTTATTCCGCATTGATATGGAGCTTCGAAGATGTAGATAAATGGGTAAAGAATACACTGAACGGCAATAGTCCGACAGAAAAGAAAGCCAAAAGTACCATCCCTTCTGAAGAATTTTCAAACCGCGGAAATATCCTCGATTTAATTGGAAATAGAATGGAAAAAGGACTGGCAGATAAGAAATCTGCACTTGTCAATTTCCCAAGATCGGAAGAAGTAACTTATTATGCTGAATTGACGTATGATGGCAGACAATACCGTAATGAACAATATAATTTTGATCAATATTCAGGAGATGTTTTAAAATCTCAATCTTATAAAAACAAAAATATCGGATATGGAACCGCATTAAGAGATAGAAATTATGATCTTCACACCGGAAGTATCCTGGGACTCACCACCAGAATTATTTATTTTCTGGCTGCTATCATTGCAGCATCGCTCCCAATTACCGGTTTTATTATCTATCTCAACAAGAAAAAGAAGAAACCAAAGCACAAGAAAAATAAAATCGTTTTTCCTTCTCATCATTAATAAAGGAAGAGGTTATCTCAAAGGGCAATAATCCGACTTTTGCCATTCTGACGAAGGAAGAATCTCATTAATAACTTAGGTTAAAAGATTCTTCACTACATTCCATTTCGTTCAGAATGACATTTCTGAATAACCTCTTTACTTATATTATATATCCAGTATCAATTTTATCGAAGATAAAATCCTCGCGCCTTAAAAACAAAACGTTATAATCTAACTTGCGCCTTTGCGTTCTAAAACTAAAGTAGACTCTTTGCTTGAATTTTTTTTTGGAAAATCGCAAAGGCGCAATTTTTTTTAATCTCTTCGTATTTTTTTAAGACGCAAGAAATATGATATAGTTTTTCAAAATTTTATAAGTATCTATTAAAAAATCTGCAAGAGATTTAATTACCCAATCAATCCCTTCACATTTTTTGAAAAAACTTCAATTCCTTTATTCATCTCTTCAACATTCAAATCTCCAAACCCCAATCGCATTGCCGTAAGCCCTTTATTTTGATACAACAGTGTTTTAGGAATGAAAAGATTATCCTTCATACAATTTCGGCTCAGCTGCATAAGATTGATCGGAATATTCCATTCCAGCCAGATGGCAAGTCCGCCGGATGGCTTTTGAAAGGTGATGAGGTTACCCAGATTTTCTTCCAGCAACAAAGCAAAATGATCCCGTCTTTCCTGATATACTTTTAAAGATTTCTTCAGATAACGGTTAATTTCCCCTTCAGCAATCATTTCTCCAAGGGCTCTTTCCATCAGAATATCACCTTGGCGGTCAATAATACCTAGATACTTCCGCATTTCTATCATCAGATTTTCAGGGGCAACAATAAATCCGGTCCTGAATCCTGGTGCCAAAGACTTTCCAAAAGAACCGATATAGATCACCATTCCGTTCGTATCGGCACTAGCCAGGGGAAGGATAGGACTTTTATCATAATGAAATTCATAATCATAATCGTCTTCCAGAATAATAAATCCGTATTCATTCGCCAGTTCCAGTAACTCAAATCTCCTCTGGGCACTCAGCGCAACGGTAGTAGGATAGTGGTGATGCGGAGTAAGGTAAAGCATCCGTATTTTCTGCTTTTTACAGGCTTCACGTACACTTTCAACAATGATTCCCTCTTCATCAATAGGAATAGAGACAATATCAACACCCGCCTTCATAAAGATCATATTGACGGAAAAATAGCTCAATGCACCTACCAATACGGTATCACCTGCAGACAGAAGGATTTCGGAAACAATATAGATACTCATTTCCGTACTGCGGGTGATAAGAAGGTTATTCTTAGAAATAGGGAGTCCACGGGAAAGATTCAGATATTGAGATAAATGTTCTTTAAAAAATTCACTTCCGTCATGATTATAATGTCCCAAAGCTTTCTGATTGGATTTACGCTTCAAAATAGAGCTGTAAAACCGGGAATGCTGTCCGATTTGTGTTAATCGGATATCCGGCACACCATCATTAAAAACATACTCACAGTCTGAATGTTCAAAAGGATTGTCAAGAATATTAGATGTTTTGAATGAAAAACCTGTGTTTACAGGATAATTTTGAAGGTTATTTTGCTCAAAATCGTTCACTTTTACAGGTTTTTCCTGATCTTTCCCAATCACAAACGTTCCTTTGTTGGGAAAACTCTCTGTCCAGCCTTGAGCTGACAACTCGTCATACACGGCAACTGCTGTATTTCTATGGATTTCCAGCATTTCACTGAAAGTTCTGGTTCCGGGAAGTTTGGTTCCGAAAGGTAAAACTCCTCTCTGAATTGCATTGATCAGCTGATTTGCAATTTGTAAATAAATAGAAGTCTCTGATTTTCTATCTATTTTTATAAAACTTTCATAAGGAATCTTAACCGGACTATCCATAATATAAAAACTGGCACCATGTAACCATCCGGCAATATACTACTTTTGACATCAAAATAAAAATCTATGGAATTTCATCATCTGTTACAAAGAATTGTACAGGAAGGAAGTACCCATGCCAAATGGCTGAATACCCTTTCTTTTATGGAAAATGCCGGTGCAAGAAAAATATCAAAATGTGAACATCCAATACTGGTTTCTCAGATTCAGCTGAAACATGCTGCTGAAGAACACCGCCATGCTTATTATCTAAAAAAACAGATTGGAAAAATAGATCCTGAATTATGCAAAACTTATGAAAGCTCAGAGCTTCTGGCTTCTATTGCTACGCGGCAGTATCTTCATTCACTGGATATTAAATCCTGTCGTTATCTTCAGGAGGCATTTCAACTCAACAAAGAAGATCTCAGGTATGCAGCTTACCTTTTTGTAACCTATGCTATTGAGGTTCGTGCCGATGAACTTTATCCGGTTTACCAGCAGGTTCTTACGGAAACATCTTCTAAAATCATGGTAAAATCTATTATTCTTGAAGAAGAGGGACATCTGGAAGAAATGATCAACCAGCTCAATGAGTTTTCACCAGACTGGAGACAACATGCAGATCATATTCTGACCATTGAAAAAGAATTGCATGAACAATGGATCAATGCTATAACGCAGGAAGTAGCTCAGTTGAATTATGCTTAGCAATGTCTTTCGTTTTCAGGAATCTCTCGACAAAAGAAAAGAGGACGGAATAATAAGATGTTTAAAACCTTGGCGGGAAGGAATTGATTTTTATTCTAATGATTATCTCGGTCTTGCCAGAAATAGTGAACTTCAAAATATGCTGTTGCAAAAGGTTACAGATAACCCTCAGCTGCTTTCAGGAAGCACCGGCTCCCGTTTGATCAGTGGAAACAGCAGCGTTGTAACTTCGGTAGAAAATGATATTGCTCAAAAACATCAGTTTGAATCGGCATTGCTTTTTCCATCGGGATATAATGCTAATCTAGCCTTGTTTTCTACGCTTCCGAGTCGTCATGATGTGGTGATTGTTGACGAGCAGATTCATCGGTCTGTGCATGATGCGTGTCGGTTATCAAATGCTAAAAAGCTAAAATTTAGGCATAATGACCTCGAGGATCTTGAAAATATTTTAAAAAGACAACAAGGACAATGTTATATCGGAATAGAAAGTTTATACTCAATGGAGGGAGATTTTGCTCCCATTCAGGAAATAGCTGTGCTTGCTGATAAATACAAAGCGTATCTGATTGTTGATGAAGCCCATGCTTTTGGTGTTTTTGGCTATGGATTGGTTGAAAAATATCAATTACAAAACCAGGTATCAGCAGTAGTAGTAACTTATGGAAAAGCTCTTGGAGCCCATGGAGCAGCAATTCTCTGTAATAAAATCATACAATCTTATCTGATCAATTTTGCAAGCCCCTTTATTTATACCACTTCTGCACAGGATTTTCAGTGGATGAGTATAAAAACAGGATATGAATTCTTGGATCAGCATCAGGAACTGTCCAAAAAACTTCAGGACAATATTAGAGTTTTCAGAAGCCGGAATCTACAATCTCCGTCGTCAGAAACAAGTCCGATTCAAGCTATTGTAATTCCGGACAATCAGAAACTGAAGACATTACAAAACACTTTATTTGAGAAAGGGTTTTTAGCATATGCGATATACAGTCCGACTGTAAAGCCAGGAAGTGAAAGACTGCGAATGTGTCTTCACAGCTTTAATACTGAAGAAGAAATTATGAAACTGACAGGAATTATTAAAGAATTTATTTAAAGTAATAACACAACGAAAGAAATAACCTTTCAAACCCCGGAACCCGAACCCCGAACCCATGAAATTATTTATAACAGGAATAGGAACCGAAATAGGAAAAACAGTTTGTTCGGCTGTTTTGGTTCAATATTTTAAAGCAGAATACTGGAAGCCTATACAATCCGGCGACTTACATCATACAGACAGTCATAAAATTGAATCATGGACTGATCATACCATCTGTCATCGGGAAGCTTACCGTTTACAGTTGGCAGCATCGCCACACCAGTCTGCAAGGGAAGAAAACATTACAATAGATCTGAATGATTTTCAATTACCCGAAATAGAAAACCCATTGATTGTAGAAGGTGCCGGAGGTCTTATGGTACCCATATCCGACAATACTTTCATGATTGATCTGATAGAAAAATTGAGTCTGCCTACTGCATTGGTTGTCAGAAATTATTTAGGGTGTATCAACCACAGTTTACTTTCGATCATGGCTTTAGAACAACGGAAAATACAACTGGAATACCTGATCCTTAACGGTGATTTCCCCGAAGATACAGAAAGAGTAATCTGCCATTTTATACAAAAAGAAACAAAAATTATAAGGATTCCGGAGATCAGCAGTCCCGACAAAGAATCTATACAGCATGCTGCAAAGCAATTAACAATAACAAAATTATGATAATGGATACAAAAACAACATTGAGAACCAACTGGACCAAAGAGGAAATTGAAGAAATTTATCACCTTCCCCTGATGGAACTGATCTATAAAGCTGCCACTGTACACCGTGAATGGCATGATCCTTCTGAAGTACAGATTTCTACATTATTGTCCATCAAAACCGGTGGCTGCCCGGAGGATTGTTCCTACTGCGGACAGGCAGCCCGTTATCACACCAATATTAAAGTACAGGCTTTACTGCCTACAGAAACAGTGATTGCGCACGCTCAAAAAGCAAAAGATTCAGGATCTTCAAGATTCTGTATGGCTGCAGCATGGCGTGAAGTTCGTAACAACCGTGATTTTGACAGGGTAATTGATATGGTAAAAGGAGTAAACGAACTTGGACTTGAAGTGTGCTGTACTTTAGGAATGCTTACGGAAGAACAGGCTGTAAGGCTGCAGGAAGCAGGATTATATGCCTATAACCATAATCTTGATACTTCAGAACAGTATTATGAAGAGATCATTTCTACCAGAACATTTGATAACAGAATCAATACCATCAACAATGTAAGAAATGCAGGGATCACCGTCTGTTCTGGGGGAATTATCGGACTGGGTGAAACGCATAGAGACAGAATATCAATGCTTCTGACGTTGGCAACGATGCCAAAACATCCGGAATCTGTTCCTATCAATGCATTAGCCAGAGTAGCAGGAACTCCATTAGAAGATAATGAAAAAGTAGATACCTGGGAAATGGTAAGAATGATCGCTACAGCAAGAATCGTAATGCCTTCTTCTATGGTAAGATTAAGTGCCGGACGTATAGAAATGTCAGAAACAGAGCAGGCTTGGTGCTTTATGGCTGGAGCGAATTCTATTTTCACAGGAGAAAGAGAAACCTTATTGGTAACTCCTAATCCGGGAGTTTCTGAAGATATGCAGATGCTGCAGACTTTAGGATTAAAACCTATGATGAAAAAAGAAACATGCTGCTAGAAAATTATGAACTATAAATAATGAGTGATGAGCTGGATTACAGGTATTATAGCGCTTATTGTAAAATTCCTTTTTGAATTTTTATAAACAGCTCTACAAGTTGGAAAACGCAAAGACGCAAATATTTTTAAGGTAAATAATGTTTTAAGTCGCAAAGATTTTATCTCCGATAAAATTGATTACGCGCAAAATGATACAGACCAATCACTCAATATGCATTTCACTTGCTGAAAACCTTTGATTTTCTTGCGTCCTTAAAATAATAGCAATCGATGAAAAATTTTGCGCCTTTACGATTCATCCAACATTCAACATAATATATTCAACTCAATTATTGTTAGATCCAATTTCATCACTCATTATTACTTTTTACATCAATATATGAATACAATAACAAAAGAAATCAGCCTGCAACAGAGAGACAAAGCAGTCAACTGGCATCCCTATACTCAGATGAAAACAGCTGACGATATTATTCCTATTGTAAAGGGAAAAGGAATTTACCTGTATGATAATGAAGGGAAAAAATATCTGGATGTCGTTTCTTCATGGTGGGTAACATTGCATGGGCATTCACATCCTTATATTGCACAACGTGTTTTTGAACAGTTGAATACACTGGAACAGGTTATTTTTGCAGGATTTACACACGAACCTGCTGTAAAACTTTCAGAAAATTTACTGAAGCTTCTTCCGGCTGGTCAGGAAAAAGTTTTTTATTCTGATAATGGCTCTACAGCAGTAGAAGTTGCTTTAAAAATGTGTATTCAATATGCATACAATCAGGATAAAAAGAAAACGAAGATTTTAGCTTTTAAAAATGCTTATCACGGAGATACCTTCGGGGCGATGTCCGTAAGCGGAAAAAGCTTCTGGACAAGACCCTTTGAAAGCATGCTGTTTGAAGTTGTTTTTATTGATACCCCCAATGCCGAAAATCTGGATAGCCTTCAGTCGCAGATTAAAGAACATGCTGACGAAGTCGCTTGTTTTATCTATGAACCTTTGGTTCAGGGCGCTGCCGGAATGTTGATGTACAAAGCCGAAGATCTTAGCCAGCTGATGAAATTCTGCAGGGAAGAAGGCGTTCTTATGATTCAGGATGAAGTTTTTACAGGATTTGGAAGAACGGGTAAGCTTTTCGCTGCCGATTATCTTACGGAGAAACCGGACATTATGTGTTTTTCAAAAGGACTTACAGGAGGAACCATGCCCATGGGAATCACCACCTGCTCCAATGAAATCTACAATGCTTTTCTTTCAGATGACCGTTATAAAACTTTGTTTCACGGGCATTCGTTTACAGCCAATCCTTTAGCCTGTACAGCGGCTCTTGCGAGTATGGAACTATTACTTACAACCGAAACTCAAATGAATATCAACCGCATTACTCATCAGCATTCAGAGTTTGTGAAAGCACTTGCTTTTCATCCTCATGTAGAAAAGGTTCGTCAGATCGGAACTATTTTAGCTTTCGATTTTAAAACCGGGAATAGCACTTCTTATTTCAATGAAATAGGGAAGAAGCTTTACAATGAATTCCTCCAGAGAGGGATTATTATGAGGCCGTTGGGAAATGTAATCTATCTGGTTCCGCCATATTGTATTACATCTGAAGAATTAGACTTTGTATATCAGAATATTATGGAAGTTTTGGATCAGTTTAAAGTGTAAACGATCCCTTCCGGTAATAATTATTTTTAATTTTTTTTAATGTACCTTATAGGTTTCTAAAACCTATAAGGTTTTTATGTTCAGATGATTAATGCTAAGGTGTCTTAAAGTTCCTGTTCTGCCTTTTTCAAAACACCCATTAATTCTTTCAATTCATCTTTATTGAATTCCAGTAAATTCTGATTCAAATAATGGGAAGGAATTTTTATATAATTAACCCACGATGAAAGTTTTTCACGATAAATACTTCCAAATTCAATATTACTCATTGTAACAAATTTATACTTGGTTTCCTGAGTCGCTTTTTCATTTTCTTTCTGTTCCACAGTCTGAAGAGCCTGAATCAGTTTTCCCAATTCATTTTTATCAACAGTGAGTGTCTTTTTGGATATTTCGTCAAACGTTTCATATTCATACATGATTCCCAGAAGAGATTCTGATGAACTGTCAGATAGATCTTTCGTTACAATTTTTTGAATATTCAGGGTTTTAAACTTGCCTAGATGGGTGATTTTTTTCTCAATTAATGTTCCTTTTCTTGAATTGATGGTAAGTCCGCGTGAGGTCGTATTAGATCTTTGAATAGTTGGAGGTGGTGCTATCTGTGCACTGGCCCATGTACTTAATACACAGGAAATCAAAATAATGATTCTTTTCATTTGTAGGATTGTTATTAGTTTTTAGACGATTAAAATTACACTGTAATTTCCGCAATATATAAAATATTAAATAAAAATTTCACCCAAGTTCATTACCCCATGAATGAAGTTCAGAAAGAATAGGTCCCAGTCTTTGCCCTTTCTCCGTTAATTTATAATACACTTCCGGAGGAAAATTATACACTTCAATCCGTTCAATGATAAGATCTTCTTCCAGCTGTTTCAATTGCTCTGCAAGGACTTTCTTTGAAACTCTGGGCATATTCCGCCACAGTTCTACAAAACGTACCTGATCTTCTTCAAAAAGGTTATGAAGGATCAATGGCTTCCATTTACCCGAAAGGATATTCAGGCTTCGTCTTAATCCACAGTTTTTAAATTCTTCAAAATTCATAAGTCAATTGAATATATATGGTTAACCTTTTGGTAACCTTCGATTGTTTTGCCTTCATCGGGCAATAGATTTGCGGTACAAACTTAGGTAAAATGAAATTACAATTATGGCGCAATGCAACATTGCTATTGAATATTGATGGGGTTTCCATTCTGGTAGATCCTATGCTCGGAGAAAAAGGTTCTATGGGAAAAATCCCTATGACAGACAACGAATTACTGAATCCCCTGGTAGATCTGCCTTTTGACAAAGAAGAATTAAGCCAAAAACTGGAAAAAATAGATGCTGTTGCTGTAACCCACCTTCATCCTGATCATTGGGACGCGAGGGCTCTTGAGCTGCTTGATAAAAATATTCCGATCATCTGCTCAGATATCATTTCAGATCACATTGCAGGGCAGGGATTTACAAATATTATGGCAGTAAATGATCAACTTCAATGGAAAAATATTGAAATATTTACCACCAAAGGACAGCATGGAACCGGAGAAATTGGAGAAAAAATGGGAATAGTGAATGGTTTTGTTTTTAAAACAGAAAATAAATCGGTCTACATCGCAGGAGACACCATTTGGTATGATGAAATTGCCCAGGAAATTACGCAGCATCAGCCACAACACATCATTGTTGCAGGAGGCGCAGCTACTTTTTCTGTGGGAGATCCTATCATTATGACCAGCGAAGACATTATGAAAGTCTGTGAATATGCTCCAAAATCCACTGTATGGGTAACCCATCTGGAAGCAGTAAGCCATTGCAGAGAAGACCGGAAATACATCAAAGAAAAGATCCTTGAAAAGGGATTAGAGAAAAGGTGTTTTGTTCTGGATGACGGAGAAGAAGTTGACCTTCATTTTTAAGTATAAAAAGTGTTCAAAAAGAATTAATACAGAAACAAAATAAAAATAAAAAAAGGATAGAAATGAATTCTATCCTTTTTCATTTATAAAATGGTAGTTTTAGTCTTCTACACACTTGTTTCTTGCCGCTTTCAATCCAAAATAAAGCATCAGCAATACTGCACAGCTTAATAAATAAAACGAGCTGTTCCATGAGATATCCCAATCATGAAGTTTTCCAAATAACGGAGGTCCAAATGCGGCAATCAGATATCCTACAGACTGCGCCATTCCGGAGATTTTGACTGCATTGATACTGCTTTTCGTTCTTGTAGAAAAGAACAGGATAGACAGACTGAAAGACAAACCGTTGGAAATTCCTATAATAACAGCATTCAGATAGATCCATTGGGATTTCAGGAATACAAACATCATGGTACTTCCGAACATCAGCGTACATATAAAAAGAATCATCAGCCTCTGATCTTTCATTTTGCTCGCAATAATAGGGCAGCAGAAGGTCACGGGAATCATCGTAATCTGAATCACAAAGAACACCCAGCCGGAGCTTTCACTCTGCATATGAAAATCTGAAAGAAACGAAGGAAGCCACGCTACCAGACAATAATAAAATAAAGACTGCAGCCCCATAAAAATACTGATATTCCATGCCTGGGCAGATTTAAATATATTAAAATCAGACGTGCTAAGTGCTGTCTCAGGCTGATTTGGATTTCTTTTGTTAAAAATAAATTCTACCATTAAAACAAGGAAACCCAATGCTGCAATCACCAGCCAGATTCCTAAAGACCCTTTCCATCCAAACCCTGTCCATTCTCCGATTTTCACACTGAAACCGGAAGCCAAAGCTGCAGTAAGATTCATCGATACAGCAAAAATCCCCGTCATAAGGCCAATCTGCTTCGGGAAATTATTTTTAACATATCCCGGCGTGACTACATTTCCAATGCATATTCCCAAGCCAATGAATATAGAGCCTAAAAATAGCAGCCAAAGAGATCCGCTAATTCGCAGAAACAATCCAAAACTTAAAATAATCAAGGAATACATCAAAAGTTTACTGATTCCAAGTTTATTTGAAAATTTACTCACCAGCACAGAACAGGTCGCAAACATAAACAGTGGAATAGAGGTAAGCAGGCTCACCTGGAAATTGTCCAGTTTCAATGCATCTCGTATGTCTCCAAGTACAGGAGCAACCGCTACGATCGGTGAACGAAGATTACTGGAAATTAATATAACTATCAGAACATTTATAATTAATAAAACATACGAAGCATTCTTTTTTACTTCATTCTTCATCATAATAAAAACTTTTGTGCAAAATTACTGTAGTAATTTTGTTTAATTTTGCCAAAGTTTTAACCCAAAACGACATGAGTGCTAATGACAGTATAAAAATAGATGATCTAAAGAAGCCTTATTTTGTATGGTTTGAAGAAAACTGGGTTCATGATAATGTTCTCCATCACCATCATAAAGGTCAGCTGGTCTATGTTGAAAGCGGATTCCAGTACATTACCATTGAGGATAAGATTTATCTTCTGCCACAAAATCATGCGGTGTGGATTCCTCCCAATGCTGTTCATAAAACCAATTCCCATTCTGAAAAGATAAAACTGATGATTATGTTTGCTGATATCAGTACAGAAAATCCTTTTTATCATGAGATCAATGTATTTTCTGTGCCTCCGGTTTTAAAAGAAATGATAAAATATGCAGAAAAATGGTCCAAATTGATGACCGCAGACCATAATGAAAATATATTTTTAAAAGCCCTGTTTAATGAACTTCCACAGTTTGTAGAGCATTCATTGACAATTCATGTCAGTCTTCCGAAAGATAAACGCCTTACCAAAGTGATTGAGCATCTTCACAATCATTACCACAAAGAAATTAAAATGGAAGATCTCAGTGACGCAGTCCTTTTATCTTTCCGTACTCTGGAGCGAATCTTCAAAAAAGAAACGGGTCTTACTTTAAGCAAATACCAGCAGATGCTCCGTATCATCAAAAGTCTGGAGTTTTTGAGTGCAGGAAGTTTAACAATTTCTGAAACAGCCTATGAAGTAGGGTACAAGAGTGTGCAGGCTTATACCAGAAGTTTTTTTTCTGTGATGCAGTTCAGGCCTTCAGATTTTATTAAAACTATTCAATAGCCGTTTAAAGCGTTTACAGAGTAAGTTAAAAAATGCTGAAAAAGGGAATTATCAACCTGTTAAAATAGTAATTATTCCTTTGTATAAAAGCAATTGATTGAATAAAAAAAAAGAATATTTCCCATTTTGTAAAATTTTCCACTTCAATAGCTAATATTCAATTATGAGATCATTGAAAACAAAAAGGTCTCCACGAATGGAGACCTTAAAAAAACACAAATGATGAAAAAAAATTATTTCGATTCACAAATATAAGCAAAAATTGTGTTATGCAAAACACTATAAGGTCATTTTTTTTAAATATTATTTATTTTAAGTAAAAATAATTATTCTCTAAATGATTTTGTATTTCTTTAGGATTCTGAAATTAGCCGCACAAAAACGTCTCCTGTTGAAGATAATTCGCGCTCTGATGAATTGTATGCTGTTTTTTCCAATATAATAAGGAATTCCAAATGGTGAATTATAGTGAATATAACCCCTTTTTAAACCTTAACATAAACATGTGTTTAACTTTTTTGTGAGCCTACTCATAAAGTTCAGTACGGTTTTTGTATTAATTTGTTCAAAAACTATATTAAATGAGTCCAAAGACATTCAAGGGAGTTCCTACACAAAAATTTGGAGGCTTTCATGACACTGAAAGCAGAAAACTATTTAAGCAGGATATGATTCCATTGAAGTTTGAGATGTTGAAAGAAAGATTTTTCTCAATCAATAAATGGAAAAGTTATTGCGGAGAGGCATTTGCAGCATTTAAGCTATATGATTTAAATGGCGATCCGGTAGATCGTGAACCTCAAAAGGGAGATTTTATCAGGATCGATATTCCGGGACCTGGAGAATCCGAAGCCAAAGGCTATGATTGGGTAGAAATTACAGATATGTGTTTCTATGAGGATAGTTTTTCTGAAAGCATATCCATGATATGCAGCCCATCCATCAATCCTGAAAATAAAAAAAGCAGCCATATTGCTCATTTTTATAGCTCTGGAGCAAGTTCTACCTTTATGATCTCCCGAAATCCTGCTCATTTGAAAGCGGCAATCTACGGGCGAAATGAAACACCAAATTTCAATGCTCAATTTCTTGATACGGTGAGAAATCTTGCCATTGCAGTCGGAGGAATGACAGGTATTTCAAAAATTCAATGGAAACAGCTTACTGACGGTCTTTTGGATATTGACTAGATATGATCTTCCTTTTTTGATCTAGATCAAAGTTTTATATGTGTTGTACAGGGACATTTGCACCCGAATATTTTAAACAAAATTTATGAGTACAACAGTAACAAAAGGACAGATCATTCATTTTTATCAGGCGATCACTCCGATTATCATTTCGGTATTTGGAGTGTATCTTACCATAGGAATTGCCTTGGGAGTACTTCCCAGGTTTGTTCAGAATAACTTAGGATTTGACAGTATTATTGTAGGACTTGTCATTGGTCTGCAATCACTGTCAACACTTTTGACCCGGGCTTATTCCGGGAAAATCACAGATACAAAAGGAGCTAAGAAAAGTAAGATGTCCGGCGTGGTACTAGCCGTTATTGCCGGAATCATATATGTTTTGGCCGTATTATTTCAGGCTCATCCATTGCTGGCGCTGGTATTGCTGTTCGTGGCAAGAATTATTCATGGTATTGGGGAAAGCTTTCTGGTTACCGGAGCTTTAACATGGGGGATAGGTCTTGTAGGACATTCCAATTCCGGGAAAGTAATGACCTGGAACGGGATTGCAATGTATGCGGGGATTGCCATCGGGGCACCTGTCAGCATCTGGATAAGTAAAGAATACCATATTCTGCCTGCCTTTATCCTTATTGCTTTACTTCCGCTTGTAAGCTGGATTTCTACTGCAAAACTTTCTTCTATTCCTGCAGATAAAGATCACGTAAGAACTCCTTTTTATAAAGTGATCGGAGCGATATCCGGACAAGGGCTGAGTCTTGCCTTTTCATCAATGGCTTTTGGATGTATTGCTTCTTTTATTGCTTTATTCTTCTCTGAAAAAAATTGGGGTGATGCTTCACTTGCCTTTATCATCTTTGGAGCATGCTATGTGCTGACCCGAATTTTCTTTGCTTCTTTTCCTGATAAATACGGAGGTTTTAAGATTGCATTCATCTCTTTACTGATTGAAGCCGCAGGTCAGGTATTAATCTGGACCGCTGCTTCCAAAACACTGGCTATCATTGGATGTGGGCTGACTGGTGTTGGGTTTTCATTGATTTTTCCTGCTTTGGGAGTTCTCGCAATTCAAAAAGTACAACCACAGATGAGAGGAACTGCATTGGGCGCTTACGTCGCTTTTGTTGATCTTTCATTATGTGTGGCCGGCCCGTTAGCAGGATTGATTGCCGGCTGGTTTGATTATCAATCGGTATATCTGTTCGGAGGAATAGGCTGTATTATCTCAATGATTGTTTTACTAGGTAACAAGAAATAAAATGGAAAATTCTATAATAACTTCTGTAAAGGAAACTAAAAAAATACGTTCAGTATTTACTGTTAAAAATAAAAAAGAACTTACACCCCATCTTATCCGGGTCATATTTCATATTGATGAAAACCAATCTGAGTTGTTAGCCCATGTGAAATCCGGGTCTAATAATAAAATTTTTATCCCGACTGAAGAGGGTAGTGATTCGTTAATAAGAACCTATACGAACAGGAAAATTGATCTTGAAAAACGAGAACTGACTATAGATTTTGTAGCTCATGGTGATAATGGTCCTGCTTCCGTCTGGGCATTAAAAGCCAATACTGGGGATGTATTGGAAATAGGAATGAAAGAAAGTACAAAACCCTTAGTTCCTGATGCTGATTTTTATCTGCTGGCAGGCGATGCAACAGCATTACCCGTTATTTGTGCTATTGCAGAACAGTTCCCGCCTTATGTGTCGGCAAAGATAGTATTGGAGGTAGCAGGTAAGGAAGATGAACTTATTTTGTGCTCTGCAGCAGATATTTCGGTTGAATGGCTTCATAATCCTCATCCTGAAATGGGAAGCCAGCTTGCAGAAGCGGTAAAATCTGTTGCATTCCCTCCAGGAATACTAAAAGAATATGTTTATATCGCTGCAGAATATAGAACAGTGCATGAGCTTAGAACTTACTTCAAAACAACTTTAGAGTGGGATCCTCATGGTTTATATATTGGCTCATACTGGAAAGCCGGACAAGCAGAAAAATAGATAAATTAGTATAGAATAAAAGTAGTAAGCAAAGCCATTTATCACTATTTTTGCTTACATGCAGGAACTTTTAGCTTCATATATCAAGAATAGAATATCAGTAACGGATAAGGAGTTGGAAACTATTCTTTCCTATTTCAGAGCTATTCCATTAAAAAAGAATGAAATGCTTCTTGCCAACGGACAAAAAAGCCAACGGACATTTTTTGTAGTGAATGGCTGCCTCCGCATATTTTTCATCAATGAAGAAGGGCAGGACTCCACGCGATATTTTGCATTTGAAAACCAGTTTGCAACAGCACTCACCAGTTTTATTACTTCTGAACCCTCCGAGGAATTTATTCAGGCCGTGGAGGATTCAGAAGTATATTATATTACCCATACCAATTTCTACCATCTTCTGGATATTATTCCGCAATGGGAAAAGTTTTACAGGATCTATCTGGAAACCGCCTATGTTAACAATACGAAAAGACTGATGTCTTTCCTTGTTCAGGATGCCCTTGAAAAATACCGTCAGCTTTTGGATGAAAATCCTGTTGTAGTAAGAAGGCTTTCTAATAAAATGGTAGCTTCCTATCTTAACATCTCGCAGGAGACACTAAGCAGGCTGAAATCCAGGCTTTAAATAATAGACCATACTATAAAATTACAGGAACAAGCTTACAGCGCAGTATAACAACAAGATACCCATTGTTATATTGATTATTTTGTAATGTTTATTGAGAAACAAATGAAGTCTTTCTCCGACAATGGCCCAAATCCATGTCGCAGAATTTCCAATAAAGGAAAGGAAAAGAGCAAAAATAAGAATGATCCAAAGTTTCTGGAATTGTGGGAAAATAAAACTACTGAATGCAGTTATTCCATAAATAATGATCTTAATATTCACGAACTGTAAGAGAAATCCTTTCCAGAAATCTGTCGCTGCTTTAGGAACAGATCCCTCTTTTTCAACATGTAATTCTGAAGGTTTACCGGACATCACAGACCATGCCAGATAGAGCAGATAAATAGCTCCCAGATATTTCAGATAATCGAGAAAAATACTATATGAATTCAATATAAATTCAGTGAAAAACGCAGCGAGAATCATTACTGCTGTAAATCCCGAATAAATTCCCAAAAGTAATGTTTTACTATTCTTATATCCTGACTTCATACTGCTGTTAAGCGCCAGAATATTATTAGGACCGGGAAGAAGAGCTGTCAAAACGCTGTAAATAAAAAATGAAAACCACATATCTTTTTTTGACAAAATTAATGAGTGTAGATACTTCAGACAATCGGAATTATTTATACTTTTACTTCGAAAAATTTAAAGTATGGATATTCATCAGCTCAGAAGCTTCAAAACGATAGTGGAAAAAGGGAATTTTCAGGATGCAGCCAAAGAACTTAATTATTCATTATCAGCTATCAGTTATCAGATCCAACAGCTTGAAAATGAAGTAAAATTTCCTTTATTTGAAAAAATAGGAAGAAGAATGCTCCCTACAGAACAATCTCTGAAGCTGATTCCTCACATCAAAAAAATAGAAGAAGAAATAGAACAGATCAAACAATTGAATTCAAAAGACAGGAAGATAGAAGGAAATCTTACCATTTCAGTTTCCGACAGTTTGTTAACTTATATTCTTCAACCTGTGCTTAAGGAATTTGTGGAAACGGCTCCTGATGTAAAACTTAAATTAAAAGTGAGAAACTGCTACGAAGTCCAGAAAGAGATCATCCGGAATGATATTGATCTGGGAATTCACTATCAGGTACATGGATATGATGACCAAATCCAGGTAACAGAACTTTCTTCCTTCACAGTGGGAGTCATGGCATCGCCTGCATTTTTAGAAAAGGAAAAGAATTTTGACAGAAAAGATCAGGTAAAAGGATGCTCTATTATCAATAATGACCCGAATGGAGTTTATCAGCAATACTTCGAAGGCTATCTTGAGAAAAAGAACATCCGAACCGGACAAAGTATTGAACTCTGGAGTATAGAAGCCATCAAAAAAAGCATAATGAATAATCTTGGGATCGCCTGTCTTCCGCATTTTGTGGTGGAAGAAGAACTGAAAAGAGGAGAAATTACAGAAATTAAGATTAAAGCATTTCAACGTACCATTACGATGATTACGGCTCACCACTCCAATAAATGGATCAGTCCTGCTATGGAATTATTTTTAAAAATTCTTAATCAGCAAATAGCTTGTAAGCCTGATGTAAGCTAGAGAAATTAAAAGAAAATTAATACTGAATCCTTTTCAGGAAAGATTTAAACCTTATATTTGCATTCATGTTAAAATGGTTCTCCATATTATGCTCGATGATGTATGTGCTGGCTACCACCAATGCGGGGGAAGTACTGAAGGTGCCTATGTTTGTGGAACATTATATGGAATATCATGGAAGTCTTTCAGAATTCGTAATGGAGCACTATGATAACCATAAACAAGACTCTGATTGGGATACTGATCAAAAACTACCCTTTATCAATCCTCCGATTGTGTTAACAGTACATGCCCAGCTTCCGGAACTCACATTTGAAATAAAAAAACCTAAAGAAATTACTGTTTCAAAGAAAAACAGTATTTATAAGGAAAAAGATTTTTCCAACCATTATCTTTCCCAAATTTTCCAGCCACCACGGCTTTCTTAATTGACTTTATATTGCAAATTAATACTTTATGTTTTTTACTTAAAGTAGTCAATTCTTGTTACATATCCATTAATTCGTAATGCATTATAACTGTGCTTAAAGTCTAAAGAAGTTACAAAGTTTGTCTTGGACATTTAAAATTTACATACGTTCCACCTCTCCAAATATCAGAATTTAAAGAATGAGAATGAGGGATAGTAAATTAATGATCTGACAAAGTGGTTGTACGATACTTCTTTAAGCATCCAACTTTTATAAAGCATTCCGGGTTATCAATTAATAGTTTTTTCCATGTTAAATAAAATTATTGAGTTTTCTGTAAAGAACAAACTCATCATTGCTCTGTTTACAGCGGGGCTTATCCTTTTGGGAGTCTATGAAACCACCCAGCTTCCTATTGATGCACAACCGGACATCACAAATAATCAGGTTCAGATTATTACAACCGCTCCTTCCTATGGTGCAGCAGATATAGAACGCCTTGTGACATTTCCTATTGAGCAGGCTACCAGTAACATCAGCGGAATTACTGAGCTTCGGAGTTTCTCACGTTTCGGGCTTTCATTAGTAACTGTCGTTTTTGATGACAACACCGATGTATATTGGGCCCGACAGCAAGTTCAGGAACGTTTACAGCTTGTTCAGGATAATATTCCCGCCGGAATTGGCAAACCGGAATTGGGACCTATTTCAACCGGCTTGGGAGAGATTTTCCAGTATGTGGTGAGGGCCAAAAAAGGATACGAAAATGTATATGATGAAACCGAGCTCAGAACCATTCAGGACTGGGTGGTTAGAAGACAGCTTCTCGGGACTAAAGGAGTGGCTGATGTCAGCAGTTTTGGAGGAAAGCTGAAGCAATATGAAATAGCCATTAATCCTAACAAACTTCAGGCATTTAATATCAATATCAACGATGTTTTTGCGGCTCTGGAGAAAAATAACCAAAATACCGGCGGGGCTTATATTGAAAAGAAAGAAACCGTTCTATTTATCCGAAGTGAAGGACTTCTGGGAAGTACAGAAGACATCGGAAGCATTCAGGTAGCAGAAACAAAAGAAGGCATTCCTGTACATATTAAAGACGTTGCCTCTGTTAAGGTTGGCTTTGCAACACGATACGGAGCGATGACTTATAATGATACAGGAGAAGTTTCCGGAGCTATTGTACTGATGCTGAAAGGAGAGAATGCCAATGTGGTGATTGGAAATATCAAACAGAAGCTGGAAAAAATTCAGGAATCATTACCTGAAGGTGTTGTCATTGAACCTTTCCTCGACCGTGCTAAAATGGTCAACAATACGATCAGTACAGTAAAAACAAACCTGATGGAAGGCGCTTTGATTGTTGTTTTTATTCTGGTTTTATTTTTAGGAAATTTAAGAGCGGGATTACTGGTTGCTTCTGTCATTCCATTGGCCATGCTTTTTGCCATTATTATGATGAATATCTTTGGGGTGGGAGGAAATTTGATGAGTCTTGGAGCTCTTGATTTTGGTCTTATTGTAGATGGAGCGGTTATCATTGTTGAAGCCGTATTGCATCAGCTTGCCCACAAAAAGCATTTCGGGAAAGATAATATGCTGAGCAAAAAGGAAATGGATGAGCAGGTGTCTGGTTCTGCAACCAAAATGGTTAACAGTGCAGTCTTTGGGCAGATCATTATCTTAATTGTATATCTTCCGATTTTTACGCTTCAGGGAATTGAAGGAAAAATGTTCAAGCCAATGGCCCAGACGGTTGCTTTTGCCCTGATTGGAGCATTTATTCTTTCCCTAACTTACATTCCTATGATGAGCTCTTTGGTATTAAGCAGAAAGAAAAAAGAAAAAGAAAATATCTCGGACAAGGTCATGGGAAAAGTGGAGACAGGGCACCAAAAGCTCCTGATGAAAGCCCTTAAATACAGAAAAACAATTATTGTAAGTGTGTTAATTCTGTTTGCCGGTGCTGTTTTTACCCTTTCCAGAATGGGAGGAGAATTTATTCCGTCTTTGGAGGAAGGCGACTTTGCCGTTGAAATGAGAATCCTTCAGGGAAGTAATATCAGTGAAACCAAGAAAGCAACCACTCAGGCAGCCAATATCCTTTTGACCCAGTTTCCAGAAGTAGAGAAGGTGGTGATGAAGATTGGAAGTGCCGAAATTCCTACGGAGCCTATGCCAATGGATGCCGGAGATATGATCATTGTTTTGAAACCTAAAAAAGAATGGACTTCTGCAAAATCATTTCCGGAGCTTTCTGACAAAATGAGTAAAGCATTAAGCGTTATTCCCGGATTAACAACCAGTTTTCAGTTTCCTGTACAGATGCGTTTCAATGAACTGATGACCGGGGCAAGACAGGATGTGGTATGCAAAATTTATGGTGAAGACCTGGACAGCCTTGCTGCCTATGCAAAAAAAATCGGAAGTGTCATCAATACCGTAAAAGGTGCTCAGGATCTTTATATTGAGCCTGTCGTCGGAGCACCGCAGGTGGTCATTGACTATAACCGTTCAGAATTGTCCCGCTACAATATTTCGGTAGCAGATATCAACAGAGTGATCAATATGGCTTTTGCAGGACAGACTGCGGGTGCTTTATATGAAGGAGAGAAGAAATTTGATATCGTGGTCCGAATGGATAATGAGCACAAAAAAGACATTACAAGCATCCGGAATCTTTTGGTCCCTACGGCTTCAGGAGAACAAATCCCATTATCACAACTGGCAAAAGTGGAGCTGAAAAACAGTCCCAACCAGATTCAAAGAGAAGATACCAAAAGAAGGATTATTGTAGGGTTTAATGCTAGAGGAAGAGATGTGCAGAGTATTGTGGAAGAGCTTCAGCAAAAAGCTGGTAAAAAGCTGAAACTATCCCCAGGATATACAATTTCTTATGGAGGTGCTTTTGAAAATTTAAATGAAGCCAAAGCAAGACTGGGACTCGCTGTTCCTATTTCATTAGTCATGATTTTTCTGTTGTTATTTTTTGCTTTCGGTTCTGTAAAACACAGTTTGCTCATCTACACTGCCATTCCATTGTCTGCGATAGGAGGCGTCTATTTTCTGGCATTGAGAGGATTGCCTTTCAGTATCAGTGCCGGGGTAGGATTCATCGCTTTATTTGGAGTTGCTGTACTTAATGGAATTGTTTTGATATCAGAGTTTAACCGATTGAAAAATAATGGATTAAAGAACACCAGCAGAATTGTACTCATAGGTACAAAAATAAGGCTTCGTCCGGTTTTAATGACGGCTTTTGTGGCTTCTCTGGGATTCCTTCCCATGGCGATCAGCAACGGTGCGGGAGCTGAAGTACAGAGGCCTTTGGCAACGGTAGTGATTGGTGGCCTGATGCTCGCTACACTTTTAACCCTGTTTGTACTTCCTATTCTATACGTCCTGTTTGAACATATTAATAAAGATAAAATGAAATTCTCAAAAAAACTTAACTATAAAAAACTTTCTGTTTTCTTATTGCTGATCTCTTTCGGAAGCTTTCAAGCACAGGAAAACATTACCTATGACCAGGCTTTGGAAAAGGTATTTCAACAGAATGGTATCCTTAAAAACTCAAAATTGGTATCCGATTACCAGGAAAAACTGAAAGCCAGCTATCTGGATATTCCACAGCTGGAAGTAACCGGAGGATTTGGACAGATTCAGGGAGAGGAAACTGACAATTCATTCGGGATCTCTCAGAGGTTCAGCTTTCCGACAGTGTATTCAAAAAGAAAACAAATGCTGAATGCTGAATGGTCTGCCAGTGTCATCAATCAAAATCTGACCAAAACACAGCTTACCAAAGAAGTGACAGACGTTTTCTATAGAATATTGGTACTTCAGGAGAAGAAAAAAGTATTGGAATATATCAGCCAGCTGTACAATAATTTTGCAGAAAAGGCAGGCTTAAGATTAAAAAAGGGAGAAGCGAACATTCTGGAAGAATCAACGGCTGAAATTCAAAAAGAACAGATAAAAGTACAGTTGAATACCCTTGAAAATGATCTGAACATCACAAAACTTCAGCTTCAGTTATTACTTCAGTCCGAGATTCCTTACCAGCCAATTGCTGATCAACCAACGATGAATATTGGGATTCAGGTTTCTGAGGAAATGGTAAAACAACATCCTGAGCTTCAATACCTGCAGCAACAGATCAAAATAGGAGAGGCCGAAGTACAACTCGAAAAAAGCAGACTGCTTCCTGATCTTCTTGTAGGATACACCAATCAGAGTATGAAAAACATCAACAATAACCGTTTCAATTCGGTTCAGGTGGGGGTAGGAATTCCTTTGTTTACGAAAGGGCAAAGAGCTTTGGCAAAGGCTGCACAGGCAAAAATAGCGATCAGCGAAAATCAATATCAGAGAAAAGAAATTGAACTTAAAAATAGATTGAATCAACAGCTGAGCAATTATAAAAACCAACAACAAATCATTGAAAATTACGAACAAAAACAGCTTCCAAAATCTGATATTATCTTAAAAACTGCCCAGAAACAGATGGAAGTAGGAGAGATTGATTACCTGAACTGGGTAATACTAGTGAATCAGGCCGTAAAAACCAAAGCAGATTATATTGATCAGTTGGAAAAATTGAATCAAATAGGAGCCGAACTTCAATTCTTAATTTCAAAATAACAACGTCATGCACTTCAGAAACGTATCAATATACAGCCTTTCTCTATTTCTTGTTTTATCTTCATGTTCAGGAAAAAAAGAGGAAGAAAAAACGGTTTACGAAAACACAAAACTCACTAAAAACAACCAAAATTCGGTTCATCTTACGGAAAAACAGATTCAGACTGTAGGAATTACCACAACCTCCATCCAAAACAGGAATATGGAAAAACTGGTACGCCTGAACGGGAAAGCCGAAATTGCCCCTTCACACATCAGTTTAGTTTCCAGCATTATGGGTGGGCACATCAAGTCTATCCATGTGATGAATGGAAGTCATTTCAGCAAAGGGCAGGTTCTTGCTGTGGTAGAAGATCCTCAGTTTATACAGCTTCAACAGGATTATCTGGTAACCAAAGCACAGCTTGAAGCTGCAAGACTGAATTTTAACCGTCAGAAAGATCTTAATACAAGCAAAGCCAGCAGTGATAAAACGATGCAGACCGCTCAGGCAGACTATGCTACCTTGAATGCTACTTTAAAAGGGCTTGAAGAAAAACTGAGGATCATTGGAATTAACGCTAAAGGTTTACATACCGGAAATATCAGAAGTAAGATCAATATTTATGCTCCGTTTACCGGTTTTGTAAGCAAAATTCTTGTGAATAATGGGCAATATATCAATCCGGCAGATACTTTATTTGAGCTGATCAATCCGGCCGGACTGCTTTTGGAATTAAAAATCTTTGAAAATGATGTGAACGATGTGAAAGTGGGACAGGACATCTTAGTGTACAACAATCAGAAACCGGATCTAAAATCAAACGCTAAAATTGTCAGTGTCGTTCCAAGCATCGAAAACGGAGGTTCTGCAACAGCAGTAGCCAAACTATCTTCTTCTCATTCAGAATTTGTAAAAGGAATGTATATCAACGCTGAAGTCAATATCAGCAGCCATTATACACAGGGACTTCCCAATGAAGCGGTAGTTTCTTTTGAAAATAAAAATTATGTTTTTGAAGACCTGGGAAAATCCAATTATAAAATGATTCCTGTAGTTATTGGAATTTCAGATGACCAGTTTACAGAGGTATTAAAAGCTGATTTTTTTAAAGATAAGAAAATTGTACAGAAAGGTGCTTATAGTCTTCTGATGATGCTTAAAAACAAAGCAGAATAGCTTTAGTCACATACTGTTAATTTAAAAAAGACCAATCTTTCGAATGGTCTTTTTTGTTGTATACAATAAAGTTGTTTAAATTATACCCGTTGTGCATTTTAAATAATACTTACTTTTAAGTTATTAATATTTCTATTGAAGTAAGCTTTGTTTATAAAT